>NZ_JQKD01000024.1 GCF_000745855.1 Xenophilus azovorans DSM 13620
CGAACTCGTAGCCGCCAGTGGCCTCCAACACCACCAGGGCCGGCGCCAGGGCCATGGCCTGGTGGACGAGTTGCTCGATGCCGCTGACGTCATTGGCGAGCTGCCAGGTCTTGGCCTGGTCGCTGCTGGCGACCTCCAGCGTCTGGCTGGAGACATCGATACCGATAAAAACACAGTCGGACACGTCCTCTCACTCCCATCCTTGTCTATGCGAACTTCAAGTTCCTACAACCGTTCGGGCTGCAAGAAAGGACGGTCCGGCTCAGGCGCCCAGTGCTCAGTCACGGGCTTCACGCATCCCAGAGGCCGCTCGGGCTACCCGAGCCGGTCCGAGGCTTAAAGATACAAGGCCGCCGGGCTGGCGCCCCGGGGCGGCTTCATAGAATCCCCGCCCATGCAGCCCACCCCCGCCGCCGCGAGCGAGCGCCCTCCCCTCACGCACCGGCTGCGCCGGCTGATGACCTGGTTCGGCGGTTCGCGCCGGTGGTGGACCATCGGCGTCGTCACCGCCATGATGGCCGCCCTCACCGAGCCCCTGATGCCCGCGCTGATGAAGCCGCTGCTGGACCGCGGCTTCACCCAGGGCCGGCTGGCGCTGTGGATGGTGCCGGCGGCGATCGTCCTGCTGTTCGCCGTGCGCGGCGTGGCGCAGTTCGTCTCGCAGTACGCGCTGGCGCGCATCGCCAACGAAGGCATGCAGCGCCTGCGCCGCGTGCTCTTCGAGCGCCTGCTGTCGGCCGAGATGGGGCTGTTCTCGCGCCAGTCCGCCAGCGCCCTGTCCAACACCGTGGTCTACGAGGTGCAGACCGGCGGCGTGCTGCTGGTGCAGGCGCTGCTGAGCCTCTCGCGCGACGGCTTCACCGTGATCGCGCTGCTGCTGTACCTGCTGTACCTGAACTGGAAGCTCACGCTGGTGGTGGCGGTGCTGGTGCCGGGCGTGTCGTGGATCATGAAGCTGCTCTCGCGGCGCCTGTACCGCCTGACGCGGCAGGGCCAGGCCGCCACCGACGAGCTGGCCTACGTGGTCGAGGAGAACGTGCTGGCGCACCGCATGGTCCGCCTGCACGGCGCGCAGGACGCGCAGGCGGCGCGCTTCGAGCGGCTGTCGCACCAGCTCAACCGGCTGGCGGTCAAGTCCACCATCGCCTCGGCGGCGATGACGCCGCTCACGCAGCTCTTCGCGGCCGTGGCGCTGTCGGTGGTGGTGATGATCGCGCTGTGGCAAAGCAGCAAGCAGGGCCTCTCGGTGGGCGGCTTCGTCGCCTACATCACCGCGATGCTGATGCTGATCGCGCCGATCCGCCGCCTGGCCGACATGGCCAACCCGATCACCCGCGGCCTGGCGGCGCTGGAGCGCGGGCTGGGCCTGATCGACGACACGCCCTCGGAGACCGGGGGCCGCTTCGCGCTGGCGCGCGCCAGCGGCGGCATCGAGCTGCGCAACGTGCGCGTGAACTACCGCGACGACGATGACGCGCGCGCGCTGGACGGCCTGAACCTCGTGATCCGGCCCGGCGAGGTGGTCGCGCTGGTCGGCCCTTCCGGCTCGGGCAAGACCACGCTGGTCAACCTGCTGCCGCGCTTCGTGCTGCCCTCGGCCGGCCAGGTGCTGCTGGACGGCACCGACGTCGCCGACTGGCAGCTCGCCAGCCTGCGCGCGCAGTTCGCGCTGGTGAGCCAGGACGTGGTGATGCTCAACGACACCCTGGCCGCCAACGTGGCGCTGGGCCAGGCCGTCGACCGCGAGCGCGTGCAGCGCTGCGTGGAGGCGGCCAACCTGGCGCCGCACGTGGCCGCCCTGCCGCAGGGCATCGACACCGTGCTGGGCCACAACGCGACGCAGCTCTCGGGCGGGCAGCGCCAGCGCCTGGCCATCGCGCGGGCGCTGTACCGCGACGCGCCGGTGCTGCTGCTGGACGAGGCGACCTCGGCGCTGGACACCGAGTCGGAGCGGCAGGTGCAGGAGGCGCTGCAGCGGCTGATGCAGGGCCGCACCACCGTCATCGTGGCGCACCGCCTGTCCACCATCCAGCATGCCGACCGCATCATCGTCATGGACCGCGGCCACATCGTCGAGCAGGGCAGCCATGCGCAACTGATGGCGGCCGACGGGCTCTACGCGCGGCTGCAGACGCATGCGGTGGGCACGGTGCAGGCGGGGGCCGACCCCATCCTGTGAGCCCGCGCGCGCTGCGGCGCGTCAGCGGCCGGCCGGGTCGCCCTGCAGCCGGGCGCGCCAGTCCTCGGCCCCGCCGTGGTCGCGCCGTCGGCCGAAGAGCCGCCGCCACGAAGGCGGCAGCGGCAGGGCGAGCACCTCGTCGAGCACGGCGGGGTCGCAGTTGCGCTCGGCGATCAGCGCCAGCAGGCGGGCCACGCTCCAGCCGGGGAACGGGCGGCGCAGCAGCCGCACCGCGTCGCCCGCGCGCACCTCGCCGGGCCGAACCACGCGCAGGTACCAGCCGGCACGGCCGCCTTCCTGCACACGCTGCGCCATGTCGGGCACGCCGAAGCGGTCGTTGAGCTTCCAGCAGGGCTGCCGCCCCTGGCTGACCTCGAACCGTGCGCTGCCCACCTGCCACTGGTCGCCCAGGCAGACCTGCGCCTCGGTCACGCCCTCCAGGCTGAAGTTTTCGCCGAAGGCGCCGGGATGCGCCAGCCGCTCCGCGGCGTGCGGCAGCGCCGCTCGCCAATCCGCGTAGTGCTCCCAGGCGTAGCAATGCACCGCCTTGTCGGGGCCGCCGTGCACGCGCAGGTCGCCCTGCTCGTCGCCGGCCAGGCCGAGCGGCCCGGCCGCCACCGCGCCCGTGCACGGCGTCTTGTCGATGGCGCTGCGCTGGCCGGGCCGCGCCGTGGGGCGTGCCGGGCCCGTCAGCACGGCACGCAGGCGGCCGATATCGTGCAGGTCGGAACTCATAGGGCGGGAGAAGCGGAAGGCGGCATGCAGCCTCCATCCTCGCATCCCTGCGACGGGCGTGCATCCTCTGGCACCGCGCCGGCAGGCTCGGCCACCAGCCCGCCCAGCAGCGCGCCCAGGTGCAGGTCGTCGATGGCGCCGAAGTGATGCAGCCGCACGCCGCCCTGCCGGTCCAGCACCACCAGGCTCGGCGTGCCGCGCAGCTGCAGGGCCTGCATGGTCAGCGGCACGCCCCGGGCGCCGTCGGGCTGCTGGTCGATGCCAATGGGGAAGTCCAGCCGGTACTCGTGGATGAAGGCCTGCAGCGCCTCGGCGCTGCCCATCACCGCGTGATGCTCGAACACCGTGTGCAGGCCCAGCACCACGAGCTGCTCCGCCGGGAAGCACCGGTGCACGCGCTGCGCCTGCGGCAGGCCGTGGGCCACGCAGCCCGGGCACAGCATCTGGAAGGCATGCAGCACGACCACGCGGCCGCGCAGCGCTGCCAGCGTGGGCGGCGCCGGCGTGTTGAACCAGTGCGAGACGCGCAGCTCGAGCGCCATGGCCTCAGCCCGCCTGCCGGTGCAGCGCGACGGCGGGGAAGTCCAGCGGCACGTCGAACGCCAGGTTCACGTAGTTGGTGAACAGGTTCAGCGCCACGTGCGCCACGATCTCGACGATCTCCTCGTCGTTGAAGCCCGCGTCGCGCAGCGCCTGGACCTCGGCCGCCTCCACTTGGCCGCGCGCCTCGACCAGGCGCAGCGCGAAGCGCAGCGCGGCGGCCGTGCGCGGATCCGCCGACTCGCCGCGCTGCGCGGCCGCCATCTCGTCGGCGCTGGCGCCCGCCTTGCGGCCCAGCACGGTGTGCGCCGCCAGGCAGTAGCGGCAGGCGTTGCGCTCGGCGACGGCCACCGCGATCTGCTCGCCCAGCCGGGGCGGGATGACCCCGGCACCCAGCGCGCCGAAGCTGCCCCACATGCTCTTGAGCGCCGCCGTGGAATGGGCGACGGCGCGGAACATGGCGGGCGTCGCGCCGAAGGCGTCGTGGATCTGGGCCAGCAGTTGCCGGCCTTCGCCGGTGCCGCCGTCGGCGGCCATCAGGGAGAGACGGGTCATGGTGCGTTTCCTTTGCGATAGAGGCGATGTGCCGACGCCAGTGTCGACCGTGGCTCCGTATCATTGGCCACGATTCATCCGGAATTCATGCCAGATCGTCCAATCCCTGCCGACCCCGCGCCGCTGGACCGCCTGTCCGGCCTGCTGGAGCACTGCCGCGTGCATGCGCGCCTGTTCCACCAGGGGCCGCTGTGCGGCGTGAGCGCCTTTCCCGCCGAGCCGGGCCGCGGCTTCCTGCACGTGATGCGCAGCGGCTCGCTGGAGCTGCGCCACGCGGCGCGCAGCGGCCTGCCGCGCCGCCTGCAGGTGAGCGAACCGAGCCTGCTGTTCTATCCGCGGCCGCTGGCGCACGTGTTCCACAACCCGCCGGCCGACGGCTCGGACTTCGTCTGCGCCGAGCTGGACTTCGGCGGCGGCGCCGCCAACCCGCTGGCGCGCGCCCTGCCGCCGCTGGTGCTGCTGCCCCTGGCGCGCGTGGAGGGCCTGGCGATGTCGCTGCAGCTGCTGTTCGCGGAAACCGAGCGCGTGCGCTGCGGGCAGCGCCTGCTGGCCGACCGGCTGTTCGAGGTGGTGCTGATCCAGTTGCTGCGCTGGCTGCTCGACCATCCCGCCGAGGCCGGTGTGCAGCCGGGCCTCATCGCCGGCCTGGCCGATCCGCGCCTCGCGCGGGCGCTGACGGCCCTGCACGAGGCGCCGGGCGAGGCCTGGAGCCTGGACGCGATGGCGCGCCACGCCGGCATGTCGCGCAGCAGCTTCGCCGCCCGCTTCAAGGCCGTGCTCGGCCAGACGCCGGCCGCCTACCTGGCCGACTGGCGGCTGACGCTGGCCCAGGCCGCGCTGCGCAGCGGGCGCCCGGTCAAGCAGATCGCGGACGAACTGGGCTATGCCGGCGCGTCGGCGCTGTCGCGGCGGTTCAGCCAGCGGCTGGGGCAGTCGCCGCGGCAGTGGCTGGCGCGCGAGTCGTGAATCGGCGCGTCGGCAGCGCTCGACGGCATTGATAAGGAACTCTCAAAAATACGCCAAGTATTTTTCGATTGTTCTTGCCAAACGGGCTCCTTAGAGTGCCCCTTGCGCCATGTGCCCCCGATGCATGCGCGCAAGGAGACACCAGAAGATGTTGAAGTTCGACCCCAACCTGCGTTGGCTCTTCACCGAGCTGCCGATGTGGGACCGGTACGCCGCGGCTGCACGCGCCGGCTTCAGCGGCGTGGAAGTGGCCTTCCCCTACGAATATCCCGCTGCAGAACTGAACGCCATGCTGCGCAACGAGGGGCTGACGCTCGTGCAGATCCTGGCCCCCGTGGACTGGGAGGCCGGCTCGCGGGGCATCGCGGCGCTGCCCGAAATGAAGCAGGCGTGTCGGCGCAGCGTGGAGACCGCGATCGAATACGCCGTCGGCGTGGGCAAGCCCATGGTCCACATACTCGCCGGCAACCTGGAACCGCACCACGTGCGCAGCGAATGCCTCGCGGTCTTCAAGGAAAACCTCGCCTACGCGGCCGACCTGGCCGCGCGCGAAGGCATCACCATCATCATCGAACCGGTATGCCATGCGCGCTTTCCTGCGTACCTGTACTCGCGCCTGGACGAAGGCATCTCCATCATCGACGAGCTGGGCAAGCCGAACATCAGGCTCTGCTTCGATACCTACCACGTGCAGATGGAGGAAGGCGCGCTCACCGAACGGCTGCGCAAGGTGTTTCCCTACCTCGGCCATGTCCAGATCGGCAACACGCCAGGACGCAACGAACCCGGTACCGGCGAACTGGACCTCGGCTACTTCTTCAGGACGCTGGAGCAGTTGGGCTGGGACCGATGGGTCGGATGCGAATACGCGCCATCCACGAACACGCTGGAGTCCATCGGCTGGCACGCCCCTTTCAGGAACCGCGCATGAGAATCCTGAGCTTCATCCATGACGGCCGCCCCTCCTGGGGTGCGCTGGAGAACGACGAACGCGTCATCGATCTGGGCTTCATCGCGCCCACGTTGCGAGAGGCGCTGGCGCTGGGCGGCATCGCCGGGATCCGCTCGCGCCTGGCAGAGGCCGACCGCAGCCGGGCGCTGCGCTTCGACCAGGTCCGCCTTCTGCCCGTGGTGCCCGATCCGCAGAAGATCGTGTGCATCGGCCTGAACTACGAGGCCCACCGGCTCGAGGCCAAGCGCGCCGAAACCCTGCACCCGACCCTGTTCCCGCGCTGGCCCACCTCGCAGACCGCGCACGGCGCGGACATTCCGCTGCCGCCCGAATCCACGCAGCTCGACTTCGAGGGCGAGATCGCGCTCGTGATCGGCCAGGGCGGCCGCCGCATCGCGAAGGAGGATGCCTGGTCGCACATCGCCGGCTATGCGCCCTACAACGACGCGTCCATCCGGGACTGGCAGTACCACACCACCCAGTGGGGCGCAGGCAAGAACTTCGACGGCACCGGCGCCTTCGGCCCCTGGATGGTGACGCGCGACGAAGTGGAGGACGGCCAGCGCCTCGAACTCGTCACCCGACTCAACGGCGAGGAGGTGCAGCGCGGCAACACCGACCAGCTGATCTTCTCCATCCCGGTGCTGATCCACTACATCTCGACCGTCATGACGCTCACGCCCGGCGACGTGATCGTGACCGGCACGCCGGCCGGCGTCGGCGTCAAGCGCGAACCACAGCTTTTCATGAAGCACGGCGACCGCATCGAGGTCGAAGTCATCGGGATCGGACGGCTCGAGAACCGCGTATGCCGCGAAGAGGGCCCGCGATGACGGGCTGAGACCCTGGAAGCGTTTGACCGAATACAAGGAGACAACCACGATGCACAGCCTGCTCCGCCGCCACCTGCTCGCCCTGCTGGGAGCCACCGCGCTCGGCCCGGCGCTGGCCCAGCCCGACGCGTCGTACCCCGATCGCCCCATCAAGCTGGTGGTGCCGCTCTCGCCGGGCGGCGTCACCGACGTCTTCGCACGCGTGGTCGGCCAGCAGCTCGGCAAGGAGCTGGGCGGCACCGTCGTGGTGGAGAACAGGCCCGGCGGCGATGGCGTGATCGGCAACACCTACGTCGCCCAGGCCAGGCCGGACGGCTACACCCTGCTCTTCGCGGTGCCCTCGCTCGCGATCGACCCGGCGCTGGGACGCAAGCTGCCCTACGACGCGCTCAAGGACTTCACGCTCATCGGCCTGGCAGCCGCGTCGCCCAACCTGCTGGTGGTCAGCGCCAAGATGCCGGTCGAGGATGTGAAGTCGCTCGTGGAGCTGGTGCATGCCAATCCCGGCAAGTTCAACTACGGCCACCCGGGAGTAGGCACCACAGCGCACCTGAGTTTCGAGCTCTTCAAGCTGGCCGCCAAGCTCGATGCCACCGCCATTCCGTACAAGGGATCGGCGCCGATGATCGTGGAACTCGCCAGTGGCCAGGTCTCGATGACCAGCATGGCCGCCATCCTGGCGATGGCCGAGTCCAAAGCCGGCCGCGTGCGCGTGCTGGCCACCACCGCGCCCAACCGCTCGCCGCAGTTTCCGAACGTGCCCACCATGGCCGAGGCGGGCTATCCCACCGCGATGGTCCAGCCCTGGTTCGGCATCGCCGGCCCGGCCGGCATGCCGCCTGCCGTCACCGGCAAACTCGTCGCCGCCTTGAACAGGGCGCTGACGGCGCCCGAGGTCAAGCAGCAGTTGGCGGCCGTGGGCGGCGACGTCGCCACCGCCACGCCGGACCAGTTCCGCGAACTGATCGAAAAGGACACCGCGCGCTGGTCCAGCCTGATCAAGCAGGTGGGCCTGACCGTGTCGGCCAACTGAATCGGCGAACCGAAATCGAGGCAGGAAAGTCACCCATGCTGACCCGTGAAGACAACGAGAAACTCACCCGGACGGGGCACGACTCGCCCATGGGTGCGCTGTTCCGCAGCTACTGGCTGCCGGTGCTGCTTTCGGAAGAGTTGCCCCAGTGCGACGGGCCGCAGGTGCGCGTGCGCATCCTCGGCGAGGATCTGCTGGCCTTTCGCGATACGCATGGCCAGGTCGGCCTGGTCGAGCCGCGTTGCCCGCATCGCGGGGCCGACCTCTACTTCGGCCGCAACGAAGGTGGCGGCCTGCGCTGCGCCTATCACGGCTGGAAGTTCGATGCCGCCGGACAGTGCGTGGACATGCCCATCCTGCCGGTCGAGTCGGCCGAGAAGACGTGCCCCAGAGTGGCCATCAAGGCCTACCCCACCCGCGAATGGGGCGGCATGGTGTGGGCCTACATGGGCCGTGTGGAAGAAGGCGGCGAGTTGCCCGCACTGCCGCGGATGGAATTCGCGCTCGTGCCCGAATCGCACCGCTACGTCTCCAAGAAGCTGCAGGAGTGCAACTGGGCGCAGGCGGCCGAAGGCGGCATCGACACCGCCCACTTCTCCTTCCTCCACATGCCGGTGGCCCGCAGTGAAGAGGAATTCGTCCAGCGCGCGCTGCGCGCCGTGCGCGGCTACAACGCCCAGACGATGAACCAGGACCACGTGCGCTGGATGCGCGAGGACCCGCGCCCGCGCTACCAGGTCAAGCGCCACGCCGCCGGCCTGGTGCTCGGGGCGTCGCGCCAGGCCAATCCAGGGGAGCAGTACTGGCGCATCGCCCAGTACCTGATGCCCTGCCACGGCTACACGCCCAGCGCAGCCCGAGGGCAGACCTACCATGGCCAGAGCTGGGTCCCCATCGACGACCAGAGCTGCTGGATCTTCTGCTACTCGTGGAATCCCGATCGCCCCCTCACGCCGGAGGAAATCGGCTCGTACGACAGCGGCGGTGCGGTGTATCCCGCGCGCGACGCGCACTACAGGCCGGCGCGCAACCGCGCCAACGAGTACCTGCTGGACCGCGCCGTGCAGAAGTCGGAAAACTTCACCGGCATCGAGGGCGTGTCGGAGCAGGACGCGGCCATCCAGGACAGCCAGGGCCGCATCGCCGACCGCACCCGCGAGATGCTGGGCCCCACCGACGTCGCCGTGGTGCAGTTCCGCCGCCTGATGCTGCAGTCGGCCGACGCCGTGGCGCGCGGCGAGGCGCCACCGGGTCGCGACGATCCGCAGGCCTACCTGGTGCGCGGCGGCGGCACGGTGGCGCCTGCGGGCGACGACTTCGACGCCGTGATGCTGCGCCGCTTCGGCGACGACATGGGCCGGGTCCGCGCGGAAGCCGACGCAACGGCATCCTGACGCCACAGCTTCCTCGCCGCCCCGCCCCGGGGATCGGCCGTCGCGCGGCATGCAGGGCCTGGAGACAATCGTGGATCTGTCACAGGACGTGGGACGATCCGCCATGAATCTCACCTTGAAGCAGCTGCGCGCCTTTGTCGCGGTGGCCGACGCCGGCACCTTCACCGCCGCAGCGCAGCAGTTGCACGTCACGGCCTCGGCGCTGAGCCTGATGATCAAGGAGCTCGAATCGGTCGTCGGCACGAAACTGTTCGAGCGGACAACCCGCCAGGTGCGCCTGTCGCCCGCAGGCCGCGACTTCCGGCCTTCGGCCCACCGCCTCGTCGAAGACCTGGCACGCACCGTCGAGGGCATCCGCGACTACCAGCGCAGCGCGCGCGGCACCCTGCGCATCGCCAGTTCGCCCATGTATTCCGGCACCCTCGTGCCCCGGCTTGTCGCGGAATACCGGCGGCGCTTTCCCGGCGTCAAGGTGTACGTCCTCGACGTCGTCACCGACCAGGTGGGCGTCATGGTCGCCAGCCGCGAGGCCGATGTCGGCATCGCGCCCGAGCGCTCGGTACCGCGCGAAGTCATCCAGAAGCAGCTTTTCCGAGACCCGCTGCAGCTCGTCTGCCGACCCGACCACCCGCTGGCTGCGATGAAGCAGGTGCCATGGTCCGAGGTGCTGCGCCACCCCTTCATCTCGCTGCCGATGGACTATGCGGCGAACATGCGTGCCGACCTCGCCTATCACTCCGAGACCCTCACCCTGGAGCCGGCGATGTACGTCAACTTCATCACGACCGCGCTGGCGCTCGTGCAGGCGGGCGAAGGCGTCACCGTGCAGCCCTCGGCGGCCGAGCCGCTGGCGGCCGCCTATGGCCTGGCTGTGAAAAAGCTCAAGGACCCCGTCATCCTGCGGCGCATCTGCCTGCTGCGGCCGCGCGAGCGCGAGAGTTCGCCGTCGGCGGAGGGCTTCTGCAGCTTCGTCGAAGCCCGGTTCTCGCGATCCGGCTCCAGCCGCAGCAAGGCCCCGCCCTAGAACGTCATATCAACCGCTGGAAACGGCCGCTGGCAAGCTGGATGGACCGGCCGCCGCCGAGACGCCGAGCCTCGCGAGCGGCTCACAGCAGCACGACGTCGTACTGCCCCTGTCCCATCGCCGGCTCGGCCTGCAGCGAGATCGGCTTGCCGATGAAGTCCGACAGGCCCGCCAGGTGCTGGCTCTCCTCGTCGAGGAAGAGCTCGATCACCTGCGGCGGCGCAACGATGCGGAACTCGCGCGGGGTGAACTGCCGCGCCTCGCGCAGGATCTCGCGCAGCGCGTCGTAGGCCACGGTGCGCGCGGTGCGCACGATGCCCTGGCCGCCGCAGGCCTCGCAGGGCTCGCACAGCATGTGGGCCAGCGACTCGCGGGTGCGCTTGCGCGTCATCTCGACCAGCCCGAGCTGCGAGAAGCCTCCCGCGGTGGTCTTGACCCGGTCGCGCGCGAGCTGCTTACGGAACTCGGCCAGCACCTGCTCGCGATGCTCGTCGCGCGCCATGTCGATGAAGTCCACGATGATGATGCCGCCCAGGTTGCGCAGCCGGAGCTGCCGCGCGATGGCCTGCGCCGCCTCCAGGTTGGTCTTGAAGACCGTCTCGTCGAAGTTGCGCGCGCCGACGAAGCCGCCGGTGTTCACGTCCACCGTGGTCAGCGCCTCGGTCTGGTCGATGACCAGGTAGCCGCCCGACTTGAGCTGCACGCGCCGGCCCAGCGCCTGCGTGATCTCGTCGTCGACGTTGTAGAGGTCGAAGATGGGCCGCTCGCCGGTGTAGTGCTGCAGCTTGCCCGCCGCCTGCGGCATGAATTCGCGGCCGAAGCGCAGCAGCAGCTCGTACTGCTCGCGCGAATCGATGCGGATGCTGGTGGTCTCCTCGGTCGTCAGGTCGCGCAGCACGCGCTGCAGCAGGCTCAGGTCCTGGTGCAGCAGCGACATGGGCGGCATGCGCAGCGCCTGCTCGCGGATGCGCGACCAGGCCTTGCGCAGGTAGGCGATGTCGTCGCCCAGCTCGGCGTCGCTGGCGTCCTCGCCGTTGGTGCGCAGGATGAAGCCGCCATGGCTCGACGCACCCTGCCCGCCGTCGCCCTGTGCCGCCGCCTCGGCCAGCGCCAGCAGCCGCTGGCGCAGCGCGTCGCGCTCGGCCAGCGGGATCTTCTGCGACACGCCGATGTGGTTGTCCTGCGGCAGGAAGACCAGCATGCGCCCGGCGATGCTGATCTGCGTGGACAGGCGCGCGCCCTTGGTGCCGATCGGGTCCTTGATCACCTGCACCAGCAGCGACTGGCCCTCGAAGACCTGCTTCTCGATGGGCACTTGCGCGGCGCGGCTGGGTTCACGGTCGACGGGCGCGGCGGCCCCGCGCGAGCCGGGCGTGAAGGGCGCGACGAGGTCGGCCACGTGCAGGAAGGCGGTGCGCTCCAGGCCGATGTCGATGAAGGCCGACTGCATGCCCGGCAGCACGCGCTGGACCTTGCCGAGGTAGACGTTGCCGACCAGGCCGCGCTCCAGCGTGCGCTCCACGTGCAGCTCCTGCACGGCGCCGTGCTCGACCACCGCCACGCGCGTTTCCTGCGGCGACCAGTTGATGAGGATGTCCTGCATGTCTCTCAGACGGAAAAGCCGGCGCGGCGCAGCAGTTGCGCCGTCTCGAAGGCGGGCAGGCCCATGATGCCCGAATAGCTGCCCGCCATGTGCTCGGCGAAGGCGCCGGCGCGGCCCTGGATGGCGTAGGCGCCGGCCTTGCCGAGCGGCTCGCCGCTGGCGACGTAGGCGGCGATCTGCGCGCGCGTCAGCGACGCGAAGCGCACCTGCGAGACGCTCAGCGCCTGCAGGCGCCGCCGGCCGGACTGCACGGCCACGGCCGTCAGCACGCGGTGCGCGCGGCCGGAGAGCGAGGCCAGCATGCGCGCGGCGTCCTGCGCGTCCGCCGGCTTGCCGAGGATGCCGCGGCCCAGCGCGACTGTGGTGTCGGCGCACAGCACCGGCGCGGCCGGCAGAGCGCGCGCCTTCATCCGGCGCACGGCGGCATCGAGCTTGAGCGCCGTCACGCGTTGCACGTAGGCGCTGGCGGACTCGCGCGGCAGCACCGCCTCCAGCGCCTCGGCGTCCTCGTCGGGCGCGGGCAGCAGCGGCCGGTGCGCGATGCCGAGCTGGTCGAGCAGCTGTGCCCGGCGCGGGCTCTGCGAGGCGAGGTAGACGAAGGCGGGCGCGTTCTTGTTATTCACGGTGGTACGGATGGCCGGCGTTGACGGACCAGGCGCGGTAGAGCTGCTCGGCCAGCAGCACGCGCACCATGGCGTGCGGCAGGGTCAGGTCCGACAGGCGGATGCGTTCGTGGGCGGCGGCCTTGAAGCCGGGGTCGAGGCCGTCGGGCCCGCCGATGACCAGCGCCACGTCGCCGCCCTCGCCCTGCCAGTGCGTCAGGCGCGCGGCCAGGGCCTTGGTGGTGAGCGCCGTGCCGCGCTCGTCCAGCGCGACGATGCGCGTGCCGCGCGGGATGGCCGCCTCGATGCGCTCGCGCTCGGCGGCCAGCAGCGTGTCCAGCGTCTTGCTGGCGCGCGGCTCGGTCTTGACGGCCTTGAGCTCGAGCCTCAGCTCGGGCGGAAAGCGCTTGGCGTAGTCGTCCCAGGCCGTCTGCGCCCAGTCGGGCACGCGCTGCCCGACGGCGACGACCCAGAGCTTCATGCCTTGCGGGCGGGCGCCTTCTTGGCGGCGGCCTTCTTCGCCGGCGCGGCCTTCTTCGCAGCCGGCTTCCCGGCAGCGGTCTTCCTGGCCGGTGCGGCCTTGGCGGCGGACGCCTTCTTCGCCGGGGCCTTCTTCACCGGGGCGGCCGGCATCTTGGCGGCCGCGGTCTTCTTCGCCGCGGGCGTCTTGGCCGGCGCGGCGGCTGCTGCCTTGGCGGCGCCCGGGCCCCTGAGCTTCAGCGGCTTCTCGCCCCAGATCTCCTCCAGCCGGTAGTACTGGCGGATGGCCGGCTGCATGATGTGGGCGACGGCCGGGCCGCAGTCCACGATGATCCATTCGCCGTTCTCCTCGCCCTCGATGCGGGGCTTGGAGAAACCGGCGTCCTTCACCGCCTCGCGCACGCTGGCGGCCAGGGCCTTGGTCTGGCGGTTGGAGGTGCCGGAGGCGACGATCACCCGCTCGAACAGCGGCGAGAGGTGTTCGGTGTTGAAGACCTGGATGTCCTGCGCCTTGACGTCCTCGAGGCCATCGACGATGGCCCGTTGCAGTTTCTGGATGTCTTTCTTGGCGGCGGCTTCGGTGGCGAAGGAACTCATCAGGTCGTGTGATAGAGGTGGTGCTGGTCAATATAGCGTGCAACGGCGGGGGGAACCAGTCGGGACAGGTCCTCGCCCCGCGCGGCGCGCGCGCGGATGTCGGTGGCGCTGGCGGCGGTGGGCGTGAGGCCCAGCCGCTCGAAGCGCGCGCCGGGCGGCAGGCCCGGCAGGGTGTGGGGGTCGAAGGGGTCGGCGGCGCCCCCGGGGCCGATGCGCTCGGCCACCAGGATCACGGCCATCGACAGGATCTCCTGCCAGCCGTGCCAGCTCGGCAGCGCGCGCACCTGGTCGGTGCCCAGCAGCAGCACGAGCTGCGCGTCGGGCCGCTCGGCCTGCAGCTCGCGCAGGGTGTCGATGGTGTAGGTGGGTCCGTCGCGCCGGGTTTCGCGCTCGTCCACCACCACGCCCGGCAGCTCGCCGAAGGCCAGCCGTGCCATCGCGATGCGGTGCACGGCCGGGCTGAGCGTGCGCGCCTTGTGCCAGGCGTGGCCGGTCGGGAAGACGCGCAGTTCCTGCAGCCGGCCCTGGGCCAGCGCCTCGCGCGCCAGCGCCACGTGCGTCAGGTGCGGCGGATCGAAGGCGCCGCCGAAGAAGCCGATGCGCGGCCGGCCGGCCTCGTTGCTCAGAGCCATTCGCGGCGCGGCAGGAAGTCGGTGTAGAGCCTCGCTTCGGGCGAGCCCGGCTCGGGCGCCCACTGGTAGGCCCAGCTCGCCTGCGGCGGCATCGACAGCAGGATCGACTCGGTGCGCCCGCCCGACTGCAGGCCGAAGTGCGTGCCGCGGTCCCACACCAGGTTGAACTCGACATAGCGGCCGCGCCGGTACAGCTGGAACGCCCGCTCGCGCTCGCCCCAGGGCATGCCGCGGCGGCGTTCGACGATGGGCAGGTAGGCCGGCAGGAAGGACTCGCCCACCGACTGCAGCATCTCGAAGCTGCGCGCCATGCCCAGCTCGGCGAAGTCGTCGAAGAAGATGCCGCCGATGCCGCGCTGCTCGCCCCGATGCTTGAGGAAGAAGTACTCGTCGCACCAGGTCTTGAAGCGCGGGTACAGGCCGTCGCCGAAGGGGGCCAGCGCATCGCGGCAGGTGCGGTGGAAGTGCACCGCGTCCTCCTCGAAGCCGTAGTACGGCGTCAGGTCCATGCCGCCGCCGAACCAGCACACGGGCTCGGCATCGGCCGGCAGCGCGGCCAGCATGCGCACGTTCATGTGCACCGTCGGCACGTAGGGGTTGCGCGGATGGAAGACCAGCGACACGCCCATCGCCTCGAAGGGCGCGCCGGCCAGTTCGGGCCGGTGCTGCGTGGCCGAGGGCGGCAGCTTCGGTCCGCGCACCTGCGAGAAGCCGCAGCCGGCGCGCTCGAACAGCTCGCCGCCTTCCAGGATGCAGGTCAGGCCCTCGCCCTGCAGCGGCTCGCCGGGCGCCTTCTTCCAGGCGTCGCGCACCGCCGTGCCGCCGTCGGCGGCCTCCACCGCATCCATGATGCGCTGCTGCAGGCCGCGCAACCAGGCGCCCACCAGGGCCGGCTGGGAAACGGACATCAGCCGCCCTGCCCGCCGCGCGGTGCCACGGCGCGGTGGCCGATGTCCTTGCGGTACTGCACGCCGTCGAAGCGCACCTGCGCCGCGACCTCGTAGGCACGCTGCTGCGCCAGGCGGATGTTGTCGGCCAGCACGGTGACGCACAGCACCCGGCCGCCGCTGGTGACGAGCTGCCCGTCCTGCAGCGCCGTGCCGGCGTGGAACACCACGGCATCGGGCGCCTCGGCCGGGATGCCGGCGATCGCGTCGCCCTTGCGCGGCGAAAGCGGGTAGCCGTGCGCCGCCAGCACCACGCCCAGCGCCACGCGGCGGTCCCACTGCAGCTCGACCTGGTCGAGCGTGCCGTCGGTGGCGTGCCACAGCACCTCGAACAGGTCCGACTTCAGCCGCATCATGATCGGCTGCGTCTCCGGGTCGCCCATGCGGCAGTTGAACTCCAGCGTCTTGGGGTGGCCGTCGCGGTCGATCATCAGGCCGGCGTAGAGGAAGCCGGTGTAGGGGATGCCGTCTTTTTCCATGCCCTTGATGGTGGGCAGGATGATCTCGCGCATGGCGCGGGCATGCACCTCGGCCGTGACCACCGGGGCCGGCGAGTAGGCACCCATGCCGCCGGTGTTGGGGCCCTGGTCGCCGTCGAGCAGGCGCTTGTGGTCCTGGCTGGTGGCCAGGGCCGTCACGTTCTTCCCGTCGCACAGCACGATGAAGCTGGCCTCCTCGCCGTCGAGGAACTCCTCGATGACGACGCGCGCCTGGCCCTCGTTGTGGCTGATGCCCAGCGTGTTGTCGACCAGCATGAAGTCGACGGCCTCGTGCGCTTCGGCCGGCGTCATCGCCACCACCACGCCCTTGCCCGCCGCCAGGCCGTCGGCCTTGACAACGATGGGCGCGCCCTTCGCATCCACGTAGGCGTGGGCGGCGACCGGGTCGTCGAAGGTCTCGTACTCGGCCGTGGGAATTTTGTGGCGCTTCATGAACGCCTTGGAGAAGGCCTTCGAGCTTTCGAGCTGCGCGGCCGCCTTGGTGGGGCCGAAGATGCGCAGGCCGTGGTCGCGGAACTCGTCCACCACGCCGGCGGCCAGCGGCGCCTCGGGGCCGACCACCGTGAGGGCGATCTTCTCGGCCTGGGCCCACTCGCGCAGCTTCACCGGGTCGATGATGTCCACCGGGATGAAGCGCTTGTCCAGCGCCGTGCCGCCGTTGCCGGGCGCGACGTACAGCTTCGAGACGCGCTCGGACTGCGACAGCCGCCAGGCCAGGGCATGCTCGCGGCCGCCGCCGCCGATGACGAGGACCTTCATAGCGCCCTCCGCCGAGCCGCCTCAAGGAGGGTGCGCGCCCCCTCGGGGGGCAGCGAGGACACGAAGTGCCGAGCGTGGGGGTTCATTCCGCGATTTCCGCGTTGTGATAGACCTCCTGGACGTCGTCCAGGTCTTCGAGCATGTCGATCAGCCGCTGCATCTTCGCGCCGTCCTCGCCGGCCAGTTCGATGCTGTTCTCGGGCCGCATGGTCACCTCGGCGAATTCGGGCGTCAGGCCCGCAGCCTCCAGGGCGTTCTTCACCGCCTCGAAGTCGCCCGGCGCCGTCAGCACCTCGATGGCGCCGTCGTCGCCGGTGATCACGTCCTCGGCGCCGGCCTCCAGGGCCACTTCCATCACCTTGTCCTCGCTGGTGCCGGGCGCCAGGATGATCTGGCCGACGTTCCTGAACTGGAAGGCCACCGAGCCCTCGGTGCCCATGTTGCCGCCGTACTTGCTGAACACGTGCCGCACCTCGGCCACCGTGCGCACCCGGTTGTCGGTCATGGTGTCCACGATGATGGCCGCGCCGCCGATGCCGTAGCCCTCGTAGCGGATCTCCTCATAGGTCACGCCCTCGAGGTTGCCGGTGGCCTTGTCGATGTTGCGCTTGATGGTGTCGGCCGGCATGTTGGCGGCCTTGGCCTTGTCCACCGCCAGGCGCAGGCGCGGGTTGGCGTTCAGGTCGCCGCCGCCCTGGCGCGCGGCGACCATGATCTCGCGGATCACGCGCGTCCAGATCTTGCCGCGCTTCTCGTCCTGCCGGCCCTTTCTGTGTTGGATGTTTGCCCACTTGCTGTGTCCGGCCATGGCGCTGTGCTCGTTTCTCTCGGCTGACTGAAAAGGGGCGCGATTTTACGTCCGCGCACCGCGCCGGCCGCCTACATGGGCCCGTCAAGCGTGCTGGTGATAATCGGCGCCCTCGCCGCGAAGCAGATCGGCCCCTGCGCCCGATGCTTCGGCATACTCGCCTGCCATGTCCGCACGCCCGACGCCCCAGGATCCGCCCGCCACCGCCCTGCGCGTCGAGCGCAGGCCACTCGCCCAGGTCCGGGCCGAGGCCGCGGCCGGCCATCCGCCCCCCTTCGCCGCCCTCGCCTACGGCGCCACCGGCCACGAACCCTGGATGACCGGCGTGGCCGCCCACGTGCTGCTGGCCGGCGAGACGCAGGCCGACGTGTGGCGTGCCGGCGCGGCCGTGCAGTCCGGCACCACGGGCGTGGTGCGCTGGCGCACCGACGGCCAGTGGCTGCTGGGTGTGGTCGACCTGAGCGCCGCCGACGAGGCAGGCGGCCTGGAGCCGCTGGCGCGCCGGGCCTATGCCAACGTGTTCCAGACCCTGGCGCAGGCCGGCTGCCCGCACCTGCTGCGCCTGTGGAACTACCTGCCGCGCATCAACGCCGAGGGTCACGGGCTGGAGCGCTACCGCGAGTTCAACGCCGGCCGCCAGCAGGCTTTCCTCGACGCCGGCTACGCCGCCTTCGACGGCGCGCCGGCCGCCTGCGCCCTGGGCATCCGCGATGGCGGCCTGTGCGTACGCTTCCTGGCCGGCCGGGCGCCGCCGGTGCCGGTGGAGAACCCGCGCCAGGTGTCGGCCTACCGCTATCCCGAGCGCTACGGCCCGCGCGCACCGACCTTCTCGCGCGCCGCGCTGGCGCAGCTCGGCGGCGGCGAGGTGGCGCTGTTCGTCTCCGGCACGGCCAGCATCGTCGGTCACGAGACGGTGCACCACGGCGACGTGCCGGCGCAGCTGGCCGAGACCCTGGTGAACCTGCGCACCGTCGTCGGCGAGGCGAACCGCCGCACCACCGCCCGCTTCGCGCTGGAAGACACCGAGCCGGTCGTCTACGTGCGCCATCCGGCGGATGCCGGGGACATCCGCCGCCGGCTGGCCGAGGCGCTGGGCGCCGAATCGCGCTTCATGCGCCAGGCGGTGTTCCTGGAGGCCGACATCTGCCGCGCCGACCTGCTGCTGGAGATCGAGACCCACGCCACGGCCCCGGGACGCCTCGATCCGACATGATGCGCGCCTACCGCCTGGCCAAGGCCGTCCTCCTCGCGCCGGTGCTCTACGTGCTGCTGCTCGGCCTGGGCCTGATGTCGCTGGCCTGGAACCTGGTGGCCATGCTGCTGTACCCGCTGCTGCCGCCCGCGCCGGGGCGCACGGTGGGCCGTGCCGGCATCGCCTACGGCTACCGCCTGTTCTGGGCCGTCGCCAGCGCGGTGGGCATGATGCGCATCGACGCCCGCTGCCTGCGCGCGCTGAAGGACGAGCCGGGCCTGGTCATCGTCGCCAACCACCCGACCATGCTCGATGCGCTGCTGCTGGTGGCGCACCTGCCGCGCAGCGCCTGCATCATGAAGGCCTCGCTGATGAGGAACGTCTTCCTCGGGGCCGGCGCGCGGCTGGCGCGCTACATCCGCAACGACTCGGCGCGCACCATGGTCCGGCTGGCCGTGGACGACCTGCGCAGCGGCGGGCAGCTCGTGGTCTTCCCCGAGGGCACGCGCACCGAGGGCGGCACGCTCAACCCCTTCCGTCCCGGCGTCACGCTGATCGCCCGGCGGGCCGCGGCGCCCATCCAGACCGTCTTCATCGACACCGATTCGCCCTACCTCGGCAAGGGCTGGCCGATCTGGCGCGTGCCGCCGCTGCCCATCGTCTTCCGCATGCGGCTGGGCGAGCGCTTCATGCCCACGGAAGGCAGCGACGCCATGCTGACGAAAATCGAGAACTACTACAGACACCACATGGAGGCGGCGCCCCGAGGAACAGCGCCGGAGGCATGCCAGAACAACCATCGCGCACCCACCTGGTCCTGATCCCCAGCTACGACACGGGTGAACGCCTCTTCTCGACCGTCGCTGCGGCCCGCGCGCAGTGGAACCCCGTGTGGGTGGTGATCGACGGCAGCACCGACGGCACCGGCGAACGGCTGGAAGCCCAGGCCGCTGGCGACCCCGGCCTGCGCGTGTTCCGCCTGCCATTCAACCAGGGCAAGGGTGCAGCGGTGCTGCACGGTCTGCGCGCGGCACGCTCGGCCGGCTTCACCCACGCGCTGACGATGGACAGCGACGGCCAGCACCCGGCCGACCTGATCCCCGCCTTCATGCAGGCGTCGCGGCAGCGGCCCGAGACGATGGTGCTCGGCCGGCCGGTCTTCGACGCCAGCGCGCCGCTGCTGCGCGTGCGCGGACGCAAGGTCTCCAACAGCTGGACGCAGCTGGAAACCCTGTTCGCCGGCATCGGCGATTCGCTCTACGGCTTCCGCGTCTACCCGGTGGACGGGCTGCTGGCGGTGATGGAGAAGCAGCCCTGGATGCGCCGCTTCGACTTCGACACCGAGGCCGTGGTGCGGCTGGCCTGGCGCGGCGTCAAGCCGGTGAACATCGACGCGCCGGTCAAGTACCTGAGCGCCGAGGAAGGCGGCGTCTCGCACTTCCGCTACGGCCGCGACAACGCGCTGCTGACGTGGATGCACACGCGCCTGATGGTCGGCTTCGTGCTGCGGCTGCCGATGCTGCTGTGGAAGCGCCTGCGCCGGCTGCCGCCCTTCCAGCCCTGAGGCGCGGCCTCAGATCATCCCGCCGTTCACGCTGATCACCTGCCCCGTGATGTAGCCCGCCTCCGGCCCCGCCAGGAAGGCCGCGAGCGCCGCCACCTCCTCCGGCGTGCCCGCGCGCTGCACCGGCACCATCTGCTTGACCACGGCCGGGTCGAACACCGCATCGGCCATCGGCGAGGCGATGATGCCCGGCGCGATGGCGTTGACCGTCACGCCGCGCGAGGCCACCTCCAGCGACAGCGCCTTGGTCGCGCTGTTGAGCGCGCCCTTGGCGGCCGCGTAGTTCACCTGCCCCTTGTTGCCGGCGATGGCCGCCACCGACGAGATGTTGAGGATGCGCCCCCAGCGCGTGCGCAGCATCGGCAGCAAAAGCGGCTGCGTCACGCGGAAGAAGCCGTTGAGCGACACGTCGATGACCTTGTGCCACTGCTCGGGCCGCATGCCGGGCAGCACCGCGTCGTCGTGGATGCCGGCGTTGTTGACCAGCACCTGCACCGGCCCGCCTTCGAGGATGCGCGCGCAGGCGGCGGCGCAGGCCGCGTCGTCGGTCAGGTCGAACACGTGGCACTCGGCCTGGCCGCCGGCAGCGGCGATGCGCGCGGCCAGCGCCTCGATGGCCTCGCGCCGGCCGTTGGCATGCAGCAGCACGGTGGCGCCCTCGCGGGCCAGGCGCTCGGCGATGGCCGAGCCCAGGGCGCCGCTGGCGCCGGTGACGAGGGCGCGCTTGTTCTTCAATGCAGTCATGGCGAAGTCGAGGTCGGGTTGTCGGGCAAGGGCGTGTTGAGCACCACCACCACGCGGCCCTCGGCCACGGGCTGCTGCGCGCCGTCCTCCACGCGGAAGGCGTACATCACCTGGCTGGCGTCGCCCGAGAGGCGCTGCGCATGCAGGTGCAGCGGCGCCGGCCGGTCGTGCAGGGTCGCGGCGCTGAACTTCACGCTGCGCACGCTGGCGATGTAGCCGGCCGAGGGCTCGCTGCCTTCGGCCGTGAGCAGCCCGCCGTGCAGCGCCATCGCCTGCGCGGCGAACTCGATGGCCGTCGGCGCCAGCAGGCCGCCGCCGGTGCGCAGCGGGTTGGCCGGGTCGGCGTGGCGCGCGGTGGTGCAGTGGATGGCCTGCGCGTCCCAGCCTTCCAGCCGGTCGAGCAGGCACATGTCGCCGTGGTGCGGGATGCGCGCGGCGATGCCGGCGCGGTCGAGGGTGGCAGGTGCGTTCATGAGGGTCGTTGTTCGGCGTCGGCCACGAGCAGCACATTGGCGAAGGGCGTGCCCTCGCTCATCGGGATCGGCTGCACCGCGAAGCCCAGCCGCTGCAGCAGCGCGATCCATTCATCCAGCGTGCGGCCCCAGGTCGGCGAGACCTTGTGGCCGCGGATGCGCGTGACGGTGCGGTCCACCCACTGGCTGATGGCGAAGCCGCGGCGGCTGGCCGCGTCGCCCACGCGCAGCAGCAGGCGGCCGGGCACGGCGCGCTCGCAAGAAGACGCCGGGCCGCCCCAAGGCTTCTTGTCCCCCTTGGGGGGCGGGCTGGGCGCAGCCCAGCCTCGGGGGCGGTCGGACGCACCGCGCAGCAGCGCGTCGCGCACGCGGGCCAGCACGCCCTCCTGCGCGGCATGGTCGACGTAGTGCAGCACGTCGAGGATCACCACCACGTCGCAGGCCGGGAAGACGGCGCTGCACATGTCGCCGCACACCAGCGTCGGCACGGGCCGGATGTGGCCCACGGCGCGGCGGGCGCGCTCCACGTCGCGCGGCATCAGCTCGATGCCGGTGTAGACGGGCTCGGCCGGCGTCGGTGCCCAGGCCATCGGCCAGGCGCCGTCGCGCTGCATCGCGGCCGCGCTCGCCAGCAGGTTGGCGAACAGGCTCTGGCCGGAGCCGATGTCCAGCATGCGCGGCCGCGCCGGCCCGATCAGCCCGCGCGAGACGATGCCGCGGAAGGCCGGGTCCCAGCCCAGCTTGCCGCGGGCGAAGTGCCAGCCGAAGTTGCCGGACTGGCGGTACGGCGCGGTGGCCTGCGCATGCAGGTCGCGCCAGGCGGCGTCGGGCGAGAGGCTCTGGGGTTGGGCGATGGCGTTCATTCGTCGATGGGTTCGCGCAGGGCCTGGGGCAGCGTGACCGAGCGCAGGCCCTGGCGCTGCAGTTGCGCCAGCAGCGGCGGCAGCACCTCCAGCACCACCGGCCGGCCGGCCGCGGTGCGCGCCGCATGGCCGTCGTGCAGCAGCAGGATGTCGCCGGCGGCCAGGCCGTCGGCCAGCCGTGCCAGCACTTTGGCGGCGTCGCGCTCGCGGGTGTCGAAGCCGCGCCGCGTCCAGCTCACCAGCAGCAGGCCCAGGCGGTGCAGCACGGGCGCGAGGAAGGGGTTGCGGAATCCTGCCGGTGCCCGGAAGCAGGTGGGGCGCTCGCCGGTCACGGCCGCGATCATGTCCTGCGCGCGGGAGATCTCGGCCGCATAGCCGCGCGGCCCGAGGACGGAAAAGTTGTGCCGGTGCCGCGCCGTGTGGTTCTGGATGCTGTGGCCGCGCGCCAGGATCTCGCGCGCCAGTGCGGGATGCGCCTGCACCCGCTCGGCGATGCAGAAGAAGGTGGCGCGCTGGCCGGCCGCGTCGAGCAGGTCCAGCACGGCGGGCGTGACCCCGGGCTCCGGCCCGTCGTCGATGGTCAGCGCGACCTCGCCGCGCGCCGCCGCGGCGGCCGGCAGCCGCGTCATGTTCTGGCCCAGCCAGCGGCTGCGCGGCGTCAGGCCGATGGCGGTGATGGCCGCATGGTTCACCACCACCGCGCCCAGCGCCCAGGGCCAGGCGCCGGGCACCGCCACGGCCGCCGCGACCGCGCCGAAGTGCAGCGCGGCGCTGACGCGCAGGAAGGGCGGCGCGCGCCAGGGCGGCGGCGGGGCGGTCGGGGCAAGGGTGTTCATGGCGGCCGCCCGCATTCTCTACGCCCTCGCCCGCGCGAAGGCCGCCGACAGCAGCAGCGCCAGCAGCGCGCCCGGCGCCACCACCTGGCCGATGGACGAGAGCGAGGGGATCGCGGAGATGGCGATCAGGGTGAAGGACACCACCGTCGTCAGATTGGCCAGCATCAGCGAGGCGAGGGTGTCCTCGTCGGCGTGGCCGGTCTCGCGCAACTGGTCGAAGAAGAGCGCGTAGTTGGAGCCCACCGCCACCACCAGCAGCAGGCCGACCAGGTGCAGGATCGACAGCGCCATGTCCATCGCGGCCATGGCGCCCAGGGTGAGCACCACCGCCGCCGCCAGCGGCAGGCACACGGCGAACAGGCGCCGGCCCGAACGCAGCCACAGGCCCAGCAGCACGACCACCGCCAGCGCGCCCAGCGCCACCTGCACGAAGGCCTCGTGCAGGTAGCGGCCGTACAGGTCGCCCAGTTCGTCGCCGACGTCGGCCACGGTCACGTCGGGCAGGCCTGACAGCGCCGCCGCCACCTTCGCGTGCGCGAACTTCGGGCCGGCATGCAGCGAGATCATCGCGGCCCAGCCGCCGCCCGGGCGCTCGAACAGCAGCGCGTTGGCGATGGGGCCGAGCGGGCTGGCGGCCACGTCCTTCAATTCCAGCGGCGGCTGCGTGCGCGCCGTCTCGACGGCGGCGACGAAAGGCGCCAGGCGTTCGGGCTTGAGAGGCACGTCCGCCAGGGCCTCGGCCAGCCGCGCGCGCAAGGCATCGGCATCGGGCAGCGACGCGAGGCGCCGCGCCTGGGCCTCGCGGCTGGGCAGGAAGCGGGAGACGGTGTCGTAGCCGGCCAGCGTGCCGTCCTCCAGCAGCGGGTCCAGCCGCTCGCCGGCGGCCTCGGCGTGGCGCAGCGCCGTCTCGACGTCGGCGCCGTAGGCCACCACCAGCGTCGCACCCTCGCTGGCGCCGATGTCGGCGCGCAGGCGCTCGTCCAGCTGCTGCGCCGCCTTGGGCACCGGGCTCATGGCGCTGAGCGTGGCGCGCCACAGGTAGCCGCCCTGCCACAGCACCAGCGCAGCCGCCGCCAGGCCCAGGGCCGCCAGCGGCCAGCGCAGGCGCGGCAGCGTGTGCACGATGGCGCCCGCCGTCTGCGCCATGAAGCGCCGCAGCCCCCGGCCGGTGGCGCCCTGCGGCGCCAGCACCGGCAGCACGAAGCGCGTGGCCAGCGCCGCCACGACGAGGCCGGCAATGGAAAACACGCCCAGTTGCGCCAGGCCCGGGAAGCCCGAGAACACCAGCGCCGCGAACCCGCACACGGAGGTGAGCAGGCCCAGCCGCACCGTCGGCCAGTGCACGTCGCGCCAGCGCCGCCAACCGGGCTCTTGTGCCCCCAGGTCCGGGCTTTGCCCGGCCCGCCCCCCGAGGGGGGCCGCGCTGCCTGGGGCGGCCCGGCGCAGCGCGTCGCCCGCAGCCTCCTGCGCCATCGCGCGGGCCTGGATCAGGTAGTAGATGGCGTAGTCCACCGTCTCGCCGATCAGCGTGCTGCCGAAGCCCATCGTCAGCCCGTGCACGTTGCCGAACACGAGGCTGACGGCGGCGGTGCCGCCGACCACGCCGGTGGCCACCGGCAGCAGCGCCAGCACCAGCGCGCGCAGCGAGGCGAAGGCCAGCAGCAGCAGGCCGCTCATCACGATGGCGCCGACCACGGCCAGGTGGATCGCCTCGGCCTTGATGCTCTCGCGGCTTTGCACCGAGAACACGGCCGTGCCGCTCATCAGCAGGCGCGGCGCCTGCGCGCCCTGCCCGCGCGCGGCCGCGGCCGCCTCGCCGAAGGCCCGCTGCACGGCGGCGATGGCCTCGGCCTGCGCGTCGAGGTCGCTGCCGGCCGCATGGGTGCTGGCCAGCATGACGGCGCGCGGCGCATCGCGCGCCGCCCACACGCCCTCCTCGCTCTTCGGCGCGGTGGCGGGGATCAGCGCCTCGGCGATGCGGGCCGATTCGCCGGTGGGGTCGCGCTCCAGCAGCGGCTTGAAGGCGTTGCCGGCCGGCGTGCCCAGCAGCGACAGCGTGTCGAGCACGGCGTCGCGCAGGCCCGCGGCGCTGAAGTGATCGGGCGTGACCGCGGGCGAGAGCTGGTAGCGGTGGTCGAAGACCCAGGTGCCGGCCTCGCGGAAGTCGCTGTGGTCGCCGTTCTGCACCTGGTCGAACAGGCCGCCGGCGCGCAGCAGCCGGCCCATCTCGCGCGACACCTTCGCGCGGTCGGCCGCGTCGGCGCCGCCCTCGATGCCGATGAACAGGGTGCGCGAGGCGATGCCGCTTTGCAGCTGCTCGATCAGCAGGCGCTGCTTGGCATCGGGGCTGGCGGGCAGGAAGGCCGACAGGTCGGCGCTGAAGTGCGAGCGCGCGATGACGCCGATGCCGGCCGCCACCAGCAGCAGCCACAGCACGAGCGCCAGCGCGCCGTGCCGCGGGCGGGCGCCGGCCTGGCTCACGGCGTGCCGCGCCCGGGCACGATGGTCATGACGGAGCGGTCGCCGCCGATGAACTCCATCTCCACGCCCAGCACCTCGCCGCCGCGGCCGCTGATGCGCAGGCTGCGCACCTGCGCAGCCAGGGCCGGGTCGATCGGGTCGAGGTCCAGCGCCCAGGCCTTCTCGTCGCCCGAGAGCTTCGTGCGGAAGTAGCGCTGCAGCTGCGGTGCGTTGCCCATCAGGGTGCCGCGCATGGCCTCGATCATGCCCATCACCTCGGGCATGCTGTCCAGCGTGGTGGTGCGGGTGCGCCCGCCGCGCTGCATCACGAGCTGGTTGCCCTCCACCGACATCGAGTCCGGCCGCGGGCTGAGGGTGCGGCGCACCAGCTTGTCGGGCGCCTCGAAGCTGAGCACGCCGGCCGACTGCAGCGGGCCGTCGACCCCGCGCACGTAGCGCTGCTCGGTGAAGCGCGCCTCGCCTTTCTGCTGCCGGGCCAGCAGCGCCATCAATTCGTCCACGCCGAAGGCCCAGGCGGGCGCGGTGCAGGCGGCCAGCAGCAGGGCCGCGGCCAGCAGGCGGCGTTCAATCCGGGGAAGCAGTCTCATCGTCCAGCCAGAAATCATGGAAGTTGAACCAGTTGCAGGGATGCGTGCGGCACAGCAGCTCCAGCCGCCGCACGTAGGCTTCGAGGGCTTCGCGGATGCGCTGTTCCCGCAGGGCCGGGTCGGCGATGCGCGCGGAGAAGTCGGCCAGCGGCTCGAACACCACCTGGTAGCGGTTGCCGCCGAGGTAGACGCCGGCCATGAACAGCACCTTGCGCCGCAGTAGCGCCGCCAGGCGGAACGGCCCGTCGCTGAAGGGCGCGGGCCGGCCCAGGAAGGGCAAGCGCACCGTGGCGCCGCGGCCGGCGTCGGCCTCCTGCGGCGGCAGCGTGCGGTCGCCCAGCATGCCGGCCATGCGGCCGGCGTCCAGCCAGTCGCGCAGCTCCAGCATGGTGCCCGGCCGGCCGAGCGCGATCACCTCGGGCTTGAAGGCCGGCAGCGCGATGGCGTCGAGCACGGCGTTGATGCGCCGCGCGTTGTCCGGGAACATGAGCATCGCCAGTCGCAGGTCCAGATCGCCCGAGCCCCGCTGGCGGCAGGCCGACAGGGCCTCGAAGCTGCCGACGTGCGCGCCGATGAGGAAGGCGCCCCGGCCGCTGCGCAGCTCGTCCTCGACCACCTCCATGCCCTCGATGCGCACGTCGAACAGGTCGAGCCGGCCGCGCAGGAAGTAGACGCGGTCCAGCACGGTGGAGGCGAAGGCGTGCAGCAGCCGGTAGCCGTCGGCCCATTGGGCGGGACGGCCGAGCGCGCAGTCGAGGTAGCGGCGGGCGTTGCGGCGCTGCACCGGCGAGAACAGCAGGAAGTACAGCGTGATCGGATGCAGCAGCCACCGCGCCGCCGGCCGGCCCAGGCGCAGCGCCACCCAGCAGATGAAGCGCAGGGCGGCGAGGTTGCTGCGCTCGGGTGCCCGGGCCCAGTCCGCGGCCGGGGCCGCGTCCTTGCCGAGCACGCTCATGACCCGGTGTCCCCCGGCAGCCAGCGCCCCGTCGCCGCCAGCGCATCGCCCATGCGCACGTCGAAGCGCACGCCGCGCGCGGCGCCCTCCTCCGGCGTCAGCTCGAACACCAGGCTCGCGCCGGGGCGCACCGGCGCCAGGAACTTCGCCGCCGCCAGCGTGGGCGTGTCGCCCAGGCGCGCGCGCAGCGCGGGCACGCCGCGCATCGCCTCCTGCAACTCGGCCAGCAGCAGCGCGCCGGGCAGCAGCGGCTGGCCGGGGAAGTGGCCGGCGAAGCAGGGGTGGTCTTCCGGCACCTCGTGCGTGAGCCGCACGGCCGCGCCGTCGACGGCGAACTGCGCCAGCGCGAACTCGCGCAGCGCGCGCACGGTGAGCTTGCCCGTGCCCTCGCGCGGCAGCGCGTCCACGTGCACCACCTTGCGCGGCAGGAAGACGGCCTCGATCCGCTCGCGCAGCGCCGCCACGATGTCCTGCGCCGGCAGCTCGGGCGCGACCACGAAGGCGACCGTGCGCACCACGCCGTCGGCCACGTCGTCGGGCAGCCAGAAGGCGCCGTCCTGCACCCCGGGGATGCTGTTGAGGTGATAGTTCAGGTGCCCGAGCGAGCTGCGCCGCCCGGCCACGTGGATCAGGTCGTTGGCGCGCCCGAGCAGGCGGAAGCGCTGCGGGTCGATCAGTTCCAGCACGTCAGCCATCGGCGTGGGCGCAGGGATGAAGTCGCCGTCGAAGACGAAGCGCTCCTGGCCGTCCTCGCCGGTGCGCGCATGGACCTCGATCGCACCGAAGGTCTCCCACACCTCGCTCACGGTGGTGCGCCGCGTGGCGACCTGGCCGGACTCGGTACTGCCGTAGATCTCGATGAGCTGCCCGCCCAGCGCCTGCTCGGCCTGCGTCGCGAGCTGGGGCGACAGCGGCGCGGTCGCCGACAGGATCAACTCGGTGGGCGGCAGCGCGATGCCGGCGTTCAGCAGCGTCTTCAGGTGGAAGGGCGTGGTCACCAGCGCGCGCGGCCGGGGCACCGAGGCCAGCGCCTGCACGATGTCGGCCGGATAGAAGGGCCGGCCGCTGTCGAAGGCCGCCCCGCCCTGCATCGCCAGCAGCACCGTCGATTCGATGCCGTAGCTGTGCTGCACCGGCACCGTGGCCACCAGGTTCAGCCCCGCGAGCGAATCGAGGCCCAGCAGGCTGCACAGCCGCGGCACGGCGGCCTCGACGTCGCCGACCAGCGTGTCCCAGCGCTTGGCATGGGGCTGGGGCACGCCGGTGGAGCCGGAAGTGAGCAGGCTCACCGCGTGCCGGGCGCCGTCGAAGCGCGGCGCCTCGGCGTCGCCGCCGTCGTCCAGGCCGGTCCATTCGACGGGCACCTGCGGCAGGCCGGGCGTGTCCATCGCGGGATGGTCGGTGAGCACGAAGGCGCCGGGATGCGTTTCGACGAGGCGCGCCAGCGTCTCGGCCCGCGCGTCGGGCGGCAGCAGGCTGGCGTGCCCGCGCAGCAGCGCAGCGCCCAGGCACACGGCGAAGGCGTAGCGCTCGCCGCACAGGTTGATGGCGGGGCCGGCCGGCGGCAGCCGCTGCGCCTGGCGCCGCACATCGGCCAGGAAGGCGCGGGCGCTGATCGCGCGCCCGCGGTGCCAGGCCAGCGGCGCATCGGGGTCGCGGCCGGCCAGCAGCGGCAGGCCGGGCGGGGATGCCGGATCGTTCATCGCGTTCATGGCGGGCGCGTGCCCGCGGAGGCCTCGTCGGCGTTGGCGTAGAAGGCGCGCACGGCGTCGATCAGCCGCGTGCGCTCGAATTCGGGATGCAGCCGGTAGCGCAGCAGGTACTCGCCGACGAACAGCACCCCCACCCCGATGGGCGTGATGAGGTTGGAATAGAGCGACCAGGCCGCAAAGGACAGGCCCGCATACACCGCCACGGACAGCACCGCCACGACCGCGAAGTACACCGTCCAGACGCGGGTGAGCGATGCGGTGTAGGCGCGGTGCCCCGGCGACAGCGGGTGGATGCGCTGCGCGAACTGCCCGATGAGCGACAGGCGCCCCGGCCGCAGCGTGCTGCCGAACCAGCCGCACAGCAGCGCATTGATGCCCACGTGCTGGAACAGGTACAGCCGCTCGGGCCCGATGGCCTCGCTGCGCAGCACCGCGACGAAGAACAGCACGCCCGCCACGAGCACCAGCGCGGCGCCGGCCCGCCCGAAGCGGGCCGCCGCCAGCCCCAGCGCCGTCAGCCACAGCGGGCCCAGCAGCACCGGCACGGCCCAGGGGGCGGCCGGGTGGAACAGCATCATCCAGTGCGACAGCAGCGCATAGGCGACGCCCGCCGCCAGGAGGAGCGCCAGGCGCCAGGCCGGCATCTCGCTGCCCTCAGGTGGTGCGGTTCTGCTCGACGTGGGCGGCCAGGCTGCGCAGCGACTCGAAGATCTGCTTGTTGCGCTCGTCGTCCGAGCGCAGCTGGAAGCCGTAGCGGCGCGAGATCTCCAGCGCGACCTCGAGGATGTCGATGGAATCCAGGCCCAGGCCGTCGCCGTACAGCGGCACCGTCGGATCGATCTCTTCCGGCGCGGTCTCCAGGTTCAGGGCGTTCACCAGCACCGCAGCCAGCTCGCTTTCGAGCGGAGACTGAGCGGAAGATGCAGAAGAGGCGTTAGCGGACACTCGTTGACTCCGGAGCGTTGAGGAAATTCACACGTGAACGGGAAATTATAGAAGTCGGGCTTGGATAGACTGCCCGCATCTGACCCTCCGGAGCCCACCATGGCAGACCCCTTGCTGCTCGCACGCCGCGACTCGACCGAGTGCTTCCTCCTTCCCGGCCTGGCCAACCGGCACGGCCTGATCACCGGCGCCACCGGCACCGGCAAGACCGTCTCCCTGCAGACGCTGGCCGAGCAACTTTCGGGCATCGGCGTGCCGGTGTTCATGGCCGACGTCAAGGGCGACCTCACCGGCATCAGCCAGGCCGGCAGCATCGGCGGCAAGATGGCCGCCACGCTGAAGGAGCGCGGCATCGAGCTGCCCGCGCCCGTCGCCTGCCCCGTGACGCTGTGGGACGTGTTCGGCGAGCAGGGCCACCCGGTGCGCGCCACCGTCTCCGACATGGGCCCGCTGCTGCTGGGCCGCATGCTCGACCTGAACGAGACCCAGGCCGGCGTGCTCAACCTGGTGTTCAAGATCGCCGACGACAACGGCCTGCTGCTGCTGGACCTGAAGGACCTGCGCGCCATGCTGCAGTACGTGGGCGACAACGCCAAGCAGTTCACCACCGGGTACGGCAACATCAGCGCGGCCAGCATCGGCGCCATCCAGCGCGGCCTGCTGGCCATCGAGACGCAGGGCGGCGACAAGTTCTTCGGCGAGCCGATGCTGAACATCCAGGACTTCATGCAGACGGCGAACGGCCGCGGCGTGGTCAACATCCTGACGGCCGACAAGCTGATGAACTCGCCGCGCCTGTACGCGACCTTCCTGCTGTGGATGCTGTCGGAGCTGTTCGAGCAGCTGCCCGAGATCGGCGACCCCGACAAGCCCAAGCTGGTCTTCTTCTTCGACGAGGCGCACCTGCTGTTCGACGACGCGCCCAAGGCGCTGGTCGAGCGCATCGAGTTGGTGGTGCGGCTGGTGCGCTCCAAGGGCGTGGGCGTGTACTTCGTGACGCAGAACCCGCTGGACATCCCCGACTCGGTGCTGGCGCAGCTGGGCAACCGCGTGCAGCACGCGCTGCGCGCCTTCACGCCGCGCGACCAGAAGGCGGTGAAGGCCACCGCCACCACCATGCGCCAGAACCCGGGGCTGGACATCGAGAAGGCCATCACCGAGCTGGCCGTGGGCGAGGCGCTGGTGAGCCTGCTCGACGAGAAAGGCCGGCCCGGCGTGACCGAGCGCGTGTACGTCATCCCGCCCGGCAGCCAGATCGGGCCCATCACGCCCGAGCAGCGCCAGAAGCTGCTCGCCGGCTCCCTGGTGGCCGGGGTCTACGACAAGGCGGTGGACCGCGAATCGGCCTACGAGAAGCTCAAGGGCCGCGCCGGCAGCGCACCCGACGCGCCCAATGCCCCCGCGGCCGGCGGCGCCGCCAAGGCCGGCACGGCGCAGGAGGAAGGCAGCTTCCTCAACGACCTGCTGTTCGGCACCACCGGCCCGCGCGGCGGCAAGAAGGACGGCCTGGTGCAGACCATGGCCAAGTCGGCCGTGCGCACCATGGGCACCAACGTGGGCCGGGAGATCCTGCGCGGCGTGCTGGGCGGCATCTTCGGCGCGAAGAAGCGCTGAACCGCTGCTGTTCAGGCGAGCGCCGTGCGGCGGCTGCGGAAATCGATCGCTTCCTTCTCGATGTCGAAGTCGTAGAGCGATTTGCGAAGCTGCGCGGAATTGGCGATCTCGCGGTCGCGCTGCGCCAGGTCCTTGTACTTGGAGTCGTAGCGCAGGCCGTTCTTCCGGGCTTCGGCCTGCACGAACGAGGCGCGCGGGCGACGGAGCGCTTCGTAGTCCTTCAGTGCCTCTTCGGCCGCCTCGCTGCCGCCGCAGGCCTGCAGCAGCACCGCGAGCGCGGTGCCATCCTCGACGGCCTGGTTCGCACCCTGGCCCAGGTGGGGGAGCATCGGGTGCGCCGCATCGCCGAGCAGCGCCAGCCGTCCATTCACCCACCGGCCGAGCGGCTGGCGGTCGTAGAGGCCCCACCAGAAGCAGGTCTCGACCTTGTCCAGCAGCTCGGTGACGCGCGGATCCCAGCCGGCGAACGAGGCCGCCAGTTCGTCCCGGTCGCCGATCGCGGACCAGGACTCCACCGTTTCGTTGTCCGTGGGAACGAAGCCGACGTAGTTCAGCAGCTCTCCGCGGCGCACGGGAAACACCATGAAGTGCTTGCCGTCGCCCATCCACACCTGGTGCGCCTCGCGCCGCCACTGGGGCAGCCTGTCGGCTGAAATCAGGCCCCGGTAGGCGCGAAAGCCCGAGTATTCGGGCGCCGAGGGCTCCACCACGTGCTTCTGCAGGACGGAGTTGATCCCGTCGGCCGCGATCACGACGTCGGCATGGGCCACGTGGCCGTTGGCGAAGCTCAGGTGCGCGCCCTGCTCGTCCTGCGTGAACCCGGTGCATCGATGGCCGGTGTGGATCGCGGCGGACGGCACGGCCTCGGCCAGCACCTGCAGCAGATCGGCGCGGTGCATGCCGTACATGCCGTTCCAGCCGCTCGAATCGGCGGTCAGGATCTTGCCGACCACCGAGCCGTCCATGCGGTAGTACTCGGACCCCGGGCCGACCTTGGCGCCGACACCGGCCAGCGCTGCGCCCAGCCCCATCCGCTCGAGCTGCCGCAGGCTGTTGGGGTAGATGAAAACGCCCGCGCCGACTTCTCCCAGGGCGCTGGCCTGCTCGTACACGGCAACGTCGATGCCGCGGTGCAGCAAGGCGTTGGCGGCGGCCAAGCCGCCGATGCCGCCGCCCACGATGGCGACGTGAATACGGTCTGACATGAATTGCTCTTTCGATGGATCAGGATTTGATTTTTTCGGAACCCAGCAAATCCTTGACGGCCTGGTATTCCCTGGAAATTTCTTCGGCCAATTGATTTGCCGGCGCCCATTCCTGCACGATGCCCATGGGCTGGAGCTGCGCGGCAATGGCCGGGTTGCGCACCGTCTCTTCCAGCGCGGGGAGTACCTTGTCCAGCACGTTCCCGGGAATATCCGCGGGCATGAAAAACCCGAACCACACCCCCTGGATATCGTGCTTGTAGCCCAATTGCCGCAGCGTCGGGACATCCGGGAATTCCGGGAATTTCGACGAGATGGCCAGGCCGTGCAGCGTACCGCTGCGCATGTGCGCGCTCACGGCGCCCAGCGCCAGGATGATGGCGTCGATGTGCCCGCCGATCAGGTCGGTCACGGCCGGTGCCGCACCCTTGTAGTTCACCGAGGTCATCTCGGTGCCCGTGGCCGCGCTCACCAGCCGCACGCTGATGTCGCCCGCGGACCCCGGCCCCGCGTTGCCGATGCGGATGGCGTTGGGCTGCTTGCGCGCCTGCTCCACCAGCTCCTTGAAGTTCCTGAACGGCGCATCCTTGCGCGCCACCAGGATGGAGGGGCTCCGGGTCGCCAGCGCCAGGGGCGTCAGGTCCTTCAGCGGGTCGTAGGCAGCCGTCGCAGGGTCGATCACGCGCCGGATCGTCAACGGGCTGTTCTGCGCATAGAGCAGGGTGTAGCCGTCCTTGGGCGAGCGGATGACCGATTGGGTGCCCAGCGACCCGCCGGCCCCCGGGCGGTTCGACACCGTGACGGCCACGCCCAGCAATTTCCCCAATTCGTTACCCATCAGGCGGGCCGCGGTATCGGCGGCGTCGCCCGAGGCGAGCGGCGTGACCAGATTGATGGGCATGCGCGGATATTCACTGTCATTGGCGCGCACGACGAGCGGCGTGGCCAGCAGGCCGGCAAAACCCAGGATTTTTCGTCTCTTGATCATTTCTGAAATTCCGATGACGCGAATTCTTCAAAGCGTTGATATCCGGCAAATTCTCGAGAGGGGTGCCGATTGACGCAAGACAATGTTTCGCATTGCGCAAGAAACGGCTGCCCGCGCCGTAGCCGCGGCCTTCGATAATCGATCGATGCCCGACGAGCACCGAGCGCATTCCCGAGATTTCGTCGCCTCGCTGGACAAGGGGCTGAAGGTCCTGCTGTGCTTCGACCGCAAGCACCCCCGGCTGAACCTCTCCGAGGTCGCGCGCCTAACGGGCTACTCCCCGGCCACGGCACGCCGGCTGCTCATGACGCTGCAGGCGCTCGACTACCTGCATGGCGACGGCAAGCACTTCTGGGTGGCGCCCCGCACCCTGCTGCTCGCGCGGCCCTACCTGACGTCGCGCCCCGCCGCCCAGCTCGCGCAGCCCGTTCTCGACCTGCTGGCCGAACGCACGCGCCAGTCGGCATCCCTGGGGATCCTCCTCGACAAGGACGTGCTGATCATCGCCCGCTCCACCGGGCGGCGAACGCTGTCGACCGGCCTGGGCATCGGATCGCGGCTGCCGGCCTATTGCTCGTCGCTGGGCCGGGCCCTGCTCTCCACGCTGCCCATGGAGGACGTCACGAACTACCTGGCGAGCACGGCGCTGGAGCCATGGACGCCGAAGACCACCCGGACCATCGCGGCCGTGACGGCGCATGTGACCCGCTGCCGCATCACGGGCTGGGCGGAATGCAACGAAGAGCTGGAACTGGGCGTCCGCTCGATCGCGGTGCCCGTCCACAACACCGCGGGCGAGGCCGTCGCCGCGGTGAGCCTGTCGGTGCGGGCGGAGCGGATGACGATGCAGGCGTTCGAGGAAACGCATCTCGGCGCCATCCGGGAGGCAGGCAGGCGACTCGGCGCGACCGTCCCCTTCGATTGAGACGGCCTGGGTCTCTCACCAGCGCAGCAGCCGCGGCCCGATGAGCGCGCCGATCACAACCGGCAGCGCGATGCCCAGCACGTACCAGACCGCCAGGAAGGGCGCCGTCAGCTCGGGGCAATGCAGGGCATAGACGGCGGCGCCGGCGCCGCCCGCCAGCGCGCCCGCCGCGGCGCCGGCGGCCGCGGGCCGGGTCGGCGCCAGCGTGCGCAGCGCCGCCAGGACGGCCACGAACACCGGCAGCGCCATCAGCCCGATGCTCCACACACAGGTGCGCCAGGTCTGCCCCATCAGCGCCGGCATGCGCGCCTCGTCGGGCATGCGCCACCAGCCGACGGCCGCCAGCACCCAGACCGCCAGCACCGGCAGCGCCGCGCCCAGCCAGGCCCGCCGCACGCGCACGCCGGGGTGCGCCAGGCGCTGCACCATCACGTAGCCGGCGATGCCGATGCAGGCCGGGAACAGCAGCTTCACCCAGAACATGGGCCAGAGCATCGCCTGCACCAGGTCGCGGCGGACGCCGTAGTCCACCAGCATGATGGCCGCGGCCGCCGGCAGGCCCAGGGCCAGCGCCAGCCCGAGTCGCCGGCTCGCGGCGCGCCGCGGCGCGGGCGCGACCTGCGCCGCCAGCAGGTCGGCAAGATCGTCGGTCTTCATGCTTTGCTCCCCCCGCTGCGCATCTTTGCCGCCAGCGCCTTCAGGCCGCGGTGGATGCCCACCTTGACGGCCGATTCCGACATGCCGGTGAGCTTCGCCGTCTCGGCCACCGACAGCCCCTCCAGCTTCACGTGCACGATCGGCAGGCGGTGCCGGTCGGGCAGTTGCGCGAGGAGCGCCTGCACATCGCGCCGCGCGTCGCTGGCCTCCGTGGCCGATTCGGCGAACACCGCCGTCTCGTCGTCCAGCGGATCGTGCAGCGCCTCGCGCGCCGACTTGGCGCGCAGCAGGTCGATCACCTTGTAGCGCGCGATCGCATGCACCCAGGCCGTGAGCGGCTGGTCGCGCTGGTAGGTGTGGCGCTGGTTGTGCATGGCGAGCAGGCATTCCTGGACGAGGTCTTCCACTTCATCGGGCCACCCGAACAGCCGCCGCGCGACGAAGGCCCGCAGATGGCCCGACAGCCGCTGCAGGAAGCGCCGGTACGCCTCGCCGTCGCCGTCGAGGCCGCGCACGAACAGCGCGTGCAGCTCGGCCTCGACCTCGGCCGCACGGAAAGGCGTTGTTCTCGTTGTTCGTTCCATGGGTCCGGGCGGTTACAGCCGCCGCCGGAATGAATTTCTGCGCGGATTGTGCACGGCGCTGTAACCGCCGCATCGCGCCGGCAGAACTCAGGACGACCGCGCCGGCCGGCAGGTTCTTTCCGCTCAACCTTTCAACGTTTCAAGGAGTCCACTCATGACGAACCGCACTTTGACCACCGCCACCGCCCTCGCCTTCGCCGCCCTGGCCAGCGGCGTCGCCCTCGCGCAGGAGAACAAGCCCACGGCCGACAACATGGCGAAGATGGAGAAGTGCTACGGCGTGGCGATGGCCGGCAAGAACGACTGCGCCGCCGGCCCCGGCACCACCTGCGCCGGCACCTCGAAGACGGACTACCAGGGCAACGCCTGGAAGAACGTGCCCGCCGGCACCTGCACCAGCATCAAGACGCCCAAGGGCATGGGCTCGCTCATGCCCCTGAAGTCGTAAAGACCGCCCCCAGCCTGCGCGGACTGCGTTCCGCTCCGGCAACCCCCTGCAAGGGGGCACACCCAGCGGCCCGGCCAAGCCGGTTCCGCGGGTGTCCCCGCATGGCCTGCTCCGCGGCCTTTCGAGTGGCATCGCGGGGCGCGAAGACACCATCCGCGACCTGGATCGAGGCATCTCATGAAAATCATCGGCGCTCCGATATCCGTCGGCCTGGGCCTCAAGCCCGAACACTTCGACGCGGCGCTCGCGGCGCGCGCGCCCGGCCTCTGGTTCGAGGTGCACCCGGAGAACTACATGGTGGACGGCGGCCCCCGGCTCGCCTGGCTGGAAGCGATGCGCGCGCGGCATCCGCTGTCGCTGCACGGCGTCTCGCTCTCGCTCGCCGGCGAGGAGGAGCCCGATGCCGGGCACCTGCGCCGGCTGGCCGCGCTGGTGCGCCGCTTCGAGCCGGCGCTGGTGTCGGAGCACCTGGCCTGGTCGCGCGCCGGCGGGCGCTACCTGCCCGACCTGCTGCCCGCCCCGCGCAGCGACGCGCTGCTGCATCGGCTGGCGGACCGCCTCGACGCCGTGCAGAACGCGCTGGGCCGGCAGGTGGCGATCGAGAACCCGTCGCACTACCTGCGCCTGCCGCACGCATGGGACGAGGCCGGCTTCCTGCGCGAGCTGGCGCGGCGCAGCGGCTGCGCCCTGCTGCTGGACATCAACAACGTCCATGTGTCCGCGCGCAACCTCGGCTTCGACGCCGGGGACTATCTCGACCGCTTTCCCGCGCAGGCGGTGGCGGAAATCCATCTCGCCGGCCACACGCCGGACCCGGTCCATGGCGAAGCGCTGCTCGTCGACTCGCACGATGCGCCGGTGGCCGAGGCCGTGTGGGCGCTGTACCGCCGCTTCGTCGAGCGGGCTGGGCCAAGGCCGACGCTGATCGAGCGCGACGACAGGCTGCCGCCCTTCGGCGAACTGATGGCCGAGCGCGATCGCGCGGCCTCGATCGCGGCCCAGGCCGCAGCGGTGCCCGCATGAACACCGGCACCTTCGAGCGCGACTTCCTCGCCGCCCTGTGGGCCGATGCGCCGGAGCAGCATGCGCTTGCCGCGCAGCCCGGCTTCGCCATCTACCGCAACACCGTGCGCAAGGGCTGCATCGACGCGCTGGAAGCGAACTTCCCCGCGGTCGTGCGGCTGGTCGGGCGCGACTGGTTCCGCGCCGCGGCCGCCCGCCATGCGAGCGCCACGCCGCCCGACGATGCGCGCCTGGTGCACTACGGCAGGGCGTTCCCGACCTTCCTCGCGGGCTTCGCGCCGGCCGCCGGCCTGCCCTGGCTGCCGGCCGTGGCGATGCTGGACCGGCTGTGGACCGAATCGCATGCGGCGGCCGACGCGCCCGTGCTCCAGCCGGCCGCGCTGGCCCGCATCGCGCCCGAGGACCTGCAGGCGCTGCGCCTGCCGCCGCACCCGGCCGCGCGCTGGCACTGGTTCGACGGCGCGCCCATCCACGGCATCTGGTCGGCCAACCGCAGCGGCGACGCGCAGGCCCTGGCCGCCCTGCCCGACCTGCCGTGGCGAGGCGAAGGCACCCTGCTGCTGCGGCCGACGCAGGCCGTGACCTGGCAGCCGCTCGACGCCGCCGGCTGCGGCTTCCTGGACGCCTGCCGGCGCGGCGCCACGCTGGGCGATGCCGCGGTGGACGTGCTCGCCCGCCATCCCGCTGCCGACGTTGCCGCCCTCCTCGCCCAGTTGCTGCAGGCAGGCGCCTTCACCACCCCCAACCCGCACGCCACGCCATGACGAACGCCGCCCACACCGCCCCCGCCGGCCCCTGGGGCCATCTGACCGCCCGCCTCGGCGCCCTGCTCCCGCACGACCTGCTCGCGCTGGTCGACCGCATCGCCATCGCCGCCATCTTCTGGCGCTCCGGCCGCACCAAGGTCGACGGCTGGCTGCACGTCAGCGATGGCGCGGTCGAGCTGTTCCGCAGCGAGTACCGGCTGCCCCTGGTGCCGCCGGAGATCGCCGCCCACCTGGCGGCCTACGCAGAGCACCTCTTCCCGCTGCTGCTGGTGCTCGGCCTGTTCACGCGCCTGTCCGCGCTCGCGCTGCTGGGCATGACGCTGGTGATCCAGGTCTTCGTCTATCCGGATGCGTGGCCCACGCACCTGTCGTGGGCCGGCCTGCTGCTGTACCTCGCCGGGCGCGGCGGCGGGCGGCTGTCGCTCGACCGGCTCTGGCGCATTCCCTGACGCGCGGGCGGGCCGGTCCCGCCTTCCTTGCAAGCTGGCACGGTGCTCGCTACATTGCATTTTTTGAGGGCCTGCCATGTCCGTCGACAGCACAACGAGCGCATCCACCTCCCCTGTCACACCCGTCCTCCCCGCTTCTTCCGATCCAATCTCCAGCCCCTCGCGCCACATCCGCCTGACATCGCACAGCGGCGGGCTGGGCGCCCTCCCCCTGCGCTGGGGCGCACCCACCGCCGCCGAGCGCGGGCCCATCGTCGGCACCACCACCCGGCGCGCGCACCGCAACGTGATCGGCACGCACAGCGGCAGCTACAGCGTGTACCGCGCGCTGGCGGTGGCGGCCGGCGCCCTCAAGCGCGAGCACAAGGCCGACCTGACCAACACCGCGCCCACGGACGTCATCGGCCCCTACCCGCAATGGAGCGAACCGGGCCGGATCGTCTCGCTCGACCCGTGGGGCGCCGTGGTGTCCGAGGTCTTCGCGGCCGAGCTGGCCGCCGGCTACGACATCCGCCCGACCATCGCCGTGACCAAGGCGCACGTGATCCTGCCCGAGGTGATCGACGCGCTGCACAAGGGCCGCCTGAAGGCCGACGGCAAGTTCCTCACGCCCGGCGGCGCGGCGGTCGTCACCAAGGTCGCGTTGGAGCCCGTGTGGTGGCTGCCCGGCGTGGCGCAGCGCTTCGGCTGCTCCGAGACCGACCTGCGCCGCGTGCTGTTCGAGGAAACCGGCGGCATGTACCCGGAGCTGGTCACGCGCTCCGACCTGGAGGTGTTCCTGCCGCCCATCGGCGGGCAGACGCTCTACATCTTCGGCCAGCCGCGCGACCTGGCCGACCCGTCGGTGGAACTCACCGCCCGCATCCACGACGAGTGCAACGGCTCCGACGTCTTCGGCTCCGACATCTGCACCTGCCGCCCCTACCTCACGCACGCCATCGAGGAATGCATCGCCGGTGCGCAGCGCGGCGGCGTCGGCCTGGTCGCCTACTCGCGCAAGGAAGGCCGGGCGCTGGGCGAGGTGACGAAATTCCTCGTCTACAACGCGCGCAAGCGCCAGCTCGGCGGCGACACGGCCGACCAGTACTTCGCCCGCACCGAATGCGTGGCCGGCGTGCAGGACATGCGCTTCCAGGAGCTGATGCCCGACGTCTTCCACTGGCTGGGCATCCGGAAGATCCACCGCCTCGTCTCGATGAGCAACATGAAGTACGACGCCATCACCGGCGCCGGCATCGAGGTGGGCGAGCGCATCAACATCCCCGACGAACTGATCCCGGCCGACGCACGGGTGGAGATCGACGCCAAGATGGCCGCGGGCTACTTCACGCCCGGCGCGGTGCCCGATGCCGAGGAACTGCGCAAGGCCAAGGGCCGGGGGCTGAACGAATGACCAAGGACAACTACGGGCTCGACCCCGATCAGCCCACCCGCAACGCGGCCGTGCGCGGCGCCGGCGCGGACGGCCAGGTCGATCCGGCGCTGGAGTTCGTGCCCGACGCCGACGACCCCGTGGCGGCGGCCGACTACCTGCGCACCACCGATGCCATCCGCAGCCGCGCGGCGGCGCTGCTCGCCCGCGCACGCCGCGGCGAGTCGCAGTGGTTCATCGTCGGCAATCACGACCGGCTGGAAGATGCGGCGCGCGAAGTGTCCGAGACCACGCACAACCGCTATGCCTGGGGGCCCATCCCGTACCACAGCCGGTGGCGCCACTTCGAGGCCGGCGGCGTCGATCGCGTGGCCGAGCTCAACCGCCTGCTCGAAGGCGCCGCGCCCCGCGAACGGGTCAAGGCGCACATCGACCTGGTGGTGGTGAGCGTGCTGCTCGACGCCGGGGCCGGCCCCGACTGGCACTACACCGAGAGCGCCAGCGGGCAGCGCCTTACGCGCTCCGAGGGCCTGGCCGTCGCCAGCTTCCACGCCTTCACCGGCGGGCTGTTCTCGTCCGACCCCGACCGGCCGCTGCAGGCGGACGCCGCCGGCCTGAAGGCCCTGGTCGGCGACCGGCTGGGCGAGGCCTTCCAGGTGCACGACGCCAATCCGCTGGTCGGCCTGGCCGGCCGCGTCACGCTGCTGCGGCGGCTGGGCGAGGTGATGGCCGAGCAGCCGGAGGTGTTCGGCACCGAGGTGCAGCGGCCCGGCGGGCTGTTCGACATGCTGGTCGCCCCCGAGGGCGCGGCCATTCCCCCCACCGCCGACATCCAGGCCGACGACATCCTGGCGCAGGTGCTGGCCTCGCTCTCGTCGATCTGGCCCTCCGGCAACCGGGTCGACAGCATCGCGGCCGACGGCAGCGACCTGCTGCCCGGCCCCGGCGACCCGGCGCTGGCGCTGGGCGACTGCTGGCGCCACAGCGCAGTGCGGGGCCCGGGCCTGACCAACGGCTGGATGCCCTTCCACAAGCTCTCGCAGTGGCTCACCTACTCGCTGATCGAGCCCTTCGAGTGGGCCGGCGTGCAGGTGCTGGGCGTCGGCAGGCTCACGGCCCTGCCCGAATACCGCAACGGCGGCCTGCTGCTCGACACCGGCGTGCTGGCGCCCCGCGACCCGGCCCTGCTGGAGCGCACCTGGAAGGTGAGCGACGAGTTCATCGTCGAATGGCGCGCGCTGACCGTGGCGCTGCTGGACGAACTGGCGCCGCTGGTGCGCAAGAACCTGCGGCGCGACGAGGCCGACATGCCGCTGGCCTGCGTGCTCGAGGGCGGCACCTGGGCCGCGGGCCGCGCCCTGGCGCAGCGCCTGCGCGGCGGCGCCCCACCCCTGCGGATCGCCAGCGACGGGACGGTGTTCTGATGTCACCCCCAGTCTTCGCGCACTTCGTGTCGCTTCGCCAACCCCCTTCAGGGGGCACACGCAGCGGCCCGGCAAAGCCGGTTCCGCGCGTGTTCCCGAACGGCCCGCTCCGCGGCCATCTGTTTTTTCCAGTTGTCTGTTGAATACAAGAACCATGCGCAACGTCCACCTCATCGACCACCCCCTCGTGCAGCACAAGCTGACGCTGATGCGCCGCAAGGACGCCTCCACCAACAGCTTCCGGCGGCTGCTCAACGAGCTGTCCACCCTGATGGCCTACGAGGTCACGCGCGACGTGCCCATGCAGGAGATCGAGATCGAGACGCCGCTGGAGACCACCACCGGCAAGGTCATCGACGGCAAGAAGCTGGTGTTCGTCTCCATCCTGCGCGCGGGCACCGGCATCCTCGACGGCATGCTCAGCGTGGTGCCGGGCGCGCGCGTGGGCCACATCGGCCTGTACCGCGACCCGAAGACGCTGACGGCCGTGGAGTACTACTTCAAGATGCCCGGCGACATGCACGAGCGCGACGTGGTGGTGGTCGACCCGATGCTGGCCACCGGCAACTCGGCCGCCGCCGCGGTGGAACGGCTCAAGGAGCTGAACCCGAAGTCCATCAAGTTCGTGTGCCTGCTCACCTGCCCCGAGGGCATCAGGACGATGCAGGACGCGCACCCCGACGTGCCGATCTACACCGCCGCCATCGACCGGCAGCTCAACGACCACGGCTACATCCTGCCCGGCCTGGGCGACGCGGGCGACCGGATCTTCGGCACCAAGTAGCGCAGGCGCGGGCCGCGGCTCTCAAGAAAACGCCGGGCCGCCCCAAGTTTTCTTGCCCCCCGCGGGGGGCGGGCTGGGCGCAGCCCGGCCCTGGGGGCACTCAATCGGGCAGCCGCATGCCGGTGGCGTCTGCCAGCGCCTGCAGCGTCCACCCGCGCCCCAGCAGCAGCATGCGGGTGTGCAGCGCGCCCAGCGTCTCGGGCGACACCTGCGTGCCCAGCCAGGCGAGGCGCTTGTCGCGCAGGTCGACGTGATGCAGCGGGTAGTGCCGCGCCAGCCTGCCCCACAGCGCATGCGCCGCCGGCGACTGGCGCGCGCCGGTGATCAGGCACAGCCCCGCCTCCAGCCCCCAGCGGTAGATCGCCGTGGCCAGGCCGCGGCGCCGGTAGGCCGGGGCGTACTGCGAGTGCGGCGCACGCAGGTAGCGGTCGGCGCGCCGGTCCAGCTCGATCAGGCGGTTGAACACGGTGGTGCCGGCCAGCCGCCCGCGCCGCATGTCCTCCACGTACAGGTAGAACTCGCCGTCGGCCTCGCGGTGATGGATCACGAAGCGCGGGTCGTCCATCGGCACGCTGGCGATGCCGTGCAGCGCATCGCCGGGGCGCTTGAGCCGCCGATGCAGCACCTCCAGTTCGCGGTCGATGCGCTCCTCGCCGCGGCCGACGTCGATGCGCAGTTCCGTCATGCCCCACCCCGCCCACCACGGGCGCGGGGCCATCGCCAGGGCCATCGCGGCACCTCCTTGCCTTGGACAAAGCGCGCGATCCTAGCCACGGGCCCATTCCGCACGCTTTAAGTGCGGATTGGGCCCGGTCCGCACTACCATCACCGCCAGGAGAGCGCCGCCATGCCCATGTTCGTCGACACCTCGCCGCCCGGCCAATGCATCTTCTGCCGCCTGGTCGCAGGGCAGATCCCCGCCGCCAAGGTGCACGAGGACGCGCTGACCGTGGCCTTCATGGACATCGGCCAGGTCAATCCCGGCCATGTGCTGGTGGCCACGCGCCGCCACGGCGCCACGCTGCTGGACATCACGCCCGAGGAGGCGGCCGCCGTGATGCAGACGGCGCAGCGCGTGGCGCGCGCGGTGCAGGCGGTGTTCGATCCGCCCGGCCTGACCCTGCTGCAGGCCAACGGCCGCGAGGGCGACCAGACGGTCTTCCACTTCCACATGCACGTGGTGCCGCGCCATGCCGGCGACGGCATCGCGCTGAGCTGGCCGCGCAAGGAGCCGCCGGCCGAGGTGCTGCAGGGCTACGCCGAGCGGCTGCGCGCGGCGCTGGCCTGACGGGACGCCCGGCCGCATCGCGCCATGCTCGATCTGCTCGTCACCCGCGCCACCCTGCCCGACGGGCGCACGGACATGTCCATCGCCGTGCAGGACGGCCGCATCGTCGACGTCGCCGAAGGCTTTTCGGCGCCCGCGCACCAGACGCTGGACGCACAGGGCCTGCTCGTGTCGCCCCCGTTCTGCGACCCGCACTTCCACATGGACGCGACGCTCAGCCACGGCCTGCCGCGCGTCAACCGCAGCGGCACGCTGCTCGAAGGCATCGCGCTGTGGGCGAGCTCAAGCCGCTGCTGACGGCCGAGGCGCTGATCGAGCGGGCCCTGGCGTACTGCGACTGGGCGGTGGCCAAAGGCCTGCTGGCCATCCGATCGCACGTGGACACCAGCGACCCGCGCCTGCTGGCCGTCGACGCGCTGCTCGAGGTCCAGCGCCGCGTCGCGCCGTACCTCGACCTGCAGCTCGTCGCCTTCCCGCAGGATGGCGTGCTGCGCGCGCCCGGAGGCGTGGAGAACCTCAAGCGCGCGCTGGACAAGGGCGTGCACGTGGTCGGCGGCATCCCGCACTTCGAGCGCACCATGGCCGAGGGCGCCGAGAGCGTGCGCATCCTGTGCGAGATCGCGGCCGGGCGCGGCCTGCCGGTGGACATGCACTGCGACGAGTCGGACGACCCGCTGTCGCGCCACATCGAGACGCTGGCCTTCGAGGCGCAGCGGCTGGGCCTGCAAGGCCGCGTCACCGGCTCGCACTGCACCTCCATGCACAGCATGGACAACTACTACGCAAGCAAGCTGCTGCCGCTGATCGCCGAGAGCGGCGTGTCGGTGATCGCCAACCCGCTCATCAACATCACGCTGCAGGGCCGCCACGACAGCTACCCGAAGCGGCGCGGCATGACGCGCGTGCCGGAGCTGATGGACAGCGGCGTGAACGTCGCCTTCGGCCACGACTGCGTGATGGACCCGTGGTACGGCCTCGGCTCGGGCGACATGCTGGAAGTGGCGCACATGGGCGTGCACGTGGCGCAGATGACCAGCCAGGCCGGCATCCGGCAGTGCTTCGAGGCCGTGACGACGAACGCCGCGAAGCTGATGCACCTGCAGGGCTACGGCCTGGCGCCCGGCTGCGATGCGAGCTTCGTGCTGCTGCAGGCGCGCGATCCGGTGGAGGCCATCCGCCTGCGCGCCGCGCGGCTGAAGGTGTTCCGCCGCGGCAGGCTGCTGGCCGAGACGCCGCCGGCCACCGGCGCGCTGCACCTCGACGGCCGGCCCGCGCAGGTGGACTTCATGCCGGCGCGCGCCGGCAGCCACTGAAGACGGGGCCGCGTCAGCCGCGGCGCGCCGGCCCCACCCTCGCATGGGCCGCCAGCAGCCGCTTGCGCTGCACGAAGGCCCGGCCGATGCGCTCGCGCAGGCGCTCCATCGCCTCCGAGAAGTAGGCGCTGCGGCGCCAGAACAGGCCGAGCTGCAGCGTCCACACCGGTGCCGGCGCCGGCAGCGCCGCCAGCCCCTGCCCGCCCACGGCGGCCAGCGAGTCGTCGGTCATCACGGTCAGCATGGGCGTGCGCCGCACGAGCTGCGCGAAGACCGCGGGCGTGGCGTCGGTGTAGACGAAGGCGGGCACAGCGCCGATGCCGGCCTCGGCGAACATGGCGTCGACCCAGGTGCGCAGCGCGATGTTGGGCGGCGGCAGCGCCCAGGGCTGGGCCGCCAGGTCCTGCACCGTGAAGCGGCGCCGGAACAGGGCGTGCCCGCGCCGCGCCACCACCTGCGAGCGCTGCGCGCCCAGCGCCATGCAGGACAGGCCGGGCATGGGCCGATCCGGATGGATCGCGGCGATGGCGAAGTCCAGCTCGCCGCCCTCCAGTTGGCGCAGCAGCATGTCGCTGAGTTGCACGCTGACGTGGAAGCGCATGCCCCGTCCCTCGTCCAGCAGCTCGGCCAGCACCGGCGTCAGCACCGACTCGACCAGCGCCGGCACCACGCCGATGCGCAGCTCGCCCGCCGCGCCGTGCTTGAGGTCGCCCAGCAGGGCCTGCGTGTCGTTCACCCACTGGCCCAGCGCCAGGCCCTGTTTCAGCAGCGCCTGCCCCATGAAGGTGGGCGCCACGCCGCGCGGCGTGCGCTCCAGCAGCCGCGCGCCGATCTCGGCCTCCAGCCGCCGCACGGCCTTGGTCAGCGCCGGCTGCGTCACGCCCAGCGCGTCGGCGGCGCGGTGCAGGCTCGTCATCTCGACCGCCTTGCAGAACCACTGCACGTCCTTGATCTGCATCTGAGGGAGAAAGAAGAAGAAGAAGAAGGGAGGCCGGCGCGGCGGCGATTCCAGTTGGTTATCGCAAAAGCCCATGATAGGCATGGCCGTACGCGCGGCGCCTCCTCACAATCCCGGGCACATCCAGGAGACGAAGAGAGATGATCGAAGCCCGCACACCCCTGCGGCGCCGGCTCGGGCGCATGGCCATCGGCCTGGCCCTGGCCTGCAGCGCCGCCGCTGCCTTCGCCCAGCAGGGCTACCCTTCGCGGCCGATCCGCGTGGTGGTGCCCTACCCGCCGGGCGGCAACACCGACATCATCGCGCGCGACGTGATGAAGGAACTGTCGGCGCGGCTGGGCCAGCCGGTGGTGATCGACAACAAGCCCGGCGCCAACAGCATCCTCGGCACCGACATCGTCGCCAAGGCGTCCGCGGACGGCTATACGCTGGGCGTGGTCATCGGCGCCTACGCCAACAACGGCGCGCTGTACCGCAACCTGCCCTACCGCGCGGGCGACCTGGTGCCCGTCTCGCAACTGACCCGCACCTCGCTGGTGCTGGTGACCGCGCGCCCCGGGACGGCCTCGCTCGCCGACTTGGTCCATGCTGCCGGCGACCCGGCGGCGCCGCTGAGCTTCGCCAGCAGCGGCGTCGGCTCCGCCGCCCACCTGCTGGGCGAGCGCACGGCACGCGCGACGGGCATGAAGGCCGTGCTGCACGTGCCGTACAAGGGCACGGCCGATGCGGCCGCGGACCTGGTGAGCGGGCGGGTCGGCTTCATGTTCGACGCCATCTCCGCCATGGGGCCGCAGATCCAGGCGGGCAAACTCAAGGCGCTGGCGGTGACCGGCCAGGACCGCTCGCCGCTGCTGCCGGACGTGCCCAGCATGAAGGAGCTCGGCCACCCCGAGCTGGTGGCCTATGCTTGGGCCGGCGTGCTCGCGCCGGCGCACACGCCGCCGGCCATCGTCGAGCGGCTGGCAGGCGAGCTGTCCGCCGTGCTGAAGGACCCAGCCCTGCGCGCCAAGCTCGCCGCCATCAGCACCGAGGCGGTGGGCAGCACGCCGGCCGGATTCGCACGCTTCCTGGCCGAGGAGCAGAAGGTCAACGTCGACCTGATCCGCACCCTCGGGATCTCGCTGGACTGAGCCGATGGCACGCAAGACCGTCCGCATCGGCGGCGCCTGCGCCTTCATCGGCGACAGCGTGCTCGGCCCGCAGCAACTGGCCGACGTGCCGGGCATGGAGTACCTGGTGTTCGACTACCTGGCGGAGATGACGCTGTCGAGCTTCGCGCATGCGCGCAAGTCGAATCCCGCCGCCGGCTATGCCGCCGACTTCGTCAACGTGGCGCTGCGCGCGGTGCTGCCGCGCTGCGTGCAGCGGGGCATCCGGCTGGTGGCCAATGCCGGCGGCCTCAACCCGCGTGGCTGCGCGCAGGCGATCGAGGCGCTGGCGCGCGAGCTGGGCTGCCGCGTGCGCGTCGCCTTCGTCGAGGGCGACGACTGCCTGGGCCTGATGCCGCAGCTGGCCGCCGAGGGCGCGGCGGACTTCTACACCGGCGCGCCCATGCCGCACGGGCTGGACAGCGCCAACGCCTACCTCGGCGCGGCGCCCATCGCGCGCGCGCTGGACAGGGGCGCGGACATCGTGGTCACGGGCCGCATCGTCGACAGCGCGGCCACGCTGGGCATCCTGATGCACGCGTTCGGCTGGGGCGCGGACGACCTGGACGCGCTGGCCGCCGGTTCGCTGGCGGGCCACGTGCTCGAATGCGGCGCGCAGGCCACCGGCGGCATCTTCACCGACTGGGCGTCGGTCCCCGGCTGGGAGCGCATCGGCTACCCGTTCGTGGACTGCGAGGCCGACGGCCGCTTCGTGGTGGGCAAGCCCGAGGGCAGCGGCGGCCTGCTGACCACCGCCACGGTGGGCGAGCAGATCCTGTACGAGGTGGGCGATCCGCGCAGCTATGTGCTGCCCGACGTCGTCTGCGACTTCAGCCAGGTCCGCGTCACCCAGGAGGGCCCCGACCGCGTCCGGGTGGAAGGCGCGCGCGGCCGCCCGGCGCCGGCGGCGTACAAGGTGTCGGCCACCTACCAGCAGGGCTTCCGCTGCATCGCCTCGCTGTCCGTCTTCGGCATCGACGCCGTGCCGAAGGCGCGCCGCACCGGCGAGGCGCTGCTGGCACGGGTGCGCGCCATGCTGGCGGCCCAGGGGCTGGACGACTTCGAGAAGGCGAGCGTCACCGTGCTGGGCGCGGAGGACGGCTACGGCCCGCACGCCCGCGACGGCCGCCTGCGCGAGGCGGTGGTGCGCATCGCGGCCTTGCACGCGGATGCGGCGGCGCTGGCGCTGCTGGCGCGCGAGGCGCGTGCGGCCGGCGTCTCGTTCGCTCCGGGCACCACCAGCGGCAGCGCCCTGAACCTCAACAGCAGCGCGCCGGTGGAGCCGCTGTACCGCCTGTTCTCGTGCCTGGTGGACAAGCATCGGCTGCCGCCGGCGCGCGTCGAACTGGACGGGCGCGTGGAAGAGGTGCCGGTGCCCGCCCCCGCGGCTGCCGCAACGTCACCGGAACCCGCGCCCGCCGGCGAGGCGGCCGCCACGCCGCGCTCCGACCGGCAGGTGCCGCTGATCGCCCTGGCGCACGCGCGCTCGGGCGACAAGGGCGACACGTCCAACATCGCCGTGCTCGCCCGGCGCCCGCAGGACCTGCCGCTGCTGCGCCGCGAGCTGACGCCGGAGCGCGTCGGCCGCCACCTGGCGCACCTGGTCAAGGGGTCGGTGTTCCGCTACGAGGTGCCGGGCCTGCACGCGCTGAACTTCCTGCTGCTGCAGTCGCTCGATGGCGGCGGCCCGACCTCGCTGCGCCCCGACCCGATGGGCAAGGGTTTGGCGCAGATGCTGCTGGAGATGCCGGTGCACGCGGACTGAGAAGCTGTGAACGAACCCGACATGCCCGCTCATCCCGCCCAAAGGCACGCACTCATCGTTGCAAATGCTCGCCATAGCCCGAGCTATGGCTGCGCCTTGCGCCTCGATTGCGCACCTTTGGACGGTCTGCTCGGCCACGCCGGATTCATTCACAGCTTCTGAAGCCGCGCACGCCTCAGGCCAGGATCGCGCCGGCCTCGCTCAAGGCCGCGCGCAGCGCCCCCGCCTGCACGCCGCGCGCGGCATCGTCGCCGGCCGCCGCCATCGCTGCAGCAGTCCCTGCGGCCTGCCCCACCGCCATGGAAATCGTCATGACCCGCACGGCGGCCAGCGCCTGGTGGGTCGCCGAGATGCCCCGGCCGGCCACCAGCGCGTTGTCCAGGCCCGCCGGGCAGAGGCTGCGGTAGGGGATCTGGTAAGCGTGGTCGTCGCCCAGCGCCGCGTATTCCAGCTCGCCCCCCGCAGCCGGATGGATGTCGATCGGGTACGCGCCCGCGGCGATCGCGTCCTCGAACGCGGCCGGCGCCAGCAGGTCGCCGGCCGTCAGCACGTGGTCGCCCTGCACCCGGCGCGTCTCGCGCACGCCCACCTGCGTGCCGAAGGCCAGCAGCCGCCCGGCATCGCAGCCCGGCACCTGCTCGCGCAGGTACTGCGCGGCGCGCCAGGCCTGCCGGCGGCCCTCGACCTCGGCGCGCCCCAGCGCCAGCGCATCGGTCGCGTCGACGGCCAGGCGGCTGATGTTGAACCAGCCGTCCTGCGAGAACGGATCGCGCGCCACGTGCAGCGCCGCGCGCGCCAGGGCGCCCGCCTCGTAGCCGCGCCGCGCCAGCGCGGCCAGCTCGGCGGGCGGCAGCGCGTCCAGCCGCCCGAAGTCGATCGGCCCGAAGCGGAACATCATCGTCGCCGGCTGCAGCGATTCGTCGTCGCCGAGGGCAAGGAAGGCCGCGCCCGCCTTCTGCATCGCGTCCATGTCGCCCGAGGCGTCCACCACTACGCAGGGCCGGATCTCCACCACGCCGCCCTTGGTCAACGCGCGCGCCCGCGCGATGCGGCGCCCTTCGCGCTCCACGTCCAGCAGGCTCGCGTGCAGCAGCAGTTGCACGCCCGCCTCGGTGGCCATGTCGTCCAGCACCAGCTTGAGCACCTCGGGCGCGTATTCCACGCGGTCCATGCGGTGCCCGGTGGACATGACGAAGACCTCGTGCGCGGCGGCGGCGCCGTAGGCGCGAAGCCGCTCGACCACCTCCTGCGCCAGCCCCGCCACCACCCGGCGCCCGCCGGCCGTCTGCCAGGAGTTGAACTGCGCGACCGCGCCGGCCGTCGCGTTGCCGCCGAGGAAGCCGTAGCGCTCCAGCAGCAGCACGCGCGCGCCGCGGCGGCCCGCCGCGACGGCCGCCATCGCGCCGGCCACCCCGCCGCCGCACACCAGCACGTCGGCCTGCATCGGCTGCGCCATCGATCAGCCCACCTTGATGCCGCGCTCGCGGATCACGGCCGCATAGCGGGCCGTCTCGTCCTGCAGGAAGCGCGCGGTCGCCTGCCGGCTCATGACGAACGGCGCCACGTTCTGCGCGGCGAAGCGGCTCTTGACCGTGTCGGAGGCCAGCGCCTGGCCGAGCAGGGTCTCCAGCTTCGCCAGGCCGTCCGCAGGGATGGTGTCCCTGGGCGCCAGCAGGGCCGCCCAGCCCTGCACCTCGAGCGCCGGATAGCCCAGCGAGCGCAGCGTCGGCACGCCCGGCAGTTCCGCCGCCGGCTGCGGCGACGACACGGCCAGCGCGCGCAGGCGGCCGGACTGGATGTGCGGCGCCACGCTGGGCAGGTTGAGGAAGCCGAAGTCCACCAGGCCGCTGATCATCTCCGGCAGCAGCGCGCTCTCGCCCTTGTAGGCCACCGGCGTGATCTGCACGCCGGCCTGCCCGGCGAAGATCTCGGAGGTCAGGTGCGCCAGCGAGCCGTTGCCGCTGTTGCCCGCCGCCATGCCCGGCTTGCGCTTCGCCAGCGCGATCAGGTCCTTGAGCGATTTGGCCTCGGAGCCGGCCGGCACCACCAGCACCAGCGGCTGCGCCGAGACCATGCCGATGGCGTCGAAGTCGCGCACCGGGTCGTAGCCGGCCTGCGGGTTCAGCGACGCGTTGATGAGCATGCTGTTGCTGGCCATCAGCAGCGTGTGGCCGTCGCGCGCCTGCGCCGCGGCGGTGACGCCGATGACGCTGCCCGCGCCCGGCTTGTTCTCCACGATCACGCCCTGCCCCAGCCCGGGCGCGAACAGGTCGGCCAGGACGCGGGCGGAGGAGTCGGCCCCGCCGCCGGGCGCGAAGGGCACGATGATGCGCACGGAGCGGGACGGCCACGGCGCGGCCGCGGCGGCGCGGCCCGCGAACGCGGCGGCCGCCAGCCCGGCCAGCACGGCCCGGCGGGAAAGAGCGGAAGAGTTCATCACCTCGTGTGTCTCCTGGTGTCGATCAGGTGCGGATGATCCCTTCCGCCGCCCATAGCATCAAATACCAATCCTCGGCCATCTCATAACATCACGTTATCCCGTCCCGGAGCACGCCATGAACCTGAGGCAGATCGAGGTATTCCGCGCCGTCATGCAGGCGGGCTCCGTCACCGACGCCGCGCGCCTGCTGCACGTGTCACAGCCGGGCGTCAGCCGCATGCTGGGGCACATCGAGCTGCAGCTGGGGCTGAGGCTGTTCGAGCGCAGCCACGGCAGGCTGCGCCCCACGCCCGAGGCGCGGGCGCTGCATGCCGAGGTCGAGCGCGTCTACCAGGGCGTGCAGCGCATCGAGCAGCGGGCGCACGACCTCAAGGCGGGCAGCGGCCTCGCGCTGCGCGTGCTCGCCAGCCCCAGCACGGCGCTGGAGGTCGTGCCGCGCGCCGTCTCGCAACTGGCGCTGCGCTTCCCGACGGCGCGCATCTACATGGAGACGCAACTGGTGCGCGAGATGGTGGGCCAGCTCACCCGCCACGAGGCGGACGTGGCCGTGTCCACCCTGCCGATCGACCACCCGCTGCTGACGGGGCAAGTGGTCGGCCGCTGGTCGCTGGCCTGCGTGTTCAGGCCCGACCACCCGCTGGCCGCGCGGCGCAGCATCTCGCTGCGGCAACTGAAGGACGAGCGCCTGATCGCCTTCAGCCCCGACACGCCCCAGGGCAAGCTGATCGCGCAGCACTGGCAGGACGACGAGCTGTCCCGCAGCGCCCGGATCGAGGTCCGCTCGGGCCAGGTGGCCTGCGCACTCGCGGCCTGCGGCGCCGGCGTCGCGGTCGTGGACGAACTCAGCGCGCGCGCCTGGAACAGCGACCGGCTGGCCTGCCGCCCCCTGCGCGCGAGCCCCTCCCATCGCGTCTTCGTCGTGCGGCACGCGCACGAGCCGCAGTCCGGCCTGGCGCTGGCCTTTCAGCAGGAGGTGGAGCGAGCGCTGCGGGCCGTGGCCCCGGCCGGCCGGGCCTGAGCGGCACGCAGGGCTCAGGCGGCGGCGGGCACGGTGCGCTGCACGGCCCGCGCCAGCGCTTCCAGCGCCTCGCCGCAGGGCGCCTGCACCTTCAGCGCCAGCAGCTCGTCGGCCCGCGTGCGCCCCAGGTTGACGGCCGCCACCGGCCGGCCCGCAGCCGCCGCGGCCTGCACGAAGCGAAAGCCCGAATACACCATCAGGGAGGAGCCGGCCACCAGCACCGCGTCGCAGCCGCGGACCGCCGCCATGCCGGCCTCGACGCGTTCGCGCGGCACGCTTTCGCCGAAGAACACCACGTCCGGCTTGAGCAGCCCGCCGCAGGCGGCGCAGGCCGGCACGCGGAAGGCGTCGAAGGCGTGCCCTTCCAGGTCCGCGTCGCCGTCGGGCGCGATGCCGGCCTCCAGCGCCGCCCAGTCGGGGTTGAGGGCGAGCAGCTCGTCCTGCAGCACGGCGCGCGGCAGGCGGGCCTCGCAGGCCATGCAACGCACCGTGTCGATGCGGCCGTGCAGGTCCAGCACGCGGCGGCTGCCTGCGGCATGGTGCAGGCCGTCCACGTTCTGCGTCAGCACCAGCGCGACGCGGCCGGCCTGTTCGAGCTGCGCCAGCGCCCGATGGGCCGCGCCGGGGTGCGCCCGCCCCATCACCCGCCAGCCGACCAGGCTGCGCGCCCAGTAGCGCCGCCGCACCGCCTCGCTGCCCATGAAGGCCCGGAAGTCCACCGGCGGGCTGCGCTTCCAGTCGCCGTTGGCGTCGCGGTAGTCGGGGATGCCGGACTCGGTGCTCACCCCCGCCCCGGTGAGCACCACCAGGCGCGGGTGGCGCAGCGCGAAGTCGGTCAGGGCGTCGAAGGGCGTGGACATGGCCCGCAGCATACGGCGCCGGCTGACAGCCATCCGCGCGCATGGCGTCACCGCGGTGTCATGCGCGGCGGCGATGATCCGGGAACATGTACCCGGAGTCACCATGAACGCATTCAGCGGCCAGGACGAGCTGGTCGAGCGCATCCGCCGCGACCTGATCGACGGCTACGACGAGGAACTGGAGCTGGAGATCGAGGACCGCACGCCCGACGAGGCGCTGGCCGCGCTCGAGGGCCGGCCGCAGGAGGGCCGGTCCGCCAGCGAGCGGCTGCACTACTTCCGCAGCCTGTTCGCGCTGCAGCGCGAGCTGGTCAAGCTGCAGGACTGGGTGGCGCAGACGAAGCAGAAGGTCGTGATCATCTTCGAGGGCCGCGACGCGGCCGGCAAGGGCGGCGCCATCAAGCGCGTGACGCAGCGCCTGAACCCGCGCCACTGCCGCGTGGTCGCCCTGCCCGCGCCGAACGACCGCGAGCGCACGCAGTGGTACTTCCAGCGCTACGCGGCGCACCTGCCGGCCGGCGGCGAGATCGTGATCTTCGACCGCAGCTGGTACAACCGCGCCGGCGTCGAGCGGGTGATGGGCTTCTGCACCGAGGACGAGGTGGAGGAGTTCTTCCGCTCCGTGCCGGAGTTCGAGCGCATGCTGGTGCGCTCGGGCATCAAGCTCATCAAGTACTGGTTCTCCATCACCGACGAGGAGCAGCACCTGCGCTTCCTCGGCCGCATCCACGACCCGCTCAAGCAGTGGAAGCTCAGCCCGATGGACCTGGAAAGCCGCCGCCGCTGGGAAGACTACACCGCCGCCAAGGAGACGATGCTGGAGCGCACCCACATCCCCGAGGCGCCGTGGTGGATCGTGCAGGCGGTGGACAAGAAGAAGGCGCGCCTGAACTGCATCGCGCACCTGCTGGCGCAGTTCGACTACAGCGAGGTCGAGCGCCCCGCCATCGTGCTGCCCGAGCGCGAGCGCCGGCCCGACTACGCCCGCCACCCGGTGCCCGCCGACATGTACGTGCCGGAGCAATACTGAAGTCCGCACCGCACAGCCGCGCAGCGCGGCCCTACGCAAGGGATGTGTGGCGTGCAAGTCACGCGCGAGGGTTGTCACGAACACGCGCCGCGCGGCGCCGATGGCATCGTGCCGCCATGACGCTGCGACGCCTGCTTACCGTGCTGGCCGCCGGCCTGCTCGCGGCCTGCGACGCCGGCAGCGGCTTCGGCGCTTCGCCGATGGCCGCCGCCGTGGTGCCGGGCCAGCGCGGCGCCGCGCCGGCCGAGGCCAACATGGCCTGCATCGGCGCCGGCGCCAAGGCCTTCGGCCGGCCCTGGCAGACCATCGTGCTGGGCGGCTCGCGCCCCGTCCGCCAGGGCGGCTACGAAGTGCAGATCACCAGCGGCCACGACCGCGCCCAGGCCGTGTGCACCGTCACCGGCGGCGGCCGGGTGCTGCGGCTGGACCCGGCCTGACGCTCAGCCAGGCGCCGCCGCGCCCAACGCATCGACCGGGATGCGCAGGTAGGCGATGCCGTTGTCCTCCGCCGCGGGCAGCCGCCCGCCGTGGATGTTGATCTGCAGCGAAGGAAGGATCAGCGCCGGCGCGCCCAGCGTGGCGTCGCGCGCCGTGCGCAGGGCGACGAAGGCCGCCTCGTCCACGCCGTCGTGCACGTGGATGTTGCGCGCCCGCTGCTCGGCCACCGTGCTGCGCCACTGCGGTCCGCGCGAAGGCGGCGGGTAGTCGTGGCAGACGTGGATCGCCGTGTGCGGCGGCAGGTCGAGCAGCCGGCGGATCGAGCGGTACAGGCGGTGCGCGTCGCCGCCGGGGAAGTCGGCCCGCGCCGTGCCCAGGTCGGGCATGAACAGCGTGTCGCCCACGAACACGTCGTCGCCGATGCGGTAGGCCATGTCCGCCGGCGTGTGGCCCGGCACCCATAGCGCCTCGATGCGCAGGCCGCCGAGTTCGATGGTCTCGCCGTCGCGCAGCAGGCGGTCGAAGGCCTCGGCGCCGGGCGCCTGCGACCCGCGCATGTTGAACAGCCGCGCGAAGCCGGCCTGCACCTCGCGGATGTGCTCGCCGATGGCGATGCGCCCGCCGGCCTGCGTTTGCAGGTGGCGCGCGCCCGACAGGTGGTCGGCATGCGCGTGCGTCTCGAGGATCCAGTCCAGCGCCAGCCCCTCCTCGCGCAGGCAGGCCAGCAGGCGCTCGACCGAGCGCGTGGCGGTGCGGCCGGAGGCGGCGTCGAAGTCGAGCACCGGGTCGATGGCGGCGGCTCGGCGGGTGGCGCGGTCCCACACCACGTAGGAGACGGTCCCGGTGGCCGTGTCGTGGAAGGCCCGGATGGCGGCGGCTGGCGTGTCCATGGTCGTGATGCACCTATCAATCTATGTTTTTATATAATATTTGAAAACAGACTGAATGTCATGAAAGCAACCGTCCATGCCGTCGATCCGGCCGCGCTGCACCAGGCCGCGGGCCGTGCCGTCGCCGTACTGAAACTGCTGGCCAACGAGGACCGGCTCCTGCTGCTGTGCCAGCTCTCGCAGGGCGAGGCCTGCGTCAGCGAGCTGGAAGGGCTGCTCGGCATCCGCCAGCCCACCCTGTCGCAGCAGCTGGGCGTGCTGCGCGCCGAAGGCGTGGTCGCCACGCGGCGCGAGGGCAAGAACATCTTCTACCGGCTCGCCGACCCCTCGCTGATGCAGGTGGTGGCGCTGCTGCATTCCCTGTATTGCCCGAAGGACGACGACGCATGACCCTCGACTGGACGCACTTCACGCCGTGGCGCTCGCTCGCCGGCGGCGCGCTCATCGGCCTGGCCGCCGCGGTGCTGCTGCTCGGCTGCGGCCGGGTGGCCGGCATCAGCGGCATCCTGGGCGGGCTGCTGCGGCCGCTGCGCGGCGAGTGGGCCTGGCGGCTGGCCTTCGTCGCCGGCCTGTTCGCATCGCCATGGCTCTTCGCGCTGGCCACCGCGCTGCCTGTGCCGCGCATCGAGGCCGGCGGCGGCGTGCTGGTGCTGGCGGGCCTGCTGGTGGGCCTGGGCACCCGCCTGGGCGGCGGCTGCACCAGCGGCCACGGCGTGTGCGGGCTGGCGCGGCTGTCGCCGCGCTCGCTCGCCGCCACGCTGGCCTTCATGGCGGCGGGCTTCGCCACGGTGTTCGTCGCCCGCCACGTGCTGGCCTGACATGGGAACGGCAACGATGCGCGTGATCGTCTCCCTGCTGGCCGGCCTGCTGTTCGGCCTCGGCCTGCTGCTCTCGGGCATGGCCGACCCGGGCAAGGTGCTCGGCTTCCTCGACCTGGCCGGCCGCTGGGACCCGTCGCTGGCCTTCGTCATGGCGGGCGCGGTCGGCGTGGCGCTGCCGGCCTTCGCGTGGGTGCGCCGGCGCGGCGCCGCGCTGTGCGGCGCACCGCTGCACCTGCCCGTAGCGCGCCGCATCGACCGGCGGCTGCTCGCCGGCAGCCTGCTCTTCGGCGCCGGCTGGGGCCTGGCCGGCTTCTGCCCGGGGCCGGCGCTGGTGGCACTGGGCATGGGGCTGCGCCCCGCCCTGCTCTTCGTCGCCGCGATGGCGGCGGGCATGCTGCTGTTCGAGGCCGCGCAGCGGCGCAGGCCCTAGCCCTCGGCGCCGATGCGGCGCAACGCGGCCGGGTCGCGCACCACCATGCGCTTGTAGCTCAGCTCGATGAGCCCCTCGTCCACCAGCGCGCCCAGCTCCTTGTTGATGGTCTGGCGCGACAGGCCGAGCATCGCGGCCAGGTCGTGCTGCGACAGGCGCACGCGCAGGTCCACGCCTTCCTGCTGCTGCAGGCCGTAGATCTCCACCAGGCCCGCCAGCGTCGCGGCCACGCGGCGGCGGATCGATCCGAGCGTCTGCGCCTGCAGCATCGCCACGCTCATCCGCTGGCGCCGCAGGCCCAGCCGCGCGACGTCGCGCCAGAGGATGGGCATGGCGTCCAGCACGGCGATCACCGCGTCGCTGGGCAGGTGGATGATGACGGAGTCCTCGTGGGCGTGGTAGTCGTAGGCCAGCGGCACGTCCTCCAGCAGGCGCACCACCGGCGCCACCTGCCCGGGCCCCAGCAGGGCGTTGACGTACTTGCGCCCGAGGTCGCTCACGCTGCTGATCTCCAGGCAGCCCGACACCACCACCAGCAGCTCGCGCCGGTGGCGGTCGTGCGAGAGCACCTGCGTGCGCCGCCGGTACCGCTCCATCCGCGCCGACTTGAGCAGCTCCTCGCGCTGCGCGTCCGGCCAGTGCGAGAACAGCTCGTTCCACTGCAGTGCGCGCGCCATCAGCGCGTCGTCGCCGGCTGCACGGACGGGGCGCTTGCGCGAGGGCATGGGAAGGAAGGGGTGCGGATGCCGGCAGGCGGGTCGTGGCCGGATCTGTCGGCGCATTGACAGATTCCGGACGCCCTCGTTTCTATCGTACGAAGGCCCGCTCAACAAGCACACACCCAGGCAGCGCAGCCCGCGCATGCCGCCAAGGAGACACACCCATGAGATCGGCCTTCGCCGCAGCCTGCGCGCTCGCGGCCTCCTCCCTTGCCTGCGCGCAGAGCAACGTGACCATCTTCGGCACGGTGGACCTGTTCGTGGCGCACGCCCGCTCGGGCAGCACGTCCTGGACGAAGCTGTCGGACGGCGGCAACGCCGCCTCGCGCATCGGCTTTCGCGGCAGCGAGGACCTGGGCAGCGGCCTGGAGGCGCACTTCATGCTCGAAGGCGGCTTCTCGCCCGACACCGGCGAGGGCAACCTGCCCGGCCCGGCGATCTCCTTCACCCGCCAGTCCTACGTCGGCCTGACGGGCCCCTGGGGCCAGATCGACGCGGGGCGGATGTACACGCCGCTGTTCTTCACGCTGTTCCGCGGCGATCCGTACGGCGTGAACTCGGTGTTCTCGCCGCTCGTCGCGGTCTTCTCCAACGACGCCCAGCCCGGCGCCCTGCCCCTGGCGGCGCGCGCGAGCAACATGATCCGCTACCGCACGCCGGCCAGGAGCGAGTTCTTCGCCGACATCGCCTACGCGCCCGGCGAGGCGAGCGAGCCCAGCCGCCGCAGCGGCGACCTGTACGGCGCCTCCGTGGGCTGGGCGCGCAAGCCCTACTACGTCTCCTACGCGATCCAGAAGGCGCGCTCGGGCTCGGCCGCGGCGCCGGTCGCCTCGCCCTCCACCACCACGCACCAGGCCGTCAGCGGCTCCTACGAGTTCTCGAACCTGCGGGTGTACGGGACGTACTCGACCGCCTCCACCGACCTGCCCGGCGTGCCGCGCTCGCGCGCGGCCAGCCTGGGCGCGCAGTACACGATCACGCCCGCTTCCAACGTGCTGTTCGAGATCGTGCAGCGCAAGGTCCGCGGCACCGACCGCGCGCAACTGGCCTGGACGCTGGGCTACGACCACTACCTGAGCAAGCGCACGGCCGTGTACGGCCGCCTGCTGCGCCTGGAGAACCGCGGCAGGTCCTCCGTGTCGCTGGCCGGCGTGCGGGTGGACGCCAACAGCGGCAACGACGTGCGCGTCATCGCCGCCGGCATCCGCCACTCCTTCTGACCACGCTTCCTCGACGCGCCATGAATCCACCTGTCTTCGAGACCGACTCGCTGTCCGCCCTGTTCTCGCCACGCGCGATCGCGGTGGTGGGCGCGTCGTCCAGCCCGCAGAAGATCGGCGGCATCCCGATCGACTACGCGCGCCGCTTCGGCTTCGAGGGCGCGCTGTACGCGGTCAACCCCAGGGCCGCGCAGGTCCAGGGGCTGCCCGCGCACACCAGCCTGCGCGCCATCGGCGAGCCGGTCGACCTGGCCATCCTCGCCGTGCCCGCGGCACTGGTGGGCGACGCGCTGGAGGACGCCATCGCGGCCGGCGTGAAGGGCGTGGTGCTGTTCTCCTCCGGCTTCGCCGAGACGGGCGCCGAGGGCGCGGCGGCGCAGGCGCGGCTGGCGGCGCGCGCGCGCTCGGCCGGCGTGCGGCTGATCGGCCCGAACTGCCTGGGCCTGATGAACCTGCGCCGCAATGTCTACGCCACCTTCTCGCCGGCGCCGGGCGTGGGCCGGGTGGCGCCGGGACGCATCGGGCTGGTGAGCCAGTCGGGCGCCTTCGGCGCGTATGCCTACGCCATGGCGCGCGAGCGCGGCGTCGGCCTCTCGCTGTGGGCCACCACAGGCAACGAGGCCGACGTGCAGCTGGCCGACTGCCTGGCCTGGCTGGCGCAGGACGAGGGCACCGACGTCATCATGGCCTACATGGAAGGCTGCCGCGACGGCGAGCGCCTGCGCGCCGCGCTCGCGCTGGCGCAGGCGCGCGGCAAGCCGGTGGTGATGGTCAAGATCGGCAGCACCGACCTCGGCGCGCAGGCGGCCGCCTCGCACACCGCGGCGCTGGCCGGCGACGACGCGGTGTACGACGCCGTGTTCCGCCGCTACGGCGTGCTGCGCGCGCACAGCCTCACGGAGTTCTTCAACCTGGCCCACAGCGCCGCCGTGGCCGGCCGGCCGCAGGGCAACTCCATCGGCCTCTTCACGCTCTCGGGCGGCGTCGGCGCGCTGATGGCCGACGACGCGGCGGCCGAGGGACTGGACGTGCCGCCGCTGAGCGACGCCGCACAGGCCACCCTGCGCGAGTGGGTGCCCTTCGCCGCGCCGCGCAACCCGGTGGACATCACCGGCCAGGTGACCAACGACCTGAGCCTGATGGAGCGCAGCGCGCGCCTGATGCTGGACGACGGCCGCTTCGCGTCGTGGATGGGCTTCCTGGCCGCCGCCGGCGCGTCGGACGCCTTCTGGCCCGTGCTGCGCGAGCTGGTCGCATCACTGCGCGCCGCCTACCCCGGCACGCTGCTGGCCATCAGCACCCTGCTCGCGCCCGAGCGGCGCGCCGAGATCGAGTCGATGCGCTGCCTGGTGTTCGCCGATCCGTCGGAAGGCATCCGCACCATCGCCAAGCTCGCGCGCCTGCCGCAGCCCGGCGAGGCGGCACTACCCCTGCCGTCCGCCGCCGCATCGGGCGCCACCATCCATCTGCCGTCCGGCACGCTGGGCGAACCCGAGGCGCTGGCGCTGCTGGAGCGCGCCGGCGTGCCCGTCGTCGCCCACCGCCTGGCGCACGACGCCGACGCCGCCGCGCGGGCCGCGGAGGCGCTGGGCTTCCCCGTCGCGCTGAAGATCGCCAGCGCCGACATCCCGCACAAGTCCGACGTCGGCGGCGTGGCCCTCGGCCTGCAGGACGCCGCGCAGGCCCGCCACGCCTTCGACCGGACGCAGGCCGGTGCCCGCCGCGCACGTCCCGATGCGCGCCTGGACGGCGCCCTCGTCGCGCGCATGGTCGGCGGCGGCGCCGAGTGCATCGCCGGCGTGCACCGCGACCCGGTGTTCGGGCCGGTGCTGATGTTCGGCCTGGGCGGCATCCACGTGGAAACGCTGCGCGACGTCTCGCTGCGCGTGCTGCCCGTCACGCGCGAGGACGCCCTGTCGATGGTGCGCGAGCTGCGCGCCTTCCCGATCCTGGCCGGCGCGCGCGGACGCCCCGCGGCGGACCTGGACTCGATCGCCGACGCACTGTGCGCGCTGGCGGACTTCGCCCTGCGCGCCGGCGACTCGCTCGCCAGCGTGGAGATCAACCCGCTGATCGCCCGCTCGCGGGCCGAGGGCGGCTGCGTGGCGGTGGACGCGCTGGTCGTCGGCCGCAGCGGCGCACCCGCCCCCCACTGACACGACAAGAGAAAGAGAGACGAGCCATGAAGACATCCGCACGCCCCCTGGCCCTGCTCGGCCTCGCCGCGCTCGGCCTGGCCGCCGGCGGCGCCGCCGCGCAGAACGCCTACCCCGCCAAGCCGGTGCGCATCATCGTGCAGTACCAGGCCGGCGGCTCGGCCGACGCGCTGGCCCGCCTCGTCGCCGAAAGCCTGTCCAAGCGCCTCGGGCAGCCGGTGCTGGTGGAGAACCGCAGCGGCGCCGGCGGCATCATCGGCACCGACTACGTGGCCAAGAGCCCGCCCGACGGCTACACCCTGCTCTTGACGGTGCCCGGCCCCATCACCGCCAACCTGGCGCTGTACAGGAAGCTGCCCTACGACCCGCGCACCGAGTTGCGCATGGTCTCGGACATCGCCCGCACCCGCACCGTGATGGCGGTGCATCCCTCGGTGCCTGCGAAGAACTTCAAGGAACTCATCGCCGCCGTCAAGGCCGCGCCGGGCAAGTACGCCATGGGCTCCTGGGGGCCGGGCACGCAGCCGCACCAGGCGCAGGTGTTCATGGACAAGGCCTACGGCCTGCAGACCGTGCACGTGGCCTACAAGGGCGAAGCGCCGATGTCGGTGGACCTGATGGGAGGGGTCATCCAGATGACCATCGGCTCGGTCACCACGCTGCAGCCGCAGATCACGGCCGGCAAGCTGCGCGCCATCGCGATGGCCGGGCCCAACCGCTCCAGGATGCTGCCCGACGTGCCCACCTTCGCCGAGCAGGGCTTCAAGGACGACATCTACATGGTCACCGCGCCGACCTCGCTGATGGCGCCGGCGAAGACCCCCGACGCCATCGTCGAGCGGCTGGGCCGCGACGTGGCCGCCGTGGTCCGGGAGCCCGAGGTGCAGCGCCGCATCGAGGAGATGGGCGCCGAGCCCATCGGCAACACGCCGGCCGAGGCCACCGCCGCCTACCAGGCCTTCCTGCCCATCTCGCTCAAGCTGACCCAGGCCACCGGCGTCACGCTGGACTGACACACCGCACCCAAGGAGAAAGCACCATGACCCCGACCGCCCCCTCGCAGGCCGAAGCCCGCCGCGCCATGGCCCGCTCCATCGGCCTCGCCGCCTTCGTCTACGGCTACCCGCTGACCGAGACCTACCGCACCTGCGCCATGCAGACCGCACCGCAGGCGCAGCGCCGCACCGGCGCCTCGGCCGGCTCCGACGTGCGCGCGCCGATGAACACGATGCACTTCGCGCCGCGTCCCTCGACGCACGAGGACCGCGACGTCGTCACCCCCGCCAACGACCTGCTCTACGCGATGGCCTGGGTCCACCTGGCCGACGGCCCGATGCTGCTGACGGTGCCGGCGTCGGCGCGCCACCCCGGCCGCTACTTCGTGCTGCCGCTGTACGACGCCTACACCGAGAACTTCGAGAACCTGGGTCCGCGCAACTGCAACCCCGAGGGCGAGGTCGTCGTGCTGATCGGCCCCGACGGCCAGATGCCGGCCTCGCTCGAAGGCCACCGCGTGGTGCGCTGCCCGACCGACCTGGTCTGGCTGATCGGCCGCATCCTGGTGGGCGACGAGAGCGACTGGCCCGCCGCCCGCGCGCTGCAGGCCGAGATCCGCCTGGCGCCCGCACGCGGCACCACGCCGCGCGGCCGCCCGGCGGCGATCGAGCAGTGGGCCGGCGAGCCGGTCGACGCGATGGCCGCCGCCTTCGAGCACGGCGAGCCCGCCGCCGAGGTGGCGCCGCGCTTCTTCACCAACTTCTGCCATGCGCTGGCCGAGGCGCCGGGCCGGGTGGAAGACCGCGGCCTGGTGGCCTGGTTCGCCCAAGGCGGGCTGGTGCCCGACGCCGCCTTCTCGTGGGACGCGCTGGACGAGGCGGTGCGCGAGGGCCTGGTCGAGGGCTTCGCCGAAGGCGTGAACGTGGTGGCCGCCGTGGGCCGCAACCGCCGCCCCAAGCCCTGGGCGATGACGCCGGCCACCGGCCGCTACGGCAACGAGTTCCTGGGCCGCGCGCGCACCGCCTACCTGGGCCTGGGCGCGCTGGCCACCAGCGAGGCGGTGTACGCCGCCGCACACTACGACGCGGTGCAGGAGCCGCTGGACGGCAGCCGGCGCTACGTCATGCGCTTCGACGCCGCCGACATGCCGCCGGCCGACGCCTTCTGGTCGGTGACGATGTACGACGCCGACCGCTTCCTCTACCCCAACGAGATCAGGCGCCACGCCATCGGCGACCGCACGCCGGGCCTGAAGCGCAACGGCGACGGCAGCCTGGAGATCGAGGTGAGCCACGCGCGCCCGGCCGACACCGCCAACTGGCTGCCCGCCCCGGCCGGCCGCTTCTACCTGATCCTGCGCATGTACTACCCGCGCGAGGGCGTGCAGAGCTGGCGCATCCCGCCGCTGCAGGCGCAGGAGGCCTGAGCCATGAGCGCCGCCCGGCCGCTCCGAAGGCGCTCGCCCCCGCAGTCCGAAGGACGGAGGGTCCAGTGACCATGACCGACCTGCACGCGCTGGCCGAGGAGGCGGTGGTCTACGCCTGGCCGCTGCACGAGATGAGCCGCATGCGCGCGGCCACCTCGCCGCGCCGCACCGAGGCGGGCGAGGAAGCACCGCCGCCCGCGCGCTGGTGCAACCTCTTCACCCACTCGCGGCAGCTGCTGCGCGCCGGCACCAGCCGCGTGGTGACGCCCAACAACGACACGCTCTACACCAACGCCTGGCTCGACCTGGGCGACGGCCCGCTGGTCATCGACGTGCCCGACACCGCCGGCCGCTACTACGTGCTGGGGCTGCTGGACTTCTACACCAACCCCTTCGCCCACATCGGCCAGCGGCTGACAGGCACCGCGGCGCGCGCCTTCGTCGTCACGCCGCCCGGCTGGCAGGGCGAACTGCCGGCGGCGTTCGACGCACCCGGCGCACGCATCGCGGCGCCGACGCGCTGGCTGTGGGTGATCGGCCGCATCCTGGTGGACGGCCCGCAGGACGTGCCGGCCGTGAATGCGCTGCAGGATGGCTTCACCGTGCGGCCGCTGGCCGACTGGCAGGCGGGCGCGCCGCCCCGGCCGCGCGCCTTCGATCCGGCCTGCGACCCGAAGGCGCCGCTCACGGCCGGCCACTTCGCCGCCCAGGTGAACGCGGCCCTGCGCGACAACCCGCCGCCGACGCACGAATTCGCCCTGCTCGCGCGCCTGGCCGCGGCCGGCATCGGGCCCGGCGCGGCGCCGCTGGACGACGCGCAGCGCGAGGCCCTGCAGGCCGCGCTGGACACCGTGCTGCCGCGCCTGCGCGCCGCGCAGTCGGGCCGGCGGTTGCCCTCCGGCTGGATCCAGCCGCGCGTGGTCGAGGGCAGCTTCGGCGACGACCCCCTGGGCCGCGCGCAGATCGCGCTCAAGTACATCGGCATGCTGGAAAGCCGCGAGGCCACCTATCCGCTGGCCTGGCACGACGCGCAGGGCCGCCCGCTGCACGGCGGCGCGCGCTACCGGTTGCGATTCGCGCCGGGCATGCTGCCGCCGGTCGACGCCTTCTGGTCGATCACGATGTACGGCGCCGGCGACTACATGCTGGTGGACAACCCCATCGACCGCTACGCCATCGGCGATCGCACGCCGGGCCTGCGCCGCGACGCGGACGGCGGCCTGACGATCCACCTGCAGCACACGCAGCCCGCCGGCGAGGCCGCACGCGCCAACTGGCTGCCCGCACCGGCCGGCGAGTTCTACCTGTGCCTGCGCGCCTACGTGCCGCGCGAGGAGATGGTCGACGGCCGCTACGCGCTGCCGCCGCTGGAGCGCGCGGACGAGAACAAGGAAACACCATGAGCACCCACGACGACGACAAGCCCTTCCTCATCACCGGCACCGGCAGCGAGACGGTGGCGCCGGGCCTGCACATCCTGCGCGGCCAGGGCCAGTCCTTCGTGGCCGAGACCGACGCCGGCCTGGTGGTGATCGACGCCGGCCCCGGCGGCGGCGTGACGCGCGGCATGATCGACAGCCTGCGCAAGATCAGCGACGCGCCGGTGCACGCCCTCGTCTACAGCCACGGCCACATCGGCTACAACGCCGGCGTGCCCGAGTGGCTGGCCCATGCGCAGCAGCGTGGCGACCCGGCCCCGCGCGTGATCGCCCACCGCAACGTGCCGCGCCGCTACGCCCGCTACCGCGAGACGCAGGCGCTGCAGCACCGCATGGCCGAGGTGCAGTTCAACCGCTCGCCCGGCTTCTTCGAGCACCGCCTCACGATGCACGCGCCGACCGAGACCTTCGACGAGCGCCTCGTCATCGGCAGCGGCGACCGGCGCATCGAGCTGTTCTGGGCGCCCTCGGAGACCGACGACGCCATCGCGCTGTGGAGCCCCGCGCAGCGCGTGCTGTACGGCGGCCCCTCGCTGCTGGACTCCATCCCCAACATCGGCACGCCCTTCCGCACGCTGCGCGACACGGTGCGCTGGGCCGAGACGCTGGAGGCGATGGCCGCGCTCAGGCCGCTCAAGGCGGTGCGCGAGTTCGGCCCGGTGATCGAGGGCGAAGACGCGGTGCAGCGCGTGCTGGGCCACACCGCCCGCGCCCTGCGCTGGCTGCGCGCGGAGGTGGTGGCGCTGATGAACGAGGGGCTGAACGAGCAGCAGGTCCTGGCGCGCATCCGCTTCCCCGACGAGCTGTTCGCCGCCCCGTGGATGAAGCCCACCTACGGCGACCCGAGCTACATCGTGCGCGACATCTACCGCTCGGAGAACGGCTGGTGGGACCGCAACCCCACCACCCTGCACCCCGAGGCGCCCGAGGCGGTGGCCGAGGCGGTGGCCGCCGCCATCAGCGACAAGGCCGGCCTGGTCGCCAGCGCCCGCGCGCTGGCCGGCGCGGGCCAGTGGCAGCTGGCGCTGCACGTCATCGACCTGCTGGCCACCGCGCCCGGCGACGCCCCCGAGATCGTCGAGGCCCGCTCGCTCAAGGCCGCCTGGCTGCGCGAGCGCGCCGGGCAGGTGCAGAGCTACGTGTCGCGCAACCTGTACCGCGTGAGCGCCGAGATGATCGAGCAAGGCACCCAGGCGCGCTTCGGCATCCGCTGAGCAGCGGCGCGCCCCCATCACATCAAGACGGAGACATGACATGACCCGGACATCCCTCATCAGGCCCGCCGCCCTCGCCGCCCTGGCGGCGCTGGCCCTGGCCGGCACTGCCGCCGCGCAAACCGCCTATCCCGACAAGCCCGTCACGCTCGTCGTGCCCACCGCCGCCGCCGGCGGCACCGACACCATCGCCCGCCTGTTCGCCGACGTGCTCGGCAAGGCACTCAAGCAGAGCTTCGTGGTCGACAACCGCCCGGGCGCCAACGGCATCCTCGGCGTCGACTACGTCGCCAAGGGCCCGTCCGACGGCTACCGGCTGTTGTTCACCTACGCGGCGACGATGGCCGTCAACCCCAGCCTGTACAGGAAGCTGCCCTACGACCCGGTGAAGGACTTCGCGCCGGTCGCCCAGATCGGCCGCGGCGGCAACCTGCTGCTGGTGCGCAAGGACCTGCCGGTGAATTCCATCAAGGAGTTCGTGGCCTACGTGAAGGCCCACCCGGACAAGCTCAGCTACTGCTCGTGGGGCGCGGGCTCCGGCGGGCACCTGGCGATGGAAAGCCTGAAGAAGCAGGCCGGGCTGGTGATGACCCACGTGCCCTACAAGGGCAGCGGCCCCTGCGTGCAGGACCTGATGGGCGGCCAAGTGGACGCCGGCTTCGCCGACATCTCGTCCACCGTGGAGATCGTCCGCTCCGGCCGCGTGCGCGCCCTGGCCTACAGCGGTCCCGGCCGCGTGCCGATGCTGCCCGACGTGCCGACGATGACGGAGTCGGGCTACCCCTTCAAGAACTACTCCTGGTACGGCGTCTTCGCGCCGGCCAAGACGCCGCCGGCCATCGTGCAGCGCCTCAACGCCGAGATCGTCCGCGCGCTGAAGGACCCGGTCGTGGTCAAGCGCATGCAGGAGCTGAACTTCACCGACCTGCCGCTGACCACGCCGGAGCAGTTCGGCGCCACGCTGCGGCAGGACCTGCAGGACTGGGGCGCGCTGGTCAGGTCGGTCGGCGTCTCGCTCGACTGATCCGCCGCCCGGCGAGGCGCCTCATTCGGGGCTGATCATCTCCGCGTACTCGTACAGCGCGCCGAGGATGGCCTCGCCGCGCTCGTCCGTACTTTCGGCCAGCGTGTCGATCTCGGCGAAGTACTGATCGACGTTGTAGGCGCCGCCCTCGCCCTCGATCAGCTTCGCCACGCGATGCGCGTGCCAGCGCTCCTGCTCCGCCTCGTCCAACGTGGCGGGGAAGTTGCGGGCGCGGTAGCGGAACAGGAGCTCCTCCAGGCGCGGGTCGTCGAAGGCCGCACGCTTGGCGGCCAGCCGCTCGCCCGGCAGCGTGCGCAGCTCGTTGAGCCGCCGCCGGTCGGCGTTGCCGACGAAGCCGCCGTACAGGTCTTCGTCCACGTCCGGCGTCGCCTCCTTCGGGCGGGCATAGACCTCGGCCCAGATCGCGCTCATGTCCGGCAGGCCGGCGGCGATCTCGGCATGGCGCATCGCCTGCGCCAGGTCGACCTGCCAGCGCGCGGCCATCGCCTCGCTGAGCGTGCGCAGGCTGGACACCACCATCGGCGACTTGTTCAGGTGCACGCCCTTGATCGGCAGCCGCGCCACGCCTTCGGGCAGATCGGCGCTGCGCGTAAAGAGGCGCTGGCGCAGCGTCGGCACGTCCAGCGTGGCCAGCTCCGACGGGTCGTGCGCCAGGTCCCAGGCCAGCAGCTCGTTCTTGTTGGTGGGGTGGCTCGCCAACGGCCACATCACGGCCAGGCAGCCGCGCTCGGGCGCGAACATGCCGGAGACGTGCAGGAAGGGCTTCGCGGTCTGGCGCGTGGCGGGCAAGCCCAGCTCCTGCGCGACCCGGTCCTTCCTGTGCAGCGAGAGCGCGAAGTCGAACAGGCGCGGCTGCCGGTCGCGGACGAGCCGCGCCAGCGCGATGGTGGCGCGCACGTCCGACAGCGCATCGTGCGCGGCCTCGTGCGCCAGGCCGTTGGCGCGCGTCAGGTCCTCCAGGCGGAAGCTGGGCTTGCCGTCCGGATGCTTCGGCCATTCGATGCCCTCGGGCCGCAGCGCGTAGGTCAGGCGCACCACGTCCAGCAGGTCCCAGCGGCCGCACTCGTTCTGCCACTCGCGCGCGTAGGGGTCGATCAGGTTGCGCCAGAACAGGAAGCGCGTCACCTCGTCGTCGAAGCGCAGCGTGTTGTAGCCCACGCCGATGGTGCCGGGCTGCGCGAAGGCGGCCTCGATGCGCGCGGCGAACTCGTGCTCCGGCAGGCCGCGCTCCAGGCACACCTGCGGCGTGATGCCGGTGACGAGGCAGGCGCCCGGGCTGGGCAGGAAGTCCGGCGCCGGGCGGCAGTAGATCATCAGCGGCTCGCCGATCTCGTTGAGCTCGGCATCGGTGCGGATGGCCGCGAACTGCGCGGGCCGGTCGCGGCGCGGGTTGGTGCCGAAGGTCTCGTAGTCGTGCCAGAGGAAGGTGCGGGAGGACATGGGCAGGGCAAGGGAATCAGCCGGACATTCTCGGCCACGCGCGGGCCGATGCCGCCGGCGCTACAGCAGCGGCGAGAACAGCCGCGCCACCGCGTCGCCCAGCCGCCGCCAGAAGGGCTGCCGGCGCCCGTGGCGCACCGGCGCCGCGCTGCCGAGGTCGGTCTCGAACTGCCCGGCCAGCGGGCCGGCCAGCGCCGGGCCGTACACCACCGCCATCACCTCGAAGTTGAGCCGGAAGCTGCGGTTGTCGAAGTTCGCGGTGCCGATCATGGCGCACTGGTCGTCGATCACCAGCGTCTTGGAGTGCAGCATGCGCGCCTTGTATTCCCACACCTTCACGCCGGCGGCGATCAGCTCGTCGAAGTAGGAGCGCGCCGCGGCGCTGACGATCAGGCTGTCGCTGCGCCGAGGCACCAGCAGGCGCACGTCCACCCCGCGCAGCGCGGCGTTGGTCAGCGCCATCAGCGCCGGCTCGCCGGGGACGAAGTACGGCGTGGTCAGCCAGGCCCGGTGCGTGGCGTTGTGGATCGCGTCCACGTGCATGCGGTGGATCGCCTCCAGCGGCGTGTCCGGCCCGCTGGTGACGATCTGCACCGGGATGGCGCCGGGCTCGGCGGCCGGCAGGTAGCGGGAGAGCTGGGCGTCCGGGTCGCGCACGCGCTCGCCGGTGGCGTAGGCCCAGTCCTCGATGAAGGTGGTCTGCAGCCAGCGCACCGCCGCGCCCTCGATGCGCACGTGCACGTCGTGATACGCGTCGGGGCGCGTGCGCGGGTCTTCCTCGTCGGTGATGTTGACGCCGCCCGTGAAGCCGATCACGCCGTCGCACACGACGATCTTGCGGTGGGTGCGGTAGTTGGTCACCGGCCGCAGCCGCCGGCCGATGCGCGAATGGTGGAAGAAGCCCACCTGCGCCCCCGCCGCCAGCAGCGGCGCCAGGAAGCGGCGCCCGACGCGCTTGGAGCCCAGCGCGTCGATCAGCAGCCGCACCGTCACGCCGGCGCGCGCCCGCTCCACCAGCAGGTCGCGCAGGCGGGTGCCGATGCGGTCGGGCTCGAAGATGTAGTACTCCAGGTGCACGTGGTCGCGCGCCGCCGCCACCGCCTCGAAGATCGCGTCGAAGGTGCGCGCGCCGCCGGAGAGCAGCCGCACGCCCGTGGCGCTGGACACCGGCAGCCCGCAGGCCGCCCGGCCCAGCGCCGCCATCTGCCGCAGCGGCTCGGGCGCATGCTCGGCCGCCTCGCGCAGCAGGGCGGCGTCGTCGCGCGAATGGGCGATGGCCCGGCTGCGCAGGCGCTTCAGGCGGGTCTTCTTCAGGCGCTGCGGGCCGAAGAAGTAGTAGATGCCGAAGCCCAGGTAGGGCAGCAGCGCCAGCGAGAGGATCCACCCCAGCGTGGACACCGGCGCACGCCGCTGCATCACGATCCACACCGACAGCACCGCGATGTACGCGCTCCACGCCACCGACAGCGCGGTCTTCCACTCGGTGCTCAGTTCGGACGGGATCACGGGTTGCGCGAAGGACAAAAGAAAAGGGCCGGCAGCGCGATGCTACCGGCCCTGGGTGACGCCGCCGCCCGCGGGTCGGCGGGCAGTGGTGCAACGACGCGACGGCTCAACCTGCGGCGGCCTCCTCGGCCTCCGGCCTGGACTTGCCTTCCTTCTTGGGCAGCGGGGTGATGTCGAGCACCACCTCGTCCTTGTCGTCCAGGTCCACCTCCAGGCGTCCGCCTTCGGTCAGGCGGCCGAACAGCAGTTCGTCGGCCAGCGCGCGGCGGATCGTGTCCTGGATCAGCCGCTGCATCGGCCGCGCGCCCATCAGCGGGTCGAAGCCCTTCTTGGCCAGGTACTTGCGCAGCTTGTCGCTGAAAGTGACTTCGACCTTCTTCTCGGCCAGTTGCGTCTCGAGCTGCAGCAGGAACTTGTCGACCACGCGCAGGATGATCTGCTCGTCCAGCGCCTTGAAGCTGACGATGGCGTCCAGCCGGTTGCGGAACTCGGGCGTGAACAGGCGCTTGATGTCGCCCATCTCGTCGCCCGCCTGCCGCGGGTTGGTGAAGCCGATGGTCGCCTTGTTCATGGTCTCGGCGCCCGCGTTCGTCGTCATGATGATGATGACGTTGCGGAAGTCGGCCTTGCGCCCGTTGTTGTCCGTCAGCGTGCCGTGGTCCATCACCTGCAGCAGCACGTTGAAGATGTCCGGGTGCGCCTTCTCGATCTCGTCGAGCAGCAGCACCGCGTGCGGCTTCTTGGTGACGGCCTCGGTCAACAGGCCGCCCTGGTCGAAGCCCACGTAGCCCGGGGGCGCGCCGATCAGGCGCGACACCGCATGGCGCTCCATGTACTCCGACATGTCGAAGCGGATCAGCTCGATGCCCATGATGAACGCGAGCTGCTTGGCCGCCTCGGTCTTGCCGACGCCGGTGGGCCCGCTGAAGAGGAACGAGCCGATCGGCTTGTCGCCCTTGCCCAACCCCGAGCGGGCCATCTTGACGGAAGCCGCCAGCACCTCCAGCGCCTTGTCCTGGCCGAACACCACGCTCTTGAGGTCGCGCTCCAGCGTCTGCAGCTTGCCGCGGTCGTCGTTGCTGACGTTGGCGGGCGGGATGCGGGCGATCTTCGCCACGATCTCTTCCACCTCGGTCTTGCCGATGGTCTTCTTGCGCTTGCTGGCCGCCAGGATGCGCTGCGCCGCGCCGGCCTCGTCGATCACGTCGATGGCCTTGTCGGGCAGGTGCCGGTCGTTGATGTACTTGGCCGACAGCTCCGCCGCCGCCTGCAGCGCCGCCGCGGCGTACTTGACGCTGTGGTGCTCCTCGAAGCGCGACTTCAGGCCCTTGAGGATCTCGATGGTCTCGGCCACGCTCGGCTCGACCACGTCCACCTTCTGGAAGCGCCGCGACAGCGCCGCGTCCTTCTCGAAGATGCCGCGGTACTCGGTGAAGGTGGTCGCGCCGATGCACTTGAGCGTGCCGCTCGACAGCGCCGGCTTGAGCAGGTTAGACGCATCCAGCGTGCCGCCCGAGGCCGCGCCCGCGCCGATCAGCGTGTGGATCTCGTCGATGAACAGGATCGCGTTGGGCTTGTCCTTGAGCGACTTGAGCACGCCCTTGAGGCGCTGCTCGAAGTCGCCGCGGTACTTGGTGCCGGCCAGCAGCGCGCCCATGTCCAGCGAATAGACGTTGGACTCGGCCAGGATCTCCGGCACCTCGCCCTGCGTGATGCGCCAGGCCAGGCCCTCGGCGATGGCGGTCTTGCCCACGCCGGCCTCACCGACCAGCAGTGGGTTGTTCTTGCGCCGGCGGCACAGGATCTGGATCACGCGCTCGACCTCGTACTCGCGGCCGATCAGCGGGTCGATCTTGCCCTCCTTGGCCTGCGCGTTGAGGTTGACGGTGAACTGCTCCAGCGGCGACGCCTTCTCGTTGCGTTCGCCGCCGCCTTCCTCGCCCTCGCCCGAAGGCGCCTCGCCGCCCTTGGCGGGCTCGGGCGGGTCGCTCTTCTTGATGCCGTGGGCGATGAAATTCACCACGTCCAGGCGCGTCACGCCCTGCTGGTGCAGGTAGTAGACGGCGTGCGAATCCTTCTCGCCGAAGATCGCCACCAGCACGTTGGCGCCGGTGACTTCCTTCTTGCCGTTGCCGGTGGACTGCACGTGCATGATGGCGCGCTGGATGACGCGCTGGAAGCCCAGCGTCGGCTGGGTGTCCACGTCATCGGTGCCCGCCACCTGGGGCGTGTTGTCCTTGATGAAGTTGGTGAGCGATGCGCGCAGATCGTCGATGTTGGCCGAGCATGCGCGCAGAACCTCGGCGGCACTGGGATTGTCCAGCAACGCCAGCAGGAGGTGCTCCACGGTGATGAACTCGTGGCGCTGCTGCCTGGCCTCCACGAAGGCCATGTGCAAGCTGACTTCCAGTTCCTGGGCAATCATGTGATTTCCTTTGCCTTGCTGCGAATTGAGACTACATGCTCAGATGGGTTGGAGCGCGGCTTATTCAACCGGTTCACTCACGCACTGGAGCGGATGGCCCGCCTGCACGGCCGCCTCCATCACCTGGTTGACCTTGGTGGCCGCGACGTCCCGCGGGTAGACCCCGCAGATGCCGCGCCCGTCGAGGTGGATCTTGAGCATGATCTGGGTGGCCGTTTCGCGGTCCTTGCCGAAGAACTCCTGGATCACCACGACCACGAATTCCATCGGGGTGTAATCGTCGTTCAGCATGACGACCTGGTACATCCGCGGCGGCGCGGTGCGCTGCGGCTTGCGCTCCGCGACCACCGCGTCGCCGTCGTCCCTGCGGGGCTGCACGGGCGCCGCAGGCGGCGTGGACGGATTTTGGGTTGCCATGAAATTCATTCTATAGAGACGGGTGTGAACGGGACGACCTCGTGGAATTGGTGGCGCATGCGGCGCGTGCAAGAGTCGGCCGGTGCGTGAAGGATGCCGCGGCGGCCTCGTCACGGTCTTCCACAAGACGTTTTCACGGCGGCTGAATTCCACTGACCAAAGGCGCCTGGAAGCCCTTTTATTTTTCTCGGCCTCCCCCCTGCCGCGCGTCAACCGCCGCATCGGGCCGTCGTTGATCACTGGCCCTCCATGCGAGGGCGCTCCCAGTCCATCAATCACGGAAAGACCCCCATGAAGAAGCTCATTGCCGCCCTGGTGGCAGGCCTGTTCGCCGCCGGCGTGTTCGCCCAGGCTCCTGCCGCAGCCCCGGCCGAAGCACCCGCAGCCGCCCAACCGGCGGCCAAGCCGGCAGCAAAGCACGCCGCCAAGAAGGCCAAGAAGCACAAGGCCCATGCGAAGAAGGCACCCAGGAAGGCCACCAAGGCCGCCTGAAGCCGCACAGGTCTTCGGCACAATGCCCGCTCCGGCGGGCTTTTTCGTTTTCATTCCGCCGGCACGGTCCACGCATGTCCCCTGTCCGCTCCCCGACTCTCCCCCGCCTCGCCCTGCTCGCCGCGCTGCTGACGCCGCTGGCGGCCCTGGCCCAGCAACCCCAGATGGACCTGCCGCGGGTGCGCATCGCCGCCGGCATGTACCAGATCGACGCCCAGGTGGCGGCGACACCGCAGCAGCGCCAGGTCGGCCTGATGTTCCGGCAGGAGATGCCGGCCTCCGAAGGCATGATCTTCGTGTTCGAGGAGCGCTCGCCGCAGTGCTTCTGGATGAAGAACACGCTGATCCCCCTGTCCGCCGCCTTCGTGGCCGACGACGGGCGTATCGTCAACATCGAGGACATGCAGCCGCAGTCCACCAACAACCACTGCTCCAGGGAGCCGGTGCGCTACGTGCTGGAGATGAACCAGGGCTGGTTCGCCAAGAAGAACATCAAGCCGGGCTTCCGGCTGGCCGCGCCCTTCTTCGACAAGGCGCGCTGAGGCGCGGACGCCCCCACGAAAAAAGGCCGGTCATCGACCGGCCTTTTCGCATGGGCAGGCGCCGAAGCGCGATCAGCCGAAGTTCTTCGCGGCGAAGTCCCAGTTGACCAGCTTGGCCAGGAAGGTCTCGACGAACTTCGGGCGCAGGTTGCGGTAGTCGATGTAGTAGGCGTGCTCCCACACGTCGACCGTCAGCAGCGCCTTGTCGTCGGTGGTCAGCGGCGTGCCGGCGGCGCCGGTGTTGACGATGTCCACGCTGCCATCGGGCTTCTTGACCAGCCAGGTCCAGCCGGAGCCGAAGTTGCCGACCGCCGACTTGACGAAGGCTTCCTTGAAGGCGTCGTAGCTGCCCCACTTGGCGTCGATGGCCTTGGCCAGCGCGCCGGCGGGCGTGCCGCCGCCCTGGGGCTTCATGCAGTTCCAGAAGAAGGTGTGGTTCCAGATCTGCGCCGAGTTGTTGTAGATGCCGCCGCTGGACTTCTTGACGATGTCCTCCAGCGCCATGTTCTCGAACTCGGTGCCCTTCTGCAGGTTGTTGAGGTTGGTGACGTAGGCGGCATGGTGCTTGCCGTAGTGGTATTCGAGCGTCTCCTTCGAATACTCGGGGGCCAGGGCATCCATGGCGTACGGCAGAGGGGGCAGGACGTGTTCCATCGTTGTGCTCTCGTGGGGTGGGTTGAAGGAAGAACGAATCAATGATTCTAGGAAGGATTGAATGACCCGGCGTCGGACGCAGGCGCGATGTCCGTCGGCGGCAGCGCACCGCGCACCTCTTCCACGCGCAGGCCGGCCTCGCCGTCCGCCAGGCGCGCGTGCACCCGCTGGCCGGCCTGCAACTGGCCGCTGCGCGTGAGGGCGCGGCCCTGGTCGTCGGTGAGCCATGCGTAGCCGCGCTCCAGCACCAGCGCCGGGTCCAGCAGCTGCAGGTGGCGTTCGGCGCGGGCCAGCGCATCGCGACGGCGGCCGAGGTCCGAGGCGAAGGCCCGGGCGAGGTCGTGCTGCAGCGCCTGCGCCTGCTGCGACAGGCGCGCCATCCGCGCCGCCACGCCATGGTGCATGCGCTGCCCCAGATGGCCCAGCAGCAGGCGCTGACGCGCGGCTGCGCCGGAGGGCCGGCCCAGCCGCGCGGCGGCGATGTCCAGCCGCTGCGCCTGCGCGTCGAGGCGCGCCGTCACGGCGCGATGCAGGCGCTCCTGCGCGTCGTCCAGCGCGGCCAACCATTGCGCACGCGGCAGCGACACCATCTCCGCCGCCGCGGTGGGCGTGGGCGCGCGCAGGTCGGCGCAGAAGTCGGCCAGCGTGACGTCCGTTTCGTGGCCGACGCCGACGATGACGGGCACCGGGCTGGCCGCCACCGCCCTGGCCAGGGCCTCGTCGTTGAAGGCCCACAGGTCCTCGATGGAGCCGCCGCCGCGCACCAGCAGGATGACGTCGACCGGCGGCGTCAAGGCCGCAAGGCGGCGCAGCCCCTCGATCAATTCCGCCGGCGCACCGGCGCCCTGCACCGCTGCCGGCGCCAGCACCACGGGGATGTGCGGCACGCGGCGCCCGAGCGCCGTCGCGACGTCGTGCAGCGCCGCCGCGCCCAGGGACGTGACCAGACCGATGCGCCTCGGCACGGGCGGGATCGGCCGCTTGCGCGCTGCATCGAAGAGGCCCTCGGCCTCCAGGCGCGCGCGGCGGCGCAGGAACTCCTCGAACAGCGCGCCCTGCCCCGCGCGGCGCAGGCTTTCCACCACCAACTGCAGATCGCCGCGCGGCTCGTAGACGGCCAGGCGGCCGCGCACTTCCACCCGGTCGCCCTCGGCCGGGTCGAAGTCCAGCAGCCCCGCCGCGCGCCGGAACATGGCGCAGCGCAACTGGCCCGCGGCGTCCTTCAGCGCGAAGTAGCAGTGTCCGCTCGCCGCCCGGGAGAAGCCGGAGATCTCGCCTTCCACCGCGACCGGATTGAAGCGGGCGGCCAGCGCGTCGGCCACGGCCCGGCACAGCGCGCCCACCGCCCACACGCGGGGTGCCGCGGCGCGGCCTTCATCCATGACGCAGCCCTTCCGGCGCCGCCCGGTCGTCCACATGGCACCGCAGCCGCGATGCACGGGGCACCCGACGCACCGCACGGCCGCACGACGTCGTGCAAGCCGTTGATTCAAAAGAGAAAACCACTGCCCAAAAATCGTTCGATCTGTTGCAGGCCCCGGCCGATGCGGCCTGCGGACGGTTGCCAACGGGGTTAGTCACAAAGTTGTCCACAGAATCTGTGAGCGAAGTCCGACAGCTTGCCGGCCGCATTTCACGCTCGAGGGCTCGGTCATAATCGCCGCCATTTCGCGGGGCCCCGGGCCCGGAGGAACCTCTTGCTTTCGATCATAGTTGCCGCAGGTTGGCCGATCTGGCCGCTGCTCCTGTGCTCCGTGCTGGCCCTCGCGCTGGTCATCGAGCGCTTCGTGAGCCTGAAGACCGCCAAGGTCCTGCCCCCCAAGTTGCTGGACGAGGCCATCGCCGCATCGCAGGGCGGCGTACCCGGCCCGGACGTGGTGACGCGCCTGGAGCAGAGCTCGGCCCTCGGCGAGGTGCTGGCCGCGGGCTTCCGCACCATGAACACCCATCCGCGCAGTACCGAGGAAGACGTGCGCGTGGCCATGGAGGCCAGGGGCCGCGCCGTGGCGCACAAGCTGGAGCGCTACCTGCCCGCGCTGGCCACCATCGCCTCGGCCGCCCCGCTGCTGGGCCTGCTGGGCACGGTGATCGGCATGATCGAGATCTTCGGCTCGCAGTCGCCCGCCAGCGGCGGCGTGGGCAGCGGCAACCCGGCGCAACTGGCGCACGGCATCTCGGTCGCGCTCTACAACACGGCCTTCGGCCTGATCATCGCCATCCCGGCGCTGATCTTCTGGCGCTACTTCCGCACCCGCGTGGACGAGTACCTGCTGAACCTGGAACTGGCGGGCGAGCGCTTCGCCCGCCACCTGGCCACGCTGCGCAGCGGCAAGTGAGCCGCGCCGCCGCCGCACCGAAAGCCCCGCGATGAGCCGCATGCACTTCCGCCACGGCAGCGACGAGGAGCCGGAGATCAACCTGATCCCCTTCATCGACGTGCTGCTGGTGATCCTCATCTTCCTGATGCTGTCGACCACCTACAGCAAGTTCACCGAGATGGAAGTGCGCCTGCCGGTGGCCGACGCCGAACCGCAGCGCGACCGGCCACGCGAGATCGTCGTGGCGGTGGGCGCCGACGGCCGCTTCGCGGTGGGCAAGACGGTGCTGCCCGAGCGCAGCGTCGACGCCGTCACCGCCGCGCTGCAGGCCGCCGCGGGCGACCGGCGCGACGGTGTCGTCGTCATCAGCGCCGACGCCGCCGCCGCCCACCAGTCGGTGATCACCGTGATGGAGGCCGCACGCCGCAGCGGCCTGATGCAGATCACCTTCGCCACCCAGCCCACCGCGCAGGCCGCGCGCTGAGCCCGCGCGTCCGGAGCAGCCCATGGGCCTGCAGCGCGCCTGGACCCGCCGCGGCCCGCTGGCCTGCCTGCTGTGGCCGCTCTCGCTGCCGTTCGGCCTGCTGGCCGCGCTGCGCCGCGCCGCCTACGCGCGCGGCTGGCTGCGCTCGCAGCGGGTGGCCGTGCCGGTGGTGGTGGTCGGCAACGTGGTGGCCGGCGGCGCGGGCAAGACGCCGGTGGTCATCGCCGTCGTACGCCACCTGCAGTCGCGCGGCTGGCGCGTGGGCGTGGTCTCGCGCGGCCACGGGCGCCGCACCGACGACGGCCGGCCCGTCATCGCAACGAGCGACCCGCGCGACGTCGGCGACGAGCCCTTGCTGATCCACCAGGCCACCGGCGCACCCATGCAGGTCGACCGCGACCGCGTCGCTGCCGCCCGCACCCTGCTCGCGCGCGAGCCCGGACTGCAGCTGATCGTCAGCGACGACGGCCTGCAGCACCTGGCCCTGCAGCGCGACGTGGAGATCTGCGTCTTCGACGACCGCGGCATCGGCAACGGCTGGCTGCTGCCGGCGGGGCCGCTGCGCGAGCCCTGGCCGCGCCGCTGCGACATCGTGGTCCACACCGGGCGGCAGCCCGCCTTCGCCGGCTTCCACGCGCCGCGCCGGCTGGACGACCACGCCATCGGCCGCGAGGGCCGGCGCGTCCCGCTGGCCGACCTCGCCGGGCAGGGCGGCATCGTGGCCGTCGCCGGCATCGCGCAGCCGCAGCGCTTCTTCGAGATGCTGGCCGAGCGCGGCGTGCGGCCGCACGCATGCATCGCGCTGCCCGACCACCACGACTTCGACGGCTGGCAGCCGCCCACTCACACCATCCTGCTGTGCACGGAGAAGGACGCCGCCAAGCTCCGGCGCGTGGCACCGGACGCGCTGGCCGTGCCGCTGCTGCTCGCGCCCGAGCCCGGCTTCTTCTCCGCGCTGGACGCCCAACTATCATCCCGGCATGGACACCAAGCTGCTTGAACTGCTGGTCTGCCCCGTCACCAAGGGCCCGCTGACCTGGGACGCCGAGAAGCAGGAACTGGCCTCGCGCAGCGCGCGGCTGGCCTACCCGGTGCGCGACGGCATCCCCATCCTGCTCGAGACCGAAGCCCGGCCGATGACCGACGAAGAACTGGGCCTGTGAACGCAGCGCACACGAAGTGGCAAGCGTAGAGACCATGTCATGAGCTTCGTCGTCCTGATCCCCGCGCGGCTGGCCTCCACGCGCCTGCCCGACAAGCCGCTGGCCGACATCGGCGGCCTGCCGATGGTGGTGCGGGTGGCGCAGCGCGCGGCGCTGTCCGGCGCGCAGCGCGTTGTCGTCGCCGCCGACGACGAGCGCATCGTGCAGGCCTGCGCGGCGCACGGCGTGCAGGCGCTGCTCACCCGCCAGGACCATCCCAGCGGCAGCGACCGGCTGGCCGAGGCCTGCGCCCTGCTCGCGCTGCCCGACGACGCCATCGTCGTCAACGTGCAGGGCGACGAGCCGCTGATCGACCCGGCCCTGATCGACGCCGTGGCCGACGCCCTGGCGCGCCGGCCCGAGGCGGCGATGAGCACCGCCGTGCACGCGATCGACAGCCTGGACGACTACCTGAACCCGAACGTCGTGAAGGCCGTGACGGACGACGCCGGCATGGCGCTGTACTTCAGCCGCGCGCCCATCCCCTGGCCGCGCGATCTCGCCGCCTCGGGCACCCCCACCGGGCTGCCCTCGCCCCCGCCGCTGCGGCACATCGGCATCTACGGCTACCGCGCCGGCTTCGTGCGGCAGTTCCCCCGACTGGCGCCTTCGCCGCTGGAACGGCTGGAGTCGCTGGAACAGTTGCGCGCCCTCTGGCACGGCCACCGCATCGCCGTGCACGTCAGCGCCGCCGCGCCCGGCCCGGGCGTCGATACGCCAGCCGACCTGGAGCGCGTGCGCGCCCTGCTGGCGGGCGCCTGAACGGCCCTGCAAGCGGGCCGTCAGCCCGTGAGCGCATGCTATCCTCGACCGGTTGGCGCCCGAGGCGAGGCGCGCGCGGCACGCAGGCCCTGCGGCACCGCGGCACGAATTCCAAGAACCGTCCGAGGACACCATGAGACTCATCCTGTTGGGCGCCCCCGGGGCCGGCAAAGGCACCCAGGCGACCTTCATCTGCCAGAAATACGGCATCCCGCAGATCTCCACCGGCGACATGCTGCGCGCAGCCGTCAAGGCCGGCACGCCACTGGGTCTGCAGGCCAAGACGGTGATGGAATCCGGCGGCCTGGTCAGCGACGACCTGATCATCAACCTGGTCAAGGAACGCATCGCCCAGCCCGACTGCGCCAACGGCTTCCTGTTCGACGGCTTCCCGCGCACCATCCCGCAGGCCGACGCGATGAAGGCGGCCGGCGTCAAGCTCGACTACGTGCTCGAGATCGACGTGCCCTTCGAGGACATCATCGAGCGCATGAGCGGCCGCCGCTCGCACCCGGCCTCGGGCCGCACCTACCACGTGCGCTTCAACCCGCCCAAGGTGGAAGGCAAGGACGACGCCACCGGCGAGGACCTGATCCAGCGCGACGACGACAAGGAAGAGACCGTGCGCAAGCGGCTCGACGTCTACAGCCAGCAGACGCGCCCGCTGGTCGATTACTACCGGCAGTGGGCGGCACAAGACCCGGCCGGCGCGCCCCAGTACCGCGCCATCAGCGGCGTGGGCTCGGTCGACGAGATCACCCGCCGCGCCTTCGAGGCACTGGGCGGCTGAGCCTGTCCCCTTCCCACCGGCCTGCAGCCGGCGGCGCGAAGACGAAGCCACTCCCCCGCGGGGCAGTGGCTTTTCTTTTGCCGCATCGGGCCGGCTCAGCCGGCCTGCATCAGCGAGAGCATCAGCGCGATGCGCGCCTTCACCGGCGGCAGATCGACCGCCTCCGGCAATGCCTCTGCGCCCGACGCCAGCACGCGGCCGAAGGGGCAGCGCGTCGTGCGCACCACGGTCACGCCCGCCGCCTGCGCCCGCTGCGCCGCCGATTCGAGGTCCCGGTGCAGCGTCGCGTTGCCGGTGCCGGCCAGCACGAGGCCCTGCACGCCGACGGCAGGGTCCTGCGCGCGTTCACGCAGCAGCGCATCCACCAGCCGTCCGCCGGCGCCGGCGTGACTGAGCACGATCTCCACGCGCGGCCACGGCGCCTGCTCGGCGATGCGCTGCAGGAGCGCCGGCGCCGCCGGCGGCGATGCCGGCCAGCCCTGCGCCAGCGTCACGCGGCCTTCCTCGATCACGCCCAGCGGCCCGAGGTCGCCGGAGGAGAAGGCGTCGAGCCGGTAGGGGTGCACCTTCTGCACCGCCTGAGCGCCGTGGATCGTCCCCGCGCACACCGCGAGCACGCCCGCCGCTCCCGGGGTGGCCGCGACGCCGATCGCATCGCGCAGGTTCTGCGGCCCGTCGGGCGCAAGCGAAGTCGCCGGGCGCATCGCGCAGGTCAGCACCAGCGGCCGCCGCGGCGCCAGCACGCTGTGCAGGAAGAAGGCCGTCTCCTCCAGCGTGTCGGTGCCATGCGTGACGACGATGCCGGCCACGTCCTGCGCGAGCCAGTGCGCGCAGCGCAGCGCCAGCGCGCGCCAGACCCCGGCATCCATGTCCTTGCTGTCGATGTTGGCCACCTGCTCGGCCTGCAGGGCCACGCCCGGCACCTCGATGCCGGCCAGCAGCTCGTCCACGCCGACCTCGCCGGCGCGGTAGCCGAGGTTGTCGCCCTGCACGGCGGCCCGGCCGGCGATGGTGCCGCCAGTGCCCAGCACGACGACCTTCGCCGGCCCCGGCGGTGATGCGATGCACTTGTCAATCATGAGAAACTGGTTAAAAATACAGTTACTGGATGCACAATCAGTGTCCGGCCTGCCCCGGTCATCCGCGTTCTTGCAAGGAGTCGTCCGATGCTCAACCTGCCCGCCTCGCCCTTCGCCGTCAAGCTTACCGCCCGGCAACAGCAGATCCTGGACCTGATCCGCAGCGTCATGGCGCGCACCGGCGCGCCGCCCACGCGTGCCGAGATCGCCGCCGAACTGGGCTTCAAGTCCGCCAACGCGGCCGAGGAGCACCTGCAGGCGCTGGCGCGCAAGGGCGTCATCGAGCTGGTCAGCGGCACCTCGCGCGGCATCCGCCTGAAGGGCGATGCGCTGCGCGCCCTGGGCGAGTCGCGCACGAGCCAGATGTCGCTGGCCCTGCCTGGCATCGCTCAGCTCGCGCTGCCGCTCATCGGCCGCGTCGCGGCCGGCTCGCCCATCCTGGCGCAGGAGCACGTCGACCAGACCTACTACGTCGAGAACACCCTGTTCCAGCACAAGCCCGACTACCTGCTCAAGGTGCGCGGCATGTCGATGCGCGACGCCGGCATCATGGACGGCGACCTGCTCGCCGTGCAGGCCACCAGGGAGGCGCGCAACGGCCAGATCATCGTGGCGCGCCTGGGCGAGGAAGTCACGGTCAAGCGGCTCAAGCGCACCCGCGACGCGATCGAGCTGCACGCCGAGAACCCCGACTACCCCACCATCGTGGTGCAGCCCGGCGAGCCCTTCGAGATCGAGGGCCTGGCCGTCGGCCTGATCCGCAACACGATGCTGATGTAGCACCCGCACCGATTCCGGGCCGTGCCAGGTGGCGGGCGTATGGCTGCTCTTGCAGGCCATCACCCTGGCGCGGCCTTCCACCGACGAATCCTGCCTGTGTTCAACCTTCCCTCAGGAGTTCACATGGGAATCGCATTGCTCACCCTGGCCGACCTGTTCGTGCCCTTCCAGTCCATCGCCGGCCGCTGGATGGAGAGCCGGCACCGCCGCCGCCACGCGCTGCGCTACGTGGCCGTGCGGCCGGCCTGCGGCCTGCACGGCAGCGCCGTGGCGCAGCAGGCCCTCCGGCCGGCCAGGCCGCTCAAGATCACCCGGCTGGTCGAACGCGGCCAGCAAGGCCGCCCGGCCGCAGGCGGCGTGGTCATCTCCGGCCGCATGGACGAGGTCTGCGCCGAGCTGGAGCGGCTGGCCGCGCTGGAGGCAGCCGGGTCGCCGCTCACGCACTGACGCCGGCAGCTGGGGCGCCCGCACTAAGGCGGCGCGCCGGCACCACGCCCTTCCAAGGGCACTCTGGAGCCCCGGCGGCCCCGATGCGCGGGCATGCGCAAGGCACAATGGAAACCCATGAACATTGTGATCCTTGACGACTACCAGGACGCGGTGCGCAAGCTGCGATGCGCCTCCAAGCTCGACGCCTACGCAGCCAAGGTCTACACCAACACGGTCAAGGGGATCGGCCAGCTCTCGGTGCGCCTGAAGGACGCCGACGTGATCGTGCTGGTCCGCGAGCGCACGCAGATCACGCGCCAACTGGTGGAAAAGCTGCCCCGCCTGCGACTGATCTCGCAGACCGGCCGCGCCGGCGCGCACATCGACGTCAACGCCTGCACCGAGTTCGGCGTGGCGGTGGCCGAGGGCTCCGGCTCGCCGCAGGCCCCGGCCGAGCTGACCTGGGCGCTGATCATGGCGGCCATGCGCCGCCTGCCGCAGTACATCAGCAACCTCAAGCACGGGGCATGGCAGCAGTCGGGGCTGAAGTCGGCCTCCATGCCGCCCAACTTCGGGCTGGGCATGGTGCTCAAGGGCAAGACGCTGGGCGTCTGGGGCTACGGGCGCATCGGCCAGCTGGTGGCGCGCTACGGGCAGGCCTTCGGCATGCAGGTCATCGTCTGGGGCCGCGAGGCGAGCTGCGAGCGCGCCCGCTCCGACGGCTTCCAGATCGCACCCAGCCGCGAGGCGCTGTTCGAGAACGCGGACGTGCTGTCGGTGCACCTGCGCCTGGCCGAGGACACGCGCGGCATCGTCCGGCTGGAGGACCTGATGCGCATGAAGCCGACGGCCCTGTTCGTCAACACCTCGCGCGCCGAACTGGTCGAGGCCGACGCCCTGCTGGCGGCGCTCAACCGCGGCCGACCGGGCATGGCGGCGGTGGACGTGTTCGAGAGCGAGCCGCCGCTGCAGGGCCACGCGCTGCTGCGCCTGGAGAACTGCATCTGCACGCCGCACATTGGCTACGTGGAGCAGGAAAGCTACGAGATGTACTTCGGCCAGGCCTTCGACAACGTGGTCAGCTTCATCAAGGGCAATCCCACCAACATCGTCAATCCCGGCGCGCTGCAGGTCCGCCGGTGAGTTCCCACGCCGGCGACGGCGCAGGCGCCGCGCGCGCTGCGCAGTGGGCGCTGCTGGCCGGCAACTTCGTCATCGGCACCGGCGTGATGATCGTCGCCGGCACGCTCAACGAGATCAGCCGCGCCTTCCGGGTCGAGCCCGCCGTCGCCGGGCAGCTCATCACGGCCGCCGCGGCCGTCATGTGCATCGGCGCGCCGCTGCTGGCCAGCGCGGTCGCACGATGGGACCGCCGCGTGCTGCTGACGCTTTCCCTGCTCTGGTATGCCGCCGGGCACCTCGCGGCCTTGGCGGTGACGGGACTCGGCGAGCTGATGGCACTGCGGATGCTGACGGTGATCGCGCCCGCCGTCTTCACGCCGCAGGCCGCGGCCTGCATCGGCCAGCTGGTGCCGGCCACCGAGCGCGGCCGGGCCGTGACCTTCATCTTCCTGGGCTGGTCGCTCGCCTCGGTGGCGGGCCTGCCGCTGGGGGCCTTCATCGGCGGACGCTTCGGCTGGCAGGCGGCCTTCGTCGCCGTGGCGGCCGGCGCGGTGCTGGCGGCCGCGTGGGTCTGGCGCACGCTGCCTCCGGGCGTGCGGCCGGCGCCGATGTCGCGCCGCGCCTGGGGCGAGGTGGCGCGCCACCGGCTGCTGCCCGGCGTGATCGCGGTGACGGTGCTGCAGGCGGCGGGGCAGTTCGTCGTCTTCAGCTTCTTCGCGCCCCTGCTGCGCCGCCACCTCGGCGCGGACGCGGTGCAACTCGGCCTGGTCTGGGCCTGGTTCGGCGCCTTCGGCCTGCTCGGCAACGTGCTGGCCAGCCGCCTGGTCGACCGGCTGGGCACCGGGCGCGTGGTGCTGGCCACCACGGCCTGCATGGCCACGGGCCTGCTGTGCTGGCCGCTCGGGCTGGCGGGCGGATGGCTGGCGCTGGCGGCAGTGCTGCTGCCGTGGGGCCTGGGCTGTTTCGCGGCCAACTCGGCCCAGCAGGCGCGGCTGGTGGCGCTGGCACCAGCGCTGGCGGCAGGGTCGGTGGCGCTCAACAGCTCCGCCATGTACGCCGGCCAGGCGGCAGGCACGGCCGTCGGCGGCTGGCTGATGGCGCGCGGCGCCGACGCGTGGATGAACTGGGCCGGCGTGCTGCTGCTGCTCGGCGCGCTGGGGCTCAGCGCCCTGCTCGACCGGCGGGCGGGGCCGCACCGCTGAGGCGGGCTGCCCTGGGTCCGGTCAGCGCCGGCGGGTAACGCCGGGTTCGATGCCGGACTCCACCCGCGGATCGAACAGTTCGATGTCCGCCGGCGGGCCGGCCGCGGGACGGTCCGCCGCGCCGTCCCATGCGCGCAGCGCTTGCGGCAGGGTTTCGACGGGCGGCGCCTGGAGTTCGTCCAGGTCGAAGTCCAGCGTGGCCGTCAGCGGGTGCGGCGGCCGCGTCGGCGAGAAGTCCCGCGGCCGCTCGAACAGCAGCGTGTCGCGCTGCGACAGCGGGTCATCCAGCGGGGCCGGCTGGGTGGACAGGGCCATCGGCAGGGTGCTTTCGCGCTGGTGGTGCCGCGTGAGCGTCTCGTAGACACTCACGCGCGGCGCATCGGCTTGCGCCGGCGGCTCCTGGGCCATCGCGTAGAGCATCAGCAGTTCGCGGTAGGCGGCCAGGTCGAAGGGCGCGGCGCCCTCCTCGCCGGGCTTGCGCATCAGCAGCTCCTCGATCACCGGCAGCGACTCGGGGCCGGGCCAGTGTTCCTCGATGCGGCGCAGCACCTCGTCGTAGTGGTCGAGCGGACGCCCCTGCTCCTGGAATTCGTCGAAGGCCGGCACCCGCACGTTCAGCGCCTGCTGGCACTGGCGGCGCACGCGCTCGTAGTCGAGCGTGCGGCCGAGCGAATGGAAGATGCGCAGCAGCTCCAGGTAGGCCAGCGCGCTGGTGTCAGGATGCATGGCGACGTATTCGGACAGCGCCTCGATCGCCTGCTCGTGCTGCCCGAGCGAGAGGAAGAATTCCGCCTGCTGCTGCACGTCGAACAGTTCCTCGGTGTTGACCGAGCGCGAGGTGGGAAGCTGCCCCGGCATGGTGGCGTGGAAGTCCTCGCCGGCGGCATGCCGGGCCTGGACGTCCGCGTCGGCAGCGCCGTCGTCCTCTTCCTCGTCCACGGCCACCGCCGCGGCGCCCAGCGTCCGCATCGCCGGCGACGATCCCGGCTCGTGCGTCTTGACTGCCTCGCCGGTGTCCGGGCCCGGCAGTGTGTCCGGGTCGCCCACCGTGGCGGCGAAGCGGCCCTTGCGGGCGGAGCCACCCCCGGCCGCACGCGGCTCCACCCAGATCGGCTCGTGGTCTCGGCGTGAGAGGCGCCAGAGCATCGCGACCGCCAGCAGCGCCAGGGCCAGCAGCCCGGCCAGGACGTACACCAGCGGGTTGCTGTAGCGGCTCTCGCGCGCGGCCGCGAGTTCGCGCCGCAGTTCGAGCAGGGTCTGCTCGTTGCGCGCGGTCTGCTCGCGCAGTTCGGCCAGCGCCTTTTCCAGCATCACCGTGCGTTCGGCCTCGCGCACGGCCGCCTCGGACGGCGAGGCGGCCTCGGCCGGCGGACTGGACGGCGACGCGGCAGCCACGCCAGCGTCACCGGCCGGCGCAGGAGCGGCCCCGGACGCAGCTGCGGACGCGCCGCCGGCGACGCCCGCCGCAGCCGCCGGCGCGGCCTGCGCGGCGGCAACCGGGCGCGGCGCCAGCGGCTCCAGCGCATCCACCTGCAGGCGACCGCCACCACCGCTCGGCGCCTCGGCGGCGGCGCTGGCCGCAGGCGCGGGCCGCGGCTTCGGCGCCACGGCCCGCCTTGCGGCACTGCGCGTGCTGCCGGACGCCACGGCTGCTGTCGCCCGTCTCGGGCGCGGCGCGGACGCCTGCGCCCCGCCGCTGCCCTCCGGCGCGCGCCGGACCCGGTTCGCGCGCACCGCCGGCCGGGTCGATGCGACGGCGGACGACACCTCGCCGGCCGCGCGTTCCGCAACAGCACCCGGCACGACAGGCGGCGTCGCCTCGACCGGCGGCGGATCCGCCAGCAGCACATAGCTGCGCGTGGACGTGGCGGCGCAGCCCGCGCGCACCGTCATCGTCAGGATGGGCTCCTCCACCGGCCGCGTGGTGCGCACGCGCAGCAGCGGCGCGCCCGGCTGGCTGCCCGGTTCCAGCGACACCGTCACGCGGCCCGGGTCCATGGCCGCCTCGCCCTGCACCACCTCCACGCTCGGGCACAGCGAGCCGCCCGCCTCCGCCGCATCCAGCCGCAGCGGGATCGCCACGTCCAGCGCCTTGCCGATCCACGCGGTGCCCCGGGGAGGCCCGAGCGTCAACGCCCAGGCAGGCACCACGAACCCGAGTACAAACAGGGTCGCCGCAGCGTGACGGAATCGCACAATGGGTGCCGTTCGAAGGAAGTCAAAAGTTGACACATTTTGACACTCCTAACCCGCCAGTCCAACTTCTGAATACTTTTTGAGCATGATTGTGAATTTTTCGCGACTCGCCGTCGTCGGGACGGGAGCGATGGGCCGGGGCATCGCCCAGATCGCCGCGCAGGCCGGCAGCGAGGTGCGCCTGCTCGACGCCGCCCCCGGCGCGGCCTCGCAGGCCGCCGACGCCATCCGCGCCCAATGGCAGCGCCTGGCGGACAAGGGCCGGCTGACGCCCGAACAGGTGGCCGGTTTCGCGGCCCGCCTGAAGCCGGTGGGATCGGCCGCGGAACTGGCCGGCTGCGACCTGGTGATCGAGGCCATCGTCGAGCGGCTCGACGCCAAGCGCGCGCTCTTCGCCGAACTCGAACGGACCCTGGGCACCGACACGGTGCTGGCGAGCAACACCTCCTCCCTGTCCGTGACCGCCATCGCCGCCGGCCTGGCACATCCGCAGCGCGTGGCGGGCTTCCACTTCTTCAATCCGGTGCCGCTGATGAAGGTGGTGGAGGTGGTGTCGGGCTTCCGCACCGACCCGGCCGTGTGCGCCCGCCTGCGCGAGTACGCGGCGCAGATGGGCCACCGCGCCGTGCAGGCGCAGGACACGCCCGGCTTCATCGTCAACCATGCCGGCCGCGCCTACGGCACCGAGGCCCTGCGCATCGCCGGCGAAGGCGTGGCCGACTTCGCCACCATCGACCGCGTGCTCACGGACCAGGCGGGCTTTCGCCTCGGCCCCTTCGAGCTGCTGGACCTCACCGGGCTGGACGTCTCGCATCCGGTGATGGAGTCGATCTACCACCAGTACTACGAGGAGCCGCGCTACCGGCCGAGCGTGATCGCCGCGCAGCGCGTGGCCGCCGGCGTGCTGGGCCGCAAGAGCGGCGAAGGCTTCTACCGCTACGTGGACGGCGTGGCGCAGCGGCCGCCCGAGCCGACGGTGCCTGCACCCGCCACGCTGCCGCCGGTGTGGGTGCCGGCGCGCGCCACGCGGCGCGCCGAGCTGCTGCGCCTCGTGCACGGCCTGGGCGCCACGCTGGAAAGCGGAGCGGCACCGTCCGCGGGCGCGCTCATCGTGGTCGCGCCGCTGGGCTTCGACGTCACCACCGTCGCCGCCGTCGAGCGGCTGGACCCGACGCGCACGGTGGGCATCGACATGCTGGTCGACGACGTCGCGACCAGGCGCCGCGTGCTCGCCACCAACCCCGCCACCCGGCCCGACATGCGCGACGCGGCGCACGCCCTGTTCGCCCGCGACGGCAAGGCCGTGAGCGTGATCCGCGACAGCGGCGGCTTCATCACCCAGCGCGTAGTCGCCAGCATCGTCAACATCGCGGCCGACATCTGCCAGCAGCGCATTTGCACGCCGGCCGACCTGGAGACGGCCGTGACGCTCGGCCTGGGCTACCCGCAGGGCCCGCTGGCGATGGGCGACCTGTACGGCCCCACCAGCATCCTGGAAGTGCTGTTCAACCTGCAGACCGTCTACGGCGATCCGCGCTACCGCCCCAGCCCCTGGCTGCGCCGGCGCGGCGCGCTCGGCCTGAGCCTGAAGCATGAGGATGAATGAACATGGCGGCTGAACTCAAGAGCACGACCGAAGGCAGCACCATGGTGCTGACGCTGTCGAACCCCGGCCAGCGCAACGCGCTGGGCCCCGAGATCTACGCCGCCGGCGTGGAGGCGCTGGAAGGCGCGGAGAACAGCCCCGAGGTGCGCTGCGTCGTCATCACCGGCGAAGGCGAGTGGTTCTGCGCCGGCGGCTCGCTGCCGCGGCTGGCCGCCAACCGCCAGCGCGAACCGCAGGCGCAGGCCGACAGCATCGACGCGCTGCACGGCTGGATCGACGCGATCCGCACCTTCCCCAAGCCGGTGGTCGCGGCCGTCGAAGGCGCTGCCGCCGGCGCCGGCTTCTCGCTGGCGCTGGCCTGCGACTTCGTCGTGGCCGCGCGCGGCGCCGTGTTCGCCGCCTCGTACAGCAAGGTGGGCCTCTCGCCCGACGGCGGCCTGAGCTGGCAGCTCGGCCGCACCGTGCCGAGGCAGCTGGCCAGCGAGTGGCTGATGCTGGGCGGGCGCATCGATGCCGAACGGCTGCATGCGCTCGGCCTCGTGAACCAGCTGGCGGACGCGGGCCGCGCGCTGGAGGCCGCACTGGCGCTCGCGCAGCGGCTCGCGCAGGGCGCGCCCAACGCGCTGGCCAGCATCAAGGAACTGCTGGCCGAGGCGCCATCCACCAGCATCGACGCGCAGATGCTGCGCGAGCGCGAACACTTCGTGCGCAACCTGCACCATCCCAACGCCGGCATCGGCATCGCGGCCTTTCTCGACAAGCGCGCGCCGCGCTACGAGTGAGCCGGTCGCTCGCGCGACAACCGGCTGCCGCCCCAGTCACTCAAAAGACAGACCATGGACGACCCCATTCTTACCATCGAAGAAAGAGAAGCGATCAACGGTGGTCGCTGGTTCACCTCCCTTTCTCCTTCCCTGCGCCACGACATCCTCCGATGCGCCTTCGTCAAACGCTACAAGGACGGCGACCTGATCGCCGCGCGCGGCGATCCGCCGGAACAGTGGATCGCGTGCGCCAAGGGCGCGGTGCGGGTGAGTTCGACGGCGGTGTCGGGCAAGCAGGTCACGCTGACCTACGTGGAGCCGGGCATCTGGTTCGGCGACGTGGCGATGTTCGACGGCGACCGGCGCACGCACGATGCCTATGCGCACGGGGACACGACCATCCTGTGCGTGGCGCGGGCCGACTTCCAGAAGATCCTCGCCTCGCACGTCGAGCTGTACGAGGCGCTGATGCGGCTGCAGGCGCGCCGCATACGCACGCTGTTCGGGCTGGTGGAAGACCTCAACACGCTGCCCCTGCGCGCGCGGCTGGCCAAGCAGCTCGTGCATCTGGTGCGCAGCTACGGCGTGCCCAACCTGGCGGACGGCAGCCAGATGCGCATCGGCCTGCAGCTGGCGCAGGAAGAGCTGGCGCAGTTGCTGGGGGCCTCGCGCCAGCGCGTGAACCAGGAACTCAAGACCATGGAGCGCGAGGGCGCCATCCGCATCGAGCCGGCCGGCCTGGTGGTACTGGACCGCGATGCGCTCGCGCGCATCTCGCAGGCCGATGACTGAGAAGAAACAAGAGACATGACCGAGCAGCAGCAGGATTACAGCGCCTTCGTCGGCACGCGCGCCGTGTCGCCCCAGCACGCCTTCGACACCGAGGCCCTCTCGGCCTGGCTCGCGCAGCACCTGGAGGGCTTCCGCGGCCCGCTGACGGTGGAGATGTTCAAGGGCGGCCAGTCCAACCCGACCTACAAGCTCATCACACCCGGGCGCCAGTACGTGATGCGCGCCAAGCCCGGCCCGGTGGCGAAGCTGCTGCCCTCCGCGCATGCCATCGAGCGCGAATACAAGGTGATGAGCGGCCTGGCCGGCACCGACGTGCCGGTGCCGCGGATGCTGGCGCTGTGCGAGAACGAGTCCGTCATCGGCCGCGCCTTCTACGTCATGCAGTGCATGGAAGGGCGCGTGCTGTGGAACCAGTCCCTGCCCGGCATGAGCAACGCCGAGCGCGCCGCCATCTACGACGAGATGAACCGCGTCATCGCCGCACTGCACACGGTGGACTACAAGGCCCGGGGCCTGGCCGACTACGGCAAGCCGGGCAGCTACTTCGAACGCCAGATCGGCCGCTGGAGCAAGCAGTACAAGGCCTCAGCCGACGGCGCCGGCGAAATGTCGCAGCCCATCCCCGAGATGGAGCGCCTGGTCGACTGGCTGCCGGCCCACATGCCCGCCAGCGCGCGCGACGAATCCCTGGTCTCCGTCGTCCACGGCGACTACCGGCTGGACAACATCATGTTCCACCCCACCGAGCCGCGCGCCATCGCCGTGCTCGACTGGGAGCTGTCCACGCTGGGCCACCCGCTGGCGGACTTCAGCTACCACTGCATGGCCTGGCACGTGCCGGCCGAACTGGGGCGCGGCATCGGCGGCGTGGACATCGCGCCGCTGGGCATCCCCTCCGAGCAGGACTACGTGCGCCGCTACTGCGAGCGCACCGGCATCGCCACGCCCGAGCAGCTGGCGCCGGACTGGAACTTCTACCTGGCCTACAACCTGTTCCGCATCGCCGCCATCCTGCAGGGCATCGCCAAGCGGGTCGAGGCCGGCACCGCGTCCAGCGAGCAGGCCATCAGCTCCGCCAGGGGCGCGCGGCCGATGGCCGAGCTGGCCTGGCAGTTCGCGCAGCGCGCCTGAGCGGCCCTTCTCTTTTTTCTTCTTCTTTCGTTTTCCCCACCGCACCGGAGACAGCATGGATTTCGAGTTTTCCCCCAAGGTCAAGGATCTGCAGAAGCGCGTCGGCGACTTCATGGACCAGCATGTCTTCCCCGCCGAGGCGGAGTACGCGAAGGAACTGGCCGACAACACCGCCGCCGGCAAGCGCTGGAGCGCGCTGCAGGTGATCGAACGGCTCAAGGAGAAGGCGCGCGCGCAGGAGCTGTGGAACCTGTTCCTGCCCAACGACACGGCCGAGCTGGCCAAGAAGAAGGGCGGCGGCCTGACCAACCTGGAGTACGCGCCGCTGGCCGAGCTGATGGGTCGTGTGCCATGGGCCTCGGAGGTGTTCAACTGCTCCGCGCCCGACACCGGCAACATGGAGACCATCGCCCGCTACGGCAGCGACGAGCACCGCGAACAGTGGCTCACGCCGCTGCTGGAAGGCAAGATCCGCTCGGCCTTCGCGATGACCGAGCCCGAGGTGGCGTCGAGCGACGCGACCAACATCTGCACCCGCATCGAGCGCCAGGGCGACGAGTACGTCATCAACGGCCACAAGTGGTGGATCTCCGGCGCGGCCGACCCGCGCTGCAAGATCTTCATCACCATGGGCAAGAGCGACCCGGAAGGCCCGAAGCATTCGCAGCAGAGCATGGTCCTGGTGCCGGCCGACGCCAAGGGCATCCGCATCGTGCGCCCGCTGAACGTGATGGGCTACGACGACGCGCCGCACGGCCACGTCGAGATGTACTTCGAGAACGTGCGCGTGCCCGCCAGCAACATCCTGCTGGGCGAGGGCCGCGGCTTCGAGATCGCGCAAGGCCGCCTGGGGCCGGGCCGCATCCACCACTGCATGCGCCTGATCGGCCTGGCCGAGCGCGCGCTCGAACTGATGTGCCGCCGCGCCTCCTCGCGCGTGGCCTTCGGCAAGACCGTGGCGCAGCAGACGGTGACGCAGGAGCGCATCGCCGAGGCGCGCTGCCGCATCGACATGGCGCGCCTGCTCACGCTCAAGGCCGCCTGGCTGATGGACGTGGCCGGCAACAAGGTCGCCAAGACCGACATCGCCATGATCAAGGTGGTGGCCCCCAGCATGGCCTGCCAGGTGATCGACTGGGCCATGCAGGTGCACGGCGGCGGCGGCATGTGCGACGACTTCCCGCTGGCCTATGCCTACGCCGGCGCACGCACGCTGCGCTTCGCCGACGGTCCCGACGAGGTGCACCGCAACGCCATCGCCAAGTGGGAGCTGGGCAAGTACGCGGCCGACAAGCGCGAAATGGACCCGCCGGTCACCCGGTTCTGAGCCTTCCGCACTGGCCGAATGAAAAAAGCCCGCCGAAGCGGGCTTTTTCTTTGCGGCAGGCGTTCGTTCAGCCGGCCACCGTCGCCGCGATGCGCTTCGCGCAGGCTTCGGCCTGGGCCGCATCGCGCGCCTCGACCATCACGCGCAGCAGCGGCTCGGTGCCGCTGGCGCGGATCAGCACGCGGCCGGCGTCGCCCAGTTCGGCCTCGGCCTTTTGCGTCTCGGCCACCAGGCGCGCGTTCGACTGCCAGTCCTGCCCCGGTGCCAGGCGTACGTTGATCAGTGTCTGCGGGAAGAGCTGCACGCCCTCCAGCAGTCCGGCCACCGTCTGGCCGCGCCGCACGCAGGCCTGCAGCACCTGCAGCGCGCTGACCAGCCCGTCGCCGGTGGTCTGGCGGTCCAGCGCCAGCAGGTGGCCGGAGCCCTCGCCGCCCAGCAGCCAGCCGCGGCGGTCCAGCTCCTCCAGCACGTAGCGGTCGCCCACCTTGGCCCGCACGAACTCGACGCCGGCGCGGCGGAAGGCCACCTCCACCGCCTTGTTGGTCATCAGCGTGCCGACCACGCCGGCCGGCTTGTCGCCGCGCGCCATGCGGTCGGCCGCCATCAGCCACAGCAGTTCGTCGCCGTTGAACAGGCGCCCCGAGGCATCGACCAGTTGCAGCCGGTCGGCGTCGCCGTCCAGCGCGATGCCGTAGTCGGCGCCCTGCGCCTTCACCTCGGCGATCAGCGCCTGGGGGTGCGTGGCGCCCACGTCCTTGTTGATGTTCAGCCCGTCGGGCCGGACGCCGATGCTGGCGACCTCCGCGCCCAGCTCATGGAAGACGGCGGGCGCCACCTGGTAGGCCGCGCCGTGCGCCGCGTCCACCACCAGCTTCAGGCCGCGCAGGCTCAGGTCATTGGGAAAGGTGCTCTTGCAGAACTCGATGTAGCGGCCGGACGCGTCATCCAGCCGGCGGGCGCGGCCCAGCGCGGCGGAATCCACCCACACGGGCGGCTCGGCCAGCGCGGCCTCCACCGCCTCTTCCCAGGCATCGCTGAGCTTGGTGCCCTGGGCGCTGAAGAACTTGATGCCGTTGTCGGGGAAGGGGTTGTGGCTGGCGCTGATCACCACGCCCAGGCTGGCGCGCTGCGCGCGCGTGAGGTAGGCCACGGCGGGCGTGGGCACGGGGCCGAGCAGCACCACGTCCACGCCGGCGGAGTTGAAGCCCGACTCGAGCGCCGACTCGAGCATGTAGCCCGAGATGCGCGTGTCCTTCCCGATGAGCACCGTGGGCCGCGCCTGCGTGCGCTTGAGCACGCGGCCCACCGCGTGCGCCAGGCGCAGCACGAAGTCGGGCGTGATGGGCGCCTGCCCCACCGTGCCGCGGATGCCGTCGGTGCCGAAGTACTGCCTTGCCATGGTGTGCCGATGCCCTTCTTGTCGTTGCTATCTATGAATCGTCCTGCGCGCGCATGGCCTGCCACACGGCCAGCGCCTGCGCCGTCTCCTGCACGTCGTGCACGCGCACGATACGCGCGCCCCGCTCCACCGCCAGCAGGGCCGCCGCCACGCTGGGCAGCATGCGGCCGGCCGGCGACTCGATGCCCGTCACCGCGCCGAGCGAGGACTTGCGCGACCAGCCAGCCAGCAGCGGATAGCCCGCCGCCAGCAGCTCGCGCTGCCGCGCCAACAGCGCGAAGTTCTGCGCCACCGTCTTGCCGAAGCCGATGCCCGGATCGAGCACGATGCGATCGGCCGCCACGCCGAGCGCGCACAGCGCCTTCGCCGCCTCGGCCAGGAAGGCCGCGACCTGCGGCACCACGTCGCCTTCCATCGGTGCGGCCTGCATGGTCTGCGGGTCGCGGTGCATGTGCATCAGGCACACGCCGCAGCCCGCATGGGCCGCCACCGCCTCGCGCGCGCCGGGCCGGCGCAGTGCCCAGATGTCGTTGACGATGTCGGCGCCCAGGTCGAGCACGGCGCGCATCACCTCGGGCTTGTAGGTGTCGACGGAGACCGGCACGCCCAGCGTGGCGGCCTCGCGCACCACGGGCAGCACGCGCGCCAACTCCTCGTCCAGCGGCACGGCCGGGCTGCCCGGCCGGGTGGATTCACCGCCGACGTCGAGGATGTCCGCGCCCTCCCCGATCAGCGCCTCGCAGTGGCGCAGCGCGGCCCGCGCATCGGCATGACTGCCGCCGTCGGAGAAGGAGTCGGGCGTGACATTGACGATGCCCATGATCTGCGGCCGCGCCAGATCGAGCACGAAGCGGCCGGCGCGCCACAAGAAAGACACCGGCGGCCCGCCAACGAAAACGGGGCCCGAAGGCCCCGCCGATGTACCGGCTTCGCTCATCGGGCCGGGATCACGCCGCGGTGGGCGCCGGATCCGGCTTGACGGGCGCCGAGCCGCCACCGTTGCTGCCCGAGGGCGGCGTGCGCGGCGTGAAGTCCTTGGGCGGACGCGGCTCGCGGCCGGCCATGATGTCGTCCAGCTGCTCGGTGTCGATGGTCTCCCACTCGAGCAGGGCCTTGGCCATGGCGTGCATCTTGTCCTTGTTCTCCTCGATCAGGCCGCGCGCCAGGGCGTACTGCTCGTCGATGATGCGGCGCACTTCCGAATCGACCTTCTGCATGGTCTGCTCGGAGATGTTGGTGGTCTTGGTGACCGAGCGGCCGAGGAACACCTCGCCCTCGTTCTCGGCGTAGACCATCGGACCGAGCGCGTCGCTCATGCCGTACTTCATGACCATGTCGCGCGCCAGGTTCGTCGCGCGCTCGAAGTCGTTGCTCGCGCCGGTGGTCATCTGGTTCATGAACACCTCTTCCGCGATCCGGCCGCCGAACAGCATGCTGATCTGGTTGAGCATGTATTCGCGGTCGTAGCTGTAGCGGTCGTTCTCGGGCAGGCTCATGGTCACGCCCAGCGCGCGGCCGCGCGGGATGATGGTGACCTTGTGCACCGGGTCGCACTTGGGCAGCAGCTTGCCGATGAGCGCGTGGCCCGACTCGTGGTAGGCCGTATTGCGGCGCTCCTCCTCGGGCATCACCATGCTCTTGCGCTCGGGGCCCATGAAGATCTTGTCCTTGGCCCTCTCGAAGTCCTGCATCTCGACCACGCGCGCATTGCGGCGGGCGGCCATCAGCGCGGCCTCGTTGCACAGGTTCGCCAGGTCGGCGCCGCTCATGCCCGGCGTACCGCGCGCGATGATGCTGGCATTGACGTCCTGCCCCAGCGGGATCTTGCGCATGTGCACGTTCAGGATCTGCTCGCGGCCGCGGATGTCGGGCAGCGTGACGTAGACCTGCCGGTCGAAGCGGCCAGGGCGCAGCAGGGCGGCGTCGAGGATGTCGGGGCGGTTGGTGGCAGCCACCACGATCACGCCCAGGTTGGTCTCGAAGCCGTCCATCTCCACGAGCATCTGGTTCAGCGTCTGCTCGCGCTCGTCGTTGCCGCCGCCCAGGCCCGCGCCGCGCTGGCGGCCCACCGCGTCGATCTCGTCGATGAAGATGATGCAGGGCGCGTTCTTCTTGGCGTTCTCGAACATGTCGCGCACGCGGGCCGCGCCCACGCCGACGAACATCTCGACGAAGTCGGAGCCCGAGATGCTGAAGAACGGCACCTTCGCCTCGCCGGCGATGGACTTGGCCAGCAGCGTCTTGCCGGTGCCCGGCGGGCCGACCAGCAGCAGGCCGCGCGGGATGCGCCCGCCCAGCTTCTGGAACTTCTGCGGGTCCTTCAGGAAGTCGACGACTTCCTTGACCTCCTCCTTGGCCTCGTCGCAGCCGGCGACGTCGGCGAAGGTGACGGTGTTGTTGTTCTCGTCGAGCATGCGCGCCTTGCTCTTGCCGAAGCTGAAGGCGCCGCCCTTGCCGCCGCCCTGCATCTGGCGCATGAAGTAGACCCACACGCCGATCAGCAGCAGCATCGGGCCCCAGCTCACCAGCAGCGTCATCAGCAGCGAGCCTTCTTCGCGCGGCTTGACGTCGAACTTGACGTTGTGGTCGATCAGGTCGCCTACCATGCCGCGGTCCAGCACGGTCGCGTTGGTGCGGATCTTGCGGTCGTCGGTGGTGATGGCGGTGATCTCACCGCCCGAGAGGCCCTCGGGGATGACGGCGCTCTTGATCTGGTTGCTGCGCACCTGCTCCAGGAATTCGGAGTAGCTCACCGTGTTGGAGCCGAGCGCGCCGCGGGTGTCGAACTGCTTGAACACAGTGAACAACACCATCGCGATGACCAGCCAGACGGCGACCTTGGAAAACCACTGATTGTTCAAACGAAGCTCCAGTCGATGTCGGGCGCATGGGGCACGCCCGGGACAAGTCAGTTGCGTGTCATTCTAGGCTTTTCAAGCTGCGAAAAGCCGTGATTTCCCTATGGCAGCCATAGGGCGGACGCGGGTTTGCGGACTTTGCCGGCACGCGGCGCCAAGAGGTATCAAACCGTGTCGGAAACGGGCTTCGGGCCGATGCCGACAAGGAAGGTTTCGGCGGACCGGTCGCGCGAGGCCTTGGGCTTGAAGGTTTTCACTTGGCGGAAACTGGCGCGGAACAGGCGGACCAGTTCGTCGTAGGCGCCACCGTGGAAGACCTTGGCCACCAGCGCCCCCTGCGGGCGCAGGTGATGGACCGAGAAATCCACCGCCAGTTCCACCAGGTGCGCGATGCGCGCCGCATCGGCCGAGCTCACGCCGGACAGGTTGGGCGCCATGTCCGACACCACCACGTCCACCGGCCGGCCGGCCAGCACCTCCTCGAGCTGCGCCAGGACCGCCTCCTCGCGGAAGTCGCCGTGCAGGAAGGTCACGGCGTCGAGCGGCTCCATCGGCAGGATGTCCACCGCCACGATGGCGCCCTCGACCCTGCCGGCCGGCGCCAGCCGGCGGCGCACGTACTGGCTCCAGGCGCCGGGCGTGGAGCCCAGGTCCACCACCACCTGCCCGGGGCGGATCAGGCCGAGCGCCTCGTCGATCTCCTTGAGCTTGTAGGCGGCGCGGGCGCGATAGCCCTCCTTCTGCGCCAGCTTCACCCACGGGTCGTTGACGTGGTCGTTCAGCCAGGCCTTGTTGACCTTCTTGCTTTGGGTCTGGATCTTCATAGCCGACTCGATAATACGGGGATGCCCGCCATTTCCCTGACTCCCGCGCAGCGCAAGCTCCACCGCGCCGATGCGCACCACCTCGACCCGATCGTGATGATCGGCAGCGACGGGCTCACTCCCGCCGTGCGCAAGGAGGCCGATGCGGCCCTCAAGGCGCACGGCCTGATCAAGATCCGCGTCTTCTCCGACGACCGCACGGCACGCGAGGCCATGCTGGCGGAACTGGCCGACAGCCTCGGCGCCGCGCCCATCCAGCACATCGGCAAGCTGCTGGTGCTGTGGCGCCCCATCCCGCCCAAGGAACGTGCGGCCGACGAGGACCGCAGGCCCGGCCCCAAGGACGTGAAGGTGGTCAAGCCGGCCAAGCGCGGCGGCCAGCGGCCCGAGATCAAGACGCTGCGCGTGCTGGGCAACCAGCGGCTCACGCCGGGCGGGCTGGTCAAGCGCGCCAAGCCGAAGCAGAAGTCCGTCAAGAAGCGCCAGGGCTGAGGTGCCTGTGAGCCAGCGCCACGTCCTGTGCATGAAGTGGGGCACCAAGTACGGCCCCCACTACGTCAACCGCCTCTACGGCATGGTGCGCCGGCACCTGTCGGGCGACTTCGACTTCGTCTGCCTGACCGACGACGCGAACGGCATCCGGCCCGAGGTGCAGTGCATGCCGATCCCGCCGCTGAACATCGAGCTGGCACCCGGCCAGCGCGATGGCGCCTGGAAGAAGCTCACCACCTTCGAGGCCGACCTGCACGGCCTGAAGGGCACCGCCCTCTTCCTCGACCTGGACGTGGTGGTGGTCGGCCGGCTGGACGACTTCTTCACCCAGCCCGGCGAGTTCCTCATCATCCACGACTACCCGCGCTTCTGGCGCTTCGGCGAGCGGATCGTGGGCAACTCCTCGGTGTACCGCTTCGAGATCGGCGCGCATGCCGACGTGCTGGAGCACTTCCGTGCCCACACCGAGGAAATGCGCGCCAAGTACCGCAACGAGCAGGACTACCTCTCTCACTACCTGCATGCGCAGGGCAAGCTCGCGTACTGGCCGGCGGCGTGGTGCCCCAGCTTCAAGTACCACGGCATCCCGGCGTGGCCGACCAACTACTGGAAGCCGCCCTTCGTCCCGAAGGACGCGCGCATCGTGATCTTCCACGGCGAGTGCAACCCGCCCGATGCGCTGGAAGGCAAGCGCAACAAGCGCTTCGCGCACATCGAGCCCGCCACCTGGGTGGCGGAGCACTGGAAGGAATAGCGCCGGGCGTCAGGCGCCTCGGCCCTCGACCAGGGGGCGGCCGGTCAGCCGCTGCAGGATCGCCAGCGGGCTGGCCGACGGGTCGTACTCGCGGCCCGGCGGCAGGTACAGCGTCTGCTCCATCATGTACTGGCCCGACATGACGGCGTGCGAGGTCTGGTCGGAGAAGCACACCCAGGTGGAGCCTGCCGGGAAGGGCACCGTCTCCTGCGGCGAGCGCTGCTGGTAGTCCATGTCCCCCTTCATGCCGTCGTGCAGTTGCAGCATCAGGTGGTCGTATTCGCTGCGGAAGGACTTGGTCACGTGCAGCGCCTGCAGGGCCTTCGCCTGCCAGCGCACGTAGGGCCTGGCCCTGGGCAGGAAGGTGCGCGCCACGGTCTCGAAGGGCTCGCCCACCCGCCACACGCGCGGCGCGCCGTCGGGGTTCACGTTGGTGAACACGCGCAGGATGCGCTCGCCGTAGGTATGCGTCCGGCCAACCCACATTGAAGTTCGATAGCCGGCCAAGGATGCTTGTGTCCACGGACTTTTGCGTGGACACATGGACACTTTGGAAACGAACACAGCGGTTGCGGCACCGCCCAAGCGCAGTTGGCGGCGGCACTCTGACGAGTTCAGGGCACGGATCATCGAGTTGGCACGCCAGCCGAACACGTCGGTGGCCGCGGTGGCGCTGGCCAACGGGCTGAATGCGAACATGCTGCGCCGCTGGGTGCGCGAGTCCGAGGCTGCCGGCAAAGCCGCCACCGAGGT
>NZ_JQKD01000025.1 GCF_000745855.1 Xenophilus azovorans DSM 13620
CCGGAGGCGCCGATCTTCAGCGTGGCCGACTACGGGCTGGAGGCGGACCTGTTCGCCGCCGTGCCGGAGCTGGTCAAGGCGCTCTAAGGCCGACGGCCTGCCCGTCAGGCCACCGGCGCCAGGTGCGCGTTCACGTGCTCGATGTTGTCCTGGTGCGCCGTCAGCATGGCGCCCAGGGCGGCGCGCAGTTCCTCGTCGCCGATCTCCGGCAGCAGCGCCTTCAGCTTCTTCGCCACCCAGCCCTGGCCGCGGTTGAGCAGCGCCAGCCGCGCCGGCAGGTCGGGCAGGGCCATCACCTTGCCGAAGAAGTCGCCGGTGCGGGTGCCGGGCGTGCCGCCCAGGCGGCGGATGGCCGTCATCAGCACGCCGCACCATTGCACCTCGCCGCGGTGGACCTCGCGCATCACCTCGGCCAGCGCGTCGTCCCCGATGCCTTCGCGCAGCAGCGTCAGCGCCAACCGCGCGCCGGCGCGCTCGGCCTCCAGCAACTCGTCGAGGGCCGCGATCAGCGCATCGTCGCGGCGCCCGGCCTCGGCGCCCGGGCCGGCCTGCGGCCCCTGCACGAGTTCCGCGCCCAGCCGGTCGGCCGCGTCCAGCGCGATCGCGCGCAGCCGCTCGGCGGCGCCGGCGATGCGGTCGATCCGCGCGGCGCCCTGGCCGGCGTACAGCGCCATCGCCTCCAGGTTGCCGCTGGTCGAGCGCAGCGGCGAGTCGGTGCTGAACATCAGGATCGGCCGGCCGTCGTCGGTGCCGATCGGGATGCGGGCGCCGCTGAAGGGGCTGCCGTGCTCGCCGCGGGTGACGCTGTTGACCAGCACGCGCACGCCGGCGCCGCGCGGCCAGTTGATGTGGAAGTCCTCGGTCAGCAGCGTGTCGCCCTCGCGCGCATCGACGATGCGCTGCTGGTGATAGGGGTGGGCGAAGGATTCGTGCGTGGCCAGCAGCGCCGTGCCGAGCATCGCGCCCTGCGCACCGGCCGACAGCACCGCCGCGACGTCGCCGCCGTCGGCCAGGCCGCCGGCCGCCAGCACCGGGACGTGCACGGCCGCCAGCACCTCGGGCAGCAGTCCGGCCAGCGGCTGCCGGCCGCGCACGTGGCCGCCGGCCTCCACGCCCTGGGCGATCAGCACCTGCGCGCCGGCCTCCTGTGCCGCCAGCGCCTCGGCGGCGCTGCCCACCTGGCACAGCACGCGCATGCCGGCGGCGCGGCAGCGCTCCACGATCGGCGCGCTCAGGTCCCAGAACAGGCAGATGGCGGGCACTTCCAGCGTCAGCAGCAGGTCGACCTGGCGGCGCAGCAGGCCGGCCTCGGTGGCGGCCGGGATGATGCTCACGCCGAAGGGCCGGTCGGTCGCGGCGCGCACCGCCTGCACCTGCTCGCGGATCAGCGCCGGCGGCTCGCGCACCATGCCCAGCAGGCCGAAGCCGCCGGCGCGCGTCACGGCCGTGACCAGCTCGGCCCGCGCCACACCGCCCATGCCGGCCAGCACCAGCGGCAGGCGGCAGCCGAGCAGCTCGCACACCGGCCGGTGCAGCACGCCGGCCGCCCGGCGCAGGGCCGGATCCCCGAGGTCCTTCGCGTCCGCGGCCTGCATCACAGGAAGATCGGCTGCGCTTCGATGCCGACCTGGCGCTGGTCGCGCACCGCGCGCACGCCGGGGATGTTCTCCGCCGCCACGCGGGCCGCATCCTGGTCGGCCCGGCTGCGCGCCACGCCGGCGAAGTACACCACGCCGCCGTGCACGAAGACGCTGGACCAGGCGTCGGACCACCAGGGCTGGCCGTCCAGCTCCTGCAGCAGGCGGGCGCGGATCTGGTCGTCGTCGGCCGGCGCCTGCGGCTCGGGCTCGGATGCGGACGCCCTGGCCAGCGCGCGCATCAGGTCGTAGCGCGTGACCAGGCCGGCCAGGCAGCCGCCCTGTACCACCACCACGCGGCGCACGTGGCGCGCCTCGAAGATGGAGGCGATGCGCGAGACGGGGGCGTCCTCCTCCACCTTGACCACGTCGGGGTTCATCACGTCGCGCACGCGGCGGCTGTGCGAGCGGATGTAGGCCTGCGAGCTGCCGTCCGGGCCCACCAGGCGCCGCCACCAGGTGCGCGCGTCGTGCGGCGCGGTGTCGGTGCCGATCTCGTAGCGGTGCAGCAGGTCGCCCTGGCCGACGAAGCCCAGCACCTCGCCGCGTTCGACCACCGGCACGCCGCTGATGCGGTGCCTGAGCAGGATCTCCACCACCTCGTGCAGTTCGGTGTCGGGCTGAACCGAGATCACCGAGCGGGTCATGATGTCGCTGGCTTGCATGTCGTACTCCTCTGAGGCCGTCGTGCCCTGATGCTGCACCCTTGCACGATCTCGGTAAAGCGATATTTATTGGACAATGAATGCGGAAAAATCGCATTCAAAAAGAGGCGCCGACACCGTGGACATCACGCTCGCCCTGACCTTCCTGGAGATCGCGCGCTCGCGCAGCTTCCTGCACGCGGCCGAGCGGCTGCACGTCACGCCGACCACGGTGAGCGCGCGGGTGCGCACGCTGGAGTCGCTGCTGGGCCGGCCGCTGTTCACGCGCAACAAGGCCGGCGCCGCGCTCACGCCGGCCGGCGAGCAGTTCGTGCCGCATGCCAGCCTGCTGGTGCAGGTGTGGGAGCGTGCGCGCCAGCAGGTGGCGGTGCCGGAGGGCCGCCGCGCCGTGCTGTCGGTGGGCTGCGAGGTCAGCCTGTGGGACCCGCTGCTGCTCGACTGGCTGTTGTGGATGCGCTCGGCCGCGCCGCACCTGGCCGCGCGCACCGAGGTCGGCGGCGCCGCCGAACTGCTGGACAAGGTGGCGGCCGGCGTGCTGGACATCGCCATCGTCTACGCGCCCCGCCAGCGCCCGGGCCTGCGCGTCGAGCTGCTGATCGAGGAGAAGCTGGTGATGGTCACCACCTCGCCGCAGCGCGCCTTTCCGCGGCCGGGCGAGTACGTGTACGTCGACTGGGGGCCGGACTTCGCGCTGCAGCACGGCATGGTCTTCGCCGAGCTGTCGAACCCCGGCGTGACGGCCGGGCTGGGGCCGCTGGGCCGCGAATACCTGCTGGCCGCGGGCGGCGCCGGCTACTTCCGGCAGGACGTGGTGCGCGACGACCTGCAGGCCGGCCGGCTGTACCGCGTGAAGGGCGCGCCCGAGTTCCTCTACCCGGCCTACGCGGTCTATGCGGCGGAGGGCGATGCGGCCATCGTCGAACCCGGGCTGGCCGGGTTCCGGCAGGCGGTGCGGCCGAAGGCTGCCTCGGGTCTCACGCCGCCAGCGCCGACGGCGCCGCGGCCTGCTCGCCGGCCAGCAGGCGGTCGATGATCTCGCGCGAGCGCACGCCGCCAGCGTCGATGTTCAGCTTGAGCAGCTTGCGCTGCGGGTGCGTGCTGATCGAGCGCTGCTGCGCCTCCAGCATCACCTTGTCCTCGGCGAACACGCGGCCCTGGTTCTCGCGGATCTGCGCGGTGAGGTTGCGGTCCTTGACGTTGAAGTTGCGCGCCATGCCCCAGAAGTACCAGTGCGAGGTCTCCGTCTCGGGCGTGATGAAGTCCGTCACGATGCTGTAGACCTTCTTGTCGGCCGGCGCGTCGTAGCCGCCGTGGCCGGCCAGGGCCACGCCCACCTCGATCATCACGTGGCTGGGCGGCGTGAAGCGGCACACCTGCCAGCGGTCCACCGGCTGGTCGTCGGGCAGGTGGTTGCCGCGCAGGTTGGCGCGCCAGAAGGGCGGGGCCATCACGCCCTCCATGAAGCGGCTGGTGATGACCTGTTCGCCCTCGGTGCGGGTCTTGACCGGCGTCTCGTCGATCTCCTTCTGGCCGATGCTGGTGCTGTGCACGTAGGTCTCGTGCGTCAGGTCCATCAGGTTGTCGACCATGAGGCGGTAGTCGGCCGCGATGTGGTACAGGCCGCCGCCGTAGGCCCAGTCGGGGCTGTCGGCCCATTCGAGGTGCGGGATCTGCGCCGGATCGGCCAGCGCCTGGTCGCCGGGCCAGACCCAGACGAAGCCGTGGCGCTCGACCGCCGCGAAGCGCCCGATGCAGGGGAAGGCCTGCACGCGCTGGCCGGGCATGGCGACCGTGCGGCCTTCCTCACCCATCACCAGGCCGTGGTAGCCGCACACCAGCTGGCCTTCGCAGACCGTGCCCAGCGACAGGGGGGCGCCGCGGTGCGGGCAGAAATCCTCCAGCGCGACGGCGCGGCCGTCCTGGCCGCGGTAGAAGACCATCGCTTCGCCGCAGATGGTGCGGCCCAGGGGCTTGTCGTCGATCTCGTCGGGCGTGCAGGCGACGTACCAGGCGTTCTTGGGAAACATCGTGGGAACCTCTTCGTGTCGGGGAATGCGCTGGGTCGGATTATGGGAAGAGGCGCCTTAAATGTATACAGAATCTGGCTTCATTCGATGTTTATCTAGGGTAAACGAGGATAAATGAACTTGATTCAAGTGGTGATGTATACAGATAGACTCGTCGCCCCATGATGACCTCCGCGATTCCCACGGCCGAAGGCGGCTCCCAGGCGGTGCGCGCGCAACTGCAGCTGCGCGAGATGATCCTGGCCGGCGAGCTGCCCCCCGGCGAGCGCGTGGGCGAGGTCGCCATCGTCGAGAAGCTGGGCATCTCGCGCACGCCGATCCGCGCGGCGCTGGTGCGGCTGGAGCAGGAAGGGCTGCTGGAGGCGCTGCCGCACGGCGGCTTCGCGGTGCGCTCCTTCTCCGAGCGCGAGGTGGCCGACGCCATCGAGCTGCGCGGCACGCTGGAGGGCCTGCTGGCGCGCGTGGCGGCCGAGCGCGGCGTGCCGTCGGCGCTGCTGGGGGAGGCGCGCGAGGCGCTGGACGAGATCGACGCCGTGCTGGCGCGTCCGCAACTGGACGAGGCCGACTTCACCCGCTACGTGGCGGCCAACGGCCGCTTCCACGCCGTGCTGCTGCGCATGGCCGACAGCCGCGTGCTGGCGCGCGAGGTGGAGCGGGTGGTGCGCATGCCCTTCGCCTCGCCCTCGGCCTTCGTGGTGGTGCAGGCCGACTCGCCGCAGGCGCGCGACATGTTCGTCGTCGCCCAGGCGCAGCACCGCGCCGTGCTCGACGCCATCCAGCGCCGCGAGGGCGCGCGCGCCGAGGCCATCATGCGCGAGCATGCACGCATCGCGCAGCGCAACCTGCGCGAAGCGTTGCGCCTGCAGCGGCCGCAGGCGCTGCCCGGCGTCGCGCTGATCCGGCCGGAGGCATCCACGTTTACCCGAATGAAATAGCCCCGCCCCGGCTATAGCAATCCGCGATAACTGATAGTGCACAGTTCTCTGGACCGCCCCGTCGGCGATCGGCGGAAAATCCGCGCCGTTTCTTGCCTCGCGCAGTGGCGTCCCATCCTTTCGTTTCACAGGAGACCGCAGATGAAGAAAAGAACCCTGATCCAGGCCGCCGTCGCTGCCGCCGCGCTGGCCGCCACGGCCACCGCCTTGGCGCAGGACGCCTTCAAGATCGGCCTGATCCTGCCCATGACGGGCCAGCAGGCCTCCACCGGCCGCCAGATCGAGGCCGCCGCGCGCCTGTACATGGCGCAGCACGGCGACAGCGTGGCCGGACGCAAGATCGAGCTGATCGTCAAGGACGACGTGGCCACGCCCGACGTGACCAAGCGCCTGGCGCAGGAGCTGATCGTCAACGAGAAGGTCAACGTCATCGCCGGCTTCGGCGTCACGCCCGCGGCACTGGCCGCCGCGCCGCTGGCCACGCAGGCCAAGGTGCCCGAGATCGTGATGGCCGCCGCCACCTCCAGCATCACCGAGGCCTCGCCCTACGTGGTGCGCTCCAGCTTCACGCTGCCGCAGGTGTCCGTCTCCATGGCCGACTGGGCGCCCAAGAACGGTATCAAGTCGGTGGTGACGCTGGTGTCCGACTACGGCCCGGGCAACGACGCCGAGAAGTTCTTCACCGAGCGCTTCGCCGCCAACGGCGGCAAGGTGATCGAGAAGCTGCGCGTGCCGCTGCGCAACCCGGACTTCGCGCCCTTCCTGCAGAAGGTGCGCGACGCCAAGCCCGATGCCCTCTTCGTCTTCGTGCCCTCGGGCGCCGGCGCGGCGGTGATGAAGCAGTTCCTCGAGCGCGGGCTGGACAAGGCCGGCATCAAGCTCATCGCCACCGGCGACGTGACGGACGACGACCAACTCAACGACATGGGCGACGGCGCGCTGGGCGTGGTCACCACGCACCACTACTCGGCGGCGCACCCCTCGGCGCTGAACAAGCAGTTCGTCGAGGCCTTCGAGAAGGCCAACAAGGGCATGCGCCCGAACTTCATGGCCGTGGGCGGCTACGACGGCATGCACCTGATCTACGAGGCGCTGAAGGCCACCGGCGGCAAGGGCGACGGCACCGCACTGGTCGAGAAGATGAAGGGCATGCGCTTCGAGAGCCCGCGCGGCGAGGTCCTGATCGACCCGGCCACGCGCGACATCGTGCAGGACGTGTACCTGCGCAAGGTCGAGAAGAAGGACGGCAAGCTCTACAACGTCGAGTTCGACGTGCTCAAGGCCGTCAAGGACCCCGGCAAGTCCAAGTAAGCGATCCTTCCGCCCGTTCGGGCTGAGCCTGTCGAAGCCTTGTACACCGCCTTCGACGGGTTCGGCCCGAACGGTGTGAGCCTGCTCGGGCCGAACGGTGTGAGACTTCCCGCATGCTGACCATCCTCTTCGACGGCATCGCCTACGGCATGCTGCTGTTCGTGCTCGCCGTCGGCCTCGCCGTGACGCTGGGCCTGATGAACTTCATCAACCTGGCGCACGGCGCCTTCGCCATGGCGGGGGGCTACATCACCGTGTTCGCCATGCAGAAGGCGGGCGTGCCCTTCCTCGCGTGCCTGCCGCTGGCCTTCGTGCTGACGGCGCTGGCCGGCGCCGTGCTGGAGCGGCTGCTGTACCGGCCGATGTACGGCCGGCCGCACCTGGACCAGGTGCTCTTCTCCATCGGCCTGGCCTTCATGGCGGTGGCGGGGCTGGACTACTTCGTCGGCTCCTCGCAGCAGAACATCCACCTGCCCGAGTGGCTGCGCGGGCGCACCGAGATCGGCGACGGCGCCTTCCTGCTGGGCATGGGCCACTACCGCATCTTCATCATCGCGGTGTGCGCGCTGCTGACGGTGGTGCTGCAGGCCATCCTCACCCGCACGCGCTTCGGCAGCCGGCTGCGCGCGGCGGTGGACGACCCGCGCGTGGCCTCGGGCCTGGGCATCAACGTCAACGTGGTGTTCCTGCTCACCTTCGCCGCCGGCTCCGGGCTGGCCGGGCTGGGCGGTGCGCTGGGCGCGGAGATCCTGGGCATGGACCCGACCTTCCCGCTCAAGTACATGATCTATTTCCTCATCGTGGTGGCGGTGGGCGGCACCTCGTCCATTACCGGCCCGCTGATGGCGGCGCTGCTGCTGGGCATCGCCGACGTGGCCGGCAAGTACTACATCCCCAAGATGGGCGCCTTCACGGTGTACCTGCTGATGATCGTGATCCTGATGTGGCGGCCGCAGGGCCTGTTCACCCGCAAGGGGGCCCGCTGATGAGCACACCCGTCACGACAACGCGCGACTGGCAGGCGCCGCTGATGGCCAAGGCGCGCTGGCGCCCGTGGGAGTTCGTCCTGTGGGCCGCCGCCTTCGCGCTGCCGCTGGTCTTCCCCTCGCACTCGCTGATGGTCAACGAGATCGCGATCGTGGCGCTGTTCGCCATGTCGCTGGACCTGATCCTCGGCTACACGGGCATCGTCTCGCTGGGTCATGCGGCCTTCTTCGGCTTCGGCGCCTACGCGGCGGCGCTGTTCGCCAAGCACGTCATGCCCGACCCGACCGTCGGGCTGGTGGTGGCGGTCGCGCTGAGCGCGCTGCTCGGGCTGGTGGCCAGCGTCACCATCCTGCGCGGCAGCGACCTCACGCGGCTGATGGTCACGCTCGGCACCGCGCTGCTGCTGCTGGAGCTGGCCAACAAGCTCGACTGGCTCACCGGCGGTGCCGACGGCCTGCAGGGCGTGGTGATGGGGCCGGTGCTCGGCCTGTTCGAGTTCGACCTGTTCGGCCGCACCGCGGCGTGGTATTCGCTCACGGTGCTGCTGCTGCTGTTCGTCGTGATGCGCCACATCGTGCACTCGCCCTTCGGCGCGACGCTCAGGGCCATCCACGACAACCGGCTGCGCGCCATGGCGATCGGCGTGCCGGTGGCCGCGCGCATGGTGACCATCTACACCGTGGCCGCCGCCATCGCCGGCGCCGCCGGCGCGCTGCTGGCGCAGACCACCGGCTTCGCCTCGCTGGACGTGCTGGCCTTCGACCGATCGGCCGACGTGCTGCTGATGCTGGTGATCGGCGGCGTGGGCTGGCTCTACGGCGGCGTGGCCGGCGCCATCGTGTTCAAGCTGCTGCAGGACTGGCTGTCATCGGTGACGCCGCAGTACTGGATGTTCTGGATCGGGCTGATCCTGGTGCTGCTGGTGCTGGTGGGCCGCGAGCGGCTGCTGCGGCCGTGGACCTGGTTCGGGGGAGGGCGCAAGGCATGACGTCCGCCACCGTGTCCAACGTGAACGACGCGCCGGTCGTGCTAGAGGCCCAGGGGCTGGTGATGCGCTTCGGCGGCATCACCGCCACCGACAACGTCTCGCTGCAACTGCGCCGCGGCGCGCGCCATGCATTGATCGGCCCCAACGGCGCCGGCAAGACCACCCTGGTCAACCTGCTGACGGGCGTGCTCGCGCCCACCGCGGGCCGCATCGCGCTGCTGGGCCAGGACGTGACCCGCCTGGCGCCGCACCAGCGCGTGGCGCGCGGGATGGTGCGCACCTTCCAGATCAACCAGCTGTTCGACGCCATGACGCCGCTGGAGACGCTGGCGCTGGTAGTGTCGCAGCAGCAGGGCCTGACGCGCCGGTGGTGGCGGGCGCTGGGCAGCTCGAAGGCGGTGGCCGAGCGCGCCGGCGCGCTGCTGGAGCAGTTCCACCTGGCCGACGTGGCGCAGCAGAAGGTGCAGCACCTGGCCTACGGCAAGCGCCGCCTGCTGGAGATCGCCATCGCGCTGGCCTGCGAGCCGCGCGTGCTGCTGCTGGACGAGCCCGTGGCCGGCGTGCCGCCGGGCGAACGCGAGGAACTGCTGGCCACCGTCGCGGCCCTGCCGGCCGACGTCTCGGTGCTGCTCATCGAACACGACATGGACCTGGTCTTCAGCTTCGCCGACCGCATGACGGTGCTGGTCAACGGCGCCCTGCTCACCGAGGGCACGCCCGACGAGATCGCCGCCGATGCGCGCGTGCGCGAGGTGTACTTGGGGCATGGGGAGGCCGCGCATGGCTGAACTGCTCGAAGTCGAGAACCTCAGCGCCGGCTACGGCGAGGCGGTGGTGCTCGACGGCATCTCGCTCGCGCTGGGCGAGGGCCGCACGCTGGCGCTGCTGGGCCGCAACGGCACCGGCAAGACCACCTTCATCGACACCCTGGCCGGCGCCACGCGCCAGCACGGCGGCAGCATCCGCCTGGGCGGGCAGCGCATCGACGGACTGGCCTCGCACCTGCGCGCGGCCGCCGGCATCGGTTGGGTGCCGCAGGAGCGCAACATCTTCAAGTCGCTGACGGTGCACGAGAACCTGACGGCCGTGGCCCGGCCCGGTGCCTGGACGCCGGCGCGCGCCTACGAGATGTTCCCGCGGCTGGCCGAGCGCAAGGGCAACCTGGGCACGCAGCTCTCGGGCGGCGAGCAGCAGATGCTGGCGGTGGCCCGCGCGCTGGTGGTCAACCCGCGCCTGCTCCTGCTGGACGAGCCGCTGGAAGGCCTGGCGCCGATCATCGTCGAGGAGTTGCTGCGCGCCATCCGCCGCATCACGCAGGGCGAGGGGCTGGCCGCCATCATCGTGGAACAGCACCCGCAGGCGATCCTCGCGATCTCCGACGAGGCGGTGGTGCTGGACCATGGCACCATCGTGCATCGCGACGCGGCGGCCACCCTGGCGTCGCAGCCCGAGGTGCTGGACCGGCTGCTCGGCGTCGCGCGATAGAGCGCCGCGGCCCGCGCGGCGCACGGCAAGGAGTCCCGCCATGTCCCGTGTCCTGGTGCGCAGTTTCGGTGTCTCGCTCGACGGCTTCGCCGCCGGGCCCGACCAGAGCCTCGAACATCCCCTCGGGGTGCGCGGCGTCGAGCTGATGGATTGGTTCTTCCCGACCCGCGTGTGGCAGCGCATGCAGGGGCAGGGCGAGGGCGAGACCGGCGTGGACAACCGCATCGCCGAGCTGGGCTTCGCCGAGGTCGGCGCCTGGATCCTCGGGCGCAACATGTTCGGCCCGGTGCGCGGCCCCTGGCCCGACGCATCGTGGCGCGGCTGGTGGGGCGAGGAGCCGCCCTACCACGTGCCCGTCTTCGTGCTCACCCACCATGCCCGCGCGCCGCTGGCGATGCAGGGCGGCACCACCTTCCACTTCGTCACCGGCGGCATCGAGGAGGCGCTGGCCCGCGCGAAGGAGGCGGCCGGCGGGCGCGACGTGCGCATCGGCGGCGGCACGTCCACCGTGCGGCAGTACCTGCAGGCGGGCCTGATCGACGAACTGCACCTGGCGCTGCGCCCGGTGCTGATGGGCCGCGGCGAGGCGCTGTTCCAGGGGCTGGACCTGCCGGCGCTCGGCTACGTGTGCGACCGCCAGGAGCCGGGCGAGCGCGCCACGCACGTCTTCCTGCGGCGCCGCGCCTGAATGCCGCCGGACAGGCCGGCCTAGGCGATGTGGCCGATGGCGCGCACTGCAGCGCGCCGGCAGACTTCCGGGATGGCCGAACCCGCACCCCAGCCCTACCAGCTCGCCAGCTTTCCGGCGCTCGACAAGCCCTTCAATACGCCCGGCGAGGCGGCGCGGGCGGCGCTGCAGGCCCTGCTGATCCACTCCATCGCCACGCGCAACGAGTACGGCGGCATGATCTGCAGGCTGCGCGGCAAGTACTACGTGATGCCCTACGTCGAGGGCGAGCGCAACAGCGTGAGCGTGGGCCAGGATGCGCCGGACAAGGGCTGCCCCATCGAGGGCGCCGTGCCGGTGGCCTACTACCACACCCATCCCAACGTGGCGGGCGCCGGCTTCACCATGAAGCCGGACGAGATGTCGCCCGAGGACGAGGCCGTGGCCAGGGGCGCGCGCATCGATGCCTACATGGGCAGCATCAGCGGCCTGTACCTGAAGTTCAACCACAAGACCGGCAAGACCTATGTGGCCGGCCCGCGGCTGATCAATTCGGAGCCGCCCCCGCCGCCGCCCGCGAAGAAGCCCCAGACCAGGCAGAAGGGCCTGCCGCCCAAGACCATCAAGGTCGCGCCGCCGCTTTGAGCGGGTGCGGGCGCCGGGCGGCTCAGCGCTGCCGGCGGCGCACCGGGGCCGCGGCGGCCGCAGGCGGCGGCGCCGCGCGGCTCGCCGCCTCCAGATGCTCCACCAGCATCCGCGCCGCGGGCGAGAGCGAATCCTCGTCGCGGAAGCAGATGACGATGCGCCGGTGCGCCCACGGGTCGGCCAGCGGCACCACGCGCACGCCCACGGTCTGCGCGATCGGCTCCGCCACCTCGCGCGGCACCACCGCGATGCCCAGTCCCGCGCGCACGCAGCGCAGCGAGGCGTCGAAAGTGGACACCACCGCCCGGTAGTGCAGCGGCCGCCCGGCGATGGCCGCGGCGCGCGCCAGCATGCTGTGCACCGCGGTGGAGGCGGGCAGGCCCACGTGCTCGCAGGCCAGCGTCTCCTCGAAGCGGCACTCGGCCTGCCGTGCCAGCGGGTGCGCGGGCGGCGCGATGATGGCGAGCCGGTCGTGGCGGTAGGTCCGCGTCTGCAGCCCCTCCAGGTCGGCCGCGTCCCAGCACACGCCCAGCGTCGCCACGCCCTCGCGGATCGAGCGCACCAGGTCGCGGCTCAGCGCCTCCTCGATGTCCACGCGGATCTCGCGGTGCGCCGGCGCCTGCAGGAAGCGCGCGATGTCGTCGGGCAGGAGCTCCGCGATGGTCGAGACGGTGGCCAGCATGCGCACCAGCCCCTTCACGCCGCGGCCGTAGGCCGCCATGTCGCGCGCCACGCGGTCGGCGCCGGCCAGCATGCCGCGCGCGTGCTCCAGCAGGATCTCGCCGGCCGGCGTCGGCACCACGCCGCGGCGGCGCCGCTCGAACAGCGGCGCGCCCACCGTGGCTTCGAGCTGCGCGAGGCGCTTGCTCACGGCCGAGGCCACGATGTGCTGGCGCTCGGCGGCGCGGGCGATGTTGCGCGTCTCGCAGACGGCGACGAACAGGCGCAGGCTGGTGAGGTCGAGGTCGCGCATGGCGGGCGTAGCGTTCCGATCGGGTATGTCTGGCGTTCCAGATTATCGCTTTTGTGATGAATCGGGAATGCCTAAAGTCGCCCCGAAAGGAGACACAGCCCGATGACCCCCACGAAGCTGCCCGCCCGCGCCGTGATCCGCGAGGTCGGCCTGCGCGACGGCCTGCAGAGCATCGCCACCGTGCTGCCCACCGAGCGCAAGCGCGAGTGGATCCGTGCCGCCCACGCGGCCGGCCAGCGCGAGATCGAGGTCGGCTCCTTCGTGCCGGCGCGCCTCCTGCCGCAACTGGCCGACACCGCCGAGCTGGTGGCCTATGCGAAGACGCTGCCGCAACTCTTCGTCTCGGTGCTGGTGCCCAACCTGCGCGGCGCCGGGAACGCCATCGCCGCCGAAGCCGACCTGATAATCGTGCCCCTGTCGGCCAGCCACGCCCACAGCCTGGCCAACCTGCGCCGGACGCCCGACGAGGTGGTGGCCGAGGTGGCGCGCATCCGCGCCGCGCGCGACGCCGCCGGCAGCCGCACGCTCATCGAGGGCGGCGTCGGCACCGCCTTCGGCTGCACGCTGCAGGGCGAGGTGAAGCCGGCCGAGGTGCTGCGCCTGATGCAGGCCCTGCTCGACGCCGGCGCCGACCGCGTGAGCCTGGCCGACACCGTGGGCTATGCCGACCCGGCGCAGGTGCGCCGCCTGTTCGAGCAGGCCGTGCACATCGCCGGCGAGCGCTTCTGGTGCGGCCACTTCCACGATACGCGCGGCCTGGGCCTGGCCAACGTGTACGCCGCGCTGGAAGTGGGCGTGGCCCGCTTCGACGCCTGCCTGGCCGGCATCGGCGGCTGCCCGCACGCGCCCGGCGCCAGCGGCAACGTCTCCACCGAAGACCTGGCCTACATGCTCGGCAGCATGGGCATCGCCACCGGGCTGGACATCGGCGCGCTGCTGGCCTTGCGCAAGCGCGTGGCCGGCTGGCTGGCCGGCGAGACGCTGCACGGCACGCTGTGGCGCGCCGGCCTGCCCAAGACCTTCGTGCCGCAGCCGCTGCCCGCGGCCGCCTGACCCGCTTACTTTTCCCCGACGAGGAGTCCATGCCTGAAGACACCCCCCTGCCGCTGGCCGGCATCCGCGTGCTCGAGTTCTCGCACATGGTGATGGGTCCGACCTGCGGAATGATCCTGGCCGACCTGGGCGCCGAGGTCATCAAGGTCGAGCCGCCCGGCGGCGACCGCACCCGCCGGCTGCCCGGCCTGGGCATCGGCTTCTTCCGCAGCTTCAACCGCAACAAGAAGAGCGTCGTCATCGACATCTCGACCGACGAGGGCGCCGCCACCGCCGCCGGGCTGGCGCGCCAATGCGACGTGGTGGTCGAGAACTTCCGCCCCGGCCTGATGCGCGAGCGCGGGCTGGACTACGAGACGCTCAGCCGCGGGGCGCCGCACCTGGTCTACGCCTCGCACAAGGGCTTCCTGCCCGGCCCCTACGAGAAGCGCCTGGCGCTGGACGAGGTGGTGCAGATGATGGGCGGCCTGTCGTACATGACCGGCCCCGAGGGGCGCCCGCTGCGCGCCGGCACCAGCGTCAACGACATCATGGGCGGCATGTTCGGCGCCATCGGCGTGCTGGCCGCGCTGCGCGAGCGCGAGCGCACCGGCCGCGGGCAGGAAGTGCAGAGCGCGCTGTTCGAGAACTGCGTGTTCCTCTGCGCGCAGCACATGCAGCAGTTCGCGATGACCGGCGAGGCGCCGCCGCCGATGCCCTCGCGCGTGTCGGCCTGGAGCGTGTACGACGTGTTCACCCTCGCGGGCGGCGAGCAGCTCTTCATCGGTGCCGTCAGCGACAAGCAGTTCGCCACCCTGTGCCGCGTGCTGGAGGCGCACGAGCTGGCCGCCGACCCGCAACTGGCCGACAACGCCAGCCGCGTGGCGGTGCGCCCGCAGCTGCTGCAGCGCCTGGGCGCGATCCTGCAGCACCACCGCGCGGCTGAGCTGGCGCCGAAGCTGGAAGCCGCCGGCGTGCCTTATGCACCCATCGTGCGGCCCGACCAGCTGCTGGACGACCCGCACCTGCGGCAAAGCGGCGGCCTGGTGCCGATGCGCAACGAGGAGGGCGGCCAGAGCGATGCGGTGCTGCTGCCGCTGCAGATGGGCGGGCGCCGGCCCGGCGTGCGCCGGCCGCTGCCGCGCGTGGGCGAGCACACCGAGGAGATCCTCTCGGGGCTGCGATCCGCCGCCCCGGCCTGAGCACCACGCATCACGGAGACAAACCAAGGAGACAACACCCCATGAACATCACATCCCCCTTCGCCCTTTCCCGCCGCGACCTGCTGGGCCTGGCCGGCGCGCTGGCGCTGCCGCGCGCGGCCCTGGCCCAGCCCGACAAGCCGATCCGCATCGTGCTGCCGATCAGCGCCGGTTCGGGCGTGGACGCCATCGCCCGCGCCGCCGCGCCCGCGCTGGGCCAGGCCTTCGGCCAGCCGGTGGTGATCGAGAACCTGCCCGGCGCCGGCGGCATCACCGGCGCCGCGGTGGTCGCCAAGGCCGCGCCCGACGGGCTGACGCTGGGCATGGTCTCCAACAACCACGTCATCAACCCGGCCGTCTACAAGAAGATGCCCTTCGACGCGATCGAGGACTTCACGCCCATCAGCGTGGTCGGCGCCACGCCGCTGGTGCTGCTGGTCAACCCCAAGGTGCCGGCGAAGAACGTGCCCGAGCTGGTCGCGCTGCTCAAGGGCAAGCCCGACGGCTACAACTACGCTTCCTCGGGCAACGGCACCATCATCCACCTGGCCGGCGAGATGTTCATGGACGAGGCCGGCGTGAAGGCGCGCCACATCCCCTACAAGGGCACCGGCCCGATGGTCACCGACATGATCGCCGGCCAGGTCGAGATCGGTGTGGTCGCGCTGCCGGCGGCGCAGCCGCACATGAAGAGCGGCGCGCTGCGCGCCGTCGGCCTGTGCGGCCCGGCGCGCTCGCCGGCGGCGCCGGACCTGCCGACCATCGCCGAGCAGGGCCTGCCCGGCTACAGCGTCGAGGGCTGGTTCGCCTTCGTCGGCCCGGCGAAGCTGTCCGCCGCCGAGGTCCGGCGCGCGCACGACGCGATCGCCACCGCCTTCGCCGCGCCCGAGGTGGCGGAGGCGATGCGCAAGCAGGGCAACGTCATCCACCCCGGCACGCCGCAGGAGGCGGCAGCGTATTTCCGCAGCGAGGCGGCTCGCTACGCCGCGCTGGTAAAGAAAGCCAATGTCGTACTGGAGTAGGACCCTCCCGACAGCGCCGGCAGCCAAAGGCTGACGCGACAGGAGGACGGGGGAGGGACAGACGCGGCGCGCCGGCGTCCCTAGAGTGGTGGTTTGACCCGACCATTGGGAGACCCCGACATGAACCCATCCTTCCCCCGACTCTCCGCCCTGGCCGCCGTCCTCGCGGCAGGCGCCCTGATCACGGCCTGCGGCAAGGGCCCCGACGGCGCTCCCACGCCCGACTCGGCCAGCCCGCCGCCCCCGGCGGCTGCACCGGCGCCCGCCATGCCCGATTCGCCGGCCGCGGCCCCGAACCCCAGCGAGCCTTCCGGCGCCGCGCCGGCAACGCCCGGCACGCCGGCACCGGCGCCCGGCTCGGGCGAAGGCGCACCGGCCTCCACGGACCCGTCGCAGCCCAAGTGATCCCCCGCGCCGCCCCCGCGCACGGCGGGGCGGACAGGTGAGGCCGGCCGCATCCCGGCCGGCTGGGTGATGGCCACCGTCTGCCCGTCCTGCGGCCAGCGCAACCGCGACAAGGCGCTGCGCTGCGCGCGTTGCGGCGCGCCGCTGGGCGCCGAGCCGACCGCAGCGGCGATGCCTGCTGCGCCGGAAAACGGGGTGCCTGACTGGCGCGCGGATGCTGCAGACGACCCGCGCGCCGGCGATGGCCGTGCCCGGGATCGTCGCGTCGCGTCAGGCACGGGCATGGCCTGGCTGCCGTGGGCGATCGCCGGCATCGCGGCGGCGGTGGCCGGCTACGTCGTGCTGAACCGTCCGGTGCCGACGCCTTCCGCGGGCGAAGAGGCGCCTGCTGCGGTCGCTGCGCCGTCGCCTGCACCTGTGCCTGTGCCTGTGCCTGTGCCTGCGGCGCCGCCGGCTGCTGCCGTGCCGGCTCCTGCGCCAGTCGAGCCGTCGCAGGCCAAGGCCGCACCGCCGCCCGCCCCGCGCGAGGCTGACCGCGCCGTGGCGCCTGCGCGCCCTCGAAACGTGCGCCGCGAACCACCACCCGAGACACGCGCCGCGGCTGCCCCGCGGCGGGCGTCCCCGCGCGAAGAAGCGGCGCCGGTTCCGTCCGCGCCGCCACCCGGCGACGCCATGGCGCCTGCCGACGCACCTTGGGTGAGTCCGCCTCCGGCGCGGGAGGCGACCAACACCGCCGCACCCGGCTATCGCGATGCCGGCCCGCCGGTCGTGATCGGGCCCGGCCCGCGCGTCATGCCGCCGGCGTTCGCCGAGTCGGGCGATCCGCGCGCCCCGGCGGTGCGAGGCGATCCCGGCCCGCCCCCGGCGGCCGGCCCCGGGCCGCGCTACGACTTCGGTTCGCCCGGCGCCGCGCGGCGCTGAACGCCGCGAACCCCGGCAGGCCGCGCCTGCTCAGCCCGTTTGCACTGCGCGGCCGATCTCCGGCCAGCGGCGATGCAGCCACACCCACGACAGCAGGCCCACCCCCAGCATCGTGATGCAGGTCAGCGCCAGCGCGAAGGGCGAGTGCATCACCAGCGGCGCGATCACGCCCGCCACCAGGCCGTTGGCGGTGGAGCCGATCACCGCCTGCAGCGACGAGGCCATGCCGCGCCGCTCCGGGTGCAAGTCCAGCACCAGCAGCGTGACTACCGGCACCATCAGCGCCCAGCCGTAGGCGAAGACGGTCAGCGGCCAGATCGCCCACCAGGCCTGCGGCCAGAAGAAGGTGTTGGCCACCAGGTTCACCGCCGCCGCCACCAGCATGATGAGGAAGCCGTCGCGGATCTGCCGCTTGGGCGTGAGCTTGCCGGCCTTGCGCCCGCTGGCGCGCGCGCCGAGCATGATGCCGCTGATGTTCAGCACGAAGAACCAGAAGAACTGCGTGGGCTCCAGCCCCAGGTGGTGGCCGAGGAAGGCGGGCGCCGCCAGCACGTAGAGGAACATGCCGTTGAAGGGCACGCCGCTGGCCAGCGCCAGCAGCAGGAAGCGCGGGTCGGAACACAGCTGCCAGTAGCCGCGCATCAGGTCGCGCACCGCGAAGCGCTGGCGGTGCGCCACGTGCAGCGTCTCCGGCAGCAGCCGCCAGTTGGCCGCCCACAGCACCAGCCCCACGCCGACCAGGAACCAGAACACGCTGTGCCAGCCCAGGTGCGCGAACAGCAGCCCGCCGACGATCGGCGCGATGGCCGGCGCGACGCCGAAGAAGATGGTGACCTGGCTCATCACCTTCTGCGCCTCGGCCGGCGGGAACATGTCGCGGATGACGGCGCGCGAGACGACGATGCCCGCGCCGGTCGACAGGCCCTGCAGCGCGCGGAAGAACACGAGCTGCCCGATGGTCTGCGACAGCGCGCAGCCCAGCGAGGCCAGCGTGAACACCGCCAGCCCCCACAGCACCACAGGCCGGCGGCCGAAGCTGTCCGACAGCGCGCCGTGGAACAGGTTCATGAAGGCGAAGCCGAACAGGTAGGCCGACAGCGTCTGCTGCATCTCGCCCGGCGTCGCGCCGATCGACTGCTGGATGCCGGCGAAGGCCGGGATGTAGGTGTCGATGGAAAAGGGGCCCAGCATGCCCAGCACCGCGAGCAGGACGGCCAGCGCCCAGCGCGGGGCGCGCCACAGGTGGGCGGCGTCGGGGTTCATGCGGGAAGTCTCCGTTTCACTCGAAAAAAGAAGAGCGCCCCGCGCCCAGTGGATGGGCGCCGCGGGCGCTGGGTCTGCAGGCGGTGTGGCTTACAGGCTGTCGATGAAGCTGCGCAGCTTGTCGCTGCGGCTCGGGTGCTTGAGCTTGCGCAGCGCCTTCGCCTCGATCTGGCGGATGCGCTCGCGCGTCACGTCGAACTGCTTGCCCACCTCTTCCAGCGTGTGGTCGGTGGACATCTCGATGCCGAAGCGCATGCGCAGCACCTTGGCCTCGCGCGGAGTCAGCGAGTCGAGGATGTCCTTCACCACGTCGCGCAGGCCGGCCTGCATGGCCGCCTCGATCGGCGCGGTGTTGTTGGTGTCCTCGATGAAGTCGCCCAGGTGCGAGTCGTCGTCGTCGCCGATCGGCGTCTCCATGGAGATCGGCTCCTTGGCGATCTTCATGATCTTGCGGATCTTGTCCTCGGGGATCTCCATGCGCTCGGCCAGGATGGACGCATCGGGCTCGAAGCCGAACTCCTGCAGGTGCTGGCGGCTGATGCGGTTCATCTTGTTGATCGTCTCGATCATGTGCACCGGGATGCGGATGGTGCGCGCCTGGTCGGCGATCGAGCGCGTGATGGCCTGGCGGATCCACCACGTCGCGTAGGTCGAGAACTTGTAGCCGCGGCGGTATTCGAACTTGTCCACCGCCTTCATCAGGCCGATGTTGCCTTCCTGGATCAGGTCGAGGAACTGCAGGCCGCGGTTGGTGTACTTCTTGGCGATGGAGATCACCAGCCGCAGGTTGGCCTCGATCATCTCCTTCTTGGCCTCGCGCGAGTTGGCCTCGCCCTGGTTCATGCGGCGGTTGATTTCCTTCAGCTCGGTCAGCGGCACCACCACCTGCGCCTGGATGTCGATGAGCTGCTGCTGCAGCTCCTGCACCGGCGGGATGTTGCGCTCCATCACCGCGCTCCAGGACTTGCCGGCGGCGGACTGCTTCTCGATCCACTTGAGGTTCAGCAGGTTGGAGGCGACCTTGTTGCCGTTCCTGTCCACGCCCGAGAACTCGGCGATGAACTGCTCCTGCGGGTAGCCGCACTTGTCCACGATGATGCGGCGCAGCTCGCGCTCCTTCTTGCGCACCTCGTCCACCTGCGTACGCACCATGTCGCACAGCTTCTCGATGGTGCGCGCGGTGAAGCGGATGGTCATCAGCTCTTCCGACAGGGCGTGCTGCGCCTTGACGTAAGCCGGCGTGCCGTAGCCTTCCTTGTCGTAGATCCTGTGGACCTTCTCGAACAGGTCGGCGATGCGGTCGAAGCGCGCGAGCGCCTCGTTCTTCATCTCCTCGAGCTTCTTGGTCAGCGCCTTGGAGCCGCCGTTGCCGTCGTCGTCGTCCTCGGCGTCGAACTCGTCGTAGTCCTCCTCGGCCACGTAGTCGTCGGCCTCGTTGGGGTTGGAGAAGCCGTCCACGATGGTGGAGATGACGACCTTGCCCTCGCGGATCTCGCCGGCCATCTTCAGGATCTCGGCGATGGTCGCGGGCGAGGCGCTGATGGCCTCCATCATGTCCTGCAGGCCGCCCTCGATGCGCTTGGCGATCTCGATCTCGCCCTCGCGCGTGAGCAGCTCCACCGTGCCCATCTCGCGCATGTACATGCGCACCGGGTCGGTGGTGCGGCCGAACTCGCTGTCCACGGTGGACAGGGCGGCCTCGGCCTCTTCCTCCGCCTCTTCCACCGTGGTGGCGGTGGGCGCGGTGTTGTTCAGCAGCAGGGTCTCGGCGTCGGGCGTCTGCTCGTACACGGCCACGCCCAGGTCGCCCAGCATGGCGACCACGACTTCCATCGTCTCGGCGTCGACCAGCTTGTCGGGCAGGTGGTCGGAGATCTCGCCCTGCGTCAGGTAGCCGCGCGTCTTGCCCAGCGTGATCAGCGCCTTCAGGCGCTGGCGGCGCTTGGCCATGTCCTCTTCGCTGAGCACGGTCTCGTCGAGGCCGAACTCCTTCATCAAGGCCCGTTCCTTGGCCTTGCTGATCTTCATGCGCAGGGGCTTGGCCTTCTCGGCCGTGGCGGCCTCGGCGGCCGGCGCCGGTTCTTCCTCGGCGAACTCGGCCTCGACGTCGGAGAAGTCCTCCTCGTCGACCTCGGGCTTGCCCTTGGCGGCGTCGGTCTTCGGCTTGCGGCCGCGCTTGGCGCCGCCGGCGGCGGGCTTGGCGGCGCCCTCGGCCTTGGGCGGGCGGCCGGGCTTCTTCTTGGCGGGAGCGGTGGCGGTGGCGGCGTCGGCAACGGCTGCTGCGGCGGCGGCCTTCCTGGTTTCAGCGTCGGGAGTTTTCTTGGTCACGGTCTTGGACTTGGCGGCGGGGGCCGTCTTGGCGGTTCCTGCTGCCGGCCGGGCCGCCGCCTTGGTGGCGGTGGAGGCCGCGGTCCTGGCGGACTTGGCGGCTGGCTTGGCAGCGCTCTTGGCGGGTGACGTGGCTGCTGGCTTCTTGGAACTCGGCATAGAACCTCTCGGAACAAGAAAACGGGCGAACGAACGGAACACGGGCGCCTGAAGCACCGGGCATGCAGGAATGATTCAACTGGGGCCGGAAAGCGCGCACGCAAGCGGCGAGGCCGCGGGCGCACCGTCCGCAGGGCAAGATGGGTGGGCGAACATTTGGTGTGCGGTCCTTGCGGTGATCCTCCCGGGGGTGCCGGGAGGGGCCCTGATCCCTGCTGCTGGGATGCTGCGTCCTTGCTTGGACGCCGGGCCGGGCCGGAGGTGCCGCTGTCGCTCTTGCCGGTTGCGAAGCCTTACATTATAGCGCGCTGCAGCGCAAGAGGGGGATTTTCATGGCTGGCGGCGCAGCCGGTGGCGCAGTTCCAGCCGGCGCCGCTCCAGCGCCTTGTAGCGCTCCAGCGCCTGCGGGTCGCTGCCCACCGTGGCCAATACCGCCGTCTGCTCGGCCTTGAGCCGCTCGTCGAGCATGAAGTCCAGCACGTTGCGCAACTCGGCCAGGGCCTCCTCGGCCGGCGCCTCGCCGTCCTCGGCCGTGAACTGCGGCCCGGCGGCCAGCCGCTCGACCAGCGGCTCGAAGGGTTGCCCGCGCAGCCCCTCGCGCAGGGCCGCGAAGGGCTGGATGCCGTGCTCGTGCACCTGGCCGTCCAGCCAGGTGAAGAACTCGCCGTGCGCGCCGGGCAGGGCGCACAACAGGGCGTGCATCTCGTGCGACAGCGTCTCCCACTCCAGCGGATGGGCCAGCAGCAGGCGCAGCGCCACGTCGGCGCGCGAGGGCGGCTGGCCGCGCCCGCGCAGGGGAGGCGGCGCAGCCCTTCGCTGCGACGAGGAGGCGAACGGCCGTTGGCGCGCGTCGTGCCGGTGGCGCTCGTCGGGCGCCGGTGCTGCCGCTGCGGGGCGCGCCGCGCCGGCGGACCAGAGCTGCCCCAGCTCGCGCGCGTCCAGTTGCACCAGCTCGGCCAGTTCGCCCAGCATCTGCCGCTTGAGCGCGCCGTCGGGCAGCGCCGTCCACAGCGGCCGCGCGTTGGCGGCCAGGTGGGCGCGGCCCTCGGCGGTGGCGAGGTCGCAGCCCTCGCGCGCCGACTCGACCAGGAAGCGCGACAGCGGGATCGCCTCGCCGACGAAGCGGGCGAAGGCCTCGCCGCCGTGCTCGCGGATGAAGCTGTCCGGGTCGTGCTCGGGCGGCAGGAACAGGAACTTGACGCTGCGCACGTCGGTGGCGAAGGGCAGGGCGGCGTCCAGCGCCTTGCGCGCGGCGCGGCGGCCCGCGTCGTCGCCGTCGAAGCTGAACACCACCGCGTCGGTGAAGCGGAACAGCTTCTGCACATGCTCCGGCGTGCAGGCCGTGCCCAGCGTGGCCACCGCGTTGGGAAAGCCCAGCTGCGCCAGCGCCACCACGTCCATGTAGCCCTCGGTCACCAGCGCGTAGCCCTTGTCGCGCAGCGCCGCGCGGGCCTCGAACAGGCCGTACAGCTCGCGGCCCTTGCTGAACACCGGCGTCTCGGGCGAGTTCAGGTACTTGGGCTTCTCGTCGCCCAGCACGCGGCCGCCGAAGCCGATGCATTCGCCCTTGACGTTGCGGATCGGGAACATGATCCGGTCGCGGAAGCGGTCGTAGCGCCGGCCTTCCTCCTCCTCGCTCACGATGACCAGGCCGCTCTCGGCCAGCAGCGGGTCGTCGTAGGCGGGGAACACGCTGGCCAGCGCGCGCCAGCCCTCGGGCGCGTAGCCCAGGCCGAAGTCGCGCGCCACTGCGCCCGACAAGCCGCGGCCCTTCAGGTATTCGACGGCGCGGGGCGAGGTCTTCAGGTGCCTGCGGTAGGCCTCGCCGGCCTTCTCCAGCACGTCGGTCAGCGTGGCCTGCTTCTGGCGCGCGGCGGCGGCGCGCTCGCGCTCGGCGGGGCTGGCATCGTCCTCCGGCACCTGCATGCCGAGCTGGCCGGCCAGGTCCTGCACCGCCTCGCGGAAGCCCATGCCCGTGTGCTCCATCAGGAAGCCGATGGCGTTGCCGTGCGCCCCGCAGCCGAAGCAGTGATAGAACTGCTTGGTCGGGCTGACGGAGAAGGAGGGCGACTTCTCGCCGTGGAAGGGGCACAGCCCCATGAAGTTGGCGCCGCCTTTCTTGAGCTGCACGTAGCGGCCGACGATCTCGACGATGTCGGCGCGGGCGATGAGCTCCTGGATGAAGGTCTGGGGGATCGCCATGGCGGCGCGGGCGGGCAGGCAGAAGGGGCGGTCGATGATACGCAAGGCTCTCCTACGCCGGCGCGCGCGGGTGCGGCGGCATACTGCCGGCCACCATGCCCGACCGTTCCACGCCGACCGATGCGCCCGCGTCCGCCGCGGCCGACGGCGCCACGCTCTGGCGCAACCCGCCCGGTTTCATGTGGCAGGCCGTCAAGGAGTTCCGCGCCAACCAGGGGCTGCTGCTGGCCGGGGCGGTGGCCTACTACGCGCTGCTGTCCATCGTGCCGCTGCTGATCCTGAGCGTGATCGCGCTGTCGCACGTGCTGCCGCAGGACCTGCTGCTGTCCACCATCGGCCGCTACCTCGCCTGGCTGCTGCCGGGCCAGTCGGACGCGATGGTGCACGAGCTGGCGAACTTCCTCGACCACCGCGACCTCATGGGGCCGGTGCTGCTGGTGACGATGGTGTTCTTCAGCTCCCTGGCCTTCACGGTGCTGGAGAGCGCGATGGCGATGATCTTCCACCACCGCAAGGCGACGCACGGGCGGCACGTGCTGGTGTCGGTCGTCATGCCCTACCTCTACATCCTGTGCCTGTGCTTCGGGCTGCTGCTGGTCACCCTGGTGTCGGGCGCGCTGCAGCTGATCGGGCAGGAGCAGGTGGAGCTGCTGGGCCGCAGCTGGTCGCTCAGCGGCGTCTCGGGGGTGCTGCTCTACCTGCTGGGGCTGGCCGGCGAGATCTTCATGCTCACCTCCCTCTACCTCGTGATGCCGGTGGGACGCCTGTCGTTCCGCCATGCGCTGATCGGCGGCGTGACGGCGGCGCTGCTGTGGGAGCTGACGCGCCGTGTGCTGGTCTGGTACTTCTCGACCCTGTCGCAGGTCAACGTGGTCTACGGCTCGCTCACCACGGCGATCGTGGTGCTGCTGAGCCTGGAGATCGCCGCCACGCTGGTGCTCTTCGGCGCCCAGGTGATCGCCCGCCACGAGCGCCTGGCGCGGCGCACGCTGGTGAGGAAGGCGTCCCTGTAGCAGGGCTCACCCGGCGGCGGCCGCGGCCCGCCGGAAGCGGCTCGGCGGCGCGCCGGTGCGCTTGCGCATGAGCCGGCGCAGGGCCGTGGCGTCCTCGTAGCCGACTTGGGCCGCGATCTGCTCGATGCTCAGCCGGCTGCCTTCGAGCAGGGCGCGGGCCCGGTGCAGCCGCACCTGCTGCACCAGCGCCAGCGTGCCGTGGCCCGTGGCCGCGCGCACCTGGCGCGAGAGGGTGCGCGGCGACATGGCGAACGCGCTGGCCAGCGCCGCGACGCCGGGCGGCGTCGGCAGGGCGGCCTCGATGTGGGCGCTCAGGCGCCGGATCAGCTCGTGGCCGCCGGCCATCAGCGCCGGCATCACGTAGGGTGCCTGCGCCTGCCGTCCGTCGATCAGCAGCACGCGGCCCACGGCTTCGGCCAGCGGCGAGCCGCAGCGCAGGCGCAGCAGATGCAGCATCAGGTCGGCCTGCGCGAAGGCGGCGCCGGCGGTGTGCACCGGCCCGTCGCTGCAGACCATGCGGTCCGCATCGACCGTGCAGTCGGGCTCGATGCCGCGCAGCGTGGCGGCCAGCCACCAGGTGGTGGTCACCCGGCGCGCCTTCAGCAGGCCGGCCGCCTGCAGCAGGAACACGGCCGAGCAGCCGGCGGCCACGGCGCCGCCGTTCGCCGCGTGGCGCGCCAGCGCGCGCGCCGCCTGCCGGGCGTCGTCGCCGGTCAGCCGCCGGGCCAGGTCCTCGGCGCGGCGCATGCCCAGGCCCGGCACCACCCACACCGAGCCGTCCCGGCGCGCGGCGGCCGTGCCCTGCCGCGGCAGCGGCGCGGCCTGCACCGTCATGCCGTTGCCCAGCCGCACCGCGCCGCCGTCCGGCGCGACCACGCGCCAGCGCGGCTGCGGCGCGCCCAGGCCCGGGGCCAGCGCGGCGGCCGCGTCGAGCATGTCGAGCGTGGCCGACACGGCGCTGCCGTAACTGTCGGGCAGCAGCAGCACGGTGAAGTCATGCATGGCTGAAAAAGCTTGAAATGGGATGAATCGGACACTCGAAGTGTAGGGCGCCCCGGCGTTCAATCGGGGCCTTCATCCACGGAGCCCACCCGATGCCCTCACGCCAGATCCGCCCGCAGGCGGACGATCCGCTCGACGACTTCGTGCCGCGCCGCATCGCGCTGGACGGCGAGACGAAGACGGTCCACGTCGCGGGCAGCGGCCCGGCCGTGGTCGTGATGGCCGAGATGCCCGGCATCAGCCCCGAGGTGGCGCGCTTCGCGCGCTGGGTGCGGGACGCCGGCTTCACGGTCTACATGCCCTCGCTGTTCGGCCGCGACGGCGCGGTGCCCGGCGCGCAGGAGGGCAGGGAGGTGTTCCGGCGGGCCTGCGTCAGCGCCGAGTTCCGCGCGCTGGGCGGCGGACGCGCCAGCCCGGTCACGCGCTGGCTGCGGGCATTGGCGCGGCTGGCGCACGGCGAATGCGGCGGGCCGGGCGTGGGCGCCATCGGCATGTGTTTCACCGGCAACTTCGCGCTCGCGATGATGCTGGAGCCGGCCGTGCTGGCGCCGGTGCTGTCGCAGCCTTCGCTGCCGCTGGATGAACCCGGCAGCATCGAGATGGCGCCCGACGAGCTGGCCGCGGTGCGCGAGCGCCTGGAGCGGGAGAGCCTGACCGTGCGCGCCTACCGCTTCGAGGGCGACCGCTTCTGCCGGGCCGAGCGCTTCGCCGCCTATGCGCAGGCGCTCGGCCCCCGCTTCGTGGCGCGCGTGCTGCCGGACGGCGCGGCGCGCCGCGAGGGGCTCGCGCCCTTCTTCGAGCAGGTGGTCGCCTCCCCGCACAGCGTGGTGACGGCCCACCTGATCGACGAGGCGGGCCAGCCCACGGTGGCCGCGCGCGACGAGATCCTGGCCTTCTTCGCCCGGCGGCTGATGCCGCCGGCCGGCGGGCAGGACTGATCCGTGCCTGCCCGGGCGCTCAGCGCGGCGCCAGGCGGATCGCGCCGTCCAGGCGGATCACCTCGCCGTTGAGCATGTCGTTCTCGATGATGTGCTTCGCCAGCTTGGCGTAGTCCGCCGGCGTCCCCAGCCGCGAGGGGAAGGGCACGCTGGCGGCCAGCGCGTCCTGCACCTCCTGCGGCATGCCGAACAGCATCGGCGTGCCGAAGATGCCGGGGGCAATGGTCATGTTGCGGATGCCGTTCCTCGCCAGGTCGCGGGCGATGGGCAGCGTCATGCCCACCACGCCGCCCTTGGAGGCGCTGTACGCGGCCTGGCCGATCTGGCCGTCGTAGGCCGCCACCGAGGCGGTGGAGATCAGCACCCCGCGCTCGCCGGTGGGCTCGAGCTCGTTCTTCGCCATGGCGTCGGCCGCCAGGCGGATCATGTTGAAGCTGCCCAGCAGGTTCACGCGCAGCGTCTTCTCGAACACGGCCAGCGCGTGCGGGCCGTTCTTGCCCACCGTCTTCTCGGCCGGGGCGATGCCGGCGCAGTTGACCAGGCCCACCAGCTTGCCCAGCGACAGCGCCGCCGCCACCGCGGCCTGGCCGTCGGCTTCCTGGCTCACGTCGCACTTGACGAAGCGGGCGCCGATTTCCTGGGCGACGGCCTCGCCCTTGTCGATCTGCATGTCGGCGATGACCACCTTGCCGCCGGCCGCGGCCAGCATGCGGGCCGTGCCTTCGCCCAGGCCCGAGGCGCCGCCGGTGACGATGAAAACCTTGCCTTCGATCTGCATGGAAGTCTCTCTCTTGCGTGATGGGTTCGATGAAAGAAACGCATCATAGAGAAGCCCTCCCGCAGGCTTCGCCAAAAAAAAAGCCCCGTCGCGTGGACGGGGCCTGAATGGATCCGTAGGACCCAAGGAGACAACTTGTCGGTTGTGCAGCCGGCCGGGTGGTGGTCGCCGGGGCCGGCTGGCCGGGATCAGCGCTTGGCCTTGCCGGCGGCCGTCTTGGCGGCGGCGACGGCTTGCGACTGGACGGCGTTGAAGTTGGCTTCGGCCACGTCGGAAGCCTGCTTGACGGCCTTCTGGACGGACTCGAACGCGTTGTTGGCGGCGGCCACGGCGCTCTTCATCAGGGCGACGCCGGTTTCGGAGCCGGCCGGGGCGTTCTTGGCGGCGCTGTCGACCAGGTTCACGAAAGCCTGCTGGGCTTCGGCGGCCTTGACTTCGAAGGCCTTGCTGAATTCGGCGCTGGTGCCTTGGGCGATCTCGTACAGGTGACGGCTGTAGGAAGCGGTCTTCTCGGCCAGGGGCTGCAGCAGGCCGGCCTGCAGGGCCAGCAGCTCTTGCGCGTCCTTGGCGCTGAGCACGGCCTGGGCCGTTTCGGCGGCTTCGCTCAGGGCGGCCTTGGAAGCCTGCACGTTCAGTTCGACGATCTTCTCGACGCCTTCGAAGGCCTTGGTGGTCAGGCCGAACAGGATTTCGACGTTGGCCTTTTGGGCGGCGATCAGTTGGTCAGCGGTCAGTGCCATGTTCAATTCTCCAGAGGTAGGTGGATGGGCGCTGCTCTTTTTGTTGCGGTGCAGCATGAATCGAAGTATGGCATCGGGGATTTCCCTCTACAAGTCCTTTTTGCTGCATTGCAGCAAGATTAGAGGCGCCTGCCTAACGCCGGGGCGACAGGGCGGCCGCCGGCGGCTGGGCAGAATCGGCCGCATGAGCGCATCACGACCCACGCCGCAGGCCCGCGGGAGCTACCCCGTCTTCCGCACCATCACCACCCGCTGGATGGACAACGACCTGTACGGGCACGTCAACAACGTCGTCTACTACAGCTGGTTCGACACGGCGGTCAACGCCTACCTGATCGAGCAGGGCGCGCTGGACATCCACCACGGCGCCACGGTGGGCTTCGTGGTGGAGACGCAGTGCAATTACTTCGCGCCGCTGGCCTTCCCGCAGACCGTGGAAGCGGGCATCCGCGTGGCCGAGGCCGGACGTTCCAGCGTGCGCTACGAGGTCGGCCTGTTCGCCGCCGGCGCGCCGCAGGCGGCGGCGCAGGGGCATTTCGTCCATGTGTACGTGGACCGCGCCACGCAGCGCCCCGTGCCCCTGCCGGATGCGCTGCGGGGCGCCCTGCAGGCACTCACATCTTCTTCATCGCCTTGATGTCGGCCTTGCCCTTGGCCTCCACGGCCTTGGCTTCCTTCTGGCAGGCGTTCTTGGCATCGCCCTGCATGTCGTCGCACTTCTCCTTGGCGACCTCGTAGCCGGCCTTGACCTTCTCCTCGGCGACCTTGCGGGCGTGCGAGTCGCTGGGCTTGTACTGCTGCTCCAGCTCGGCCTTGGCCACGTTCTCCTGGCCCTTGGCCTGCTTCTCGCACACGTCTTTGGCGTTGTCCTTGAGCGTGTCGCACTGGGCCTTGGCCGACTTGTAGTCGGCCTCGATCTTGTCCTTGGCGGCCTTGTATTCCTCGCGCGTCATGGCGTTCGCGGCCTGCGTGCCGGCGAAGCAGACGGAGGCGATGGCCATCATGAGCAGGTGCTGTCTCGTGGTCATGGTCGGCGTCCTCCTTGCGCTCAGTACTTCTCGAACCACAGGGCCGCGGGCGTGCGGCCCTCGGCGCTCTCCCATTCCTTGACCTGCTTCTCGGCCTCGTCGCGGCTGATGCCGTGGCGTTCCTGGATCTTGCCCAGGAGCTGGTCGCGCTTGCCGGCGACGACGTCGAAATCGTCGTCCGTCAGCTTGCCCCACTGCTCCTTGATCTTGCCCTTGAGTTGCTTCCAGTTGCCTTCGATGGTGTCCTTGTTCATGCCGAACTCCTTTGCTTGAAACATCCGGCGGTCTATGCGCTGCGCCCCGTTGCGCAGGGCGCCTTGCCGCCGTGGGATCCAGTCTGGTGGCCGGGCGAAAACGGACCGGTAGGACGCCCCGGCGAGGCCCCGTAGGCGCGGGCCGACGGGCTTCGTGATAATGGCTGCGACACCCCTTTTCGCCCGAGACAACGCCCGAGCCGCCCGGCGCCGCACCATGATCATCACCAGCCTCCTGGACACCGACCTGTACAAGTTCACGATGATGCAGGTGGTGCTGCACCACTTCCCGGGCGCGAAGGTGGAGTACCGCTTCAAGTGCCGAAACCCGGGCATCAACCTGGCGCGCTTCGCCTCCGAGATCCGCGAGGAGGTGCGCGGGCTGTGCCAGCTGCGCTTCAAGGAGGCAGAGCTTGCCTACCTGCGCTCCATGCGCTTCATCAAGAGCGACTTCATCGACTTCCTGGGCCTGTTCCAGCTCAACGAGAAGTACATCGACATCGTTCCCCAGGCCAGCGGCGAGCTGGAGATCAGCATCCGCGGCCCCTGGCTGCACACCATCCTGTTCGAGATCCCGGTGCTGGCGATCGTCAACGAGGTGTACTTCCGCAACACGCAGCCGCAGCCCGACCTGGCCGAGGGGCGCCGGCGGCTGGAGGCCAAGATCGAGCAGCTCCAGGGCGAGGGGCTGGAGGACCTGAAGATCGCCGACTACGGCACGCGCCGGCGCTTCTCCAAGGAGTGGCACGAGGAAGTGCTGCGTACCCTGGCCGCGCGCCTGGGCGCGGTGACGCCCGGCGCGCCCGTCACCGAGCGCCAGCCGCAGCTGGCCGGCACCAGCAACGTGCTCTATGCGATGAAGCTGGGCCTGATCCCCCTGGGCACGATGGCGCACGAGTACCTTCAGGCCTGCCAGGCGCTGGGGCCGCGGCTGCGCGACAGCCAGACCTACGGCTTCGAGATGTGGGCGCGCGAGTACCGCGGCGACCTGGGCATCACGCTGTCGGACGTGTACGGCATGGACGCCTTCCTGCGCGACTACGACCTGTACTTCTGCAAGCTGTTCGACGGCGCGCGCCACGACAGCGGCGATCCGTTCCAGTGGGGCGAGCGCATGATCGCCCACTACATCGCCAACCGGGTGGACCCGCGCACCAAGACGCTGATCTTCAGCGACAGCCTGACCATGCCGCGCACCATCGAGCTGTACCGGCAGTTCCGCGGCCGCTGCATCCTGGCCTTCGGCATCGGCACCAACCTGACCAACGACCTGGGCTACGAGCCGCTGCAGATCGTGATCAAGATGATCCGCTGCAACGGCCAGCCGGTGGCCAAGCTCTCGGACACGCCGTCCAAGAACATGTGCGAGGACGAGAAGTACCTGGCCTACCTGCGCCAGGTGTTCCAGATCGAGCAGCCCGCCGCATGAAGGCGGCGGCCACCCTGGCGGCCGGCCTGGCCGCGCTGCTGCTGCCCGCCGCCGCGGGCGCCGCCGAGATCGACGGCGCGGCGCTGTCGCCGCTGTGGGCCGTGCCCTTCGCCGGCATCCTGCTGTCGATCGCGCTGCTGCCGATGCTGGCGCCGGGCTTCTGGCACCACCACTTCGGCAAGGTGGCGGCCGCCTGGTCGCTGGCCTTCCTGCTGCCCTTCGCCGCGGCGTTCGGCCCGGCCGCCACCGGCAGCCAGTTCGTGCATGCGCTGGTGGGCGAGTACATCCCCTTCATCCTGCTGCTGACGGCGCTGTTCACCGTGGCCGGCGGCATCCACATCCGCGGCAACCTGCACGGCTCGCCGGGGCTGAACACCGTCATCCTCGCCATCGGCGCGGTGCTGGCCAGCGTGATGGGCACGACCGGCGCCTCGATGCTGCTGATCCGCCCGCTGATCCGCGCCAACGACAACCGGCGCCACCGGGTGCACGTGGTCGTGTTCTTCATCTTCATCGTGTCGAACGTCGGCGGCTCGCTCACGCCGCTGGGCGACCCGCCGCTGTTCCTGGGCTTCCTCAAGGGCGTGGATTTCTTCTGGACGACGGTCCACCTGCTGCCCGACACGCTGTTCATGCTGGCCGCGCTGCTGGCCGGCTTCTATGCGCTGGACCGCTTCTACTACCGGAACGAGGGCGTGATGCCGCTGGACCCGACGCCCGACACGCGCGGCGTCGTCTTCGACGGCGCGGCCAACTTCTGGCTGCTGGCCGCCATCGTGGGGCTGGTGCTGATGAGCGGGGTGTGGCAGTCGACCGTGGCCTTCGACGTCTTCGGCACGCCGGTCGGCCTGCCGGGCCTGGTGCGCGACGCCGGCCTCATCGCCGTGACGCTGGTGTCGCTCAAGATCACGCGCCGCGAGGTGCACGAGGCCAACCAGTTCGGCTGGGAGCCGATGCTGGAGGTCGCCAAGCTCTTCGCCGGCATCTTCCTGACCATCGTGCCGGTGATCGCCATGCTCAAGGCCGGCACCGAGGGGCCCTTCGGCGCCATCGTCGCCGCCGTCACGCGGCCCGACGGCCAGCCCAGCCCGGCGGCGTACTTCTGGGCCACGGGCGCGCTCAGCTCCTTCCTGGACAACGCGCCGACCTACCTGGTCTTCTTCAACACCGCCGGGGGCGACGCCGCCACGCTGATGACCACCCATGCCGCCACGCTGGCCGCCATCTCGGCCGGCGCGGTGTTCATGGGCGCCAACAGCTACATCGGCAACGCGCCCAACCTGATGGTCAAGGCCATCGCCGAGAGCCGCGGCGTGCGGATGCCCAGCTTCTTCGGCTACATGGCCTGGTCGTGCGGCATCCTGCTGCCGCTGTTCGTCATCGCCACTTTCATCTTCTTCCGCTGAGGTTCATGTCCATGAGCAAGCCCAAGGTCCTGGTCGCCCGTGCCGTCTTTCCCGAGGCCATCGCGCGGCTGGAAGAGCATTTCGAGGTCGAGACCAATCCCGACGATGCGCTGTGGAGCAAGGCGCAGCTCATCGGGAAGCTGAAGGGCAAGGCGGGCGTCTTCACCACCGGCAGCGAGCGCATCGACGCCGAGGTGCTCGACGCCTGCCCGGACCTGAGGATCTGCGCCAACATGGCCGTGGGCTACAACAACTTCGACGTGCCGGCCATGACCGCGCGCGGCGTGCTCGCCACCAACGCGCCGGACGTGCTGACCGAGACCACCGCGGACTTCGGCTTCGCGCTGCTGATGGCCACGGCCCGCCGCCTCACCGAGAGCGAGCATTTCCTGCGCGCCGGGAAGTGGACCAAATGGTCCTACGACATGTTCGCCGGCGGCGAGGTGCACGGCAGCACGCTGGGCATCATCGGCATGGGCCGCATCGGGCAGGGCATCGCCAAGCGCGGCGCGCACGGCTTCGGCATGAAGGTGATCTACCACAACCGCTCGCGCCTCGCGCCCGCGCTGGAAGCGGAATGCAAGGCCGGCTACGCCGGCAAGGAAGAGCTGCTGAAGACCGCCGACCACGTGGTGCTGGTGGTGCCGTACACGCCCGAATCGCACCACACCATCGGCGCGGCCGAGCTGGCGCTGATGAAGCCGACCGCCACGCTGATCAACATCGCGCGCGGCGGCATCGTCGACGACGCGGCGCTCGCCGCGGCGCTGCGCGAGAAGCGCATCGCCGCCGCCGGGCTCGACGTGTTCGAGGGCGAACCCCAGGTGCATCCCGACCTGCTGACCGTGCCCAACGTGGTGCTCACCCCGCACATCGCCAGCGCCACGGTGCCGACGCGTCGCGCGATGGCCGACCTGGCGGTGGACAACCTGGTCGGCTACCTGGTGCACGGCGAGCCGAAGACGCCGCTGAACCCGGAGGTGGTGAAGGCCTGATGGATACGTTCCCCCTGGAGACCTGGCTGCTGCTGGCGCTGGCGGCGGTCAATCTCGTCCTGCTGCTGTGGCTGCTGCTGCGCCGCCCGCCGCCGCCCGACGGCGGGGTGTTGTCCTCCGTCGTCGGCGCGGCCGTCGACAAGTCCGAGCGCAGCCTGCGCCAGGAGCTTGCCGAATCCGCCCGCGCGACGCGCCAGGAAAGTGCGCAGCAGCTTGCCACCTTCCAGCAGACGCTGCTGGCCCAGGGCGCGGAGACGGCGCGCACGCAGAACGCGCAGATCGACGCCTTCGCCCAGCAACTGGCGCGCATGCAGGGCTCGCTGGGCGAGACGCTCAACACCCAGCTCCACGGCCTGACCGAATCCAACGCGCGCCGGCTGGCCGAGGTGCGCGCCACCACAGAGCAGCTGGCGCAGACGCTCAACACGCAGCTGCAGGCGCTGAGCGAGACCAACGCGCGCCGCATGGCCGAGGTGCGCGCGACGATGGAGCAGCAGCTCGCGCAACTGCAGGCCAGCAACGCCACCAAGCTCGACGAGATGCGCCAGGTGGTGGACGAGAAGCTGCAGACCACGCTGGAGGCGCGCCTGGGCGAGAGCTTCAAGCAGGTGGCCGAGCGGCTGGAACAGGTCTACAAGGGCCTGGGCGAGATGCAGACGCTGGCGCAGGGCGTGGGCGACCTCAAGCACCTGCTGACCAACGTGAAGACGCGCGGCATGTTCGGCGAGGCGCAGCTCGGCGCGCTGCTGGAGCAGGTGCTCTCGCCCGAGCAGTACGCCGCGCAGGTGGCCACGCGCCCGGACCTGCGGCACGCGGTGGACTTCGCCATCCGCCTGCCGGGACGCTCCGAGGGCGGGCAGCCGGTCTGGCTGCCGATCGACGCCAAGTTCCCCAACGAGGACTACGAGCGCCTGCTGGACGCCCAGCAGCGCGCCGACGCGCTCGCGGCGGAGGCGGCGGCCAAGGCGCTGGAGACGCGCATCCGCCTGGAGGCGCGCGGCATCCGCGAGAAGTACGTCGAGCCGCCGCACACCACCGACTTCGCCATCCTGTTCCTGCCCACCGAGGGCCTGTACGCCGAGGTGCTGCGCCGGCCGGGCCTGGTGGAGTCGCTGCAGCGTGAGCACCGCGTCACGCTGGCCGGGCCGACCACGCTGCTGGCCATGCTCAACTCGCTGCAGATGGGCTTTCGCACGCTGGCGCTGGAAAAGCGCAGCAGCGAGGTCTGGCAGGTGCTGGGCGCGGTGAAGACCGAGTTCATGAAGTTCGGCGAGGTGCTGGACAAGGTGAAGAAGCAGACGCAGACCGTGCTCAACACGCTCGACCAGACGCAGACGCGCACCAACGTGCTGACGCGCCGGCTGCGCAGCGTCGAGGCGCTGCCCGATGCGCAGGCCCAGGCGCTGCTGCCCGGCCTGGACGCGGCGGCCGGCGGGGCGGACGACGAGGGCGGCGCTTGAGCTGCGTGCGCCCGTCATGAACGGCGCCGAGCTGCTGCGCCTGATCGCCGCGCAGGTGTGCCTGCACGCCACCATGGCCGGCATGCGCCTGGCGACGCCGCTGCTGGCGCTGCAGCAGGGCCACAGCGCCGCCGCGGTGGGCGTGCTGATCGCGCTGTTCGCGCTCACGCAGGTGTTCCTGGCGCTGCCGGCCGGCCGCTTCGCCGACCGGCACGGCTTCAAGCGGCCGCTGCGGCTGTCGGTGGTCGCGGCCGTGGCGGGGCCGGCGATGGCCGTCGCCTGGCCGCACTTCGGAGTGCTGTGCGTGGCCGCGCTGCTGACCGGCGGCGCCACCGGCGCGACCGTGATCGCGCTGCAGCGCCACGTCGGCCGCGCCGCGCATGGGCCGGCGCAGCTCAAGCGCGTGTTCAGCTGGCTGGCCATCGCGCCGGCGGTGGCCAATTTCCTCGGCCCCTTCGCCGCCGGGCTGCTCATCGACCACGCGAGCGCGCCCTTCGGCGGACAGGCGGCCGATCCGCTGGCCTTCCGCCTGTGCTTCGTGCTGCTGGCGCTGCTGCCGGTGGCCTGCTGGCTGCTGGTGCGCCGCGCGCAGGAGCCGGCGCCCACGCCGCCGCCCGCCGGCCAGGCGCCCACGCGCGCCTGGGACCTGCTGCACGCACCGATGTTCCGCCGGCTGCTGTTCGTCAACTGGCTGCAGTCCTCCAGTTGGGATGTGCACGCCTTCGTGCTGCCGGTGCTGGGCCACGAGCGCGGGCTGGGCGCCTCCGCCATCGGCGCCATCCTCGGCGCCTTCGCCGTGGCCGCCGCGCTGGTGCGCGTGCTGCTGCCGCTCTTGGCGGCGCGCGCGACCGAGCGCAGCGTCATCCTCGCTTCCACCGCCGTCACGGTGCTGGTGTTCGCGGTCTACCCGCTGCTGCACTCGCCGTGGACGATGGCCGCCTGCTCGGTGGCGCTGGGCTTCGCGCTCGGCGCCGTGCAGCCGATGGTGATGAGCATGCTGCACCAGATCACCCCGCACGATCGGCACGGCGAGGCGCTGGGGCTGCGGCTGATGACCATCAACGCGTCGAGCGTGGCCATGCCGATGCTGTTCGGCTCGCTGGGCGCGCTGATCGGGATCGGTGGCGTGTTCTGGGTGATCGGCGCGGTGGTGGCGCTGGGCATGCCGGCGGTGCGAGGGCTCAAGACGCCGCAGGGTCGGCATTGAAATGAAGCACCCCCCAAGCCGCTTCGCGGCTCCCCCCTCTCTCGCCTTCGGCGGGAGGGGGGCGCACCCAGAGGCCTGGCAGAGCCAGTTCCTCGGGTGCCCTGAGGGCTTCGCTGCGCTCGCCGACCGGGATGGTGCGTTTCATGCGATGCGGGTGGTGTGCCGCGCCATGGACAACTGATTCATCGACATGCCGGGCCGGTATGCTCGGCCGGTTCCATTGAAGGGGAGTGAGCGACGATGCGACGTTTCGAACTGGTCGAGGGCAACTCCAGCAAGTTCTGGGAGGTGGAGCAGGCAGGCAGCGACCTGAACATCCGCTGGGGCCGCATCGGCACCGCGGGCCAGAGCCAGACCAAATCCTTCGACGACGAGGCCAAGGCCGCGGCCGCGCTGACCAAGCTGGTGAGCGAGAAGACCGGCAAGGGCTACAAGGAGGCGGGCGTGGCGGCCGGCGCCACCATCGGCAGGACCGAGGCCAAACCCCAGGCCGACGCTCCGGCGCCCGCAGCCGCATCGGCGGCGCCGGTCGCCGCGCCCGCACTGCCCGTTGCCGCCGAAAGCCTGGACAGCCAGTGCGACCGCGTGTTCGAGGCGGTGCGCGCCGAGATCGCCGGGGGCGCGCTCAAGCTGGGCGACAAGCTCTCCGCCGCCGTGCTCAAGCGCCAGCATGGCGTGAGCGAGCAAGGCGCAGCCATGGCCTTCGAGCGGCTCAAGAACAGCGGCATGCTGTACGGCTGGGGCGGCACGGCACAGGTGCAGGACAGGGCCCAGGCCCTCGCGCTGGCGTTGGGCGAACAGGCGCAGGGGGCTGTCGCCGGTGCTGCGCCGGCCGCTGCTGCGCCGGCGGCCGAAGGCACGCCGCCGTGGCTGGCGCAGGGCGAACCGCTGCGGCTGACGGAGACCGTCCGCGCCGCCGCCTACGCCACGCGCCGCCACCCGCAGCCCGTCACGCCGCGCAGCGTGGCCGCCGCCTGGCATCTGGCGCGCTCGAAGACGGAACTGAGCGTCGACGTCAGCGCGACGGACGCCGCGCTGCGCCCCGCGCTGCAGCGCATGCTGGACCGCACGGCGCTGGCCGAGCCTGCCGCGGACGCGGAGGCCGACACGCTGCTGCTCGCGCTGGCGCTGGGCACCACCGGCTACTACGGCGAGAGCGAACCCGGCGCGGCCATCGTCGACTACCTGGTGGCGCAGTACGGCCTGCCGGGCGCGGTGGACGTGTTCCTGGCCGCCCAGCGCGTGAAGGTCGACACCACCTACGACCGCAACGCCAAGGCCCGCAAGAGCGGCTTCACCGCCGCCGTCAGCCGCCCCATGAGCAACGGCTGGCGCGGCCCGCTGGGGCAGGGCGAGGAGGCGCTGCGCAAGCACCTGGCCGCCGCGCCCGAGGCCGTGTGGCAGGACTGCGCCGACCGCATCGAGGCGGCGCTGCCGTCGCTGCACGCCAGCCGCCAGCCGGTCGTCGCGCTGCTGCTGCCCGACCGGCCGCAGCTCTCCGACGCGCTGGCGCTGCGGCTGGCCGGCGAGAAGGACACGCCCGACACGGCGCACTGGCTGCTGCTCACCGCGAACGATCCCGCCGCCCTCGCGGCGGCGGCGAAGGTGCGGCTGAGCTATTCCAGCGGCTTCTGGGGCTACGCCCGGATGGCGGCCACCGCGCTCGTCGAGCGGGGCACGGCCGCCGTCGACGTGCTGGAGCGCGGTGCCGCGCAGGACGAGGCCGGCGAGGCGCTGGCCGCCATCGGCACGCCCGAGGCGGTGGCGGCGCTGGCCCGGGTGGCGAGCACGTCGAAGGCGGCGCTCGCGCGCCTGTCGCTGGCGGTGGACCGCTGGCCGCAGGCGGCGATCGTGGCGCTGTCGAAGCTGGTCGCCGCCGGCGGCAAGGACGCCGGCCTGCTCACGCCCAGCCTCACGCGCCTGCTGCGCGCGCACGGCGGCCTGGTCGACGGCCTGCGCCCCTGGCTCGATGCCGGCGCGCAGGGCGCCATCGACCGGCAGCTGGCCCTGCTGTCCGGCCCCGCCGAGGTGGCCGGGGCGGACGAACTGCCCGGCGTGCTGGCCTCGCCGCCCTGGCTGGCCAAGGTGCAGAAGAAGGCCGCGGGCGTGCTCGCGCTGGAGCCGCTGCCGCTGGCGTCGGTGGAGCAGTGGGCGCCGGGCGAACGCGAGGCGGCCCTGCGCCTGAACCAGTGGCAGCAGCAGCGCCACGACAAGGCGGCCAAGGACGTGCTGGCGCTCATCGACGAGCTGGGTTTCGACGACCGCAAGAAGTACTTCGGCGCCATCGGCGAAGCGGCCGCCGCCGCCATCCGCCGGCGCGATGCGCAGGGCCTGGTCGATGCCTGGCATGCGATGGTGGCCGAGCGCAAGAAAGAGCGCTACTACTGGTTCTGGTTCGACGCGCAGTACGTGCCCGTGCTGCCGCCGGACGTGGCCGTGCCGTTCTGGAACGCGGTGGCCGGCGAGACCGAAACCAACGGCGCCGCTTACGTGATGGCCTCGCTGGGCCTGCCGGCGCTGCCCGGCCTGCTGTCGGTGGTGCGCTCCAAGCCGAGCGAGAACCTGCCGCTGGCGCTGAACTACGGCGCCGTCGAACTGGCCGCGCCCGCGGCGCGCGCCTTCGCCAAGCTCAAGTCGGTGCGTGAGGCCGGCCGGGCCTGGCTGCTGCGCTACCCCGAGCATGCGGCCTGCGGCCTCGTCGCGCCGGCGCTGGGCAAGGCCGGCGAGGCGCGCGACTGCGCCGGCTCCGCGCTGCGGCTGCTGCAGGCCCAGGGCCACGGCGCGCTGCTGCTGGAGGTGGCCGGCCGCTACGGCGACGAGGCCGCGGTGCAGGCCCTGCGCGCCGTGCTGGACGAGAGCCCGCTCGACCGCTTCCCCACCAAGCGCGCGAAGCTGCCCGAGTGGTGGCAGCCGCGCGGCTGGCGCCGGCCCGAGTTGCTGAACGGCAAGGCGCTGCCCGACGAGGCGCTGGATCACCTGGGCCAGATGCTCACCTTCCCGACCAACGAGGAGGTCTACGGCGGCATCGCCGTCGTCCAGGAAGCATGCCGGCCCGGAACGCTGGCCGACTTCGCCTGGGACGGCTTCAGCGCCTGGCTGGAGGCGGGCGGCCCGAGCAAGGAAGGCTGGGCGCTCACCGCGCTGGGCCTCTTCGGCAACGACGACACGGCGCGCAGGCTCACCCCTTTCATCCGCGCCTGGCCCGGCGAGTCGGCGCATGCCCGCGCGGTCACGGGGCTGGACGTGTTGGCCGCCATCGGTTCCGACGTGGCTTTGATGCTGCTCAACGGCATCGCGCAGAAGATCAAGTTCAAGGGCCTGCAGGACAAGGCGCGCGAGAAGATCGATGCCATCGCCGAGGCGCGCGGCCTGACGACCGAGGAGCTGGAGGACCGCCTGGCGCCCGACCTGGGCCTGGACGAGCAGGGCACGCTGAGCCTGGACTTCGGCCCGCGCGCCTTCAAGGTCGGCTTCGACGAGACGCTCAAGCCCTACGTGCGCGAACTGGATGCCGCCGGCACGCCGGGGGCCCGCCTTCCCGACCTGCCCAAGCCGAAGAAGACCGACGACCCTGCGCTGTCGAAGGAGGCCACCGAGCGCTTCAAGCTGCTGAAGAAGGACGTGCGCACCATCGCCGGCCAGCAGCTGCTGCGGCTGGAGGTGGCCATGTGCGCCCGCCGCCGCTGGACGCCCGAGCTGTTCCGCATGTTCCTGGTCGAGCACCCGCTGGTGCGCCACATCGTCCAGCGCCTCATCTGGGGCGTGTACGAGGTGGAGGGCGGCGGCAGCTACGGCGGTCGGCTGGTCTCCTGCTTCCGCGTGGCCGAGGACGGCAGCTTCACCACCGCCGAGGACGACCCGTTCGAGCTGCCCGAAGGGGAGCAGGTCCGCATCGGCGTGCCGCACGCGCTGGAACTGCCGGCCGCCGACGCCGCGGCCTTCGGCCAGGTCTTCGCCGACTACGAGCTGCTGCAGCCCTTCGCGCAGATCGGCCGCGACACCTACACGCTGGGCGACGCCGAGAAGGCCGCCGACAAGCTCGACCGCTGGAAGGGCGCCAAGGTGCCTACCGGCCGCGTGCTGGGGCTCGTCAACAAGGGCTGGCGGCGCGGCCAGGCGCAGGACGGCGGCGGCATCTGGTACTTCCTCAAGCCCCTGGGCGCGAAGAAGGTGATCGAGCTGTACCTCGACCCCGGCATCATCGTCGGCATGGTCGACGAGTACCCCGAGCAGGAACTGGGCGAGGTCAAGGTCGGCCCGCCCGGCTCCTGGGGCGAGATCCAGGAGCCCGAAGCCTTCAGCGCACTGGACGACATCTCGGCCAGCGAGCTGATCCGCGACCTGGAGGCGCTGCGGGCATGAGCCGGCGGGCGGGCGCGGCCCTCGCCGGCATGGCCCTGGCCGCTGCCGCAGGAGCGGCGCCCCGCGATGCCGCGCCGGAGGTGTCCACCCGCGTCTCGACGGTGCTCACGAGCGCGCATTGCGAGGCGCCGGGCTTCGCCGGCCTGTGCCGCGTGATCGTCGCCGACGAGGGCTTCGAGCACGTGCAGTCGCGCGTGTGGATCGAATGGCTGTCGCCGCGCGAGCGCGGCGCGCCGGTGCGTCTGCGCCGCATGGCGGTGCACGACGTCGGCTCCTGGGTGCTGGCGCCCGCGCCGCGCGGCATCGACGGCCGCCGCGTGCACTTCGACGCCACGCACACCTACTCGATGGAGCGCCGCGCGCGCGTGCTGGAATTCGGACCGCCGGGGCACTACCGCTGGATCGGCGGACCGTGAAGGCGTCGCGCTATGGTTGTTCTCCTTGCCGCCGCTGCCGGCGGCCGACTTGATTCACAGGAACCCGGATGGCCTCGTCCCGCAAACCCGATCCCGCCGCTTCTCCAGCCGCGCTGCAGCGTCCGCCTGCCGAGATCCTTTATGCCGACCAGCTCGCGAAGCTGCAGGCGCAGGACGGCGCGAATCCGCGTCCGCCCGGCTGGCAGCTCAGCCTGAAGGCCGCGCGTGCGTTCATCCTGGGCGACGCGCAGCTCGCCATCGCACCCAAGATCGTCGCGCCCGTGGCCAGCATCGAGCGCATGCTGGTCACGCTGGCCACCGGCCGCGGCCTCATGCTGGTGGGCGAGCCGGGCACCGCCAAGTCGATGCTGTCGGAACTGCTGGCGGCGGCGATCAGCGGCACGTCCACGCTCACCATCCAAGGCGGCGCCTCCATCACCGAGGACCAGATCAAGTACGGGTGGAACTATGCGCTGCTGATCAACGAGGGCCCCAGCCCGCGCGCACTGGTGCCGGCGCCGCTGTACCGCGGCATGCAGGCCGGGCAGGTGGTGCGCTTCGAGGAGATCACCCGCGCGCCGCTGGAGGTGCAGGACTGCCTGCTGGGCATGCTCTCCGACCGCGTGATGGCCGTGCCCGAGCTGGCCGGCGAGCACGGCATGCTCTATGCGCGCGAGGGCTTCAACATCATCGCCACCGCCAACACGCGCGACCGCGGCGTCAACGAGATGAGCGCCGCGCTCAAGCGCCGCTTCGACTTCGAGACCGTGTTCCCCATCCTCGACTTCGACCGCGAGCTGGCGCTGGTGGAGGACGCCTCCGCGCGCCTGCTGGCCCAGAGCGGCATCCCGCAGACCGTGCCGCAGCCCGTGCTGGAACTGCTGGTCACCACCTTCCGCGACCTGCGCGGCGCCGCCGGCGGTGATGGCGCGATGGACCGTCTCAACGCCGTCATGTCCACCGCCGAGGCCGTCAACGTCGCCCATGCCGTGGGCGTGCGCGCCTGGTTCCTCGAGCAGCGCGAGGGCTCGCCGCAGGACCTGGTCGACTGCATCGCCGGCACCGTCGTCAAGGACAACGCTGACGACCGCGCCAAGCTGCGCCGCTATTTCGAGCAGAAGGCGGCCAAGCGCGAGGGCGCGCACTGGCAGGCGTACTACGAGGCGCGGCACCGGCTGCCGTGAACGCGTGACGGCGGCGCAGCCCCACATCCTCGGCATCCGCCACCACAGCCCCGCCTGCGCGCGGCTCGTCGCGGCGCGCATCCGTGCGCTGCGCCCGGCGCATGTGCTGATCGAGGGGCCGGCCGACTTCAACGCGCGGCTCGACGAGCTGTACCTGCCGCACCGGCTGCCGGTGGCGATCTATTCGTATCTCTGCGGCGACGACATGCACCGCGGCTCGTGGTCGCCGCTGGCCGAGCATTCGCCCGAGTGGCAGGCGCTGCAGGCGGGGCGCGAGGCCGGGGCGCAGGTGCGCTTCATCGACCTGCCGGCCTGGCACGACGCCTTCGCGTCGCTGGAGAACCGCTATGCCGACGTGGCCGACGCCGAGCACGAGCGCCGCGCCGAGGCCTACGAGGAGGCGCTGACCGAGCGGCTCGCGGTGCAGGGCCGCGACGCGCTGTGGGACCACCTGTTCGAGGACGGCTGCGCCGAGGACGAACTGGCCGCGCGCCTGGCCGCTTACTTCGAGCGCCTGCGTTCGGCGGACGACCCCGGATCGCAGGGCAACCAGGCGCGCGAGCGGATGATGGCCTGCTGGATCGCCTGGGCCATGGCCCGGGGTGACGGCCCGGTGCTGGTGGTCTGCGGCGGCTACCACGCCCCCGCGCTGGCGCGGCTGTGGCCGGCCATGCCGGCGGACGAGCCCGAACTGCCCGCGCCGCCGCAGGAGGAGGGCGCCGCCGTGCGCTTCGGCTCCTACCTCGTGCCCTACACCTTCAAGCGGCTCGACGCCTTCGCGGGCTATGCCTCCGGCATGCCGTCGCCGGCCTGGTACCAGTGGCTGTGGGAGCACGGCGCCGAGGGCGCGGCCCGGCGCGCGCTGCAGCATGTGATGCGGCGCCTGCGCGAGAAGAAGCTGGCCGCATCGACCGCCGACCTCATGGCCGTCCACCTGCGCGCGCAGGGCCTCGCGCGGCTGCGCGGCCACGGCCGGCCGCTGCGCAGCGACTGGCTCGACGCGCTGGCCGGCGCGCTGGTCAAGGGCGCGCTGGACGCGCCACTGCCCTGGACCTACCGCGGCCCCCTGCGCCCCGGCACCGACCCCGTGCTGGTGCAGGCGATGGACGTGCTGGCCGGCGACGTCGCCGGCGCGCTGGCGCCCGGCACGCCGCAGCCGCCGCTGGTGCAGGCGGTACAGGGCGAACTGGCTGGGCTGGGCATCGAGTTGCGCGGCACGCTGCAACTGGACCTGCTCAGCGACACCGGCCGCGCCAGGAGCCGCGTGCTGCACCGGCTGGCAATCCTCGGCCTGCCCGGCGTGACGCGCACGCGCGGCCCGAAGCGGGCGCTGTCGGGCGAGCGCACCGAGGTGTGGACGCTGGCCCAGCCCTTCGAGCAGCAGGCCGCGCTGATCGAGGCCGGTGCCTGGGGCGCCACGCTGCAGGACGCCGCCCGCGCGAAGCTGGAAGACGAGCTGCGCCGGGCGCAGGGCCGCATCGCCGCGCTGGCCGAGGGCCTGAACCGCGCCGCCTGGGCGGGCCTTGCGGCGGTGAGCGGATCGCTGCTGCGCGAACTGCAGGCGGCCGTCGCCAACGAACCGCGCTTCGACGACCTGGCGCCCGCCCTCGGCACGCTGCACACGCTGCTGCGCCACGGCCAGATGCTCGGCATGGCCGATGCGCCGGTGCTGCGCGTGGTGATCGAGGCCGGCTTCGACCGCGCGCTGTGGCTGCTGGAGCCGCCGGCCGCCATCGCGCCCGCCGACATGCGTGCGCACCTGCAAGGCCAGCTCGCGCTGCGCCAGGTGGTGGCCGACACCCTGGCCGCACTGGAAGACGCCGCCGCCGGCGAAGGCGAGGCCGCGCACCGCCTGGCCATCGAGCCCGCGCGTGCCCTGGCCGTGTGGCAGCGCAAGGCCGCCGATGCCGCTGCCGCGCCCGTCAGCCGCGGCGCGGCGCTCGGCGCCGCCCTGAGCCTGGCGGGTCGCGGCGCCGCGGCGCCGACGCACCACGTGGCGGACGCCCTGCAACTGCTCCAGTCCATGCCCGCCGCCACGCTGGGCGACGCGCTCACCGGCCTGCTGGCGCTGGCGCGCGAGGTCCTGTCCTCCGAGCCCGCCTTCGCCGCCGGCATGGACCGCATGGTGCAGGCCCTCGACAACGCCGGGTTCGTCCTCGCGCTGCCGGCCCTGCGCGCCGCCTTCGCCTGGCTGCCGCCGCAGGAGCGCGGCGACTTGGCCGGGCAGGTGCTGGCGCTGCATGATGCAGGGCACCTGTCGCGGCGGGCGCTGACAGGGCGGCTGGCGGCCGGCGCCTCGGCGGAAGACCAGGCGGCGGCCCGGGCCGCCGAGGCGGCCGTCATGCAGCGCCTGGCCGCCTGGGGCATCGACCCGCAGGCGACGTGAACCCGGCCCGGCCGGCATCCAACCCATTCGACACCATGCGCAACGTCCTCGACTTCAGTTCCTGGTCCGCCATCCTCTCCACCCTGCTGGGCCTGGTGCTCGTCTCGCTGGTGGCGGTGGGCATCCGCCTGGTCTTCATGCAGACGCTGCAGCGCCGGCGCGAGCGCGAGAACCGGCAGATCAACGAGCGGCTGAAGACGCTGATCGCCGCCTACAAGACGCTGGGCGGCTCCTTCACGGGCGACCTGTCGGTGGACCCGTCGCACCGGCGCACGCAGCGCCTGCGGGCGGCGGACCCCGAAACGGTGGACGAAGGCGACGCCGGCCGCGACGCACTGCCGGAATCGGCCGCCGAGCGCCGGCGCCGCATCCGCGACGCGGTGGAGGCGGCGCTGTCCGACGTGATCCTGCTGGGCACGGAGGAGCAGGTGCGGCTCGCCGTGGCGGCGGCCAACGAGATGGTGGCCGGCCGCACGGTGCACACGGCCGAGCTGGTGGCCTCGCTGCGGCGCTTCATCCGCGAGGCGCTCGACCTGGAGCCGATCCCGGCCGACCTGCAGGTGCCCAGCCAGGGCCCGGTGCGCGCCGCCTCGGGCGGCGGGCGGGGCGGGGCGGGCCAAGGGGGTGGCGGCGGCGGGCGAGGCGGCGGCGGGGGCGGCGGCGGTGCGGGCGCCGGCATGGGCATGGGGATGGGCCTGGCCGGCGGCGCCGGCCTGCGCCATGCGGCGGGCGATGCCGATCCCGCCGGCGACGGCCGGCCGTGAGTGAGCGCGACATCCGCATGCCGCTCGACATCCCCGATCCCCTCCAGCGCTGGCGCCTGCTGCTCGGCGAGCCGGCCGAGCCCGCGTGCGGCGCACTGAGCGCCGAATGCCGGGCCGCCGATGCCGCGCTGGACTGGCTCTACGGCCGCGACGGCGAGCGGGCCGAGCGCGGCGAGCGCAGCGCCGGCCTGGGCCCTTCGGCCCTCAGCACGCCGGAGTGGATCAACGCCATCCACACGCTCTTTCCCAAGGAGGTGATCGAGCGGCTGGAGCGCGACGCGGTGGAGCGCTACGGCATCGACGAGGTGGTGACCAACCTGGAGGTGCTGGAGCGCATCGAGCCATCGGAATCGCTGCTGCGCGCCGTGCTGCACACCAAGCACCTGATGAACCCCGAGGTGCTGGCCGCGGCGCGCAGGCTGGTGGCCGAGGTGGTGCGCCGCATCATGGAGAAGATGGCCACCGAGGTGCGCCAGGCCTTCAGCGGCACGCGCGACCGGCGCCGGCGCTCGCGCATGAAGATCGCGCGCAACTTCGACTTCAAGCGCACCCTGGCCGCCAACCTGCACCGCTATGACCCGGCGCGCCGGCGGCTGTACCTGGAGACGCCGATCTTCAACAGCCGCACGCGCCGCCACGTCGAGCCGTGGGACATCATCCTGCTGATCGATCAGAGCGGCTCGATGGTGGACTCGGTGATCCACAGCGCGGTGATGGCCGCCTGCCTGTGGCAGTTGCCCGGCATGCGTACGCGCCTCGTGGCCTTCGACACCGAGGTGGTGGACCTCACGGCCGACGTGTCCGACCCGGTGGAGCTGCTGATGAAGGTGCAGCTCGGCGGCGGCACCGACATCGCCAGGGCGGTGGCCTATGCGCAGTCGCTCGTCGCCAACCCGGGCCGGAGCATCGTGGTGTTGGTGAGCGACTTCTACGAGGGCGGCAGCGCCGGCGAACTGGTGCGGCGCGTGAAGGCGCTGGTCGAATCGGGCGCCAAGGTGCTGGGCCTGGCCGCGCTGGACTCGCAGGCCGCGCCCGCCTACGACCGCGAGATGGCGGCGCGCCTGGTGAAGGAGGGCGCGCAGGTGGGCGCCATGACGCCCGGGCAACTGGCCGGCTGGCTCGCCGAGAAGGTGCAGGGCTGATGCCGCGCGCAGATTTGCTCGAACTCACCCCCGAGGCGCTGACGGCGCTGGCCAACGCCGGCTTCGTCAAGCGCGCGCAGAAGGACGTGGCCGCCGGCCTGCTGCCGCGCGTGGAGGAGGCCGGCGACGGCACGGTGAGCGCGCATTTCGACGACGGCGTCTGCACCCGCCTGCCGCCCGGACGCACCCTGCGCGACGCGGCCTGCGACTGCCCGGCCAGCGGCATGTGCCGGCACCGGGTGATGCTGGTGTTGGCTTACCAGGCGCGGGCTGGTGCCATGCAGGAGGCCGCGGCGCCGGCGGCCGAAGACGACGCCGACGGCCCCTGGTCCCCGGCGCAGTTCGACGATGCCGCGCTGGCGGCCGGCTTCGCGCCTTCGGTGCTGGAACAGGCGGCGCGGCTGGCGGCATCGCGGCCCGTGGTGGCGGTGCAGGCAGGGGCGACGCCCTCGGCGCGCCTGCCGATGTGCAGCGTGCGCTTCTTCTCGCGCAGCTCGCTGGCGCATGCGCGCTGCGACTGCCGTCAAGGGAGCGGCTGCGCCCACGTGGTGTTGGCCGTGTGGGCCTTCCGCGATGCCGGCGTGCCGGCGCCTGGCGCCGGCGAGACCATGGTGGAGGTGGCACCGCGCGGCGCCGACGGCGAAGCACCTGCGCCGCCCGCCGCGGCGCTGCAGACCGAGGCCGCGCAGGCGGCCCGGGTGCAGATCGACGGCCTGCTGCACGCCCTGTGGCTGGACGGGTCGAGCCAGCCGCTCATGGGCCTGGCGGCCCGCTTCGAGGCCGTGCGCGCCGGGGTGCAGGCGCTCGGCTGGCGCTGGGTCGACGATGCGGTCGACGAGCTGTGGCAACTGCTGCAGGCGCAGCAGGCGCGCAGCAGCCGTTTCGACGCGCAGCGCCTGCTGGCCGTGATGGCCGAGTTGTGGGCGCGCCTGCGGGCGGCGGGCCATGCCGAGGCGCGGGCGCATCAGGGCGCCCTGCCCGCGCTGCATGCCAGCCAGATCCTCGGCGTCGGCGTGAAGGGCGAGGTCGCACTGGACCATCTGCGGCTGGTCTCGCTCGGCGCCGCGCTGTGGTCGCAGGAGGACGCGGAGGGCGCGAGCGTGCTTTTCGCCGATCCCGACACGCAGGCTGTCACGGTGCTCGAACGCCATTGGCCGCGTGCGGCCGATGCAGCCGCGGGCGGGCAGCCGTCGCCCCTGGCGGGCCGGCGCGTGGCCGGTTTTCCGCTGCGCCAGGTGGCCGCCGGCCAGGTCGTCACCAAGGCGGCCACGCGCCGCGCCAACGGCCTGATCGACATCGCGGCCGGCGCGCGCCAGACCGGGGTGCTGCCGCTGTCGCCCCGCTCGTGGGACGAACTCGCCGCCCCGCTGCGCCAGCCCGGCGTGGCGGCGCTGGTGGCGCAGCTGCGCGATGCGCCGCCCGGCTTCGTGCAGCCGCGCCAGGCGGCCACCGGCGCGGCGACCGGCGCCGCCGGCGCGCTGCACGTGCTGGCCTTCGACGGCATGGCCACGCTGCACACCCACTGGGACGCCGCCGCGCAGACGCTGCATGCGCAGATCGCGGCGGAGGGCACCGACCCGGCGCCCGAGGATCGGCTGTGGATCGAACTGCCGCATCGCGCCGCCGCGCCCGGCGCGGTGGACGCGCTGGCCCGCGCCCTGGCCGGCGAGTGGGGCCCGCTGCGCGCCGTCGCCGGCACCGTCCGCCTGCAGGCCGGCCGGGCCGTGATGCAGCCGCTGGCGCTGCTCACCGCGCAGCGCGCCGTGGTGCTGCAGGTGGAGGTGCCGCCGCCGCACCCGCTGCCTCTGCACGGCGCGCATGACGAGGCGCCGCCCCTGGCGCGGCTGGCCGCCGACACGCTGGAGCTGCTCGCCCAGTGGCTGCGGCAGGGCCTGCGCCACCAGGGCGGCGGCCTGGCCGCGCGTGCCGACGCACAGGCGGAGCGCCTGCGCCGGTCGGGCCTGGGCCGCTGCGCCGACCTGCTGCAGGGCGCGATCGCCGGCCTGCGCGCCTCGCAGCGGCCGGCACTGGTCGCGCAACTCGCGACGCTGAGCCTGCTGGCGCAGGGCGTGCGGCAGCAGTGAGCGTCGCCGGGGTCTACAGCTTGTAGAAGCGCTCGATCACCGACCAGGCGTCCTCGGGCGTGTCCACGTACTCGAAGAGGTTCACGTCCTCCGGCGAGATCACGCCTTCTTCCGCCAGGAACTCGAAGTCGATCAGCCGCTTCCAGTAGTCCGAGCCGAACAGCACGATCGGCACCTGCCGGGACTTGCGCGTCTGCACCAGGGTGACGACCTCGAACAGCTCGTCCAGCGTGCCGAAGCCGCCCGGGAAGGCCACCAGTGCCTTCGCCCGCATCATGAAGTGCATCTTGCGGATGGCGAAGTAGTGGAACTTGAACGAGAGCGCCGGCGTGATGTAGGGGTTGGCGGCTTCCTCCATCGGCAGCGCGATCGACAGGCCCACCGAGAGACCGCCGCCCTCGTAGGCGCCGCGGTTGGCCGCCTGCATGATGCCGGGGCCGCCGCCGGTGCACACGAAGAGCTTGTCGGCCGGCTCCTTGTCGTCGCTGTAGTGGGCGACCAGCTTGCCGAAGGCGCGCGCCTGCTCGTAGTAGTGGCTGCCGCGCGCCAGCCGGCGCCAGCGTGCGGCGGCCTTCGCGTCGCCCTGCGCCTCGGCCTGGGCGATCAGGGCGGCGCTCTCTTCCTCGCTGCGGAAGCGCGCGCTGCCGAAGACGACGATGGTGTTCTCGATGCCATGGGCCTGCATCTCCAGGTCGGGCTTCATCAGTTCCAACTGCATGCGCAGGCCGCGCGTCTCGCGGCGCAGCAGGAATTCGGGGTCGGCGAAGGCGAGGCGGGAAGGGTCCTTGTCCAGCGGCAGGCCCTGGTCGGCGTGGGCCTGCAGCGTGGCCCACGCGTCGGCGAGGCGTTTGTCGTGGAGGCGGTGGGTGGCGTTCTTCGAAGACATGCGGCAGTGGCGGGCTGGGGCGCCGGGCGGCACCCCGCGGGGGCGGGCGATGTGATGCGGGGCGTGCATTGTGCGCCTGCCGCGCACGCCGCCGCCGCGCTCAGAAGCGCCCGTGGCGGCCCGCGCCGGCCACGAAGCGCGCCGCTCCGGCGGCACCTTCGGCCGCCACGATGGGCACGCCGTCGCGGCCCTCGCGGCGCAGTGCCTCGGCCAGCGGCAGGTCCCACTGCGCGTAGGCGCTGGCGCGGTCGGCCAGCATGCACTGCTGCGGGAAGGCGGCGATCTGCCGCGCCAGCGCCTCGGCCTCGGCGCGGGCCCGGCCGCGCGGCACCACGCGGTTGACCAGCCCCATGGCCAGCGCCTCGTCCGCGGACACCGGCCGGCCGGTCAGGATCAGGTCCAGCGCCCGCCCCATGCCGACCAGGCGCGGCAGCCGCACCGTGCCGCCGTCGATCAGCGGCACGCCCCAGCGCCGGCAGAAGACGCCGAGCACTGCGTCCTCCTCGGCCACGCGCAGGTCGGCCAGCAGCGCCAGCTCCAGCCCGCCCGCCACCGCATGGCCGGCGATGGCGGCGACCAGCGGCTTGGCGAGCGCCATGCGCGTCGGCCCCATCGGGCCGCTGCCGCCGCCTTCCGGGTCCAGCTCGTTGCGGCGCGCCGGATCGCCCACCGCGCCCAGGTCGGCGCCGGCGCAGAAGCTGCCGTGCTCGCCCCACAGCACCGCCACGCGCAGGCTGTCGTCGGCCTCGAAGCGCTCGAAGGCCCGGCGCAGCAGCGCGGCGGTGGGGCCGTCCACCGCGTTGCGGCAGTGCGGGCGGCTCAGGACGATGGTGGCGACGGGGCCGTTCGTCTCGGTGCGGACGGCGGGGGTGGCGTCAGGTGCGGCGGTGTCCATCGCGCCAGCTTACAGGCGCCTTCACGGCAGTGTCGCGGCCAGGGCTGCCGCCAGCGTCATCCCCGCCAGGCCGATGGTGATGCGGATGCCGTAGCGTGCCCCGCCGCTGGTGAAGGCCACCAGCGACTTGGCCGCCGCGCTCGCCGCCAGCAGCCCGACCACGGCCCAGCGCGCCAGCCGTTCGTCGAGCACGCCGTCGCGGTACAGGCTGGCCACGCCGGCCGCGGCCGACTGCAGCTCGGCCAGCGCCGCCAGCAGCGTCGCGGCCAGGGCGCCGCCCGGGCCGAGCCACTGGCCCAGCAGCTTCGAGCCCACCATCACCGCGGTGATGGTCGCGGCGAAGCCGAGCGCGTGGCCGATGCGGAACATGCGCGTCTCGGCGGTGGGCGGTGCGGCCTCGGTCTGCTGCCCGCGGCGCAGGCCGAAGGCCGAGCCCAGCAGCAGCACGAGGCCGGCGGCCAGCAGGATCCAGCGCACGCCGGGCAGCAGGCCCGGTGCCACCGCCAGCAGGATCGGCACGAACAGGCTCAGCGAGGCCAGGTTGGCCAGCATCGCCGCGCCGATGGCCGAGGGCAGCAGCGCCGGCTGCTGCTGCGCCTGCCTGCCGAAGCCGGCGGTGGCGGCGGTCGAGGAGACGTAGCCGGAGAAGAAGCCCGCCGCCAGCAGGCCCCAGCGCGTGCCCACCAGCCGCAGCGCGACGTGGCCCAGCGCGCTGATCGCCATCACCAGCACCGCCAGCGTCCAGACGGTGGCCGGGTTCAGCAGGCCCCACGGGTCGACGGTGCGGTCGGGCAGCAGCGGCAGCACGATCAGCGCGAAGGCCAGCAGCATCAGGCCGTCGGCAAGTTCGCGGTTGCTGATCAGCTCGCGGCTGAAGCGGTGCAGGTGCGGCTTGGCGAAGACGAGGATCGCCACCAGCACCGCCAGCGCGCCCGCGATGGCCGGCTGCCGCAGCGCCAGTCCGCCGAGCAGGCAGCTCGACACCAGTGCCAGCTCCGAGGTCACGCCCAGGTCGGTCTGGCTGGTGCGCCAGTAGCCCAGCGCGACGAAGACGCCGGTCAGCAGCACGGCGGCGGTGAACACCGGCAGGCCCAGCCACAGCGACACCACGCCCATCAGCGCGGCCAGCGTGTGCGAGCGCAGGCCGCCGGCGATGCTCGGGTCCTCGCCCTTGCGGCGCTCGTAGACCAGGCCGATCAGCAGCCCCGTGCCCAGGGCGGTGGACAGCGAAACCAGCGAGAGCGCGTCGGTGGAGGGCGGCATCGGCGGGCAGAAAGGCAGTTCGGGCGTCTCCAAAAGAAAAGAGCCCTCGCAGGGCTCTTTTCCAAGGGTGCCGAAGTGTGCCGGATCAGACGCGCTTGCGGTACTCGCCGGTGCGGGTGTCGATCTCGATCCTGTCGCCCTGGTCCACGAACAGCGGCACGTTCACCTCGAAGCCGGTGGCGATCTTGGCGGGCTTGAGCACCTTGCCCGAGGTATCGCCCTTGACGGCCGGCTCGGTCCAGGTGATCTCGCGCTCGACGCTGGTGGGCAGTTCCACCGAGATGGCCTTGCCGTCGTAGAACACCACCTCGACGGCCATGCCGTCTTCCAGGTAGTGCAGGGCGTCGCCCATGTTCTCGGCCTCGACCTCGTACTGGTTGTACTCGGTGTCCATGAAGACGTACATCGGGTCGGCGAAATAGGAGTAGGTGCACTCCTTCTTGTCCAGCACGATCTGGTCCATCTTGTCGTCGGCCTTGAAGACGACTTCGGTGCCCATGTTGTTGAGCAGGGCCTTGAGCTTCATGCGCACGGTGGCGCTGTTGCGGCCGCCGCGGCTGTATTCGGTCTTGAGCACGACCATCGGGTCCTTGCCGTGCATGATCACGTTGCCGGCGCGGATTTCTTGAGCGATTTTCATGAGTGAAGGTCCTTGCGAGGACGTTGGGCCGCTCGGCGCGGCAGGCTGCCCGAAAGAGATGTGACGGTGCGCTGCCAACCCGCGGCGGGTGGGGCGAAAAGGCCGGCGGCCCCGGCGGGCCGGGCTGCCTTTCTTCGCAAAGCCCGCTATTTTACCCCGGCCCCGACGAAGCGCCGCAACTGGGTGAGGAGGTCGTCCTGCGCCAGCAGCCGGGCGCGCGCGGACTGCACGGCCTGGCGCCAGTCGGCAAGCGCCCCGTCCGCCGGCGCCGCGGCCTGTGCCGGGGGCGCGCCCGCGCCGTTCCAGGCCAGGTGCAGGGCGCGCAGCGAGGGCGGCGCCTGCATCCAGTCCAGCCAGGCCGCGAGCTTGGCGTGGTGCGCGTCGTCGTCCTGCGGGTAGATGTGCCAGACCAGCGGCGCGCCGGCCCAGAGGGCCCGTACCAGCGAGTCCTCGCCGCGCACGAAGTTCAGCTCGCAGCTCCACAGCAGGTGGTCGTAGTCGGGCTGGGCCAGCCAGGGCAGCTCGCTCACGCGCAGCCGCCCGGCGCCGGCCGCCAGCGCGGGCAGGGCGCGTACCGCCGCCGCGGCGCGGCCGGGCGTGACCAGCAGGTGCGTCGGCCCGCTGCCGCCGGCCATGCCGGCCAGCACCGCCTCCAGCGCGGGCGGCTCGTAGCAGAAGAGCGAGACGAGGCGCTCGCCCGGGCGCCAGTCGATGCGCTGCGCCTGCAGCCACGCGCCGCGGTCGAACGCGGCCTGGCGCGCGGCCAGGTCCGGCTCGCGCAGCAGCCCGCCCGTGCCGGACGTGAAGCCGGGGTAGAAGAACCACTTGGTCAGCCCGGCGCCCGGCCCGCGGAACACCGGCGAGGGCAGGGTGTGCAGCCGCTCGACGTGCGGCTCGGCGGAGAGGTATTCCAGGTTGATCCAGGCGCGCGGATGCGTGGCGCCCGGCCCGGCCGCGAAGCGCTCGGCCAGTGCGGGCGAAGGGTTGCAGCCGAAGGCCTCGACCAGCACGTCGGGTGCCGGTGCGGCCAGAGCGGCCTCTTCGGCGGCGGGGTCCGACCAGTCGACGAACTCCACGCCCGCGCGATCCGGCGCCATCCAGGCGAGCGCCGCGCCGTCGTCGACCCACAGCCGCGGCGCCTCGCCCGCCTCGGCGAGCTGGCGCGCGAGACGCCAGCACACGCCCAGGTCGCCGTGGTTGTCGATGACTCGGCAGAAGATGTCCCAGCGCATGCGGCGATTGTCGGCGCGCCACAATAGCCGCCATGTCGCAAGCGCATTCCGAACAACTGCTGGCCGAGGTGGCGGCGCTGCCCTCGATGCCGGGGGTGTACCGCTACTTCGACGCGGCGGGCGGCGTGCTCTACGTGGGCAAGGCGCGCAACCTCAAGAAGCGCGTCTCGAGCTACTTCCAGAAGAACCACGCCGGCACCCGCATCGGCCACATGGTGGGCAAGATCGCGCGCATGGAGACGACGGTGGTGCGCTCCGAGGCCGAGGCGCTGCTGCTGGAGAACAACCTCATCAAGACGCTCAAGCCGCGCTACAACATCCTGTTCCGCGACGACAAGAGCTACCCCTACCTCAAGATCGCCAGCCACGCCTTCCCGCGGCTGGCCTACTACCGCGGCGCGACCGACCGCAAGCACCGCTACTTCGGCCCTTATCCGAGCGCCTGGGCGGTCAAGGACACCATCCAGCTGCTGCAGAAGGTGTTCCGCATCCGCACCTGCGAGGACACGGTGTACGCCAACCGCACGCGGCCCTGCCTGCTCTACCAGATCAAGCGCTGCAGCGCGCCCTGCGTGGGCCACATCTCGGCCGAGGCCTACGCGGGCGACGTGTCCGACGCCGAGGCCTTCCTGCGCGGCGACACGCAGCAGGTGCTGTCGGAGCTGGAGGCGCGCATGATGGCGCACGCCGAGAAGCTCGAATTCGAGCAGGCGGCCGAGCTGCGCAACCGCATGTCGGCGCTGTCGAAGGTGCTGCACCAGCAGTCGGTGGAGATCGCCTCCGACAAGGACGTGGACATCCTGGCCGTGAAGGTGCACGGCGGCAAGGCCTGCGTGAACCTGGCGATGGTGCGCGGCGGCCGGCACCTGGGCGACCGCGCGTACTTCCCGGCGCACGTGGAGGACGCGGCGCTGGTGGCGCAGGCCGAGGGCGCCGACGAGGCCGGCGCGCCGGCGGACGGCGCGCTGGCCGAATCCGTCGAGCGCCAGGTGCTCGAGGCCTTCCTCGCGCAGCACTACATCGACGCGCCCGCGCCGCCCACGCTGGTGCTGGGCGAGGTGGTGGGCCGCGAGCTGATCGAGGCGCTGGCGCAGCAGGGCGGCGCGCGCATCACCGCCGTCTTCCAGCCGCGCGCGCAGCGGCGCCTGTGGCTGGAGATGGCACAGAAGAACGCCGACATCCAGCTCGCCCGCCTGCTGGCCGAGGAGGGCTCGCAGCAGGCGCGCACGCGCGCGCTGGTCGATGCGCTGGAACTCGCGCCCGACGACCTGGACGGCTTCCGCATCGAGTGCTTCGACATCTCGCACACGGCGGGCGAGGCGACGCAGGCCTCGTGCGTTGTCTTCGAGCACCACGCGATGCAGAACCGCGAGTACCGCCGCTACAACATCGACGGCATCACGCCCGGCGACGACTACGCCGCCATGCGGCAGGTGCTGCACCGCCGCTACGGCAAGATCGCCGAGGCCATGGCCTCCGAGGCCGACGCGCCCACGCCGGGCGACGGCGGCGGCGCCGATGCGAAGCCCGGCACGCTGGCCGCGCGCATGCCCGACCTGGTGCTGGTCGACGGCGGCAAGGGGCAGGTGAGCATGGCGCGCGAGGTCTTCACCGAGCTGGGCCTGCCGCTGGCGCTGATCGCCGGCGTCGAAAAGGGCGAGGGCCGCAAGGTGGGGCTGGAGGAACTGGTCTTCGCCGACGGCCGCGACAAGGTGTACCTGGGCCGCGACTCGGCTGCGCTGATGCTGGTGGCGCAGATCCGCGACGAGGCGCACCGCTTCGCCATCACCGGCATGCGCGCCAAGCGGGCCAAGGTGCGCGTGGGCGGCAGCCAGCTGGAGGACATCCCCGGCATCGGCCCCAAGCGCCGTGCACGCCTGCTGCAGCGCTTCGGCGGCATCCGCGGCGTGGCGGCGGCCAGCGTGGAGGACATCGCCTCGGTCGACGGCATCGCCATCGATCTGGCCGAAGAGATCTACCGCGCATTGCATTGACCCCGGCGGCCGGCGCCGCCGCGGCCGCATGACACAATCCCCGCCATGTTCTGGACGCTCCCCACCATCATGACCTGGACGCGCATCGTCGCGATTCCTCTGATCGTCGGGGTGTTCTACCTGCCGCTGGCCGAGCCGGTGCGCAACCTCATCGCGACGGTGATGTTCATCGTCTTCGCCGCCACCGACTGGCTCGACGGCTTCCTCGCGCGCAAGCTCAACCAGACCTCCGCCTTCGGCGCCTTCCTCGACCCGGTGGCCGACAAGTTCCTGGTCTGCGCCTCGCTGCTGGTGCTGGTGCACCTGAACCGCTGCGACGTGTTCGTGGCCCTCATCATCATCGGCCGCGAGATCGCCATCTCCGCCCTGCGCGAGTGGATGGCGACCATCGGTGCGGGCAAGAGCGTGGCGGTGCACATGATCGGCAAGGTCAAGACCACGGTGCAGATGGTGGCCATTCCCTTCCTGCTGTTCGACGGCCGGCTGTTCGGCCTGATCGACACCGGCCTCTGGGGCCAGTGGCTGATCTGGCTCTCGGCGGTGCTCACCGTCTGGTCGATGGTGTATTACCTGCAAAAGGCCATTCCCGAGATCCGGGCGCGGGCGCGATGAGCCCCGGCCGCGGGGCGCAGGCCGACGGCTGGCTGCGCGCCATGCCGGTGGTCTTCGTGCTGATCTGGAGCACCGGCTTCATCGTGGCGCGCTACGCGATGCCGCACGCGCCGCCGCTCAAGTACCTCGCCGTGCGCTACGCGCTGTCGGCCGTGGCGCTGTGCCTCTGGGCGCGGGCCGGCGCGGCGGCGTGGCCGCGCTCGCGCACGCAGGCCATGCACCTGGCCATCACCGGCGTGCTGATGCAGGCCGGCTACCTGGGCGGCGTGTGGGCCGCCGTCAAGGCGGGCATGGGCTCGGGGCTGGTGGCGCTGCTGGTCGGCATCCAGCCGGTGCTCACCGCGCTGTGGCTCGCAATGCACGGCGGCCGCGTCACGGCACGCCAGTGGGTGGGCCTGCTGCTGGGCTTCGCGGGGCTGGCGCTGGTCGTGTGGCGCAAGCTGGGGCAGGGCGGCGAGGTGAACGCGCTGACCATGTCGCTGGCCGTGCTGGCGCTGCTGTCCATCACCGTCGGCACGCTCTACCAGAAGCGCTTCGTCGCGCCCTGCGACGTGCGTACCGCCAGCGCGGTGCAGCAGATCGCCGCGCTGGCCGTCACCCTGCCGCTGGCGCTGTGGCTGGAGGCTCAGCCGATCGTCTGGAACGCGGAGTCGATCGGCGCCATGGCCTGGTCGGTGCTGGCCCTCACGCTGGGCGGCAACTCGCTGCTGTACCTGCTGATCCAGCGCGGCACGGCCACGGCGGTGACCAGCCTGCTGTACCTGGTGCCGCCCTGCACGGCGGTGATGGCGTGGCTGCTCTTTGGCGAGCCGATCACCGCGCTGACGGTGGCCGGCATCGCGCTCACGGCCGTCGGCGTGGGGCTGGTCGTGCGGCAGCGCTGACGCCGTTCATCCGGCCCGGCCGGACTTCCACGGCTCGGCGCGGAAGCGCTCGGCCAGCGCATCGACCAGCAGGCGCACGCGGCGCGGCGTCTTCGGCTGCCAGGGCGCGATCCAGAGGATGTCGGCGTCGGTCATCGCGTGGCGCGGCAGCACGCGCACCAGGCGGCCCTCGGCGATCAGCGGGGCCACGTCCCACAGGCTGCGCAGCATCAGTCCGTGGCCGGCCAGGCACCAGTCGCGCACCAGTTCGCCGGAATTGCTGGCCAGCGGGCCGTCGACGCGCACGCGGTGCAGCGTGCCGTCGCGCTCGTGGCGCAGCGCCCAGTGTGCGGGGGCCTGCGCCGGCCGGCCGGCCTCCTCGTGCTCCCGCACGCGCAGGCAGGCATGGCGCGTCAGCGACTCGGGCGTGTCGGGCGTGCCGTGCGCCTTCAGGTACGACGGCGCCGCGACCACCACGCGCTGGTTGCGCGCCAGCCGGCGGGTGGTCCAGTCGGCCGCGTGGCGCGACTGCACGGACCACAGCCACACGGCCCCGTCGAAGCCCTCGGCCGCCAGTTCGGGCAGCCGCTCGGTCAGCGTCAGCTCGATGCGCAACTGGGGATGCGCCTGCTGGAACTGCGCCAGCGCCGGCCCCACCCAGCGCCGGCCGAAGCCCAGCGTGGCGGCCAGGCGCAGCGTGCCGGCCAGGCCCTGCTGGCGCTCGCGCAGCTCGGCCTCCAGTGCGGCGAAGCCGTCGAGCAGGCCGCGTGCGTGGGTGCACACGGCCTCGCCCTCGCGCGTGAGCGCCAGGCGTCGCGTGGTGCGCTCGAAGAGGCGCTGGCCCAGCCGCGATTCGAGCGCCGCCAGCCGCTTGGTGACGACCGAGGGCGCCAGGCCGAGCGCCTGCGCCGCCGCGGCGAGGCTGCCGCCGTCGCGCACGGCGAGCACCAGTTCGAGGTCCGGTCGGTCCAAGGAATTCATTCCAATTAGGAAAGAGTTGATTCGGGTATTGTTTCTTGATAGAGCCCGGGGCGCAACGCACAATGACGCCGTGCTGGACGACTTCACTCCCTTCGACCTCGTGCGCGACGGCATGCGCGTGCACGGCCGCATCGGCGGGCAGGGCGCGCCCCTGCTGCTGCTGCACGGCCATCCGCAGACGCACGTGATCTGGCACCGGGTGGCGTCGCGGCTGGCCGGGCGCTTCACGCTGGTGCTGCTGGATCTGCGCGGCTACGGCGACTCGGGCCGCCCCGAGGCCGATGCGCAGCACCTCGCCTACAGCAAGCGCGAGATGGCGCTGGACGCGCTCGCCGCGATGCGCCACCACGGCTTCGAGCGCTTCGGCGTGCTGGCGCACGACCGTGGTGCGCGTGTGGCCCACCGGCTGGCGGCGGATCATCCCGGGGCGGTGTCGCGCCTGTTGCTGCTCGACATCGCGCCCACGCTGGCAATGTACGAAGGCACCACCGAGGCCTTCGCACGCGCCTACTGGCACTGGTTCTTCCTTGTCCAGCCGCCGCCGCTGCCCGAGGCGCTGATCGAGGCCGACCCGGTGCGCTACGTGCGCAGCGTGATGGGCGGCCGGCATGCGGGGCTGGCGCCCTTCGCGCCCGCGGCGCTGGCAGAGTACGAGCGCTGCATGGCGCTGCCCGGCGCCGCGCGCGGCGTGTGCGAGGACTACCGCGCCAGCGCCGGTATCGACCTCGACCACGACCGCGAGGACGTCGCCGCCGGCCGCCTGCTCGCGCAGCCGCTGCGCGTGCTGTGGGGCGCGCACGGCGTGGTCGGCCGCTGCTTCGACGTGCTCGCCCTGTGGCGCGAGCGCGCACGCCAGGTGAGCGGCGGGGCGCTGCCCTGCGGCCACTACATTCCGGAGGAGGCGCCCGACGCGCTGGCCTCCGAGGCCCTTTCATTCTTCAACGAGGACGAGACACCATGAGCAGCAAGAAGCGCATCGCCGTGATCGCCGGCGACGGCATCGGCAAGGAGACCATGCCCGAGGGCCTGCGCGTCGTCGACGCGGCGGCCCGCAAGTTCGGCGTCGACCTGGCCTTCGACCACTTCGATTTCTCCAGTTGGGACTACTGCGAGAAGCACGGCAAGATGCTGCCCGACGACTGGAAGGCGCAGATCGGCGGCCACGACGCCATCTTCTTCGGTGCCGTCGGCTGGCCAGAGAAGATCCCCGACCACGTCTCGCTGTGGGGCTCGCTGCTGCTGTTCCGCCGCGAGTTCGACCAGTACATCAACCTGCGTCCCGCGCGCCTGATGCCGGGCATCACCGCGCCCGTGGTGCGCCGCGACGGCAGCCCGCGCGAGCCCGGCGAGATCGACATGTACATCGTGCGCGAGAACACCGAGGGCGAGTACTCCAGCATCGGCGGGCGCATGTACGAAGGCACGCCGCGCGAGATCGTGGTGCAGGAGACCGTGATGTCGCGCCACGGCGTGGACCGCGTACTGAAGTTCGCATTCGACCTGGCGCAGTCGCGCCCGAAGAAGCACCTGACCAGCGCCACCAAGAGCAACGGCATCTCCATCACCATGCCCTACTGGGACGAGCGTGTTGCACAGATGGCAAAGACGTATCCCGATGTGAGGCTGGACAAGTTCCATATCGACATCCTGACCGCGCACTTCGTGCAGCGCCCCGACTTCTTCGACGTGGTGGTGGCGAGCAACCTGTTCGGCGACATCCTGTCGGACCTGGGTCCGGCGTGCACCGGCACCATCGGCATCGCGCCCAGCGCCAACCTCAACCCAGAGCGCACCACGCCGTCGCTGTTCGAGCCGGTGCACGGCTCGGCGCCCGACATCGCCGGAAAGGGCATCGCCAACCCCATCGGGCAGATCTGGTGCGGCGCGATGATGCTGGAGTTCCTCGGCCACAAGGACGCGCACGATGCGATCCTCGCGGCGATCGAGAAGGTGCTCACGCCCGGCAGTGGTGCGCCGCGCACGCCCGACATCGGCGGCAGCGCACGCACGCAGGATCTGGGCCGCGCCATCGCCGAGGCGCTTTGAGCGAAGACTTCACGAAAGGCCCCTAGAATCGCGCCCTCGTTGCGCCAGCGGGCCCCCGTCGTATTGACACCCCCTGATGGCGTGGCTTTAATCCCTGTCGGCAGCGCGCTGCCGAGCGTCGGAACTGCCTCCCACCCTCCAATCGTCGTTCCCGGCATCGCCGGTGGGCCGCTTTCGTTCTCCGACGCACCCGATCAACCTTCTTCCGGACAAGGGGTCCTTGTGAACAAGACCGAACTGATTGAGCACATCGCAAAGAACGCCGACATCTCCAAGGCGGCCGCCACCCGGGCGCTGGAGTCCACCATCGGTGCCATCCGCACCACGTTGAAAAAAGGCGGCTCGGTTTCGCTCGTCGGCTTCGGTACCTTCGCGGTGGGCAAGCGCGCCGCGCGCACCGGCCGCAACCCGCGCACCGGCACGGCCATTAAAATCAAGGCCGCCAAGATCCCGAAGTTCCGTCCCGGCAAGGCGCTGAAAGACGCGTTGAACTGACGCGCCGAACCGATGGGAAACCGACGGTGGGGTGCTTAGCTCAGTTGGTAGAGCGGCGCCCTTACAAGGCGTAGGTCGGCGGTTCGAGACCGTCAGCACCCACCACCCGAAGAAAAGGCGAACGACGGTTCGCCTTTTTTCTTGGCTTCGTCGTTCACGGCGCTGCGGCGCGCTGCCAGAGAAAGTGTCCAGGCATGTTTGAAACCTTCCGCAAGCACAACAAGATCCTGATGTTCTTCTTGTTCTTGCTGATCATCCCGTCCTTCGTGCTGTTCGGCGTCGAGGGCTACACCGAGTTCACCCGCGGCAGCGACAAGGTCGCGGTGGTCGACGGGCACCCGATCACCCGGCCCGACTGGGAGGCCCAGCACCGCAACGACGCCGACCGCCTGCGCCAGCAGATGCCGTCGGCCGATCCGTCGCTGCTGGATTCTCCGGCCGCGCGCTACGCCACGCTGGAGCGCATGGTGCGCGATCGCGTGCTGGTCGCCGCCGCGAACAGCGAGCACCTGGTGGTGCCGGACGACCGGCTCGCGCGCATGTTCGCCGAGGACCCGGCCCTGTCCGCCTTCCGCGATGCCGAGGGCAAGTTCGACCGTCAGCGCTTCATGCAGGCCACGCGCATGACGCCGGAGCAGTACGAGGCCGCGGTGCGCGCGGACCTGTCGCGCCAGCAGGTGCTGGCCGGCGTGACCTCGACGGCGCTGGTGAGCCAGACCCAGGCGGACGTGCTGCTCGACGCGGTCTACGCCGGCCGCGAAATCCAGGTCGCCCGCTTCGAGCCCGCGCAGTTCGCCGCGAAGGTCACGGTCAACGATGCCGACCTGGAGACGTACTACAAGGAACATGCGGCGCAATTCCAGGCGCCCGAGCAGGCCAGCATCGAGTACATCGTGCTCGACCTGGATGCAGCCAAGCGCGCGGTGAGCGTCAGCGAGGCCGACCTGAAGAGCTACTACGAGCAGAACCAGTCGCGCTTCGGCGCGCCGGAAGAGCGGCGCGCCAGCCACATCCTCATCACCGCGCCGCAGGACGCGCCCGCGGCCGAGCGCGAGAAGGCTAAGGGAAAGGCCGAGCAGCTGCTGGCGGAAGTGCGCAAGAACCCCGCGGGCTTCGCCGATCTGGCGAAAAAGAACTCGCAGGACCCGGGCTCGGCGGAGAAGGGCGGCCAGCTCGACTTCGTCGCGCGCGGCGCGATGGTCAAGCCCTTCGAGGACGCGATGTTCGCGATGAAGAAGGGCGACGTGAGCGATGTCGTGGAGTCCGAGTTCGGTTACCACATCATCCGCCTGGACGACATCAAGCCGGCCGAGGTGCCGCCCTTCGAGCAGGTCAAGGCACGCATCGAGGACGAAGTGCGTGCTCAGCAGGCGACGCAGGAGTTCGCCAAGCAGGCCGAGACGCTGAGCGACCTCGTCTACCAGCAGCCCGAAAGCCTCCAGGCTGCAGCCGATCAGCTCAAGCTGCCCATCCAGAAGGCTGAAGGCGTCACGCGCACGCCCGCTGCCGGCGCCAAGGGGCCGCTGGCCAGCCGCAACTTCCTTGCGGCCCTGTTCGCGCCGGAATCGCTGCAGCGCAAGCAGAACACCGAGGCGATCGAGGTCGGCACCAACCAGCTTGCCGCAGGGCGTGTGCTCCAGTACGCCGCGGCACGCACGCTGCCGCTGGAAGAAGTGAAGTCGCAGGTGCGCGAGCGCCTGGTGAACGAGCGGGCAGCGGCGCTGGCGAAGGCGGAAGGCGAGGCCAAGCTCAAGGCGTGGCAGGCGAACGCGGCCGGCGCCAGCCTGGGTGCGGCGACGACCGTGTCCCGCGGCGCGGCATCGACGCAGCCGGCCGCGCTGATCGAGGCCGCACTGCGTGCCGACGCCGCCAAGCTGCCGGCCTGGGTGGGCGTCGACCTGGGCGCCCAGGGCTATGCCGTCGTGAAGGTGAACAAGGGCGTGGCCCGGCCCGCGCCGACGGACGAGCAGAAGCTGCAGGAGCGCACCCAGCTTGCGCAGGCGGTGGCCGGCGCCGAGGCGCAGGCCTACTACGAGCTGCTCAAGGAGCGGCTGAAGGTGAAGATCCTGGTTCCGGCGCCGACCGAACAGGCCGAGCCCACGGGATCCTGACCGTTTTCACAGTACAATTGCAGATTCTCCGGTGGCTGTAGCTCAGTTGGTAGAGTCCCAGATTGTGATTCTGGTCGTCGTGGGTTCGAGTCCCATCAGCCACCCCAGTTGATTTCTCCAAGAGGCGTGCCCCTGGCGCCTTTTTTGCTCATCAGGCAACCCTGTTTTTCTCACCGGAAAACAGGGTTTTTTGTTGTCCGTCGTTTTACCGGCAGGCCATTGCGATGTGCGTTTTGCACAACGCAAACCGATGCGCTCGGGGCCGATCTATTGGAAGAAACCGGATAATTGCTTGAAGCCCCGCGCATCTTTCCAATTAGAATGCGCGGCGTTTTCAGTGGAAGGAGTTATCCAATGGCCATCACGCTCGCCGAAATCAATTCCCAGATCCAGGAGCACGACAGCAAGATCGCACAATTGCGCAAGCAGGCGGAAGAACTGCGTGGACAAGAACGTGCCGGTGTGATCGAGGAGGTCCGGCGCAAGATCGCAGAGTACGGTATCACGGCGTCCGATTTGCGGCTCACGGCCGGACGCGGCGCCGGCAAGCGCAGCGTGTCGGCGGCGCCGGCCAAGCAGGCAGCCAAATACCGCAGCCCCACCGGCGAGACCTGGTCCGGAGGCAGGGGGCGCAAGCCGCGCTGGGTGGTCGAGGCATTGGCTGCCGGCAAATCGCTGGCCGATTTCGAGATCAAGTAAGGCCTGCCTCGAAGGCCCGCAAAAAACAAAGCCCGCTCGATGCGGGCTTTGTTCATTGGAGCGGGGCCGGCTCAATTGACCAGCACCAGCTTTCCCATCACGCCGCGCGAGCCCATGCGCGCATAGGCCGCCTTCAGTTCCGACATCGGCATGGCGCGGTCGATCACGGGCTTGATCCGGCCCTCGACATACCACTTCGCCAATTCGCCCATCATGCGGGTATTGGCCTCGGGTTCGCGGCGGGCGAAGTCGCCCCAGAATACGCCGACCAGCGATGCGCCCTTGAGCAGCGTGAGATTCAGGGGCAGCGCCGGAATCGGCCCCGACGCAAAGCCGACCACCAGATAGCGGCCGCGCCATGCAATGGAACGGAAGGCCGGCTCGGCGAAATCGCCGCCCACCGGGTCGTAGATCACGTCGGGCCCCTTGCCGCCGGTGGCCTCCTTGATGGCGTCGCGGAAGCCGCCGGGCAGCGGATGGGTGCTGTAGTTGATGGTGGCGTCGGCGCCCAGCGAGCGGCACAGGGCGCATTTCTCGTCGGTGGAGGCGGCCGCGATGACGCGGGCGCCGGCCGCCTTGGCGATCTGGATGGCCGCCGTGCCCACACCGCCGGCCGCGCCGAGCACCAGCACCGTCTCGCCGGCGCGCAGTTGGGCGCGATCCATCAGCGCATGCCAGGAGGTAGCGTAGATCATGATGAACGCCGCCGCGTCCACGTCCGTGAAGGCGTCGGGCAGCGGCATGCACAGCGCCGCCGGCGCCAGCGTGTGCGTGCCGAAGCCGCCGGTGCCGGAAAGGCACGCGACGCGCTGGCCGGGCTTCAGGTGCTTCACGCCGTCGCCCACCGCCTGCACCACGCCGGCGTATTCCGAGCCGGGCACGAAGGGCAGTTCGGGCTTCATCTGGTACTTGTTCTGCACGATCAGCAGGTCGGGGAAGTTCAGGCTGGCCGCTTTGATCTCCACCAGCACCTGGCCCGGCCCGGGTTGGGGGGTGGGCAGTTCCTTCCACGTCAGCGCATCGACGCCGACCGGGTTTTCGCAAAGCCATGCATGCATGCGATTCGTCTCCTTCGGGTAGCGGGGCATGATACGGGTCGGCTGCGGCGCGTTCTTGTCGCTGGTGCGACCGGCGCGGGCGCAGGCGGCGGCCTCCTAGAATCGCAGCCTGACGACATGAAGATCCTCATTTCCAACGACGACGGCTACCAGGCCCCCGGCATCGTCGCGCTGCACCGGGCGCTGGCCGAGGTGGCCGACGTCGAAGTCATCGCACCCGAGCACAACAACAGTGCCAAGTCCAATGCACTGACGCTGGCGGCGCCGCTGTACGTGCACGAGGCGCACAACGGCTTTCGCTACGTCACCGGCACGCCGGCCGACTGCGTGCACATCGCGCTCAAGGGCTTGCTCGACCACCGCCCCGACCTGGTCGTCTCCGGCATCAACAACGGCGCCAACATGGGCGACGACACCATCTACTCCGGCACCGTGGGCGCGGCGATGGAGGCGTACCTGTTCGGCATCCCGGCCATCGCGATCTCGCAGATCGAGAAGGGCTGGGCGCACATCGACGCGGCGGCGCAGGTCGCGCAGCGGCTGGTGCAGCGCATCGAGCGCGAACGCATGCTGGAGGGGCCGGCCTGGCTGCTGAACTTGAACGTGCCCAACCTGCCCGCCGACCAGCTCAAGCCCCTGAAGGTGTGCCGGCTGGGCCGCCGTCACGCGGCCGAGAAAGTCATCACGCAGCAGAGTCCGCGCGGCGAGACCATGTACTGGATCGCCGGCGCCGGCGCGGCCAAGGACAGCAGCGAGGGCACGGACTTCCACACCACCGCGGCCGGCCATGTCTCGCTCACCCCGCTGCAGATCGACCTGACCGACCACGCGCAGCTCGGCGACTGGCGCGATGCGGTGGGCCGGCTCGCTGCCGACTGACAGCGGATGACCCGGCCCCGGCCCACCTTTCCCGTCAGGCTGACGCCGGCGTCGCCCGCGCCGGTGCCGGCGCGGCCCGCCGCCGCGAAGCCGCCGATGCCGGCGCGGCCGGCTGTCGTCAGCGCCACGCCGGCGATGGCCTCGGAGGCGGTGCGCGCGCGCATGGTCCAGAAGCTGGCGGCCCAGGGCATCGCCGATGCGCGCGTTCTGCGGGCCATGGGGGCGGTCGAGCGCCATCGTTTCGTCGACAGCGCGCTGGTCAACCAGGCCTACGAGGACACCAGCCTGCCGATCGGGCTGGGTCAGACGATCTCCAAGCCCAACGTCGTGGCGCGCATGATCGAGCTGCTGCTCGGCGCACCCGCCCTGGCGGGCCAGCCGCAGGGCCGGCTGGGCCGGGTGATGGAGATCGGCACCGGCTGCGGCTACCAGGCCGCGGTGCTGAGCCACGTGGCCGGCGAGGTCTACAGCATCGAACGGCTGCGCGGCCTGCACGAGCGTGCGCGGGCGAATCTGCGGCCGTTCCGGCTGGCGACGGTCCACCTGCTGCTGGGCGACGGCCGGCTGGGTTATGCCAAGGGCGCGCCGTACGCCGCGATCATCGCCGCGGCCGGTGGCGAGGACGTGCCGGCCGAATGGATCGAGCAATTGGCTGTCGGTGGCCGCATCGTTGCTCCTACGGTTTCTCCAAATGGTGGCCAAGCACTTGTCATCATTGATAAAAATGTCCGCGGTATCCAAAGGAGGATGCTTGAGGCGGTGCACTTCGTCCCCCTAAAATCCGGGATTGCTTGAAGGAATGGACATGCAGGGTTTCGGTGGCCGACGCTGGCTGACGTGGTCTTCTCTCGGTGTGGTGGCGCTGGTTCTGGCCGGTTGCGGCAGCACGCCGCGCGGGCCGGCGCCCGTCGAGGATCGCGGTATGGGCGGCGCTGCGCCGTCGGTGTCCGCGGCATCCGGGCTGCCGACCACCGACGCCAACGGCAAGCCTTTGCCGGGCATCGAGAACCTGGGCAAGCCCGGCTACTACGCCGTGCGGCCCGGCGACACGATCCGCCGCATCGCGACGGAAACCGGGCAACGGTGGCAGGACCTGGCGCGCTGGAACAACCTCGACAACCCGGACCTGATCGAAGTCGGCCAGGTGCTTCGCGTGGTGCCTCCGGCCAGCGGTGCCTCCACAGCGGTCGCGGCGGCTGCGCCCTCCGCCACTTCGCCGGCTGCTCCGGCAGCACCGGCCGCTCCGGGCGTCATGCCTCCCGCATCCCCAGCGCCGACACTGCCGGCCACCACGACCACGGCCAAGCCCATCACGCCGGCCTCCGTGGCGCCTGCGGCCGCGGCAGCGGGCGACGAGGACGTGGGCTGGATCTGGCCCGCGCAGGGCCAGTTGATCGCCGGCTTCGACGAGGTGAAGAACAAGGGGCTGGACATCGGCGGCAAGGCCGGCGATGCGGTGCTGGCCGCTGCCGACGGGCGTGTGGTGTACGCAGGCGCCGGTCTGCGCGGCTACGGCAACCTGATCATCCTCAAGCACAACAACACCTACCTGACGGCTTACGCCCACAACCAGACGCTGCTGGTCAAGGAGGACCAGAACGTCCAGAAGGGCCAGAAGATCGCCGAAATGGGCAGCAGCGACGCCGACCGGGTGAAGCTGCACTTCGAGATCCGCCGGCAGGGCAAGCCGGTCGATCCCTCGCGCTACCTGCCGTCCCGGTGAGCCGGTAGCGCGGCCGGTGGCGGCCGTGCGCGCCCGGCGACAATCGCCGGATGACGGACGAGATCCAGCAGAACAACAAGGCGCCAGGCCGCCCCGATGAAGAAGCCTGGCTGACGGTCGAATCGCTCGACCTGGAAGGGCAGGGCGTGGCCCATCGGGCCGACGGCAAGGTGGTCTTCGTGGACGGCGCGTTGCCCTTCGAGGAGGTGCGCGTCCAGGTGCAGCGCCGCAAGAACAACTGGGAGCAGGGTGCGCTCATGGACCTGCGGCGCGAGTCCTCGCAGCGCGTGCGCCCGCGCTGTCCGCATTTCGGCCTGCACGCGGGCGCCTGCGGTGGCTGCAAGATGCAGCACCTGGATGCGGCCGCGCAGGTGGCCGTCAAGCAGCGCGCCCTCGAGGACGCCCTCTGGCACCTGGGCAAGGTGAAGGCGCAGACCCTGCTGCGGCCGCTGGAAGGGCCGGCCTGGCACTACCGCTACCGCGCGCGCCTGTCGGTGCGCTACGTGCAGCGCAAGGGCACCACGCTGATCGGCTTCCACGAGCGCAAGAGCCGCTATGTGGCGGACATGGGCGTGTGCCCGGTGCTGCCGTCGCCGGTCAGCGCCATGCTGCTGCCGCTGCGGCGGCTGATGGATTCGCTGGAGGCGCGCGAGAGTTGTCCGCAGATCGAACTGGCCTGCGGCGATGCGCCGGGGCAGGCGACGCTTGGTGTGATCGCGCTGGTGCTGCGGCACCTGCAGCCCCTGTCGGATGCCGACCGGCAGCGGCTGCGCGAGTTCGCCGCGGCGCACGAGGGCGTGCAGTGGTGGCTGCAGCCCAAGGGGCCGGACACCGTGCACCTGCTGGACGCCGAGTCCGGCGTGCCGCTGGGCTACGAGCTGCCCGAGTTCGGTATCCGCATGCCCTTCCGTCCCACCGACTTCACGCAGGTCAACCCGCACATCAATCGCGTGCTGGTGTCGCGCGCGCTGCGGCTGCTGGACGTGCAGCCGCACGAGCGGGTGATCGACTGGTTCTGCGGCCTGGGCAACTTCACCCTGCCGCTGGCCACGCGCGCCGCGCAGGTGCTGGGCATCGAGGGCAGCGAGGCGCTGGTCGCGCGTGCCCGCGAGAACTTCGCGCTGAACGGGCCGGCGGCGCCGGCCGGCCGGGCGCTGGCGGCCACGCGTTTCGTCGCGCGCAACCTGTTCGAGATGACGCCGGAGATGTTGGTGGCCGACGGTGCTGCAGACCGCTGGCTGGTCGATCCACCGCGCGAGGGCGCCTTTGCGCTGGCCAAGGCGCTGGCGGACCTGCACCAGCAGGGCCTGCCCGAAGGGACCGACTGGCATGCGCCTTCGCGCATCGTCTACGTGAGCTGCAACCCGGCCACCCTGGCCCGCGATGCCGGCCTGCTGGTGCACCAGGCGGGCTACCGCTGCACCCACGCCGGCGTGGTCAACATGTTCCCGCACACGGCACACGTCGAGTCCATCGCGGTGTTCGATCGCGCCGGGGATTGAAGCGATCACATGCGGCGAAGCCGCACAAAAGGACAAGGGGGCCGTCACAGGCCCCCTTGTTGTTTCCAGCGAAGCGCCGAATCAGTCTCGTTCTCCGCCGAAGATGCCCAGCAGCGCCAGCAGGCTCTGGAACACGTTGAACAGGTCCAGGTAGAGCGCCAGCGTGGCCGAGATGTAGTTGGTCTCGCCGCCGTCGATGATCTGCTTCAGGTCGTACAGCATGTAGGCCGAGAAGATGCCGATGGCCGCCACCGAGATGGCCATCATGCCGGCCGTCGAGCCCACGAAGACGTTGATGATGGCGCCGACGAACAGCACCAGCACGCCGACGAACAGGAACTTGCCCATGCCCGACAGGTCGCGCTTGATCACCGTGGCCAGCGAGGCCATGACGAAGAACACGCCGGCGGTGCCGCCGAAGGCCGTCATCACCAGTTCGGAGCCGTTCTTGAAGCCCAGCACCATGGCGATGAGGCGCGACAGCATCAGCCCCATGAAGAAGGTGAAGGCCAGCAGCACCGGCACGCCGGCGGCGGAGTTGCGGGTCTTCTGGATGGCGAACATGAAGCCGAAGGCGCCGCCCAGGAAGACGACGAGGCCCAGCCCGCCGGTCAGCGAGCGGGTGATGCCGGTGGCCACGCCCAGCCAGGCGCCCAGCACGGTGGGGATCAGGCTCAGCGCGAGCAGCCAGTAGGTGTTGCGCAGGACGCGCTGGCGTTCGGCCTGGGGCAGCGTCTGGCCGTACGCGACAGGGGTGTCGAAGGTGGTGACGCGGTCGTTCATGTCGAGGGCTCCTGGAGGTGGATGGGTCGCCGCAAGGCAGTTGGGGGCGATTCTAGGTTTGCGAGAGGGCTGGGCCCCGAAAACCGCAGGCGGAGCAGCCTTACTCGCCGGAAGGAATTGGGCGCTATCCTCGCTCCTTTTGCCGACGGAAAAGCACATGAAGACCAAGCACTACCTCGAACTCGACGACGTCAAGCGCATCGCCGCAGCGGCCGAGGCCGAGGCGCTCAAGAACAACTGGGCGGTGACCATCGCCATCGCCGACGACGCCGGCCACCTGCTGTGGCTGCAGCGCCTGGACGGCGCCGCGGCCCTGTCCGCGCACATCGCACCGGCCAAGGCGCGCGTCGCCGCGCTGGGGCGCCGCGAGAGCAAGGGCTACGAGGACATCATCAACGGCGGCCGCACTGCCTTCCTGACGGCGCCGCTGGCCGAAGGCATGCTCGAAGGTGGGGTGCCGGTCGTCAAGGACGGGCAGGTCATCGGAGCCGTCGGCGTGAGCGGCGTCAAATCGAACGAGGACGCCCAGGTGGCCAAGGCCGGCATCGCCGCGCTGGGCCTCTGAGCCGCCACCGCCCCCAAAGAAAAAGCCGGCCCTGGGGGCCGGCTTTTTTGTGAGTGTTTCGCGTGGAAAAAAAGGGCTTGGCTGGGGAAAACCGTGGCTAGCCAAAAACGACCCTTGGAGATGGTCTCCTTGAGTCGCCCCACGATGAAACTTGCACGGGGCGCTGCAGGCGCGTTGTCTATTTGGTCAGGATCAGTTTGCCGAGCTTGGTGGCCTGCAGGCGGTAGAGCGAACCGTTGTGCATGATGCCGACGATCTTCTGGCCCTTGAGCAGTTCGGTGCTCTCCAGCAGGTGCGAAGGCCGGGCCACCGGCGCCGCCTGACCGCTGCTGCCGGCATGGTCGAGGGAAGGGTGGCTCAGGACGTTGAAGGCGGTCGGAGTGGCTTGCATGGCGCGATCCAGTGGTTCAATCAGATTGCGATGAAGTAATGATAATGATTCGCAATAAGAAGTCAATCGTCGGGATCAACTTTTTTTGAGGTGCCTGCGGATGTTGCAGGCACGCCCGCTGGCTACTCGGTCTTGGGTTCGGTGATGAAGCCGATCTTGCGCACGCCGGCGCGCTGGGCGGCGGCCATCGCGGTGGCCACGCGTTCGTAGCGCACTTCCTTGTCGCCGCGGATGTGCAGTTCTGGCTGCGGATCCTTGGTCGCTTCGGCGGCCAGCCGGCTCTCCAGCGTGACGTCGTCGATCTTTTCCTGGTTCCACCAGTAGGCGCCGTCGGCGGCCACGCTCAGCGAGATGGTCTCGGGCTTGGTCTCCTCGCGCTCGTTGGTGGCGCGGGGCAGGTCGATGTTGACCGCATGCTTCATCACCGGCACGGTGATGATGAAGATGATGAGCAGCACCAGCATGACGTCGACCAGCGGCGTCATGTTGATCTCGTTCATCACGTCATCGGGTTCGTCTTGCGTTCCGAAGGCCATTCATGCCTCCCGACGAGCCGCCTCTAGGGAGGCATGCGCCCCCTCGGGGGGCAGCGAACGAATGTGAGCTTGGGGGTGCATGGACGATCAACCCTTCTTGAGCGCCACCACGGTGGATTCGCTGCCGGTGGCGACGCGCGCGCCGGTGACGAAGTAGGCGTGCAGGTCGTGCGCGAAGCTGTTCATCTTGGTCAGCACGAACTTGTTGCCGCGCACCAGCGCGTTGTAGCCGAGCACGGCGGGGATGGCGACGGCCAGGCCCAGCGCCGTCATGATCAGCGCCTCGCCGATCGGGCCGGCCACCTTGTCGATGGTGGCCTGGCCGGCGGAGCCGATGCTCATCAGCGCGTGATAGATGCCCCAGACGGTGCCGAACAGGCCGATGAAGGGTGCCGTGGAGCCCACCGACGCCAGGATCGCCAGGCCGGTCTGCAGCCGCGCCGTGAATTCGTCGATGGCGTTGCGCAGGGCGCGGGTGATCCAGTCGCTCACGTCCAGGGCGTCGTGCAGGTGCGCCTTGGTGTTGCGATGATGGGCCGCGGCCTCACGGCCTTCGAGCGCCAGCACGCGGAAGGGGTTGGTGTCGTTCTTGCCCAGCTTGTTCAGGGCGGTGGCGAAGTCCTCGCTGTGCCAGAAGTCGCCCGAGCGGCGCGCCATGCGCTTGTAGCGCACGATGTCCAGCGCCTTGACGAGGATGACGATCCAGGAGGCGAGCGACATGCCGACCAGCAGCACGGCGGTTGCCTTGGTGACGAGATCGCCCTGCGACCACACGTGCATCAAGCCGAATTGGGAATCCATCGAAATACTCCAGCGAAAAGGGGGAAGAAATCAGTTCAGGACGAAGGCCAGCGGCGCGTTGAACGCGTATTCCTTGGCGCGTGCGGCGCCCGCGGGCAGGTTGATCGAGATGCGCGAGCGCAGGGCGGCCTCGCGTCCCGCGGCGTCGATGCGCTCGTAGCCGCTGGACTTCACCACCGTGGCGCGCTTCGCGACGCCTTCCGAGTCGAAGATGATCCGCACGACCACGGTGCCGGACTCGCCCATGCGCCGGCTCATGGCAGGAAAGACCAGCGGCGGCTTGACCTGCCACTGCGCCTGCGTGCCGGTGAGCTCGACCTGCGCGGGCGGCGCCGGCGGTGCAGGGGGCGGGGGCGCCGGCGGTGCGGGCGGCGGCGGCTCCGGTGCGGGCGGCGGCGGATCCACCACGCCGACGGGCGCGTTGGGCGGCGGCGGCATGGGCTTGGGCTCGCGCACGGCCACCGGCCGCGGCGGCGGCTTCTTCACGACCTCCTTCTTGGGCGGAGGCGGTGGCGGCGGGGGAGGTGGCGGCGGTGCCGGACGGGGCGGCTCGACGATCTGGGCCAGGATCTCCACCGGGATCACCACTTCCGCGGCCTTGCGCAGCAGGCCGCTTTGCAGCGCCCACAGCGCGGCGGCGTGGAAGAGGATGACGCCGCCAGCGATGGCGGCGGTGCGGGAGATCCCCAGCGGCGAGGTGGGGGGCGAGGAGAAGCGGCTAGACACGTTCCACAGCAGTTCGGCCGGCAGCGCATGGTGCGCCCGGCGCAGACCGCAAGACAAGAGATCTATTTACGAAAAATCCACCAGACTGAGCCTGCCACGAAGATCAGGCTGCCGGCGAGAGCCGCGACGAGTTCCATGTGCTGCTTTGCGTGAGGGGGCTGGCAAGCTGGACCGCGCGGGGCTCGAAGTCGCAGCTCACGGCGGCGACAGGGTGCGAGGCGCTGCATTGCGCCACCACGTCGCGGGCGCAGCTTTCGCAGCGGCCGCACTGGGTGGCGACGCCGAGTTCGAACTGAACCTCGTCGAAAGTCATGCCCGCACGCGCATGCCGTGCGATCTCTCGGTCGGATACTCGGCGGCAGACGCAGACGATCATGGCGGGCAGCACAGGCTGGCTGGTTGGAATGCGACGATTATAAATAAGAATCCGTCGCATTTGCAATGTCTATCGCACGGCCGGATGCATTTGGCCGCCCCTCAGGCCTTTTCAGGCCGCCTCAGACCTCGGCCCACATGCGCAGGAGGTTGTGGTAGCTGGCCGTCAGGGCCAGCGTCTCCTCCGTCTCGCCGACGCGGGCGCGCAGCTTCTGCAGGGCCTGGTCCATCTCGAACAGCAGGCCGCGGCGGGTGTCGTCGCGCACCATGCTCTGCACCCAGAAGAAGGAGCACACGCGCGCGCCCTGCGTGACGGGGTGGACGCGATGCAGGCTGCTGGATGGATAGAGGATGAGGTCGCCGGCCGGCAGCTTGACTTCATGCGCGCCGTAAGTGTCGACCACCTCCAGCTCGCCGCCCTCGTAGTCCTCCGGTTCGCAGAGGAACAGGGTGCAGGACAGATCGGTGCGCAACTGGAAGCGGGTGCCCGGCACGTTGCGCACCGAGCCGTCCACGTGCAGGCCGTAGGTCTCGCCGCCCTCGTAGCGGTTGAACAGCGGCGGCACGAAGCGGAACGGCAGGGCGGCGGAGAAGAACAGGGGGTTGTTCAGCAGCGCTTGCACGATCGCCTCGCCGAACTGGCGGCCCAGCGGCGACATCTCGTCGAGCTGGCGGTTGCGCTTGACTTGCGCACCCTGCGGGCCGACGGTGGCGCGGCCGTCGACCCACTCGGCCGCATCGATCGCCGCGCGCATCTCGCGCACCTGCTCGGGCGTGAGCACCTGGGGGACGTGCAGCATCATTGGCGGATCACCTCGTCGTCGAAGAAAAAAAGCCCCGCCGGGGCGGGCGGGGCTGCAGTGTCGCACCGCGCTGTGCGGTGCAGCTTGCGCGAGATCAGAACCGGAAGTTGGCGCTGAGCATGGCCGAGCGCGGCGTGCCCATCGAGTAGCGGTTGCCGGCGTTGTTCAGGCGTGCGATGTAGAACTTGTCGGCCAGGTTGTACAGGTTCAACTGGATCGACACGTTCTTGTTCACTTCGTAGCCGATCATGGCGTCCCACACCGTGTAGCTCGGCACCGCGGGGAAGAAGGTGGTCGGGGTGATGGCGGCGTTCGAGGTGGAGCGCGGCTGCGTCGAGACGTAGCGTGCCCCGCCGCCGATGGTCAGGCCGAACGGGAAGCGGTAGCTGGTCCACAGCGAGGCACTGTTCTCCGGCGTCCAGCGGAAGGAGGCGCCGGTGTTGGAGGTCGTCCCTTCGAGGATCTTCGTGTTCAGGTGGGTGAAGCTGGCGATGACCTGCCAGGCCGGGGTGATCTGGCCCACCGCGCTCAGCTCGAAGCCCTGCACGCGCGACTTGCCGTACACCTCCATCTCGCCGGTCAGCTCGTCCAGGCGGGCCAGCTCGTTCTTGTTGGTGGTGCGGAAGATCGCGCCGGCCAGGCTCAGGCGCCGGTCCAGCACGTCCCACTTGGTGCCGACCTCGATGGTCTTGGCCTTCTGCGGATCCATGCTGAGGTTGTTCACGTTGGCCGCGGTGGTCGACGACGGGAACGAGAAGTTGCTCCCCGGCGGCGTCGCGCTGGTGGAGTAGGCGGCATAGATGCTGCCGTTGGGCGCGGGCTTGTAGACCAGGCCGATCTTGCCGGTCAGCAGGTTGTCGGAGGCCGACTGCGCCGCGTTGACGGTGCGCAGGCCGTTGGCCGCCGGGGCTGCCAGGTTGTGATAGCTGGTACGGTAGTGCTCGTAGCGCAGGCCGCCGGTCAGCTGCCACTGCTCGTTGAACTTGATGGTGTCGAACAGGTAGGCGGCGACCGTGGTGACCTGGCCGTCGCTGGTGGCGCCGGTGGGCAGCACCGGCACGAAGGCGCGGTGCACGTTGGGCAGGTACAGGCTGTTGTAGGCCAGGTACGAGCTGCCCGAGCGCACGCCGTTGGAGGCGTTGAGCACTGCCGCCATGGTGGTGTTGTCCTGCTGCTCGCGCACCACTTCGACACCGCCGCTGAGCGTGTGCTTCACGCTGCCCGTCATCAGCTCGGCCGTGACGTTGGTCTGGTTGGTCAGGATCTCGTTGCGCTGGCCCTTGCCCTGCGGCAGCACGCGCGTCTGCCAGCCGATCGGGTTCCAGATGTCGGGCGTGAGCAGGCCGCTGCTGAACACGCCGGTGAGCACCAGGTCCTGCTTGGCGCGGCCCCAGCGGGTGATGTTGGTCAGCTTGACCGTGGGCGAGAAGTCGTGCTCGATGCGCGCCGTGAGCATGTCGGCGTCGACGTTGTCGTGGTCCGACAGGTAGCCGTAGTAGTTGCTGGTGTCGGGCTGCGGCCCGGTGCCGCCGCGCGCCGCCAGCTGCGCCAGGTAGTAGCCGGGCAGGCCGGTGGTGGGCAGGCCGCCGTCCGGGCGGTTGCGCTGGTTCATGTGCTGGTACTGCACGTACACGCGGGTTGGCGTGTTCAGGCCGAAGGCGATGGACGGCGCGATGCCCCAGCCCTTGTTCTTCACGTCGTCGCGGCCGGGAACGCCGCTGTCCTGGATCATGGCGTTCAGGCGGAAGGCCATGCTGCCCGATTCGTTGAGCACGCGGTTGAAGTCCACCGTGGCGCGCTTCTGGCTGTCGGTGCCGAAGCCCACGCTGCCGGCGATGAAGTTGGATGCCTGGGGCACCTTGCTCACCAGGTTGATGTAGCCAGTGGGCGCGGAGCGCCCGATGTCGGCGCCCGACGGGCCCTTGATCACTTCCACCGCCTCGGTGTTGAACATGTCGCGGGTGATCGAGCCGACGTCGCGCACGCCGTCCACGAAGATGCTGCCGGCGGCGTCATAGCCGCGCATGGTCACGGCGTCGCCGGTGGCGGTGTTGCCGTTCTCGCCCATCTGGAAGGTGATGCCGGAGGTGTTGCGCAGCGCCTCGGTCAGCGTGGTGGCGCCCTGTTCCTGGAGCACTTCCTTCTTGATCACGGTGATCGTCTGGGGCGTGTCCACCAGCGGCTGCGTGAACTTGGGGCTGGACACCGCCTCGGCCTTGAAGCTCTCCGCCGAATCCTGCACCTGCACCGGCGGGAGGGTGGCGGGGTCGGCCGTCTGCGCCATGCCGGGCAGCGACAGCGCCATCAGCGTGGCGGCGGCGGTCAAAGGGGGAACGGCGCGCGCGACGGCGTGCTTGCGACTCTTGATGTAAGCCATGAAGGCCCTCCTCCGGTAAAGGTGGTATTCGAGGACTCGACGTGGCTTGCGCGGCGCCCTCGCGTGAAGGAGGGGGGCTGGCTGGTCGGGGGGTGGTCAGGGAAAAGTTCGCGGCGAACCGCGAGCCGTGCGAATGATAATGACTTGCAACAGCTTCTACCTCATTTATGTGAACTGCATCACATTTCGTTGCTGCGTCGCAACACGGAGGCAGGCGAAAAGGGAGCTCAGTACACGTCGCGCCGGTAGCGGCCGGTGCGCTGCAACTCGAGCATCGTGGCTTCGCCGGCGATCTGGCGCAGCGCCGCATCCACGCCCGCCGCCATGCCCTGCAGGCTGCCGCAGACGTAGATCGCGGCATCGCGGTGCAGCCAGGCCTGGAGTTCGTCCGCGGCCCGAAGCAGCTGATGCTGCACGTAGCGTCGCTCCGGCTGGTCGCGGGAGAAGACCATGTCCAGCCGCGCCAGCACGCCGCTGGCGTGCCAGGCGCTCAGTTCGTCGCGGCAGAGGAAGTCGTGCGCTGCCTGGCGCTCGCCGAAGACCAGCCAGTTGGAGCTGATCCCGGTGGCGGCGCGCTCGCGCAGGTGGGCGCGCAGCCCGGCCACGCCGGTGCCGTTGCCGATGAGGATCAGCGGCCGGTGCGCGTTGTCTTCCAGCCGGAAGCTGCGGTGCCGGCGCAGACGCAGCGCCACGGTGTCGCCGAGGGTGAGCGTGGCGGTGAGCAGGCCCGAGGCGGCGCCGAGCCGCCCGTCGGGGTGGCGCTCCTGCCGGACGATCAACTGCAGTTCGCCGTCGCGCACGGTGGAGGCAATGGAATAGTCGCGCGGCCGCGTCGGATCGCTGTCCAGCCGGATCTGCGCCAGGTCGCCCGGTTCCCAGTGCGGATCGGGGCCACGCGGCGGCATGAAGCCGAGTTCGAACACCGGCCCGCCCTGGCTGCCCGGATTGAGCAGGGTGCGCGAGACCAGGCGCCACGGCGCGAAGTCGGCCGGCGTGTCGTCGTCGCCGGCTTGTGCGTCGCCGGCCTCGGGCCGCAGGCGGCGGCGCCAGTCGGCCAGCGCCGCCGGTGCGAGGTTGTCGGCCTCGATGCGCTCGAACAGCGGCTGGGCGCCCGAGCCCTGCAGCCAGGCGTCGAGGCGGCGGCCGAAGCCGCAGAACTGCTCGTACTGCCGGTCGCCCAGGGCCAGCAGCGCATAGCGCAGCGCCGCCAGCGACCGGGGCGCTGCCGCCATCACCTGGTCGACGAAGACGCTGGCGCCGTCGGGCGCGTCGCCTTCGCCGTAGGTGCTGGCGATGAAGAAGGCCTGTGGCGCGGCGGCCAGTGTGGCGGCGTCCAGCGCGTTCAGGGCCAGCACGCGCACCGGCTGGCCGCCGGCGTGCAGCCAGCGGGCGGTCTGCCAGGCGAGTTCCTCGGCCTGGCCCGTCTGGCTGGCGTGCAGCACCAAGGTGGGCGCGGCCGCCGCGGCGACCGGCCCCGCCAGCGATGCCGCATCGGCCGCCGCGGCGGCGGCGCGGCGGCGCTCGCGCCACCAGATGCCGGCGCACAGCCCGGCATAGGCGGCCACGGCGGCGGCGGCGCCCAGCCAGCGAAGCAGGTCGGGGGAGTTCAAGTGGGGTTCGCCTGCGCTGCCGTCCAGGCCGCGCTTTCGCGCAGCCGCAGCGGGCCGTCCGCATCGCGTTCGGCGAAGAGCGCGGCGACGTCGTGGCGGTCGGCGAAGGCCAGGCCCTTGCCGGGCCCCAGCACGGTCAGCACGGTGGCCAGCGCGTCGGCATCCATGCAGGTGCCGTGCAGCACGGTGACGGCGGCCAGCGCGTGCGCGACCGGTTCGCCGGTGCGCGGGTCCAGCGTGTGTGACCAGCGCCGGCCGGCGTGTTCGCGCACGTGCCACCGGTCGCCGGAGGTGGCGACCGCGCGGTCCGAGAGCGCGATGCGCTGCGATGCGCCATTGCCCGGATCGACCGCCACCTGCCAGGGCAGCCCGCCGGGGCGTCGCCCGGTGCCGCTCAGTTCGCCGCCCACCTCGAACAGCAGATCGTGCAAGTCCAGCGCGCGCAGCGCCTCGATGCCGGCGTCCACGGCGAAGCCTTTGGCGATGCCGGAGAAATCGAGCGAGAGCCCGCCGGGCTGGATGAGCCGGCCGTCGGCGTCGAAGCGCAGACGGCGCCAGCCGCTGCGTGCGCGCACTGCGGCGAGGGCCTCGGCAGGCGGCGGCGCCGTCGTGTCCGCAGCCTCCGGGCCGAAGCCCCACAGCCCCACCAGCGCACCCACGCTCGGGTCCAGCGCGCCGTTGCTTTCGGCGGCCCAGTGCAGCGCGCGCCGCAGCACCCGGGCGAAGGCATCCGGCATCGCATGGGCCGTATCGGCCGGTGCGCGGTTGAAGCGGCTGATGAAGGAGCCGGGCTCCCAGTGGCTCATCTGCGCGACCACCTCGTCCAGCGCACCCTGCACGGCGGACTCGATCGTCGCCAGCGGCAGCATGTGCGGGTTGGCCACCCGCAGCGACCAAGTCGTGCCCATGGTGGCGCCCGCCAGCCGCTGCAGGTGCGGCGGATCGGCCGCGCGCGGCAGCGCAGGCGCGGCGTAGCCCGGCAGGCGGGCGCTGAAGTCCGGGCGGGCGGACAAGATCGGGCGGTGGCGGGCGGCGCCGCTTACGGTGCCACCTCGAGCGTCGCGGCGTAGCTCACGCGACGCTCCTTGGCCTGCGGCACGGTGGTCTTGTCGTCGCGCACGCTGGCGTCCAGCCAGTACATGCCGGCGCTCGGCCAGGTCACGCTGAACTGGCCGTTGGCATCGGTCTTGACCTTCAGTTCGTCCAGCTTGTCGCGATAGACGGTGTTGCCGGCGGTGACAGTCACCTCCACGTCCTTGGCGGGCTGGCCGTCCAGCAGCAGGGTGAAGGTGGACTTCTCGCCCTTGACGTTGTCGGTCGGGCTGGCCGTCGAGATCATCTCCAGGCCCTGGCCGACCGGCTTGACGGGCGAGGGCTTGCCCACCGTCACGAAGGTCTCGACGCGGCCGGCGGACTGGCTCACGCGCAGCTCCTGCGCATCGGCCGGAATCTCCTTGGCGATCGTTTCCGGCGTGCCGCGGGCGCGCTTGTTCTGGCCGGTGGCCTTGTCCTTCCAGCTGGCGAACACGCCGCTGTTGACCAGCGCGATGCGGTAGGTGCCGGGCTGGGTCAGGTTCACGTCGAACACGCTGCGGTGCTTGAGCCTGGCCTGGTTCTCGGCCTTGACGGCCACGCCCTCGGGGCCGGTGACCTGCAGGTTGTCCAGGTTGGCCGGGAAGTGGTTGGCGACGAACAGGTCGTTGGAGACGGCGCCGTCCACCGTCACCCAGTCGGGCTTGGACAGCACGGTGGTCGAGGGCAGCAGCCACTGGTTGTGGGCCTGGGCGGCGAGGGCGGCGGTCAGGGTCAGCGCGGCGGCGGCGGTGCGCAGGATGGTCTTGTGCATGATGGGACTCCTCGTCGGGTGAAAGGGGTTGTTCAGGGCTTGAGTTCGAGCTGGATCTCGCCCAGCTCGTCCTTGCCCTTGGCGCCGAGCTGTTCGGCCTTGGCGGGCGGCCACTGGAAGGGCACGCTGACCACCTCGCGGCCGCCGACCTCGCGCGAGGCCTCGACCACCAGCTTGTAGCTGCCGGGCGCCAGTTGGCCCAGCGGCTTGGCGCCTTCGGTGAAGTTCAGCTGATGCTTGCCGGCGGGCTTGGTGGCGCCCGTCACGCCGTCGATCGGCACGCTCAGCTCGCGGCCGGTGCGGCGCCACCACTGGCGCAGGTCCTTCAGCCACTTGGTGCCTTCGCCCTCGGGGTTGTTGGTCTTGGTGCGGATGTCGTACCAGACGGCCAGCGTGGTGGCGACCGTGTTGTCAGGCTTCTCGATCCAGGCCGCCACGTAGGGGCGGTGGTATTCCGAGACGTTCAGGCGCGGGATCTCGATGTTCACGCCCAGGCCGGCGGCCACGGCCGGGCCGGCGAACAGCGCCGACAGCGCGATGGGAGCGAGGGGGTAGCGAAGGTGCACGGCAGTCCTTTGTGGAAGCGGGAAAACGGAGATCAGTGAATGAGCAGCAGCGCCAGCAGCAGCGGCGCCAGCAGGCCCAGGCCGACCATCGGCCAGGTGAAGGGGCGCTTGGTGGCGTGCATCTTGAGGATCAGCAGCCCGGTGACCGAGAAGACCAGCGCGGCGGCGGCGAAGATGTCGATGAACCAGCTCCACGCCACGCCCGTGTGGCGGCCCTTGTGCAGGTCGTTGAAATAGGAGATCCAGCCGCGGTCCGTCAGCTCGTACTCGGCCTCGCCATCGGGCAGCGCGATGCGCAGCCAGGCATCACCGCCGGGGCGCGGCAGGGAGACGTAGACCTCGTCGTCGGACCATTCGGCCTCGCGGCCCGCGGTGTCCACCTGCCACTGGGCCTGCACCCACAGGCTCACTTCCGGCGGCAGGGGGGCGCGGCCCTGGCGCTGCTGGCGCACCGCCGGCAGGGCGTTCTCCAGGCGCTCGCGCAGGGGCGGCGGCAGCGTGCCGTCGAGGCGGGTGACGGTGGGCCGGGCCTCGATCTGGCCGGCGTGGTTGAGCGTGATGCCCGTGATGCTGAACAGCAGCATGCCCACCAGGCACAGCGCCGAACTGACCCAGTGCCACTCGTGCAGGGTCTTGAGCCAGTAGGCGCGTCGGGAGGAGGAGGGAAGGGCGGAGGCGGCGGGCTGCATGGGCGCGCCGGATTCTAGCCACTCAAATGAGAACGGATTGCATTTGGGGCGCCTTGGGCCCTCGGCACGGAGGCGCGGACGCGCTTGCCATCCCTGCATCGAATGCTATGGATTCGATAGCTGCAAAGTTCCGGTAAAGATATCAAGAAAAAGGCCCCGAAGGGCCTGAGCTGGTCTGCCGGGCGAGATCAGTCCGCCTCGCCCATCTGCGACTGCAGGTAGTTGGGCAGCCCCACCTTGTCCACCAGATCGATCTGCGTTTCCAGGAAGTCGATGTGCTCCTCGGTGTCTTCCAGGATCTCCTGCAGCAGGTCGCGCGAGACATAGTCGCGCACGGATTCGCAATAGGCGATGCCGGCCTTGAGGGTGGTCTGGGCGTCCTGCTCGGAGCGCAGGTCGCAGGCCAGGATCTCGGGCACGTCCTCGCCCACCTGGAGCTTGGCCAGGTCCTGCAGGTTGGGCAGGCCGTCGAGCATGAAGATGCGGTCCATCAGCTTGTCGGCGTGCTTCATCTCGCCGATGGATTCCTCGTATTCCTTCTTCGCCAGCTTGTCCAGGCCCCAGTGCTTGAGCATGCGGTAGTGCAGGAAATACTGGTTGATGGCCGTCAGTTCGTTCTTGAGCTGCGCCTGCAGATGGTCGATGACCTGGGGGTCGCCCTTCATGTTGTTGTCCTTCATCAAAAACAGTTGCGGGCGCCATTGTCCCGACCGTGCCGGGGGCCGTACAAGTCAAGTCCCTGCGCGGGCGGTCTGCATGCGTTTGATGCTGAGACACGTTCGCACAACGCGGCAATCGTCATAGGCGGCAGGGTCATGATTAATAGTTGATTTCTATTGAATCGTCGATTTCAATGCATATAATCATGTCTCACCCGATTGTTCAACCTCCTCCACAGAAGGAAAGCACATGTCCGTCATCAACACCGAAATCAAACCCTTCAAGGCCACCGCGTACAAGGATGGCAAGTTCATCGACGTGTCCGATGCCGACGTCAAGGGCAAGTGGGCCGTCTTCTTCTTCTACCCGGCCGACTTCACCTTCGTGTGCCCGACCGAACTGGGCGACGTGGCCGACCACTACGCCGAGTTCCAGAAGCTGGGCGTGGAGATCTACTCGGTCTCGACCGACACCCACTTCACCCACAAGGCCTGGCACGACTCGTCCGAGACCATCGGCAAGATCAAGTACACGATGCTGGGCGACCCGACCCTGGCGATCAGCCGCAACTTCGAAGTCCTGCGCGAAGACCAGGGCCTGGCCAACCGCGGCACCTTCATCGTCGACCCGCAGGGCGTGATCCAGGCGCTGGAAATCACCGCCGAAGGCATCGGCCGCGACGCCAAGGACCTGCTGCGCAAGGTCAAGGCGGCGCAGTACGTCGCCTCGCACCCGGGTGAAGTCTGCCCCGCCAAGTGGGAAGAGGGCGCCGCGACGCTCAAGCCCTCGTTCGACCTGGTCGGCAAGATCTGATCGCCCTCCCATGACCGGCCCCCGGCTGGCTTTCGGGCCCCGTATCGACGCCTTCCCGCCCTGGCGGACGGCGTCCGCCTGAACGCGCCAGCCCGGCGGCCTCGCTTCGAGCGCCGCCCCGAGTCGAGCCCGGGGGCACCGTACCCCGGGCTCTTGTTTTTTGAATGCCAGAGAAAGAGAGATCGCCATGCTCGACGCCGCCACCAAGGCCCAACTTGCCAGTTACCTCGAACGCATCTCGCGACCCATCGAGATCGTCGCCTCGCTCGACGACACGCAGGCCTCGCAGGAGACCCGCGCGCTGCTCAAGGACATCGCCGAGTCGTCGAAGCTGGTGACCGTGGTGGAAGACAGCTCCGCCGGCACGCCGCACCGCACGCCCTCGTTCTCCATCAACCGTCCGGGCGAGAGCAGCGGCCCGCGCTTCGCCGGCCTGCCGATGGGCCACGAGTTCACCTCGCTGGTGCTGGCCCTGCTGCAGGTGGGCGGCTACCCGCCGAAGGTGGAGCAGGCGATCCTCGACCAGATCAAGGCCCTGGACGGCGACTTCGAGTTCGAGGTGTACGTCTCGCTGACCTGCCACAACTGCCCTGACGTGGTGCAGGCGCTGAACCTGATGGCGGTGCAGAACCCGCGCATCAAGACCACCATGATCGAGGGCGGCACCTTCCAGGACGAGATCAAGGAACGCCAGATCATGGGCGTTCCCACCGTCTTCCTCAACGGCACGCAGTTCGGCTCCGGCCGCATGAGCCTGGAGGAGATCCTGGCCAAGATCGACACCAGCGGCGTGGAGCGCGAGGCCAAGAAGATCTCTGCCAAGGCGCCGTTCGACATGCTGATCGTCGGCGGCGGCCCGGCCGGCGCGGCCGCGGCCGTGTACGCCGCGCGCAAGGGCATCCGCACCGGTGTCGCCTCCGAGCGCTTCGGCGGCCAGGTGCTGGACACGCTGGGCATCGAGAACTTCATCTCGGTCAAGGAGACCGAGGGACCGAAGTTCGCCCTGGCGCTGGAAGAGCACGTGCGCCACTACGACGTGGACATCATGAACCTGCAGCGCGCCAAGGCGCTGGTGCCCGGCGATGGATTCATCGAGCTGCAGACCGAGAGCGGCGCGACGCTGAAGGCGAAGACCGTGGTGCTGGCCACCGGCGCGCGCTGGCGCAACATCAACGTGCCGGGCGAGCAGGAGTTCAAGAACAAGGGCGTGGCCTACTGCCCGCACTGCGACGGCCCGCTGTTCAAGGGCAAACGCGTGGCGGTGATCGGCGGCGGCAACTCCGGCGTCGAGGCGGCCATCGACCTGGCCGGCATCGTCGGCCACGTGACGCTGATCGAGTTCGACGCCAAGCTGCGCGCCGACGAGGTGCTGCAGCGCAAGCTGCGCAGCCTGCCGAACGTGACGGTGATCACCCACGCGCAGACCACCGAGATCACCGGCACCGACAAGGTGAACGGCCTGAACTACAAGGACCGCGGCACCGGCGAGGTGCATCGCGTCGCACTGGAGGGCGTGTTCGTGCAGATCGGCCTGGTGCCCAACACCGAATGGCTCAAGGGCACGCTGGAGCTGTCGCGCCACGGCGAGATCGTGGTCGACGACCGGGGCCAGACCTCGGTGCCGGGCGTGTTCGCGGCCGGCGACTGCACCACGGTGCCGTTCAAGCAGATCATCATTGCCGCCGGCGATGGGGCCAAGGCGGCGCTGGGCGCCTTCGACCACCTGATCCGCACCTCGGCGCCGGCGGTCGAGCAGGACGTCGCCGTTGCGGCCTGAGCCGCCGCGGCTGGGCTGCCGGGCTCCGGCTCAGTAGCTCAGCCGCTCCGGCCGGATCTCCTGGAGGATCGTCGTCGCGATCTCCTCGATCGACTTGGTGGTGGTCGACAGCCAGCGGATGCCGGCCCGGCGCATCATCGCCTCGGCCTCGTTAACCTCGTAGCGGCAGTTCTCCAGGCTGGCATAGCGCGAGTTCGGTCGGCGCTCGTTGCGGATCTCGGCCAGCCGCTCGGGCTGGATGGTCAGCCCGAAGATCTTCTTGCGGAAGGGCACCAGCGCCGGCGGCAGCTGGCGGCGGTCGAAGTCCTCCGGAATCAGCGGGTAGTTGGCCGCCTTCAGGCCGTGCTGCATCGCCAGGTAGAGCGAGGTGGGCGTCTTGCCGCTGCGGCTGACGCCCACCAGGATGACGTCCGCCGACTCCAGGTCGCGGTTGCTCTGGCCGTCGTCGTGCTGCAGGCTGAAGTCGATCGCGGCAATGCGGTCGTTGTATTCCTTGCTCTTGCTGATGTCGGAGAAGCGGCCGATGCGATGGTTGGACTTCATCGCCAGTTCGATCTCCAGCGGGCGCACGAAGGTGCCGAACATGTCCAGCAGCATGCCCTTGCAGCCGGTCTCGATCACTTCCAGCACCTCCATGTCCGCCAGGGTGGTGAAGACGATCGGCCGCATCCCCTCCACCTCGCCGGTGTGGTTGATCTGGCGCACCGCCTGGTGGGCCTTGTCCACGGTGTCGGTGAAGGGCAGCCGCACGTGGCGCGGCTTGATCTCGAACTGGGCGAGCACGGCGTTGCCGAAGGTCTCGGCGGTGATGCCGGTGCCGTCGGAGACGTAGAAAACGGTGCGGGTACGGGGCGTCACGATGGGGTTCCTGTCCTGCAGCGGCCCAGCAAGAGCCACGCCTACAATCCGCCCCATTATCGGGACCGAGTCTCCCGCCCCCACGCCACTCCCATGCAGCCCGGCCGCGCACCCAGAGCCAGAAGAACGATCGTGCCCCGTGCCCGCCTGCATGCCGCTGCGCCGCTTTCAACTTCCGGAGCCTTCCCATGTCTCAACTCTTCGACGCGACCGCCTTGGTCGTACCGTTTGAAAACCTGAGGATGACCGACGTCGAGGCGGTCGGCGGCAAGAACGCCAGCCTCGGCGAAATGATCTCGCAACTGCCGCAGGGCGTGCGCGTGCCCACCGGCTTCGCCACCACGGCGCATGCCTTCCGCCAGTTCCTGGCGCACGAGGGCCTGTCGGACAAGATCAGCCAGCGCCTGGCCACGCTCGACATCGAGGACGTGCGCGCCCTGGCCGCCGCCGGCGCCGAGATCCGCGGCTGGATCGAGGCCCAGCCCTTCCCGGCCGACCTCGAAAAGGCGGTGCGCGATGCCTTCGCCACGCTCTGCGCCGGCAACGACCAGGCCAGCTTCGCGGTGCGCTCCTCCGCCACGGCCGAAGACCTGCCCGACGCTTCCTTCGCCGGCCAGCAGGAGACCTTCCTGAACGTCGTCGGCATCGAGGACGTGCTGCACAAGATGAAGGAGGTCTTCGCCAGCCTCTACAACGACCGCGCCATCAGCTACCGCGTGCACAAGGGCTTCGCGCATGACGTGGTGGCTTTGTCGGCCGGCGTGCAGCGCATGGTGCGCTCCGACCTGGGGGCCGCGGGCGTGATGTTCACCATCGACACCGAATCCGGCTTCGACCAGGTCGTCTTCATCACCAGCAGCTACGGCCTGGGCGAGACGGTGGTGCAGGGCGCGGTGAACCCCGACGAGTTCTACGTCCACAAGCCGATGCTCGAAGCGGGCAAGAAGGCTGTCATCCGCCGCAACCTCGGCTCCAAGCTGATCCAGATGGAGTTCGCCACGCCGGAGGAGAAGAAGGCCAGCGGCAAGCTGGTCAAGACCACCGACGTCAAGGCCGAGTTGCGCAACCGCTACTCGCTGGCCGACGACGAGGTCGAGCAACTGGCGAAGTACGCCCTGGTCATCGAGAAGCACTACGGCCGCCCGATGGACATCGAGTGGGGCAAGGACGGCACCGACGGCCAGCTCTACATCCTGCAGGCGCGCCCCGAGACGGTGAAGAGCCAGCAGGCCGGCAAGGCCGAGCAGCGCTTCAAGCTGCTCAGCAAGGGCACGGTGCTGGCCGAGGGCCGCGCCATCGGCCAGAAGATCGGCACCGGCCCGGTGCGCCTGGTCAGCAGCATCGCCGAGATGGACAAGGTGCAGGCCGGTGACATCCTCGTCACCGACATGACCGACCCCAATTGGGAGCCGGTGATGAAGCGCGCCAGCGCCATCGTCACCAACCGCGGCGGGCGCACCTGCCACGCGGCCATCATCGCGCGCGAGCTGGGCATCCCGGCCGTGGTCGGCTGCGGCGACGCCACCGACCGCCTGAAGGACGGCACCCTCGTCACCGTGAGCTGCGCCGAGGGCGACACCGGCCACATCTACGACGGCCTGCTGGAAACCGAAGTCACCGAGGTCCAGCGCGGCGAGATGCCCGCCATCAAGACCAAGATCATGATGAATGTGGGCAACCCGCAGCTCGCCTTCGACTTTGCCCAGCTGCCCAACGCGGGCGTGGGCCTGGCGCGGCTGGAGTTCATCATCAACAACAACATCGGCGTGCACCCCAAGGCCATCCTCGACTACCCGCAGGTCGACGGCGACCTGAAGAAGGCGGTGGAGTCGGTGGCGCGCGGCCATGCCTCGCCCCGGGCCTTCTATGTGGACAAGGTCGCCGAGGGTGTGGCCACCATCGCGGCCGCCTTCTGGCCCAAGCCGGTGATCGTGCGCCTGTCGGACTTCAAGTCCAATGAGTACCGCAAGCTGATCGGCGGCAGCCGCTACGAGCCGGAGGAAGAGAACCCGATGCTGGGCTTCCGCGGTGCGGCGCGCTACATCAGCCAGGAGTTCGGCGAGGCCTTCGCGATGGAGTGCGAGGCGCTCAAGCGCGTGCGCGAGGACATGGGCCTGACCAACGTGCAGATCATGGTGCCCTTCGTGCGCACCCTGAAGCAGGCCGAGCGCGTGACCGAACTGCTGGCCGGCCACGGCCTGAGGCGCGGCGAGAACGAGCTCAAGCTCATCATGATGTGCGAGGTGCCCAGCAACGCCGTACTGGCGGACCGCTTCCTGGAATACTTCGACGGCTTCTCGATCGGCTCGAACGACCTGACGCAGCTCACCCTGGGCCTGGATCGCGACTCCGGCCTTGAACTGCTGGCGGCGGACTTCGACGAGCGTGACCCTGCCGTGCAGGCCCTGCTGGAGCGGGTCATCCAGGCCTGCAAAGGCAAGGGCAAGTACGTCGGCATCTGCGGCCAGGGCCCCAGCGACCACCCCGACTTCGCCCAGTGGCTGGCGGGGCAGGGCATCGAGTCGATCTCGCTCAACCCCGACAGCGTGATTGACACCTGGCAGCGCCTGGCGCAGTCCTGACAGGCCGGCCCGCGCAGCGCGGGCCGCGCCGGATGTTGCACTGCGGCGACGTGTCGTGCGCACAAAGGCGCGGAAAGCCGCCCGGGAAATCCCTGTCAGCCTCGTGTAATTGAAAAAAATTGTGAGTTTGGTGCCAAACTCCTGCGGAACGCGTCGGCGTGAGCGCCAACTGGCGTTCCGCGCGGCGGTGCAGGACGGAGACCGCCATGATTCTTGTCAAGACCGAAATGGGCCAGCAGGTCATGAGGGACCGTTCGGTCCGGCTGACACCGCGCCAACGCTCCGCCTTCATCCTGTTCGACGGCCGTCGATCGGTGGCGCAGGTGCTGGACGCCGGCATGGGCGTGACCCAGGAAGACGTGGACCAGCTCGTCGACCTGGGACTGCTGGGCCGGCCCGCGCCGGGGGAGGAGGCGCCATCGGCCTCGCCTGCAGCGGCTGCCGCGGCGGTGCCTGCGGCCAGCGGACGCGAGCGCTACCAGACGGCCTATCCGATCGCCACCCAACTCACGGCCAGCCTCGGGCTGCGCGGCTTCCGGCTCAATCTCGCCGTGGAGGCTGCAACCACCTACGAGGAACTGGCCGCCCTCCTGCCGAAGATCCGCGCGGCGGTGGGGCCGGACAAGGCGCAGGCCCTGGAGCGGGCCCTGCTGGGGTGATGATCCTGGCGCTGGCGCGCACGCTATAATCGTGGGCTTTTCCTTGCCACACCGCCTGGACGCGGCGGGTGGCTTCACGAACCCACAAGGAGTGCCATGCGTCACTACGAGATCATTTTGCTGATCCACCCGGATCAGAGCGAACAGGTTCCGGCCATGCTGGAGCGCTACAAGGGCATGATCGCCGCCGGCAACGGCAAGGTGCATCGTGTCGAAGACTGGGGCCGCCGCCAGCTGGCCTACCAGATCAACAAGCTGAACAAGGCGCACTACCTGTGCATCAACATCGAGGCCGACCAGGCCGTGATGGGCGAACTGGAACACGCCTTCAAGTTCAACGACGCCGTGCTGCGCCACCTGACGGTGCAGAAGAAGAAGGCCGACACCGGCCCGTCGTCGATGATGAAGACGGTCGAGCGCGAAGAGGCTCGCAAGGCCCAGCAGGCCGAGTACGCCGCCAACAACAGCTGATGTGACGCGATCGGGTGCGGCCAACCAGCTCGTGCTGACGGCCTGCATCACCGAACTCGCCGCCTTGCGTTTCACCCCCGCCGGCCTGCCCGCCGTCGACCTGCGACTCGAGCACGAGTCGACGCTCGAAGAAGCAGGGCAGACCCGCCAGGTGAAGGCGGCCCTGAAGGCGGTGGCCTTCGGTTCGGTGGCCGAGCGGCTCGCACGGCAGGCACTGGGCAGCCAATGGCTCCTCAGGGGTTTCCTGGCCACGCCGCGCAACGCGAAGCACCCGGTCTTCCACATCACCGAGTTCCAGCAAGATTAATTTTCGAAAAGAGGTCCCGAAATGGCCACGTTCAAGAAATTCAACAAGGACAAGCGTCCCAAGCGCAACAGCCAGTCGCTGCTGTTCAAGCGCAAGCGCTTCTGCCGCTTCACCGTCGCCGGCGTCGAAGAGATCGACTACAAGGACATCGACACCCTGCGCGACTTCATCAGCGAGAACGGCAAGATCATCCCGGCGCGCCTGACCGGCACCCGCGCGATCTACCAGCGGCAGCTCAACACGGCCATCAAGCGCGCGCGCTTCCTGGCGCTGGTGCCCTACACCGACCAGCACCGCATCTGAGGAGAGGCCTGAACCATGCAAGTCATTCTTCTGGACAAGGTCGTCAACCTCGGCGCCCTGGGTGAGATCGTCAAGGTCAAGGACGGCTACGCCCGCAACTTCCTGATCCCCAGCGGCCGCGCCCGCCGCGCCACCGAAGCCGCCAAGGCGGAGTTCGAGGCCCGCCGCGCCGAGCTGGAAAAGGCCGCCGCCGAAAAGCTGGCCGCCGCGCAGGCGCAAGGCGAGAAGCTGGCCGGCACGACCGTCAAGCTGACGCAGAAGGCCGGCGTCGACGGCCGCCTGTTCGGCTCCGTCACCAACCACGACATCGCCGACGAGCTGAAGAAGCTGGGCTACGACGTGGCCAAGTCGCAGGTGCGCCTGCCCAACGGCCCGATCAAGACGGTGAGCGACACCACCGTCAACGTGCAGTTGCACACCGACGTGGTGGTGGATATCACCGTCACGGTGTACGGCGAGACGGCGTAACGCCTTCGGCAAAGGAGAAACAAGGCCGCGCTGTCGCCGGCCTTGTCCTTCAGGAGCCGCCCCTCGGGGCGGCTTTGTTTTTCCGGCGGTGTTGTCCCGCACTGCGCACCGCATGCGCACCGGTTTTCCACAGGGTTGTCCTGTGACTGGTGTTGCGTGCCGGCCTAGCATTGAAAGCTCCCAAGGAAGTCCATGTCCGCTGTCTTCTCCTTCCCCGACGAGCCCCGTCCCGACGACCGCCAGGTCGCGCAACTGCGCGTTCCACCGCACTCCATCGAGGCCGAGTCCAGCGTGCTGGGCGGCCTGCTGCTGGACAACGGCGCCTGGGACCGCTGCGGCGACCTGCTGGTCGACGCCGACTTCTATCGCCACGAGCACAAGCTGATCTTCGCGGCCATCGGCCAGCTCATCAACGCCAACAAGCCGGCCGACGTCATTACCGTCCACGAGCAGTTGCAGAGCCTGGGCAAGTCGGAAGAGGTGGGCGGGCTGGTCTACCTGAACGCGCTGGCCCAGTACGTGCCGAGCGCCAGCAACATCCGCCGCTACGCGGAGATCGTGCGCGAGCGCTCCATCCTGCGCAAGCTGATCTCCGCCTCGGACGAGATCGCCACCAACGCCTTCAACACGCAGGGCAAGGCGGTCGACAAGCTGCTGGACGAGGCCGAGCAAAAGATCTTCAACATCGGCGAGGAAGGCTCGCGGATGAAGCAGGGCTTCCAGAGCATGGAGTCCCTGGTGGTCGAGTTGCTCGACCGCGTGACCGAGATGGCCGACAACCCCAACGACATCACGGGGGTGCGCACCGGCTTCTACGAGTTCGACAGGATGACCTCGGGCCTGCAGCCGGGCGACATGATCGTGCTGGCGGCGCGCCCCTCGATGGGCAAGACCTCGCTGGCCATCAACATCGCGGAGCACGTCGCCATCGAGGAGGGCCTGCCGGTGGCGGTGTTCTCGATGGAAATGGGCGCCGCGCAGCTGGCGGTGCGTATCGTCGGCTCCATCGGCCGCATCGACCAGGGCCACCTGCGCACCGGCAAGCTGACGGACGAGGAGTGGCCGCGGCTGACCGAGGCCATCGAGAAGCTGCGCAACGTCTCGCTGCACATCGACGAGACGCCGGGCCTGACCACGAGCGAGCTGCGCGCCAACGCGCGGCGCCTGGCGCGGCAGTACGGGCGCCTGGGCCTGATCGTGGTCGACTACCTGCAGCTGATGAGCGTGTCGTCCAGCATGAGCGACGAGAACCGCGCCACGGCGGTGGGCGAGATCTCGCGCGGCCTGAAGATGCTGGCCAAGGAGCTGAAGTGCCCGGTGATCGCGCTGTCGCAGCTCTCGCGCGGGGTCGAAAGCCGCACCGACAAGCGCCCGATGATGAGCGATCTGCGCGAGTCCGGCGCCATCGAGCAGGACGCGGACCTGATCATGTTCATCTACCGTGACGACTACTACAACAAGGAGTCGAAGGAGCCGGGCGTGGCCGAGGTCATCATCAGCAAGCACCGCAACGGCCCGACGGGCACGGTGAAGCTGGCCTTCCTCAAGCCGCTGACCAAGTTCGAGAACCTCGCGTTGGGCACAGGCGACGATTTCTGATCAGGGTGATGCCGCTGGAGCGGGCTATGGCTTCGCTGGCGGCGCGCAGGGAGCGTCCTGTCGTGCCGGCTTGCGCATGAGCCGCAGCAGGTCGGCCAGCGTCTTGCCCGGCTCGTCGCGAAAGCGCTCGTCCAATACCTGCACGACGTCGATGCGGTCCACGCGAAAGCCGCGGAAATCTCCGCGCAGTTCGCACCAGGCCGACAGCGTCCAGACCTTGCCCCAGTAGAAACAGCCCAGCGGGCGCACCGTGCGGCGGCTGGCGGCGTCGTTGACGTCGCGGTAGTCCAGGCGCAGCTTCTGCCGCGCCTGCACGGCTTCGCGCAGCGCCTGCAGGTGCGCGCGCGTGGCATCGTTCATGGCGATGGCCGGCGCGTACAGCGCCAGCGCCTCGGCCGAGGCGCGCGCCGCGGGCGGCAGCACCGACAGGATCTTGCCCAGCGCGTTCTCGATGTCGCCCGCCATGGCGGCATCGACCCAGCTCTGGGCGAGCCGCGCGGCCGCCACCAGCGCCCGCGCTTCGTCCTGCGTGAACATCAGCGGCGGCAGCTCGAAGCCCGCGCCCAGGCGATAGCCGATGCCGGCCTCACCTTCGATCGGCACGCCCTGGTGCTGCAGGTCGGCCACGTCGCGGTAGACCGTGCGCTCCGACACCTCCAGCCGCCGGGCGAGGAAAGCGGCCGTGGTGAGGCGCCGCCCGCGGATGAGCTGGACGATCTGGAACAGGCGATCGGCACGGCGCATGGCGGATAGGGCGGGGCAGGCTACTCGACGCCGATGTGGACCGTGAGGTCCGTGGGGCTGGTGTAGGCCTCGAAATCGCTGCGGTAGCTGCGCCTGATCTCGGGGTGCGTCTCGAAGTAGCGCCAGATGTGCTGCCAGGCGTCGAGCACCGCCTGCGGCATTTCGCCGTGGGCCTCGAACACCAGGTAGTCGCCGGCTGCGACCTGCACCGTGCCGCCTTGCGACACGGCCACGCCGGAGATGACGTCGAAGGCCCCGCTGGCGTCGGATTCGTAGTTCGCGTACACGCCGAAGTTGCGGTCGTCGGCGGTGCGGTGCGGCGTGCGCGCGTACACCTCCTCGGCGAAGAAGCGCTGCCAGAGGCCGTCGATGCGCATGGTGGCCGGGGCGTTTTCCTCGGCGTTGGTGGTGCGCACGCGCGGGCCCGCGACCCAGAAGGCCTCCTGATGCTGACGTGTCGGTTCCATGGTGTGCAGTCTCCCGAGTGATGTCACCGGCCGGATCGTCCAGGGCAGGTCCGCATGGCATGCGCGATGACCCGCATGCGGGCCGGCGCATAGCGTACATCGCGCTGTCGGGGCGCGAAGCCGCTGCCGATGTCGGCGTGAGGCCGGTCGCGGCCACGTTGTGGGCGTCCGGCGCCGGCGGCCGCATGCGGGTCGTCACGGGCCTGCAGGAACAGGCGCAAGGGGAAGCGTATCGGCATGGCCTTGTATCTTTAAGCCTCGGACCGGCTCGGGTAGCCCGAGCGGCCTCTGGGATGCGTGAAGCCCGTGACTGAGCACTGGGCGCCTGAGCCGGACCGTCCTTTCTTGCAGCCCGAACGGTTGTAGGAACTTGAAGTTCGCATAGACAAGGATGGGAGTGAGAGGACGTGTCCGACTGTGTTTTTATCGGTATCGATGTCTCCAGCCAGACGCTGGAGGTCGCCAGCAGCGACCAGGCCAAGACCTGGCAGCTCGCCAATGACGTCAGCGGCATCGAGCAACTCGTCCACCAGGCCATGGCCCTGGCGCCGGCCCTGGTGGTGTTGGAG
>NZ_JQKD01000026.1 GCF_000745855.1 Xenophilus azovorans DSM 13620
CGAACTCGTAGCCGCCAGTGGCCTCCAACACCACCAGGGCCGGCGCCAGGGCCATGGCCTGGTGGACGAGTTGCTCGATGCCGCTGACGTCATTGGCGAGCTGCCAGGTCTTGGCCTGGTCGCTGCTGGCGACCTCCAGCGTCTGGCTGGAGACATCGATACCGATAAAAACACAGTCGGACACGTCCTCTCACTCCCATCCTTGTCTATGCGAACTTCAAGTTCCTACAACCGTTCGGGCTGCAAGAAAGGACGGTCCGGCTCAGGCGCCCAGTGCTCAGTCACGGGCTTCACGCATCCCAGAGGCCGCTCGGGCTACCCGAGCCGGTCCGAGGCTTAAAGATACAAGGCCGTGCCGTTGCCTCAGCCAGCAGCGCCCAGCGCGGCCCGCACGCGCTCGATCGCCCGGCGGTAGGGCAGGGCGAAGCCGTCCAGCGGATCGCCCGGTGCGAGCCAGCGGAAGGCGAACACCAGCCCGTCTTCCTCCGGGCTGCCGTGGGCGACGTGGGTGAAGGTCTCCGGCAGCGGCGCGCCGGTCCAGCGCATCAGGAACAGGTGCCAGCGCTGGTCGTGGCTGCGGCGGCTGCCTTCGGTGCCGGCGCTGCAGAAGCGCTCCAGCGTGCCCAGCGGCGCCAGCGGGCCGTCGAAGGCGAGGCCGGACTCCTCCAGCAGCTCGCGCCGCACCGCCGCCTCGGGCGCCTCGCCGGGCTCGATGGTGCCCTTGACGAGCTGCATGCCGCCGTCGCCCGGGTGGTCGAAGACCAGCAGCCGCCCGCGCGCATCGACCAGGCAGGCGCAGGCCTTGCCGATCGGTGCGCCACGGCGGGCATCAGGCATTCGCCGCCAGGGCCGCCTTGACGGCCGCGCTCACCTGGCCCATCTCGGCCTTGCCGGCCAGCCGCTGCTTGACCGCGCCCATCACCTTGCCCATGTCGCCGGGGCCCGAGGCGCCCAGCTCGGCCACGATGGCTTTCACTTCAGCGGCCACTTCGTCGGCGCTCAGGCGCTGCGGCAGGTAGGCCTGCAGCACGGTGATCTCGGCGGCCTCCTTGTCGGCCAGCTCGGTGCGGCCGGCCTGGGTGAAGGCGGCGATCGAGTCCTTGCGCTGCTTGACCATCTTGTCGAGCACGGCCACGACGGCCGCGTCGTCCAGCTCGATGCGCTCGTCCACTTCCTTCTGCTTCATGGCGGCCATCAGCAGGCGGATGGTGGCCAGGCGCTCGGCGTCCTTGGCGCGCATCGCGCTCTTCATGTCCTCGTTGATGCGTTCCTTCAGGCTCATGGTGCTCGTCCTCTCGGCAAACAAAACAAAAAAGCCGCGGCAGGTGTTCCTGGCGCGGCTCGGTACGCTGGCTGGGCCAGCGCGTGCGGTGCTCGACTCAGTACAGCTTCTTGGGAAGCTGCATGCTGCGAACGCGCTTGTAGTGGCGCTTGACCGCGGCAGCCTTCTTGCGCTTGCGCTCGGCCGTGGGCTTCTCGTAGAACTCGCGGGCACGCAGGTCGGTGAGCAGGCCCAGCTTCTCGATGGTGCGCTTGAAGCGGCGCAGGGCCACGTCGAAGGGCTCGTTTTCTTTAACGCGGATGGTGGTCATCAGGTGAAAGTCTGTCGAATGTGGCCCGGGGGAGATCGATCCCCTGGCCGGGATCCTCAATCTGGAAAAGGCGGGGCCGTTGAGGGGAGGCCCGAAAAGTTAGCCGTCGATTATAGCCCGCCTTTGCCGGCCGGTCGAGCCCTCACCGGCCACGCCGCTCAGGCCGCCTGGCGCCCGCGCTGGTTGGAGGCCAGGACGTTGTCGCGCGGCAGCGGTTGCCCGGTGCGCAGTGCCTCGATCCAGTCGGCGGTGGCGGCCACGGCGGCGAAGTTGCTGTGGAAGACGACGCAGAAGACGCGGTGGATCTCCTCGGCGCTGGCCCGTCCGGCCGCGTTGGCATAGGGCAGGGCGCCGCTGGCGTCGGCCAGGAACTCCACAGCCAGCCCGCGGTGCATGGCCTCGAACACGGTGGAGGCGTCGCAGTTGTGCGTCATGTAGCCCGCCACGGTGAGCGTGTCGATCTCCCGCGCCTGCAGCCAGGCCCCGAAGTCCGTGCCGGTGAAGACGCTGGGGAAGGATTTCGTGATCAGGTGGTCGCGCGGCCGTCCGGCGATGTCGGGGTGGAGCTGGCCGGCCGGCGAACCGGCCTGGAACAGCGGCGCGCCGGGCGGCGCGTGGTGCTGCACGACCACCACCGGCACGCCGGCGGCGCGGGCGGCGTCCATCGCGCGCGTCACATTGGGCAGCGTGCCGCCGATGGGCGGGTGCTCGATGGGCAGGCCGCCGCCCTCGAAGTACTCGTTCTGCACGTCGATGACGACCAGGGCGCGGCGGGGCGGATGGGAAGGCATGGTGTGGCTCCTGGGAGGTGTGGCGATGGGCTGCATTCTTGGCTCCGCGCCGCGGTGCCGACAGTGGCCCTGAAGACATTGATCGATAGAATCGGGCCATGTCCCGCACGAAGACCGACACCATCGCCGTGCTCGCCTTCGACGGCATCAGCCCCTTCCACCTCTCGGTGCCCTGCCTGGTGTTCGGCGAGGAGCGCACGGTCGCCGGCGGCCCGCGCTTCCGGGTGCGCGTGTGCGCGGCCGAGCCCGGCCCGCTGCGCACCAGCGCCGGCTTCACCGTCGAGGTGCCGTACGGGCTGGAGGCGATGCGCGGCGCCGACATCGTGGTCGTCCCCTCCTGGCACGACGATGCGGGGCCGTCGGCGCCGCCTGCGCTGGTGCGCGACCTGCAGGCCGCCCACCGCCGCGGCGCGGTCGTCGTCGGCCTGTGCCTGGGCGCCTTCCTGCTGGCCGAGGCCGGGCTGCTCGACGGCCGGCCCGCCACCACCCACTGGTACGCGGCGCCGGCCTTTGCCGAGCGCTTCCCGAAGGTGCGGCTGCAGCCGGACGTGCTGTACGTGGACGACGGCGACCTGCTCACCTCCGCCGGCACCGTGGCCGGCATCGACTGCTGCCTGCACCTGCTGCGCGTGCGCCACGGCGCGGAGGCGGCCAACCGCGCCGCGCGCCGCATGGTGGTGGCGCCGCACCGCCAGGGCGGCCAGGCGCAGTACATCGAGCAGCCGGTGCGGGCCCCCGTCGAGCGCGACCGCCTGGGGCCGTTGCTCGAATGGCTGGGCGGGCACCTGCACCAGCCGCACACGCTGGACGGCCTGGCCCACCGGGCGCTGATGAGCCGCCGCACTTTCACCCGGCGCTTCCGCCAGGCCACCGGCACCACCGTCGGCCAGTGGCTGCAGGGCCAGCGCCTGGCGCTGGCGCAGCGCCTGCTGGAGTCCAGTGACCGGCCGGTCGAGGCGGTGGCGGCCGATGCCGGCTTCGGCTCGGCGGTCTCGCTGCGGCAGGGCTTCCGCGAGGCCTTCGGCATCTCGCCCTCGGCCTACCGGCGCCAGTTCTCGGTGCTGTGACTCAGCCGGCGGCCAGCGCCCCGGCGCAGGCGTGCGCGCTGGCCCAGGCCCACTGGAAGTTGTAGCCGCCCAGCCAGCCGGTCACGTCCACCACCTCGCCGATGAAGAACAGGCCCGGCTGCCGGGCGGCCTCCATCGTCTGGGACGACAGCTCGCGCGTGTCGACGCCGCCGGCGGTGACCTCGGCCTTCCTGTAGCCCTCGGTGCCCTCGGGCGTGATCTCCCAGCGGCCGATGCGCTCGGCCAGCCGGGCCAGGGCCTTATCGGGCGCCTCGTTGACGGGGCGCTGCAGGGCCGGGTCCTGCGCGGCCCAGGCCTCGGCCAGCCGCGCGGGCATGTGGGCCGCCAGTTCGTTGGCGACCTGCTTGCGCGAATCGCGCTTGGCCTCGGCCAGCGCGGCGGCCATGTCCACGCCGGGCGCGAAGTCGATCGTCAGCGGCGTGCCCGGCTGCCAGTAGCTGGAGATCTGCAGCACGGCCGGGCCGGAGAGGCCGCGGTGGGTGAAGAGAAGATCTTCGTGGAACGCAGCTCGCGCCTTCCTGCTGCCGGTGCCGATCTCGACCGGCAGCGCCAGCCCGGCCAGTTGCGCGTAGGGTGCCCAGGCCCCGCCGCCGAAGGTCAGCGGCACCAGCGCGGGCCGGGGCGGAACGAGCTTCAGGCCGAACTGCCGTGCAAGGCGGTGCCCGAAGTCGCTGGCGCCGATCTGCGGGATCGACAGCCCGCCGGTGGCGACGACCACCTGCGGCGCCTGCACCGTGCCGCGCGCCGTCTCGATCCGGTAGCTGCCGCCGTCCGCGGCCTGCACGGCCTGCACGGCGCAGGGCTGCCAGTGCGCGACGCCGCCGGCCGCGCATTCGGCCAGCAGCATGTCGACGATCTGCTGCGAAGGCCCGTCGCAGAAGAGCTGCCCCTTGTGCTTCTCGTGCCAGGCGATGCCGTGGCGCTCCACCAGCGCGATGAAGTCCTGCGGCGTGTAGCGCGCCAGCGCCGAGCGGCAGAAGTGCGGGTTCTCGCCCAGGAAGTGGCGCTGCGGTGCGCGCGGGTCCAGCTCGCGGTTGGTGAAGTTGCAGCGCCCGCCGCCCGAGATGCGGATCTTCTCGGCCACGCGCTCGGCGTGGTCGATCAGCAGCACCTTCAGCCCGCGCCGGCCGGCGAGCGCCGCGCAGAAGAGGCCGGCGGCGCCGGCGCCGATGACGACGGCGTCGAAGCGGGCGGCCGGCGCCGGGTCAGCCCTTCCAGACAAAGGGGAACTTCAGTTGCTTGAGGAAGCCGTTGGGCACGTAGTCGCCCACCACGCCGTAGCGCTCGGGCCACAGCCGCGTGCTCTTGACGGCGGTGCCGAACAGGTAGTCGAGGAAGGCGTAGTGCGCCGCGTAGTTCTTGTCGATCGCCTCGTCGTCCTGGCTGTGGTGCCAGTGGTGGAAGTTGGGCGTGACGATGATGTAGCGCAGCGGCCCCAGGCGCACGCTGACGTTGCAGTGGTTGAACACCGCCTGGAAGCCGACGATGACGATGTAGGCGTCGATCACCTCCTTGGAGAAGCCCAGCACGTAGATCGGCGCGAGCACCAGCGTGCGGGTGATCAGCAGTTCCAGGATGTGCTGGCGCGAGCCGGCCAGCCAGTCCATGCTCTTGACGCTGTGGTGCACCGCGTGCAGGCGCCACAGGAGCGGCACCTCGTGGTAGGCGCGGTGCGTCCAGTACTGCACCAGGTCGGCCACCAGGATGATCAGCAGCACGCCGGCCCAGAAGGGCAGGCCCGCGATCCAGCCGCGCAGCCCATCGTTGGCCGCCCAGCCGAAGAGCTTGTGCACCAGCAGGTTGGTCGCCAGCAGCACGAAGCCCACGATCATGTGGTTGACCACGAAGTGGTGGAAGTCCGTCTGCCACTCGGCGCGGAAGATCGGCTGGTCCTTGCGGTGGGCGAACAGCTTCTCGATGAAGATGAAGATCAGCGAGGAGCCCAGCAGGTCGAGGATGAACCAGTCCAGCCCGATGTAGGGCGTGCCGTCGGGGAAGTTCGGGTCCACGTCGACCTTGTGCCCGCCCAGCAGCGCGGCCGCGGCCACCAGCAGGAAGGCGAAGGACGACAGCCAGCGCGTGCGGTTGAAGATGATGTTCACCAGCGCCAGGCCGCCCGAGACGACCATGGCGGAGAGCAGCACCCAGCGCATCACGTCCACGTCGTAGCTCTTGCGCAGCTCGGGCGTGGTGAGGTACTGCGGGAAGTGGAAGGCGAGCACGCCCAGGAAGCACAGCACGGCCAGCGACAGCGCGATCACGCCCGTGACCATGCCCCTGCCGCGCTGCAGTTCGCCGTGGCTCTCGGCGAGTTCGTTGAGTTTGTCGAGTTCCAGCATTCCGATTCCCCCGTCCAGACGTCCGCTGTCAACAGCCGGGAATTCTAGGCAGGCGGGCCGGCCACATGCAGCGAAGTAGACTGGCCGCATGAAGCGCGTACGCCACTCGCTGCAAACCCTGCGGGTCTTCGTGCTGGTGGCCCGCACGGGCAGTGTTTCAGCCGCGGCGCTGCAGGCGCACTTGACGCAGAGCGCTGTCACGAAGCACGTCCAGGCGCTCGAGGAGATGCTTGGTGCCAGGCTGTTCGAACGGTCGGGGCAGGGCATGCTGATCACCACGGCGGCGCGCCCCTACCTGCGCTCGGTGCAGCGCGCGCTGCAGATGCTGGACGATGCCGAGGCGCGCATGTCCGCCAGCACGGCCACGGCCCAGAGCGTGCGCCTGGGCGTGGCGCCGGCGGTGGCGCAGCGCTGGCTCATTCCGCTGCTCGACGACTTCGAGGCACGCCATCCCGGTGTGCGTGTGCAGCTGGTGGCACGCCTGCCCGATGCGCAGGGGCAGGCTGCACAGGCCTACGCCGAGATCCGCGCGGGCACGGGACGCTTCCAGGGGTGGCGCTCGCGCTACCTGGTGGGCAGGCATTTCTGCTTTGCCATGGCGTCCGCCCGGCGTGAGTTCCTGCGTGCCCGGGGCATCGACGTGCGCCGCATCAACCGCCGGCTGATCGAGGCGCTGCCGCTGCTCAGCCATGTGCTGCGGCCCACGCTGTGGGACGAGTCGCTGCGCGCGCTGGGCCTGGAAGGCACGCATGCCGAACGCATCGATTGCGAGCAGTACTCGGTGCTCATCCCTGCGGCCGTGGCCGGCCGCGGCCTGGCGATGGTGCCGCCCTTCCTCGTTCAGGGCGAACTCGCCGGCGGCCAGCTTGTGCGCATCGGCGCCATGGTGACCGCGCGGCACGGCTTCTACCTGCTGACACCCAAGGCGCAGCCGCGCCATGCGGGCTTGGAGGCATTGACCGCATGGCTGGGCGAGCAGGCAGCCGTGGCGGACGCATTGCGGGCCTGAGCTGGCGGAACGGACTGCCGCGTCCTGCGGGGACGGCGGCTTTGGGTATTCCCATCAGGAATGCCGACGCCCGATTATTCATTGGACGCCGGCGCCACGCGCAAGAACACTCGGCGCCATTCCAACGACAGGAGACTGCGCCATGCCCCGGAAACCCGATCCTGCGACGCCCCCCGTGTCGCTGCCCCGCCGCCGGATGCTCGGCGCCGCGGCGGCAGCGGCTGCATGGGGCGCGCCGCTCACCCGCGCCTGGGCCCAGGGCGACATGGCGCAGGGCTGGCCCGCCAGGCCGGTGCGCGTGGTCGTGCCGTATGCGCCGGGCAACATCTCCGACAGTTCCGCACGTGTGGTCTGCCGCCATCTGGGCGACCGGCTCGGCCAGCAGTTCTTCGTCGAGAACAAGTCCGGCGCCAACACGCAGATCGGCACCGACCTGGTCGCCCGGGCCGAGCCCGACGGGTACACCGTGCTCTACACCGGCCCGATCATCACCGTCATGGGGCCGCTGTTCGAGAAGCTCGGCTTCGATCCGATGAAGGAGCTCACACCGGTATCGCAGGCGATCGCCAACCCGCTGGTCTTTCTGGTGCGCCCGGACTTCCCGGCCAGGGACATGCGCGAGTTCATCGCCATGACCCGGAAGGAGCCGCAGAAGTACTTCGTCGCTTCCGGCGGCATCGGGACCATGCCGCACATGGCGCACGAGCTGCTCGTCTCCATGGCCGGCATGCAGAGCCAGCACGTGCCCTACCGGGGCGGCTCCAGTTGGGTCAGCGACTTTCTCGGCGGCCAGATCACGGGCATCTTCGACAATCCTTCCTCCGCGATACCGCTGATCAAGGACGGCCGCGCCAGGCCGCTGGCCGTCACGTCGCCGGCGCGCAGTGCGGCGCTGCCCGACGTGCCGACCGTGGCCGAGCAGGGCGTGCCCGGCTTCGAGGTGATGAACTGGTTCGGCTTCTTCGCTCCATCGCGTACGCCTGCCGCCGTCCTCGACAGGCTGAGCGCGGAAATCGGCAAGGTGATGCGCCTGCCTGAGGTCTCCGGGGAGTTCGGTCGCATCGGGGTGAGCTCCGTGGGAAGCAGCCGCGAGAAATTCGGCGAGATCGTCGCCGGCGATTTCCGCAAGTGGAGCTCGACCATCAGGGAACGACGCATCACGCCGGAATGAGCGCCACCTCCGGCCAACCCGCCGCAGAGGGCGGCATGCACGCCGATGGCGCCCTCGACGCCGAACTCGACGAATTCCTCCGGTTCGCCAGCATGCAGCTCGGGCCGCCGGACATGGACGTCGAACGCCGTCGGCGGCGCTATGAGCGCCTGGCCGACCTGGCGGGTGCGCCCCGGGCGCCACGGGTGGCGCGCGAGGATCTGCTGCTGCCGCGCGCGCATGCCTCGCCGGTCCGGGTGCGCCGCTACCTGGCGAAGGACGTGCACAGGGAGGCGGCGCCGCTGGCGCTCTACCTTCATGGCGGCGGCTGGAGCGCCGGAAGCCTGGCATCGCACGACGGGCTGTGCGCCTGGCTGGCCTCGGCCGCGCGCCTGGAACTGGTGGCCGTGGACTATCGGCTCTGCCCGGAGAACGCCCATCCGGCTGCGCTGGAAGACAGCGAGTTCGCCCTGCAATGGGTCCATCGGGAACTGGCGAACGGTCGCCCGGTGGCGTTGCTGGGCGACAGTGCGGGCGCCCATCTGGCATGCGCCACCGCGCTGAAGGCCGTTCAGGCGGGGAGGGCGCTGGCGTGGCTGGGCCTTCTCTATCCGGCCGTGTCGCCGAGGGCGGATCTTCCCAGCCACCGAGAGCATGCGAATTCGCCGGGGCTCAGCCGCGAGCACCTGTTGCAGTACTGGGAATGGCTCGGAGGCGAGCAGGGGCGCGGCAACGTCCAACCGTATTTCGACCTGCTGCGCGTGCACGACTGGCGCGGCCTGCCGCGCACCCACATCCTCAGCGCCCAGTGTGACCCGGTGCGTGACGAAGCGCAGGCCCTGGCCGGCGCATTGTCCGCGTCGGGTGTGCCGGTCACGCACCGCTGCGCGCCGGGCATGCCGCATGGCTTCGCCCGCTTCCTGGCCCGCAGCCGTGCGGCCGAGGCGGAGATGGCGTCTTTCGCGCGGGAGCTGGGACGCGCGCTGACGCTTCCGCAGCGCGATCCTCGGAGGCCGGCTCGATAGCCGACAGGCCGGTTGGCCGGGAGGTCAGGTCCCGAAGTGCCGCGTCGCCGCCACGGCGGCCATGCCGCGCAGCACGTCCCCCACCACGATGACGGAGGGGCTGCCCAGGCCCGAGCCGGAGAGTGCGGCCGACAGATCGGCCAGCGTGGTGCAGACGTGCCGCTGCTGCGGCAGGCTGGCGTGCTGCACCACCGCGACGGGCGTGTCGCCCGGCAGGCCGCCGTCCAGCAGCTGCTGCTGGATGTGCGCGGCGCCGGCCACGCCCATGTAGACCACCAGCGTCAGCCGCGCGTCGCGCGCGGTGGCGGCCAGCTGGCGCCAGTCCGTCGGGTCGTGCTGCGCCGCCGCGCCGGTGCGCGCATGGCCGGTGACGAACACCACGCCCTGCGCATGGTCGCGGTGGGTGAGCGGCACGCCCAGCGAGGTGACGGCAGCCAGCCCGGCGGTGATGCCGTTGACCACGGCGCACTCGATGCCAGCCTCGCGCAGGTGCTCCACCTCCTCGCCGCCGCGGCCGAAGATGAACGGGTCGCCGCCCTTCAGGCGCACCACCGCGTGGCCCTCCTGCACGGCGGCGATCATCAGCTTCTCGATGAAGGCCTGCGGCGTGCTGCGGCAGCCGCCGCGCTTGCCGACGCGGACGATGCGCGCGTCGGGCCGCGCCCATTGCAGGATGTCCTCGTTCACCAGGTCGTCCACCAGCAGCACCGTGGCGGCCTGGATCGCCTTGACGGCCTTGAGGGTCAGCAGATCGGGGTCGCCGGGGCCGGCGCCGACCAGGGTGCAGCTTCCGGTGTTCATGGGGTTCGGATTCATGCGTGGGATGCGAGTTGCACGACGTGCCGCACCTGGGCGGCGATGGGCTCGGGCACAGGCAAGTTTCCTGCCAGTACGCGGCGGGTGTAGTCGGCCGCGGCTTCGACGCCGATGTCCTGCGGCAGGCCGGGCACCTCACCGGCGGTGCCGGGCTGCTGGGCCTGCAGAAGCGCGTGTTCGCCGCGCACGAAGCCGTCGATCTGCGGCGTGCGGCGCGGGTCGCACACCACCTCGCCTTCGAGGCCGCGCGAGAGCATCGCCGTCATGCCGAGCAACTGGAACAGCTCGGTCATCACGGTGCCGAAGGCCGGGTGCGTGTAGCTGCCGACCACCACCGCGGGGCCGTCCACCGGCTGCATGAGCTTGACCACGCTGTGCCCCGCGTTGCGCAGGCCCACCACGCGGCGCACGTCCAGCAGGCGTTTCAGGCCGGGATGGAGCTGGGCCGTCTCCAGCACCGCGACCTGGCCGCACGCGATGCGCTGCACCGACGGCTGCGCGGGCACGTCCAGCGCGGCGAGCACGTCGGCCGCCAGCACGCGGCTGGACTCGGTGGCGCTGCCGTGCACCAGCACCGGCAGCCCCTCGCGCGCCAGCAGCAGCGCCAGCAGCGGCGTGAGCACGGGCAGCCGGCGCGCGCCGTTGTAGCTGGGCAGCACCACCACCGCGCGGTCGCTGGCGGGCAGCCGGTTCAGGCGCTCGTGCGTGGCGTCCAGGAAGCCCGCCATCTCCTGCGTGGTCTCGCCCTTCACGCGCATGGCCAGGCAGAAGGCGCCGACCTCCAGGTCGGTCACCGCGCCGTCGAGCACCTGGCCGAACAGGTCGGCCGCCTGCGCGCGTTCGAGCGGCCGTGCGCCGCGCGCGCCGCGGCCGATGTCCTTGATGTAGTGCGCGATGCTGCCCATGGGAGGCCGGATTGTCCCGCAGGCCTTATGCCGGATCGGCGCATTGCTTATGCCTGGACGGGCAGCAAGGGCATCCGGGCATTCAGGCCGCCTGTGCCGCCGGCGCGGCGCGCACCATGCGCTTGAGCTCCGGCAGGCAGGAGCCGCAGTGGGTGCCGCACCGGAGCGTGCCCTGCAGCTGCGCCAGCCGCTCCTCGTCGCTGCCGCCGCAGGCGGCGAGCGCCTCGCCGATCGCGCGTTCGCCCACGCCGAAGCAGTTGCACACCACCTTGCCGCGCGCCGCCACGCCGGCGGGCGCCGTGGCCTGGAAGGACAGCAGCCGGCGGCCGAAGTCCTGCGCCGGCAGCTGGTCCTGCAGCAGGGTGCGCAGCCAGCCCTCGGCCCGCGTGTCGCCGGACAGCAGCACGCCGGCGACGTGGGCCGTGTCCCCATGCCGCACCAGCCGCACGGCGCGGCGCTGGCCGCGGCGCGCATCGATGTAGCGCAGGGTGCCGGCGTCTTCCAGCCCCAGCAGGGCTTCGATGCGCGCCAGCAGCGCATCGGGCGGCGCGGCGGCGCCGGCGGCGCGCAGCAGCACGCCGGCGGTGCCGTCGCCGAAGGGCACGCAGCTGAAGAAGGGCAGGTCCTCCACCAGCGCGCGCAGGGCGCCGCGCACGGCCAGCGCGCGCTCGCCCGGCACCCAGGCCATCGCCACCAGCGACCAGGGCAGCGCGGCGCGCACCACCTGCACGGCGGCGTGCTTGAGTTCCGGCTGCTTCGACACCGGGCAGTGCGCCGGCGTGGTCAGGGCGTTCACGCCGGCGATGGCGGTGCCGTCCGCGCGCCGGCCGCCGACGAATTCCGGCCCCCAGTGCATGGGAATGAAGACCTGCGACGGCCCCAGGTCCGTGCTGGCCGCCACCGGCAGGCGCAGGCTGCCGTGGCGCGAGGCGACTTCCGCCAGCTCGCCCTCGGCCAGGCCGGCGCGCGTCATGTCCTGAGGATGCATGTGCAGCACCGGTTCGGGCACGTGGCCGAACAGGCGTCCGAGCGTGCCGGTGCGGCTCATGCCGTGCCACTGGTCGCGCAGGCGGCCGGTGTTCAGCGAGAAGGGAAAGCGCGCGTCGCGCGGCTCGGCCACCGGCTGCCAGGGCGCGGCGGCGAAGCGGGCGCGGCCGTCGGGCGTGGCGAACACGCCGTCTTCGTACAGGCGTGCGCGGCCTTCGGCGGCGCCCTCCGGCAGGGGCCACTGGCGGGGCGCGGCGTCGAGCAGGGCGTAGCTCAGGCCGGTGATGTCCAGGTCGCGCCCGCGCGTGGACGCGCGGTGCTCGTTCCACACCTCTTCGGGCCGCTCGTAGGGGAACAGCGCCTCGCCGCGGTCCAGCCGCCGCGCCAGGCGGCGGGCGAAGTCCACGCCGATGGCCCAGTCGTGCCGCGCCTGGCCGGCCGGCGCGACGGCGGCGCGCACGCGCGAGATGCGGCGCTCGCTGTTGGTCACGGTGCCTTCCTTCTCGCCCCAGGTCGTGGCCGGCAGCAGCAGGTCGGCGAAGGCGCAGGTGGCGGTGGTGGCGAAGGCTTCCTGCACCACCACCAGCTCGGCGCGCTCCAGCGCGCGGCGCACGGTGGCCTGGTCGGGCATGGACTGCGCCGGGTTGGTGCAGGCGATCCACAGCGCCTTGATCTCGCCTTCGGCGGCGGCGCGGAACATCTCGATGGCACTCTTGCCGGGCACGGCGGAGAGGCCGGGCACGCCCCAGAAGGCCGCCACCTCGGCGCGGTGGGCCGGGTCGGCCAGTTCGCGGTGGCCCGGCAGCAGGTTGGCCAGCCCGCCCACCTCGCGCCCGCCCATCGCGTTGGGCTGGCCGGTGAGCGAGAAGGGGCCGGCGCCCGGGCGGCCGATCTGCGCGGTGGCCAGGTGCAGGCCGATCAGGGCCGCGTTCTTGTCGGTGCCGTGCGAGGACTGGTTCAGGCCCATGCAGTAGAGGCTGAGCGTGGCGGGGGAGGTGGCGAACCAGCGCGCCGCCAGCAGCAGGTCGGCCGGTGCGATGCCGCACACCCGAGCCACCCGCTCGAGCGTGCATTCGCGCACGGCGGCGGCCAGCGCCTCGAAGCCGGTGGTGTGCGCCGCGATGTAGCCGGGCTGCGTCCAGCCCTCGCGCAGCATCAGGTGCAGCATGCCGTGCAGCAGCATCACGTCGCTGCCCGGCTGCAGCGCCAGGTGCAGGTCGGCGATCTCGCAGGTGTCGGTGCGGCGCGGGTCGGCGACGACGATCTTCAGCGCCGGGTTGGCGCGCTTCGCGTCCTCGATGCGGCGGAACAGGATGGGATGCGCCCAGGCCGTGTTGCTGCCGGCGATGAACAGGCACTGCGCGTGGTTCAGGTCGTCATAGCAGGCCGGCGGCGCGTCGGCGCCCAGCGTCTTCTTGTAGCCGGCCACCGCGCTGCTCATGCACAGGCGCGAGTTGGTGTCGAGGTTGTGGGTGCCGACCAGGCCCTTGGCCAGCTTGTTGAAGACGTAGTAGTCCTCCGTCAGCAACTGGCCCGACAGGTAGAAGCCCACCGCGTCGGGGCCGTGCTCGCCGATCACCCGCGCGAACGCATCGGCCGCCTGGTCCAACGCCGCGTCCCAGCCCACCGGCTGCGGCGCCTGGCCGCGCGCCGCGCGCCGCATGGGCAGCAGCAGCCGCGCCTGGTGCGTCACCTCGGCCGCGGCCGTCAGGTGCAGCGTTGAGCCCTTGGTGCACAGCCGGCCGAAGTTGGCCGGATGGTCCGGGTCGCCGCGCACGCCGGTGATCTGCCCGGCGTCGGTCTCGATCACCACGCCACACCCCACGCCGCAGTAAGGGCAGGTGGATCGCGTTTCAGCCATGCGCCGCCGCCGGTTCGCCGAACATGAGCTGGTCGCGGATGTCCGCCACGCTGCGGCCTTCGCGCAGCAGGTCCAGGTACCAGCCGCCGTCGGCGGTGTCGCCGTACAGGCAGGCGCCCACCAGCCGGTCGCCGCGCAGCACCAGCTTGCGGTAGACGCCGCCGGCCGGGTCGCTGAGCACGATCTCCTCGGTCTCTCCGCCGCCCATGAAGTCGCCGGCCGAGAACAGGTCGATGCCGGTGACTTTCAGCCGCGTCGGCACGAGCGAGCCCGGGTAGCGGCCGATGCCCATCTGCGCCAGGTGGTTGGCCGCGACCCGGCCCTGCTCGAACAGCGGCGCCACCAGCCCGTAGGCGATGCCGCGGTGCTGCGCGCATTCGCCCACGGCGTACACGCGCGGGTCGGTCACGGTCTGCAGCGTGTCGTTGACCACGATGCCGCGCTCGCAGTGCAGCCGCATCTGCTGCGCCAGCGTGACGCTGGGGCGGATGCCGACGGCCATCACCACCAGGTCGGCCGGGATCTCGCTGCCGTCCGCGAAGCGCACGGCCCGCACCCGGCCGCTGCCGTCGCCCGGCAGCGCCTCGGTGCGCGCGCCGAGGCGGAAGGCGATGCCGCGCGCCTGCAGCGCCTCGCGCAGCAGCGCGCCGGCCTCGGCATCGAGCTGCCGGTCCATCGGCCAGGCGTTGACGTGCACCACCGTGACCTGCATGCCGCGCCGGGCGAGCCCGCTGGCGGCCTCCAGGCCCAGCACGCCGCCGCCGATCACTACCGCATGGCGATGCCGGCGCGCGGCCTCGATCATGGCCTGGGTGTCGGCGATGTCGCGGTAGCCGATCACGCCCTGCAGCTCGCGGCCCGGCACGGGCAGCATGAAGGGGGTGGAGCCGGTGGCCAGCAGCAGCCGGTCGTAGCCGGCCTCCACCTGCCGCCCGTCGGCGTCCACGGCGCGCACCCGGCGGCGCACCCGGTCCACCTGCGTCACCCGGCAGCCCGCGTGCAGCGCGATGCCGTGGCGCTCGTACCAGTCCCACGGGTGGAGCACGATGTCGTCGATCGTCTGCTCGCCCGCCAGCACCGGCGACAGCATGATGCGGTTGTAGTTGGGGTGCGGCTCGGCGCCGAAGACGGTGATGTCGTACAGGCCCGGCGCGAGGCGCAGCAACTCCTCCACCGTGCGCATGCCGGCCATGCCGTTGCCGACGACGACGAGCTTCATGCCGCCTGCTTCTCCACATGCGCCTGGCGCGTGTAGAGGAAGTCGATCACCGCCTTGCGGCAGTGCAGGTAGGCCGGGTCCTCCGCCAGCGCCACCCGGTCGCGCGGGCGCGGCAGGTCCACGCGCAGCACCTCGCCGATGGTGGCCGCCGGGCCGTTGGTCATCATCACGATCCGGTCCGACAGCAGCACCGCCTCGTCCACGTCGTGCGTGACCATGACCACCGTGCTCTTCGTCTTCTGCACGATGGCCAGCAGCTCGTCCTGCAGCCGGGCGCGGGTCAGCGCATCCAGCGCGCCGAAGGGTTCGTCCATCAGCAGCACCTTGGGCTGCATGGCCAGGGCGCGGGCGATGCCCACGCGCTGCTTCATGCCGCCCGAGACCTCGCCCGGGCGCTTGTGCGCGGCATGTGCCAGGCCCACCAGCGCCAGCGCCTCGTCGGTGCGCTCCTTCAGCCGCGCCCGGCCTTCCCGGCCGCCGAAGACACGCTCCACGCCCAGGTGGACGTTCTCGAAGCAGCTCAGCCAGGGCAGCAGCGAGTGGTTCTGGAACACCACGGCGCGTTCCGGGCCGGGGCCGGCGATCTCCCTGTTGTCGGCCAGCAGCACGCCCTGCGTGGGCCGGGCCAGGCCGGCGATGAGGTTCAGCAGCGTGCTCTTGCCGCAGCCGGAGTGGCCGATCAGGGTGACGAACTCGCCCTTGGCGACGGCCAGGTCGATGCCCTGCAGCGCGACGAAGCGGCCGCCCGGCGCCTTGGGCGCCTTGAATTCCTGCCCGACGCCCTGGATCTGGATGTACTTGCGTTCGTCGTTCACGAGCGGACCTCCTCGAAGGTGAAGGCGGTGGCGAGCTTGACGAGGGCGTACTCCAGCACGAGGCCGACGATGCCGATGACGAAGATCGCGATGAGGATGTTCTTGACGTTGAGGTTGTTCCACTCGTCCCACACCCAGAAGCCGATGCCGACGCCGCCGGTCAGCATCTCGGCCGCCACGATCACCAGCCAGGCGGTGCCCACCGCCAGGCGCACGCCGGTCAGCATGTAGGGCAGCACGGCGGGGAAGAGGATCTTCGTGACGACCTTCCACTCGGAGAGGTCGAGCACGCGCGCCACGTTCAGGTAGTCCTGCGGCACGCGCTGCACGCCCACCGCGGTGTTGATGACCATGGGCCAGATCGAGCAGATGAAGATGGTCCAGATGGCGGCCGGGTTGGCGCCCTTGAACACCAGGAGGCCGATCGGCAGCCAGGCCAGCGGCGAGACCGGGCGCAGCAGGCTGATGATCGGGTTGAACATGCGCGCCAGGAAGGTGAAGCGCCCGATGGCGAAGCCCGCCGGGATGCCCACCAGCGCCGCCAGGCCGAAGCCCAGCGCCACGCGCTGCAGCGACGAGAGCACGTTCCAGCCCACGCCCTGGTCGTTGGGGCCGTTGCGGTAGAACGGGTCGGCAAACACCTGCAGCGCCTGCTGCCAGGTCTCGCCGGGGCCGGGGAAGCCGTCGCCGCTGCGCGCGGCGACCAGCTCCCACACCAGCGCTAGCAGGCCGAAGCCCAGCAGCGGCGGCAGCACGCGCAGCCACAGCCAGCGCATGTCGCGCGGCACCTTCGCGGCGGGCGCGGCAGCGGCGGCGGGCACCGGCGGGTGCAGGGGTTCGTTCGCCGCGGCGCGCTGCGGCGGCGCCGAGGACGCGGGGGCGGGCGGCTGCGCATCGAGCGGCAGGTGGAAGACGGCACTGACCATGGGAGGCTCCGGTGGATGTCGAGGGGAAGGGCGCTTCAGCCCATCTGCACCTTGAAGGCGTCGGCGTACTTCTTCGGGTCCTTGCCGTCCCACACCACGCCGTCGATCAGCCTGCTGGTACGCAGCGGGCTGGCCGGCACGGCGGTGCCGGTGGCGGCGGCGGCCTGCCTGTAGATGTCGATGCGGTTGATCTCGGTGGCCACCTTCAGGTAGTCGGGGTGCTCCTTGAGCAGCCCCCAGCGCTTGTGCTGGGTGAGGAACCACATGCCGTCCGAGAGGTAGGGGAAGTTCACCGCGCCGTCGGCGTAGAACTTCATATGGTTCGGGTCGTCCCAGCTCCTGCCCAGGCCGTTGACATAGCGGCCCAGGATGCGCTGGTTGATCGCCTCCACGCTGGTGTTGACGTAGGCTTTGTCGGCGATGGTCTCGGCCATGCGGTTCTTGTTCTGCAGGCCGGCGTCGATCCACTTGCCCGCCTCGAGGACGGCGGCCGTCACCGCGCGCGCCGTGTTGGGGTGCTTCCTCACGAAGTCGCCGGTGGCGCCGAGCACTTTCTCGGGGTGGTCGGGCCACACGTCCTGCGAGGTGGCGGCGGTGATGCCGATGCCGTCCATGATGGCGCGCTGGTTCCAGGGCTCGCCGACCGAGAAACCGTCCATGTTGCCCACGCGCATGTTGGCCACCATCTGCGGCGGCGGCACGACGATGCTCTTGGCGTCCTTGAGCGGGTGGATGCCGCCCGAGGCCAGCCAGTAGTAGAGCCACATGGCGTGCGTGCCGGTGGGGAAGGTCTGGGCGAAGGTGTATTCGCGCTTCTCGGCAGCCATCAGCTTCGCCAGGCTGGCCAGGTCGACGGCGCCCTTGTCGGCCAGCTTCTTCGACAGCGTGAGGCCCTGGCCGTTGCGGTTGAGGGTCATCAGCACCGCCATGTCCTTCTTCGGGCCCGCGGTGCCCAGGTGCATGCCGTACACCATGCCGTAGAGCACGTGGGCGAAGTCCAGGTCGCCGTTCGCCAGCTTGTCGCGTACGCCGGCCCAGCTCGCCTCCTTGCTGGGCTCGATCTTCACGCCGTATTTCCTGTCGATGCCCAGCACCGAGGCCATCACCACGCTGGCGCAGTCCGTCAGCGGGATGAAGCCGATCTTCACCTCCTCCTTCTCGGGCTTGTCGGAGCCGGCGGCCCAGACGGCGGCGCGCAGGGCCGGGTCGATGCCGACCGCGCCGGCGGCAGCGGCCTTGAGCATGGTGCGGCGGCCGAGCCGCGGCGTTGCAGGGGTTGCAGCAAGGGTCATGGGGCCAACTCCAGTCGAAGAAAGGACAGGGCGGCGAAGGGGCAAAAAACGAAAAAGGCGTCCTCGCCGCGCATGCATTCGCTCGCTGTCGCGAACGAACCCACGCGGGCAGAGGACGCCTTTGTCCATTTCGCCGGCCGCATCCTCCGTTGGATGCCGCCGGCCCGGCCTTCACCGGTCTGGGCTGTCTATCGCAAGCGCCGTGCCAGCGGCCCTGGGGGCGCTTCGGGCGGAAAAGCCAGGCTATTTCCCTTGGATCGGGCCATCGGAGGCACAACGACGAGGCGGCGAGGCACGCATCTTGTGCGCTGCACCATCCCTGCTCAGCGCGCCGGCAGGTACTCGGCCATCGTCAGCACCGATTCGGCGACCTCGACCAGCCGGCGGTTCTGGTTCATGGCGGTCTGGCGCAGCATCTTGTGCGCCTCTTCCTCGCTCAGGTGGCGGTGCGCCATCAGCAGGCCCTTGGCGCGCTCGACCACCTTGCGCTCGTTGAGGGCGGCGCGCACGGTCTCCAACTCGTCGCTCATGGCCTGCAGGCGGCGCGCCTGCGCCTGCACCATGTCCAGCACCGAGCGTTCGAGCTGGCGGCCGAAGGCCGAGGAGGCCGGCGCGGGCGCATCGCCGGTGTCGCCGTCGTCGAAGAAGCCCGTCTGCGGCGCCGGCCCGGGGCCGTCGGCCAGCGCCTCGTATTGCTGCAGTTCGGCGTGCGCCTGGGCGATCTTGCGGTCGCACAGCACGCGCAGGCCCTGCGCCAGCTGCGCCTCGAGCACGCGCATGGCGTCGATGCGGCGCGTGCAGCAGGCGAACCAGGCCGGGCCCAGTTCGGGGTCCAGGTCGGGCCCCGGCGCCGCGCAGCCGATGCGGCGCAGGCGCTCCAGCTCCGCCGTGTCCGCGCCGCCGTGCGCGGCCTGCCACTGCGCGCGCAGCGTTTCGTCGGCGAAGTCGGCGAAGACCTCGAAGCAGCGCTCCTGCGACTCGATCAGGTGCAGCCAGGGCGGGCGCAGCTCGGCGTCGGCGCGTGCACGGGTGAAGGCGGCGGCGCCGAAGGCGCGCTCCTGTCCGGCGAACTCTTTGCCCTGCATGAAGTTGAACATCGCCACCAGCTGGCGCGAGATCTGCGGGTCCGTGGCGCCGTCGGCGGCCTCGAAGACCACCGCCAGCAGCCCGCCGATGAGCTTGGCGAAGGCCGCGGCGGCCTGCGCGGGCGAGACGGCGCCCGCGCCGATGCGTGCGCGCAGTTGCGCCAGCGCGTCCAGCCCCGGCAGCACCCAGGCCACGCGGTTGAACAGGCGCGTGCCGCTGCCCGGCGGCTGGGGCTCCTGCGTCAGCCGGTCCAGGGCGGCGCGCACCGCCTGCTCGGCCGCCTGCGCCTCGGCCACCTGCGCGGTGCGTTCGGCCGCGAAGCGCGTGCCGCCCGAGCCGAGGAAGATGTTGGACAGGCCGCGCTCCTTCTGCAGCGCGTGGACGAGCCCGCCGATGCAGCCCACCAGCGCGACGGTGCGCCCCAGGTGCGCGAGCTCCTCGATCTCGCAGCGGCGGGCGGCCATGAGGAAGCGGAGGCCGGAAGGCATGGACGTGGTCGTCATCGTGATGGCCCGTCCGCAGCAAATTCCGTGCCCCCGGCCGGGTGCGGCGATTGATCCACAATCGCCGCATGGATTGGCTCGACGAAGTGAAATGGGACGCGGCCGGCCTGGTGCCGGTGATCGCCCAGGAGCGCGGCAGCAAGGACGTGCTGATGTTCGCCTGGATGAACCGCGAGGCGCTGGCGAAGACGGCCGAGCTGGGCCGCGCCGTGTACTTCAGCCGCTCGCGCGGCCGGCTGTGGTTCAAGGGCGAGGAGTCCGGCCACGTGCAGACCGTGCACCAGATCCGCCTGGACTGCGACAACGACGTGGTGCTGCTGGAGGTGACCCAGCAGGGCCACGAGCCCGGCATCGCCTGCCACACGGGCCGTCACAGCTGCTTCTTCCAGAAATACGAGGATGGCGCGTGGAAAACGGTCGAGCCGGTCTTGAAGGATCCGGAGAGCATCTACAAATGACCGCGATGGGCGAACCCGCATCCACCACCGATGTGCTCGACCGCCTGGCGGCCGTGATCGACAGCCGCCTGCCCGGGCGCGGCGGCGACCCCGAGGCCAGCTACGTGGCGCGCCTGCTGCACCGCGGCCCGGACGCCTTCCTCAAGAAGATCGGCGAGGAGGCCACCGAGGTCGTCATGGCCGCCAAGGACGCCGACCACGGCGGCGAGCGGCAGAAAATAGTGAACGAAGTGGCCGACCTGTGGTTCCACAGCATGATCGCGCTGGCCCACTACGGGCTGGCGCCGCGCGACGTGGCGGCCGAGCTGGCGCGCCGCGAGGGCACCAGCGGCATCGAGGAGAAGGCGCTGCGCAAGGCGCAGGGCCGCGAGGCCGCCGGCGACTGAACGACGAAAGGACTGTGCATGGCCAACGACATCGTCACCGTGGAAAGCAAGGAAGAGGAGTCGCTGAAGACCATCGGCTGGGTCAGCTACATCCTGCACCTGATCGTGGCCATCGCGGCCGTGATCCCGGGCGCGCAGGTGTCGGTGCTCCTGCTGCTGCTGGCGCTGCTGATCGACTTCGTCAAGCGCGACGACGCGGCCGGCACCTGGCAGGCCTCCCACTTCAGCTGGCGCATCCGCTCCGTGCTGTGGGCCGGCGTGCTGTACCTGCTGACCTCCTGGCTGTGGCTGCTGCTGCTGGTGCCCGGCTGGATCGCCTGGAGCCTGATCTCGCTGTGGTTCCTCTACCGCATCGTCAAGGGCATGGTCCGCATGAGCGCGGGCCGGGCGATGGATTGATGATCGACTCACCGGAGAAACGAACTTTGTCGCACGACCCGAACTGCATCTTCTGCAAGATCGTCGAGGGAAAGATCCCGTCGAAGAAGGTCTACGAGGACGAGGAGCTCTTCGCCTTCCACGACATCGCGCCCTGGGCGCCGGTGCATTTCATGGTCGTGCCCCGGCGCCACATCCCGTCGATGGCGCAGCTCACCCCGGAGGACGCCGGCCTCATGGGGCGCATCATGACCCTGGCGCCGAAGCTGGCGCTGGAGCAGGGCTGCAACCCGTACCCCGAGGGCGGTTTCCGCGTGGTGGTCAACACCGGCAGCGAGGGCGGGCAGGAGGTGCACCATCTCCATGTCCACGTCATGGGCGGCCCGCGGCCCTGGGCCCGCGGGTGATCCGGGCTTTCGGCGCACCGCCGGCGCCCCATTGACTAAAATTCACAGATTCTTCAGGAGCAATCCATGGGTTCCCTTTCCATCTGGCACTGGCTGATCGTGCTGCTGATCGTCGTCATGGTGTTCGGCACCAAGAAGCTCAAGAACATCGGCTCCGACCTCGGCGGCGCCGTCAAGGGCTTCAAGGACGGCATGAAGGACGGCCAGGCCGATCCCGCCGCCCCTGCGCAGCAGGTGACCAACACCACCCCCGGCGCCGACAAGTCGACCATCGACGTCGAAGCGCGCCAGAAGTCCTGAGCCTTGCGACTGCACCGGCGCCCGTGATCGACCTCGGCATTTCCAAGATGGCGCTGATCGGTGCCGTGGCGCTGATCGTCATCGGCCCGGAGAAGCTGCCGGGCGTGGCCCGCACGGTGGGCACGCTGCTGGGACGGGCGCAGCGCTACGTCAACGACGTCAAGGCCGAGGTCAACCGCTCGATGGAGCTGGACGAGCTGCGCAAGATGAAGGACACCGTCGAGGGCGCCGCCCGCGACGTGGAACAGAGCATCCACAGCGGCGCGCGCGAGGTCGAGAGCAGCCTGTCGGGCGCCGAAGTCGATGCGCTCTCGCCGGAGTCCATCGAGGCTGCGCCGGTCTATCCCGTCTACAAGCATCCCCGCAAGAACTGGCGCCTGAAGCAGGGCGCCGTTCCCCACTGGTACAAGACGCGCAACGGCGTGCGCACCCGGGCCCAGTCGGGCGCCGCGCGCGTGGCCCGCTACCGTCCGCAGAAGTTCAACTAGCGCCGGCGGCGCCCCCTTCCTTCCCCCTCGCGCCGGAGTCCGGCCCCGCGGACCCTTCCCCCGATGGCTGATTCCGATCCCAAGAACAAAGAAGACGAGCTGGCCGGCACGGAGCAGCCCTTCGTCGCCCACCTGGCCGAGCTGCGCGACCGGCTGCTCTACTGCATCTACGGCGTGGCGATCGCCGCCGCGCTGCTGGCCGTCTGGCCGGGCCCGAGCGGGCTGATCGACTGGATCGCCGTGCCCATCCGCCACCACATGCCGCCCGACGCGAAGCTGATCGCCGTGGGCGTGTTCTCACCCTTCTTCGTGCCGCTGAAGGTGCTGATGATGGCGGCCGTGCTGCTGGCGTTGCCGTGGCTGATGTACCAGATCTGGATGTTCGTCGCCCCGGGCTTGTACAGCCACGAGAAGCGCTTCGCGCTGCCGCTGATCATCTTCGGCAGCTTCCTGGCCTATGCCGGCATCGCCTTCGTGCAGTTCTTCGTGCTGGAGCGGGTGTTCGGCTTCATCCAGCACTTCACACCCGAGTCGGTGGCGGCGACGCCGGACATCTCGTCCTACGTCGAGTCCATCCTGTCGCTGTACCTGGCCTTCGGCGCGGCCTTCCAGGTGCCCATCGTGGTGATGCTGCTGGTGCGCTTCGAGATGATCACCATCGAGAAGCTGCGCTCCTTCCGAGGCTACTTCATCGTGGTGGCCTTCGTGGTGGCGGCGGTGATCACGCCGCCCGACGTGATCTCGCAGCTCGCGCTGGCGATCCCCATGTGCCTGCTCTACGAGGTCGGCATCTTCGCGGCGCAGTATTTCGTGCGCGTGACCAAGGTGCCGGAGGAAGACGGCGCCGGCGAGCAGAAGACGGACTCGGCGCAGCCCTGAGCCTCCAGGGTTCGGGGGCGCCGGCCGGCGCTCAGTTCGGCAGGCGGCGGATCGGCGTGCGCGGGCGGGTGCCCGCCGTCACGTCCAGCTCCATCCGGTCGGCGCCGCGCTGCAGCTTGAACAGGGCGCTGCTGCCGGGCTTCAGCCCGGCCACGGCGGTGAGCAGTTCCTGCACGTTGCCGATGTCCTTGTCGCCCACCGCGGTGATCACGTCGCCCGGCCGCAGGCCCGCCCGCGCCGCCGGCCCGTTCTGCAGCACGCCGGTGATGATCACGCCCTCGGTGGCCTTGACGCCGAAGGTCTCCGCCAGCTCGGGCGAGAGGTCGTTGGGCTCCACGCCGATCCAGCCTCGCGTGACCTGGCCATCCTTGACGATGCCTTCCAGCACCTGCTTGGCCGTGGACACGGGGATCGCGAAGCCGATGCCCATGCTGCCGCCCGAGCGCGAGTAGATCGCGGTGTTGATGCCCTCCAGGTTGCCGTTGACGTCGATCAGCGCGCCGCCGGAGTTGCCGGGGTTGATCGCCGCGTCGGTCTGGATGAAGTTCTCGAAGGTGTTGATGCCGAGCTGGTTGCGGCCCAGGGCCGAGACGATGCCGCTGGTGACCGTCTGGCCGACGCCGAAGGGGTTGCCGATCGCCAGCACCTGGTCGCCCACCTGCAGCACGTCGGAATTGCCCAGCACGATCACCGGCAGCTTGTCCAGCGTGATGCGGATGACCGCCAGGTCGGTGTCCGGGTCGGTGCCGATGAGCTTGCCCGGCGCGTGGCGTCCGTCGTTGAGCGTGACCTCGATCTCGTCGGCGCCCTCGACCACGTGGTTGTTGGTGAGGATGTAGCCGTCGGCGCTGACGATCACGCCGCTGCCCAGGCCCACCTGCGGCTGCGAATCGCCCTGGTCGCCGAAGAAGAAGCGGAACCAGGGGTCGTCGCTGCGCGGGTGGCGGCTGGCGGCCTTGCTGGTGTTGATGCTCACCACCGCCGGCGCCGCCTTCTTGGCCGCGGCGCTCAGGCTGCCGGGCGCGGGCAGGGCCGAGCCGGGCCCGGCCGTCGGCGCCTCGATGATCGACACCACGCCGCCGAGCGAGCGGGTGCTGCCGTGCTGCAGCCACTGGGGCTTGAGAGTGGCGACCACGAAATACGCCGCCAGCAGGACGGTCACGGCTTGGGCGAACAGCAGCCAGATGCGCTTCATGAAAAAGAGGCCGGAATGAAGGAGCCGCGGTGCGCGGCCCGAGGCCGGCATTGTCCCTCAAGCCCGGCGGGCAGGCGGGTGCGCGGACCCCTGCCGGAGGGCGACAATGCCCGCATGACCACCACCCGCCACGAACTGCTGCACGCCTTCGACCTGCTGCTGGCGCCGGGGCGCTTCAAGGACTACGGCCCCAACGGCCTGCAGGTGGAGGGCCGCACCGCGGTGCGGCGCCTCGTCTCGGGCGTCACCGCCAGCCGGGCGCTGATCGAGGCGGCCATCGCGGCCCAGGCGGACGCGGTTTTCGTGCACCACGGCCTCTTCTGGCGCGGGCAGGATGGCCGCGTGACCGGCTGGATGAAGCAGCGCCTGGCCCTGCTGCTGGCGCACGACATCAACCTCTTCGCCTACCACCTGCCGCTGGACGCGCACCCGGAGCTGGGCAACAACGCCCAGCTCGGCCTGCGCCTGGGCCTGGTGGCCGAGCCGGGGCCCGAGGGGCGATTCGGCGAGCAGGAACTGGGCTTCATCGGGCGCCGGGCCGAGGCGGAGGGCGACGGCTTCGCCGATGCGCCGGCGTTGGCGCGCCACGTCGAGGCCGTGCTTGGGCGGCCCGCGACGCTGGTGGATCCCGGCCGCGGCCCCGTCCGGCGGGTGGCGTGGTGCACCGGCGGCGCGCAGGGCTACTTCGAGGCGGCCATCGCGGCCGGCGCCGACGCCTTCCTCACCGGCGAGATCTCGGAGCCCCAGGCCCACTATGCCCGCGAGGCGGGCGTGGCCTTCCTGGCCTGCGGGCACCACGCGACCGAGCGCTACGGCGCCCCGGCCGTCGCCGGGCACGTGGCGGCCCAGTTGGGGCTGAGCCACGAATTCATCGACATCGACAACCCGGCGTGAACGGCAGCACCTCGCATTCCCCAGCCGGCCCGATCGCGCTGACGCAGGGCGATCCGGCCGGCATCGGCCCGGAGATCCTGGCGCGGGCCTTCGCCGAGGCGCCCGAGCTGATGGCAGGCTGCTTCGTGGCCGGCGACGTCGGCACCATGCGGCGCGCCAGCGTGCTCGCGGCGAGGGAGGGCGCGCCGCCGCTGCCGGTGGCCGAACTCGATGCCGGCGCCGAGGCGCTGGACGCGCCGCCGCGCTGCATCCCCGTGCTGCAGGCGGTGGCACCGCCCGGCCCGCTCGCGATGGGGCGCATCGACGCGGCGGCCGGCCGCGTGGCGGGCGAGGCCGTCGTCTGGGCCGCGCGTGCGGCGCTGCGGGGGGAGGTCTCCGCGATGGTCACGGCGCCGCTGCACAAGGAGGCGCTGGCCGCGGCGGGCTTCCCCTATCCGGGCCACACCGAGTTGCTGCAGGCCGAGGCGGCCAGCCACCTCGGCAAGGCGCCGGCCGAGGTGCCGGTGCGCATGATGCTCGCCAACGACGAGCTGCGCACCGTGCTGGCGAGCATCCACGTCCCGCTGCGCGACGCGATCGAGGCGCTCAGCATCGAGGGCCTGACGCAGACGCTGCGCATCACGCACGAGGCGCTGGCGGCGATGCTGGGCTTCGCGCCGCGCATCGGCGTGGCGGGCCTGAACCCGCATGCGGGCGAGGGCGGGCTCTTCGGCAGGGAGGAGATCGAGATCATCGGGCCGGCCATCGCGGCGGCGCGGGCCGAGGGCATCGAGGCCGACGGCCCCCACCCGCCCGACACCGTGTTCATGCGCGCCCGCAGCCGGGGGGGGGCGCCGGGTGCGTTCGACGTGGTGGTGGCGATGTACCACGACCAGGGCCTGATCCCGGTGAAGTACCTGGGCGTGGAGCAGGGCGTCAACGTGACGCTGGGGCTGCCCTTCGTGCGGACCAGCCCCGACCACGGCACCGCCTTCGACATCGCGGGGCAGGGCGTGGCCGATGCCGCGAGCCTGCTCGCGGCGGTGCGCATGGCGCGCGCGCTGGCTTCGCGCGCGGGCTGAGGCCTACTTCTTCAGGCTGTCGCGGATTTCGCGCAGCAGCACGATGTCCTCGGGCGGCGCGGCGGGCGCGGGCGCCGGCTCCTCGGTGCGGCGCAGGCGGTTGATCTGCTTGACCATCACGAAGATCACGAAGGCCAGGATGATGAAGTTCACCGCGATGGTGATGAAGTTGCCGTAGGCCAGCACCGGCACGCCGGCCTTCTTGAGTTCCGCCAGGTTGTCGGCGACGCCCGCAGGGACGCTGCCGAGCACGACGTAGAGGTTGGAGAAGTCCAGCTTGCCGAAGACCAGGCCGATCAGCGGCATGATGATGTCGGCCACAAGCGAGTCGACGATCTTGCCGAAGGCGCCCCCGATGATCACGCCGACGGCCAGGTCGACGACGTTGCCCTTCATGGCGAATTCGCGGAATTCCGAGGCGAAGCTCATGGCGCGTGCCCTGCGGTGAAGTTGAGGTGCGCGAAAGTATAGGCGCGGCCTTCGCGCCGGCTGCATCGCGTTGAAGTCGCTTGTATCGCTCCGCTACAATCTTCGGTTGACCCCGCAAAGCCACGACGACAAGTACGCGAGTGCGGCCGAATGGCTCCTTCAAGGGCCCCTTGAAGCCGAGGCAGCGCCCGCGTAGATCGAGTAGAGGAACCCCCATGAGTGACGTCCCGGTCGACCCGCAACGGATCGATTCCAGCAAGCGAACTTGGTTGATCGCATCCGGCTGTGCCGGTGCCGTGGGTGGCGTCGCCACGGCCGTGCCCTTCGTGAGCACCTTCCAGCCTTCCGAGAAGGCCAAGGCGGCCGGTGCGCCGGTCGAGGTGGACATCGGCGCGCTGCAGGTCGGCGAGAAGATCACCGTCGAATGGCGCGGCAAGCCGGTCTGGATCCTCAAGCGTTCGCCGGAGCAGATCGCCGAGCTGCCCAAACTCGACCCGCAGCTGGCCGACCCCCAGTCGCAACGCAACCCCACCGAGTTCACGCCCAAGTACGCGCAGAACGAGAACCGCTCGATCAAGCCCGAGGTGCTGGTGGTCGTCGGCATCTGCACCCACCTGGGCTGCTCGCCGATCGACAAGTTCCAGTCGGGCGCGCAGCCTTCGCTGCCCGACGACTGGAAGGGCGGCTTCCTGTGCCCCTGCCACGGCTCCACCTTCGACCTGGCCGGCCGCGTGTTCAAGAACAAGCCCGCGCCCGACAACCTGCCCGTGCCGCCGCACAAGTACCTCTCGGACACGCGCCTCCTGATCGGCGACGACGGGACCGGCGCAGCCTGAGGGGAGCGAGCACATGGCCGAATTCAAGGAAATCTCCCCCAACGCCTCGGCGGGCGCCAAGCTGGGCAACTGGCTGAACAACCGCTTCCCGACGATGTTCGACGCCTACCGCGTCCACATGTCGGAGTACTACGCGCCGAAAAACTTCAACTTCTGGTACATCTTCGGCTCGCTGGCCCTGCTGGTGCTGGTGATCCAGATCGTCACCGGCATCTTCCTGGTGATGCACTACAAGCCCGACGCGAGCCTGGCCTTCGCCTCGGTCGAGTACATCATGCGCGACGTGCCGTGGGGCTGGCTGATCCGCTACATGCACTCCACCGGCGCCTCGGCGTTCTTCGTGGTGGTGTACCTGCACATGTTCCGCGGCCTGCTGTACGGCTCCTATCGCAAGCCGCGCGAGCTGGTCTGGATCTTCGGCTGCGCGATCTTCCTGTGCCTGATGGCCGAGGCCTTCATGGGCTACCTGCTGCCCTGGGGCCAGATGTCCTACTGGGGCGCGCAGGTGATCGTGAACCTGTTCTCCGCCATCCCCTTCGTCGGCCCCGACCTGGCGCTCTTGATCCGCGGCGACTACGTGGTGAGCGACGCCACGCTGAACCGCTTCTTCAGCTTCCACGTCATCGCCGTGCCGCTGGTGCTGCTGGGCCTGGTGGTGGCGCACCTGCTGGCGCTGCACGACGTGGGCTCCAACAACCCCGACGGCGTCGAGATCAAGGCGACCAAGGACGCCAACGGCAAGCCGCTGGACGGCATCCCGTTCCATCCCTACTACACGGTGCACGACGCGCTGGCCGTTGTGCTGTTCCTGATCGTGTTCTCGGCGGTGATCTTCTTCGCGCCCGAGATGGGCGGCTACTTCCTGGAGTACAACAACTTCATCCCGGCCGACCCGCTGAAGACGCCCAACCACATCGCGCCGGTGTGGTACTTCACGCCCTTCTATTCGATGCTGCGCGCCATCACCAGCGAGATGATGTATGCGCTGATCGCCTGCGTGGTGGCCGGCGCCGTGTTCGGCGTCTGGAAGACGCGCCTGGCCGGCCTCGTCAAGGGCATCATCGTCATCGCCGCGGTGGTGGTCTGCGCGCTGATGCTCTCGATCGACGCCAAGTTCTGGGGCGTGGTCGTGATGGGCGGCGCCGTGATCATCCTGTTCTTCCTGCCCTGGCTGGACACCAGCCCCGTCAAGTCGATCCGCTACCGTCCGGGCTGGCACAAGTACCTCTACGGCCTGTTCGTGATCAACTTCGTCGTGCTGGCCTACCTGGGCGTGCAGCCGCCGTCGCCGATCGGCGAGCGCGTGTCGCAGGTCGGGACGCTGTTCTACTTCGGCTTCTTCCTGCTGATGCCCTGGTGGAGCCGGCTGGGCGAGTTCAAACCGGTCCCCGAGCGCGTGACCTACGCAGCGCACTGATCCGGAGACCCACCACAATGAAGAAACTGATCCTCACGTTGATCGCGGCGCTGGGCGTGGTTGCCGGCGCGCAGGCTGCCGAGGGCGGCATCGCCTGGGACAAGGCGCCGGTGCGCACCAATGACCTGGCCTCGCTGCAGAACGGCGCCAAGCTGTTCGTCAACTACTGCCTGAACTGCCATTCGGCCGCCTTCATGCGGTACAACCGCCTGACCGACATCGGCCTCACGGAGCAGCAGATCAAGGACAACCTGCTGTTCTCCACCGAGAAGGTCGGCGAGACGATGAAGGCGAACATCGACCCGAAGCAGGCCAAGGAATGGTTCGGCGCCAACCCGCCCGACCTGACGCTGGCGGCGCGCGCGCTCGCCGGCCACGGCGGCACGGGTGCCGACTACCTCTACACCTACCTGCGCACCTTCTACCGCGACGAAAGCAAGGCCACCGGCTGGAACAACCTGGCCTTCCCGAGCGTGGGCATGCCCAACGTGCTGTGGGAGCTGCAGGGCGAGCGCCGGCCGGTCTACACCAAGGTCGAGCAGCACGGTCACGAGACCGATGTCATCAGCGGCTGGGAGCAGGTCAAGCCCGGCACCCTGGCGCCGCTGCAGTTCGATCAGGCTGTCGGCGATCTGGTGAACTACATGCAATGGATGGCCGAGCCGGCTCAGAACACCCGCGTGCGCGTGGGCGTCTGGGTGCTGCTCTTCCTGGTGATGAGCCTGGTCTTCGTCTGGCGCCTCAATGCCGCGTACTGGAAGGACGTGAAGTAGCAAGAAGCGCCGGGTGTGCACGCCTGCCTCGCGTGGCGTGCGCGTCTCTCGTAGGAGTGGGCTGCCTGGCGGCCCACTCTTTTTGATTTTTAGGAGCCTTTCGCCATGATGGTGCTGTATTCCGGAACCACCTGCCCCTTCTCCCACCGTTGCCGCTTCGTGCTGTTCGAGAAGGGCATGGATTTCGAGATCCGCGACGTCGATCTCTACAACAAGCCGGAAGACATCGGCGTGATGAACCCGTACGGCCAGGTGCCGATCCTGGTCGAGCGCGACCTGATCCTGTACGAGTCGAACATCATCAACGAGTACATCGACGAGCGCTTCCCGCATCCGCAGCTGATGCCGGGCGACCCGGTGGACCGCGCGCGCGTGCGCCTGTTCCTGCTGAACTTCGAGAAGGAACTGTTCGTCCACGTGTCGACGCTGGAGAACCGCAGCACCAAGGGCAACGAGAAGGCGCTGGAGAAGGCCCGCTCGCACATCCGCGACCGCCTGACGCAGCTGGCCCCGGTGTTCCTGAAGAACAAGTACATGCTGGGCGAGAACTTCTCGATGCTCGACGTGGCCATCGCGCCGCTGCTGTGGCGCCTGGACTACTATGGCATCGACCTGAGCAAGAACGCGGCGCCGCTCCTGAAGTACGCCGAACGCATCTTCTCGCGCCCCGCCTACATCGAGGCCCTCACGCCGTCCGAGAAGGTGATGCGCAAGTAAGCTCCGCTGCGTCGTCGCGGCATCCGCCTCCATCATGATCAACGCTCTCGAAACGTCCTCGCTGCGGCCCTACCTGATCCGGGCGCTGTACGAATGGTGCACGGACAACGGCTTCACCCCCTACGTCGCCGTGCAGGTCGACGAATCGGTCCAGGTGCCGCGCGAGTACGTCAAGAACGGCGAGATCGTGCTGAACATCAGCTACGACGCGACCAGCGCACTGAAGCTGGGCAACGAATTCATCGAGTTCAAGGCCCGCTTCGCCGGCACCGCGCGGGACATCATCGTGCCCGTCGGACGGGTGGTGGCGATCTATGCGCGCGAGAACGGGCAGGGCATGGCCTTCCCGACCGCCGTGGCGGCTCCGGCGGAGCCCGGCCGGCCGGCGGAGGCGGAGTCGCGGGTGATGCACCTGGTGGCCGAGGACGAGGCCGTCTCGGAGCCTGAGGACGCGCCCGCCGACGGGGACGAGGAGCCGCCGCGCCCGCCGACCGGCGGCGCCCCGTGGCCGGCGCTCAAGCGCGTCAAATGAGGTGAGGGCCGGCCGGTAGAATCCGCCGCGCGCCGCTTTAGCTCAGTTGGTAGAGCACCCGCCTTGTAAGCGGTAGGTCGTCAGTTCGATTCCGACAAGCGGCACCACACATCCAGGCCCGGACGCGTCCATGACCGCCCGGGCTTTTTTGCGCTCCCGGCTCAGGCGCGGCCGCGCACCTTGATCCGCAGCGCGTCGATGCCGAAGCCCTGGCTGCGCAGGTGCGCGAGGAGCATCGGCGTCATCTGCCGCAGCTTGGCGGCCGTCGCGCTGCCGTCCACCAGCAGGCACCAGTGGGCGTCCTCGATCGGCCCGGCCTGGACGCCGTCGCGCAGGCCGGCCGGCAGCAGCGGGCGGATGGCCTGCAGGCAGGCCTGGGCCTCGCGCACGCGGGCCATCAGCCCGGACAGCGTCGGCGACGATTCGGCGGCCTCGTGCAGGCTCAGGGCAGGCGGGCGGCGGGGCGAAAAAAGGGGGCGGGATGCCATGGAAGGCCGGTGTCTAAAATGACGGGTTCGCCGGCTGCACCGCCGGCAACGGCCCGACGATGCGGTGGCCTTTCGGACGACACCGAAGGCGGCGGCGCTGCGGCCCGTCTCATTCACCTTATCTTAGGCTTTTCGACCTGCCGTGCCGCTCGATGCGGCGCACGCGCCGATCCAGCATTCATGGCCACCAATCTCCTGACCCGACTGTTCGGCAGTCGAAACGACCGTCTCCTCAAGCAGTATCGCAAGGCGGTCGAGCGGATCAATGCGCTCGAGCCTTCCTTCGAGCAGCTCAGCGACGAGGCGCTGCGTGCCAAGACGCAGGAGTTCCGGGACCGGCTGGCCAAGGGCGAGCAGCTGGACGACCTGCTGGTCGAGGCCTTCGCCACGGTGCGCGAGGGCTCCAAGCGCGTCATGAAGATGCGCCACTTCGACGTGCAGCTGCTGGGCGGCATGGCGCTGCACCACGGCAAGATCGCCGAGATGCGCACCGGCGAGGGCAAGACGCTCACGGCCACGCTGCCCGTGTACCTGAATGCGCTCACCGGCAAGGGCGTGCACGTGGTCACGGTGAACGACTACCTGGCCAGCCGCGACGCGACCTGGATGGGGCGCCTGTACAACTTTCTCGGCCTGACGGTGGGCATCAACCTGCCCAACATGCCGCGCGAGGAGAAGCAGGCCGCCTACGGTTCCGACATCACCTACGGCACCAACAACGAGTACGGCTTCGACTACCTGCGCGACAACATGGTGTACGAGCCGGTCGACCGCGTGCAGCGCGGCCTGAACTACGCCATCGTCGACGAGGTGGACTCGATCCTGATCGACGAGGCGCGCACGCCCCTGATCATCAGCGGCCAGGCCGAGGACCACACCGACCTGTACCTGGCAATGAACAAGGTCGCGCCGCTGCTCACGCGACAGGAGGGCGAGGCCGACCCGCGCACCGGCGAGGGCATCATCACGCCGGGCGACTTCACGATGGACGAGAAGTCGCACCAGGTCTACCTGACCGAGGACGGGCACGAGAAGGCCGAGCAGATCCTGGCCGAGTTCAAGCTGCTGCCCGAGGGCGCCTCGCTGTACGACCCGGCCAACATCGCGCTGATGCATCACCTGATGGCCGCGCTGCGTGCACGCAACCTCTACCACCGCGACCAGCACTACGTGGTGCAGAACGGCGAGGTGGTGATCGTCGACGAGTTCACCGGCCGCCTGATGAGCGGGCGCCGCTGGAGCGACGGCCTGCACCAGGCGGTGGAGGCGAAGGAGGGCGTGCAGATCCAGGCCGAGAACCAGACGCTGGCCTCGATCACCTTCCAGAACTACTTCCGCCTGTACGCCAAGCTGGCCGGCATGACGGGCACGGCTGACACCGAGGCCTACGAGTTCCAGGAGATCTACGGCCTGGAGACGGTGATCATCCCGCCCAACAAGCCGAGCCGCCGCGACGATCAGCTCGACCGCGTCTACAAGACCACGCGCGAGAAGTACGAGGCGGCCATCGCCGACATCCGCGAGTGCTACGAGCGCGGCCAGCCGGTGCTGGTGGGCACCTCCTCGATCGAGAACTCCGAGATCATCGACGGCCTGCTGACCAATGCCGGCCTGCCGCACCAGGTGCTCAACGCCAAGCAGCACGCGCGCGAGGCCGAGATCGTGGCACAGGCGGGCCGGCCGAAGATGATCACCATCGCCACCAACATGGCGGGCCGCGGCACCGACATCGTGCTGGGCGGCAACGTGGAGAAGGTGATCGAGGCGATCGAAGCCGACCAAACTGGCGAGGGGCGCGACACCGCCTCGAAGGAGGCCGAGATCGCCGCGCTGCGCGCCCAGTGGCAGCAGGACCACGAGCTGGTGACCTCGCTCGGCGGCCTGCGCATCATCGCCACCGAGCGCCACGAGTCGCGCCGCATCGACAACCAGCTGCGCGGCCGCTCCGGCCGCCAGGGCGACCCGGGCTCCTCACGCTTCTACCTGAGCCTGGACGATCCGCTGATGCGCATCTTCGCGGGCGACCGCGTCCGGGCGATCATGGACCGCCTGAAGATGCCCGACGGCGAGGCCATCGAGGCCGGCATCGTCACCCGCAGCATCGAGAGCGCGCAGCGCAAGGTGGAGGCGCGCAACTTCGACATCCGCAAGCAGCTGCTGGAGTACGACGACGTAGCCAACGACCAGCGCAAGGTGATCTACCAGCAGCGCAACGACATCCTCGACGCGTCCGACATGAGCGCGCAGATCGCCGCGCTGCGCGAGGGCTGCTTCACCGATCTGGTGCGCCAGTACGTGCCGGCCGAGTCGGTGGAGGAACAGTGGGACCTGCCTGCGCTGGAGCGTACGCTCGCGGAGGACTGGGGCATCGACCTGCCGCTGGTCAAGGAAGTGGAGGCCGCCGCCGCCATGTCCGACGAGGATTTGGTCGAGCGCGTGGTGAAGGCGGCCGACGAGGCCTACGACGCCAAGGTGGCGCTGGTCGGCCAGGAGAACTTCACCCAGTTCGAGCGCATGGTGCTGCTGCAGAGCATCGACACCCACTGGCGCGAGCACCTGGCGGCGCTGGACTACCTGCGCCAGGGCATCCACCTGCGCGGCTACGCGCAGAAGCAGCCGAAGCAGGAGTACAAGCGCGAGGCCTTCGAACTTTTCGGCCAGCTGCTCGATTCGGTGAAGAACGAGGTCACGCGCCAGTTGATGACCGTGCGCGTGCAGTCCAGCCAGCAGCTGGAGGACGCGGCCGACGCGATGGAAAGCCGCGGCGAGAGCATCTCCAACATCACCTACACCGCGCCCACCGAGACCGGCGAGGCCGAGGTGCGCGTGGACGAAGCCAGCGCCCGGCGCGCGGCGGCCGGCGGCCTGTCGGCCGGGGCTGCGGCCTTCGCCCGCGTGGGCCGCAACGATCCTTGCCCTTGCGGCAGCGGCAAGAAGTACAAGCACTGCCACGGCAAGCTGACCTGAGGCCGGCCGGCGGCGGGGTTCGGTCAACCCGCGCGGGCGAGGCCGGCCAGCGGCGCGGCGATCCGGGCGCAGGATTCGCACATCGCGGCGAAGGCCGCGGCCGCCGGGGTCAGCGGCGCGCCAGTGCGTCGCACCACGCCGTTGTGCAGGCGCGGCGCGCGCTCCTTCAGGCGCAGCGGCGCGATCCCGCTCCCCAGCAGCCCGCGCTGCACCATGACGGCAGGCACCAGCGCCAGCCAGTCGGTCGCGCCCACCAGCGCGGCCACCTGCGTGAACGACTCGCAGCCGGCGGCGATCTTCGGCGGCGGCAGCCCCTGCTCGGCGTGGAAGCGGGTGATCGTGCCGCCGGGTCCGCCGGGTGAGCCGATCAGCACCCACTCGCACGCCGCCAGTTCGCGCAGCGAACGCGCCGAGGCCGCCGGATGACCGGGCCGCCCGATGACCACCAGCTCGCTCCTGAACAGCCTGCGTGCCTCCAGGCCCGGCCCCACGCCCTCGTCCGGCAGGGCCGTGACGGCCAGCTCGATCACGCCTTGCTGCAGCGCCGGCTGCAGGTGCTCGTAGAAGCCGCTGAGCAGCTTCAGCCGCACGCCGGGGAAGCGCGCATGGAAGTCCGGCACCACGCGCTGCAGCAGCACCGCGGTGGGCGTCGGGCCCAGACCCACCTGCAACGTGCCGCCTTCGGTGCTGCCGCGCGATTGCAGCGCCTCGTCGCGGATGCGCCCGGTCTCCTGCGCGATCAGTCGCGCGCGGGGCAGCAACTGCCGGCCCGCTGCCGTCAACTGCGCGCCGCGCGTGGAGCGCTCCAGCAGGCGCACGCCCAGGGCCGCCTCCAGCGCCTGCAGGCTGCCGGTGAGCCCGGCCTGCGACACCCCGAGCCCGCGCGCCGCCTGCCGGAAGGAGCCGGACTCCGCCACGGCGAGGAAGGCGCGCAGCTGTTGTAGCGTCATCGGGGCGGCAGGTTCGTCGAGTGATCGCATGGAGCGATCATGATAGGGGAGGCTGAGGTTCCGTCCGATCGCATGCATGCCTAAGCTCCCGGCTTTGCCCGCGAGGGTTCGAGGAAAGGATTCGCATGAAGACCCAGGTGGCCATCGTCGGCGCCGGCCCGGCCGGCATGCTGCTGGCGGAGTTGCTGCGGCAGTCGGGCGTGGCGTGCGTGGTGATCGAGAAGCACAGCCGCGCGCACGTGCTCTCGCGCATCCGCGCCGGCGTGCTGGAGCCGGGCACGGTCGAGGTGCTGCGCACGCATGGGCTGGCCGAACGGCTGGACCGCGAGGGCCATGCCCACGACGGCATGAAGATCGTGTGGGCCGGGCGCGAGGGCTTCTTCATCGACGTGCGCCGGCACCTGGGCAAGCGTTTCGTCGCCTACGGCCAGACGCAGCTCCAGGAGGACCTCTACGCGGCGGCCGACCGGCACGGCACGGTGGTGATCCACGAGGCCGAGGACGTCGAGCTGCACGGCATCGACACGCCGCGGCCGCAGGTGCGCTGGCGCCGGGGCGGCGAACCGATGCGCCTGGACTGCGACTACATCGCCGGTTGCGACGGCTTCCACGGCGCCGCGCGCCGCGCCATGCCTCGGGACGTGCTGCGGGAGTACGAGAAGGTCTATCCCTTCGGCTGGCTGGGCATCCTCTCGCCAACGCCGCCGCTGCCCGACATCGTGTACGCCAACCACCCCCGCGGCTTCGCGCTCGCGTCCATGCGCAGCCCGACGCTCAGTCGCTACTACGTGCAGGTGCCGCTGGAAACGCGCCTCGAGGAGTGGCCCGACGAGCGCTTCTGGGAGGAGCTGAAGGCCCGCTATCCGCGCGAGATGGCCGACGCGATCGTCACCGGCCCGTCGATCGAGAAGAGCATCGCGCCGCTGCGCAGCTTCGTCGCGGAGCCGATGCGCCACGGGCGGCTGTTCCTCGCCGGCGATGCGGCGCACATCGTGCCGCCCACCGGCGCCAAGGGCCTGAACCTGGCGGTGTCGGACGTCTTCTACCTGGCGCGCGCGCTGGCCGCGTTCTACCGCGAGGGCCGCAGCGCGCTGATCGACGCCTACAGCGAGACGGCGCTGCGGCGCGTGTGGAGTTCGGTGCGCGTGTCCTGGTACCTGACCAACCTGCTGCACCGTTTCCCGGACATGAGCGAGTTCGACCAGCGGGCGCAGGAGCACGAACTGGCCTACCTGCGCAGCTCGCCGCACGCGCAGGCGGCGCTGGCCGAGCAGTACGCGGGGCTGCCTTTCGAGGACGCGCCGCCGGGCTGACGCGGCGCCTGCGGGCCGAGGGGCGACATCCTAGAATTCCGGGCTCTTCCCGCGAGGCGCATCGCGCCTCGCCGCCTCTTTCCTTCTTCCCGCCGCCGTCCGCCATGCCCGTCCATCTCGCCGCCCCCGACCCCCAGTCCCTGCATCCGGTCGCCGGCCTGCGCATCGGCGTGGCCGAGGCCGGCGTGCGCAAGGCCAACCGCAAGGACCTGACCGTGATGCTGCTCGACGAGGGCGCGGCCGTGGCCGGCGTCTTCACGCAGAACCGCTTCTGCGCGGCACCGGTGCAGGTGTGCCGGGAGCATCTGGCGCAGAACTTCGGCATCCGCGCCCTGGTGATCAACACCGGCAATGCCAACGCCGGCACCGGCGCCGACGGGCTGGTGTGCGCGCGCTCCACCTGCATCGCGCTGGCGCGCCGACTGGAGATCGCACCCGAGCAGGTGCTGCCCTTCTCGACCGGCGTGATCATGGAGCCGCTGCCCACCGACCGCATCGAGGCGGCGCTGCCCGCCGCGCTGGCCGACGCGGCCGAGGCGAACTGGGCCCGCGCGGCCGAGGGCATCATGACCACCGACACCGTGCCCAAGGCCTTCAGCCGGCAGGTGCAGGTGGGCGGCGCGACCGTCACCATCACCGGCATCAGCAAGGGCGCCGGCATGATCCGGCCCAACATGGCGACGATGCTCGGCTTCCTGGCCACCGATGCGCGCATCGCGCCCGAACTGCTGGCGCCGCTGGCGCGCCGACTGGCCGACGGCTCCTTCAACCGCGTCACCATCGACGGCGACACCTCCACCAACGATTCCTTCGTCGTCATCGCCACGCAGAAGGCCGGCAACGCGGTGGTCGATTCGCTCGCCAGCGCCGACGGCCGCGCCCTGGTGGCGGCGATGGAGGAGGTGGCGCGCCTGCTGGCGCAGGCCATCGTGCGCGACGGCGAGGGGGCGACCAAGTTCATCACCATCCGCGTGGAAGGCGGGCGCGACGCTGCCGAGTGCCGGCAGGTGGCCTATGCGGTCGCGCACTCGCCGCTGGTCAAGACGGCCTTCTATGCCAGCGACCCGAACCTGGGCCGCATCCTGGCGGCGGTGGGCTACGCCGGCATCGCGGACCTGGACCAGACCGGCATCGAGCTGCACCTGGACGACGTGCACGTGGCCACCCGCGGCGGCCGGCATCCCGGCTACCAGGAAGAGGACGGCCAGCGCGTGATGAAGCAAAGCGAGATCACCGTGCGCATCGGCCTCGGGCGCGGCGACGCGGCCGACACGGTGTGGACCTGCGACCTCAGCCACGACTACGTTTCGATCAACGCCGACTACCGATCCTGAGCCCGATGAACGACAAGTTCGACAAACTGATCGAGCGCGCCGAGCAGCTCATCACCCGCATCGAATCCATCCTTCCCCAGCCGCTCGCGGCCCCGCCCGACTGGGATGCCTCCATCGCCTGGCGCTACCGCCGCCGCAGTTCGGGGCACGGCACGCTGGAGCCGGTGCGCCACGTGGCGGCGATGTCGCTCGATGCGCTGAAGGAGATCGACGTCCAGAAGGAGAAGATCGAGCGCAACACGCGGCAGTTCGTCGAGGGCAAGCCGGCCAACAACGTGCTGCTCACCGGGGCGCGCGGCACCGGCAAGTCTTCGCTGGTGCGCGCCTGCCTGCACGCCTTCGCACCGCAGGGCCTGCGCCTGATCGAGGTGGATAAGGCCGACCTGACGGACCTGCCCGACATCGTCGAGGTGGTCTCGGGCCGGCCGGAGAAGTTCATCATCTTCAGCGACGACCTGAGCTTCGACGAGGGCGAGCCGGGCTACAAGGCGCTGAAGTCCATCCTCGACGGCTCGGTGGCCGCCTCCACGCCCAACGTGCTGATCTACGCGACCAGCAACCGGCGCCACCTGCTGCCCGAGTACATGAAGGAGAACCTGAGCTACACGCACACGGAGGACGGCGAGGTCCATCCGGGCGAGGTGGTGGAGGAGAAGATCTCGCTGTCCGAGCGATTCGGGCTGTGGGTGAGCTTCTATCCCTTCACCCAGGCCGAGTACCTGGCCATCGTGGCGCAGTGGCTGTCCTCCTTCGGCCTGGACGCGGCGGCGATCGAGGCGGCACGGCCCGAGGCGCTGGTCTGGGCGCTGGAGCGCGGTTCGCGCAGCGGCCGGGTGGCCTACCAGTTCGCCCGCGACCGCGCCGGCCGGGGCAGTGCCGCATGACGCGCAAGCACACCGAGGTCGCAGTGGGCATCCTCATCGCGCCCGATGGCGCGCTGCTGCTGAGCACGCGGCCCGAGGGCAAGCCCTATGCGGGCTACTGGGAATTTCCGGGCGGCAAGCTGGAGGCCGGCGAGACGGTCGAGCAGGCGCTGCGCCGCGAATTGCAGGAGGAGCTGGGCGTGACGATCGGCAGCACCGAGGTCTGGCGCGTCACCGAGCACGACTATCCGCATGCGCTGGTGCGGCTGCACTGGTGCAAGGTGCGAGAGTGGACGGGCGAGTTCGAGATGCGCGAGGGCCAGGCGATGGCCTGGCAGCAGCTGCCGCTGACGGTGTCGCCTGTGCTGCCGGGCGCCCTGCCGGTGCTGGAGTGGCTGGCCGAGGAGCGTCAGGCGCGCTACTGATGCACCTTCGGATCGCCGAAGGGCTCGTCGTCCGGCGGGCTGTCGGTCGGCATGCGGAACTGCTCGCTGGCCCAGGCGCCCAGGTCGATGCCCTTGCAGCGCGCGCTGCAGAAGGGGCGGTAGGGGTTGGATGGTGCGTAGACACTGTCCTGCCCGCAGGCGGGGCAGGTGACGGTGCGGGCTGTCGCCGGCGGCTTGCCCGGCGCGCGTGGCGGCTTCGGCGCGTTCATGCGCACAGCGTGAGTTCGAATGTGGCGTCGTCGGTGCTGGCGTGCAGGCGGTCGTCGGCGTCCTGGCGCATCAGCCGCACCGACACCATGAGGCGGTTGCCGCTGATCTCCGGGATCAGGCCCAGGGCCGGATCGATGCGCAGGCGCAGCAACTGGAAGCTGCGGCCCTGCGGCAGCGTCTGCTGGAACTGGCCGCCGGCGGCGACCACACGGGTGGGTGTGTCGGTGTCGCGCAGCAGCTTGAGCAGCAGGTGGACGGACTCGGCCAGCGGCGCCAGCGTGGCGGCCCAGCGGTGCAGGTCGGCGCGCCGGACGGCGGCGCTGCGGTGCTGCCAGGCGTAGTAGGCGGGCAGGTCGAACTCGCAGGTGCCGGCCGGAATGCTGGCCCGGCTGCGCACGCTCATCAGCCATTCGTTCTCGGTCAGTGCCTGGCCGGCCTTGCCGGGCACGGTGTTGAGGGTGCCGAAATTGCGCTCCAGCTGGCCGATCACCTCGTCCAGCACCGACTGCTGGATGGCTGGATTGCCGCGGTAGCTGGCCAGCAGGTTCTTGTGCTTGTCCAGGTCGCGCAGCACGTCGGCCTTCAGGTCCGCGCGCGCGGCGACGTCCATCACCTCGAACACCGTCATCAGCGCATAGTGGTGCGACAGGGCCGACTCGCCCGCCACCAGTTCGCCCAGGCGGCGGAACAGGTGCTCGAGCCGCAGGTAGGTCCGGATGCGCTCGTTGAAGGGGTACTCGTAGAGGATCACGCGGGTCGGGAGGAGGCCTGTCGGTTCATCATAGCCTCACGGGGTCCTGGTGCCAGGGGCTGGCACACGCTTTTGCACTTCTCCCAGCATGTACTCGCCCAGTGCCAGTTGGCCGTGCATCGACAGGTGCGTGTCGTTGGGGAAGTAGAAGTCCATGATGCGGCCCCGCTCGCGCTGGGCGAAGGCGAACAGGTCCGGCCCCAGGCGCTTCTGGCCGAAGGCCTGCACGAAGTCCGCCGAATTGGCCGGGTCGATGTAGACGGTCGTCTTGTTGGGAATGATCATCCACATGATCGGGACGCTCGGATGGGCGCGGTTGAAGTCCTCCATCAGCTGCGCGTGCGCCGGCGTGAGGGGGCCGTTCTCGTCGTCCTCGGTGAAGAACAGCACCTTGCCGCACGAGCGGTTGCTGAAGTAGGAGCAGCCGTCCTTCACTTCGCGCGCCATGGTGCGGTAGTCGGTGGGTACGTCACCCGGCGTTTCCATCACCTTGCGCGTGTTGCGGTAGGTCGCCCAGCCGGCCGTCAGAGGCGCGCCGGTGTTGAACTGGAAGGTCGGCAGATGCTCCAGCGGCGCCAGGAACACCTCGCGCTTGGCTTCCAGCGTGTTGGGCGTGGTTTTGCACTCGGCGGACTTCTTGACCCGGTCGGCCGTCAGCCGCTCGACACTCTCGAGGATCACCAGCTTGCCGCGGAAGCCGCCGCGCTGCAGCCAGTCCGCGAAGTCGGCGCACAGTTCGTCGCCGTACTGTCCCCAGAAGGTGGTGGCGACGCGGTAGCCGCCCTTGGCCAGGACCGACTGCCAGCGATGCGTCATCGAGAAGCTGTCGCCGATGACCAGGACGTCGGCCTGGTCGATCGGGCTGCCCAGCAGCAGCTCGGCGGGCACTTGCGGCGGCGGCCTGAGCCAGCCGAACTGCGTGTCCGAGACGCGGCCCAGGCGCGTGAGGTCACCGTAGGGCGGGGGCGTGAACAGGGTGATGAGCAGCAGGCCGCAGACGACGGCGAAACCGAGCAGGAAAGTGGTGAGCCACAGGGCGGCAGGACGCTTGCGGGACGGCATGGCGGCTCAGAACTGGAAGTAGAGGAAGGGGCTGAAGTTGCCCAGCTTGGAGACGCTGAAGCCGAAGAGCGTCACCGTCAGGATCGCCATGCCGATGGTGAACAGGCGCGACAGCACGGGCCGGCCCTGCAGCGCCTGCGCCTCGGGCACCCAGCGCACCAGCGAGATCGCGGGCGGGAGTGCCAGGCAGATGAACAGGCCCGCGATCATCGTCTGGTAGAACTCGTTCTTGCGCAGCATCGGCATCGTCTCGTAGGCCTCCTTGAAGGCCGTGAGCGGCGCGCCGTTGAGGCCCAGCATGCCTTCGTAGATGCGCATCGCCGCGCCGGTGCTCTCGGCGCGGAAGACCACCCAGGCGACCATCACGCACACGAAGGTCAGCAGCCAGCCGAACACCCGGCCGATGCGGCTGCGCGGCGCCTTCGCGTCGCGGCGGAGCAGGGCGTTCCAGAAGTGGTTGACGATCAGGAAGGCGCCGTGCAGGGCGCCCCAGATGACGAAGGTCCACGCCGCCCCGTGCCACAGGCCGCCCAGCAGCATGGTCAGGAACAGGTTGATGTGGCGCCGCGCCGGGCCCTTGCGGTTGCCGCCCAGCGGGATGTAGAGGTAGTCGCGCAGGAAGGTCGACAGAGAAATATGCCAGCGGCGCCAGAACTCGATGATGCTGGTGGACTTGTAGGGCGAGTCGAAGTTCAGCGGCAGCCGGATGCCGAAGCACAGCGACAGGCCGATGGCCATGTCGGAATAGCCGGAGAAGTCGAAGTAGATCTGCAGCGTGTAGGCCAGCACGCCGAACCAGGCGGTGAACAGGCCCGGCGCGACGCCCTGGTGGGCGCCGTGGAAGACCAGGTCCGCATACTGGCCGACAGGATCGGCGACGAGCAGCTTCTTGGCCAGCCCGAAGCTGAAGATCGCCAGGCCCTGCGCGATGTGGTCCGCGTTCATGCGGTAAGTCGCCTGGTTGGCGAACTGCGGCATCATCTGCGCGTGGTGCAGCACCGGCCCCGCGATCAGGTGGGGAAAGTAGGTGACGAAGAGCACGTAGTGCACGAAGCTGCGCTCGCGCACCTTGCCCTGCCAGCAGTCGACCAGGAAGGCGATCTGCGTGAAGGTGTAGAAGGAGATGCCGATCGGCAGCAGCAGGTGCGGCATCGGCAGCGGGGCGATGCCGGCGGCGGCCAGGCCCTCGTTGACGTTGCCGACGAAGAAGTCGGCGTACTTGAAGATGCCCAGCACCACCAGGTTCACGGTGAGCGCCAGCACCAGCATGCGCTTGCGACCCGCGTCGCTGCGGCCCGGCTGCGGCGTGAGCTGCAGGCCGAACCAGTAGTTGATGCAGATCGATGCCAGCAGCAGCGGCATCGCCTCGATGCTCCACCAGCCGTAGAAGAACAGCGACGCCAGGGCCAGGAAGCCCGCGGCCGCGCGGGTGCTGCGCCATCCCACGAGGAAGAACCCGAAAAGGACGATCGGGAAGAAGGCGAAGATGAACGCGTAGGAATTGAACAGCATCGTGTGCGACGGAGCGAAAGGCGCCGCGCAGCAGCCGGCGCGGCCTGTCTTCGTTCTTGTGGCGCCTGCCTCCCTGCGGGGAGGGGCGGGCAGCCGGCGATTATCGCAAGCCTTCGCCGAGCCACCGCTGGTGCAGAGTCCGCACGTCGGCGCGGAGTTCCTCCAGCGGGATGCCGTCGTTGAAGAGCACGGCATCGGCGGCTGCGCGGCGCGCGCGGCGGTCGGCCTGCTGCGCGATCACCGCCTGCACGATCTCGGGCTGCCAGCCCGAGCGGGCGATGACACGCTCCAGCTGGGTGGCCTCGCTGGCATCGACCACCACCACCCGGTCGACCAGCCGCCGCCAGCGGCCCGACTCCACCAGCAGCGGCACGTCGAACACCACGCCGGGGCCGGCCGCCGCGGCGGCCTGGCGTTCGCACTCCTGGCCGATCAGCGGATGGAGGATGGCTTCGAGGCGGCCCTTGGCGGCCGGGTCGGCGAAGACGATCTCGCGCATCCGCGCCCGGTCCAGCGCGCCCTGCGCATCGAGCGTCGTGGGCCCGAACGCCTGGGCGATGGCCGGCAGGGCGGTGCCGCCCGCCGCGGTGAGCGCGCGGGCGATCGCGTCGGTGTCGACCACGGTCACGCCCAGTTCGCGCCAAAGCATCGAGACGGTGCTCTTGCCGCTCCCGATGCCGCCGGTCAGACCGATGCGCCGCATGGCGATACCGTGCCGCTCAGCGCAGCAGCCCGCCGAGCGGAAAGGCGAAGGGCATCCACTCGCGCACCGTGGCCGGGCCGATCATCAGGCACACCAGCCCGGCGCCGGCCAGGAAGGGGCCGAAGGAGATGGGGATGTCCTTGTGGGCCAGCCTGCCCGCCAGCAGCAGGAGGCCGCCCAGAAGGGCGCCGACCAGCGAGGAGACGAGCACGATGGCGATGAGGAAGTCCGCCCCTAGCCAGGCGCCGAGCGCGGCCAGCAGCTTGAAGTCGCCGTAGCCCATGCCTTCCTTGCCGGTGACGAGGCGATAGCCGTGGAACACCAGCCACAGGGCGAGGTAGCCGAACACCGCGCCCCACAGGGCGGATGAGAGCGGTACGCCCGTCCATCCCGCGGCAGCGCCGATGAGGCCCAGCCACAGCAACGGGTAGTTGAGCGAATCCGGCAGCAGCTGGGTGTCCAGGTCGATGGCGAACTGGCACACCAGCAGGGCGGCGAAGGCGGCCCACAGTGCGCCCGTGATCGTCAGTCCGAAGCGCCAGGCGCACAGGGCGAAGAGCAGGCCGGTCGCCAGTTCGACCAGGGGGTAGCGCCAGCCGATGCCTGTCCGGCAGCCACTGCAGCGGCCGCGCAGCGCCAGGTAGCTCAGCAGCGGGATGTTCTCGTACCAGCGGATCCGATGGCCGCAGTGCCCGCAACGGGAGGCCGGGCGCGCCAGTCCGAGCGGCGGCAGGTTGTCCACCTGCGCCAGCCCGTCGTCGGCCGCCTGCACCAGCGGCTTCGGCTGCGCGGACCCGGTGCCGAACACCAGTTGCCACAGCGTGGGCGTGTCCTGCGACGAGGAGAGGTTGGCCAGGGCATCGGTCAGCCAGCCCCGGTACATCATCAGCGGAACGCGATGGATCACCACGTTCAGGAAACTCCCGATGAGCAGGCCCAGGACGCCGCCGGCGGCGGCATCGATCCAACGCAGTTCCTGCATCAGACCACTTGGCCGAGCTTGAAGATCGGCAGGTACATCGACACCACGATGCCGCCGATGACAACCCCCAGGATGACGATGATGATGGGCTCCATCAGGCTGGACAGGCCCGCGACCATGTCGTCGACCTCCTGCTCGTAGAAGTCGGCCGCCTTGCCCAGCATGTGGTCGATGGAGCCGGATTCCTCGCCGATGGCCGTCATCTGCAGCACCATCGAGGGGAACAGGTTCGCGTTGGTCATCGCCGTCGTCAGGCTGGTGCCGGTGGACACCTCCTGCTGGATCTTCTCCGTGGCGTCCGAGTAGACGGTATTGCCGGAGGCGCCGCCCACCGAGTCCAGCGCCTCGACCAGCGGCACGCCGGCGGCGAACATCGTGGAGAGCGTGCGCGTCCAGCGCGCCACGCAGGACTTGTCGATGAGCGCGCCGAAGATGGGCAGCCTCAGCAGCAGGCGGTCCATGAAGCGCTGCACCTTCTCGTTGCGCTTCCAGGCTTGCATGAAGAAGTAGCCGCCGCCGATCAGCACGCCGAAGATCAGCCACCAGTACGCCACGAAGATCTCGCTCATGCCCATGACGAACAGCGTGGGCGCGGGCAGATCGGCGCCGAAGGAGGTGAACACCTGCTTGAAGGCCGGGATGACGAAGATCATGATGATTGCCACCACCACGAAGGCCACCACGACCACCGCCGTCGGATACATCAGCGCGGACTTGATCTTGGACTTGATCGCCTCCGTCTTCTCCATGTAGGTGGCCAGGCGATCGAGCAAATCTTCCAGGATACCGGCCGCCTCGCCTGCTTCCACCAGGTTGCAGTAGAGGCTGTCGAAGTACTTGGGGAACTTGCGGAACGCGGCCGACAGCGACGAGCCCGTCTCCACATCGGTGCGGATGTCGTTGAGCAGCCGCGTCACGTTGGGGTTCGCGTTGCCCCGGCCCACGATGTCGAAGGCCTGCAGCAGCGGCACGCCGGCCTTCATCATCGTGGCCAGCTGCCGGGTGAAGATGGCGATGTCCTTGGGCTTGATGGCCTTGCCCGAGCGCGTGCGCCGCTTCTTGACCTTGGTGGTCAGGATGCCCTGGCGCCGCAGCGAGGCCTGCACCTGGTTCTCGCCGGCGGCGCGCATTTCGCCGCGGACGATCTTGCCGTTGCGGTCGCGGCCCTCCCACTCATAGATGGTTTCCCGCGTGTTGTTCCTGGTCTGGGCGGCCGTGGCCATGCGAATCTCCGGTGCGGCGTTGTGGGTCTTATTCGTTGGTCACGCCAACCACTTCTTCCAGGGAAGTCAGGCCCTGCATCACCTTCTGCAGGCCCGACTGGCGCAGCGACCGTACGCCCTCGCGTTCCGCCTGTGCAGCGATGTCCATCGCGCTGCCGTCGCGCAGGATGATCTTCTGGATCTCCTCGCTGATGGGCATGACCTGGTAGATGCCGACGCGCCCCTTGTAGCCGCCGCTGCAGGCCGAACAGCCCACGGGCTTGTAGGGCTTCCAGGTGCCGTCGAGCTGGGACTCCTGGAAGCCGGCATCCAGCAGCGCCTGCCTGGGAATGTCCAGCGCCGGCGCCTTGCAATTCGTGCACAGGCGGCGTGCCAGGCGCTGGGCGGTGATCAGGATCACGCTCGATGCGATGTTGAAGGGCGCGATGCCCATGTTGCGCATCCGCGTGAGCGTGGTCGGCGCATCGTTGGTGTGCAGGGTCGAGAGCACCAGGTGACCCGTCTGGGCCGCCTTGATGGCGATGTCGGCGGTTTCCAGGTCGCGGATTTCGCCCACCATGATGATGTCCGGATCCTGCCGCAGGAAGGCGCGCAGCGCCGCCGCGAAGGTGAGGCCGGCCTTCTCGTTGACGTTGACCTGGTTGACGCCCGGCAGGTTGATTTCCGACGGGTCTTCCGCCGTGGCGATGTTCACGCCCGGCTTGTTCAGCAGGTTCAGGCAGGTGTAGAGCGACACCGTCTTGCCCGAGCCGGTGGGGCCTGTCACCAGGATCATGCCGTAGGGGCGCTGGATCGCGTCCATCAGGCGCTGTTTCTCGTCGGCGTCGTAGCCCAGCGCGTCGATGCCGAGCTTGGCGCTGCTCGGATCGAGGATACGGATCACGATCTTTTCGCCGAACAGCGTGGGAAGGGTGCTCACGCGGAAGTCGATCACCCGCTCGGGGCCGACCTTGAGCTTCATGCGCCCGTCCTGGGGCACGCGCTTCTCGGAGATGTCCAGCTTGGAGATCACCTTGATGCGCGAGGAGAGCTTGTCCTTGATGACCACCGGCGGGCTGGCCACCTCGCGCAACTCGCCGTCGACCCGGAAACGCACGCGGTAGTTGTGCTCGTAGGGCTCGAAGTGGATGTCCGAGGCGCGCATGCTGATCGCGTCGAGCAGCATCTTGTGCAGGAAGCGCACCACCGGCGCGTCTTCCACTTCGGCGATGGACTGGTCGGAGGTGTCTGCGCTCTCGGTGGAGACGTCGTCGAACTCGAACTCCGCACCCACGATGCTGTCGATGGCCTCGGCCGCGCTGGCTGCGGCTGCCTCGACCATGCGCGAGAGCTTGTCGTATTCGGCGATGACCCAGTCCACGCCCATCTGCGACGCGAACTTGATCTTTTCGACTGCCTGCTGATCGGAGGGGTCGGCCGTGGCGACGATCAGACGGTTGTTGCGCTTGCCTAGCACGACGACGCGGTAGGACTGGCACAGCTTGGCGTCCAGCAGGTCCTTGGGCAGACGCTGCGGGTCGATGGCGTCCAGGTCCAGCAACGGGGCGCCGAAGGCGTTGGACAGCGTGTGCGCCAGGTCCGCGGCGGACACGGCACCGGTGCCCGTGAGTTCAGCGATGAAGCTGGTGCGGGTGGTGCGCGACTTCTGGTAGATCTCCTCGGCCGCCTTGGCCTGGAGCTTGCCGGCCGAGATCAGCGCACGCGCCAGCCCGGGCAGGGCAACGGAAGCACTTTCCTTGGCGATGGGATCGGCGGCGGCCATTCAGCAGATGTAAGAAATCGTGAAAATTGAATCACGATCATCGCTGATCGACCCGGCCCTGTAAATTGTCAGCCCGCAACAGTTGTGCGCAGCATTTGGCATTACATGGCCTCGATTGGTCGGGGTGAGAGGATTCGAACCTCCGGCCTCTACGTCCCGAACGTAGCGCTCTACCAGGCTAAGCTACACCCCGATGGTTGCCAGATGTGACGGACTCGTGCTTTCGTTGGGTAACTTAGGCGCGACGCTCGAGCAACTGAGCCGCTAATTGTAGCAAAGCTTTTGTGTGCGAATTCGCGGGCAGCCCCGAAATCGCATCGACCGCGCGCTGCGCTTCCGTAGCGGCGGACTGGCGCGTGGCCTCCAGCGCGCCTGTTTCGCGCACGATGGCCACCAGTTGCGGCAACTTGTCTACATCGCCCGTCTCGATGGCGCTGCGCACCAGCGCGCTTTGCTCGGGGCGGCCGCGCTGCATCGCGAAGATGAGGGGCAGGGTGGTCTTGCCTTCGCGCAGGTCGTCGCCCAGGTTCTTGCCCGTTTCCGTGGCGTCGCCGGCGTAGTCCAGGACGTCGTCCACGACCTGGAAGGCCGTGCCCAGCGCCTGGCCGTAGAGCGCGCAGGCATCCTCGACCTCTCGCGGCACGCCGGCCAGCACGGCGGCCAGCCGGGTGCTCGCCTCGAACAGCTTGGCGGTCTTGGAGCGGATCACGTGCAGGTAGGCCTGCTCGTCCAGGGAGGCGTCGCCCATGTTCATGAGCTGCAGCACCTCGCCCTCGGCGATCACGTTGGTGGCGTCGGCCAGGATCTCCATCACCCGCATGTCGCGGGCATCCAGCATCATCTGGAAGGCGCGGGAATACAGGAAGTCGCCCACCAGCACGCTGGCTGCGTTGCCGAAGGACTCGTTGGCGGTCGGCCGGCCGCGGCGCAGGGTGGATTCGTCCACCACGTCGTCGTGCAGCAGGGTGGCGGTGTGGATGAACTCCACCACCGCGGCCAGATTGAATCGCTGTGCCCCGCGGTAGCCCAGCGCGCCGCTCATGAGCAGCAGGAGCGCCGGGCGCAGGCGCTTGCCTCCGGCGGCGATGATGTAGCGCGACACCTGGCTGACCAGCGGCACGGCGGTCTGCAGGCGCGTTGCGATGACCTTGTCCACTTCCGCCATGTCGTCGGCGATCAGGTCCAGGACGGAGCGGTCTGCAGGCGGGGCGGGGGAGTCGGACAAAGGTATGCGCCGGTGCCGGCGGTAGGGGATGGGGACGGACGAAGGGAAATTATAGGGAGGCATGCCGGCCTGGCCCGGCGTGCCTGGCCCCTTGGGGCTGGTCGTGCTATCATGGAGGGCTTCGCGGAATGAGCCGCGGAGCGTTTTCATTTCCCCGAGAGGATTTCCCATGTACGCGGTCATAAAAACCGGCGGCAAGCAGTATCGCGTTGCCACCGGCGAAAAGATCAAGGTAGAACAGATTGCTGCGGACGTTGGCCAGGAAATCGTGATCGATCAGGTGCTGGCCGTCGGCGACGGCAGCGGCATCCGGGTCGGCACACCCCTGGTGTCCGGCGCCACCGTGACGGCCACCGTGCTGTCGCACGGCAAGCATGACAAGGTGCGCATCTTCAAGCTGCGCCGTCGCAAGCACTATCAGAAGCACCAGGGCCATCGCCAGCAGTTCACCGAACTGCAGATCGGCGCCATCGCCGGCTGATCCCAAAAGGAGCAAGACACCATGGCACAGAAAAAAGGTGGCGGTTCCACCCGCAACGGGCGCGACTCGAAGCCCAAGATGCTCGGCGTGAAGGCCTACGGCGGCCAGGTCGTGAGCGCCGGTTCGATCATCGTGCGCCAGCGCGGCACCCGCCTGCATGCCGGCACGAACGTCGGCGTCGGCAAGGACCATACGCTGTTCGCGCTGGTCGACGGCCGCATCTCGTTCTCGACCAAGGGCGCGCTGAACAAGCACACCGTGAGCGTGACCCCGGTCTGACGCATCACGGAAGGACTTTCACAGCCCTTTCGAAAGCCCCGCTCGCCGGGGCTTTCCCGTTTCTGGGGTTTGATTCTTAAACTGGACCGATCATGAAGTTCGTCGACGAAGCCTTCATCGACGTCGCCGCCGGCGACGGGGGCAATGGCTGCGTGTCGTTCCGGCATGAGAAGTTCAAGGAGTTCGGCGGGCCCGACGGCGGCGACGGTGGCCGGGGCGGGCACGTGCTCGCGGTGGCCGACCCGAACCTCAACACGCTCGTCGACTTTCGCTATGCGCGCCGCCACGAGGCCAGGCGCGGGCAGCACGGCATGGGTTCCGACATGTTCGGCGCGGCGGGCGACGACGTCACGCTGCGCATGCCGGTGGGCACCATCGTCACCGACGCCGAGACGGGCGAGGTGCTGCACGAACTGCTGGCGCCCGGCGAGACCGTGACGCTGGCCAAGGGCGGCGACGGCGGTTTCGGCAACCTGCGCTTCAAGTCCTCCATCAACCGGGCGCCGCGGCAGAAGACGCCCGGCTGGCCCGGCGAGCGCAGGAGCCTGAAGCTGGAGTTGAAAGTGCTGGCCGACGTCGGCCTGCTGGGCATGCCCAATGCCGGCAAGTCCACGCTGATCAGCGCCGTCTCCAATGCGCGGCCGCGCATTGCCGACTACCCCTTCACCACCCTGCACCCGAACCTCGGGGTGGTGCGCATCGGGCCGGAGCAGAGCTTCGTGGTGGCGGACCTGCCGGGGCTGATCGAAGGCGCCTCCGAGGGGGCCGGCCTGGGTCACCTCTTCCTGCGCCACCTGCAGCGCACCCGGCTGCTGCTGCACGTGGTGGACCTGGCGCCCTTCGACGAGGGCGTGGATCCGGTGGCGCAGGCGAAGGCGATCGTCGCGGAGCTGAAGAAGTACGACGAGGCGCTGTACCGCAAGCCGCGCTGGCTGGTGCTCAACAAACTGGACATGATCCCCGAGGAGGAGCGCGCGGCGAAGGTCAAGGACTTCGTCAGGCGGCTGCGTTTCAAGGGGCCGGTGTTCGAGATCTCGGCCCTGACGCGCGAGGGCTGCGAGCCGCTGATGCAGGCGGCCTACCAGCAGGTGCGCACGCAGCAGAAGGCCGAGCAGCCGACCGCGCCGGCCGATCTCGATCCGCGCTTCAGCCGCCCGGCCGATTGACTCCGCCTTCCGAGAAGATGACGTCCAACGATTCCTCCTCCGCCGTGCTGCGCGATGCCCGCCGTATCGTGGTCAAGGTGGGCTCCAGCCTGGTGACCAACGAGGGCCGCGGCCTGGACGAGCGCGCCATCGGGGAGTGGTGCCGCCAGTTGGCGGGGCTGGTCAAGGCGGGGCGCGAGGTGGTCATGGTGTCCAGCGGTGCCGTCGCCGAGGGCATGAAGCGCCTGGGTTGGACCGCCCGGCCCAAGGAGATCAACGAACTGCAGGCCGCCGCCGCCGTCGGGCAGATGGGCCTGGCGCAGATGTACGAGACCAAGCTGCGCGAGAACGGCCTGGGCAGCGCGCAGGTGCTGCTCACGCATGGCGACCTGGCCGACCGCGAGCGCTACCTCAATGCACGCTCCACGCTGCTCACGCTGCTCGACCTGAACGTCGTGCCGGTCATCAACGAGAACGACACGGTGGTCAACGACGAGATCAAGTTCGGCGACAACGACACGCTGGGCGCGCTGGTGGCCAACCTGGTGGAGGCCGACGCGCTGGTCATCCTCACCGACCAGAAGGGCCTGTTCACCGCCGACCCGCGCAGCCATCCCGACGCCAGCTTCGTGCACGTCGGGCAGGCTGGCGATCCGGCGCTGGAGGCGATGGCCGGCGGCGCCGGCTCCAGCATCGGCCGCGGCGGCATGCTGACCAAGATCCTGGCAGCCAAGCGGGCGGCGGGGTCGGGCGCGTCCACCGTGATCGCCTGGGGCCGCGAGCCCGATGCGCTGCTGCGCCTGGCGCGCGGCGAGGCGATCGGCACCCTGCTGGTCGCGCAGACCGCCAAGCACCAGGCGCGCAAGCGCTGGATGGCCGACCACCTGCAGTTGCGCGGCGCGGTCACGGTCGACGCCGGCGCAGCGGCCAAGGTGCGCTCCGAGGGCAAGAGCCTGCTGCCGATCGGGATGGTGGGCGTCGAAGGCGACTTCTCGCGCGGCGACGTCATCGCGGTGCGCGACCCGCAGGGGGTGGAGCTGGCGCGTGGGCTGGCCAACTATTCGAGCGCCGAGGCGCGCCTGCTGTGCCGCAAGCCTTCCGGCGAGTTCGAGCGGCTGCTCGGCTACGCCGGCGAGCCGGAGATGGTGCACCGCGACAACCTCGTGCTGATGGTGCGCGGCGCCTGACTTTCCTGCGGTGGCGTCAGTAGCCTTGGGTTTCCGGCCGCCGAAGCTCGCGCAGCATGTCGTTCACCGAGCCACGGGGTGCATGGCCCTGGCACAGTGACTGCCGCGCCAGTTCGGCGGTGTAGATCGAGTTGCGGTCGTCGATGCGCTTCCACTCGGACGCCGGCACGGTGCTCCAGCCGCTGCCGGTGTAGCGCGCGTAGGTCTTGTACTCCTCGCTGGAGCAGCGCACCCCCTCGTAGAAGGCGTTGACCGTGTCGCTGCCGTCGCGGTAGGCCACCACCACATAGCGCACCACGCCGTCGGGCGCGATCGTGATGGTCTTGGGGTCGACGCCGAACTTCAGCGACATGTAGGGCGGCATCTCGAGGGCCATCAGCCGGCCGACCTCGAACTGCGGCGGCGGGGGGACCTCCGCCTCCTTCCATTCCGGCGCTTCGTAGTTGGACATGTGCGGGTTCTCGCCGCGCTCGATGCGCGCGCGCGCATCATCCGCCCACGCGCCGCCGGCCGGCACCAGCGCGGCCAGCGCCAGGGCGGCGCTAGCGCGCAGGAGGAACGACCAGGGGAGGGGACGGCGTTGCGGGCGCAGCCGCGGGTGACGGAGAGGCATGCTCGATGACGGAGGAGTTGGGATCGGGGTCGAAGGTCGCCCCCGGGGGAAGTTCATAGCCGGGTTCGGCGGCCGGCGGCGTGCGCGGCGCACGGTCGGCCGGGCGGCCGCGCATGCCGCCGCGCAGGAAGCGGTTGCGTGTGTCCTGCCGCGGCAGGAAGCGGGCCAGTTCGGTCAGCGCCATCTCGTAGACGCCGCGCTTGAACTCGACCACCACGTCCAGCGGCACCCAGTAGTCGTGCCAGCGCCAGGCATCGAACTCGGGGTGGCTGGTCGCGCGCAGGTTCAGGTCCCAGTCGTGGCCGACGAACTGCAGCAGGTACCAGATCTGCTTCTTGCCCTTGTAGAAGCCGCGGGCGTCGCGGCGGATGTAGCGCTCGGGCACCGTGTAGCGCAGCCAGTCGCGGGTGCGCGCGACGATGCGCACGTGTTCGGGCAGCAGCCCCACTTCCTCGTGGAGCTCCCGGAACATCGCCTGTTCGGGTGTCTCGCCCCGATCGATCCCGCCTTGCGGAAACTGCCAGGAATGGGTGCGGATGCGCTTGCCCCAAAAGACCTGGCTTTTCTGGTTGAGCAGGATGATGCCGACGTTCGGCCTGAAGCCGTCCCGGTCAAGCATAATCAAACCCCAATTCTTGAACTGGTTCGATTATGCATAGATGCATGCTGGCTGCACCAGTTCGGACCCTTCCAGAGCCTTCAGGGGGCCGCGCCAGCGGCCCTTGCTTTTTCCACTGCAGCATTTGCGACCGCGACCGATGAAAGCGTCCCGATTCCTCGTCTCCACCCTCAAGGAAGCACCGGCCGATGCCGAGGTGGCCAGCCACCGCCTCATGACCCGTGCCGGGATGATCAAGAAGCTGGGCGCCGGCATCTACTCCTACATGCCCATGGGCCTTCGGGTGATCCGGAAGGTCGAGGCCATCGTGCGCGAGGAGATGAACCGCGCCGGCGCGATCGAGCTGACCATGCCGGTGGTGCAGCCGGCAGAGCTGTGGCAGGAGACCGGCCGCTTCGAGAAGATGGGCCCCGAGCTGCTGCGCATCCGGGACCGGCACGAGCGTGATTTCGTCGTGCAGCCCACCAGCGAGGAGGTGGTGACCGACATCGCGCGCCAGGAGATCCGCAGCTACAAGCAGCTGCCGCGGAACTTCTACCAGATTCAGACCAAGTTCCGGGACGAGCGGCGGCCGCGCTTCGGCCTGATGCGCGGGCGCGAGTTCATCATGAAGGACGCCTACAGCTTCGACCGCGACGCCGAATCCGCCAAGGCCAGCTACCACGTCATGGCCCAGGCGTACCGGCGCGCCTTCGACCGCTTCGGCCTGCGCTACCGTGCGGTGGCGGCCGACAGCGGCGCCATCGGCGGCGATCTGTCCGAGGAGTTCCAGGTGATCGCCGCCACCGGCGAGGACGCGATCGTCTACTGCCCCGACAGCGACTACGCCGCCAACATGGAGAAGGCCGAGGCACTGGCGCCCGCCGGGCCGCGTCCGGCCGCCTCGAAGCCGCTGACCAAGACGCCGACGCCCGGCAAGGCCACCTGCGCCGACGTGGCCGAGCTGCTGGGCGTGCCGCTGTCCACCACCGTCAAGTCGCTGGTGCTGGCGACCGATGAAGTGGACGAGGCCGGCCAGCCGAAGGGCGCGCAGGTCTGGCTGCTGCTGCTGCGCGGCGACCATGACATGAACGAGGTGAAGGTCGGCAAGCTGCCGGGCTTCGAGGGCGGCTGGCGCTTCGCCACGCTGGCCGAGATCGAGGACCACTTCGGCTGCAAGCCCGGCTACCTCGGGCCGCTGAACCTGCGCAAGCCGGTGAAGCTGGTGGCCGACCGCGAGGTGGCGGTGATGGCCGACTGGATCTGCGGTGCGAACGAGCCCGACTTTCACATCATCGGCGTGAACTGGGGCCGCGACCTGCCCGAGCCCGCGCTGGTGGCCGACCTGCGCAACGTGGTCGCGGGCGATCCGTCGCCGGACGGCAAGGGTGCGCTGGTCATCGAGCGCGGCATCGAGGTGGGCCACGTGTTCTACCTCGGCACCAAGTACAGCAAGGCGATGAACGCCACCTTCCTCGAAGAGGACGGCAAGCCGCGCTTCATGGAGATGGGCTGCTACGGCATCGGCATCACGCGCCTGCCGGCCGCGGCCATCGAGCAGAACCACGACGAGCGCGGGATCATCTGGCCCGACGCGATCGCGCCCTTCACGGTGGTCGTGTGCCCCATCGGCATGGACCGCAGCGAGGCGGTGAAGCAGGAGGCCGAGCGGATCTACGCGGACCTGCTGGCGGCCGGCGTGGACGTGATCCTGGACGACCGCAACGAGCGCCCGGGCGCCATGTTCGCCGACTGGGAGCTGATCGGCGTGCCGCACCGCATCACCATCGGCGACAAGGGCCTGAAGGACGGCGTGGTGGAGTACCAGCATCGCCGCGACGCGTCCGCCACCAAGGTGCCCGCGGCCGAGGCGGCCGCATTCGTGAAGGGCCGGCTGGCCGTATGAGCGCCCAGCGCGCGCAGGACGCGTCGCGCCGCCGCTGGCTGCTGCGAACGGCCGCACTGCCGGCGGCGCTGGCGCTGCCGGACTGGGCGCTCGCCGGCGCCCAGGTCGAGGAGCCGCTGGCCGATTCCGTGCGCACGGCGCTGTCCTCGGCCATCCACAACAAGGCGCCGCCGGTGCCCGAGTTCGACGACACCGAGTCGCGCCTGGGCTACCTGCGCTGGCTGGGCGAGATGGGCGAGCGCATCCGGCGCAAGGTGCCCGACCGGCGCACGCGCTTCGAGCTGCTGCAGACCATCTGGTACGAGTCGCGCCGCGCCGGGCTCGACGTCAGCCTCGTGCTGGGCCTGATCCAGGTCGAGAGCAACTTCCGCAAGTTCGCCGTCTCCAGCGCCGGCGCGCGCGGGCTGATGCAGGTGATGCCGTTCTGGACCCGCGTCATCGGCGATGGCAACCCGGCGGTGCTGTTCCACATGCAGACCAACCTGCGCTTCGGCTGCGTGATCCTGCGCCACTACATCGACCGCGAGCGCGGCGACCTGTTCATGGCGCTGGGCCGCTACAACGGCAGCCGCGGCCGTGCGCCGTACCCCAACGCGGTGTTCGCCAACCAGCGCGCCTACCGCTTCGACCATCGCGCGCCGCCGGCCTGAACGCGCCGGGTTAACACGGGGAACGCGGCGGCGGCACGCCCCGTATCCTCATTGGCCTCAAGGGGGCTGGCGCCGTTTTTGCTTGGCCCCTTCGCATCCGTCTTTCCATCTTCCCGGAGAACTGATCCATGCGAATTGCAGGCCGTCGGCGTTTCTTGAATCCCGCGATGCTCGCGCTGGCCGCAGCCGCCACCGGCGCCGCCATGGGCGCGGCGCAAGCCAGGGACCTGGTGGTGGCGCTGAAGACCGAGCCCACGTCGATGGACCCGCAGTACCACGCGCTGACGCCGAACATCCAGTTGTCGCAGACGCTGTTCGACCCGCTGGTGTGCGGCGACGCCGACCTGGTGCCCAAGCCCTGCGTGGCCGAGTCCTGGAAGGCCGACGGCAAGGTGTGGACCTTCAAGCTGCGGCCCAACGTGAAGTTCTCCGATGGCAGCCCGCTGACGGCGGACGACGTCGTGTTCACGCTCAACCGCGTGCCCAAGGTGCCCAACAGCCCGTCGTCCTTCAAGGTCTACCTGCAGAAGGTGGAGAAGGTGGAGGCGGTCGATCCGCTCACGGTGCGCATCACCACCTCCGAGCCCTATCCGCTGCTGGCGATCAACATGGTCGGCCTGCCCATCATGTCGGCCAAGGCCATGGCCGGCAGCGCGCCCGAGGGCAAGACCACCACCGAGCTGAACTCGGGCAACGGCCTGGTCGGCGCCGGCCCCTACAAGTTCGTGTCGTGGAAGCGCGGCGCCGAGATCGTGTTCGAGCGCAACCCGCACTACTGGGGCCCCAAGCCGGCCTGGGACAAGGTCATCTACCGGCCCATCAGCAACCCGGCCGCGCGCGTGGCCGCGCTGCTGGCCGGCGACGTGGACCTGATCGAGGACCCGCCGACCGACGACCTGGAGCGGCTCAAGAAGGACTCGAAGCTGCACGTCGAGACCAAGGCCTCCAACCGCGTCATCTACGTCGCGCTCGACCAGCACGGCGCGCCGTCGCCCGGCATCACCGACACCGGCGGCAAGAACCCGCTGCTGGACAAGCGCGTGCGCGAGGCGCTGTCGCTGGCGATCGACCGCGACGCGCTGGTGGCGCGCACCATGGGCGGCGTGGCCACCGCGGCGGCGCAACTGCTGCCCTACCCGATGTTCGGCGCCAGCGACAAGCTGACCAAGGCCGCCAAGGCCGATCCGGAAAAGGCCAAGGCGCTGCTGAAGGAGGCCGGCTACCCCAACGGCTTCACGATGGTCCTGGGCGCGCCCAACGGCCGCTACATCAACGACAGCAAGGTCGCGCAGACGCTCGCGGCGATGTGGACGCGCGTCGGCGTGAAGACCACCATCGACTCCAACGCACCGGCTGTGTTCTTCAAGAACCGCGATGCCTACGCCTACAGCGCCTACCTGGCCGGCTGGGGCACGGCCACGGGCGAGATGTCCAACACGCTCAACTCCCTGCTGGTCACGCCCGACAAGGACAGGGGCGTGGGCACCACCAACCGCAGCCGCTATTCCAACCCCGAGATGGACAAGCTGGTCGAAAGCTCCGCGGCCATGATGAACGACGGCGCCCGCGCCGCGGCGCTGGCGCGCGCCAGCGAGATCGCGATGGCCGACTTCGCCATGCTGCCGATCCACTTCGAGCACTCGGTGTGGGCGATGAAGAAGAACGTGCGCTTCCAGGGCCGGGCCGACCAGCAGACGATGGTCCAGTACGCCACTCAGGCCAACTGAGCCCCTAGGGGGCGGCGGCCTGCCGCGCGCCCCGGCTTCCCGCGATGCTTACTTTCATCATCCGGCGCCTGCTGCAGGCCCTGCTGGTCATGGCCGTGATGTCGGGGCTGGTGTTCGTCGGCCTGTACGTGGTCGGCGACCCGGTCTCGATGATGGCCAGCCCTGAGGCCACTGAACTGGACCGCGAGGAGATCCGCCGCAACTTCGGCCTGGACCGGCCGCTGCTGGAACAGTACGCGGTGTTCATGTCGCACGCCCTGCGGCTGGACTTCGGCCGCAGCTTCCTCACCGGGCAGCCGGCCATGGGCCTGATCCTCGAGCGCATGCCGGCCACGCTGGAGCTGGCCTGCGTGGCCATGCTGATGGCGCTGCTGGTGGGCGTGCCGCTGGGCATCTGGGCCGGGCTCAAGCCCACGGCCTGGAGCACGCGCGGCATCATGACCGGCTCGGTGCTGGGCTTCTCGCTGCCCAACTTCTGGGTCGGGCTGATGCTGATCATGGTGTTCGCCGTGTACCTGGGCTGGCTGCCGGCCAGCGGGCGCGGCCAGGTGGCGCAGCTCGGGCCGCTGTCGCTGAGCATCCTGACGCTGGACGGCTGGTCGCGCATCCTGCTGCCGGCGCTGACCATCGCCATGGCCAAGTGCGCGCTGATCATCCGCGTGACCCGCGCCGCCACGCGCGAGGCGCTGCCCATGGACTACATCAAGTTCGCGCAGGCCAAGGGCCTTCGGTGGGGGCGCATCCTGCGCGTGCACCTGCTCAAGAACATCCTGATCCCGATCGTCACCGTGTTCGGGCTGGAGTTCGGGCAGGTGGTGGCCTTCGCGGTGGTGACCGAGACCATCTTCGCCTGGCCCGGCATGGGCAAGCTGCTGCTCGACTCCATCATCACGCTCGACCGCCCGGTGGTGGTGGCCTACCTGATCCTGATCGTGTTCTTCCTGGTGATGGTGAACCTGCTGGTGGACATCCTCTACTCGGTGCTCGATCCGCGCGTGCGGCTGCAGGAGGCGAAGGCATGAGCGAACCTGCTGTGCTCACGGCCGATGCGGCGCCCGTGCCGCCGAAGCCCGAGACGCCCTGGCAGCGCCTGCGCCGCGAGTTCCTGGCCAACCGGCTGGCGGTGCTGGGCCTGGTGCTGCTGGTCGCCACTGTCCTCGTGGCGGTGCTGGCGCCCTGGATCGCGCCGCAGGACCCGTACGACATCGGCAAGCTGGACATCTTCGATTCCAAGCTGCCGCCGGGCAGCCGGAGCGCCGACGGCGCGATCACCTACTGGCTGGGCACCGACGGCCAGGCGCGCGACCTGCTCTCGGCCATCTTCTACGGCCTGCGCACCAGCCTGGTGGTGGGCGGCGTCTCGGTGCTGGCGGCGCTGGCCATCGGCAGCGTGGTCGGGCTGGTGGCGGCCTACTTCGGCGGCTGGGTCGATGCGCTCTTGATGCGCATCGTCGACATCCAGTTGTCCTTCCCCGCCATCCTGGTGGCGCTGATCCTGCTGGCCATCCTCGGCAAGGGCGTGGACAAGGTGATCATCGCCCTCATCATCGTGCAGTGGGCCTACTTCGCGCGCGCGGCGCGCGGCGCCGCGCTGGTGGAGCGGGCCAAGGAGTACGTGGAGGCGGCGCAGTGCATGTCGCTGGGCTGGCCGCGCGTGCTGATGCGCCACATGCTGCCCAACTGCATGCCGCCGCTGATCGTCATCGCCACCATCGACCTGGCGCACGCCATCGCGCTGGAGTCCACCTTGTCCTTCCTGGGCGTGGGCGTGCCGGTGACCGAGCCCTCGCTGGGCATGCTGATCTCCAACGGCTTCGAGTTCATGCTCTCGGGGCACTACTGGATCTCCTTCTTCCCCGGCATCGCGCTGGCGGTCGCGATCATCGGGCTGAACCTGGTCGGCGACCACCTGCGCGACCTGCTCAACCCGCACCATGCGCGCTGAAGCATGAGCCCCTCCGCCGCATCGTCTTCCCCCGTGCTGGCCGTCGAGGGCCTGTGCACGCACTTCTTCACCCACGGCGGCGTGGTCAAGGCGGTGGACGGCGTGGACCTGTCAGTCGACGCCGGCGAGGTGCTGGGGCTGGTGGGCGAATCGGGCTCGGGCAAGAGCATCACCGGCTTCTCGATCATCGGCCTGGTGGACGAGCCGGGGCGCATCGTGGCGGGCCAGATCCGCTACCTGGGCGAGCCGCTGGTGGGCGCCAGTGCGCAGCGGCTGCGGCAACTGCGGGGCAAGGAGATCGCGATGATCTTCCAGGACCCGATGATGACGCTGAACCCGGTGCTGCGGGTCGACACGCAGATGATCGAGGCCATCCAGGCGCACGAGCGCGCCAGCCGTGCTGCCGCCCGCGCCCGCGCGCGGGAGGTGCTGGCGCAGGTCGGCATCCCGGCGCCCGACGAGCGCCTCGCGGCCTACCCGCACCAGCTCTCGGGCGGTATGCGCCAGCGGGTGGCGATCGCCATCGCACTGCTCAACCGGCCGCGGCTGATCATCGCCGACGAGCCCACCACGGCGCTGGACGTGACCATCCAGGCGCAGATCCTGTACGAGGTGCAGAAACTGTGCCGCGACACCGGCACCGCCATGATCTGGATCTCGCACGACCTGGCCGTGGTGTCGGCGCTGGCCACGCGCATCGCCGTGATGTACGCCGGGCGCGTGGTCGAGAGCGGCCCCGCGGCCGAGGTGATCCGGCATCCGGCGCATCCGTACACGCGCGGGTTGATCGACTCCATCCCTTCGCGCGAGACGCACGGGCAACTGCTGCGCCAGATCCCCGGCATGACGCCCTCGCTGCTGCACCTGCCGCCCGGCTGCGCCTTCCATCCGCGCTGCGGCCGGGCCGACGCGCGCTGCCGCGAGGCGCCCGGCGTCACGTCCGCCGGCCCTGCCGACGCGGCGCCCGCGGACGTGCGCTGGCTGCGCTGCTGGCATCCGCTGGAGGAAGTGGCATGAGTGCCGATGTTGTGACGGACGCAGCTCCCGCCGTAGCGGTCGAGGGCGACGCGCCCCTGCTGGAATTGCGCGGCCTGAGCAAGCGCTTCGAGCAGCCGCTGGACGTGGCCGCGCGCCTGGCCAACCTGCTGGGCGCGCGTCAGCGGGCCAGCGTGGTGCATGCCGTCAGCGACGTCGACCTCGCCGTGCGGCGCGGCGAAGTGGTGGGCGTGGTGGGCGAGTCCGGCTGCGGCAAGTCCACCCTGGGCCGGATGATCGCCGGCGTGATGCCGCCCTCCGCCGGCGAGCTGCGCTACCGCGGCCGGCGCGTGGCCGACATGGCGCCGCGCGAGCGCAAGGCCTATGCGCTGGGCGTGCAGATGATCTTCCAGAACCCGATGGCCTCGCTCAACCCGCGCATGCGGGTGCTGGACATCGTCGGCGAGGCGCCGGTGGTGCACGGCCTGGTGCCGGCGGCGCGCAAGGCCGAGCACGTGGCCCGGCTGCTGGAGCAGGTCGGGCTCGACCCGGACTACGCGCAGCGCTACCCGCACCAGTTCTCGGGCGGGCAGCGCCAGCGCATCGGCATCGCGCGCGCGCTGGCGCTGAAGCCTCAGCTCATCGTGTGCGACGAGGCGGTGGCGGCGCTGGACGTGTCGATCCAGGCCCAGGTGCTGAACCTGTTCCTGGCGCTGCGGCGCGAGCTGGACCTGACCTACCTCTTCGTCAGCCACAACCTGGGCGTAGTGGGGCACGTGTCGGACCGGGTGGTCATCATGTACCTGGGCCGCATCGTCGAGGAGGCGCCCACCGACGTGGTTTTCCGCGGGCCGCAGCACCCCTACACCCGCGCGCTGCTGGCCGAGCTGCCGACGCTCGATGCGCGGCGGCGCGACTACCGCCCGATCCAGGGCGAGCTGCCCTCGCCGCTGGCACCTCCGCCGGGCTGCGCCTTCCACCCGCGCTGCCCGCACGCCATGCCCCGCTGCCGGGTGGAGGCCCCGCTGCTGCGCCAGCGCGGCCCCGGCCACCGCAGCGCCTGCCATCTGGACGACACGCCGTCCATCGCATCGTGAACCGCCCCATGACCCCTGCCGCCGACCCCTCCGCCGCCGTCCAGCGCGACGTGCCTGGCCCCTTCACGCCCTACACGCTGCGCCTGCCCGAAGCCGAGGCGCTGCCGCTGGTGTGCGACTCGCCGCACAGCGGCACCCGCTACCCGGCCGACTTCGGCTTCGCGCTGCCCTTCGAGCTGCTGCGCAAGGGCGAGGACACCGACGTCCACGTCCTGTGGCAGGCGCTGCCGGGCGTCGGCGCCACGCTGCTCGCCGCCGAGTTCCCGCGCTCGTACATCGACCCGAACCGCGAGGTGGAGGACATCGACCCGGCCATGCTGGCCGAGCCCTGGCCCGGGCCGCTGCAGCCCAGCGAGAAGACGCGGCTGGGCATCGGCCTGATCTGGCGCGACGCCGGCAAGAACGGCCTGAACCCCATCTACCGGCGCAAGCTGGGCGTGGCCGAGGTGCGGCGGCGCATCGCCGACTACCACGCGCCCTACCACGCGGCCATGCGCGAGCAGATCGAGGGCGCCTACGCCCGCTTTGGCGCGGTGTGGCACCTGAACCTGCACTCCATGCCTGCCGACTCGTACGAGAGCCTGGGCATCCGCACCGACAAGCCGCTGGCCGACTTCGTGCTCGGCGACCGCGACGGCACGACCGCGTCGCCGACCTTCACCGACGCGGTGGCGCAGGCGCTGCGCAAGCGGGGCTTCTCCGTGGCGCTCAACGACCCCTTCAAGGGCGTGGCGCTGATCGCCCGCCTGGGCCGCCCCGCCGAGCGCCGCCACAGCCTGCAGGTCGAGGTGCACCGCGGCCTGTACATGGACGAGGCCACGCGCGAGCGCAGCGCCGGCTTCAGCGCGCTGCAGGCCGCGTTAACCGAGGTGGCGCAGGAGCTGGCCGCCTTCGTCCGATCCGAACTGCCCGCCGGGAGCCGCTGAATGACGTTGATCGCCGACATCGAGGCCGAGCAGGCCGCCTTCACCGCGCTGCGGCGCGACATCCACGCGCACCCGGAGCTGGCCTTCGAGGAGCACCGCACGTCCGAGCTGGTCGCCGCGCAGCTCGAGCAATACGGCCTGGAGGTGCACCGCGGCCTGGGCCGCACCGGGGTGGTCGGGGTGCTGCGCGGCACGGGGCAGCGCATCGAAGGCGCCGCCGAGCGCCGCCTCGGCCTGCGCGCCGACATGGACGCGCTGCCCATGCCCGAGCACAATCGCTTCGCCCACGCCTCGAAGCACCCGGGCCGCATGCACGGCTGCGGCCACGACGGCCACACCACCATGCTGCTGGCGGCGGCCAAGCACCTCTCGCGGCACCGCGACTTCGCCGGCACGGTGCACTTCGTCTTCCAGCCGGCCGAGGAGGGCGGCAACGCCGGCGCCAAGGCCATGATCGACGACGGCCTGTTCGAGCGCTTCCCCTGCGACGAGATCTACGGCATGCACAACATGCCGGGCTTCGCGGCCGGCCACTTCGCCTTCCGCAAGGGGCCGGCGATGGCTTCCAGCAACCGCTTCGACATCACCGTGCGCGGCACCGGCGGCCATGCGGCGCAACCGCACAAGGCGGTCGACACCATCGTCATCGCGGCCGAGATGGTGGGCGTGCTGCAGACGCTGATCTCGCGCCACAAGAACCCGATCGACATCGCGGTGCTCAGCATCACGCAGATCCACGCCGGCGACGCCTACAACGTGCTGCCCGGCGAGGCGGTGATCCGCGGCACCGTGCGCACCTTCAGCACCCAGGTGCTGGACGACATCGAGGACCAGATGCGCCGCGTGGCCGAGACGCTGCCGCAGGTGCACGGCGGCAGCGGCGAGCTGCATTTCCACCGCGCCTACCCGCCGCTGGTGAACTGGCCCGAGCCCACCGAGTTCGCAATGCAGGTGGCGCGCGAGGCCTTCGGCGCCGGGCGCGTGACGGCCGACACGCCGCAGCACGGCGGCGCGGAAGACTTTTCCTTCTACCTGGAGCGCGTGCCCGGCTGCTACCTGTTCCTGGGCAACGGCGAGGGCGCGCACCGCGAGTCGCCCTACGAGGGCATGGGCCCGTGCGAGCTGCACAACCCCAACTACGACTTCAACGACGCGCTGCTCCCCATCGGCGCCAGCTACTGGGTGAAGCTGGTGCAGGCTTTTTTCAAGCGCGGCTGAGCGTGTCCCCGGTGGCTCATACGACAGTCCGGTCACGCTGAGCTTGTCGAAGCGTCGCGCGAGGCTTCGACAAGCTCAGCCTGAACGGTGTGTGTCGATTGAACGCGAATCCGGTCAAGGCTCGGCCGCCGTCGAGCCCTGGTCGCGCGTGACCATCACCTGGTCGATGCGGTGCGCGTCGACGTCCATCACCTCGAAGCTGAAGCCGCCCCAGCGCACACGGTCGGTGCGCTTGGGCACGCGGCGCAGCATCACCATCAGGAAGCCGGCCAGCGTCTCGTATTCGTCGGGATGCGGCAAGGCATCCAGGCCCAGCGCGCGCTGCACGTCCTGGATCGGCGTGACGCCGTCGACCAGCCAGGAGTTGGCGTCGCGCTGCACGATCTGCGGCTCGTCGTCCGAGGCCGGCACCAGGTCGCCCATCACGGTGCTCATCACGTCGTTGAGGGTGATCACGCCCACCACCAGGCTGTACTCGTTGACGACGATGGCGAAGTCCTCGTGCGCCTGGCGGAACTGCTCCAGCACCTCGGTCAGCGTCAGCCGGTCGGGGATCACCAGCGCGCGGTGCAGCGGCAGGCCCTTGGCTAGGTCCAGCGGCTGGCCGCCCAGCACGCGCTGGAACATGTCCTTGGCGTCCACGTAGCCCAGCACGTGGTCGATGTCGCCCTCGCACACCGGGTAGGCCGAGAAGGGCTCGGCCAGGATGCGCGCGCGCAGCAGGGCGTCGGTGTCGTCGTGGTGCAGCCAGACCACGCGCTCGCGCGGCGTCATCACGCTGCTGACCAGGCGGGTGTCCAGCTCGAACACGTTGGCGATCACCTGCTGCTCGCGCAGCGCCAGCACGCCGGCCTGGGCGCCGGCCTCGGTCATCGCCAGGATGTCGGCCGAGGTGATCTTGTCCTCGCGCTCGACGGGCAGGCCCAGCAGGCGGAAGAGCTGGTCGGTGCAGCGGGTGAACAGCCAGGCCAGCGGCATCAGCAGCGTGATCAGCCAGCGCATGGGGCGCACGATGCGCATCGCCAGCCGCTCCGGGTCGTTCATGCCCAGGCGCTTGGGGAACAGGTCGGAGAAGACCAGGAAGGCCGCGATGATGGTGACGAAGGACGCGGCGAAGGCGGCCCGCTGCGCGGTGGCGGGCTCCCACCACAGGGCGAACAGCTCGGCGAAGTAGGGCGTCAGCGCCCCTTCGCCCAGCACGCCGCCCAGGATGGCGATGGCGTTCACCCCGATCTGCACCACCGTGAAGTAGTGGCCCGGCTGCTGCTGCAGCGCCAGCACCTGCTGCGCCCGGGCGTCGCCCTCGTCGGCGAGCTGGCGCAGCCGCAGCCGCCGGGCGGCGGCCAGGGCGATCTCGGCCAGCGAGAAGAAGGCGCCGGCGGCGATCAGCGCGGCGATGACGAGCAGGCTTTCGGTGAGGGACATCGGGCTGCCCGGCCGCCGGAGGAAGGCCGGCCGCGGCGCCCGAGAGGATAGCGGCTCGGCCGCCCCCGGCGCGCTACTGCACGAAGCCGATGCGCCCGCGCGCGGCGCCGGGGCTGCGCGGCAGGTCGTCCACCTGCACGTGCTCGCGGCGGTCCAGGCGGGCGTTGCCGAAGCCGGTCATCAGCGCGCGCCGCATCTCGCGCGGGGCCAGCGCGGCCAGCGCGTCGAGCAGGTCGTCGGCCGGCTCGGCGGCGAACTGGCGGCCCCAGTCGTGCTCGCCGCGGATCGAGGCGTACAGGTTGCGCGCGATGCGCCGCGCCTGCTCGGGCGAGGGGGCCTCGATCTCGAACACGTTCATGCGGTTGAGGATCGGCTCGGGTACGGCGCGCTCGTCGTTGGCGGTGGTGATCCAGATGACCTGGCTGGCGTCGATCGCCACCTCGGCGAACTCGTCGACGAAGCTGTGGGCGGTGTCGTGTTCCAGCAGCGAGTACAGCGCGCCCAGCGGGTCGTACTGCGCGTCGGCGCTGGCCTTGTCGATCTCGTCCACCACGATCACCGGGTTGGCGTACTGGCCGTCGACCAGCGCCTCGAAGACCTTGCCGGGGCGTGAGCCCTTCCACTGTGCGCTGGCGCCCGAGAGCAGCCAGCCGGCGGTCATGGAACTCATCGGCACCAGCTGCATGCCGGTGCCCAGCAGCTCGGCCAGCTTGCGTGCGAAGTGCGTCTTGCCGATGCCCGGCGGGCCCAGCAGCAGCATCGGCGTGACCTCCAGCCCGTCCTGCGAGTCCTGCGCCAGCGCGACGTGGCGGCGCACGTCGTCCAGCGCGTCGGTGAAGTTGGGCAGTTGGTCGTAGAGGGCGGCCATGTCGGGCACGCCGCTGGGCTTGACCTGGAAGCGCTCGGGGCCGCGTTCGAGCATGCGTTCGTAGGTGCTGCGCAGGTGCTCGTGCTCGCGTTCGGGCAGCTTGGCCAGCTTGCGCTCGACCTCGTGCGTCTGGTAGACGCTGCGCAGCTGCGCCACGGGCAACTGGAAGGACGCGCTGGCCGGAACGAGACTGCGGGAATCCATGGACACCTCCGAATCGAACTCGCGTGACGCACAGCATAAGCCGTGCCCGCGCCTTCGTGGTGAGGAGGATTTCGCGGCTGACAGCGCTTGTCTCGCCGCGACTACAGGCCGCGTCGGATGAAAGCCTCTCAGGCTCTCAGACGCCGCCGGTGGGATGGGTGGGGTCCACCCACAGCACCGCCTCGGGCTTCTCCACCGGCTCGATGTCGATGTTGACGGCCACCGCCTCGCCGTCGCTGCGGCACAGCACGCACTCCAGCGGCTCGGTGGCGCTGGCGTTGATCTCCTGGTGCGGCACGTAGGGCGGCACGTAGATGAAGTCGCCGGGGCCGGCCTCGGCGGTGAATTCGAGGTGCTCGCCCCAGCGCATGCGGGCCTTGCCGCGCACCACGTAGATCACCGATTCGAGGTGCCCGTGGTGGTGGGCGCCGGTCTTGGCGTCGGGGTGGATGGTGACGGTGCCGGCCCACAGCTTGCGCGCGCCGACGCGGGCGAAGTTGATGGCGGCGGCCCGGTTCATGCCGGGCGTCTGGGCGGTGTTCGTGTCGAGCCGGTCGCCGGGGATGACGCGCACCCCGTCGTGCTTCCACGCCGGCTCGGCATGGCCGTGATCGTGCGGGTGATCGTGGGCCATGGCGCGGCGTTCAGGCCGGCTGGGCCAGCACCTGCTGCAGCTCGCCCGACTCGTACATTTCCATCATGATGTCCGAGCCGCCGATGAACTCGCCGCGCACGTACAGCTGCGGGATGGTGGGCCACTGGCTGTAGTCCTTGATGCCCTGGCGGATCTCGGGGTCGTCGAGTACGTTGACCGTGGTGACGGCCTTGGGATCGACGCCGCAGGCCTTCAGGATCTGGATCGCGCGGCCGGAGAAGCCGCACATGGGGAAGCTGGCGCTGCCCTTCATGAACAGCAGGATGTCGCTGCTCTTGACAAGGCCATCGATGCGTTGCTGGACGTCGCTCATGGGGTGTTCCTGGGGCAAAAGGCTGGGGATGCGCGGATTATTTCATCGGCCGCCCGGCCGTGTGCGGGGTGGGGGTTCAGGGTTTTCAGGCGGCCGGCGGGGTGCCGAGGCGGGCGCTGCGCAGGCCCAGGTGGTGCATGGCCTCGCGCAGCACCAGCAGCGCGGCGGCGAAGCCGGCGTCGTCGGGCACGCCGGCCCGTGCGGCGGGCCGGCCCAGCGCCAGGTCGGCCAGGCGGGCGAAGGCGGTTTCGACGGTGTCGATGTCCAGCACGTCGCCGGCGGCGCCGATGCCCGCCGCCAGCGCGCCGGTGCCGGCGCCCAGCCACAGGTCGGCCGGGCGGGGCAGCCGGGCCGCCAGCGGCATCACGGCGTCCTCCACCGTCTCGATGGCCGCCTCCAGCGCCAGGGGGCTGGCAGGGCGGCCGAAGCGGTGCTGCCGCGCCAGCCGGTCGGGGCCGATGGGCAGCACGCGCGCCTGCTCCTTGCCCTGCGCGTCGCGCCAGCGCAGGGTGGCGTCGTCGGGCGACAGGTCCAGGATGACGGGCGTGGCGTTCATGCCGGAGAAGGCGCCCACTGGCCGCCGCTGCAGCGTTCGATACCGGCCAGGTCGCGGCGCGACTGCACCTGCGCGAAGCCGGCCCGGGCCAGCAGGCTGCGCACCGCGCCGGCCTGGTCGTGGCCGTGCTCCAGCAGCAGCCAGCTGCCATCGGCCAGATGCGCCGGCGCGCCGGCCACGATGCGGCGGATGTCGTCCAGCCCGTCCGCGCCGCTGACCAGCGCCGAGGCGGGCTCGTGGCGCAGCGCCGGCAGGTGCGGGTCGCCCTCGGCGATGTAGGGCGGGTTGCTCACGATCAGGTCGTGGCCGGCCGCTGCGCCGGCCAGCCAGTCGGCCTGCCGGAAGCGCACCGGCAGGCCCAGCCGGGCGGCGTTGGCGCGGGCCACGGCCAGGGCGTCCGCGCTGGCGTCCACCGCCTCCACCCGCGCCTCGGGCCGGGCCTGCTGCACGGCCAGGGCGATGGCGCCGCTGCCGGTGCCCAGGTCCAGCACGCGCGGTGCCGCGCGGCCGGCCAGGCACTCCAGCGCCCAGTCGACGATCGTCTCGGTGTCGGGGCGGGGCACCAGCACGCGCGGGTCCACCGCCAGCGCGAGGCCGCGGAATTCCTTTTCGCCGAGCAGATAGGCGACCGGCTCGCCGGCGGCGCGGCGCGCGGCGAGGGCGCCGAAGGCGGCCCAGGCGGGCGCGGGCAGGGCGTCGCGGTCGTGGGCGAGCAGCCAGGCGCGGTCATCGGCCGGGCGGCCCAGGGCGTGCAGCAGCAGCATCTGCGCGTCGAGCCGGTCCAGGCCCAGGGCGCGCGCGGCCTGCAGCGCCTGCGCCAGGTCGGCCGGCGCGGCGCCGCGGGTCACGCCGACGCCTCCAGCTCGGCCAGCTGCTCGGCCTCGCGCGCGGCGCGCAGGGCGGACACCACCTCGGCCAGGTCGCCTTCCATGATCGCCGCCAGCCTGTACAGCGTCAGGTTGATCCGGTGGTCGGTGAGCCGCCCCTGCGGGAAGTTGTAGGTGCGGATGCGGTCGCTGCGGTCGCCGCTGCCGATCAGGCCCTTGCGGGTGGCGGCCTCTTTCGCGGCACGCTCGCTGCGCTCCTTCTCCTGCAGGCGGGCCTGCAGCACGCGCAGGGCCTGGGCCTTGTTGGCGTGCTGGCTGCGGCCGTCCTGGCACTCGGCGACGATGCCGGTCGGCAGGTGCACCACGCGCACGGCCGAGTCGGTCTTGTTGATGTGCTGGCCGCCGGCGCCGCTGGCGCGGAAGGTGTCGATGCGCAGCTCGGCCGGGTTGAGGGTGATGGCCTCGGCCTCGTCGGGCTCGGGCATCACGGCCACGGTGGCGGCGCTGGTGTGGATGCGGCCCTGCGTCTCGGTGGCCGGCACGCGCTGCACGCGGTGGCCGCCGGACTCGAAGCGCAGTTGGCCGTACACGCCGTCGCCCTCCACGCGCAGCACCAGCTCCTTGTAGCCGCCGATCTCGCTCTCGCTGGCGCTCATCACCTCGACCTTCCAGCCCCGGCCGGCGGCGTAGCGGGTGTACATGCGCGCCAGGTCGCCGGCGAACAGGGCCGACTCGTCGCCGCCGGTGCCGGCGCGGATCTCGACGAAGGCGTTGCGCTCGTCGTCGGGGTCCTTGGGCAGCAGCAGGCGCTGGAGCTCGTCCTCCAGCTGCGCCAGCTCGGCCTCGGCGCCGTCGATCTCCTCGCGCGCCATCTCGGCCATGTCCGGGTCGCCGAGCATCTCCTGGGCCGCGGCCAGGTCGGCCTCGCGCTGCTGGTAGCGCGCCCAGCGGCCGGCGACGGCGCTCACCTCGGCGTGCTCCTTCGCCAGCGGCCGGTACTTGGCCATGTCGCCCATGACGTCCTCGCGCGAGAGCAGGAAGTCCAGTTCCGCCAGGCGCTGGGCCTGGCGTTCGAGTTGGTGGCGGAGGAAGTCTTTCAAGGGGAGGCGGGCCAGAAGGGGAAGGTGGGCAGGCCGGTGCGGCTGCCAGGCTGTGCGGCCGCATGCTGCGGCCGCTGCGCGCGAGGGCGCCGCTAACGTTCCTTGCGCAGGAACAGGCGCGAGACGGCGGCGGCGGTCTGCTGGCGCGCTTCGGCGTCGCCGGCATGCAGCTCGGCCAGGGCGCCGTGCAGCAGCTTCTGCGTCAGGCCGCGCGAGAGGGCTTCCAGCACGGCATCGACGTCGTCGCCGCGCGCCAGAAGCTTGCGGGCGCGCGCCAGCTCGGCCTGCCGCCACTCGTCGGTCTGGGCCTGCAGCTGCTGGATCAGCGGCACGTTGGCGCGCTGGTCCATCCAGTGCATGAAGCTGCGCACGCCGGCGTCGATGATGGTCTCGGCCTGCGCCACCGCGGCCTGGCGGCTGGCCTCGCCCTGGCGCACCACGTGGGCCAGGTCGTCCACGGTGTAGAGGTAGATGTCTTCCAGCTGCCGCACTTCCGGCTCGATGTCGCGCGGCACCGCCAGGTCGACCATGAACATGGGCCGGTGCCGGCGCGCCTTGAGCGCCCGCTCCACCGCGCCCAGGCCGATCAGCGGCAGGGTGCTGGCGGTGCAGCTGATGACGATGTCGAACTCGGCCAGGCGCCCGGGCAGGTCGGCCAGGCGCATCGCCTCGCCGCCGAAGCGGCCGGCCAGGCTCTCGCCGCGCTCCAGCGTGCGGTTGGCGATGGCGATCTTCTTCGGCGCCCGGGCGGCGAAGTGCGTCACCGCCAGGTCGATCATCTCGCCGGCGCCGACGAACAGCACGCGGGTCTCGCGCAGGTCTTCGAAGAGCTGGCTGGCCAGGCGCACGGCGGCGGCGGCCATGCTGATGGAGTGGGCGCCGATCTCGGTGGTGGTGCGCACCTCCTTGGCGACGGCGAAGCTGCGCTGGAAGAGCTGGTTGAGCGTGGTGCCCAGCGCGCCGGCCGTCTCGGCAGCGCGCACCGCGTCCTTCATCTGGCCGAGGATCTGGGCCTCGCCCAGCACCATCGAGTCCAGCCCGGCGGCGACGCGGAAGGCATGGCGCGCGGCCTGGTCGTCCGACAGGGTGTAGGCGTGCGAGCGCAGCAGGGCCGGCGAGACGCCGCCGCTCTCGGCCAGCCAGCCGACGGTGTGCTCCAGCGCCGGGTGTTCGGCCGCGCAGTAGATCTCGGTGCGGTTGCAGGTGGAGAGGATGGCGGCCTCCACCGGCGGGTGGCCCTGGCTGCCCACGGTGCGGCGCAGGCTCTGCAGCGTGGGGGCGATCTGGTCGAGGGCGAACGCGAAACGACCGCGCAGATCGAGCGGCGCGGTCGTGTGGTTCAAGCCGAGGGCCCAGACTGCCATGGGCCCCGATTATAAAATTTGCACTCGCTATCGCGCCGCGCGCCGCAGCAAGACCCCGGCTATCACGGCGATCGGCCTGGGCACATTGCCCCATGACCTTCCTGGCCCTGCTCAATCACCTGCTGAATTTCGCGCTGCCCGCCCTGGCGGTGGCGCTGGTGCTGGCGCTGGCGGCCCGGCTGTTCATGAAGCGGGGCGCGGGCGCGCCCGGGCTGGCCACGCAGGTGGCGATCACCTTCGCCGCCGGCACCGTGGTCCTGCTGGCGGGGCTGGCGCTGACCGGCCGCGACGGCCGCATCGGCACCTATGCGGCGCTGGTGGCGGTGAGCGGCACGGTGCAGTGGTGGCTCATCCGCGGCTGGCGGCGCTGATCCGGTGCGCCGGCCTCCGGCTCATCCGCCCGGAGGCGCGGGTGCAGGTGCCGGCGCGGCCGGCGGCGGCGGCACTGCCATGGTCAGGGTGGGCGCGGCCAGCGGCAAATCGGCCTGCCGCAGCGCATCCAGGATCGAGAACAGCAGGTCGCTGCGCACGCCGCCCGCCTGCCGCGGGCTGGCGACGTAGGCGATCGCCTGGAAGATCAGCTGCCCGTTCTCGATGCCCTCCAGCGTGAGCGAGGGCGCGGGCGCGGCCAGCACGGCCGGGTGGGCCTGGCAGGCCGCCAGCATCAGCTCGCGCACCCGCTGCGCGTCGCTGGTCAGCGGCATGGGCAGGCGGATCAGCACGCGGCCCTCGGCGTTGGCCAGCGTCATGTTGCGCACGGTCTTGGTGATGAACTCCGAGTTGGGCACGATCAGCGTGGAGCGGTCGCCCAGCTGGATCTCGGTGGCGCGCACGTTGATGCGCTTGACGTCGCCCTCGGTCGTGCCCAGCACCACCCAGTCGCCCACCTTCACCGGCCGTTCGGCCAGCAGGATCAGCCCCGAGATGAAGTTCTGCACGATCGCCTGCAGCCCGAAGCCGATGCCCACCGACAGCGCGCTGGCGATCCAGGCGATGCGGTTGACGCCGATGCCCAGGGCCGACAGCGCGAAGGCCACCACCACGATGCCGCCCACGTAGCCCAGCAGCGTGGCGATGGAGCTGCGCATGCCCGGCTCCAGCGAGGTGGTGGGGAAGTAGTGCTGCTGCAGCCAGTGGCGCAGCACCCGCAGCGCGACGAAGCCGACCACCAGCACCGACACCGCGCTCAGCAGCGCGGCCGGCACGATCTCGAACTCGCCCACCTTCAGCCCGGTGCCCAATTGGCTGCTGCGCTGCACGACCTCGCCAGGCCCGGTGCCCAGCGGCGCCACCAGCGTCACCACCATGTAGAAGAACAGGGCCAGCCGCAGCAGGCCCGAGAGCAGCACCGCCGCCTGGTCCAGCGTGGAGGCCGAGAAGCCGAAGCCGCCCGCCAGCCGCTGCCCCGAGGCGCTGCGCGAGCCCAGCAGCGCCATGCACAGGTCGTCGGCGAACTTGAACAGCACGTAGAACGCGCAGGCGACGATGCCGGTCCAGGTCAGCTGGCTGGCGATGGTGCTGGCCAGCGCGACGTAGCCCAGCCCCACCAGCACGACGATGGCCACCAGCGCCAGCGCCACCAGCGCGCGCAGGGTGCCCACCCACAGCGGCCGGGCCGCGGCGGCGGCCTGGGCGTCGCCGTCCGCAGCGGGCCCGCCGCGCGGCGGGCGCAGGCGCATCAGCATGGCGGCGATCAGCGCGCTCAGCGCCAGCGCGGCGGCCACGTGCGTGGCCACCACGGCGGCGTAGCTGGCGTCCACCAGGGCGTTGATCTGCGTCGGCACCCACACCAGCACGCCGACCAGGGCCGTCAGCGCCGGAAAGGCGCGCAGCCGGCGCGCCATCGGGTCGGCGATCGGCGGCAGCCGCCAGGAAGGCCGCGCGTTGGCCAGCAGCGCCCGCCCCAGGCTGACGACGAAGGTGATGAACAGCAGCGCGCCCTGCGCCAGGCGGGCCAGCTTGCGCGTCAGCTCGCCCATCATGTCGTGCGCCTCGAAGACGGCCAGCAGCCCGCGGAAGGCCAGCGCCACCACCAGCAGGTTGGCCGTGACGACGGCGATCACCAGCAGCGAGCGCCGCAGCCGCCCGCCCGGCAGCACCCGCTGGGCCAGCGCCACCAGGCCGCGCTCGACCAGCACGTTGCCCAGGGTGACGGTCAGCGCCGCCAGCAGCAGCGCCCACAGCACCGGGGCGCGGTGCTCGTCCTGGCCGGCGACGGCGGCTGCGGCCTGCAGCTCGTCGGCCAGCGGCTGCAGGCGGCGCAGGTCCTGCGGCCGGGCCTCGGCGATGTCGGCCCAGAACTCCTGCGTCAGCGGCGAGGCGGCGCGTTCCGTCAGCTGCGCCTCGAAGTCCTGCCGCCGCCGGGCCAGCAGTTCGTTGGCGCGCTGCTGGGCATCGACCATCACCAGCTTGGCCAGGCGGATGTCGGCGTCCACCGAGTTGCGCTCGCGCGTGAGGGCGGCCCGCTGGCGGGTGATGTCCGGGTCTTCGCCGACGCCGGCGGCCGGCGGGTTGCCCAGCTCGCCCAGGCGCGCGTTGAGGTCGTTCAGGCGGCCGGTGCGCTGGGCGACGAACTTCTGCGCGCCGGTGGCGATGGCGTCGACCTCCCGCACCAGGCGGCGCGCCTCCTCGCCGGTGTCGGCCGAGGTCGGCAGGCGGTCGAGCTGGGCGCGCAGCTCGGCGACGTCCGGCGCCGCCTCCGCGGCGGGCGCCTGGCTCTGGGCGTGCGCGGGCAGGGCGCCCGGCCCGGCGTGCAGCAGCACGGCGAGCACGAGCGCCAGGGCGGCGCCGAGGCGGGTATTCCAGCTCATGCGGCCCATCATAGAAAAGCGGGCGCGGCGGCCCGGTCGCGCCGGCGCGTCAGTCCTGGGGCGCGAAGAGATCTACCCGGTCGGTGATGATGCCGTCGGTGCCCAGGTCGATCAGGCGCCGGGCGGCCCATTCGTCGTTGACCGTGTAGCTCAGTTGCCGCAGGCCGGCGGCGCGGGCGGCGCCGACGCTGGCGGCGTCCCACAGGGCGTGGTTGCATACCACGGCCGCGCAGCCCAGCGACTTCGCCTCGTCGAGCCAGCTTTCGCGCAGCGTGTCGAGCAGCAGGCCGCGCGGCAGATGCGGGGCGACCTCCCGGGCCGTGGCCAGCGCGTCGGGCTTGAAGGAGGTGAGCAGCGGCGGCACCGGCGCGCCGGCCCACAGATGCCCGGCCTCGCGCGCCACCGCGGCGCCGGTCTCGCGCTCGGTGCCGGGGGTGGGCTTGATCTCGATGTTCAGCAGGTGGCCGTTGGCCAGGCAGAAGCGCGCCAGCGCGGCCAGCGTGGGCAGCGGCTCGCCGGCGTAGCGGCGCGAGTGCCAGCCGCCGGCGTCGCGCTGCGACAGCTCGGACCAGGGCTGCTCGCCGCCGATGCCGGTGCCGTCGGTGGTGCGGTCCAGCGCCGCGTCGTGCATCAGGAACACGATGCCGTCGCGGCTGAGCTTGGCATCGCACTCGAACATGCGGTAGCCGTGCTCCGCGCCCAGGCGGAAGGCGGCGAGCGTGTTCTCGGGCGCGAGCCGCCCGGCGCCGCGGTGGGCGATCCAGCGGGGGTAGGGCCAGGAGGGCAGCGGGTGGCTCATTCCGCCCGCTTGCCGGAGCCGGCGTCGAACCAGTGCAGCTTGTCCTTGCGTGCCGACATGCGCACCGTGTCGCCGACCTTGGGCGCGAACTGGCCCTCGTCGACGCGGGCGATGATCTGCTCGTCGCCGATGCGGCCGTAGACCAGGCGCTCCGCGCCCAGCAGCTCGACCTGCTCCACGTTCACGCTCCAGCCGTCGGCCTCGCCCACCACGATGTGCTCGGGCCGGATGCCCAGGATCTGCCCGCTGCGCACGCCGGGCGCCGCCTTGAGCAGGTTCATCGGCGGCGAGCCGATGAAGCTGGCGACGAAGGTGGTGGCGGGCCGGTTGTAGACCTCCTCGGGCGTGCCGAACTGGTCCATCACGCCGGCGTTCATCACGATGATGCGCTGGGCCAGCGTCATCGCCTCCACCTGGTCGTGCGTGACGAACAGCGAGGTGATGCCCAGCTCGCGGTGCAGCTTCTGGATCTCCAGGCGGGTCTGGGCGCGCAGCTTGGCGTCCAGGTTGGACAGCGGCTCGTCGAACAGGAACACTTGCGGCTGGCGCACGATGGCGCGGCCCATGGCCACGCGCTGGCGCTGGCCGCCCGAGAGTTCGCGCGGCTTGCGCTCCAGCAGGTGCGACAGCTCCAGGATCTTGGCCGCCTTGTCCACCCGCGCCTTGATCTCGGCCTTGGGCACGCCCTGGATCTTGAGCCCGTACGCCATGTTGTCGTAGTTGCTCATGTGCGGGTAGAGCGCGTAGTTCTGGAACACCATCGCGATGTCGCGCTGCGCGGGTTCCACGTCGTTGACCACGCGGCTGCCGATGGCGATCTCGCCGGCGGAGATTTCCTCCAGGCCGGCGACCATGCGCAGCAGCGTGGACTTGCCGCAGCCCGAGGGGCCGACGATGACGACGAATTCGCCGTCCTTGATCTCCGCGGAGACGCCGTGGATGACCTGGTTGGCCTTCGCGCCCTTGCCGTAGCGCTTGATGACGTTGCGAAACGAAATGCCGGACATGCTGTGTGCTCTTGTGTTCTCGCGTTTACTTCTCGGTGTCCACCAGGCCCTTGACGAACCAGCGCTGCATCAGCACCACCACGATGGCTGGAGGCACCAGCGCCAGGATGGCGGTGGCCATCACCAGGTTCCAGTCCACCGCCGCGTCGCCCGAGGCGATCATGCGCTTGATGCCGATCACCACCGGGTACATGTCCTCGCTGGTGGTGGCCAGCAGCGGCCACAGGTACTGGTTCCAGCCGTAGATGAACTGGATCACGAACAGCGCCGCGATCGAGGTCTGCGACAGCGGCACCAGCACGTCCTTGAAGAAGCGCATGGGGCCCGCGCCGTCGATGCGCGCCGCCTCCACCAGCTCGTCCGGCACCGACAGGAAGAACTGCCGGAACAGGAAGGTGGCGGTGGCCGAGGCGATCAGCGGGATCGTCAGGCCCGCGTAGGTGTTGAGCATGTTCAGGTCGGCCAGCACCTTGTAGGTGGGCAGGATGCGCACCTCCACCGGCAGCATCAGCGTCACGAAGATCAGCCAGAACACGATCTTCTTGAACGGGAAGCGGAAGTAGACGATGGCGAAGGCCGACAGCAGCGAGATGGCGATCTTGCCGACCGCGATCACCATCGCGGTGACGAAGCTGATCCACATCATGCGGCCGACCACCACGCGCGCGCCCTGGGTGTCGGCGCCGGTCAGCGCGGCGGTGTAGTTCTCGACCATGTGGGCGCCCGGCACCAGCGGCATGGGCACGCGCAGGATCTCGTCGCGCGTGTGGGTGGAGGCGACGAAGGCCAGGTAGATCGGGAAGGCGATCAGCAGGATGCCCAGGATAAGCACCAGGTGCGAAACGAAAGTCAGGCCGGGGCGGCGTTCAACCATGGGCGAGCCTCCGGGCGAGGGTGGGGCGGGGCATCAGTACTGGACCTTCTTTTCGACATAGCGGAACTGGATCACCGTGAGCGCGATGACGATGACCATCAGCACCACCGACTGCGCGGCCGAGCCGCCCAGGTCCAGCGCCCGGAAGCCGTCGTGCCACACCTTGTAGACCAGGATCGCGGTGTCGCGGCCCGGGCCGCCCTCGGTCGTGGCGTGCACGATGGCGAAGGTGTCGAAGAAGGCGTAGACCACGTTCATCACCAGAAGGAAGAAGGTGGTGGGCGACAGCAGCGGGAACTGGATGCTGAAGAAGCGCCGCAGCGGCCCGGCGCCGTCGATGGCGGCGGCCTCGATCAGCGCCTTGGGAATGGACTGCAGGCCGGCCAGGAAGAACAGGAAGTTGTAGGAGATCTGCTTCCACACGGCCGCCACCACGATCAGCGTGAGCGCCTGGCCGGAGTTGAGCAGGTGGTTCCAGTCGAAGCCCGTCTGGCGCAGCCAGTAGGTCACCACGCCGATGCTGGGCGAGAACATGAAGATCCACAGCACCCCCGCGATGGCCGGCGCCACGGCGTACGGGATGATCAGGAAGGTCTTGTAGAACAGGGCACCGCGCAGGATGCGGTCTGCGAAGACGGCCAGCACCATCGACAGCGCGATGCCGCTGACCGCGACCAGCACCGAGAAGATGGCCGTGATCTTGAACGAGTCGATGTAGGCCGGGTCTTCGAACAGCGTCTGGAAGTTGTCCAGGCCGACGAAGGTGGTGGAGGTGCCGAAGGCATCCTCGGCCTGCACCGACTGCAGGATGGCCTGGCTGGCGGGCCAGAAGAAGAAGACCAGGATCACCGCCATCTGCGGTGCGATCAGCAGCCAGGGCAGCCAGGCGGATCGGAAGAGAACGCGTTTTTCCATGAAGCCTCTGGAAACGAAAACGCCCGCGCGGCATCTTTGCGGGCGTGCGAGTCTACTGCGACGACGCACTCCCTCCCCCGCCTGGCGGGGGAGGGCAGGGAGGGGGTGCTCCAGTGCCGCCGCAGGCGAACAAGGGCTTTCAGCCCTTGTTCGCCTTCTGGAAGCGTTCGAGCTGTTCGTTGCCGCGCTTGACGGCCGCGTCCAGCGCCTGCTTGGGCGTGGCCTTGCCGGACCAGATCTGCTCCGTCTCCTCGTCGATGATGGTGCGGATCTGCACGAAGTTGCCCAGGCGGATGCCGCGCGACTTGTCGGTGGTCTTGCGGATCATCTGCGTCACGGCCACGTCGGTGCCCGGCTTCTCCTTGTAGAAGCCCGACTCCTCCGTCAGCTTGTAGGCGGCCATGGTGATGGGCAGGTAGCCGGTGCGCTTGTGGCTCTCGGACTGCACCTTGGCGTCGGACAGGAAGTCGAAGAACTGCGCCACGCCCTTGTAGTGGTCGGCCGGCTTGCCGGACATCACCCACAGGCTGGCGCCGCCGATCACGGTGTTCTGCGGCGCGCCCTTCACGTCGGGGTAGTAGGGCAGCGTGGAGATGCCGTAGGCGAACTTGGCGTCCTTGGACACGCGCGCGTACAGGCCCGAGGAGCCGGTCATCATCGCGCACTCGCCGGAGGGGAAGGAGGCGTCGGCGGCATTGCCGCGGCCCTTGTAGACGAAGGTGCCGTCCTTGGCCATCTTCGCCAGGTTCTCGAAGTGCTTGAGCTGCAGCGGCGAGTTGAAGATCAGCCGCGTCTTGGTGCCGCCGAAGCCGTTGTTCTCGGTGGCGAACAGGGTGTTGTGCCAGGCCGAGAAGCTCTCCAGCTGCGTCCAGCTCATCCAGCTGGTGGTGAAGGGGCACTTGTGGCCCGAGGCCTTGAGCTTGTCGGCCGCGGCGAACACTTCGGGCCAGGTGGTGGGCGCCTTGTCGGGATCGAGGCCGGCGGCCTTGAAGGCGTCCTTGTTGTAGTAGAAGATGGTGGTCGAGCTGTTGAGCGGGTAGCTCAGCATCTGGCCGTTGGGCGCCGTGTAGTAGCCGGCCACGGCGGGCACGTAGGCGTTCTGGTCGAACTTGACGCCGCCCTGCTTCATCACCTCGGCCACCGGCTTGATGGCGCCCTTGGAGGCCATCATGGTGGCGGTGCCGACCTCGAAGACCTGCAGGATGTCCGGCGCATTGCCGGCGCGGAAGGCGGCGATGGCCGCGGTCATCGACTCGTCGTAGCCGCCCTTGTAAGTAGGTACTACCTTGTAGTCCTTCTGGCTCTCGTTGAACTGCTTGGCGAGGTCGCCGACCCATTCGCCGAGCGGGCCGCTCATCGAGTGCCACCACTGGATCTCGGTCTGTGCCTGGGCCGGGACGGCGAAGGCGGCAGCCAGCGCAGCGGCGCCGGCAAGCATGTTGAATCGCATGCAAAAACTCCTGCTGGAAATAACAAAGCCGCGCATGCTATGGCCTTTTCGTGACAGCGCGGCGGCGATCGTTTGTCGCACGGCACGCGGCCGGCCGCGTAGCGGGGAAACCCTTTTCCGGCAACGGCCCGCGCAAGACCGCACTGCCAGTGTGCTGCGGTGCAGCATGCTAGGCTGCAGGCCCTTTTTTCCGACCCTTCCCACCACCCGCCGCGCCATGACGACCAAGACCTCCCTGGACAAGAGCAAGATCAAGTTCCTGCTGCTGGAGGGCATCCATCCTTCCGGCGTGGAGCTCATCCGGGCGGCGGGCTACAGCCAGGTCGAGGTGCTCTCGGGTGCGCTCGACGCAGAGGAGCTCAAGGCCCGGGTGGCCGACGTGCATTTCCTGGGCATCCGCTCGCGCACGCAGCTCACGCCCGAGATCTTCGCGGCGGCCCGCAGGCTGGTGGCGGTGGGCGCCTTCTGCATCGGCACCAACCAGATCGACCTGGGCGCGGCGCTCGAGCACGGCGTGGCGGTGTTCAACGCGCCGTACTCCAACACCCGCTCGGTGGCCGAGCTGGTGCTGGCCGAGGCCATCCTGCTGCTGCGCGGCGTACCCGAGAAGAACGCCGTGGCCCACCGCGGCGGCTGGCTCAAGAGCGCCGAGAACGCCTTCGAGATCCGCGGCAAGACGCTGGGCATCGTCGGATACGGCTCCATCGGCGCGCAGCTGTCGGTGCTGGCCGAGGCGCTGGGCATGCACGTGGTCTTCTACGACGTGGTGACCAGGCTGCCGCTGGGCAACGCGCAGCAGGTGCGCAGCCTGAACGAGCTGCTGGGCACGGCCGACATCGTGAGCCTGCACGTGCCGCAGCTGCCCTCGACGCAGTGGATGATCGGCGAGGCGCAGATCGCGGCCATGAAGCCGGGCGCCATCCTCATCAACGCCTCGCGCGGCACAGTGGTGGAGATCGAGCCGCTGGCAGCCGCCATCCGGGCGAAGAAGCTGCTGGGCGCGGCGGTCGATGTGTTCCCGGTCGAGCCCAAGAGCAACAAGGACGAATTCGTCTCGCCCCTGCGCGGGCTGGACAACGTGATCCTCACGCCGCACATCGGCGGCTCGACGATGGAGGCGCAGGCCAACATCGGCGTGGAGGTGGCCGAGAAGCTGGTCAAGTACAGCGACAACGGCACCACCACCAGCAGCGTCAACTTCCCCGAGGTGGCACTGCCGGCCCACCCCGGCAAGCACCGCCTGCTGCACGTGCACCGCAACGTGCCGGGCGTGCTGTCGGCCGTCAACGGCGTGTTCGCCGAGACCGGCATCAACATCTCGGCGCAGTACCTGCAGACCAACGAGAAGGTGGGCTACGTGGTGACCGACATCGACGCCGGCTCCTCCGAGGCGGCGCTGGAGAAGCTGACGCAGGTGCCGGGGACGATCCGCAGCTGGGTGCTGTTCTAGCCGGGCCGGCCGGGCGTCCGTCAGCGCCCGCCGCACAGCCAGGCGGCGGCCTGCAGCGCCACCGCCAGGTCGGCCCCCATGTAGCTGCGCAGCACGAGCGCGGCGGCGCACGCAGCCAGCAGCGCCGGGGCCAGCCGGCGCCTCATGCGGGCTGCGCTCCGGTTGCCGCGCGGGTCTCCCGCACGGGCAGGTGCGCCAGTGCCGACACCACCCCCAGCGCGCAGGCCAGCCCCCACACCAGGCCGTAGCTGCCCGTGGCATCGAACACCAGCCCGCCCAGCCACACGCCCAGGAAGCTGCCGATCTGGTGCGACAGGAACACGAAGCCGAACAGCGTGGTCGCGTAGCGCTGGCCGAACAGCTGCGCCAGCAGGCTGGTGGTCAGCGGCACCGTGCCCAGCCACAGGAAGCCCATCGCCAGGGCAAAGGTGTACACCGACGCGGCCGAGACGGGCAGGCTGGCGAAAAGCGCGATGACCACCGTGCGCCCGGCGTACAGGGCCGTCAGCAGCCACTTGCGCGGCCAGCGCGCGCTCCAGGCGCCGAACAGGTAGGTGCCCGCGATGTTGGCCAGCGCCACCAGCCCGAGCGCCGTGGCCGCCACCTGGGCATTCAGGCCCCGGCCGGCCAGGAAGGCGGGCAGGTGCGTGGCGATGAAGGCCAGGTGGAAGCCGCAGGACAGGAAGCCCAGCGCCACCAGCCAGAAGTCGCGGTCGGCGAAGGCGCCACGCAGCGCCGTGCGCAGCGTCGGCGCGGCGGCCGCCGGCGCCGGTGCGTCCCGGCCCGGCGACGGCGCACGGGTGCGGCCGGCACCCACGGCCAGCGGCAGCATGGCGGCGGCGAGCACCGAGGCCGCCAGCAGCGCGGCGGCCCAGCCCAGCGCGTCGATCAGCCCCTGGTTCAGCGGCAGCATCACGAACTGCCCCGCGCCGCCCAGCGCGCCGACCAGCCCCAGCGCGCGCGGGCGCTGCGCGTCGCTCACCGCCTGGCCGGCAGCGCCGTACACGATGCCGAAGCCGGTGCCGCTCAGGCCCAGGCCCACCAGCAGCCCCGCCGTGGCGGCGAAGGCCCAGCCGGTGTGCGACCAGGGCATCAGCGCCAGCCCGGCCACGTACAGCAGCGCCCCGCCGGCCAGCACGCGGCGCGGCCCGTACTGGTCGGCCAGCATGCCGCTGAAGGGCTGCGCCAGGCCCCACACCAGGTTCTGCAGCGCGATGGCCAGGGAGAAGGTCGCCCGGTCCCAGCCGAAGGCGGCGCTCACCGGCAGCACGTACAGGCCGAAGGCGTGGCGCTGCCCCAGGCTGAGGAACAGGATGAGGCCGGCGCAGGCGACGGCGATCGCGGCGGCGCGGCTTGCGCTCGGCCTTTCGGGGGCGGGATGATGCGGGGTCTTCATGGGTCCTGCCGATTCTGGGAAGCGCCGCCGCTGCGTGGCCGGAGAAATCGGAAGGCCTGCCATTCCTCTGCCGCATGACCCTGCAACCCGACCCGGCCGCCACCCTGCTGCGCAACCTCTCGCTCGACGCGCTGCGCGGCTTCGAGAGCGCGGCCAGGCACCTGAGCTTCACCGCCGCGGCGGAGGAGCTGAGCCTCACCCAGTCGGCGGTGAGCAAGCAGGTCAAGGCGCTGGAGGAGGCGCTGCGGCAGGACCTGTTCGTGCGCGGCGCCCGCGGCCTGCGCCTGACCGGCGCCGGGGCGCTGCTGCTCGAAGGCGTGGGCGATGCGCTGGGAAGGCTGGCCTCGACGGTGGCCCGGCTGCAGCGCGCCGACGGCGCGGTCCGTGCACGCCTGGCGGTGACCACCTCGCCTTCCTTCGCGAGCCTCTGGCTGGTGCCCCGGCTGGCCGGCTTCCAGTCGCTGCACCCGGAGGTGGACGTGCACGTCGACAGCTCGCAGCAGAACCTGCCGCTGGAGCGGGCCGACGTGGACGTCGCGATCCGCCTCACCCGCGCGGAAGACCTGCCGTCCGACGCCGATGCCGCCCGGCCGCTGCTGCGCCAGCGCGCCATGCTCGTGGCCGCCCCCGAGGTGGCGGCGCGGGTGCGCACGGCGGCCGACCTGGCGGGCCAGACGCTGCTGGTCTTCAGCCTGCCCGGCGAGCGCTTCGCCCAGTTGTCATGGGCGCGCTGGCACGAGCGGCTGGGCCTGGCGCCCTCGGCGGCGCAGCCGCGCTTCCACTTCTCGCAGTACGACGACCTGCTGCGCGCCTGCGCGCAGGGCATGGGCGTGGCCATCGGGCTGACGCCGCTGGTGCTGCCCCGGCTGCGCGGCGGCGAACTGGCGGTGGTGCTGCCGGCGCATGCGGTGGACGGGCCGTTCTACCGCCTGCTGGTGGCCCCGCAGCGCGCGGCGCGCCCCGAGGTGCGCGCCTTCTGCGACTGGCTGCAGCGGGCGCTGGCCGACGATGCGCCGCGCTGACCTGTCGCGGGCAAGTATCCCCGCAGCCCCGCGAACGGCGGGCCGCGAATAAAATCCCTCCCCCGGTTGGAGGGCGCGTTGCGCCCCGCCGTGGCGCCTCCCCCGATGAATGCCCCGACCGCGCTGACCGCGTTGCTGTCGCAGGCCGCCGAGCCGGCGCGCCTGCGCGAGATTCCGTACAACTACACCAGCTTCTCCGACCGCGAGATCGTCATCCGCCTGCTGGGCGGCCGGGGCTGGGAACTGCTGCAGAGCCTGCGCCAGGAGCGCCGCACCGGCCGTTCTGCCCGCATGCTGTACGAGGTGCTGGGCGACATCTGGGTGGTGCAGCGCAACCCCTACCTGATCGACGACCTGCTGGACAACCCGCGCCGCCGCGGGCAGCTTGTCGAGGCCCTGCGCCACCGGCTGGCCGAGGTGCAGAAGCGCCGCACGCCACAGGACGACCCGCAGCGCGACGCGCTGGTGGGCGAGCTGTGCGCCCTGGCCCAGGCCGCGGTGGAGGCCTTCGGCCGCTCCTTCGACGAGATCGCCGCGCTGCGCCGCCAGGCACGCAAGGTGCTGGGGCGCCTGACCGCCAGGGACAACATCAAGTTCGACGGCCTGTCGCGCGTGTCGCACGTCACCGACGCCACCGACTGGCGGGTGGAGTACCCCTTCGTCGTGCTCACGCCCGACACCGAGGCCGAGATGGCGAAGCTGGTGGCCGGCTGCTTCGAGCTGGGCCTGACCATCATCCCGCGCGGCGGCGGTACCGGCTACACCGGCGGCGCCATCCCGCTGACGTGGAAGAGCGCGGTCATCAACACCGAGAAGCTGGAGGCGATGACCGAGGTGGAGATGGTCGAGCTGCCCGGCCTGGAGGGCCGTCAGGTGCCGACCATCTGGACCGAGGCCGGCGTCGTCACCCAGCGCGTGGCCGACGCGGCCGAGCGCGCGGGCTACGTCTTCGCGGTCGACCCGACCTCGGCCGAGGCCTCCTGCGTGGGCGGCAACGTGGCGATGAACGCGGGGGGCAAGAAGGCCGTGCTGTGGGGCACGGCGCTGGACAACCTCGCTTCCTGGCGCATGGTCACGCCGCAGGCCGAGTGGCTGGAGGTCACGCGCATCGGCCACAACCTGGGCAAGATCCACGACGCCGAGAGCGCCGATTTCGAGCTGACGTACTTCGCCGCGGACGGCAAGACGAAGCTGCGCGGCGAACGGCTCACGATCCCCGGCCGCACCTTCCGCAAGGAAGGGCTGGGCAAGGACGTCACGGACAAGTTCCTCTCCGGCCTGCCCGGCGTGCAGAAGGAGGGCTGCGACGGCCTGATCACGAGCTGCCGCTGGGTGGTGCACCGCATGCCGGCGCACACCCGCACCGTGTGTCTGGAGTTCTTCGGCCACGCCAAGGACGCGGTGCCCAGCATCGTCGAGATCAAGGAGTTCATGTTCGCCGAGCAGAAGCGCAGCGGCGTGCTCCTGGCCGGCCTCGAACACCTGGACGACCGCTACCTCAAGGCGGTGGGCTACGCCACCAAGAGCAAGAAGCACGGCGGCCTGCCCAAGATGGTGCTGTTCGGCGACATCGCCGGCGACGACGCCGACGCGGTGGCGCGTGTCACGTCGGAAGTGGTGCGCATCGCCAACTCGCGCTCGGGCGAGGGTTTCATCGCCATCAGCCCCGAGGCGCGCAAGAAGTTCTGGCTCGACCGCAAGCGCACGGCGGCCATCAGCCGCCACACCAACGCCTTCAAGATCAACGAGGACGTGGTGATCCCGCTGCCGCGTATGGCCGAGTACACCGACGGCATCGAGCGCATCAACATCGAGCTCTCCCTGCGCAACAAGATCCGCCTGGCGCACGAGCTGGAGGCGTTCCTCTCGCGCGGCAGCCTGCCGCTGGGCAAGAGCGACGACGCGCACGAGATCCCGGCGGCCGAGCTGCTCGAAGGCCGCGTGCAGCAGGCCATCGCCCTGGTGCGCGAGGTGCGCTCGCGCTGGGCGAGCTGGCTGGGCGACGCGGACGCACTCTTCCCGCGGCTGCAGAGCCACGAGCTGCGCGCGAGCTGGAAGACCGAGCTGAAGGCGCCGCTGGCGCGCATCTTCTCGGGCGGCGAGTTCGCCCTCATCCTGGCCGAGTGCGACGTCATCCACAAGCGCGTGCTCAAGGGCCGCGTGTGGGTGGCGCTGCACATGCACGCCGGCGACGGCAACGTGCACACCAACATCCCCGTCAACAGCGACGACTACGAGATGCTGCAGACCGCGCACGAGGCGGTGGCGCGCATCATGACGCTGGCGCGCAGCCTCGACGGCGTGATCTCCGGCGAGCACGGCATCGGCATCACCAAGCTGGAGTTCCTGAGCGACGCGGAGCTGGCGCCCTTCGCGCGCTACAAGCAGCAGGTCGATCCGGAAGGCCGCTTCAACAGGGGCAAGCTGCTGCGCGACGGCTCCCATCCGCTGCACGCGGACCTGACCAGCGCCTACACGCCCAGCTTCGGCCTGATGGGGCATGAGTCGCTGATCATGCAGCAGAGCGACATCGGCGCCATCGCCGACTCGGTCAAGGACTGCCTGCGCTGCGGCAAGTGCAAGCCGGTGTGCGCCACCCACGTGCCGCGCGCCAACCTGCTGTATTCCCCGCGCAACAAGATCCTCGCCACCTCGCTGCTGGTGGAGGCCTTCCTGTACGAGGAGCAGACGCGCCGCGGCATCAGCATCAAGCACTGGGAGGAGTTCGAGGACGTGGCCGACCACTGCACGGTGTGCCACAAGTGCCTCACGCCCTGCCCGGTGAAGATCGACTTCGGCGACGTGTCGATGAACATGCGCAACCTGCTGCGCAAGATGGGGCAGAAGAGCTTCCGGCCCGGCAACGCGGCGGCGATGTTCTTCCTCAACGCGACCAACCCGGCCACCATCAAGGCGGTGCGCGCCGGCATGGTGGGGGTGGGCTTCAAGGCCCAGCGCCTGGCCAGCGACCTGCTGCGCGCGGCGGCGAGGAAGCAGACCGCCCATCCGCCGGCCACGCTCGGCCCCGCGCCGCTCAAGGAACAGGTCATCCACTTCATCAACAAGAAGATGCCCGGCGGCCTGCCCAAGCGCACCGCGCGAGCGCTGCTGGACATCGAGGACGCCGACTACGTCCCGATCATCCGCAATCCGAAGGCCACCACGGCCGAGACCGAGGCGGTCTTCTACTTCCCCGGCTGCGGCTCGGAGCGGCTGTTCTCGCAGGTCGGCCTGGCGACGCAGGCGATGCTCTGGCATGCGGGCGTGCAGACGGTGCTGCCGCCCGGCTACCTGTGCTGCGGCTACCCGCAGCGCGGCGGCGGCCAGTTCGACAAGGCCGAGCAGATGATCACCGACAACCGGGTGCTGTTCCACCGCGTGGCCAACACGCTGAACTACCTGGACATCAAGACGGTGGTGGTCAGCTGCGGCACCTGCTACGACCAGCTCCAGGGCTACCAGTTCGACAAGATCTTCCCCGGCTGCCGCATCGTGGACATCCACGAGTACCTGCTGGAAAAGGGCATCCGCCTGGAGGCCAACGCGGCTGCCTACCTCTACCACGACCCCTGCCACACGCCGCTCAAGCAGCAGGACCCGATGAAGACCGTCAAGGCGCTGGTCGGCGAGCGCGTGCTCAAGAGCGAGCGCTGCTGCGGCGAGTCGGGCACGCTGGGCGTGACGCGGCCCGACATCTCGACGCAGATCCGCTTCCGCAAGGAGGAGGAGTTGAGGAAGGGCGAGGCGGCGCTCAAGGCCCAGGGTGCCGTCGGCGAGAAGGGCAACGTGAAGATCCTGACGAGCTGCCCGAGCTGCCTGCAGGGCCTCTCGCGCTACGGCAACGACCTGAGCAACGGCCTGCTCGAAGCCGACTACATCGTGGTCGAGATGGCCCGCCAGATCCTCGGCGAAGACTGGATGCCCCGCTACGTCGAGGTCGCCAACCAGGGTGGCATCGAAAGGGTGCTCGTATGACGAACCACTTCACGACCACATGCTCGCTGTGCGAGGGCGCCGGCGGGCGCGTGGTGTACGAGTCGCCGGCCTTCCGGGTGATCCAGGCCGAGGAGGCGGGCTTCCCGGCCTTCTACCGCGTCGTGTGGTCGGACCACGTGGCCGAGTTCTCCGACCTCTCGGGGGCCGAGCGCGCGCAGTGCATGGCGGCCGTCGCGGCGGTCGAGGAGGCCCTGCGCGACGTGCTGGCGCCCACCAAGGTCAACCTGGCGGCGCTGGGCAACCAGGTGCCGCACCTGCACTGGCACGTCATCGCCCGCTTCGACTGGGACAGCCACTTCCCCGGCCCGGTGTGGGCCGGCGCCCGGCAGGACCGCAGCACCGCCCACGAGGCCGAACTGCTGCTGAAGCTGCCGGCGGTGGATGCGGCCATCACGGCGAAGCTGAAGGCGCTGGACGCGGCCTGAGCGTGCCGGGCGCCAGGCTCAGCGCGTGGCCGCGCGCTGCGGCCGGTCGGCGCACAGTTGCCTGAAGGCCGTGTCCTGGCGCAACTGGATGCGGAACCGGTTCGCTTCCGGCGTGCCGGGCGTGCAGACCTTCTCGAGTTCCTGGCGGGCGCCGCGATGGCCGGCGCTGGCGGCGTGGGCCAGCAGGCGCACGGCCTCGAAGGGCAGGGTGCCTGCGGATGACGGTGCCGCCGGTGCTGCAGCCGCGCCGGCCCGTGCGGGCGGTGCCGGGTCCAGCACGCGGCCGGGCCCCGGACCCGTGCCGATGCGCTCCACCGCGGTGAAATCGCCGGTGCGGCCGGCGCGCTCGACCATCCGTCGGTAGGCGTCCATCATGGCCGAGGTGTCCTTCGGGGTCAGCTCCCTGGCCGGCCGCGCGAGGTAGGCCGCCACCTCGGGCGGCAGGGCAGCGTTGACCGCGCTCAGCTCGCCGCCGGCCTTCAGGCCGGTGCGCGCCGCGTCGTCGGCCAGCCCGCCGGCGGCCGAGGCCGCGCCGCGGCCGGCCAGTTCGGCCGCGCCTTCTCCGCCGGCCACGCCCACCGCCGCGCCCTTGCCCGCGGTGCCCGCCGCCTTGCCGGCGCCGCCGGCTGCCTTGCCGATCTTCGCCAGCGCGCCCCAGAGCGCGTGGCCGGGCTGGGGCGCCAGCGCCAGGGCGGTGACGAGCGCACAGGCAGGCAGCGCGGAGAACCGGGGCGTGCGTCGGGAAGCGGGCATCCGGTGATCATAGGAACGCAGCCGCGCCGGCCCGGGCCGCATGCGCATGAAGGTCTTCGCGGGCGCGGCATACTGCGCAGCCCGCGCACTTTCCGCTTCGACGCCGAGATCCCATGGCTGGCCTGCGACCCGAGACCCCGACCCCCGTGTCCATCACCCTGCACGGCGCCTCGCGCGTGCTGGAGGTGGGCTTTTCCGACGGCGCCGTGTTCCGCATCCCCTTCGAGCTGATGCGCGTGTACTCGCCCTCGGCCGAGGTGCAGGGCCACGGGCCCGGCCAGGAGGTGCTGCAGACGGGCAAGCGCGAAGTGCAGATCGTCGACCTGCAGCCGGTGGGCAACTACGCGGTGCAGCCGGTCTTCAGCGACGGGCACGAGAGCGGCATCTATTCGTGGGACCTGCTGTACGAACTCGGCGCGAAGCAGGACGAACTCTGGGCCGCCTACGCGCGCCGCCTGGCCGAAGCGGGCATCGACCGCGATGCGCCGATGCCGTCCAAGGCGGGCCACGGCTGCGGCCACAACTAACATTGCCTCCATGAGCACCACCCACTTCGGCTTCGAATCCGTCGACGAGAACGACAAGGCGCGCCGCGTGCGCGGCGTGTTCGATTCGGTCGCCCCGCGCTACGACCTGATGAACGACCTCATGTCGATGGGCCTGCACCGCGCATGGAAGGCCTACACCGTCATGGTCGCCAACGTGCGCGAGGGCTCGAAGGTGCTCGACATCGCCGGCGGCACCGGCGACCTGGCGCTGGCCTTCGCGAAGAAGGTGGGCGCCAGCGGCCAGGTGGTGCACACGGACATCAACGAGGCCATGCTGCGCACCGGCCGCGACCGCCTGCTCGACGCCGGCGTGGTGCTGCCCACCGTGGTGTGCGACGCCGAGAAGCTGCCCTTCGCCGACCACCATTTCGACGTCGTCACGGTGGCCTTCGGCCTGCGCAACATGACGCACAAGGACGCGGCGCTCAAGGAGATGAACCGCGTGCTGCGGCCCCGCGGCAAGCTGCTGGTGCTGGAGTTCTCCCGCGTGGCCCAGCCGCTGCGCAAGGCCTACGACTGGTACTCCTTCAACATCCTGCCGCGGCTGGGCCAGGCCATCGCGGGCGATGCCGACAGCTACCGCTACCTGGCCGAGTCGATCCGGATGCATCCGGGCCAGGAGGAACTCAAGACCCTCATGCGGGAGGGCGGTTTCGGACATGTGGACTATCACAATTTGACGGGGGGAATCGTCGCGCTTCATGTTGGAATCAAGTGTTGAAGCCATGATCAGATCCGTCAGAGGAGACGAACGATGAAGCGAAATATCTGGGCCGTGCTGCTCGTGTGTGCATCGGTGACGCTGGTGAGCCTGGACGCCGATGCGCGGCGCATCGGCGGCGGCAAGTCCTTCGGCCGCCAGTCGAACAACGTGACGCAGCGTGAGGCCGCCACGCCGAACACGCCGGCGGCGCCGGCGCAGAACGCCGCGCCCGGCAGCGGCGCCACGAACAGCGCCGCCAGCAATGCGGCTGCACGCCCCGGCGCGGCCGCGGCCGGCGCCGCGCAGGCGGCCAAGCGTCCGTGGGCCGGCATCCTCGGCGGCATCGCCGCCGGCCTGGGCCTGGCCTGGCTGGCCAACGCGCTGGGCCTGGGCCCGGCCTTCGCCAACATCCTGCTGATCGCCCTGCTGGCGATGGCCGGCCTGGCCCTGTGGCGCATGTTCGCCGCTCGCGGCAACCTGGCGATGCAGGGCGCCGGCGGCCCGGCCGGCGCACGCCTGCCGCGGCAGTACAGCCCGCGCAACGTCGGCAACGACGCGTCGGCCCGCCCCTGGGAGCACCAGGGCGCGGCCTTCGACGGCAGCGCGCCGGCCTCGTCCGGCACGGCGCTGGGCGGCAGCGGCGGCGGCGTGTCCATCGGCTCGGCGTTGTCGGGCGCGCAGGGCTGGGGCGTGCCGGCCGGCTTCGACGCCGACGGTTTCCTGGCCGCCGCCAAGCGCAACTTCGTGACCCTGCAGGACGCCTGGGACCGCGCCGACGTGCGCACCCTGCGCTCGATGATGACCGACGGCATGGTCGAGGAGTGACCTTGCCCCTGTTCCGTGTAGTTCTTAACCCACGATTCACGCGGCCTTTTTGCGCTGTGCCTCGTACCAGCGCTGCTCATACTGCATCGGGCTGAGGTAGCCCAGCGACGAATGCAGCCTGCGGTGATTGTAGAAAGCCATCCAGTCCATCACCGCCTGCCTGGCCTGCTCACGGGTGGCGAATTTGTGGCCATGCACGCTGGCCGTTTTCAACCGTCCCCAGAAGCTTTCCGTTGGAGCGTTATCCCAACAGTTGCCCTTCCTGCTCATCGATGACCGCATGCCCCAGCCCTTCATAGCCTCCTGGACCTCGTGGCTGCAATACTGG
>NZ_JQKD01000027.1 GCF_000745855.1 Xenophilus azovorans DSM 13620
TCCAAAGTGTCCATGTGTCCACGCAAAAGTCCGTGGACACAAGCATCCTTGGCCGGCTATCGAACTTCAATGTGGGTTGGCCGGACGCATACGGCCATGGAACCACTCGGTGAACCGCCAGCCGTCCCGCGCGTTCGCCTCGGCCAGCTGCTCCAGCGCCAACCAGGCGCGCTCGGCCAGGCCGAGCCGGGCCAGCGCCATCACCCAGAAGCCGCCGACGAAGGGCCACAGGCCGCCGTTGTGGTACTGGTGCGCCAGGTTCTGCTGGTGCCGGCCCATGTAGGCACGCCAGAGCGGGTGGCTGGGCGCCATGGGGTGCAGCGTCACGCGCACCGGCCAGGGCTCGGCGGCGTGCGCGGCGTCGATGGCGCGCACGATGCGGTGCGCCATCGCCTCGTTCGCCAGGCCGCCGATCAGCGCCAGCAGGTTGCCGAACACGTCGCCCTCGTCGCCGACGAAGGACAGGTTGACGAAGCTCAGGTACAGGCCGGGATCGCGCCGGCCGCGCCGCGCGTAGTGGCGCAGCAGGCGGGCGCGGTGGTATTCGGGCAGGTCGCGCTGGAAGGGGTTGAACAGGTGGTTGAAGTGGTGGCGCGTCTCGTCGGCATGGTCCAGGCCGAAGCGGCGCTTGACCTCGAACCACAGCGCGTTGGTGTAAAGCACGTAGCCCGAGCGCGGCATGATGTCGGCCCAGTCGCTGGCCTCGTTCTGCTGCAGCAGGCGGAAGTGCTGGTGCTCCTGCGCCTGCAGCCAGCGGATGGCCAGCGCGGCCTCGCGCTCCCAGTGCTGCGCGCCGACGTCGCCGTGGCGGCGCACGTGGTCCACCGCGATCAGCCACCACAGCGTGGCGTCGATGCAGCCGAGGTACCAGAAGTCGGCGTCCTGCCCTTCGGGGTCCACGTATTTCGGGATCTGGCCGTTGGCCGCCTGCTGCGCGGCCAGCGCGTCGAGGCTGGCGACGGCGCCGCGCTCCAGCGCCGGCACGCCGCTGCCGCACATCGCCATCACGCAGATGGCCGCGTCGCGCCCGAAGATGCGCGTGTAGCGGCGCGCCGCCGCGGCCTCGGTGCGGCTGGCCGCGAGGATGCCGTGCGGCGTGAGGTTGGCTTCGAGCAATGCGAGCGAGGCCTGCGTGGCTTCGTCGATGAGGGTGTTCGGAACAGGGTCGGTGGATGTCATGCAGCAAGGCGCGGCCGGCGCGCGCGGGCCGCATTGTCGTTGCGGCGGGCGCTATGCTGGCGAGCCCGCGACGCCCACCCGCTTGCACCCATGCCTCAGCGATCCGTTCCTGCGCCACTGCTGGCCTGTCTCGCCGCGGCAGCCCTCGCCGCCGGCTGCGCCGGCACCACGCCGGCCGTCCGTGCCGACGCCCCGGCCGAGGCGGAACACCGCCCCAGCGCGCCCTACCCCGCGGCGTCGATCCAGGCCAGGGAGCAGGGCCGCGTGGTGGTGCGGGTGCTCACCGGCCCCGACGGGCGCCCGCGCGAGGCGCAACTGCACCAGACCAGCGGCTTCGCCCGACTCGACCGCGCGGCGCTGGAGACGGTCATGCAATGGCGCTTCCGCCCCACCCCGGGCGCCGAGGCTGTGTGGCGCGAGGTGCCGTTCACCTTCGGCATCGTCGGCGGCGGGGCGGTGCCGTGAGGCGCCGACCTCAGGGCCGGGCGCCCTGCGCGCCGCTGCCCACCTTGGCGGTGGCCACGTGCCCGCGCAGCTCGCGCAGCTTGGCCTTCAGGCGCCGCTCGTTCACCAGCCCGACGCGCATCATCGCCTTCTGCCCGGCCGAGAGCGATTCGAGCTTCGGGTCGGCGTATTCGTAGCGCACCCAGGGCTTCTCGCTGGGCACCTCGCCCTTGACCTCCACCACGCGGATGGCCACCGGCTCGGCCGGCTCGGGCGCGGCCAGCAGGTGGTCGATCACGGCCACCAGCCGGTCGTTGAAGTACTTGCCGGGGTAGCCCAGCTCCTCGTAGGCCTGCTGGAACAGCGGGTACAGCCGCGCATAGAGGGCCGCCGCCTTGCCGGCGTCCACGCCCTCGGCGAACAGCACGAAGGGCGTGTAGCGCGCGCCGTTGTCGGGTGCGACGGTGCGCTGCTCGCCCTCGCCCGCCAGCGCGAAGCGCCCCGGCGTGGGCCGCGCCGGCCAGGCCTGCACCGGCGCATGCTCGCGCGGCAGGTTGTCCACCGTGGCGACGAAGCGGCGCGCGAAGCCCTCGGTCTGCAGGAAGGTGCCGACGCTCTTCGCGCCCAGCAGGCCGTCCAGCGCGGAGCGCACGCGCGCGTCGGCATCGGCCAGTGCGGGCAGGTCGGCGTCGGGCTGGGCGATCTCGTCGACCTGATTCTGCGGCTCGGTCGAGGCGGCGGGCGGCGTGGCGGGGGGCGCGTCGGGCGTGGCCTCCGGCGGCGGCTGCACGGCGGCGGCCGGCGGCGCGGCGCCTTCTGCCTCGCGCTGCTGCCACCAGCGCCAGCCGAACCAGCCCGCGGCCAGCAGCACGATCAGCACCAGGGCATAGAGGCCGACGGGGTGCCCGGCGCGGGGGCGGAAGTCGGGTTCGCGGTCAGTCATCCGGGCGGTTCCTTTCGTGCTCGAGCAAAAAGCCTCTCATTGGAGCGCGTGTGCGCCGGAGGTTCCGTAACGGGCTGTGAGCCGGCGCCTCAGCCGGCCCGGCCGAAGCCCCGGACCAGCGCCCGCACCAGCTCGGCCGCGGGCACCTCGCGGCAGCCGGTGGCGTTCTGGCCGGACCACAGCGGCGAGAAGTCGCCGCTGCCCTGCGCTTCGGCCTTGGCGCGCAGCGGCGCGATGGCGGCGGTGGCGAGCGGGAATTCGGGCGCGGCGGCACTCATCGGGCCGGCCTCGCGCAGCAGCCGGTTGACGATGCCGCGCGCCGCACGGCCGGTGAACAGGTTGGTCAGCGCCGTGTGGCGCGCCGCCTCGGACTTCAGCGCCGCCCGGTGCAGCGGCGTGGTGGTCGCTTCGTCGCACAGCAGCCAGGCGGTGCCCACCTGCACGCCGGCGGCGCCCAGCGCCATCGCGGCGGCCACGCCCTGCGCATCGGCGATGCCGCCGGCGGCGATGACCGGCACGCGCAGTTGCGCCACAAGTTGCGGCAGCAGCGCGAACAGGCCCGGCTGGCGCGTGAGGTCGTGCGAGAGGAAGTGGCCGCGGTGCCCGCCGGCCTCCAGCCCCTGGGCGATGACCGCGTCGGCGCCGTGCGCCTGCAGCCACAGGCCCTCCTCCACCGTGGTGGCCGAGGCCAGCACCACCGCGCCCCAGGCCTTCACCCGCGCCAGCAGATCGGGCGCGGGCAGGCCGAAATGGAAGCTCACCACGCGCGGGCGGAACTCGGCCAGCACCTCGGCCGCCTCCGTGCTGAAGGGGTTGCGCCCCGGCCCGGCGGGGATGGCGGCCGGGTCGATGCCGAACTCGCGCAGGAAGGGCGCCAGCGCCTCGCGCCAGGCCGCCTCGCGCGCGGCGTCGGGCACCGGCGCCTGGTGGCAGAAGAAGTTGACGTTGTAGGGCCGCTCGCCCAGCGCGTCGCGCAGCGCCGCCAGTTCGCTGCGCATCGCCTCCGTCGACAGCATCGCGCACGGCAGCGAGCCGAGCGCACCGGCGCCGCTCACGGCGATGGCCAGGCGGCTGCCCTGCACGCCGGCCATCGGCGCCTGCACGAGCGGGAATTCGGTGCCCAGCAGGGCTGCAAGGGACGAGGAAGAAGAAAGCATGCGTGTCGGTTCCTGGCGGCGGACGAAGGGCGCGGCCTGCACCACGATTGTGCGACCTGCCGCGCAGGCCGGTTCGCGCCGCGGTCCGACAACCCCATGCGCGTATCGCTGGCAGGCTGTGGGAACTCGCGCGCCGAACGCAGGTCGTTCTCTCTCACCCCGGAGCCCTCTTCTTGCCCTCGCCAGCCACGCCCGCCGCACTGCCCGCCGCCCGCCGCTACCACGAGATCGATGCCGCCCGCGGCCTGATGCTCGTGCTGATGACGCTCACGCACGTGCCGACGATGCTCACCGACCCGGTCGGCCAGCCCTTCGGCTTCGTCTCGGCGGCAGAGGGCTTCGTGCTGCTGTCGGCCTTCGTCTGCGGGCTGGTGTACGGCCGCATCGGCTACGCGAAGGGGGTCGATGCGATGCAGCAGGCCTTCTGGCGCCGCGCCGTCACGCTCTACATGAGCCAGGCGGCGCTGCTGCTCTTCCTGTTCACCGTCATCACCGCGCTCGCGCTCAAGGTGCATCTGCAGTCGCCGGGCGCGCGGGAGCTGATCCTCTACTACCTGGCCCATCCGCGCGAGGCCTTCGCCTTCGCGCTGGCGCTGGTGTACCAGCCTGCCCTGCTGGACATCCTGCCGATGTACATCCTTTTCATGCTGATGAGCCCGTGGGTGATGGCCTGGGCCTTCCGCCACGGCTGGCGGCTGCCGCTGGCGCTGTCGGCGCTGGGCTGGCTGGCGGCGCAGCTGGACGCCACGCCCTGGCTGTACGCCACCGTGATGCAGGGCTGGCTGAAAGTGCCGGTGCCGTACGCGGAGACGGGCTCCTTCGACACCCTGGCCTGGCAGGCGCTGTGGTTCGGCGGCCTGGCGCTGGGCGCGGGCCGCTCGGCGCCCGGCGCGCGGCCGATCGCGCTGCCGGCGCCGTGGGTGCGGACAGCGGTGGCGGTGGCCGCGGCCGGCCTGTTGTGGCGCCACCTCGGGCCCGGCGGACAGGCGCCCTTTGCCGACCACCACGCGCTGAACACGCTGCTGTTCGACAAGTGGCGCCTGGCGCCGCTGCGCGTGCTGGACCTGGTGGCCATCGGCATCGTCGCCCTGCACTACGGTCCGGCCTGGCTGGCGCGGCTGCCGCGCATGACCTGGCTGGAGACGATGGGCTCGGCCTCGCTGTCGGTCTTCTGCACGCACCTGGTGGCGGTGCTGCTGGTGCAGGCGCTGTGGGGCGGCGACCACCACGTGCGTCCCTGGTGGGGCGACGTGCTGATGCTGGCCGCGGTGTTCGGCGCGATGTACGCGGTGGCGTGGGCGGTGCAGCGGCACGAGCGGCGCAGCGGCAAGCGCCGCGGCACCTGCCCCACGCCGCGGCACGCGCCAGCGGCCGGGCACTGAGGCCGCGGCCGCTCAGGCCTTCTGCTGCGCCTCTTCCGCCTCCTGCAGCAGCCGCCACATGACCTTGCCGCTGCCGCTCTTGGGCAGCGCGTCGGCGAACTGCACCTGGCGCGGCACCTTGTAGGCCGCCATGTTCTCGCGGCACCAGGCGACGATGTCCTCGGCCGTGGTGTCCTTGTGGGTGGGGCGCAGCACCACCACCGCCTTCACCGACTCGCCGCGGTAGGCGTCCCTGGTCGAGATGACGCAGGCCTCCTGGATCGCCGGGTGCCGGAACATCAGCAGCTCCACCTCCGCCGGCCAGACCTTGAAGCCGCTGGCGTTGATCATGCGCTTGAGGCGGTCGGTGATGAAGAAGTAGCCGTCCTCGTCCATCCGGCCCATGTCGCCGGAGCGGAAGAAGCGCTTGCCCTCGAACTCGATGAAGGCGGCGTCGGTCGCGTCGGGCCGCTTCCAGTAGCCCTGGAAGACCTGCGGTCCGTGGATGATGATCTCGCCCGACTCGCCCACCGGCAGCTCCTGCAGCGTCTCCGGGTCCACCACGCGCGCGTCGACGCTCATGAAGGGCATGCCCAGGCACTGCTGCTTGGGGTGGTCGGGCGGGTTGCTGTGCGAGGGCGCCGCCGTCTCGGTGAGGCCGTAGCCCTCCTGGTAGGCCAGGCCGAACTCCTCCAGCAGCCGCTGCGCCACCGCCTGCGGCATGGCCGCCCCGCCGCCGCCGATGTAGATCAGGCTGGACAGGTCGTAGTCCTTGAAGTTGGGGCTGGCCATCAGGTCGATGACCATGGTGGGGATGTTGGTCCAGCTCGTGACCTTCCACTTCGAGATCAGGTGGCCGGCCACGTCGCGGTCCCAGCGCGGCATGAGCACCAGCGTGGCGCCGGCGAGGATGGCCGTGTGCATCATGCTCACGATGCCGGTGATGTGGAACATCGGCACCACCGCCAGCACCACCGTCTCGGCGCTGGCGCAGCCCCACATCTGGCCCGCCACCGCGTTGTGCATCAGGCTGGAGTGGTGGTGGATGCAGCCCTTGGGCAGCCCGGTGGTGCCGCTGGTGTAGGGCAGCAGCGCCATGTCGTCGGCGCCGGCGGTGTGCTCGGGCGGCGGCGCGTTGCGCGCGATCAGCTCGGCCCAGGCGTGGACCTCGCCGCCGTCGAGCTGCGGCAGGGGCCGCGTGGGGAGCAGCCAGTCGCGCCAGGCCGGCGCCATCGCGGGCGTGTCGGCCGCGGCGGCGTCGAAGGCGTCGGTGAACTGGCTGACCACCAGGTGCGCCAGGCGCTCGCCCGGCGGCAGCGCGCCGCTGGCCTTGGCCAGCTCGGGCGCCAGGTCGGCGGTGGTGATGGCGACCTTCGCGTCCGGGTCGCTGATGTAGTGCTTCAGTTCCTCGGCCCGGTTCATCGGGTTGACCGGCACCACCACCGCGTTGGCGCGCAGGATGGCGAAATGCGCGGCCACGAGCTGCGGCGTGTTCTGCATGTCCAGCAGCACGCGGTCGCCGCGCTGCACGCCCAGCGCATGCAGCGCGCCGGCCAGCGCATCGACCTGGGCCGCCAGCTCGCGGTAGGTGGTCACGCGGTCGAAGTACACCAGCGCCGGCTTGTCCGGGTAGCGCTCGGCGGAGGTCTTCAGGTTGTGCCACAGCGAGGTGGCGGGCAGCGTGATCTGGTAGGGCAGGCGCTTGGGCCAGAAGCGGTGATGGGGGCGTTCCTGGATCTCGGCAGGGATGGGCATTGCGGGCGGTCTCCGTGAAGACGCCGAGCGTACGCCGAGGGCCCGTCGCGGGGCATGCGGGGAAGCCCCGCCGGGCGTCACCTGGGTGACGCCGAACGCCCGCCGGACGGCCTACGCCTGCGGTCCGCGCCGTCCTACCTGTGCGCGGCAGCGCCCGCGCCACCATGGTGGCGAACGCCAAGGAAGCGCCGCGATGAGCCCCACCAACACCTCGCCACCCGGCGGAAACCCGCCGCCCGACGACCGGGGCAGGACGAAGGTCGAGCAGCAGTCCGGAGAAGGGACGCAGCGGGCCCCGCGCCTGCCGCACGAACGCGACCAGTCCAGCGACAGCCAGCAGATGCGCGACGGGCGGCCGTCCACGAAGGGCCGGCGTGCGCTGGAAGATGTCGAGCGCGGCGTCGTCGACACCGACCTCGGCCCGCCGCTGGAGCGTGCCCGGCGGAACATGGGCGGCGACAAGCGCTGAGCGGCTGAGCGCCCGCGGCCTCAGCCGAGGAAGCCTTCCAGCCGCTGGCGGATGATGGCCTCGGCCTCGGCCATGATGCGGTCGACCAGCTCCCTCACGGTGGGCACGTCGCGGATCAGCCCGGCCACCATGCCGCAGCTCCAGGCCCCGGCCTCCATGTGGCCCTCGCCCATCACCTTGGGGTAGATGCCGGCCACCTGCTCGAAGATGTCCTCGATCTTCAGCGCGGCGCCCTTCTCGCGCTCGATCTCCAGCAGCCGCTCGACGCCGGCGTTGTTCAGCACGCGCTCGGTGTTGCGCAGGCCGCGCATGATCAGGCGCGTGTCCAGCTCGGACGCGGCGACGATCGCCTGCTTCACGTTCTCGTGCACCGGTGCCTCCTTGGTGGCGATGAAGCGGGTGCCCATGTTCATGCCCTCGGCGCCCAGCGCCAGCGCCGCCACCAGGCTGCGGCCGTCGGCCATGCCGCCGGAGGCGACGAAGGGGATCTTCAATTCCTCGGCCGCGCGCGGCAGCAGGATGAAGTTGGGCACGTCGTCCTCGCCCGGGTGGCCGCCGCACTCGAAGCCGTCGACGCTCACCGCGTCGCAGCCGATGCGCTCGGCCTTGAGCGAGTGGCGCACCGAGGTGCACTTGTGGATCACCTTGATGCCGGCCGCCTTGAGCTGCGGCATGTGCTCCTCGGGGCTGCGGCCGGCGGTCTCCACGGCCTTGACGCCGCCCTCGATGATGGCCGCGATGTACTCCGGGTACGGCGGCTTGGCGAAGGTGGGTAGGAAGGTGAGGTTCACGCCGAAGGGCTTGTCCGTCATCTCTCGGCAGCGCGCGATCTCGCGGGCCAGCAGCTCGGGCGTCTTCTGCGTCAGCCCGGTGATGATGCCCAGCCCGCCGGCGTTGGAGACGGCCGCGGCCAGCTCGGCATAGCCGACGTGGTGCATGCCGCCCTGGATGATGGGGTGCTGGATGCCGAAGAGTTCGGTGATGCGGGTTTTCAAGCGGTGTCTCCCGAGGGTGGGGGTTGAGCAAACCCGCCGATCATCGCCACGACGGGGCGGGGCGCGCTGCCACGCTGGCGACAAGGCAGCCGGCGGGCGGTGCGCGGGCCGCGTGGCACGCCTCGTGCTTGCAGGCAGGCGATTCTCTTCCAACGACCCCGGAGCCTTGCCATGAAGATCCCCCGACGCCTGTTCGCCGGCGGCCTGCTGACGGCCGCCGCGCTGGCCGCCGCCGGCGCCGCCCAGGCGCAGAACGCGCTCGACAACATCATGAAGTCGAAGACGCTGAAGGTCGCCATCCCGACCGACTACCCGCCCTACGGCTTCGTCGGCACCGACATGGCGCCGCAGGGCCTGGACATCGACGCGGCGAAACTGATCGCCAGCCGCATGGGCGTGAAGCTGGAACTGGTGCCGGTGACCAGCGCCAACCGCATCCCCTACCTGCAGACGAAGAAGGCCGACCTGGTCATCTCCACGCTGGGCAAGAACGCCGAGCGCGAGAAGGTGATCGACTTCTCGTCGGCCTACGCGCCCTTCTTCCAGGGCGTGTTCGCGAAGAAGACGATGCCGGTGAAGGACTTCAAGGACCTGGTGGGCAAGTCGGTGGCCGTGACGCGCGGCGCGATGGAGGACCAGGAGCTGAACAGGGCCGCCCCGCCCGGCGTGGACTACCGCCGCTTCGAGGACAACAACGCCACCGTGGCCGCCTACGTGGCCGGGCAGACGCAGGTGATCGCGATGAGCGGCGCGGTGGCGGCCGAGATGATCCGCAAGAACCCGCAGATCAACACCGAGTTCAAGCTGCTGCTCAAGGACAGCCCCTGCTTCGTCGGCATCGCCAAGGGCGAGGATGCGCTGAAGGCCAGGGTCAACGAGATCATCGCCGCGGCGAAGAAGGACGGCACGCTGGACAAGCTGTCGAAGCAGTGGCTCGGCAAGCCCGCCGGCGACCTGCCCGTCTGATGAGCTTCGACTTCTGGGCCGTCCTCGCGGAATGGCCCCTGCTGCTCAAGGGCGTGGCCTGGACGCTCGGGCTGACGGCCATCGCCACCGTGCTCGGCATGGCGGTGGGCGTGGCCTGCGCCTGGGCCCGCGCCTGGGGGCCGGGCTGGCTGAAGTGGATCGTCGGCACCTACGTCGAGCTGATCCGCAACACGCCCTTCATCGTGCAGTTGTTCTTCATCTTCTTCGGCCTGCCGGCCGCAGGCGTGAAGCTCACGCCCGAGGCAGCCTCGATCATCGCCATGGTGCTCAACCTGGGCGCCTACGCCACCGAGATCGTCCGCGCCGGCATCGAGGCCACGCCCAAGGGGCAGATCGAGGCGGCCGTGAGCCTCGCGCTGACCCGCGCCCAGGTCTTCCTGCGCGTGGTACTGCCGCCGGCGATGAAGAAGGTGTGGCCGGCGATGGTCAGCCAGATCATCATCGTGATGCTCGGCTCGGCCGTGTGCAGCCAGATCTCGGTGGAAGATTTGAGCTACGCCGCCAACCTGATCCAGAGCCGCAACTTCCGCGCCTTCGAGGCCTTCATCGTCGCCACGCTGGTCTACCTGGGCCTGTCGATCGCCGTGCGCCGGCTGTTCGACTGGGCGGGGCCGCGCTTCTTCTTCGGCCGGTGAGCGCGGCATGGGCGAATTCACCCTCTGGGACATCCTGCGCAACCTGCTGCTGGCGCTGCGCTGGACGGTGGTGCTCTCGCTGATCGCCTTCGTCGGCGGCGGCATCGTCGGTGCGCTGCTGCTGGCGCTGCGGCTGCGCGGCGGCCGGCTGACGGAGAAGCTCACCGCCGGCTACGTGCAGCTCTTCCAGGGCACGCCGCTGCTGATGCAGCTCTTCCTGGCCTACTTCGGCATCGCGCTGCTGGGCGTGGAGGTCTCGGCCTGGACGGCGGCCGCCGTGGCGCTGACGCTCTACACCAGCGCCTTCCTCACCGAGATCTGGCGCGGCTGCGTGGCCGCCATCCCCAGGGGGCAGTGGGAGGCCTCGGGCAGCCTGGCCCTCGGCTTCGGCGAGCAGTTGCGCCACGTCATCCTGCCGCAGGCGGTGAGGATCGCCATCGCGCCCACCGTCGGCTTCCTGGTGCAGGTCATCAAGGGCACGGCGCTGGCCTCGGTGATCGGCTTCGTCGAGGTGACCAAGGCCGGCAGCATGATCGCCAACGTCACCTTCCGGCCCTTCACCGTGTTCGCCTGCGTGGCGCTGATGTACTTCGCGCTGTGCTTCCCCGTCAGCCTCTACGCCAGGCACCTCGAAAGGAAGACCCGTGGCAGCCGTCCTTGATGCACCGACCCACGTGGAGCCCGGTGCGCCCATCGTCCGCATCACCGCGCTGAAGAAGTCCTACGGCGCGAACCAGGTGCTCAAGGGCATCGACCTGGAGGTGCTGCGCGGCGAGGTCATCGCCATCATCGGCAAGAGCGGCTCGGGCAAGAGCACGCTGCTGCGCTGTATCAACGGGCTGGAGGAGTTCCAGGAAGGCGCGCTCACCGTGGACGCCAAGCCGCTGCTGCACGAGAGCGCCGCCGCCATGCGCGAGCTGCGCCAGCGCGTGGGCATGATCTTCCAGAGCTTCAACCTCTTTCCGCATCTGACGGTCGGGCGCAACGTGATGCTGGCGCCGACGCTGGTGAAGAAGCGCGCGAAGCCCGAGGCCGAGGCGCAGGCGAGGAAGCTGCTGGCCCGCGTCGGCCTGGCCGAGAAGTTCGACGCCATGCCCGACCAGCTTTCCGGCGGCCAGCAGCAGCGCGTGGCCATCGCGCGGGCGCTGGCGATGGAGCCGGCCGTGCTGCTGTGCGACGAGATCACCTCCGCGCTCGATCCCGAGCTGGTCGGCGAGGTGCTGCGCGTGGTCGAGTCGCTGGCCGACGAGGGCATGACGCTGCTGATGGTCACGCACGAGATGAACTTCGCGCGCAAGGTGAGCGACCGTGTGATCTTCATGCACCAGGGCCGCGTGCACGAGATGGGGCCGCCGGCGGAACTGTTCGGCAGCCCGAAGACGCCGGAGCTGAAACAGTTTCTTTCGTCGCTGCACGATTGAGACGGCACGCACCGTTCGGGCTGAGCCTGTCGAAGCCCTGGTGCCGCGCTTCGACAGGCTCAGCGTGAACGGTCGGGGTTCATTCAAGGCGACCTGACGCGCCGCCGTTCGGGGAACCGCTCACAGTCCCCACAATCGAAGCGGCCATGCCGCTCGCCGCCCGTCCCGCCCCCGCCCTCCTGCACCGCCGCACGCTGCTGACCGGCCTGGCCGGCGCCGCCACCGCCATTGCGCTGCCCGCCCGCGCCGGCTTCAACTTCTTCACCAGCGAGTACACCGCCACGCGCGCCGAGCTGGAGGCCCAGGTACGCCGCCGCTTCCCCCTGCAGCAAGGCTACGGCGGGCTGTTCACGGTGCAGCTGTCCGACCCGCGGCTCGGCCTCCAGCCCGCCGCCAACCGCGCCGCGCTGACCCTGCGCGTGGCCATCGCCAGCCCCTTCCTCGACCCCGGCACGGTGGGCGGCTGGCTGGCCATCAGCAGCGCCCTGCGCTACGACGCGCCGGCCCTGACGCTGCGCCTGGACCAGCCGCGCGCCGAGCGGGTGGAGCTGGAGGGCCTGGGCGGCCAGGACGCCGTGCGCCTGCAGCGCGTCGGCGCCGCCGTGGCGCAGGAGGCGCTGCAGGGCCAGCCGCTGCACACCTTCAGGCCCGAGGAGCTGACCGTGGGCCGCAAGACCTACGAGATCGGCGACATCACCGTGCTGGACGACGGCATCAAGGTGCAGTTGCGCTGAGTGCCGCGGGGCCGCCGCGCGCCGGCGGCAGAATGCCGTGCATGAACCCGACGCGCCGATCCGCCCTCCTCGCCCCGGCCCTGCTGGCACCCTGGCTGCTGCCGGGCTGTGCCGCAACGCCCGCCGCGCCCTCCGCCGCGAAGCGCGGCAGCCCCTTCGACCTGCAGGCCCACCGCGGCGGCCGCGCCCTCGTCCCCGAGAACACGCTGGCCGCCTTCGAGCGCGCGATGGAGATCGGCGTCAGCACGCTGGAGCTGGACATCGCCCTCACTGCCGACGGCGTGCCCGTGATCTCGCACGACGCCGCCCTCAACCCCGACCACACGCGCGACGCACAGGGCCGCTGGCTGGCGGCGGCCGGCCCGGCGATCCACACGCTCACGCTGGCCCAGCTGCAGGCCTACGACGTGGGCCGCACCAACCCGGCGACGAAGTACGGCCAGCAGTTCCCGCGCCAGGCGCCGCGCGACGGCCAGCGCATCCCCACGCTGGCGCAACTGTTCGAGCTGACGCGCAGCAGGGGCGCCGACGGCCTGCGCTTCAACATCGAGACCAAGACCGACCCCACCCGCCCTGCCGCCAGCGCCGCGCCGGAGCCGATGGTGCGCGCCATCCTGGCCGAGGTGCGCCGCGCCGGCGTGGCGCCGCGCGTGACGATCCAGAGCTTCGACTGGCGCACGCTCGCGCTGGTGGCGCAGGAGACGCCGCAGCTCGCGCGCGCCTTCCTCACCAGCCCGCGCACGCTGCGCGACGCCCGCTGGACGGGCGGCCTGCGCGTGGAAGACGCCGGCTCGACGCCCCGCCTGGTGCAGGCCGCGGCGGCCGGCGGCACCGGCCCGGTGACCTGGGCGCCCGCCTTCGCCGACCTGACGGCGGCGCAGGTGGCCGAGGCCCATGCGCTGGGCCAGCAGGTGATCCCCTGGACCGTGAACCGCCGCGAGGACATGGCCCGGCTGATCGACCTGGGCGTGGACGGCCTCATCACCGACGAGCCCGACGTGCTGCGCGCCCTGATGCGCGAGCGCGGCATGGCGCTGCCGCGGGGGCTGAAGAATTGAGCGCGCCCCTCGACGCACTGGACGCCATCGCGCGGCACCTGGACGCCGCGCGCCGCGACGGCACTGTCGTCGGCCGCCTGTGCGACACCGCCCGCCACGCCACCCCGCTGCACCAGGCCCTGCCGCCGCGCTATGCCGAGGTGCTGCTGAACCTGCTCGACCGCCTCGAATCCAGCGCGCTCTTCAGCGAGGAGAGCTGCTCCTTCAGCCAGAAGGACCTGCTCGACAGCCTTCAGCTGTGGATCGACAAGGCGCGCGCCACGCTGAACTCCCGTCCGTCGAACCCATGACCGCCACGCCCCCCACCCTGCCGCCCGAGGTGCACGACCAATGGGTCGCGCTCCCGCAAGGGCGCCTGTTCACCCGCGCATGGCAGCCGGCGGCGGCCGCCGGCGCGGCGCCGATCCTCATGCTCCACGACTCGCTCGGCTGCGTGGCGCTGTGGCGCGACTTCCCGGCGCTGCTGGCACAGGCCACGGGCCGGCGCGTGATCGCCTACGACCGCTGGGGCTTCGGCCGCTCCGACCCGCGGCCCGACCTGCCCGCGCTCGGCTTCGTGGCCGAGGAGGCGCGCCTGGTCCTGCCGGCCCTGTGCGAACAGCTCGGGCTGGACGCCTATGTCGCACTGGGCCACAGCGTGGGCGGCGGCATGGCGATCTGCGCGGCGGCCGCGCAGCCCACGCCCTGCCGCGCGCTGGTCACGATCGCCGCGCAGGTCTTCGCCGAGGACCGCACGCTGGAGGGCATCCGCGTGGCGCGCGAGCAGTTCAAGGACCCGCTGCAACTGGAGCGCCTGGCGAAATACCACGGCGACAAGGCGGCCTGGGTGGTGCGCGCCTGGACCGACACCTGGCTCTCGCCGCGCTTCGCCGACTGGACGCTGGTCGACCTGCTGCCGCAGGTGCGCGTGCCGGCGCTGGCCATCCACGGCGAAGAGGACGAGTACGGCACCACCCGCCACGCCACGCTGATCGGCCAGGGCTGCGCGGGCCCCGTGCAGGTGGAGCTGCTGCAAGGCATCGGCCACGTGCCGCAGCGCGAGGACCCGCAGCGCGTGGTGGGACTGATCGCCGCCTTTCTCGACCGGCACGACGGCGCCGCGCCCTGAGGCGGGGCCGTCAGTCCGGCTTCAGGCCCGCGCGCTCGATCACCGGCTTCCAGCGCTGCAGCTCCTCGCGCATGAAGGCGGCGAGCTGCGGCGGCGTGCTGCCGACCGGATCGAAGTACGCCGTCAGCAGCTTCTGCCGCGTCTCCGGCTCGGCCAGCACGGCGGCGATCTCGCGGCTCATGCGGTCCACGACCGGCTGCGGCGTGCCCTTGGGCGCCATGTAGGCGAACCACGGCACGGCCTGGATGTCGGGCAGGCCCGACTCGCGCAGCGTGGGCAGGTCGGGCAGCAGCGCCGAGCGCTCGGCCGAGGTGACACCCAGCGCCTTGAGACGACCGGCCTTGACCTGCGGCATCACCGTCACCGGCGGCAGGCAGGCGAACTGCACGTCGCCCTGCACCAGCGCCGTGACGGCCTGCGCCGAGGAGGCATACGGGATGTGCACCGCGAAGGACTGCGTCCTCGCCTTGATGAGTTCCACCCCCAGGTGCGAGATCGAGCCGTTGCCGGTGGAGGCGAAGTTGTACTTGCCCGGGTTGCGGCGCAGCGCGTCGAGCCAGCCCTTGACCGAGTCGATGCCGAGCTGCGCATTGGCCGCGCAGACGTTCGGCGTGGTCGCCGCCAGCGAGACGGGCACCAGGTCGCGGAAGGGGTCGTAGGGCAGATTGCGGTACAGCACCGTGTTGTAGACCAGCGGTGCGTTGACGGAGAGCAGGAAGGTCTGCCCGTCGGGTGCGGCCTTGGCGACGAGGTCGGTGCCCGCGTTGCCGCCGGCGCCGGGCTTGTTCTCCACGATCACCGGCTGGCCCAGGCGCTGCGCCAGGCGGTCGTTGACGATGCGCGCCAGGATGTCGGGCGAGGAGCCGGCGCCGAAGGGCACGACGACGCGCACCGGGCGCTGCGGCCAGTCCTGCGCCTGTGCGGACGCGACCAGCAGCAGCGCGCCCGCGGCGATGGAAACGAAACGTCGAAGCGTCATGCCTTGCCCTCCTGAATCGGCATCATCTGCGCATGGTCCTGTTGCTCGCGCGCGATGAAGCCGGCCACCATCGCGCGGTAGCAGGCATCCACCACCTCGGGGTACGCGCCGTGCTGCTCTGCCAGCCGGCGCACCTTGTCGAACACCTGCTGCTGGCGCTGCGGCGCCGAGACCTGGAAGGCGTCGTGCTTGAAGCGGGCGGCGTCGCGCACATAGCGGCCGCGCTCGGCCAGCAGCGCCACGATCTGCGCGTCCAGCGCGTCGATGCGCTCGCGCACCTCGGCGAGGTCGCGGCACAGCGGCACATAGGCCGGGTCGATGAAGCGCCGCAGCGGCGGGCCGTGCGGGTCGGGTTCGGTGCCTGCGCCGCTCATATCGGGTAGATGATGGAGTTGGGGATCATCTCGCTGTCGTAAACGACGAGGCGCACGGCGAAGCGCAGGCCCTGCGGCGTGCGCACCACCTCGTCCAGCGTGCGGCCGACGTTGAACACCGTGCTGAGCTGCGAGAGCTTGGTGCGCAGCACCGCGTAGTTGGCCTCGCAGTGGATGCGGCCGGCCTCCACCTTGCGCACCAGCGGCGCACCGACCACGTGGCGCTGGTAGTACGGGTCGTGGTAGAGCGTCTCGCGGATGCCGTAGACGCGGTCGCGCAGCATCGCCTTGCTCTCGAAGGAGAGCGTCGCCAGCGGGAAGCCGCGCTCGTGGTTCTCGCGCGGCTGCAGGCGGTAGCTGCATTCGTCGGTGAAGAACTCGGGCCAGGCGTCCCAGTCGGCCGCGTCGAGCGCCGAGGCGTAGCGGGCATAGAGCTGCGTCAGCTCGAAGAATTCCTCGAAGTTCAGCATCGTCACTTCTCCATCACCTTGCGCCAGTACTCGTACATGCCGCGGATCAGGCCCTCGGTGACCATGTGGTCGGTGTCCTCCGCCGTGCGCCCGCCCAGCTCGGCCAGCGCGCGGTGCCAGGGCTTGCTCTCGAAGCCCTGCTGCGACAGCTCGATCACCTCGCCGTCGTCGGCCGAGACGAAGCCCGCCGGACCGAACAGGTTGGCCTGGCGCAGGCGGCGGCGCAGCATCTCCTCGCTGTCGTCCTCGAAGGCGAAGTGCGTCCACTCGAAGAAGAAGGCGCCATGCCCGTCGGGCTGGATGTGGCGCGTCGAGACGCTGTTGACCTGCTGCTGCAGGATCACGCTCGGGAAGAGCGTGGTCATCACGGCCGTCGGTCCGCCCCACCAGGGCTCCGGCACGATGTCGAGGAAGCGGTCGTCCTCCAGCTTCATGCTCTCCTTGAAGCTCGACACCGCCGTCGTCGCCTGCCCCGCCTGGCCCTGCGTGCCGCGGGTGGAGATCATGGCCGCGTGCCGGTGGTGCGCGTCCATCACGAGCTGCGACTTGTTGTCGGCCCGCCAGAGCCCGAAGGTGACGAACCAGGTGTGCAGCAGGCCCGGGTGGTACGGATCCTTGATGTTCTCCTGCATCAGCTTCCAGTTGCCCGGGATGCGCTGGCGGTTGTAGCCGAGGATCTTCAGCTGGCGGCCGTTGAAGAGGCGGTCGAACCACTTCAGGATGACCGGCCCCATGTAGTCCTCCAGCGATTCGACCTCATGGTCGAAGCTGGCGAACACCACGCCGCCGCGCGTGGCGACCTTGAGCTTCGTCAGGCCGTGCTCGTCGGTCTTGAAGTCCTCCGGCATGCCGCCCTGCATCTCGCCATCCTCCCCGCGCACGCCGCGGCGGAAGGGCACGCCCATCAGCTTGCCCGCGAGGTTGTAGTTCCACTGGTGGTAGGGGCAGGTGAAGCTCTTGCGGTTGCCGTGGCGCTCGCGGCAGAAGGCCATGCCGCGGTGCGCGCAGACGTTCTCCAGCACGTGGACCTGCCCGTCGGCGGCGCGGACCATGATGACCGAGCGCTCGCCCACCGCCGTGCGCTTGAAGTCGCCGGGGTTCGGGATCTCGGCCTCCAGGCCGACGTAGCACCAGTGGCCGCGGTAGAAGAAGCGCTCCAGCTCCTCGCGGTGGCGCTGCTCGTCGGTGTAGGCGGCAAAGGGGATGCGGCTGGTGCCTTCGCTCTCCCAGCGAATGGGCACCGCTTCGGCGGTGTCGTTCATCGTGGCTGTCTCCTGTAGATGGTGCCCCCAGGGCCGGGCTGCGCCCAGCCCGCCCCCGAGGGGGACAAGAAAACTTGGGGCGGCCCGGCGTTTTCCTGAGTGCTGCCGATGATCGGCGCTGCTGCGCTATCCACCAATAGAATCCCGTGAATACGCGCCATCACCATCATGAATATGGATCTGCAGGACATGGACCTCAACCTGCTGGTGGTCTTCCACCAGCTCATGGTGGAGCGGCGCGTCTCGGCCGTGGCCGACACGCTGGGCCTGAGCCAGCCGGCGGTGAGCAACGCGCTGGCCCGCCTGCGCCGCAGCTTCGGCGACGAGCTGTTCCTGCGCACGCCGCGCGGCATGGAGCCCACGCCGCTGGCCGAGCAGCTCGCCGAGCCGGTGGCCGCCGCGCTGGCGCTGCTGCAGGGCGCGGTGACGCAGCGCACCGAGTTCGACCCGGCGCGCAGCACGCGCGCCTTCTCGCTGGGCATGAGCGACATCGGCGAGATCTACTTCCTGCCCGCGCTGATGGGCGCCCTGGCCCGACGCGCGCCCGGCGTGACGCTGACCACCGCCCGCGGCGCCGCGCAGCCGCTGAAGGCCGAGATGGAGGCCGGCGCGGTCAACCTGGCCCTGGGCCTGCTGCCGCAGCTGCAGGCGGGCTTCTTCCAGCGGCGCCTGTTCACGCAGCGCTACGTGTGCCTGATGCGCCAGGGCCATCCGCTGGCGCGCGGGCGCTTCGGGCTGCGCGAGTTCCGCGCCGCGCAGCACCTGGCCGTGGTCTCGCCCGGCACCGGCCACGGCATCGTGGAGGAGGTGCTGGCGCGCAGCGGCATCGAGCGGCAGGTGCGGCTGACGGTGCCGCACTTCGTCGCCGTGGGCCACATCCTGCACGGCACCGACCTCGTCGCCACCGTGCCGCACCGCCTGGCGCAGCGCGTGACCGAACCCTTCGGCCTGGTCGCCCTGCCGCATCCGGCCAACCTGCCCGAGATCGCGATCCACATGCTCTGGCACGCGCGCGTGCACCGCGACCCGGCCAACCAGTGGCTGCGGGGGCTGGTGGCGGAGTGCTTCGCGGACGGCGGGGCCTGACGCGGCCTACACGTGCCGCGTCGCCGGCGTGCCGCGCTCGCCCCCGGGCAGCGGCGCGTCGGCCCGCGCATGCAGCGTCTCGATGATGCGGCACTGCGGGCCGCTGCCGTCGCAGCAATCGCGCAGGGCCAGCAGGTCCTTCTCCAGCGCGCGCAGCTCGCGCAGGCGCTCGCGCACGTGGCCCAGGTGCGCGTCGAGCGCGACGCAGGCGGCGTCGCAGTCGGCCTTGCTGCGCAGGTCCAGCGCCAGCAGCGTGCGCACCTCGTCGAGCGACATGTCCATCGCCCGGCACAGGCGGATGAAGCGCAGCGTGTGCACGTCGGCGGCGCTGTAGAGGCGGTAGCTGTTGTCGCTGCGGCCCTGCGGCGCGACCAGGCCCTGCTTCTCGTACCAGCGGATGTTGGCGGCGCTCACGCCGCTGGCGGCCGCCGCCTCGCCGATGCGGTAGCCCTGCGTGGAGGGCGGGTTTGCCTGGACCATGGCTTGACCTTGAAGTGACTTCAACCTTTCCAATGCTGTCACAACACGAAAGGCCCGTTGCTTTCCCATGTCTGCCACCCCTCGCCCGACCGTCACCTCCGCCCCCTCCGACACCGCCTGCGGCGACGGCTGCTGCGGCGCTCCGATGACGCTGCGGACCCGGCCCGCCGAGGCCGGGCGCCACGACCACGAACACGACCACGGCGGCCCGCACGACCACCAGCACGCCGACGCGGGCGACGGCCACGACCATGGCCCGCTGCCGGGCTGGCAGCGCATCGCCGCCGCGCTCGCCGTGGCGCTGGGCGCCGAGCTGAGCCACCTGCTGCTGCCCGAGACCGGCGCGTGGCGCGCCTTCGGCATGGCGCTGGCGGCCGTGGCCATCGCGCTGGCCGGCACCGGCATCTACCGAAGCGGCCTGCGCTCGCTGCTGCGCGGGCGCCTGGGCATCGACGCGCTGATGGCGGTGGCGGTGACCGGCGCCTTCCTCATCGGCCAGTGGCCCGAGGCGGCGATGGTGATGGCGCTGTACGCGCTGGCCGAGCTGATCGAGCACAAGGCCGCCGACCGCGCGCGCAACGCCATCGCCGGGCTGATGGCGCTGGCGCCGGACGAGGCCGAGGTGCGCCGGGCCGACGGTACCTGGCAGCGCATCGCGGCGCGCGAGGTCGCGGTCGGCGACACGGTGCGCGTGCGCCCCGGCGAACGCATCCCGCTGGACGGCACGGTGAGCACCGGCCGCAGCACGGTCGACCAGGCCAGCGTCACCGGCGAGAGCATCCCGGTGGACAAGGCGCCCGGCGACGCGGTCTTCGCCGCCACCGTCAACCAGGGCGGCGAGCTGCAGCTGCAGGTGACGGCCGCCGCCGGCCAGACCACGCTGGACCGCATCATCGAGGCGGTGGAGCAGGCACAGGCCTCGCGCGCACCCACGCAGCGCTTCGTCGAGCGCTTCGCCGCCGTCTACACGCCGGCCGTGTTCGCCATCGCCCTCGCGGTGGCGGTGCTCCCGCCGCTGCTGCTGGGCTGGGCCTGGCTCGACGCGATCTACAAGGCGCTGGTGCTGCTGGTCATCGCCTGCCCCTGCGCGCTGGTGATCTCCACGCCCGTCACCGTGGTCAGCGGCCTCACGGCGGCGGCGCGGCGCGGCATCCTCATCAAGGGCGGCACGCACCTGGAAGGCGCGCGCCGGCTCAAGGCGGTGGCGCTGGACAAGACCGGCACGCTCACCGCCGGCAAGCCCGAACTCGTGCACTGGCAGGCCTGGAGCGGCGCGGACGCCGCCGCGGCGCAGCGCATCGCGGCCAGCCTGGCGGGCCGCTCGGACCACCCCGTGTCGCACGCCATCGCGCAGGGGCTGGACGGTGACCACGCCGCGGTGGACGTCTTCGAGGCGCTGGTCGGCCGCGGCGTGCGCGGACGCATCGACGGCACCGGCTACGTGCTCGGCAACCACCGCCTGATCGAGGAGCGCGGGCAGTGCAGCGCCGAGCTCGAATCGCTGCTGGCCGAACACGAGGCGCAGGGCCGCACCCTCACCCTGCTGGCCGACGAGGGCGGCGTGCGGGCCGTGTTCGCGGTGGCCGACACGCTGCGCCCCGCCTCTCGCGCGGCGGTGGAGGCGCTCAAGCGCCTGGGCGTCGCGCCGGTGATGCTGACCGGCGACAACCCGACGACCGCGAAGGCGATCGCCGTGCAGGCCGGCATCGACGACGCGCGCGGCGGCCTGCTGCCCGAGGACAAGCTCGCCGCGGTGAAGGAGATGCGCGTGCGCTACGGCCCGACCGCGATGCTGGGCGACGGCATCAACGACGCGCCCGCGCTGGCGCAGGCCGACATCGGCTTCGCCATGGGCGGCGCCGGCACCGACATTGCGATGGAGGCGGCCGACGTGGTGATCATGAACGACGACCCCGGCCGCATCGCCGAGACGGTGCGGCTTTCGCGCCGCACGCACGCCGTGCTGTGGCAGAACATCGCGCTGGCGCTGGGCATCAAGGCGGTGTTCTTCGCGCTCGCGCTGATGGGCAGCGCCACCATGTGGATGGCGGTGTTCGCCGACATGGGGGCCAGCCTGCTGGTGGTGTTCAACGGGCTGCGGCTGCTGCGGCCGGCGCGCGGCGGCAACTGAAGGCGCTCAGGCGCCGCTGCCGCCGGGGGCCGCCGGGGCCTGCGGCTGCCCCTTGTCGCTCCACAACTGGCCGCCGGTGGCCCAGTCGTGGCGCGGGATGTCGAAGAACACGACGTCGACGCCGTCGGCCGAGCCGCCGAGGGTGCGCACGACGGCCTCGGTGATGGCGCCGGCCAGGGCGCGCTTCTGTTCCACGGTGCGGCCTTCGAACATTTCGACGCGGATGGTGGGCATGGGGTCTCTCCGATGAGATGGGAATGAAAAGGAAGGGCGGCGTCAGTCGCGGTAGCCGGGCGCGCTGCGGTCCAGCCGCCGCAGCAGGGCCGGCCACTCCAGGTCGCCGTCCCATTCGCTGCCGTCGCCCACCCACTGCCGGTAGGTGAGCGACGCGAGCTCGGGCGAGGCGACGAGCACCTGCCCGCCGGTGGCGGCCATCGCGCGCAACTGCGCCCGGGCGGCCCGCTCCAGCATGTGCATCAGCATCCAGGCCTCGGCCACGCTGCGGCCCACGACCAGCGGGCCGTGGTTCTCCAGCAGCAGGCCGTCGAGCGGGCCCAGCTCGGCCACCAGGCGCTGCTGCTCCTCGGGCCCGAGCGCCAGCCCTTCGTAGGCATGGCGGCCGAGGCGGCCGTGCAGCCGCATCGCCCATTGCGAAGTCGGCTGCAGCCCACCCGGCAGCATCGACAGCGCCACGCCCCAGGGCGTGTGCAGGTGGATGACGCACTCCACCTCCGGCCGCGCCGCGTGCACCGCGCCGTGGATGGCGAAGCCGCTCGGGTTGACCCGCGCGCCGGAGCCGTCGGCCACGCGGCCCTGCACGTTCACCTTCACCAGGCTGGAGGCGGTGATCTCGTCGAAGGTGGCGCCGAAGGGGTTGATGAGGTAGTGGCCCGGCTCGCCCGGCACGCTGGCCGAGAGGTGGGTGTAGACGGTGTCGTCCCAGCCGTTGATGGCGGCCATGCGGTAGGCGGCCGCGAGGTCGATGCGGACGTCGCGTTCGGTGCGGGTCGGGCGCGTGGGGCTGGCCATGGTCAGCGGGAATTAGAACGCATGCAGCCGGCCCGCCGCCGCCTGCGCGCCCTCGGCAAAGCCGGATTGACGGCGCGCCCGCCGTCCGCAAGATCGGGGCATCGCCATCTTCTTCCACCGCAGCCATGACCGATGCCCCCGCTTCCACCCCGGACGAGACCGCGCCCGCCGCCCCGCCCCTGCGTCCGCTGGGCTGGAGCGCCCCGCTGCACTGGCTGGCCGCGGGCGCGCGCGACCTCGCCGCGGCCTGGCCGCTCTCGCTGTTCTTCGGGCTGGCCTTCTGGTGCATGGCGGCCGCCATCGGCCTGGTGTTCCGCGGCCGGCCCGAGTACACGATGACCATCGTCTCCGGCTGCTTCCTGGTCGGCCCCTTCCTGGCGATGGGCCTGTACGAGGCCAGCCGCCGGCGCGAAGCCGGCCTGCCGCCGGACTTCGCGGCCTCGCTCACCTGCTGGGACCGGCGCATCGGCTCCATGGCCATGCTGGTGCTGGTGCTGCTGGTGCTGGAGCTGCTGTGGGGACGCGCCTCGCTGGTGGTGTTCGCGGTGTTCTTCAACACCGGCATGCCCAGCACCACGGGCGTGGTGCAGGCGGTCTTCAACCCCGAGAACCTGGAATTCGTGGCCGCCTACGCGATGGTGGGCGGCGTGTTCGCGGCCATCGTGTTCTCCACCTGCGTGATCTCCATCCCCATGATCCTGGACCGCGACACCGACGCCATCACCGCCGGGCTGCGCAGCTTCCAGCTCGTGCTGGGCCAGCCGGGCGTGATGCTGCTGTGGGGCGCGCTCATCGTCGCGCTCACGCTGGGCGCGCTGCTGCTGCCGTGGGCGCTGGGCCTGCTGGTGGTCGCGCCCTGGCTCGGCCACGCCACCTGGCATGCCTACCGGGGCGCCGTGGGGCCTTCGGAACCCACGGCCGCCTAGAATCGGCGGGTGCGCATCCTCGTCCTCGTCCTGGCCATCGTCCTGCTGCCCCTGCGCGGCTGGATGGGCGGCGCGATGGCGATGGAAACGGCGCCGGCGGCCGTTTCGCAGGCTGCCGTCGCCGGTGCCGATGCGATGCCGCCCTGCCACGAGGCGGCCGATGCGGCATCCGCCGCGCACACCGCCGGCCACGACGCGCCGGGCGACGCCTCGCACCACGCGCAGTGCTCGCTGTGCCAGCTCTGCCACTCGGCCGCGATGACCGGCGACGCCCCGGCGGCCCCGGCCGCCGCGCCAACCCTGGCGCAGCCGCAGGCACCGGCGCAGCGCTTCGCCAGCGCGCTGCCGCAGCAGGCCGACAAGCCGCCCATTTCCTGACCTTCCTGCCCGTAGTCCGTCCGCTGCAGCCTCCACGCGAGGCCGCGGCGCCGATGTGTTGCCTCCAGGAGCGTCACCTTGAACCCCTTCCCCGACCGGCCCGGGCCGCGTCCTTTTCTTGCTCTTCCTGCCCTCCTCGCCGCGGCGCTGCTGCTCGCCGGCTGCGCCAGCCTCTCGCCCGACGGCGGCGAGCAGGACGTGCAGCAACTGCTGGCCGGCCACCCGCTGCTGGCCGATGCGCCGGTCCACCGCGCACCCGATGAAGCCTCCGCCGCCCAGGTGGAGGCGCTGCTCGCCCGGCCGCTGGACGCCGAGGCCGCCGTGCGGATCGCACTCGCCCACAGCCCGCGCATGCAGGCCGCCTTCGCCACGCTGCAGCTCTCCGACGCCGAGCGCGTGCAGGCGGCCAGCCTGCCCAACCCGGTGCTCTCCTTCAGCCGCCTGCGCGAAGGGCGCGAACTGGAACTGGAGCGCCTCGTCAGCTTCAATGTCGTCGGCCTGATCGCCCTGCCCTGGCAGGCGCGCTGGGCCGGCCAGCGGCACGAGACGGCCAAGCTCGACGCCGCGCAGCAGGTGCTGCAGCTGGCGGCCGATGCGCGCCGCGCCTGGGTGCGCGCCGTGGCCGCGCAGCAGGGCGCCGCCTACCTGCGCGACGCGCGCGACGCCGCCGAGGCCGGCGCCGAGCTGGCCGGGCGCATGCAGCGCGTGGGCAACTGGAGCACGCTGCAGGCCGCCCGCGAGCAACTGCTGCACGCGGATGCCGCCGCGCAGCTCGCGCGGGCCGAACAGGCGGCCGCGTCGTCGCGCGAGCAGCTCGTCCGCCTGCTGGGCCTGGACGCCTCGCAGGCCGCGAAGCTGCACCTGCCCGACCGCCTGCCCGCCCTGCCCGCCGCGCTGCCCGAGGCCGGCGACCTGCAGTCCCAGGCGCTGCGCGACCGGCTCGACCTGCGCGCCGCCCGCGCCGGCAGCGCCGCCACTGCCGACGCGCTGGGGCTGACCCGCGCGACGCGCACCGTCAATGGCCTGGAGCTGGGCATCGCGCGCAACACCACCTTCGCCAACGACGCCGACCGCAGCCGCAGCACGCAGCGCGGCTGGGAACTGGACGTGCCCATCCCCCTCTTCGACTGGGGCCAGTCGCGCAACGCCCGGGCCGAGGCGCTGTACCTGCAATCCGCGGCCCGCGTGCGCGCCGTGGCCCTGGCCGCCGCCAGCGAGGCGCGCGAGGCCGAGGCCGCCCGCCGCCACGCCTGGCAGGTGGCGCACCGCTACCAGAGCGAGGTGCTGCCGCTGCGCCGGAAGGTCAACGACGAGATGGTGCTGCGCTACAACGCGATGGTCTCCAGCGTGTGGGAGCTGCTGGCCGAGACGCGCGCCAGCATGCTGGCCGTCAACGCCGCCATGCAGGCGCAGCGCGACTTCTGGCTGGCCGACGTCGATCTGCAGATGGCACTGACAGGCAGCTCGCCCGCCGGCGTGTCGGCGCTGCAGGGCGATGCGGGGCCGGCCGTGGCCGCCGCGAGCGAGGGAGGCCACTGATGGACCGCCGCCACTTCTTCTCCGGCGCGCTCGCGGGCGCTGCCGCCACCGCCGTCAGCCGCGTCGCGCTGGCCGCCGTGCCCGAGGCGGCCTCGCAGTCTTCCGCGGCCACCGCCGCGCCGCTCACTCCGCCCAACGGCCGGCCCTACGACCCGGTCGTCACCCTCAACGGCTGGACGCTGCCCTGGCGCATGAAGGGCGGCGTCAAGGAATTCCATCTCGTCGCCGAACCGGTGGTGCGCGAGATGGCGCCGGGCTTCAAGGTCAACATGTGGGGCTACAACGGCCAATCGCCCGGCCCCACCATCGAGGTGGTCGAGGGCGACCGCGTGCGCCTCTTCGTGACCAACCGCCTGCCCGAGCACACGACCGTGCACTGGCACGGCCAGCGCCTGCCCAACGGCATGGACGGCGTCGGCGGCATCACGCAGCCGCACATCCCGCCGGGCAAGACTTTCGTCTACGAGTTCACCGCGCGCCGGCCCGGCACCTTCATGTACCACCCGCATGCAGACGAGATGGTGCAGATGGCGATGGGCATGATGGGCTTCTGGGTCACGCACCCGAAGGACCGCGCCGACCCGCGCATCGCCCGCGTGCAACGCGACTTCTGCTTCCTGCTCGGCAGCTTCGACGTGGAGCCCGGCAGCGCCACGCCCAAGGTCAACACGATGACGGACTTCAACACCTGGGCCTTCAACAGCCGCGTGTTCCCGGCCATCGACAACCTGTGCGTGCGCCAGGGCGACAGGGTGCGCATCCGCGTGGGCAACCTCACGATGACCAACCACCCCATCCACCTGCACGGCCACGAGTTCGAGGTGACGGGCACCGACGGCGGCCCCGTGCCGCCGGGCGCGCGCTGGCCCGAGGTGACGACCGACGTCGCCGTGGGCCAGATGCGGCAGATCGAGTTCGTCGCCGACGAGGAAGGCGACTGGGCGCTGCACTGCCACAAGAGCCACCACACCATGGGCCCGATGGGCCACGACGTGCCGACCATGATCGGCGTGGACCACGCGGGCATCGGCGAGAAGATCCGCAAGCTGGTGCCCGACTACATGGTGATGGGCGAGCGCGGCATGGCCGAGATGGGCAGCATGGAGATGCCCCTGCCCGACAACACCCTGCCCATGATGACCGGCCAGGGCCCCTTCGGCCCGGCCGAGATGGGCGGCATGTTCACCTTGCTGAAGGTGCGCCGCGGCCAGGGGCCGAACGACTACCGAGACCCGGGCTGGTTCCGGCACCCGGGCGGCACCGTCGCGCGCGAGGCGGCCGGCGCGCCGCCGCCGGCGCAGCGCGCACCCGATGCGGCCGGCAATCAGGCCGCACCCGCCGCCAGCGTGCGCAAGCCCGGCGGCCACTCACCCCATCAACATCACTGATCAGCCTGTTCAAGGAGCCACCGATGAAACGACGCACTCTTCTCCTCGCCGCCCCGCTCGGCCTGCTGGCCCCCGGCGCCTTCGCCGCCGCGCCGATGGTCGAGGTCTGGAAAGACCCCAACTGCGGCTGCTGCCACGACTGGGTGAAGCACCTCGACGCCAACGGCTTTGCCACCCGCGTGCGCGACGAAGGCAACAACGCCGCGCGCGCCCGCGCCGGCATCCCGCAGAAACTCGGCTCGTGCCATACCGCCTTCGTCGAAGGCTTCGCCATCGAAGGCCACGTGCCTGCCCGCGAGATCAAGCGCCTGCTGGCCGAGCGCCCCAAGGGCGCCATCGGCCTGGCCGTGCCCGGCATGCCCGTCGGCTCGCCCGGCATGGACGGCGCCGTCTACGGCGAGCGCCGCGACCCCTACGACGTGCTGCTGGTGCTGGCCGGCGGCCAGACACGTGTGTTCCAGAGCTATCGCTGAGACGGATCTGCTTTCAAGAAAGCACGGAATCCGTTCGCACCGAGCTTGGCCTGTGCTGAGCTTGTCGAAGGGTCGAAGTGCCGTCACGGGCTTCGACAAGCTCAGCCTGAACGGTCCTTGTTGACGGCGCGCGGTCCGACATGAAACTTTCCAACCTCTCTTCCAGGAGAACCGAACGATGAAGAAAACCCTTGCCACTCTCGCCCTCTCGCTGCTTTCCGCATCGGCCTTCGCGCAGCAGGGCGCCGGCCTGCCCAAGGTCGATGCCGAGGTCCGCAAGGTCGATGCCGCGCAGAACCGCATCACCCTGCGCCACGGCGACATCCCCAACATCGACATGGGCGCGATGACCATGGTCTTCCGCGTCAAGGACCCGGCCCTGCTCAAGGACGTGAAGGCCGGCGACAAGGTGCGCATCACCGCCGACAACGTGGACGGCGCCCTGACCCTGCTGTCGCTGGAACCCGCGAAGTGACGCGGCGGCCGCGCGCCGCCGACGGGACAATGCGCGCATGACCACCGAAGAACTGATCGCCCTGGCCCGGCGGCACGGCAGCGCGGGCGCATGCGAGGCGTGCGCCGTGCTCGCCTGCCCCGGCTGGGAGGCCTTCCCCGGCAGCTTCCCCGAATCCGGCCTGCGCCGCGTCGGCAGCCTGCGCGCCGAGGGCGAGGCGGCCTGGGAGGAGCCGACGCTGGAGGAATACCACCCCGAGGGCACCGGCTACTGGTCGCCGCGCGCACCCATCGCGCCGGCCTTCCATCCGTACAACCGCTGCGACGTGTGGGTCTGCGCGCAGTGCGGCCGGCCCTTCCTGCGCTACACCGAGTACGGCGGCTACTACGAGGAGCGCCGCATCCGCGAGGTGGATGCCGCGCTGGTCACGGACGCGAAATCCCACGGCTGAGCCAGCGAAGCCGCGCATCCATGCCCGCCGAACTCCACGTCAACGCCTTCAACAGCTTCACGCTCGCGATCCTGCTGCTCTTCGTCGGCAAGGAGCTGACGCAGCGCATCGAGGCACTACGCCGCTACAGCATCCCCGAGGCGGTGGCCGGCGGGCTGGTGTGCGTCGCGGTGGTGGCGGCGCTGTACGCCGCCACCGGGCTGCGCACGCACTTCGAGCTGGGCGCGCGCGACATGCTGCTGCTGTATTTCTTCGCCGCCATCGGCCTGGGCTCCGACGTGCGCACCCTGGCGCGCGGCGGGCCGGCGCTGGCCATGCTGCTGGCGCTGGCCGTGGGCTTCATCGTGCTGCAGAACCTGCTGGGCATGGGCATGGCGGGCCTGTTCGGGCTGGACCGGCGCGCCGGCCTGATGACCGGCTCCATCTCGCTGACCGGCGGCGTGGGCACCACGCTGGCCTGGGCGCCGCACTTCGTGCGCGACCTGGGCATCGCCGAGGCCGAGACGCTCGGCCTGGCGAGCAACATGATCGGCCTGATCGCCGCCTGCTGCATCGGCGGCCCCATCGCCGCCTGGCTGATGCGCCGCCACCACCTGGTGCCCGCCGCCGCCACGTCGGAACTGGAGATCGGCCAGCCCTACGACCGGCAGACCCACGTGCGCATCGACTACCACGGCGTGCTGCTGGCGGTGCTGTGGCTCAACGTGGCGCTGCTGCTCGGGCGCGGCATCGGCACGCTGATCGAACTGACCGGCCTGCGCCTGCCGGACTTCGTCGGCTGCCTCCTCGCCGGCATCGTGCTGCGCAACGTGTGCAGCCTGCTGCCGCAGAAGGACGGCCGTTTGTGGAACTGGTCCAGCATGCAGCCCGGCGTGGCGCTGATCTCCGACGTGTGCCTGGGCGTCTTCCTCACCATGGCGCTGATGGGCCTGCAGCCGTGGACCCTGGCGCAGGCCGCCGCCTTCGTCGGCACCACCCTGGCCCTGCAGATCGCGCTGGCCATCGCCTTCACGCTGTGGGTGGTCTACCCCTGCATGGGCCGCAACTACGAGTCGGCCGTCATGTGCGCCGGTTTCGGCGGCATCGCCCTCGGCTCCACCGCCACCGCCATCGCCAACATGAGCGCCGTCACCCGCGAGCACGGCGCGGCGCCGCGCGCCTTCATCGTCGTGCCGCTGGTGTGCGGGTTCTTCATCGATCTGGTGAATGCGGTGGTGATCGGGGTGATGGGGCGGTGAGTAGGCGTGGAAAGATTCTCGAAAGGCGGAATGTGCAACGACACGCGCGGCGCCTACTCGGCCTAAACTTCTGCAATCGGCCAGAAGTGGACATCAGCCGAGATGCTGGGAGGTGTGTTTGATGCGTGCTTTGCGGAAAGTGCTGTGGGTCTGCTTGTTCACAACGTGCGGGCTGGCGAGCGCTCAGATCGAATGGCCCGTTCTTCATTCGATGCGATCGGTGTCGTTCACTGAGGCCCTGGTGCTTCAATGCAACGAAGCCCTTCCCAGTGAAGCGGGCGAACTGCTCTCGGCATTCAGAAAGTGGAAGATTCTCAACGAGGGACAAGCTTCTGCCCTGCGAGTATTCAACTTAGAGAGGATGCACAGAGAGATGCCAAATACGAGTATTGGCGAACTGGAGGTTGAACTCGATAGTCTCCAAGCCACCGCGCTCGCTATGGCAGCCAAAGACGTGTCGATGTGCCGCAACCTGAAGCAATGGCTGAATAGTACGGACAGCGAGCCACGGCGTCAGGTGCTCGACATCATGCAACCTCCCAGCCTGATGTCGGCACCTCGATGAACAATGTCCTAGGGGCTTGACCACACCAGCCCCGCCGCATCCCTCGCCGCCACCCACTCCTCGTTCGTCGGCTCCACCGCCACGTCGACCCGGCTTTCCGACGTGCCGATGCGCGCCGCATGGGCCCGGTTGGCCGCCTCGTCCACCTCCACGCCCAGCCACGCCAGCGCCGTGCACACGCGCGCCCGGATGGCCGGCTGGTGCTCGCCGACGCCGGCCGTGAACACCAACCGGTCCAGCCCGCCCAGCACCGCAGCCAGCGCGCCGATCTCGCGCACGATGCGGCGCACGTAGAGTTCCAGCGCCGCGCGGCAGCGCTCGCCCGCCTCGCTGTCCTCGTCTTCCCGCGCCAGCAGCACGCGCACGTCGCTCGACAGCCCCGAGATGCCCAGCAGGCCGGACTCGTGGTACAGCGCTCGGCCCACCTGCGCCAGGCTCAGCTTCTCGATCTCCATCAGGTACAGCACGGCGCCGGGGTCCAGCGCGCCGGTGCGGGTGCCCATCATCAGGCCGTCCAGGGCCGAGAAGCCCATCGTCGTTGCCACGCTCTCCAGGCCCTGCATCGCGCACAGGCTGGCGCCGCTGCCCAGGTGGGCGACGACGGTGCGGGCGCGCCCGGCCTCCTCGCGGCCGTGGCGCTCGGCCAGCGCGGCGGCGATGTACTCGTAGGACAGGCCGTGGAAGCCGTAGCGCCGCAGGCCGCGCTGCCACGCGTCCCATGACAGGGGCAGCATCTGCTCCACCCGCGGCAGCGTGTGATGGAAGCCGGTGTCGAAGCAGGCGACCTGCGGCAGATCGGGCCGCTCGGCCAGCAGGATCTCGATGGCCTCCAGCGCGAAGGGCTGGTGCAGCGGCGCGAGCGGGACGTAGCTTCGCAGGTCGGCCAGCACCTGCGCATCGACGCGCACCGGCGCGAAGTACTTGCTGCCGCCATGCACCACGCGGTGCGCCACGGCGGCCAGCGGGCGGCCGGCCAGCCAGCGCAGCGTGTGTTCGCGTATCAGTTGCAGCGCGGCGCGGTAGGGATGCGCCGGGTCCAGCGGCACGGGCACCACCGGCACGTCGCGTGCGCCGAAGTCGGGGTCCGGGCCGCCGATGCCCTGCACCTTGCCGTTCCACGCCGGACGGCGCGCGGGCTCGCCGGCGCCGGCCTCGAAGAGCGCGAACTTGATGCTGGACGAGCCGCAGTTGAGGACGAGGATGAAGGGAGGGTCGTTGGTTGCCATGAGGCTGATCCACAAGAACCGTTCGGGCTGAGTTCGGCCTGTCCCGAGCCTGTCGAAGGATCGAAGCCCTGTGCGGCGCTTCGACAGGCTCAGCGTGAACGGGTGTTGAGTGCTGTTGCCATACCTTCACGGCGGCGTCGTGCGCCAGCGGTGCGCCAGCAGCACGGCGATGGCGCAGGATGCCATGCGCGTGTCGCGCGCGTCGGCGCGGCTGGTCAGCACGATGGGCACCTTCGCACCGAGCACGATGCCGGCGGTGGCGGCGTCGCCCATGTACTCGAGCTGCTTGGCGAGCATGTTGCCGCTTTCCAGGTCGGGCACGACCAGCACGTCGGCCTGCCCCGCCACCGGCGAGGCGATGCCCTTGACGCGCGCGGCGGCGGCCGAGACGGCGTTGTCGAAGGCCAGCGGGCCGTCGAGCACGCCGCCGGCGATCTGGCCGCGGTCGGCCATCTTGCACAGCGCCGCGGCGTCGAGCGTGGCGGCCATGCGCGGGTTGACCGTCTCCACCGCCGCCAGGATGGCGACGCGCGGCTCGGCCACGCCGATGGCGTGCGCCAGGTCGATGGCGTTGCGGATGATGTCGGCCTTCTCGTCCAGCGTCGGCGCGATGTTGATCGCGGCGTCGGTGAGGATGAAGGGACGCGGATAGGCCGGCGTCTGCATCAGGAAGCAGTGCGACAGGCGCCGCTTGGTGCGCAGGCCGGCGCGGGCGTCGAGCACGGCGCTCATCAGTTCGTCGGTGTGCAGGCTGCCCTTCATCAGCGCCTCGACCGCGCCCTGGCCGGCCAGTTCGGCGGCGCGGGCGGCGGCGGCGTGGCTGTGGGGCACGTCCTCGATGGCGATGCCCGCCAGGTCGACGCCGGCGGCGAGCGCGGCGGCCTCCACCTTGGCGCGCGGGCCGACCAGCACCGGCTCGATCAGGCCGGCGGCGCGCGCGTCCATGGCGCCGCCCAGGCTCAGCGCATCGCAGGGATGCACCACCGCGACGCGGATGGCGCCCAGCGGCTTCACGTGCGCCAGCAGGCGCGGCAGGCCGTCGCCGGCGGCGTTGATGCGCACCTCGGGCAGCGTGGCGGCGGCGCGCTCGATCTTCTCGGTAGGCGCGAGCACGCTGGCCTCGCCCTCGATCACCGCCTCGCCGGCCTGGTTGGTGCAGGCGCAGGCCAGGGTCAGGCGCTTCTTCGCCTCGTCGCGCGCGGCCACGGTGACGGTGATGGTGAGCGTGTCGCCCACGCGCACCGGGCGCAGGAACTTCAGCGTCTGCCCCAGGTACACGGTGCCCGGCCCGGGCAGCCGCGTGCCCAGCACGGCGGAGATCAGCGCCCCGCCCCACATGCCGTGCGCGATCACGCCATGGAAGCGGGTGGAGGCGGCGAACTCCGCGTCGAGGTGCTGCGGGTTCACGTCGCCCGAGAGCACGGCGAAGAGCTGGATGTCCTGCGCGGTGAGCGTGCGCTGGAGGCTCGCGCTGTCGCCGACGGCGATCTCGTCGAAGGTGCGGTTGCGGATCAGGCCGAGGCCGGCGGTGGTGTCGTTCATGTCAACCCAGGATGTGATAGCCCGCATCCACGTACAGCGTGCTGCCGGTGATGTTGCGCGCCGCGTCGCTGGCCAGGAAGGCGGCGAGCGCGCCGACGTCGTCGATGTCCACCAGCCGCCGCAGCGGCGCGCGGCGGCGCGCGTCGTCCAGCAGCGCATCGAAGTTGGGGATGCCCGAGGCGGCGCGCGTCGCCAACGGGCCGGGCGAGACGGCATTGACGCGGATGCCTTTGGGCCCCAGCTCGGCCGCCAGATAGCGCGTGCCGGCTTCCAGCGCGGCCTTCACCGGGCCCATCACGCCGTAGTCGGGGATGACTTCCTCGGCGCCGACGTAGCTCATGGTCATCAGGCTGCCGCCGTCCTTCATCAGCGGCTCGGCCAGGCGCGCCATGCGCGCGAAGGAGTGGCACGAGATGTCCATCGCCCGCGCGAAGCCCTCGCGCGAGGTGTCGACCACGCGGCCGTGCAGGTCGCCCTTCGGCGCGAAGGCGATGGAGTGCAGCACGAAGTCGAGCTTTCCCCATTGCTGCGCGATCGCGTCGAACAGCGCTTCCATCTGCGCCGGCTGCTCCACGTCCAGCGGCAGCGCGACGGCGGCCCGCACCTGCTGCGCCAAGGGTTCCACGTAGGGGCGCGCCTTGTCGTTGAACCAGGTCACGGCCAGTTCGGCGCCGGCATCGTGGAAGGCCCTGGCGCAGCCCCAGGCGATGCTGTGCTCGTTGGCGATGCCGACCACCAGTCCCCTGCGGCCCTGCAGCGAAAGGCGGCCCACCTAGCGTTCCTTCACGTACTGGCCCGGCGCATCGGCCAGCGCCTCGCCCATGCGCGGCGGCTTCACCCGCGCGCCGGAATGCGCGGCCAGCCACTGCTGCCACGCCGGCCACCACGAGCCGGCATGCTCCGGCGCCTGCGCCAGCCACTCGTCGGGCGCGAGGCCGTGTTCGCCGGCCGGGCGCGTCAGCAGGCGATGGCTGCGCCGCGAGTCGGGCACGGGCGGGTTGACGATGCCGGCGTTGTGCCCGCCGGTGGTCAGGGCGAAGGTGATCTCGGCCGGGCTGAGGAAGTGCAGCTTGTGCACCGAGCGCCAGGGCGCCACGTGGTCGGTGAGCGTGCCCACCATGAAGGTCGGCAGGCGCAGGCTGCCCAGCGAGACGGGCCGGCCGTCGACCGGGAAGCGGCCCTCGCTCAGGTCGTCGTCGAGGAACAGGCGGCGCAGGTATTCGGAATGCATGCGCGCCGGCATGCGGGTGGCGTCGGCGTTCCAGGCCATCAGGTCGTTCATCGGCGCGCGCACGCCCAGCAGGTATTCGTTGACCATGCGCGACCACAGCAGGTCGTAGCTGCGCAGCATGCTGAAGGCCCCGGCCATCTGCTGCGCAGTGAGGTAGCCGGTCTGCTGCATCTGCGCTTCCAGCAGGCTGAGCTGGCTCTCGTCGATGAACAGGCCCAGCTCGCCGGGCTCGGAGAAGTCGGTCTGCGCGGCGAAGTAGGTGGTGGTCGCCAGCCGCTCGTCGCCGTCGCGTGCCATCGCCGCGGCGCCGATGGCCAGCAGCGTGCCGCCCAGGCAGTAGCCCGTGGCATGCACCTTGCGCTTCGGGCAGATGGCGTTGACCGCGTCGAGCGCGGCGCGCAGGCCGAGGTCGAGGTAGTCCTGCATCCCCAGGTCGCGCTCGGCCTCGTGCGGGTTCTTCCACGAGATGCAGAACACCGTGTGGCCCTGCTCGACCAGGTACTTCACCAGCGAGTTGTGCGGCGAGAGGTCGAGGATGTAGTACTTCATGATCCAGGCCGGCACGATCAGCACCGGCTCGGCGTGCACGGTGGGCGTGGCCGGCGCGTACTGGATCAGCTCGATCAGCCGGTTGCGCAGCACGACCCTGCCCGGCGTGACGGCCACCTCGTGCCCGACGCGGAAGCGCTCGGTGCCGGCCGGCGGCGCGCCGTCGGCCTGGCGCTGCAGGTCTTCCGCCCAGTGGCCGAAGCCGCGCATCAGGTTGGCGCCGCCCTCGCGCAGCGTGCGCTCGATCACCACCGGGTTGGCCCAGGGCAGGTTGCCGGGCGAGAGCATGTCCAGCCACTGCCGCGCGCCGAAGGCCACCAGGTCCTCGTGGTGGCGCTCCACGCCGGGCACGCCGCGGGTGGCGGCCTCCCACCAGCGCTGCGCGGCCAGGAAGGATTCGCGCCACAGGCTGAACGGCCACTGCTGCCATTCGGGCGCGGCGAAGCGGCGGTCGGAGGCAACGTCGGCGGGCTCGGCATCGAACAGGCTGCGGCGCGCGAAGGCCGCCAGGTCCTGCATCTGCTGCAGGCCCTGCTGCGCCAGCAGGGCGCGCTTGCCGGGCGCCGACATGAGGTGGGTGCTCCAGTCCAGCGCGGCCAGCATGCCGGCCGCCGGCGAGAGCGCGCCGGTCGCGCGGGCCAGCGCGGCGCGGGCCAGGGTGTCGAGGTCCGAAGCGGGAGAGGCGTTGGAGGACGTGGTGCGGTGCATGCGGCAGGAAGGCGGAGGTCGGCGGGCGTGCAGTGCGGAGCGGGAGCGGCCGCGCGGCGCGGTCGACCGCAGGGTAGCGGCAACCGGCCGGCCGCCGCTACCCTTCGCCTGCGTCGGACGCCGGGTATTGGGCTTCGATTGATCCATGTCAATCAGAGCCGCGAATCCCGCCCATTGCCCGCACGCGGCACTGCCGTATTGCCCCCATCGCGGCGCCGGCTGTGGTTCCATCGGCGCATGACGATGCCCGCCGCTTCTCTTGCCGCCGGATCCGCAGACACCGCCCCCTCTTCCGACACTCCCGCCGCCGCGCACGCCTGGCATGCGCTGGCGGCCGACGCCGCGCTCCAGCGCCTGGGCGCCTCGGGCGACGGGCTGCACGCCGACGAGGCGCGCCGGCGCCTGGCGCACCACGGCCCCAACGAACTGCCCACCGCGGCGCGCGTCTCGCCGCTGCGCCGCTTCCTGTCGCAGTTCCAGAACGCGCTGATCCTGTTCCTGCTGGCCGCCGCGGTGCTGGCGGGCGCGCTCGGCCACCTGGTGGACGCGGCGGTGATCGTCGGCGTCGTGCTGGTCAACGCCGTCGTCGGCTTCGTGCAGGAAGGCAAGGCCGAGGAGGCGATGGACGCGCTGCGCGCCATGCTGGCCCCGCATGCCCGCGTGCTGCGCGACGGCCACCGCGCCCAGGTGCCGGTGGCCGAGCTGGTGCCGGGCGACGTGGTGCTGCTGGAGGCCGGCGACCGCGTGCCGGCCGACCTGCGCCTGCTGCGCGCCCGCGGTCTGCTGGTGGACGAGGCGGTGCTCACCGGCGAGTCCGTCGCCAGCGTGAAGCACGAGGGCCCCGTCGCCGCCGACGCGGCGCTGGGCGACCGCGCATCGATGGCCTATTCCGGCACGCTGGTGGCGGCCGGGCAGGCGCAGGGCGTGGTGGTGGCCACCGGCCGCCACACCGAGATCGGCCACATCAGCAGCCTGCTGGGCTCGGTGCAGTCGCTGGTCACGCCGCTGCTGCGGCAGATCGATGCCTTCGGCCGGCGCTTCACGCTGTTCTGCATCGCGGGCGCGGCGCTGCTGTTCGCCTTCGCGGTCGGCGTGCAGGGCGCGGCGTGGCTCGACGCGCTGATGGTGGTGGTCGCCATCGCGGTGAGCCTGGTGCCCGAGGGCCTGCCGGCCGTCATCACCATCACGCTGGCCATCGGCGTGCGGCGCATGGCGGCGCGGCGCGCCATCGTGCGCCGGCTGCCGGCGGTGGAGACGCTGGGCGCCACCACCGTCATCTGCTCCGACAAGACGGGCACGCTCACGCGCAACGAGATGACGGCCAGCCGCGTGGTGGCCGACGGCGTGACGATCGCCGTCAGCGGCTCGGGCTACGCGCCGGTGGGCGCGCTCGAACTGCCGCCCGGCTGCGGCGCCCTGCCCGCCCACGCGCGCCGGCTGATCGAATGCGGCCTGCTGTGCAACGACGCGCAGCTCGCGCAGCAGGGCGGCGAATGGAAGGTCGACGGCGACCCGATGGAAGGCGCCCTGGTGGCGCTGGCGGTGAAGGCCGGCCTGGACGCCGCCGCGCTGCGCGCCGGCCACCCGCGCAGCGACGAGATCCCCTTCGACGCGCAGCACCGCTTCATGGCCACGCTGCATGCGCGCGCCGATGGCAGCGCCGAGCTGCTGGTCAAGGGCGCGCCCGAACGCGTGCTGGCGATGAGCACCGGCCAGCTCGACGCGCACGGCCAGGTCCGGCCGCTGCAGCCCGCGCAGTGGGAGGCCGCCATCGCCGAGGCCGCCGCCGCCGGCGAGCGCGTGCTCGGCTTCGCCGCCCGCCGGCTGCCTGCCCTGCCCGACGGCGCCGACGCGCTGGACTTCGGCGACGTGCGCGAACTGGTGTTCCTCGGCGTCATCGGCTTCATCGACCCGCCGCGCGCCGAGGCCACCGCCGCCGTGGCCGACTGCCGCAGCGCCGGCATCGCCGTGAAGATGATCACCGGCGACCATGCCGCCACCGCCGCCGCCATCGCCGCGCAGCTCGGCCTGGCCGAGCGGCCGGTGGTCGCCACCGGCGCCGACGTGGACGCCGCCAGCGACGAGGAACTGCGCGGCCTGGCGCGACGCGCCAGCGTCTTCGCCCGCACCAACCCCGAGCACAAGCTGCGCGTGGTGCGCGCCCTGCAGGCCGAGGGCCAGGTGGTGGCGATGACGGGCGACGGCGTGAACGACGCGCCCTCGCTCAAGCAGGCCGACGTGGGCGTGGCGATGGGCCACAAGGGCACCGACGCCGCCAAGGAGGCGGCGCAGATCGTGCTGGCCGACGACAACTTCGCCAGCATCGTCGCCGCCGTGAGCGAGGGCCGCACCGTCTACGACAACATCCGCAAGGTGATCGCCTGGACGCTGCCGAGCAACGGCGGCGAGGTGCTGGCCATCGTCGCCGCCATGCTGCTGGGCCTGACGCTGCCCATGACCACGCCGCAGATCCTGTGGATCAACATGATCCTGACCATCTCGCTGGGCCTGGTGCTGGCCTTCGAGCCGCCCGAGCCGGGCGTGATGCAGCGCCCGCCGCGCCGGCCCGAGGCGCCGCTGCTCTCGCCCTTCATGCTGTGGCGGGTGGCGGTGGTGTCGCTGCTGTTCATGGCCGGCAGCTTCGGCATCTTCTTCTGGGCCATGCACCGCGGCCACTCGGTGGAGCTGGCGCGCACCATGGTCGTCAACACGCTGTGCGTGCTGGAGATCTTCTACCTCTTCAACGTACGCTACCTGCACATGCGCTCCTTCACCTGGCGCGGCGCCAGGGGCACGCCGGCGGTGCTGGCGGCGGTGGCGCTGGTGGTGGCGGCGCAGCTCGCCTTCACCTACGCGCCATGGATGCAGCGCCTGTTCGACTCGCGCGCCGTGCCGCTGGTGGACGGCGCGGCGATCCTCGCCATCGGCCTGGCCTGCATGGTGCTGCTGGAGATCGAGAAGGCGCTGCTGCGCCGCTGGGGCGTGTTCGAGGAACTGGCCGCGCCCCGCCCTTCGTCCTCGTCGTCCACCCGGGAGTCCTTCACATGAACGCATCAGCCTCCTCCTCCCCGCCGCCGGCCCTGCTGCTGGCCACCGACCTCGGCCCGCGCTGCGACCGCGCGCTCGACCGCTGCGTGCAGCTCGCGCGGCAGTGGAACGCGCCGGCCGTCGCGCTGACCGTGGTGGACCCGTCGCAGCAGCCGCCGCTGCGCCCCTTCGACCGCCAGCCGCAGCCCTCGCCGCTGTCGGTGGCCGAGCGGCGGCTGCGCTGCGACCTGGCCGGCTCGCCGGTGGCGATGCGCGTGCGCGTCGAGCAGGGCGACGTGGCGGACAAGGTGATCGCCGCCGCGCAGGCCGAGGGCAGCGGCCTCGTGGTCACCGGCGTGGCGCGGCACGAGGCGCTCAGCCGCATCGTGCTGGGTTCCACCGTGGACGCGCTGGCGCGCCGCCTGCCGGTGCCGCTGCTGGTGGTGCGCTGCCGCGTGCGCGGCCCCTACCTGCAGGTGCGCGTGGCGACCGACTTCTCCGACGCCGCGCGACATGCGCTGGAGCAGGCGGCGCGCCTGTTCCCGCAGGCGCGCTTCACCGTCTTCCACGCCTTCGGCAACCCCTACCCGGTGCTGGCCGGCATGGACGCCGGCGAGGCCCGGCGCGCCGGCCACGACGCCGCCCAGCGCGAGATGCTGGCCTGGCTGGCCGAGGCCGACCTGCCGCAGGACACGCGCGAGCGCATCGAACTGGCGCTGGCGTACGGCGACGCCGCGCACCTGCTGTCGCAGCACGGCGAGCGCTGCCCGGAGGAGCTGATCGTGATGGGCACCCGCGGCCGCGGCGCCCTGGCCACGCTGCTCTTGGGCAGCACCGCGCAGCGCGCGCTGGAGATGGCCGAGGGGGACATGCTGGTCATCCCGCCTGCTCGAGACGCGTGAGGCGGGTGGTCAGGCCGTCGGGCGCTGCTCGAAGGCGGGAGGCAGTTCCCCATCATCCGCCGCTTCGCCCACCTCGACACGCGTGACCTGCGCGGCCGGCGGCCCCTGCCGCGCCCAGCCGGCCAGCGCCTGCACGGCCGCCGCATCGCCGGCAGCCACCGCCTCGACCGTGCCGTCGCGCCGGTTGCGCACCCAGCCACGCAGGCCCAGCGCCTCGGCCTGCTGCACCATGGCCCAGCGATAGCCCACGCCCTGCACGCGGCCGTGGATGACGAGATGCTGGCGGAGGTCCGGCATGGAAGGCTCCTGTTCGTTGCACGTCAGCCGCGCCCGAAGCGCCGAGGATCGAAGGGCGCCAGCTCGGGCCAGGCGCGGCGCTCGGCCAGCAGCCGCGCCACCCACCGTCCGGTGCGCGCCGAGCCGCCCAGGCCCACGTGGCCATGGCCGAAGGCGAGCACCACGTCGTCGCTGCCGCGCGCCAGGCCGATGCAGGGCAGCCCGTCGGGCAGGCTGGGGCGGTGGCCCAGCCACGTCGTCACCTGCGCGGGCGGGACATCGAGCGCCGGGAACATCGAGGCCAGGTGCCGGCGCAGGATCTCGGCGCGCCGCCAGTCGGGCGCCGCCGCCAGGCCGGCGATTTCCACTTGGCCGGCGGCGCGCAGGCCGTCGCGCATCGCGTGCACGATCAGCTTGCCGTCGGCGGCCATCATCGGCGTGCGCGGGCCGGGCGCCGTCACGCCCGGCAGCACGACGTGGTAGCCGCGCTCCGATTCGAGCGGCACCGGCGTGCCCGCCTGCGCCGCCAAGTCCCCCGAACGCGCGCCGGCGCTGATGACGGCAGCGTCGGCCGGCAGCTCGCCCGCATCCGTCAGCACGGCGCGCAGACGGCCGCCCTCGATGCGCAGGCCGGTCGCGCGGGCTGCGCGGCGCCGTGCGCCCATGCGCTCGGCATGGCGCGCCAGCGCGGCCACGTAGGCGCCCGGCTGGCGGCAGTGGCCGGCCTCGGGCACGAAGATGCCGAGCGTGTAGCGCGCGTCGAGGTCGGGTTCATGCGCCCGCAGTTCGGGCTCGGCCCATTCCTCCCACTGCACGCCGCAGCGGGCCCGCACGCGCCAGGCCAGCGCATCGCCCTCGAATTCGGCGCGCGAGCGGTACACGTGCAGCAGGCCGCGCTGCTCGACCAGCTCGGGCACGCCGGCCTCCCGCGCCAGCTCGCTGTGCAGCGCAGGCGCGTCCGCGAGCAGGGTGCGCAGCGCCTCGGCGATGCGCTGCACGCGCGCCTCGGTCCAGCCCGAGGCGAGGTAGCGCAGCAGCCACGGCAGCGCGCGCGGCAGGTGGCCCCAGCGCACCGCCAGCGGGCCGAGCGGATCGGCCAGCCAGCCGGGCACCTTGCGCCAGGCGCCGGGCAGCGCCGGCGGCACCACCGAATGCGAGGAGAACCAGCCGGCGTTGCCGAAGCTGCTCGCCTGTTCGCCGCCCGGCTCGCCGGGCTCCAGCAGCGTGACCTGCAGCCCGCGCCGCAGCGCCTCGATGGCGCTGGCGCAGCCCACCGCGCCGGCGCCGATCACCACCACGTGGCGCTGTCCGCCGCCCGATGCCGTCGTGCTCATGCAGGGATGGTAGGCACGGCCGCGCCGGGCTTCATCGGCGGTGCCTGAAAGTCCACAGCAGCACGATGAGCGCAGCCACCGTGAGCGCCAGGCCGAGCAGCCCGAAGACGGGAATGCCGCCCCACGTCGGCCCCCAGCCCAGCACCCGCGGCGCCAGGCCGAGCACGAAGGCGGCGGCCACGATGGCGATGGCCAGCCGGGTGGCCGCACGCTCCAGTGCATCGGCGATGCGGTCGAAGTGCCGCACCTCCACCTCGGCATGCACCCGGCCTTGCTTGAGGTGATGCAGCACGAGCCGCAGCACCTGCGGCAGGTCGTCGGCCATGTCGTAGAGCTGCGCGGCCGCGGCCCTGCCGCGCGCGCCGACGGCACCCGCCGAATAGCGCGCAGCCATGGCGCTGCGCACCATCGGCGCCACGGTGGCGACGAGATCGAGCGCCGGGTCGAGCCGCCTGAGCATGCCGTCGGCCGTCGCCAGCGCCTTGAACAGCAGCGCCAGGTCGGCCGGCAGGTACAGGCTCGCGCCGCGCACGATGGCCATGAAGTCGTCGATCGCCTGCACCAGGTCGTGCACGCCGCCGCCGTGCCGGGCGACGAAGCGCTCGGCGCCGGCCGCGAGCGCGGCGACGTCCGGCGCGCCGCCCTCGGAAAGATCGAGCATCACGCCGACCAGCGCATCCGCGTCGCCGCCGACGATGGCGGCCAGCAGCGACAGCAGCTGCTCGCGCCGCCGCGGCGACAGGCGACCGACCATGCCGAAGTCGATGAAGGCCACGCGATCGCCCGGCAGCGCGAAGAGGTTGCCCGGATGCGGATCGGCATGGAAGACGCCGCCGTCCAGCACCATCTGCAGGAAGGCCTGCGCACCGCGCCGGGCCACGCGCGGGCCGTCCAGCCCCTGCGCCGCGAGCTGCGCGGAATCGCCTGGCGTCACGCCCTCGACGAAATCCATCGCCAGCACGCGCTCGGTCGTGTAGGCCCAATGGATGCGGGGGATGCACACGTCCCCGCGCCCGGCCAGCTCGGCGGCCACGGCCTCGGTGTTGCGCGCCTCCTGCGTCAGGTCCATCTCCTCGCGCAGCGCCGCGTGCAGTTCGGCCAGCACCTCGCGCGGGCGGTAGCGCGTGAGCGCCGGCCAGTGCTCCGCCGCCAGCGCGACGAGCTGGCCCAGCAGCCGCAGGTCGGCATCGATGCGGCGGCGCAGGCCGGGCCGGCGCACCTTCAGCGCGATGGCGCGGCCGTCCGGCAGCTGTGCGCGGTACACCTGGGCCATCGACGCGGCCGCGATCGGCTCGTGCGCGAAGCCGGGGAAGATGCCGTCCACCGGCCCGCCCAGGTCCGCCTCCAGGCGCGGGCCGATCTCCTCCCAGGGGACAGGCGCGGCGGCGGCATGCAGGCGCTCCAGCTCGCGCGTCCACTCCGGCGGCAGCAGGTCGGCACGGGTGGCCAGCATCTGGCCCAGCTTGACGAAGGTCGGCCCCAGTTGCTCCAGCGCCATGCGCAGGCGCTGCGCGGTACTCGCCTCGCGCACCTCCGCGCTGAGGGCATCGTCGCCGCCGCCGGCCGGCAGCCAGCCGGCCAGGCGCAGGCGCCGGGCCACGTCGCCCAGCCCGTGCCGCAGCAGCACGCCGACGATTTCCTGCAGGCGCTGGCGATCGCGCACGGCGACCATGGCGGTCTGGAGCATGGGGATTCCGGAGGAAGGCAGAGGTAACGAACGGACAAGGATAGCGGCGCAGGCCGGGCCTATCATGCCGGCCGATGCCCCGATCGCCACTCGCTCCCCTGCCCTTCGAGGGCGCCATCACCGACGTCGCCGGCCTGGAGGTCGGCCATTTCACCGACACCCGCCGGCCCACCGGCTGCACTGTCGTCATCGCCCGCGAGGGCGCGGTGGCCGGCGTGGACGTGCGCGGCGCCGCGCCCGGCACGCGCGAGACCGACCTGCTCGCGCCCGGCAACCTGGTGCAGCAGGTGCATGCCATCGTGCTGGCCGGCGGCAGCGCCTGGGGCCTGGCCGCGGCCGACGGCGCCGTGCGCTGGCTGGAGGAGCACGGCGTGGGCCTGGACGTGCGCTTCGGCACGCTGCCCATCGTGCCCGCCGCCGTGCTGTTCGATCTGCCGCTCTCCCATTCAGGCGATGCGCGCATCCGCCCCGACGCCGCGGCCGGCCACGCCGCCTGCGCCGCCGCCGGCACGCAGGCGCCGGCCGAAGGCAACGTGGGCGCCGGCGCCGGCGCGCTGGTGGGCAAGCTCTTCGGCGCGCAGCACGCGATGAAGGGCGGCATCGGCACCGCCTCGGTGAAGGTCGGCGGCCTCACGGTCGGCGCGCTGATCGCCGTCAATGCGCTGGGCGACGTGATCGACCCCGACACCGGCGCCGTGCTGGCCGGCGCGCGCACCGACGACGGCCGCGCCCTGCGCGACACGCGCCGCAGCCTGCTGCGCGGCGAACTGCCGCGGCCGCTGCTGGCGGGCACCAACACCACCATCGGCGTGGTCGCCACCGACGCTCGGATCACCAAGGTGCAGGCCAACCGCCTGGCCAGCGTGGCGCACGACGGCCTGGCGCGCGCCATCAACCCGGTGCACACCATGAGCGACGGCGACACGCTGTTCGCGCTGGCCACCGGCCGCGTGCCGCTGGCCGACGACGGTCCGGGCATGACGGTGCTGTCCGTCATGGCGGCCGAGGCGGTCGCCCGCGCCACCGTGCGCGCGGTGCGCGCGGCGCAGGGCGTGCGCGTGGGCGGGATGCACTTCCCCGCCATGGCGGACCTGGACGCGCGGGGCTGAGCATGCGCGTGCCCCGCTTCGTCAAGCTCGCGGTGCTGGCGGTGCGCGACCTGATCGCGTCGGCCGGGCCGGTGGTCTTCATCGTCATCGGCGTGCTGATCGCCGCCTACGTCTACCTGGAGCCGCAGCCGCCGAAGACGGTGCGGCTGGCCACCGGCCCGGCCGGCAGCGCGTACGCCGAATTCGGCCGGCGCTACGCCACTGCCCTGCGCGCCAACGGCATCACGGTGGTCGAGCAGGCCACCAGCGGCTCGCTGGACAACCTGCGCCTGCTGCGCGAGGGGCAGGCCGACGTGGGCTTCGTGCGCGGCGGCGCGGCCGACCCGGTGGCCGACGAGGAGGCGGGGCTGACCTCGCTGGGCGCCCTGTTCTACGAGCCGCTGTGGATCTTCTACCGGCAGGAGGCGCTGCCCGAGCCGACGCCCGCGCGGTCCGCACGGCCGGCGCGGCGCAGCGCGCCCGCCATCACCTCGCTGGCGCAGTTGAAGGACCTGCGGGTGAACGTGGGCACCCCCGGCAGCGGCGTGCCGGAGGTGTTCGAACGGATGCTGCGCGCCAACCGGCTCGACCCGCCGCAGATGCGGCTGTCGCAGCTCGAGCAGGCACCCGCCACCGAGGCGCTGGAAGCCGGCCTGCTCGACGTGGTGGTGCTCGCCTCGGCGCCGCAGTCGCCGCTGGTGCAGCGGCTGCTGCGCACGCCGGGCGTCGCGCTGGCCGACCTGGGCCAGGCCGAGGCGTACACGCGCATCTTCCCCTTCTTCTCGGCGGTGGACCTGCCGCGCGGCGTGGTCGACCTGGCGGCCGACGTGCCGCCGCACGACGTGGCCATGCTGGCCGCCACCACTTCGCTGCTCACGCGCGAGGACACGCACCCCGCCCTGCGCCAGCTCTTCGCGCAGGCGGCGCAGGGCATCCACAGCGGCGCCGGCTGGTTCAACGGCGCGCGCGACTTCCCCAACACCCGCACCAGCGAGCTGCCCGTCAGCCCCGAGGGCGACCGCGCCATCAACGGCACGCCGCCCTTCTGGCAGCGCTTCCTGCCCTTCTGGGCCAGCAACCTGGTCGAGCGCATGTGGCTGGTGCTCGGCGGCCTGGTCGTGCTGCTGCTGCCGCTGTCGCGCATCGTGCCGCCGCTGTACACCTTCCGCGTGCGGCGGCGCGTGTTCCGCTGGTACGCGCGGCTGCGCGAGATCGAGGCCAAGGTGGACGCCGGCACCGGCGAGCGCAACGAGCTGCTGGACGAACTGGACGAGCTGGACCGCGTCGCCAACAAGGTGACGGTGCCGCTCTCGTACGCGCAGGAGCTCTACATGCTGCGCAACAACATCCACGCGGTGCGCAAGCGGCTGCTGGCGAAGCGCCCGGCAGCGGCGGGCACGGGACCCGCACCATCGCCGTCACCGTGAACGGGTGCCGGGCGCACCGGCAAGCACCACGCCCAGCAGCGCGCCCACGGCGATCTGCACGCCGACGGCGGGCCAGCCCACGGCCGACAGCAGCAGGCCGGCGAGCGCGGGCGCCAGCACCTGCCCCAGGTAGTTGCCCTGCATCAGCAGGCCCAGGCTCATCGGCGCGAGTTCCGGCGCGGGCGCCGCGCCCGGCGCGCTGGCCAGCAGGACGGCCGGCAGCACCCCGGCCAGCGCGGAGAACAGCGTGCACAGCGGAATCACCGCCGGCGCCGGCATGGCGGGCAGGAAGACGGCCAGGCCCAGCGCGCCCGTGAGGGTGCAGGCCGCGGCCATCAGCCGCCCGGCAGGCACGCCGCGCTGCAGCAGCGCGCCCGCCGCCACGTTGCCGAGGATGTTGGCCACCACGACGAAGGCGCTCGCTAACCCGGCCTGCCCTTCCGACAGGCCGGCGCGCTGCCCCAGGAAGGCCGGCAGGAAGGCCATCAGCGCGAAGAACTGCAGGTTGTAGGCGGCGAAGGCCAGCGCCAGCCGCAGCGGCGGCCAGCAGCGCAGCACGGCGCGCGCGCCCTGCCACGCATCCGGCCGCGCGTCCGCCGCCACGGGCGGTGCGGGCAGCCGCCATGCAAGCCACAGCGCCATCAGCAGCGCGAGCGCCGCGTCGAGCCGCCACAGCATGCGCCAGCCGCCGAGCATCGGCCCCAGCAGCATCGACAGCGCGATGCCGATGCCCATGAAGGTGCTCCAGAAGCCGAAGACCACGCTTCGGCGCGCCGGCGGCGTCAGACGGTTCAGCGCCGCCGGCGCCGCGACCATCACCAGCACGAAGCCCAGGCCCTCCACCACCCGGCTCGCCAGGAGCCAGCCATAGGCGGGCGCCGCACCGCCCGCCAGGCTGGCCAGCCCGAGGATGCACAGGCCCGCGACCAGCACGCGCCGGTCGCCGCAGCGCATCGCCAGCAGGCCCGCCGCCATGCTGCCCAGCAGGCCGACGACGGCGAAGACCGACAGCATGCCGCCCAGGTCCGCCGGGCCCAGGCCGAAGTCGCGCGCCACGCCGTTCATGGCGATCGGCGCCTTGCCCACGTGCAGCGCCGACACCACGCCCGCCAGGATCACCAGCACGACGACGGCGCGGTCGAAGCGGGCTTCGGCCTGCGGGACGGCGCGCAGGGTGGACGCTCGCGTGTTCATCGCGTCTGCGCGCTGGCGAGCGCGTTCGCCCGGGCCGGGCCGGCGCCATCACGGCCCGGCGCATTCGGCCATCCGCCGGCCAGCGCCTGGTGCAGCGCCACGGCCGCCTGCGCGGCGCGCGTGCGGCTGTCGGCCCACGCATCCTGTGCGGCCAACTGCGCGCGCTGGGCGTCCAGCACCTCCAGCAGGCCGATGCTGCCGGCGTCCAGCCGCACGCGCGCCAGCCGCAGCGCGGCCTCGCTGTCCAGCGCCGCGCGCGCCAGGAAGGCGTCCTCCTCGCGCGTGCGGTCGTAGCGCGCCAGCGCGTTCTCCGCGGACTCCAGCGCCGCCAGCACCGCGCGCTGGTAATCGGCCAGCGCCGCGGCGGCATCGGCCTGGCTGGCCTCGATGCGCGCGCGCACCCGGCCCACGTCGAGGAAGGACCAGTCGATGCCCAGCACGGCGCTGTTCGACTCGCTGGCGCTGCGCCACAGGCCGCTGCCGCCGCCGGCGACGCTGCCCAGCACGGCCCCGAGCGTGACGCGGGGGAAGAGATCGGCGCTGGCCACGCCCACGCGCGCGGTGGCGGCGTGCAGACGCGCCTCGGCCGCGCGCACGTCGGGACGCCGGCGCAGCAGCGCGGCGGGCGTGCCCGCGTCCGGGCGCGGCGGCAGCGCGAACAGCGGGCCGGGCGCATCCAGTTCGTCGATCAGCGCGCCCGGCGGCAGGCCGGTCAGCACCGCCAGGCGGTGCTGGGCGACAGCGATCTGCGCGGCCAGCGCCGGCACGCGCGAGGACGTACCTTCGAGCAGCATGCGCGCCCGGGCTTCGTCGAAGGCGGTGCCGCGCCCGCCCGCCAGCCGCGCCTGCACCAGCCGCAGCGTCTCCTGCTGGGCCTGCGCGTTCTCGCGCGCCACGCGCAGGCGCGCCTGCAGGCCGCGCAACTGCGCGTAGGTACCCGCCACCTCGCCGACGATCGCCATGCGCAGGGCCTGCGCATCGGCGCCGGCCGCCTCGGCATCGGCGCGGCTGGCCTCGATGTGCCGGCGCACCCGGCCGGCCAGGTCGATCTCCCAGCCGGCCTGGATCGCCACGCCGACGCTCCCGACGGAGCGCGGCCGGCCCTGGGCCTCGGCCTCGGACAGCCGGGCATGCCGCGCACTGCCCTGCGCGGTGACGGTAGGCAGCCGGTCGAAGCCGGCCTCGCGGCCCATGGCCAGCGCACGCTCGTAGCGTGCCAGCGCCAGCCGCAGGTCCTGGTTGGCGTCCAGCGCGCGGGCCACCAGGGCATCGAGCCGGTCGTCGCGGAAGGCGCGCCAGAACGCGGCGTCGGCGGGCGCGTCGTTCGCGGACGGCAGCGCGTCCCGCGCGAAACGATCCGGCAGCGCGGCGGGCGGCGGCGGCGTCCGGTGGTCCGGGCCGACCGCGCAACCGGCCAGCGCGGCGGCGGCCGCCATCGCGCACAGGCGGCGGCACAGGCTTGCAACGGCTTCACGCATGCGTCGCCTCCTCTCCCGCCGCACCGGCGCCGGGCGCGGCCAGCCGCGTGCCCGCGAGCCGGCGCAGCGCCACGTAGAACACGGGCGTGAGGAACAGGCCGAACACCGTGACGCCGAGCATGCCGCCGACCACGGTCACGCCCGTCGCCAGCCGGATCTCGCTGCCGGCGCCGGCGCCCAGCAGCAGCGGCACCGCGCCGGCGATGAAGGCCACCGAGGTCATGACGATGGGCCGCAGGCGCAGGCGGCAGGCCTGCAGCGCGGCCTGCACGGTGTCCATGCCGCGCATCTCCATCTCGCGCGCGAACTCGATGATCAGGATCGCGTTCTTGCAGGCCAGCCCCATCAGCACCACCAGGCCCACCTGCACGAAGACGTTGTTGTCGCCGCCGCTGAGCCACACGCCCAGCAGGCCCGCGCACATGCACACGGGCACGATCAGCACCACCGCCAGCGGCAGGGTCCAGCTCTCGTACAGCGCGGCCAGCACCAGGAAGGCCAGGATCACCGCCACCGGGAACACGGCCAGCGCCGCGCGGCTCTGCGTGACCTGCTGGTAGCTCAGGTCGGTCCATTCGAGCGCGATGCCGCGCGGCAGCACCCGCCCGGCGATCTCCTGCAGCCGGGCGATCACCTGGCCGGAGGACAGCACGCGGGGGTCGGCGTCGCCGATCACGTCGGCGGCCGGGTAGCCGTTGTAGCGCACCACCGGGTCCGGCCCGAAGGTGGGCACGACGGTGGCCAGCGCGCCCAGCGGCACCATCTCGCCCGCCGCATTGCGCACCTGCAGCCGGCCGATGTCGGCCACCTGCTGGCGGTGCGCGCTGTCGGCCTGCACCATCACGCGGTAGACGCGGCCGAACAGGTTGAAGTCGTTCGCGTACACCGAGCCCAGGTTGGCCTGCAGCGCCTCGAACACGTCGGTCAGCGCCACGCCCTGGGCCTTGGCCTTCGCCCGGTCGAGCCGGACCTCCAGTTGCGGGATGTTGGACTGGTAGGCGCTGACTGGATAGCCCATGCCCGGCGTCTTCGCCACCTCGGCCTGGAAGGCAGCCAGCGCGTTCTGCAGCGCGCCGAAGCCCAGCCCCGCGCGGTCCTGCAGGTACAGCGAGTAGCCCGAGCCGTTGCCCAGGCCCTCGATGGGCGGCGGCATCAGCGCGTAGGCGAAGCCGCCCTGCACGGCGGCGAAGCGCTCGCCCAGCTCCGCGGCGATCTGCTGCGCGCTGCGCGTGCGCTCGCCGAAGGGCTTGAGGCCGATGTACGAGTTGGTGACGTTGGGCGTGTTCACCTGCTGCAGCGCATTGAGCCCGGCGAAGGCCGTCACGCTTTCGACGCCCTCCACCTGGTGCGCGATGTCGTTGAGCTGGCGCGTCACGGCCTCGGTGCGGGCGAGCGAGGCGCCCTCCGGCAGCTTGGCGCCGGCGAAGAGGTACAGCTTGTCCTGCGTGGGGATGAAGCCCTCGGGCACCGCCCGGAACAACACGGCCGTGGCGGCCAGCAGCAGCGCGTAGACCAGGAACACCAGCCCGCGCCGGCCCAGCGTGCGCGACACGGTGCCTTCGTAGCGGTGCGCGCCGCGCAGGAAGAAGCGGTTGAAGGCGCCGAACAGGCGGCCGAAGCAGCGGTCGATGCCGCGCGTGAGCGCGTCCTTCGGCGCGCCGTGCGGGCGCAGCAGCCGCGCCGCCAGCGCGGGCGACAGGGTCAGCGAGTTGACCGCCGAGATCACCGTGGAGATGGCGATGGTGACCGCGAACTGCTTGTAGAACTGCCCCGTGACCCCGCTCAGGAAGGCCATGGGCACGAACACGGCGCACAGCACCAGGGCGATGGCGACGATGGGCCCCGAGACCTCGCGCATGGCCCGGTGCGCCGCCTCGCGCGGCGAGAAGCCCTGCTCGATGTAGCGCTCCACGTTCTCGACCACCACGATCGCGTCGTCCACCACGATGCCGATGGCCAGCACCAGGCCGAACAGCGTCAGGGTGTTGATCGAGTAGCCCAGCAGGTACAGCCCCGCGAAGGTGCCGACGATGGACACCGGCACGGCCACCAGCGGAATGACCGAGGCGCGCCAGGTCTGCAGGAACAGCACCACCACCAGCACCACGAGCACCACCGCCTCCAGCAGCGTCTTCTGCACCGCCTGGATGGAGGCGCGCACGAACACGGTCGGGTCCCACACGGCGCGGTAGGCCATGCCCTCCGGGAAGGCCTGCGACAGCGCCTCCAGCCGGGCATACACCGCCTCGGCCACGGCGAGCGCGTTGGCGCCGGGCGACAGGAAGATGCCGATGGTGGCCTGCGGCATGCCGTCGTACAGCGCGCGCAGCGAGTAGTCGCCCGAGCCGAGCTCGACGCGCGCCACGTCGGCCAGCCGCACCAGCTGGCCCGCCTCGCCGTGCTTGACCACGATGTCGCCGAACTCCGCCTCGCTGTGCAGGCGGCCCTGCACGTTGATGGACAGCAGCATCGGGTTGTCGCGCGGCGCGGGCTCCGCGCCCAATTGGCCGGCGGACACCTGCACGTTCTGCTCGCGCACCGCCCGCACCACGTCGGCCGCGGTGAGGCCGCGCGCGGCCAGCCGGCCCGGGTCGAGCCAGACGCGCATGGCGTACTCGCCCGCGCCGTAGACGCCCACGTCGCCCACGCCGTCCAGGCGCGACAGCTCGTCCTTGACGCGCAGGCTGAGGTGGTTGCGCAGGTACAGCGCGTCGTAGCGCTGGTCCGGCGAATAGAAGCTCACGTACATCAGCGGCGTGGGCGACTGCTTCTGCGTGGTGATGCCGTACTGGCGCACCTCCGCCGGCAGGCGCGCCTGAGCCTGGCTCACCCGGTTCTGCACGCGCACCGCGGCGGTGTCCGGGTCGATGCCGGGCTTGAAGGTGACGGTGAGCGCGAGGCTGCCGTCCGAGCCGGCCACCGACTTCATGTACATGATGCCCTCCACCCCGTTGACCGCCTCCTCCAGCGGGATGGCGACCGACTCGGCGATCTCCTTGGGGTTGGCGCCCGGGTAGGTGGTGCGCACCACCACACTGGGCGGCACGACCTCGGGGTATTCGCCCGAAGGCAGCGCGGGGATGACGATCAGCCCCAGCGCGAAGATGACGACGGACAGCACGACCGCGAAGATCGGCCGGTCGATGAAGAACTTGGAGAGGTCCACGGCGCCTCCTTCAGCGTGCCGGGGCCCGGACCACGCGCGCGTCTTCTTTTTCCTGCGGCGACCGCTCCCGCGCCTGCACCGGCATGCCGGGATAGAAGATCTTCTGCATGCCGTCGACCACCACGCGCTCGCGCCCGTCCAGGCCGGACTGCACCACGCGCAGGGCGCCCACCCTGCGGCCCAGCGTCACGTCCTTGCGCACGGCCTTCCCGTCGTCGCCCACGACGTAGACGTACTTGCGGTCCTGGTCGGTCAGCACCGCCTGCTCGTCGACCAGCATCGCCTCGGCCTCACCGCCGCCTTCCAGCCGGACCCGGGCGAACAGGCCCGGCGTGAAGCGATGCGCCGGGTTGGCGAGCACGGCCCGCGCGCGGATGGTGCCGGTGGCCGGGTCCACGCGGTTGTCCATGAAGTCCAGCCGGCCGGTGTGCGGGAAGCCGGCCTCGTCCGCCAGCCCCACCTGCACGGCGCGCTCGCCCCGGCGCGCCGCGCAGAGGTAGCGCAGGTAGCTTTGCTCGTCGGCATCGAAGTGCACCTGCACCGGGTCCTGCGACACCACGGTCGCGAGCAGGCTCTGGTCGGCCTGCGCGAGGTTGCCCGCCGTCAGCAGCGCCCGCCCGGCGCGGCCCGCGATAGGCGAGCGCACCTCGGTGAACTCCAGCGCCAGCCGTGCCTGCGCCACCGCCGCCTCCGCGGCGCGCACGTCCGCCCGGCTCTGCGCCAGGCCGGCGCTGCGCGTGTCGTGCTCTTCCTGCGAGATGGCCTGGCCGGCGGCCAGCGTCTGTGCGCGCTGCGCCTGCAGCTGCGCCAGCGAGGCAGCGGCGCGCGCGCGTTCCAGCCCGGCCTGCGCGCTCGCCAGCGCCGCGCGGTACGGCCGCGGGTCGATCACGAACAGCAGGTCGCCGCGGCGCACCTCCTGCCCGTCCACGAAGGCGACCCGCTCGATCGCGCCGCTCACGCGGGGCCGCACCTCCACGCTGTGCACCGCCACGATCCGGCCGTTGAACTCGTCCCAGGGCCTGACGCTGCGCGCCAGCACCGGCGACACGGTGACCTCGGGCGGCGACGCGGCAGGTGCGGTGCCGGCGGCGGGCTGGCAGCCCGCCAGCAGCGCCGCGAGGGCCGCCGCGGCGGCCAGGGCTCCCGCGCCGCGCACGGCGGGACGGGGTCGATTGCGTTGAACCATAGGATTTCCTTCTTCAGGCCAGGAGGACGGCGCCCCGAAGGCCGCCGCGACGGCGCTCCCGGTCACCCCGGGTCGCCGTCGAAATCGCTATGATCAAAGTTCAAGTTAACTTGAAGTCAAGAGGTGGCCGCCATGTCCTCTTCCCAGCCGGACCCGCTGCTCACGATCGGACGCATCGCGCAGCGCAGCGGCATCGCCGCGTCTGCGCTTCGCTTCTACGAGTCGCGCGGCCTGATCACATCGGTGCGCGGCGAGTCGGGGCACCGCCGCTATCCGCGCTCGGTCCTGCGCCGCGTGGCCTTCATCGTGTTCGCGCAGAAGGTCGGCCTCACGCTGGACGAGGTGGCGGCCGAACTGGCCCACCTGCCCAAGGACCACGTGCCCACGGGCCGGGACTGGCAGCGCCTGTCCAGCCAGTGGAAGAAGCGGATCGAGGCGCGGATCGCCGAGCTGCAGGCCCTGAACATGGGGCTGCAGGAGTGCATCGGCTGCGGATGCCTGTCGATGAAGCGCTGCCTGCTCTCCAACGTGGGCGACCAGGCGGGCCTGCGCGGCGCGGGGCCGCGCCGCTGGCTCGGCGATCCGCCGCTGGACGGCGCCGAATGAAGGCGGGTGCGGAGCAATCTCCGCACCCGCCGCCGATCACTTCAGCGCCTTGAAGCGCACGCGCTTGGGCGCCGCGCCCTCCTCGCCCAGGCGCTTCTTCTTGTCGGCCTCGTACTCCTGGTAGTTGCCGTCGAAGAAGACCCACTGCGAGTCGCCCTCGGCCGCCAGGATGTGGGTGGCGATGCGGTCGAGGAACCAGCGGTCGTGGCTGATGACCAGCACGGTGCCCGCGTATTCCAGCAGCGCGTCTTCCAGCGCGCGCAGGGTCTCCACGTCCAGGTCGTTCGAGGGTTCGTCCAGCAGCAGCACGTTGCCGCCCTGGATCAGCGTCTTGGCCAGGTGCAGGCGGCCGCGCTCGCCGCCGGAGAGGTTGCCCACCTTCTTCTGCTGGTCCTGGCCGTTGAAGTTGAAGCGGCCGGCATAGGCGCGGCTGGCCATCTGGAACTTGCCGACGTTGATGATGTCCAGGCCGCCCGAGATGTCCTCCCACACGGTCTTGTCGTTGGCCAGCGCGTCGCGCGACTGGTCGACGTAGGCCATCTTCACCGTCTGGCCGATCACCACCTCGCCCGAGTCGGGCTGCTCGCGCCCTGCGATCAGCTTGAACAGCGTGGACTTGCCCGCCCCGTTGGGCCCGATGATGCCGACGATGGCACCGGCCGGGATGTTGAAGCTCAGGTTGTCGATCAGCACCCGGTCGCCGAAGCTCTTGCTGACGTTCTTGAACTCGATCACCTGGCTGCCCAGACGGTCGGCCACGGGGATGAAGATCTCCTGCGTCTCGTTGCGCTTCTGGTATTCGTAGTCGCTCAGCTCCTCGAAGCGCTGGATGCGCGCCTTGCTCTTGGCCTGGCGGCCCTTGGCGTTCTGGCGCACCCACTCCAGTTCCTTCTTCAGGGCCTTGGCGTGGGCTTCCTCGCCCTTCTGCTCGGCCTCCAGGCGGTTCTGCTTCTGCAGCAGCCACTCGCTGTAGTTGCCCTTGTAGGGAATGCCGCGGCCGCGGTCCAGCTCGAGGATCCACTCGGCCGCGTTGTCGAGGAAGTAGCGGTCGTGGGTGATGGCCACCACGGTGCCGGTGAAGCGCTGCAGGAAGATTTCCAGCCACTCCACCGATTCGGCGTCCAGGTGGTTGGTCGGCTCGTCCAGAAGCAGCATGTCGGGCTTGGACAGCAGCAGCGTGCACAGCGCCACGCGGCGCTTCTCGCCGCCCGAGAGCTGGCCGATCTTGGCGTCCCAGGGCGGCAGGCGCAGCGCGTCGGCGGCGATCTCGATCTGGTGCTCGGAGTCGGTGCCGGCGGCGGCGATCACCGCCTCGAGCTGGCCCTGCTCTGCGGCCAGGGCGTCGAAGTCGGCGTCGGGCTCGGCGTAGGCGGCGTAGATCTCGTCCAGCCGCTTCTTGGCGTCGTTGACCTCCTTCATCGCCTCGTCGATGGCCTCGCGCACCGTGTGCTCGGGGTCGAGCTTGGGCTCCTGCTCCAGGTAGCCGATCGACAGGCCGGGCATCGGCATCGCCTCGCCCTCGATCTCCTTGTCCACGCCGGCCATGATCTTCAGCAGCGAGGACTTGCCCGAGCCGTTGAGGCCGAGCACGCCGATCTTGGCGCCGGGGAAGAAGGAGAGGGAGATGTCCTTCAAGATCTGCCGCTTGGGCGGCACGGTCTTGGAGACGTGGTTCATGGTGTAGACGTACTGGGCCATGGCGGTGCTTGCTTACCTGCGAATGCTTGGGGGTGGGTGTGCGCGGCGAAGGGCCCGGGTGCCGGGCGGCGCAAAACGTGGATTATCCCCCGTGAGGCAGGCCGGCGCAGCGTGCCCCTGCCGAGTCGTGCGACAATGGCGCCGTTGCCGGACACAGTTATCCGCGACACGGCTTCCTGCCGGGGACGACGAGGCACCCGCCTCGCAGGCTCCCACCCCCCAACTCGACATGCCCTCGACTGGCCCGGCCGCCCCCTTCAAGGCGGCCCGCGGCGGGCGGTCACGCCACTGAAACACCGCGCCGTGTCAGGCGCTCTTTCGATTCAATGAACTTCGACGAACTGAAGCTGGCCCCGGCCATCCTCGAGGCCGTGCGCGAGCAAGGCTACGAAACCCCCACCCCCATCCAGGCCCAGGCGATCCCCGCCGTGCTCGAGGGCCGCGACCTCCTCGCCGGCGCCCAGACCGGTACCGGCAAGACCGCCGCCTTCACCCTGCCGATGCTGCACAAGCTCTCCAAGGGCCAGGGAAGGACCAACAAGTTCGGCAAGGACGGCATCGCCGCCCTGGTGCTGACGCCCACGCGCGAACTGGCCGCACAGGTCGAGGAGTCCGTGCGCACCTACGGCAAGAACCTGCCCCTCACCTCCACCGTCATCTTCGGCGGCGTGGGCATGAATCCGCAGATCGACCGCATCAAGCGGGGCGTGGACATCCTGGTGGCCACCCCGGGCCGCCTGCTCGACCTGCAGCAGCAGGGGCACCTGGACCTGTCCACCGTCGAGATCCTCGTCCTGGACGAGGCCGACCGCATGCTGGACATGGGCTTCATCCACGACGTGAAGAAGATCCTGGCCCTGCTGCCCGACGACAAGCAGAGCCTGCTGTTCTCCGCCACCTTCAGCGACGAGATCCGCGACCTGGCCAACGGCCTGCTGCGCAACCCGCAGAGCATCCAGGTCACGCCGCGCAATACCACCGTGCAGCGCATCACGCAGGTGGTGCACCCGGTGGGCCGCGCCAAGAAGAAGCAGTTGCTGGCGCACATCATCCAGCAGCACGACTGGAGCCAGGTGCTGGTCTTCACCCGCACCAAGTTCGGCGCCAACCATGTGGCCGACTTCCTCAACAAGAACGGCGTCACGGCCATGGCGCTGCACGGCAACAAGAGCCAGAGCGCGCGCACCCAGGCGCTGGGCGGCTTCAAGACGGGCGAGATCCGCGCCCTGGTGGCCACCGACATCGCCGCCCGCGGCATCGACATCGACGACCTGCCGCACGTGGTGAACTACGAGATCCCCAACGTGCCCGAGGACTACGTCCACCGCATCGGCCGCACCGGCCGCGCCGGCAAGGAAGGCCAGGCCGTGAGCCTGGTGTGCCTGGACGAGGAAGGCTTCATGCAGGAGATCGAGCGCTTCACCAAGCAGCAGATCCCCGTGCAGGTGATCGAGGGCTTCGGCCCCGACGAGGGCGAGCGGGCCGAGCCCATCGCCATGGGCCGCCAGACGCTGTGGGGCGGTGCCGGCCGCCCGCCCAGCCGCGAGGTGATGGCCGCCGCCGCCAAGGCCGCGCGCCAGGAGATGATGCAGCGCATCCGCGAGAACAAGGGCCAGGAAGGCGGACGCGGCCCGAAGAAGCCGGGCGGCGGCAACGGCAACGGCAATGCCGGCGGCGGCCGCGGCCAGCAGCGCGACGGCGCGCAGCAGCCGCGCCAGCACGCCCCCAAGCGCCACCACAACCCCAACCCGGCCCAGCCGCACGCGCTCTACGAGGAGCGCGTCGAGCGCCAGCCCAAGCACTACGGCAACACCACCAGTCCTTCGCACGCCGACCAGGTGGCGCACCGCCGTGCCGAATCCCTCGGCGGCGGCGCCGGCCAGCCCGACCCGCTGCGCACCAGCGTCGATGCCGCCTTCAGCCGCAACCGGCGCACCGGCGGCGGCGGTGGTGGTGGTGGCGGCGGCTACGGCGGCAACAAGCGCCGCGGCGGTGGCGGTGGCGGTGGTGGCAATTTCGGCGGCGGCGGCCGCCGCGGCTACTGACCCGCCCTGCACCCGGCAGGAGCAGGAAGGAAGGCCATGCCCGCGAGGGCATGGCCTTTCTCTTTTCCGCGGCCGCGCACCCGTGCGAGGCCCTGACAACATCGGGGACGGACATGCTCCTGCACAATGCGGCGCTTCCGCCGCCCGCCGAAGCGCCGCGGCCCGATTCCATCCGGCTTTCCGATCCCGCATGACCGCCAGCCTTGCCTCCCGCCCCCGCCTGCACGCCGCGCTGCGCGTCGCCGCCGCCGTGCTGGGCGGCTATGCCTTCTGCTGGGGCTTCATCGCCCTGGCCACCAGCGGCCTGTTCGCGCTGGGGATGCCCTTCCACGACGCCGAGCACCTGGGCAGCATCCTGGGCATGCTGCTGTACCTGGCAACCTTCCTGTGGGCCTTCGCGGCCCGCCGCTTGGCGCGCGTGTGGCTGGTGCTGGCCGGCGGCGGCGCGCTGATGGCCGGCGCGGCCTCGCTGGTGCAGCGGACCCTGCTCTGAAGGACGCACGCCATGTTCTCCAACTTCCGCCAGGCGATGGCCTGGGTGCACACCTGGTTCGGCCTGGTGCTGGGCTTCGTGCTGATGGCCTGCTTCTTCTTCGGCTCGCTGTCGGTGTTCGACCGCGAGATCGACCGCTGGGCCATTCCCGCCTCTCGCCATGCCGCGCAGCCCATGCCCTCGTTCGACAGGCTGCTGCAGCCCATCTTCCAGGACATGCAGCCCAGCAAGGAAAGCCTGGACTACCTGCGCGACCGGGTCGACGGACCGCTGCCCGCGCGCTTCGACACCGTGCGCAGCTGGGGCGCCTACACCACCCACCGCGATCCGGTGCTGTCGCTGTTCACCAGCTACGAGGTGCCCAACGCCAAGGACCCCGACGACGCGGCCCGCGGCAACCGCACCATCGACCCGCGCACCGGCGCCGCGCTGCCCGACGACCGGCTCAAGATCGGCAGCCAGTTCTTCTATCCGCTGCACTACAGCCTGAACCTGAGCTGGAAGGACCTGGGCTACTGGATCGTGGGCCTCGCCGGGCTGACGATGCTGGTGGCGCTGGTCAGCGGCGTGGTGATGCACCGCAGGATCTTCCGCGAGTTCTTCACCTTCCGGCCCAAGAAGTCGACGCAGCGCAGCGTGCTGGACCTGCACAACATGACGGGCGTGCTGGCGCTGCCCTTCCACTTCTTCTTCGCCTTCACCGGGCTGGTGATCTTCGCGGGCATCTACTTCCCGGTGACGCACACGCAGCTGAACCCGCTGCATGAGCTGCACGAGAAGCTGGAGGCCGAGGAGACCGGCCTGCCGCACGACCGCGCCGGCGTCGCCGCGCCGCTGGCCTCGGTGGACGCCATGGCCGCCGAGGCGCAGCGCCGCTGGGCCGCCAGGGGCATGGCCGGCGAGGTGGGCCTGCTCACCGTGAGCCACGTCGGCGACGCCAACGGCTACGTCAGCGTGTACCGCGCGGGCACCGACCGGATCGCGCTGGTGGGCGACGGCATCCACTTCAAGGCCAGCACCGGCGAACTGCTGCGCGAGGACCCGCCGCGCACGGCGGTGGACAGCGTCAACACCTTCCTGACCGGGCTGCACCTGCAGCACTTCCGCCACTGGCTGCTGCGCTGGCTGTACGTGCTGGGCGGGCTGCTGGGCTGCGTGTGCATCGCCACCGGCTTCATCTTCTTCGTCGAGAAGCGCAAGAAGCAGCACGCCGCCGCCGGCAGCCAGGGGAGCCGCGTGGTCGATGCGCTGGCGGTGACCACGGTGACCGGCATGCTGCTGGCCGCGCTGACGATCCTGATCGCCAACCGCCTCCTGCCGGAATCGCTGCCGGCCGGCTGGCCACCGCGCGGCGACCTGGAGCAGTACCTGTTCTGGGCCGGCTGGGCGCTGGCGATGGCGCACGGCTTCGCGCGCAGCGCTCCGGTGGCGCAGGGGCGGCCCAACCCGGCGTGGCGCGAGCAGTGCTGGGCCGTCGCGGCGATGGCCGTGGCCGCCGTCCTGCTGAACTGGCTGACCACCGGCGACCACCTCGCCAGGACGGTCTTCATCGACACCTACTGGCCGGTGGCTGGCGTGGACCTGTTCCTGCTGGCCTGCGCCGGGCTGGCGGCGGGGGCCGCGCGCCGGCTCGGCCGTCGCACGGCCGCGGGCGTCCGGCCGGCCCCTCGCGCGGAGGCGGCACATGCGTGAGGCGGCGCTGCTGGCCGCGGCGCTGGCGGCCTGCGTGGCCGGCATGGGCTGGCTGGCGCTGGCGATGGAGACGCACTGGACGCAGGTGCGGCCGGACGCGCCCACGCGGGCGGCCGTGCTGCGGCTGCGCGCGCTGGGCAGCCTCGACCTGGCGGCGGGCCTGGCGCTGTGCCTGCGCGTGGATCACGCCTCGATGGCGGTGCTCGTGTGGGTCATGGCCCTGGCCGGCGCCGCGCTCGCCGTAGGCCTCGTGCTCACCTGGCGGCCGCGCTGGCTGCGGGCACTGGCCTGGGTCGTCAGCCGGCCTTGAAGGCGGGGAGGTCCGGCAGCGGGATGAATTCCGTCTCGCCGGGCACCTGGCCCATGCGCTGCGCGGCCCAGTCCGCGCCGGCCTCGACGATGCGCTCGCGGCGGCTGGAGACGAAGTTCCACGCCATGAAGCGCGGCCCGTCCAGCGGCGCGCCGCCGATGACCACCAGCCGGACCGCCGCGTCGGCCTCGATCACCACGGCGCGGCCTTCGGGCAGCACCGCCATCGCGTGCTGCGCGACGGCATCGCCGTCGATCCGCACGTCGCCGTCGACCGGGTAGACGGCGCGCTCGGGCGCCAGCGGAGGCAGCTCGAAGCGCCCGCCCGCCGGCAGCCGGATGTCCAGGTACAGCGTCTCGCTGAGCGTGGCCACGGGCGACGTCGCGCCGAAGGCCTCGCCCACCAGCACGCGCACGGCCGCGCCCTGCTCCGTCAGCGCGGGGATCGCCTCGGCGGCGGTGTGCACGAAGCTCGGCTCCGCCTCCTCGTGCTCCCGCGGCAGCGCCACCCACAGCTGCAGGCCGTGGTTGACGAAGGTGCCGCCCTTCAGGCGCTCGGGCTTGCGCTCCGAGTGCACGATGCCGCGGCCCGCGGTCATCCAGTTGATGGCGCCGGGCAGGATCTCCTGCGCCGAGCCCAGGCTGTCGCGGTGCATCATCGCGCCCTCGAACAGGTAGGTCACCGTCGCCAGGCCGATGTGCGGGTGCGGGCGCACGTCGTGCCGGTCCTCTGGATGCTCGGTGACCGGGCCCATGTGGTCGAAGAAGACGAAGGGCCCGACCGAGCGCTGCTGCGCGGCGGGCAGCAGCCGGCGCACGAGGAAGCCGCCGCCCAGGTCCTTGTCGTGCGGCTTGAGCAATTGCAGGGGTTCGGTCATGGGGTGCTCCTTGTCTTTGTCCGGATGCCGGTGGGAAAGGCGGGCGCCGCCTCAGCCGCGCGCCGCGACGACCTGCGCGATGCGCTCGCCGAAGGCGCGCGCCGTGTCCAGGTCGCCCTGCGGCACCTCGGCCGCGCTGGCGTCCGAGGGCGAGGTGGTCAGCAGGCCGCCGTAGCCGCCCACGTAGTTGGGCGCGTGCCGCGTGGCCGCCTTGTCGTTGGTCGGCTTGATCCCCAGGCTGATCCACAGGCCGCTGTGCTGCATGGCCAGCTGCCACAGGTAGGTCAGCGTGGCGAACTTGTCGCCGTTCATGGTCGCGCTGTTGGTGAAGCCGGCGAAGAGCTTGTCCTTCCAGCCCTGGGCGAACCAGACCTTGGAGGACGCGTCGGCGAACCTCTTGAACTGCCAGCTCGGCCCGCCCATGTAGGTGGGCGACCCGAACACGATGGCGCTGGCCGCGGCGAGCACCTCCCAGCCGCCGCCCGGCAGGTTGCCGTCGGCGTCGATGGCGATCAGCTCGGCCTGCGCGCCCTCGGCCACCGCCTGCGCCACGCGCTGGGTGTGGCCGTAGCCAGAGTGGTAGACGATGACGATGCCGCTCATCGCGCGCGCCTCACTTCCTGTCCACACTGAAGCGGCCGGGGCCGAAGGCGGTGAAGGCGAGCAGGCCGCCGGCGATGGCGATGTTCTTCCAGAACATGAGCTGGTTGATCATCACCTTGTCGGCCGGCATCGACCAGTAGTTGTGGAAGAACAGCGCCGCGGCCAGCGTGAACAGCGCGATCAGCAGCGCGGCCAGCCGCGTCTTGAAGCCCACCAGCAGCAGGATGCCCAGACCCAGCTCGACCACGATGGCGATCGCCGCGCCCACCTGCGGCATCGGCAGCCCCACCGAGGCGATGTAGCCCGCCGTGCCGGCGAAGCCCGCGATCTTGCTGAAGCCGGCCGGAATGAACAGCGCGGCCAGGAAGATGCGCCCGAGCAGCGCGAGGCCGTCCTGGGTGGGCGTGGTGGAAGAGGTCTGGGTGATGGCCATGGAAGGGCTCCTTGCGTTGAAAAAGACAAACGTGTGAAAAGAGGGAAAGGAAAGCCGCGGCCCGTTCTGCGAGGCCGCGGCACCGGCACTTTACGGCGCCAGGTCGAAGACGAGGACTTCGGCGTCCTTGCCGTGCGACAGCGCCAGGCGCGATTCGTCCGCGATCATCGCCGCATCGCCGCCGCCGAGCTGCCGGCCGTTGACCTGCACCTCGCCGCGCACCACGTGCACGTAGGCCTTGCGGTGCGGGTCCAGCGCCAGCTCGGCCGCCTCGCCGCCGTCGAACAGGCCCGCGTACATCCGGGCGTCGGCATGGATGCTCACCGCCGCGCCCTCGCCTTCCGGCGCCGCCACCAGCGCCAGCCGGCCGCGCTTGTCGGCCGCGTCGACCTTCTTCTGCTCGTAGCCCGGCGTGATGCCGCGCACGTTCGGCTCGATCCAGATCTGCAGGAAGTGCGTGGTCTTGTCGGCCTCGTGGTTGAACTCGCTGTGCATCACGCCGCGGCCGGCGCTCATGCGCTGCACCTCGCCGGGCGGGATCGACTCCACGTTGCCCATGCTGTCCTTGTGCGCCAGCGCGCCGTCGAGCACGTAGCTGATGATCTCCATGTCGCGGTGGCCGTGGGTGCCGAAGCCGGCGCCGGCGGCCACCCGGTCCTCGTTGATCACGCGCAGGTTGCCCCAGCCCATGAAGGCTGGGTCGTAGTACCCCGCGAACGAGAAGCTGTGGAAGGACTTGAGCCAGCCGTGATCGGCGTAGCCACGTTCCTGGGAGCTGCGGACTTGCAACATCGTTGAACCCTTTCGAATGCGGGCAGCAGGCACATCGTGGATGCCTTGCCCTCTCGTGGGCGGTGCCGGTCTGCACCGCGATGGAAGGTACTTTAGGCCGGCCGCACGGTTCCGGGAGGCAGCCGTCTTGAAGACACCATTCAAACGATTTGAATGACAATCCGCCCATGCCCGGCGCGCGCGAAGTCCTCACCCCCGACGCCCTGGCGATGCTCCAGACCGTGGCCGAGCGCGGCAGCTTCGCCGCTGCCGCGCGCGCGCTGGGCGTGGTGCCCAGCGCCCTGACCTACCGCGTGCGCCAGATCGAGGACGCGCTGGACGTGCTGCTGTTCGACCGCAGCGCCCGCCAGGCGCGGCTGACCGAGGCCGGCGCCGAGTTGCTGCGCGACGCCGGCCGGCTGCTGGCCGAGATCGACGCCGTGGCCAACCGCGTGCGCCGCATCGCCACCGGCTGGGAGCCTCAGCTCACCATCGCCATCGACAGCGCGATCGCGCGCGACCCGCTGTACGACCTGGTCGGCGCCTTCTACGCGCTGAACCCGCCTACGCGCCTGAAGCTGCGCGACGAAACGCTGCTGGGCACCATCGAGGCGCTGACCAGCGGCGAGGCCGACCTGGCCATCGGCGCCGTGCTCGACGCCCAGAGCCTGGCCTTCACCGGCGGCGGCATCCGCAGCTGCCTGCTGGGCGAGATCCGCTTCGTCTACGCCGTGGCGCCGCACCACCCGCTGGCCGGGGCGCCGCAGCCCCTCACCGAGGCGCAGATGCGCGCGCACCGCGCCGTGGCCGCCGCCGACTCGGCCCGCCAGCGCCAGGGCATGAGCGTGAACCTGCTGGAAGGGCAGGACGTGCTCACCGTGCCCACGCTGCAGGCCAAGCTGCACGCGCAACTGCACGGCCTGGGCGCCGGCTTCCTGCCCGAGCCGATGGCGCGGCCCTATGTCGAGGCCGGGCACCTGGTGGAACTCGCCACCGAGCGCCCCGCGCCGCTGGGCCGCATGCACTGCGCCTGGCGCGTGCGCAGCGCCGCGCAGCCGGGGCTGGCGCTGAAGTGGTGGCTGGCGCAGTTCGAGCACCCGACCACCCGCGAGGCGCTGCTCATGCGGCACCGCGGGCGCGGGCCGAGCGGTTAGAGTCGGGCGCCATCCCCTCACCGCACACCGCCGCCATGCCCATCGCCGACCGCCACACCCCGCCGCCCCGCCGCATCGCCATCGTCGGTGCGGGCCTCGCGGGCCTGACGGCGGCGCGCACGCTGGTGCAGGCGGGCCACGCGGTCGCGCTGTTCGAGCGCGACGCGCGACCCGGCGGCCGCCTGGCCGGCTGGGAATCTCCCTACGGCAGCTTCGACAGCGGCGCGCAGTACTTCACCGTGCGCGACGAGCGCCTGCGCCGCGCGCTGGACGCCACCGGCGCTCCCTGCCGGCGCTGGAGCGCCAACGCCGTGCGCGTGCTCGACCCGGCCGGCCGGCTGGTCGAGGCCGCGCTGCCGGGCCTGGAACCGCACTGGGTCGCCGTGCCGCGCATGGACGCGCTGGCCGCCCACTGGGCCGCGCCGCTGGGCGAGGCGCTGCACCGGGGCACCACCGTCGTGCGCATCGAGGCCGACTCGCTGCAGCCCGGCCGCTGGCAGTTGCGCACGCAGGGCGAGGCCGACGACACCGCCGTGCAGGCCGGCTTCGACGCCGTGCTGCTGGCGGTGCCGCCGACCGCCGCGCGCCTCCTGTTGGCGCCGGTGGCCGAGGGCCTGGCGCGGCATGTGGCCGACGTGCGCATCGCGCCGTGCTGGTCGCTGCACCTGGCCTTCGCGCAGGCCAGCCAGCCCGGCTTGCCGCACCTGGGTCCGCAGTGGAACTGCGCGCGCTCCACCCACCACCGCGTGGCCTGGCTGGCGCGCGAATCCTCCAAGCCCGGCCGCGGCGCCATCGAGCGCTGGACGGTGCAGGCCAGCGCCGAGTGGTCGCGCGAACACCTGCGCGACGACGCGGCGCGCGTGCGGGCCAAGCTGCTGCGGGCCTTCGCCGAGATCACCGGCATCCTCGCCACGCCCACGCTGGCCGAGGCGCGCCTGTGGACCGAGGCCAAGACCGAGACGCCGCTGGGCCGCTCGCACCTGTGGGACGCGAAGGCCGGCCTCGGCGTGGCGGGCGACTGGTGCATCGGCCACCGGGTGGAAGACGCCTTCGTCTCCGGGCTGGAGCTGGCGCTGGCCGCACTCTGACGCGTGAGCAGGCCGCCCGAGCCGCCGCCGGGCCGCCCCAAGGCGGCGAGCGCCCCCTCGGGGGGCAGCGAAGCGGGGAGCGTGGGGGCCACATACACCGGCCGCTTCGCGCCCTCTCCCACCGGCCCACTGCACGCCGGCTCGCTGGTCGCCGCCCTGGCGAGCTGGCTGGATGCCCGCGCCGCCGGTGGCCGCTGGCTGGTGCGCATCGAGGACGCCGACACCGAGCGCTGCATCGCCGGCATGGAGGAACGCATCCTCGGCCAGCTCACCGACTGCGGCCTGCGGCCCGACGCGCCGCCCGTGCGGCAGACCGCGCGCACCGCGCTGTACGACGACGCCCTGCAGCGATTGACGCGCGCCGGCCTGGCCTACCCCTGCGGCTGCACGCGGCGCGACATCGACGCCGCCCTGGCCGCGCAGGGCATCGCGCACCGGCGGCACGGCGAGCGCGTCTACCCCGGCACCTGCCGCGGCGGCCTGCACGGCAAGCCCGCGCGCTCCTGGCGCTTCGCCACCTGGCGCATGGCCGGCGCATCGGACGTGCAGTGGCACGACCGGCGCCTCGGCCCGCAGCGCCAGGACGTGATGCACGAGGTCGGCGACTTCGTGCTGCGCCGCGCCGATGGCCCCTGGGCCTACCAGCTCGCCGTGGTGGTGGACGACGCCGACCAGGGCGTGACCGACGTGGTGCGCGGCGAGGACCTGGCCGACAACACGCCGCGCCAGATCCTGCTGCAGCGCGCGCTGGGCCTGCCGGTGCTGCGCTACCTGCACACGCCGCTGGTGCTGGCGGCCGACGGGCAGAAGCTCTCCAAGCAGAACGGCGCCGCGCCGATCGAGACGCACACGCCGGCCGCCGCGCTGGCAGCCCTGCAGTCCGCCGCGGCGGCACTCGGTCTGCCGCCCTGCCCCTCGGCGAACACGCCCGACGAGGCGCTGCGCGTATGGGTCGCGCCCTGGGCCGCTCTCTACAATCCGCCGCCGTGATCGCCGACCCCACGCCAGAGCAGCAGCCGCAGGACCTCCCCGCCGGCGACCCCGACCATCCCGCCCACCGCCGCATCAAGAGCTTCGTCCGGCGCGCCGGGCGCACCACCGAGGCCCAGGCCCGCGCCTATGCGGACTGGGGCCCGACCTACCTGCTGCCCTACCGCGAAGCGCCGCTCGACTTTGCCGCCGCCTTCGGCCGCCAGGCGCCCACCGTGCTGGAGATCGGCTTCGGCATGGGCGAGGCCACGGCCCACATCGCCGCCGTGCGGCCGCAGGACGACTTCCTGTGCTGCGAGGTGCACGAGCCGGGCGTCGGCGCCCTGCTCAAGCGCGCCGGCGAGCAGGGCCTGGGCAACATCCGCATCGTGGCGCACGACGCGGTGGAGGTGCTGCAGCACATGGTGCCGCCCGCCTCGCTGGCCGGCGTGCACATCTTCTTTCCCGACCCCTGGCACAAGAAGCGGCACCACAAGCGCCGCCTGGTCCAGCCGCCCTTCGTGCGCCAGCTGGCCGAGCACCTGGCGACCGGCGGCTACATCCACTGCGCGACCGACTGGCAGCCCTATGCCGAGCAGATGCTGGAGGTGCTCTCGGCCGAGCCGCTGCTGGCCAACACCGCGGCCGGCTTCGCGCCCAAGCCGGACTACCGCCCGCTCACCAAGTTCGAGAACCGCGGCCTGAGGCTCGGCCACGGCGTGTGGGACGTGGTGTTCCGCCGAGCCTGATCAGTCCACCAGCTCGAAGCGCACGGGCACCTCCACGCGCGCAGGGATCGCCGCGCCGGACGCGCCCCGCGCGGGCTGGAAGCGCCAACGCGGCAGCACCTCGCGCACGGCCTTCGCGAAGGCCGGATGCGAAGCGGACACGATCTGCGCATCACGCACCCGCCCGGAGCGGTCGACCGTGAAGCGCACCCGCACCGTGCCGCGGGTCTCCTGGTCCAGCAGTTCCTCCGGGTAGCGGGGATCGACCCGCGCCAGCAGCCTGGGCGGCACCTCCACCGGCTCGCTGTCCAGGGGCTCGGGCGCCGGCCGGGCACCGGGCCGGGGAGCCGGCGTGTGCATCACCGGCGGGCCCGGCGGCAGCGCCTCGACCGCAGGCACCGGCTCCGGGGCCGAGTCCTGCACGCGGGGCACCTGGCGGGTGCAGGCACCGGCGCACAGGGCCAGCAGCGCGACGGCCGCCCATCGGCCCGGCAGACCGCAATGCACGCGACCGCCTGTCAGTCTTTCGTTGGCATGAGGCATAAATGTTGCTAATCTGAAACCATTGTCAATAAAGGTGAACAGCCATGGACGACCGCAGACGTTGGCTGACCCGCTGCGCGAGCGCCGCAGCCGGGCTCGCCGTGCCTTTTCTCGCGCGCAGCGCCCCGGCCGGCACCGTGGTGCTGGGCCAGTCCGTCCCCCTCACCGGCAACGCCAGCGAGATCGGGCTGGCCTACGCCGGCGGCGCCAAGCTCTGCGTCGACGCGTACAACGACAGTGCCGGCGATCTGCCGCGCATCGAGCTGCGCCAGCTCGATGATGCCTACAGCGCCGAGCGCGCCGCGGCCAATGCCCGCAAGCTGCTGGACGAGGGCTGCGATGCGCTGTTCGGCTTCGCCGGCGCGGCCAGCACCCTGGCCGCCGCCCAGGTGGCCCAGCAGCGCGGCGCCATTTTCTTCGCGCCCTTCGCGGCGCCCGACGCGCTGCGCAGCGCGTCGTACCCGCAGGTGTACCTGGTGCGCCCCAGCATGGCGGACGAAGCCTTCAAGATGGTGCAGTACTGCGCCACGCTCGGGCTCACCCGCATCGCCCTGGTGGGCGACGACGACGCGCTGGGACGGGCCGGGCTGGAGGCCGTCAACCGGGCGCTGGCCGACCTGAAGCTGCCCGCCCTGGCGGTCACCGCCTTCGTGCCGCCGAACGGCACGCAGGTCGACGCGGCGGTGGCCGCCGTCAAGGCGGTGCAGCCGCAGGCGATCATCCAGGCGGCGCTGTTCCGCAGCACTGCCGCCTTCATCCAGAAGATGCGCGGCGCCGGCTATGCGGGCGCCTTCCTCAACTTCTCCACGGTCGGCATCGACCCGCTGTACTACGCGCTGGGACAGCAGATCGGCGGCGTGGTGGTCTCGCAGGTGGTGCCCTCGCCGCGCAGCCGGACGACGCCGATCGTGCGCGAGTACCTGGCGGCCATCGACGCGAGCGACCAGACGCCCGGCTACGAAGGGCTGGAAGGCTTCATCGCCGCCAAGACCCTGGCCGAGGCCGTGCGCCGCGCCGGCCGGGGCGCCAAGGCGGCGGCGCTGCAGCGCGTGCTGCCCGGCATGGCGCATTACGACGTGGGCGGCTTCCGGCTGAACCTGCGCTCCGGCGTGCGCGAGGCCGCGTCGGCCATCGAACTGGTGTCGATCTCGGCGGACGGGCGGCTGATCCGCTGAGGCGGGCGCCGGCCGCCGGGCCGGCATGTCAATTGGCGGACAGCCGCGGCGCCGCCAGAGGTCTAGAGTGGACGTTTCCCACGACCCCACAAGACCGGAGACACGCAGCGATGAATGCAAGAGCGAATTTCGTGCGCATGCAGGACAGCACGCGCGAGGACTGGCAGGCCATCGGCGGCGAATTCATGCACTTCGCCCAGGGCCTGCCCGACCGGGTGATGGCGCACCTGAAGCTGCTCGAAGGCGACTACGGCGGCTTCCCGGTCGACCGCTGCACCCACTCGCTGCAGACCGCCACCCGCGCGCTGCGCGACGGACGCGACGAGGAGTACGTGGTCAGCGCCCTGCTGCACGACATCGGCGACACGCTGGGCAGCTTCAACCACCCGGACATCGCGGCGGCCATCCTCCAGCCCTTCGTCGGCGAGGCCAACCACTGGATGGTCCAGCACCACGGCATCTTCCAGGGGCACTACTTCTTCCACCACATCGGGCTGGACCGTGACCTGCGCGACCGCTTCAGGAACCACCCGCACTACGAGCGCACGGCCGAGTTCTGCGAGCTGTACGACAACCCGGCCTTCGACCCGAAGGGCGAGACCTTGCCGATCGGCGAGTTCGAGCCCATGCTTCGCCGGCTGATGCGCGAGCCGCGCCAGAGCGTCTACAAGGCCGCGCTCGCCCCCGAGACCGCCTGAACCCCGGAGACACCCCATGAACGCCACCACCCCCGCCGAAAACCGCGCCGTGCGCCAGCTCGTCTCCGACGAGGAATGGCAGTTGCGCACCGACCTGGCCGCCTGCTACCGCCTGGTGGCGCTGTACGGCTGGAGCGACCTGGTCTTCACCCACATCAGCGCCCGCATCCCGGGGCCGGAGCACCACTTCCTCATCAACCCCTACGGGATGATGTTCGACGAGATCACCGCCTCCAGCCTGGTCAAGGTGGACATGGACTGCAACAAGCTGATCGACTCGCCCTGGCCGGTCAATCCGGCGGGCTTCGTCATCCACAGCTGCATCCACGCCGCCCGCGAGGACGTGCAGTGCGTGCTGCACACCCACAGCCGCGCCGGCGTGGCGGTGAGCGCGCAGAAGTGCGGCGTGCTGCCCATCAGCCAGCAGAGCACCTTCGTGCTGTCCTCGCTGGCCTACCACGACTACGAGGGCGTGGCCGTGCGCGACGACGAGAAGCCGCGCCTGCAGCAGGACCTGGGCCACAACAATTTCCTGATGCTGCGCAACCACGGCCTGCTGACGGTGGGCAGGACGGTGGCCGACGCCTTCCTCAACATGTACACCTTCGAGAACACCTGCCGCATCCAGATCGACGCGCAGGCCGGCGGCGAGCTGGTGACGGTGAACCCGCGCATCCTCGACGGCCTGTCGCAGGTGATGAAGACCGTCACCACCGGCCTGGGCGCCAACATCGCCTGGCCGGCGCTGCTGCGCAGGCTCGATCGCGAGAGCCCCGGCTACCGCGACTGAGCCGCGACCGGAGCGCCCTCCTCGTTCGGAAGGCCGTCGATGGGCGCTTCGGCGGTGCCGATGGTCCTGCGGGTGATGGCTTCCACCTGCTCGCGCATGCCCTGCGGATCGGCGATCCACTTTCCGTAGAACTCGTAGGGGCAGTCGGCCACGCCCTGGTCGCCGTCGCCGGAGCGGATGACGCCGGTGTAGCCGCGGTGCAGCAGCTTGAACAGGTGGTTCTCGCTCTGGCCGTTCTTGCGGAAGTCGCGGATCAGGCTCTTGGACAGGGCCGCGTACTGCACGCCCATCTCTTCCTCGCCGCACTCGCCCAGCGTGCGCCCGTCGAAGCCGATGAGGGCCGAGTGGCCGAAGTACGAATACACGCCGTCGAAGCCCGCGGCGTTGGCCACCGCCACGTACACGTTGTTGGCGAAGGCCATCGCCTTGCTGATGAGGATCTGCTGCTCCTTGGCGGGGTACATGTAGCCCTGGCAGCGCACGATCAGCTCGGCGCCCTTCATCGCGCAGTCGCGCCAGATCTCCGGGTAGTTGCCGTCGTCGCAGATGATCAGGCTGATCTTCAGGCCCTTCGGGCCTTCGCTCACGTAGGTGCGGTCGCCCGGATACCAGCCCTCGATCGGCACCCAGGGCATGATCTTGCGGTACTTCTGGACGATCTCGCCCTGGTCGTTCATCAGGATCAGCGTGTTGTAGGGCGCCTTGTCCGGGTGCTGCTCGTGCCGCTCGCCGGTGAGCGAGAACACGCCCCACACCTTCGCCTTGCGGCAGGCGGCGGCGAAGATCTCGGTCTCGAAGCCGGGCACGCTGGCGGCGTTCTCGAGCATCTCGGCGCCGTCGTACATGATCCCGTGCGTGCTGTACTCGGGGAAGATCACCAGGTCCAGCCCCGGCAGGCCGGCCTTCAGGCCCTCGACCATCGAGGCGATCTGCTCCGCGTTGGCCATCACCTCCGCCCGCGTGTGCAGGCGGGGCATCCTGTAGTTGACGACCGCGACGCCGACGGTGTCCTTGCTGCTGGAAATGTCGCCGTGGATCATGGCAGGTTGACCTCGTGTGAATCGGTGATGGCACGCATTGTGGAAAGCGCCGTGCCCCTGCGCGAATACGTTGATTGACGTAGCCGCGGGCGGGGCCAGAATGCGCGGAAATCCACGGAGACACCCCATGACGCGCATGCCCAGGCTGGCCGCTGCCGCGGCCATCGCGCTCGGGGCCGGCCTGGCGACGGCGCCCTCGGGCGCGCGTTCGCCGCTGGACGGCCATCCGTCGCAGACGCGCTACCTCTCCAACGACGCGCCCTTCGTGGTCTTCGGCGTCACGCCGACCCACGTGGACGGCAGCGCGCGGCAGGTGCTGCTGAGCTTCGTCGCCACCGACCGCGTGGAGCAGGTGAACGTCTTTCCCTTCGTGCGCGCGGCGCCTGACGCACCCGCACAGATGGCCGCGCAGGTGCCTTGCGGTCCTCGCGACCCCGGCTCCTGGGACTGCCTCGTGCCCGTGGCCGGCCTGCTGGCCCGGCTGGAGGGCGCCGCCGGCCAGCTCGGCCTGCGCATCGAAGCGCACGGCGACCTGACCCAGCGCGGCCGGCACAGCACGGTGATCGTCACCCTGCCGGTGCGGCGCGCGCCGGCGGGCTTCAATGGCTGATCATCCAGGGCCGCTTCGACGGGAAGGCCTTGGCGCCGTTGGACGCGGTGATGGTCACCTTCGATCGGCCGCCGGCGCAGCAGCCGCAGCCGGCCGGGTGCCGCAGCCGCTGGTAGTCGCGCGAGCTTTTCGGCTCGTGGCGGGCGCGCTCGTTCACGTCCATCGCCCGCCGCGTGCCGCCGTCCAGCAGCGCCAGGCACGGCGCGGCGGCGAACACGCGCGGCGAGGCCCCGCCGCACGCCGGGCAGGCAGCCGGGTCGTTGCGTTCGTTCAGGCTGCGGAAGGCGTCGAAGCCGCCGCAGTCGCGGCATTCGTAATCGTAGGTGGGCATCTCAAAGATCCGGCGACAGCGGCATGTCGATGCTGCCGTCGAGAAACTTCGTCGGACCGGCCGCTGTCGGGTTGATGTCGAAGTCGAAGATCTGCGTGGGCAGCCACAGCGTCGCGCAGGCGTTGGGGATGTCCACCACGCCGCTGATGTGCCCCTGCACCGGCGCGGTGCCGAGGATCGAATACGCCTGCGCGCCCGAGTAGCCGAACTTCTTCAGGTACTCGATCGCGTTCAGGCAGGCCTGGCGGTAGGCGATGTGCACATCCAGGTAGTACTGCTTGCCCTGCTCGTCGACGCTGATGCCCTCGAAGATCAGGTAGTCGTTGTAGGTGGGCGTGATCGGGCTGGGCTTGAAGATGGGGTTCCTGATGCCGTACTTGGCCATGCCGCCCTTGATCAGGCTCACCCGCATGTGCACCCAGCCGGCCATCTCGATGGCGCCGCAGAAGGTGATCTCGCCGTCGCCCTGGCTGAAGTGCAGGTCGCCTACCGACAGGCCCGCACCGTCCACGTAGACGGGGAAGAAGATCTTCGAGCCGCGCGAGAGGTCCTTGATGTCGCAGTTGCCGCCGTGCTCGCGCGGCGGCACGGTGCGGGCGCCCTCGGCGGCCACCCTGGCCTTGGCCTCGCCCTGCAGCTTGCCCAGGTGCGCCGTGGCGGCGAAGGGCGGGTTCGCCAGGCCGGGCACGCGGTCCGGGTCGGTGGCGATGAAGTCCACCTCGCGCTTGTTCCACATGTCGAGCATCGGCTTGTCGGGCAGGCAGCCGATCAGGCCCGGATGGATCAGCCCCGCGAAGTTCACGCCCGGCACGTGGCGCGAGCTGGTGAACATGCCGTGGAAGTCCCAGATCGACTTCTGCGCCTGCGGGAAGTGGTCCGTCAAGAAGCCGCCGCCGTTGTTCTTGCTGAAGAAGCCGTTGAAGCCCCAGAGCGAGTCCTGCTTGGCGCCGATGTCCAGCAGGTCCACGACCAGCAGGTCGCCGGGCTCGGCGCCCTTCACGCCCACCGGACCGCTCAGGTAGTGCACCGTCGTCAGGTCGATGTCGCGCACGTCGTCGGCGCTGTCGTCGTTCTTGATGAAGCCGCCCGTCCAGTCGTAGGTCTCCAGCACGAAGTCGTCTCCCGGGTTGACCCAGCAGGCCATCGGGATGTCCGGGTGCCAGCGGTTGTGCACCATCTCGTTGGACGGCGCGGGCTGCGACAAGTCGACCTGGATGAGGGTTTCGGGCATTTGGAAGGCTCCTGGTTGAAGTGCGGACGAAGGAAGAAGATCAGCGGCTCATGACACTGCGCACCGCCCACGCCAAAGAAAGCAACGCCCTGCATGCAGCGGGCCTGGCGGCCGCGGAGCAGGCCATGCGGGAACACGCACGGAACCGGCTCTGCCGGGCCGTGGCGTGTGCCCCCTTGAGGGGGTTGGCGAAGCGGAACGAAGTCCGCGGAGACTGGGGGTGTGTCATTTCACACCGAGAGGTACGCCTTGATGTGCGCCTCGTCGGTCTTGTCGCGCGCGGTCTCGTGCACCAGCCGCCCGCCCTCGATGACGAAGAGGCGGTCGGCCACGTCCATCGCGAAACTCAGCACCTGCTCCGAGACGACGATGGTGATGCCCTTCATCTTCCGGATCTCGTTCAGGGCGCGGGCGATGTCCTTGATGATGGACGGCTGGATGCCTTCGGTCGGCTCGTCCAGCAGCAGCACCTTGGGCTCGGTGACCAGCGCGCGGGCGATGGCGAGCTGCTGCTGCTGCCCGCCCGAGAGGTTGCCGCCCTTGCGCCGCTTCATGTCGAACAGCACCGGGAAGAGCGCGTAGATCTCGTCGGGGATGCGGCGCGTGGGGCTGTTCTCCAGGCCGGTCCGGATGTTCTCCTCGACGGTCAGCGTGGGAAAGATCATCCGCCCCTGCGGCACGTAGGCGATGCCCTTGGCCACGCGGCGGAAGCTCTCGTCGCGCGTCACGTCCTGCCCCGCCACCTCGATGCGGCCGCTCTTGACGGGAAGGATGCCCATCAGCGCCTTGAACAGCGTGGTCTTGCCCATGCCGTTGCGGCCCATGATGGCCACCGTCTCGTTGGCCAGGCCCTCGAAGGAGATGCCGTGCAGCGCCTCGCTCTGGCCGTAGGCGACGTGCAGGTCCTCGACGTTCAGCATCACGTTGCTCATCTCAATGCCCCAGGTAGACGTCGATGACCTTCGGGTCGGCCTGCACTTTTTCCATCGGCCCTTCGGCGAGGATCTTTCCCTGGTGCATCACCGTCACCTTGTGCGCGATCTGCTTGACGAAGTCCATGTCGTGCTCGATCACGATGACGGAGCGGTTCTGGCAGATGCGCTTGAGCAGCGCCGCCGTCAGCTCGCGCTCCCTGGCGCTCATGCCGGCGATGGGCTCGTCCAGCATCAGCAGCTCGGGCTCCTGCATCAGCAGCATGCCGATCTCCAGCCACTGCTTCTGGCCGTGGCTGAGCAGGCCCGCCTCGGTGTCGAGCCGGTCGGCCAGGCCGATCTCCTCGGCCACCACCTGCACCCGCGCCTTCACCTCGTCGGTGCACTGGAAGGCCAGCGCGCCCAGCACGGAGCGGCCCGCCGGATAGGACACCTCCAGGTTCTTGAAGACCGACAGGTTCTCGTAGATGGAGGGCGTCTGGAACTTGCGGCCGATGCCCAGGCGCACGCGCTTGTGCTCGGCCATGCCTGTCAGCTCGGTGTTCCTGAACTTGATGCTGCCGCTGCTGGCCTTGGTCTTGCCGCAGATCAGGTCCAGCAGCGTGGTCTTGCCGGCGCCGTTGGGGCCGATGATCACGCGCAGCTCGTTGCGGTCGATGTAGAGGGTCAGCGTGTCGATGGCCTTGAAGCCGTCGAAGGAGACCGTGAGGTCTTCCACGGCGAGGGCGAAGTCGGTGTTGCTCATGGTGCTCGGCTCCTCAGGCGCCCTGGCCGCTCATGCCCTCGGGCAGGTCGCCGCCGGCCTTGCCGCCGCCGCGCGGCGGCAGCACCTCCGGGTAGGCCGCGTGCGCGGCGGCCAGGCGCTCGGCATCGGCCAGGCGCTCGATGCGGCGGCGCTGCCACCAGGGCTTGATCTTCTCGTCCCACAGGCCGGCCAGCCCCATCGGGAAGGCCATGGTCACGCCGATGAACAGGGCCGCCATGAGGAACAGCCACAGGTCGGGGAAGCTCTCGGAGAACAGCGTCTTGCCGGCGTTGACCAGCAGCGTGCCGTAGACCGCGCCGACCAGGCTCATGCGCCCGCCCACGGCGGCGAAGATCACCATCTCGATCGAGGGCACGATGCCCACGAAGCTGGGCGACATGAAGCCCACCTGCAGCGTGAACAGCGCCCCGCCGATGCCCGACAGCGCGGCGGCCAGGCAGAAGGTGAAGACCTTGAAGTTGGACACGTCGTAGCCCGAGAAGCGCACCCGGTCCTCCTTGTCGCGCATGGCCAGCAGCAGCGTGCCCAGCTTGCTGGTCTGGATCCAGCGGCACAGCACGATCGAGCCGATCAGCAGCGCCACGCAGACGAAGTAGAGGATGTACTTGGCGCTGTCGGTGCGGGTGTCCCAGCCCAAGAGCGTCTTCAGATCGGTCATGCCGTTGACGCCGCCGGTGTAGCCCTGCTGGCCGATGATGAGCACGGTGAGGATCAGCGCCACCGCCTGCGTGATGATGGCGAAGTACACCCCGCCCACGCGCCGCTTGAACATCGCGAAGCTGATCAGCCAGGCCAGCGCCATCGGCACCAGCACCACGGCCAGCAGCGCCAGCGGCAGGCTCTTGAAGGGCAGCCAGATGAGCGGCAGCTCGGTGATCTGGTTCCAGTCCATGAAGTCCGGGATGCCGGGCGTGGACTGGATCCTGGTGCTCTCGGGGTCCGAGGCCTCCAGCTTGAGGAACATCGCCATCGCATAGCCGCCCAGCCCGAAGAACACGCCCTGCCCCAGGCTCAGCACGCCGCCGTAGCCCCACACCATCACCAGCCCGACGGCGACGAAGGCATAGCACAGGTATTTGCCCACCAGGTTGAGGCGGAAGATGTCCAGCGTGAGCGGCAGCACCACCGCCAGCAGCAGGGTGAGCAGCAGCAGGCTGCCGAGTTGGTAGCGCTTGATCAGGGCCTTGAGGGATTGCATGGCGTCGGTTCGGGGGAAGGAGGAATCAGCGTCGGACCCTGGAGGCGAACAGGCCCTGCGGCCGCACCATCAGGATCAGCACGATCAGCGACAGCGTGAGCACCTTGGCCATCGAGCCGGTCATGAAGAACTCCGAGATCGACTGCGTCTGCGCGATGCCGAAGGCCGAGACCACCGTGCCCAGCAGGCTGGCGGCGCCGCCGAAGGTGACGACCAGGAAGGAGTCGACGATGTAGAGCTGGCCCGAGGTCGGCCCCGTGGAGCCGATGGTGGTGAAGGCCGCGCCCGCCACGCCGGCGATGCCGCAGCCGATGGCGAAGGTCAGGCGGTCGGTCTTCTTCGTGTCGATGCCGGTGGCGTTGGCCATGGTGCGGTTGGCCACCGTGGCCCGCACCCGCAGGCCCCAGCGGCTCTTGTGCAGCGCGATCAGCACCCCGGCGGTGACGATGGCGGTGAGCGTGAGCACGAACAGGCCGTTGATCGGGATGTCCAGCCCCTCGGCCGGCGCCCAGGAGCCCATCAGCCAGTCGGGCAGCGTCGGGCTCACCTCCTTGGGGTTGATGAAGGTGCGGAAGCACTGCTGCAGCCCCAGGCTCACGCCCCAGGTGGCCAGCAGCGTGTCCAGCGGGCGGCTGTAGAGGTGGCGGATCAGCGCCCATTCCATGATCCAGCCGAAGACGAAGGCCACGCAGAAAGCCAGCGCGATCGCCACCGGGAAGTAGTAGGCCATGGCGCCCGGCGCGAAGCGCTCGGTGAGTTGCGCCGACATGTAGATGGTGTAGGCGCCGATCGCCATGAACTCACCGTGCGCCATGTTGATGACGCCCATCTGGCCGAAGATGATCGCCAGCCCCAGGCCCATGAGCAGCAGCACCGCGAACAGCGAGAGGCCCGCGAAGCCCTGCATCAGGCCGATGTTGAGCATGTCGGAAAGGGTCATGGAGAAGGCTTCCGGGAAGACGGGGCGAACGGAAAGGGGCCGGCGCCCGGGCCGGCCCCACGGTGCGGATTACTGGTAGCCCTTGGGGAACGGATCGGGCCTGATCAGGTCCGGCGACTCGGCGACGACCTTGAAGGTGCCGTCGGGCTGCCCCTGCGCGATGCGCGACTTGCTCCACAGGTGGTGGTTGGCGTCCAGCTTCACGTAGCCCTCGGGCGCGGTCTTCAGCTCGATGCCGGGCGAGGCGGCCACCACCTTGTCCACGTCGAAGCTGCCGGCCTTCTCCACCGCGGCCTTCCACAGCCAGGGGCCCAGGTAGCCGGCCTGCGTCACGTCGCCGATCACCGCGTCCTTGCCGTACTTGGCCTTGAAGGCTTCCACGAACTTCTTGTTGTTCGGGTTGTCCAGCGTCTGGAAGTACTTCATCGACGAGTAGAAGCCGTTGAAGTTCTCGCCGCCCACGCCGGTCATCTCGTCCTCGGTCACCGACAGCGTCAGCAGGAACTGCTTGTCGCCGGTGATGCCGGCGGCCTTGAGCTGCTTGTAGAAGGCCACGTTGGAGCCGCCCACCACCGCCGCGAAGATGCAGTCGGGCCTGGCCAGCTTGATCTTGTTGATCAGCGAGTTGAAGTTGGTGTGGCCCAGCGGGTAGTACTCCTCGCCCTTCACGCTGCCCAGCTTGCCCACCGTCTCGATGTGCTTGCGCGCGATCTTCATCGAGGTGCGCGGCCAGATGTAGTCGGAACCGACCAGGAAGAAGGTCTTGGCCTTCTTCTCCTTGGCGCCCCAGTCCAGGCCCCAGATGATCTGCTGGGTCGCCTCCTGGCCGGTGTAGATCACGTTCTTGGACTGCTCCAGGCCTTCGTAGAAGGTCGGGTAGTACAGCAGGCCGTTCTCCTTCTCGAACACCGGCAGCACCGCCTTGCGCGAGGCGCTGGTCCAGCAGCCGAAGACGCAGGCCACCTTGTCGTTGACCAGCAGCTTCCTGCTCTTCTCGGCGAAGGTCGGCCAGTCGGAGGCGCCGTCCTCCTTGATGACCTTGATCTTGCGGCCCAGGATGCCGCCCATCGCGTTGATCTGGTCGATGGCGAGCTGCTCGGCCTGGATCGAGCCCGTCTCCGAGATCGCCATGGTGCCGCTGGAGGAGTGGAGCTGGCCGACGGTCACTTCGGTGTCGGTCACGGCCAGCTTGGTCGTGTTGACCGCCGCGGTGGGGAACTGCTGGCCGAAGGCCACGCCCCCGAGCCCCATCGCCGGCAGGGACGCGGCGCCCTGCAGCAGCCGGCGCCGGCGCAGGTCGAGGAGGCGGGAGGGATCGGAAGGACGGGACATCGAAGACTCCAGAGTGGTGAAGGAAGGGAGTGCGCCTGCACCATCGCAGTGCGGCCGGCGGCGCCGCGAAGCACCATGGACACGGACTCTAGGAAGGCAGGCACGCGCCACGAATACGTCATTCAACGTAGCGGTGCGCCGCCAGCGCCCGCGCACACTGCGGGGCACGGGCAAGGACCGCTTCTTGCTCCGACCGGGGTGCCGCCCGCCACGCACGCCCCGTCCGAACCATGTCCTCCACCCTGCCCGGCCAGAAGATCTTCCGCATCCGGCGCGACTACAACGCCTGGGTCGCCGACGAGACGCTGGAGGACTACGCGCTGCGCTACACGCCGCGCAGCTTCCGCAAGTGGTCGGAGTTCCGCGTCGCCAACGCCGCCTTCGGCGCCACCTCCTTCCTGGCGCTGGAGGCCATCGGCGGCGCCATCGCGCTCAGCTACGGCTTCTCCAACGCGCTGTGGGCGATCCTGGTGGTGGGCCTCATCACCTTCCTGACCGGGCTGCCGATCTCGTACTACGCCGCGCGCCACGGCGTGGACATGGACCTGCTCACGCGCGGCGCCGGCTTCGGCTACCTGGGATCGACCATCACCTCACTCATCTACGCGAGCTTCACCTTCATCTTCTTCGCGCTGGAGGCGGCCATCCTCGCGCTGGCGGTGCAGATGTACCTGGACTGGCCGCTGCCGGTGCTGTACCTGCTCTCGTCGCTGGTGATCATCCCGCTGGTGATGCGCGGCATCACCATGATTTCGGGCCTGCAGCTGTGGACCCAGCCGGTGTGGATCGTGCTGTTCTTCCTGCCCTTCCTCGCGGTGCTGGCGAAGAGCCCGCAGATGTACGCCGACTTCACCTCGCTGGTGGGCCGCGTCTCGGGCGGCAGCGACTTCGACCCGCTGATGTTCGGCGCCGGCGCCACGGTAGCCTTCTCGCTGGTGGTGCAGATCGGCGAGCAGGTCGACTACCTTCGCTTCCTGCCCGAGAAGACGCGCGAGAACCGCGTGCGCTGGTGGACGGCGGTGCTGGTCGCCGGCCCGGGCTGGATCGGGCCCGGCATGCTCAAGATGCTGGGCGGCGCTTTCCTCGCCTTCCTGGCGCTGCAGCACGAGATCCCGCCCGAGCACGCGGTGGAGCCCACGCGCATGTACCTCGCCGGCTTCGCCTACGTGCTGGAGGACCCGGCCTGGGTGCTGGCGGTCACCGCGCTGTTCGTGGTGATCTCGCAGATGAAGATCAACCTGACCAACGCCTACGCGGGCTCGCTGGCCTGGTCGAACTTCTTCGCCCGGCTCACGCACAGCCACCCCGGCCGGGTGGTGTGGCTGGTGTTCAACGTGCTGATCGCGGTGCTGCTGATGACGCTGGGCGTGTTCGGCGCGCTGGAGCGCGTGCTGGGCCTGTACAGCAACATCGCCATCGCCTGGGTCGGCGCGCTGGTGGCCGACCTGCTCATCAACAAGCCGCTGGGCTTCAGCCCGGCCACCATCGAGTTCAAGCGCGCCCATCTGTACGACCTGAACCCGGTCGGCCTGGTCTCGATGACGGTGGCCGCGGCGCTCGCCATCGTGGCCTATGCCGGCCTGCTGGGCCGCTGGGCCGAAGCGTTCTCGCCCTTCATCGCGCTGGCCGTGGCGATGGGCGTGTCCGCGCTGCTGGCCTGGCTCACGCACGGGCGCTACTACCTGGCGCGCACCGACGTGCAGCGCTGGACGCCGGGCGAGGTGGTGCGCTGCTCGGTGTGCGAGAACCGCTTCGAGTCGGAGGACATGGCCTGGTGCCCGGCCTACGGCGCGCCGATCTGCTCGCTGTGCTGCACGCTGGAATCGCGCTGCCACGACCGCTGCAAGACCGATTCGCGCGCCGCCGAGCAGATCAGCGGCTGGCTGCGCGCCTGGCTGCCGCAGCGCATCGCCACGCGCCTGAACTTCCGCGTGGCGCACTACCTGGTGGTGGCCTGCTCGCTGGTGGCCCTGCTGGCCGGCATCATGGGCATCGTCTACGCGCAGGAGCTGCTCTCGGGCAGCAGCGAGGAGCTGCTGCGCGCGCCCTTCCTCAAGGTGTTCGCCCTGCTCTCGCTGGTGGCCGTGGTGGCGGCCTGGTGGGTGGTGCTGGCCAGCGAGAGCCGCCACATGGCGCAGGAGGAATCCAACCGCCACAACCACCTGCTGTCGGAGGAGATCGAGGCGCACCGCCGCACCGACGCCGCGCTACAGGCCGCCAAGGAAGCCGCCGAAGCCGCCAACCAGGCCAAGACGCGCTACGTGGCCGGCATGACGCACGAGCTGCGCACGCCGCTCAACAGCATCCTGGGCTATTCGCAGATCCTGCTCAAGGGCGGCGCGGCCACGCCGCCGCCGCGCGAGGCGCTGTCGACCATCCACAAGAGCGGCGAGCACATGCTGGGGCTGATCGACGGGCTGCTCGACCTGGCCCGCATCGAGGCCGGCCGGCTGCAGCTGGAGCCGGCCCCGCTGGCGCTGCCGCAGTTCCTGGACGAGATCGTCCACATGGTGCGGCCGCAGGCCGAGGACAAGGGCCTGGCCTTCATCTACACGGTCACGGGCGAGTTGCCGCCATGGGTGCTGGCCGACGCGAAGCGGCTGCGCCAGATCCTCATCAACCTGCTGGCCAACGCGGTGCGCTTCACCGAGGCCGGCACCGTCACCCTGAACGTGGACGCGCGGCGCGAGGTGCTGCGCTTCGACGTGGTCGACACCGGCATCGGCGTGGCGCCGCAGGACCGCCAGCGCATCTTCCTGCCCTTCGAGCGCGGCGCCGCCGGCCGGCGCGCCGGCGAGCCCGGCACCGGCCTGGGGCTGACCATCACCGGCCTGCTCACCGCGCTGATGGGCGGCGAGCTGGCGCTGGCCGACAGTTCGCCGCGCGGCAGCACCTTCGTCATGCGCGTGTACCTGCGCAAGGTGGCCGACCCGGGGCCGCAGGCCGAGCCGCGGCGCCCGATCTCGGGCTACTTCGGCCCGCGCCGCACGCTGCTGGTGGTGGACGACCAGCCGGTGCAGCGGCAGATGCTCGCCGGCATGCTGATGCCGCTGGGCTTCGACGTGCGCGAGGCGGCCAGCGGCACCGAGTGCCTGGACGGCCTGCGCGAGAACCTGCCTTCGGCCATCCTGATGGACATCACCATGGACGACATGGACGGCTGGGAAGCCGCGGCCCGCGTGCGCGCCGCCGGCTATGCGGACCTGCCCATCCTCATCGTCTCGGCCAACGTGTTCGAGAACCAGGCCGAGCGGCTGCGCGCCTGCGGCTGCCAGGGCTTCGTCGGCAAGCCGGTGATCGAGTCCGAGCTGATCGCCGCGCTGGAGCGGCACCTGGGCCTGGAATGGCTCGCCCATCCACCGCCCTCGGCGCTGGCCACGCCCGCGCCGGCCGTGCCGCCGGCGCTGCCGCTGCCGGAGGACGCGCGCGCCCAGCTGATGCGCCTGGCGCAGCTGGGCCACGTGCGTGGCCTGCAACAGGCGCTGGACCGGATCGCCGACACGCATCCCGGCCTGGCCACCGTCTGCAGCCACCTGCGCGGCATGGTGACCCGCTTCGAACTCGACCGCCTGCGACAGGCCCTTTCCGAAGATGCCGATGCCCTCAACGCCTGAATTGAAACACCCCCCAAGCCGCTTCGCGGCTCCCCCCTCTCTCGCCTTCGGCGGGAGGGGGGCGCACCCGGTGGCCCGGCAAAGCCGGTTCCGCGGGTGCCCTGGCATGGCCTGCTCCGCGGCCTTCGGAAGGGAAAGCGCTTCGAGGGCTCGTTGGCTGTGGGTGGCGCCCTGCGCTATGGATAACTGAAATGGAAGTCGTCGAGCGCCCCGTGGTGCTGGTGGTGGACGATGCCCCGAGCAGCCTGGGCATGCTGTGCGACGCGCTGGAGGGCGCCGGCTACACGGTGCTGGTCGCGGCCGACGGCGAGTCGGCGCTGGAGCGGCTGGAGCTGGTGGTGCCCGACGCCATCCTGCTGGACGGCCTGATGCCCGGCCTGTCGGGCTTCGAGACCTGCCGCCGCATCAAGGCCGACCCGGCGCTGGCGCACGTCCCGGTGCTGTTCATGACCGGCCTGTCGGAGACGCCGCACGTGGTCGAGGGCTTCGCATGCGGCGGCGTGGACTACGTGGTCAAGCCGATCCGCGTGCAGGAGGTGCTGGCCCGGCTGCACACCCACACGCGCAACGCCCGCATCAGCCGCCTGGCGCGCGATGCGGTCGACGTGGCCGGCATGGGCACGGCTTTCGTGGACACACAGGGGCGCATCGCCTGGCAATCGCCCCAGGCGGCCCGGTGGCTGGCGCAACTGGGCCCGCCCGGCCAGTGGCCGCAGGCGCTGGCGGGCGCCCTGCGCGCCGGCGCCACGCTGCGCGTGGCCACGGCAGGCGGCACCCGGCTGTCGGTGCGCAACCTGGGCACCGCCACGCTGGGCGAGACCATGCTGCTGCTGGCGCAGGAACGCGGCGGCGCGTCCGCACGCCTGTCCGAGGCCGCGCTGACCCCGCGCGAAACGGAGGTGCTCTCCTGGCTGGCCAAGGGCAAGACCAACCGCGACATCGCCGAGATCCTCGGCATGAGCCCGCGCACGGTCAACAAGCACCTGGAGCACATCTTCGAGAAGCTGGGCGTGGAAACCCGCGCCGCCGCTGCCGCCCTGGCCAGCGGGGTGCTCGACTGAGCACTCCTTTCACATCCTTGTGCTATATTTTTAATAGCACCAAGTCCCGCCAGGCAGCGTCACCGGGCACGCGAATCCGCCGGATGCCGCAGGGGCGGCGCCACCGCCGGGCAGCCCTGCCCGCCCGGCGCGGCATACTCCCGGGCCACCGCCGCGCCCGCCAGGGCAGCGTGCGCGGGAGCGGCCCGCGAACGGCGCGACAATGCCCGCCGGACCGATCCGTTCACATTCTTTTCCCAAGGAAATCCAGCGCCATGAGCACGACGTCTCCGACCATCATCTACACCCTGACCGACGAAGCGCCCGCGCTCGCCACCGCCTCGCTGCTGCCCATCGTGCGCACCTTCGCCCAGGCCGCCGGCATCAACGTCCAGACCAGCGACATCTCGGTGGCCGGCCGCATCCTGGGGCAGTTCCCCGAAAGCCTGACCGAGGAGCAGCGCGTTCCCGACAACCTGACGGAGCTGGGCAAGCTGACGCTCAAGTCCGAGGCCAACATCATCAAGTTGCCCAACATCAGCGCCTCGGTCGCGCAGCTCAAGGCGGCCATCAAGGAACTGCAGGACAAGGGCTACAAGATCCCCGACTTCCCCGAGAACCCGAAGACGGACGAGGAGAAGGACATCCGCGCGCGCTACAACAAGTGCATCGGCTCGGCCGTGAACCCGGTGCTGCGCGAGGGCAACTCCGACCGCCGCGCGCCCAAGGCGGTGAAGGAATACGCCCGCAAGAACCCGCACAGCATGGCCGAGTGGAGCCAGGCCTCGCGCTCGCACGTCTCGCACATGCACCACGGCGATTTCTATCACGGCGAGAAGTCGATGACGCTGGACCGCGCGCGCGACGTGAAGATGGAGCTGATCACCAAGAGCGGCAAGACCATCGTGCTCAAGCCCAAGGTCTCGCTGCTGGACCGCGAGGTGATCGACTCGATGTTCATGAGCAAGAAGGCGCTGCTGGAGTTCTACGAGCAGCAGATCGAGGACGCGCGCAAGACGGGCGTGATGTTCTCACTGCACGTGAAGGCCACGATGATGAAGGTCTCGCACCCCATCGTGTTCGGCCACTGCGTCAAGATCTTCTACAAGGACGCCTTCGCCAAGCACGCCAAGCTGTTCGACGAGCTGGGCGTGAACGTCAACAACGGCATGGTCGACCTGTACAACAAGATCGCCACGCTGCCGCAGAGCAAGCAGGACGAGATCAAGCGCGACCTGCACGCCTGCCACGAGCACCGCCCCGAGCTGGCGATGGTCGACTCGGCCCGCGGCATCACCAACTTCCACTCGCCCAACGACGTGATCGTCGACGCGTCGATGCCCGCGATGATCCGCAACGGCGGCAAGATGTACGGCGCCGACGGCCGCCTGAAGGACGTCAAGGCCGTGATGCCGGAGAGCACCTTCGCCCGCATCTACCAGGAGATCATCAACTTCTGCAAGTGGCACGGCGCCTTCGACCCGAAGACCATGGGCACCGTGCCCAACGTCGGCCTGATGGCGCAGCAGGCCGAGGAATACGGCTCGCACGACAAGACCTTCGAGATCCCCGAGGACGGCGTCGCCAACATCACCGACCTGGCCACCGGCGAGGTGCTGATGAGCCAGGACGTCGAGCAGGGCGACATCTGGCGCATGTGCCAGGTCAAGGACGCCGCCATCCGCGACTGGGTCAAGCTGGCCGTCACGCGCGCGCGCAACTCGGGCATGCCGGTGGTCTTCTGGCTCGACGCCTACCGCCCGCACGAGAAGGAGCTCATCACCAAGGTGCGCATGTACCTGCACGAGCACGACACCACCGGCCTGGACATCCAGATCATGAGCCAGGTGCGCGCCATGCGCTACACGCTGGAGCGCGTGATCCGCGGGCTGGACACCATCAGCGCCACCGGCAACATCCTGCGCGACTACCTGACCGACCTGTTCCCGATCATGGAGCTGGGCACCTCGGCCAAGATGCTGTCGATCGTGCCGCTGATGGCCGGCGGCGGCATGTACGAGACGGGTGCCGGCGGCTCCGCGCCCAAGCACGTGCAGCAGCTGGTGGAAGAGAACCACCTGCGCTGGGATTCGCTGGGCGAGTTCCTGGCGCTGGCGGTGAGCCTGGAGGAACTGGGCATCAAGAACGGCAACGAGAAGGCCAAGGTGCTGGCCAAGGCACTCGACGCCGCCACCGGCAAGCTGCTGGACAACAACAAGGGCCCCTCGCCGAAGACCGGGCAGCTCGACAACCGCGGCAGCCACTTCTACCTGGCGCTGTACTGGGCCCAGGCCCTGGCCGAGCAGACCGAAGACAAGGAACTCGCCGCCCGCTTCAAGCCGCTGGCCGAGTCGCTGGCCGCCAACGAGAAGAAGATCGTCGGCGAGCTGGAGGCCGTGCAGGGCAAGCCGGCCGACATCGGCGGCTACTACAAGACGGACGAGAAGAAGACCGAGGCCGTGATGCGGCCGAGCAAGACCTTCAACGACGCGCTGGCGAGCGTGAGCGCCTGACGCCGCAACAGCCCCCGGGCATGGAAAAGCCGTCGCCTGCGACGGCTTTTTCTTTTTCCGCCGCCCCTAAACTCGCCGGCATGCAAGCCCTCGACGCCGCCCTCCGCCCCGCCTTCGCGCCCACCGGCCGCCTGCGCGCCTCCATCAACCTGGGCAACCCCATCCTGGCGCACCGCGACGCGCAGGGGCAGCCGGCCGGCGTGTCGGTGGACCTGGCGCACGCCCTGGCCCGGGCGCTGGGCGTGGAGGCCGAACCGGTCGTGTTCGAGAAGGCCGCCCAGTCGGTCGAGGCGGTGCGCGGCGAACAGGCCGACATCGGCTTCTTCGCCGTCGATCCGGCACGCAGCCAGGGCCTGCGCTTCACCGCGCCCTACGTGCTGATCGAGGGCAGCTACCTGGTGCCGGCCGGCTCGGCGCTGGCCGACAACGCGGAAGTCGACCGCGCCGGCACGCGCGTGGCCGTCGGCCAGGGCAGCGCCTACGACCTCTTCCTCACCCGCGAACTGAAGGCCGCGTACATCGAGCGCGTGGCCGACGCCGAGGCCGTGCGCGCCGCACTGAAGGCAGGGCAGGTCGAGGTGGCTGCCGGCATCCGCCAGTTGCTGGAGGGCTGGGCGCAGGGCGATGCCGCGCTGCGCATGCTGCCCGGCCGCTTCATGGTGATCCAGCAGGCGATGGGCCTGCCCGAAGGCCGCGGCGCCGAGGCGGCCGCCGCGCTGGCGGCCTTCGTGGAAGAAGCCAAGCGCAGCGGCTTCGTGGCCGAGGCGCTGGCGCGGCACCGCGTGCAGGGCGCCAGCGTCGCGCCCGCTGCCAGCGCCTGATACGGATTTGCGTTCAATCGACAAGGACCGTTCGGGCTGAGCTTGTCGAAGCCTCGCGCGGCGCTTCGACCCTTCGACAAGCTCAGGACAGGCCAAGCTCAGCGTGAACGGTTGATATCGTTGAACGCATTCCTGTATGAGGCCGCGCCGTCAATCCGCCTGGATGCCGAACTCCTTCACCACGCGCCCGAAGCGCGCGTAGTCGGCCGCCACGGTGCGGCCCAGCGCGGCGCCGTCGGCCAGGTCCGGCGCCACGCCCATCGAGGCGAGCTTGGCCTTCACGTCGGGCATCTTCATGACGTCGGCCATCGCGGTGTTGAGCGTCTTCACCACCTCGGGCGGCAGGCCCTTGGGGCCGAAGAAGCCCCACCAGGCGGTCACGTCCACGTCCTTGTAGCCCAGCTCGATCAGCGAGGGCACGTCGGGCAGCATGAAGGAGCGGCCCTGCCCCGTCACCGCCAGCGGCACCAGCTTGCGCTCCGCCAGGTAGGGCGCCACCGCCCCCGGCGTGGAGTACACGGTGGGGATGTGGCCACCCAGCGCATCGGCCAGCGAAGGCGCCGTGCCCTTGTACGGCACGTGCTGCAGCTTGATGCCGGCCGCGCTGTTGAACATCTCGGCCACGATGTGCATGGGCGAGCCGGAGCCCGGGCTGCCGTAGGAGATCGACTGGCCGCCCTTGGCCCGGCTCACCAGCGTCTTCACGTCCTTGATGCCCGACTGGGGGCTGGCCAGCAGCAGCAGCGGCGAGCCGCCCACCTGCACCACCGGCGTGAAGTCCTTGACCACGTCCATCGGCACGCCGCCCTTGAGCACCAGCGGCGCGATGGCGAAGGTGCTGGGCGCGAACAGCAGCGTGTAGCCGTCGGCCGGCGCCTTGGCGACGAGGCCCGCGCCCAGCGTGCCGCTGGCGCCGGGCCGGTTGTCCACCACCACCGGCTGCTTGAGCAGGGTGGACAGCTTCTCGCCGTACACGCGGGCCATCACGTCGGTGTCGCCGCCGGCCGGATAGGCCACGATGAAGGTGATGCTCTTGGCCGGCCAGGCCTGGGCCTGCGCGGCCATGCAGCACAGGCCGGCGCCCAGCGCCAGGCCCAGGGCCGCCGCGCGTCGTGTGAGGGTGTTCTTCATGACAACTCCTTGCGGGCGTGCGCCCATGCGTGGTGATTTGGAAAGGGAAGCGAAAGGAAGAGAGGAAGAAAGGAACTCAGGCCGCGCGGGGCGCCACGTCGTGGTGGCTCGCGCCGCGCTCGCGCAGCCACAGCACCAGGCCGCACAGCATCACCACCGCCTGGGTGCCGACCAGCATGCCGAAGCCGGCCATGAAGCCGCCGCCGGCCGAGCGCGAGGTCCAGCCGATCACCGCGCCCATGATGGCCGGCATGAAGCCGGCCACCAGGCTGCCCGCGCCGTTGACCACGCCGTAGGCGCTGGCCACGTGCTCCGGCCGCGCGCAGTGCTGCACGGTGCTGGGGATGGCCGGGCTCATCAGACCCCAGCAGAAGTTGGCGGCGATCAGGCAGTAGGCCGCCGCGTAGCGGTCCTGCACGTGGATGGCCATCCACACCGCCACCGCCACCCCGAGGCTGCCGCCGACGAAGATCAGGGGCACCTGGCGACGCTCGATGCGGTCGATGATCATGCCGCCGACGAACACCGCCGCCACGCTGGCGTACTGCGGCAGCGAGGCCAGCCAGCCCATCTCGCGCAGCGAGAAGCCGCGCGACTCCTTCAGGTACGCCGGCAGCCAGTTGCTGCTGCCCCACAGGTACGAGAGGAAGGCCGCGGTGAGCACCGTCACCAGCACCAGGTAGCGGGTGTGCATGGCGCCGCGCACGATCTGGCCGACCTGCCCGAAGGCGTCGCCGAGCGACTTCGGCGCGGGCAAGCCCGTCTCCACCTTCGGCATGCGGATGAAGGCCAGCACCAGCGGGATGCCCAGCGCGATGTTGACCAGCCCCAGCACGTGGAAGGAGGTCTGCCAGTCGTGCCCGGCCACCAGGTAGCCGACGAAGGGGTAGCCCACCGCCAGGCCCAGCCCGGTGCCCATGTTCACCAGCGAGTTCGGCTTGCCGTTCTCGCGGCTCTCGAAGTGCGCCTTGATGTAGCTGCCGGCCAGCGAGAACAGCGGGCCTTCCGAGACGCCCAGCAGGATGCGCGAGGCCAGCAGCAGCCCGTAGCTGTTCATCGTGGGCGACAGGAAGGTGACCACGCCCCACAGCACCAGCCCCGCGACCAGGCTGCGCCGCACGCCGAACAGCGCCGCCGCGAAGGGCGTGAGCACGAAGGACGACACACCGTAGCCCACCATGAACGCGGTGGCCAGGAGGCCCTGGCGCGTGCGGTCGTCGGGTGTCAGGCCGATGTGCGACAGGAAGTCGCGGTCGGTGATCAGGACCGAGATGTTGATGCGGTCCACGTAGGAGATGGCGACGATCACGAACAGCGTGATCACGCCCCACCAGCGCAGCGAGCGCGAGTCCTTCATGGTGTGGCCCCCCTGGATGCGAAAGGATGGATCAGAAGAAGTGGCGCATGCCCACCTCGTAGCCGTTGGAGTGGCCGCCCGGCACGTTGGCCGGCGCCGCCACGCCCAGCACGCCGATGGCGCGCTGCGAGCCGCGCGAGTTGTTCAGGCGCGCGTAGGAGGCGTAGAGCTGGGTGCGCTTGGAGAGGTTGTGGCCGTAGCCGACGGAGAATTTGCGCCAGTCGGCGTCGCTGCCGCGCGTGTCGTAGCGGCCGATGGAGGCGCGGATCTCGCCCGCGCCCACCGGCACCTTCACGCCCAGTTGCAGGCCGCGCACCTCCACGTCGCCGCGCTTGTGGCTGGCCCACAGCAGCATGGGCTGGACGACGCCGAAGTCGTAGCTCAGGCCGACGTTGCGGAAGCGCTGGTCCTGCGCCTGCGTGAGGCCCTGCAGCTTGGCCGCCGACACCGAGGCGTGCAGCCCGCCGTTGCGATAGCCGAAGCGCGCGCCGTTGTACTCGCCGCCCACGGTCGGGTCGGTGTTCAGCCGCTCGCTGAAGGCGTGCTGCACCTGCCCGTAGAAGCCGCCCAGGCCGGGCGGCGTGAAGTAGCTGATGGCGTTGCTGATCTGGATGGTGGGCACACCGTTCATCACGAAGGTGTTGGTGCCGCCCACGCCGTTGGTCAGGAAGGGATCGAACAGCAGCGTGTTCAGGAAGGTGGCCGAGTCGTCGCGGCCCAGGCGCAGCTCGCCCCAGCGGCCCATCAGGCTGACGGTGGCGCGGCGGTTGAAGCCGGCGTTCACGTCGCCGGTGTCGGGCGAGAAGCCCGCCTCCAGCCAGAAGCCCGCCTTCAGGCCGCCGCCCAGGTCTTCCACGCCGCGGAAGCCGAAGCGGCTGATGTTGGCGCCGCTGTTGGACAGGCCGGTGCGCGACGTGCCCTCGCCCGTCACGTGGGCCACGCCGATGTCGACGGTGCCGAAGATCGTGACGGACGACTGGGCATGGGCACCAGCCGCCGCAGCTGCCAGGGCGGCAGCCGCCACGAGGGAGGGGGTGGATTTTTTCTTCATGTGGTCTTCTCTTGAAAAAGAAAAAGCAATGCGCTGCCTGTCTTGTCCCGACGCGGCGGGACAAGGTCTGATGGGTTTTTTGGGGGGGCGTGCCGGGTGCTAGATGTCGAGCACCAGCTTCCTGCCGGTGCAGCGCGACACGCAGATCATCATCGTCTTGCCCGACTGGCGCTCGAGCTTGGTCAGGATGCCGTCCTGGTGGTCCAGTTCGCCGTCGAAGCCCAGCACCGCCGTCTCGCAGGCGCCGCACACGCCTTCCTTGCAGCTGTGGTCCGGGTTCAGCCCGGCGTCGATCAGCGCGTCCAGGATCGACTTGCCCGCGGGCACCTCCACCGTCTGCCCGCTTTGCTCGCACACCACCTCGAAGCCGTGCGCCTCGCTGGCCGACGCCACCACCACCGCCGCGAAGCGCTCGATGTGCGCGTTGGCGTAGCCCAGCTGCTCGCAGGTCTTCTCGAAGGCGTCGAGCATCGGCGTGGGGCCGCAGCAGTAGTAGTGGCTGTCGGCGCCGCGCCCGGCCAACAGCTTCGCCAGGTCGGGCGGTGCGCCCTGCTCGTCGTCGAAGTGCCAGGTGATGGACGCCGTCTTGTCCGCCAGCGCCTCGATGCCCTCGATGAAGGCGGCCTCCTTGCGGGTGCGCGCGCAGTACACCACTTCCACCGGCCGGCCCAGCGCCGCCAGGCGCTGCAGCATGCAGTAGATGGGCGTCACGCCGATGCCGCCGGACACCAGCACGCTCCTGGGGGCGTCCTCGTGCA
>NZ_KN050769.1:0-1143 GCF_000745855.1 Xenophilus azovorans DSM 13620
GCCGTCCTCGCCCAGCACGCTACCTAGCAGGTCGCCGCCCAGGACGCCGTCGACCAGGTGGCTGACGCCGTCGGTGAGGTAGTCCACCTGCGTACCGACCAGGCCGAGCACCGCATCCGTGGCGCCCTCGCCGAGCAGTTGGTCGGCCAGCGGGGCAACCAGCCCGCCCGCGGCGTCGAGCACGCCGGAGGCCAGGTTGTCCACGCCGTCGAGGCCGTTCGGCGTGTCCGGATCGAAGCCGCTGCCCAGCACCGGCGCGAGCACGTTGCTGACGGTGTCGGTCAGGCCGTCGACGGCGCCGCCCAGCGGCGCGAGGACTTCGCCCAGCCCCAGGTCGCCCACCAGCGGCAGGTCGCCGACCTCGCCGAGCGCCCCTGCCACCAACTGGCTCGCGGGGTCCAGCAGCGCGTCGCCGCCGCCGCCATCGCCGCCGCTGCCGAGCAGGCCGCCCAGCAGGCCGCTGACCACGCCCTCGTCACCGACGAGGGTGTCGGCCAGGCCGCCCACCGGGCCGTCGTCGCCCAGCAGGCTGCCGACGACGCCGTCCTCGGCAAGCAGGCTGCCGACCAGGCCGTCGGGGCCGACGAGGCCGCCCACCAGGCCGTCCTCGGCCAGCAGGCCGCCGAGTGCGCCGTCTTCACCCAGCACGCCTTCCAGCAGCGCGGCCACCGGGCTGTCGGTGCCGAGCACGCCTTCGGTCAGGCCGTTCAGGCCTTCCAGGCCGAGGCCCTCCAGGACGTTGCCGAGCGGCGTGCTGTCGCCCAGCAGGTTGTTGCCGAGGTTGGCGACCGCATCCGTGAGGTAGTCCACCTGCTTGTCGAGCGAGCCGACCAGGGACGCGGTGGTGCCCTGGCCCAGCAGGCCGTCGACCGTCGGGCCGAGGCTGCTGCCCAGCGGGGAGGCGATGCTGCCCACGAAGTTGTCGACCGGGTCCAGCGCGTTCGGGTCGTCGCGCTGGAATTCGCTGCCGACCAGCGGCGCCAGCGCGTTGTTGAGCGTGTCGGTCAGGCCGTCGACCACCTGGTCGACCGGCGCCAGGGTGTCGCCCAGGCCCAGCGTGTCGCCCAGGGCGTCGGTCGCGGTGCCGGCGAGGCTGTCCGCGGGATCGAGCAGGGCGTCTGCGTCGGCGTCGGCGTCGGCATC
>NZ_KN050769.1:1263-83887 GCF_000745855.1 Xenophilus azovorans DSM 13620
TCGGCATCGGCATCGGCATCGGCATCGGCATCGGCATCAGCGTCGGCATCGGCATCGGCATCGGCATCGGCATCAGCATCCGCGTCACCATCCCCTTCATCGTTCGGAACGGGAATGAACATGGGCATGGTCCCGCCGTCGTCGCCGCCGCTGTCGAGCGCGGAGGCCAGCACGGCACCGCCCAGGGCGCCCAGCGCGAAGTCGCCGAGGCCGAAGCCGCCGCCGGCCGCCAGCTTCTTCTTGACGGCCAGCGCGGCCGCTTCCGCGTCGCCGCCTTCCGGCGTCACGACGAGGTCGCCCGTGGCCAGGTCGACGTCGACCTGCTCCAGCCCGCCGGGCAGCGTGGTGGTCGAGATGGTGGCGTCCGTGCCGCCCGTCAGCGTGCCGTTCAGCGGCGCCTTGTTGGAAGCCGAGCCAGGGAAGCTCACGGCCGCCTGGCCGCCCTCGGGCACCAGGACCCGGTCGCCCGACATCAGCTGCTGCGTGCCTTCGACCGGCATGCGCACGCCGTCGCGTACGATCGCCACGCCCGGCGTGGCGTTGGAAAGGGTGCCCACGCTGCCGTGCGCGGCGGCGGGCGCCAGGGGCGTCGCGGCGGTCGTGGCTTGCGCAATCTGCACGGGGGCGAGCGGCGTCGCCTGCACCGCGGATGCTGCGGTGGCGACGGTCGAGGAAGAAGGTTCGGTCATGGCGGCCTCGTTGGACAAGAAAAGCAACGCCACTCACGGGGCAACATGCATGCCTGTTCGCGGATACGCCGGGCACAGGCGCATCGCGGCGGCTAAGTTGCTGCCGGCAAAGGATTTTCTGAAACAGGCGCAGCGCCGGTGCAGGCGCCGCAGGCGCGCGCGGCCGCCGTGTTACGTGGGGGCGTTACGTAACGCCGTAACGGCAGAAGCGCCGCGGCCGACCCGTCTGTAGGTGACAGGTCTTACTTGATCCCCGCGCGCATGAAGCTCTGCACGAACTGCCGCTGGAACAGCAGAAAGGCGACGAGCAACGGCGCCGCCGTCATCAGCGTGGCGGCGGTGATGACCGACCAGTCCACGCCCTGGTCCACCGACGAGAACACCTGCAGCCCGACGGTGAGCGTGCGCGCCTGCGGGCTGTTGGTGACCACCAGCGGCCAGAGGAAGTTGTTCCAGTGGTAGCTCACTGACACCAGCCCGAAGGCGGTGTAGACCGGCCGCGCCAGCGGCACGTACACCCGCCACAGCGTCTGCAGCGGCCCGGCGCCTTCCACCCGCGCGGCCTCGTCCAGTTCCTTCGGGATGCCCATGAAGGTCTGACGCAAAAGGAAGATCGCCAGCGCCGAGCCGAAGTAGGGCAGGCCGATGGCGAGCAGCGTGTCCACCAGGCCCAGGCGCACCATGGTGCGGTAGTTCTCGACGATCAGCATGTCGGGCATCACGACGAGCTGCATCAGCACCAGCGAGAACAGCAGGTCGCGACCGCGGAAGCTGGCGCGCGCGAAGGCATAGGCGGCCAGGGTGGACAGCACCAGTTGCGCCGCCAGGATCATCAGCACCAGCAGCGTGGTGTTGAGGAAGTAGCGCGCGAAGGGCGCGGCCTCCCAGGCGCGGCCGAAGTTCTCGAGCGTGAGCGGCGCGAAGAGGGCGAAGCGGGTGGAGTATTCGGCCGGATGGAAGGCCGTCCACACGGCGTACAGCAGCGGCAGGATCCACAGCAGCGCCAGCAGCCAGGCGGCCAGCGTGTCCAGCCGGGTGGGCTCGTTCCACGCGAGCCGTTCCGAAGGGACGGCGGCGCTCATTGGATAACCTCCGTGCTTCGCACTGCGGTGCGAGCCTCCTTCGGAACGGCCGGGCGGGGGCTCATGTCGGCCCCCACGCTCGGCACTGCGTGTCCTCGCTGTCCCCCGAGGGGGCGTTCGCTTGCTTGGGGCGGCCCGGCGCTGCGCTCATCGGTAGTGCACCCGGCGGTCCAGCGCGAAGAACTGGAAGAGCGCGATGCCCACCAGCACCACGATCAGCACCACGGTGAGCGCGGCGGCGTAGGCGGTGTCCCAGAAGCTGAAGCCCACCTCATACAGGTGGTAGAGCAGCAGGATGGTGGCGTTGTCGGGCCCGCCGCGGGTGAGCACGAACAGGTGGTCGACCATGCGGAAGGCATTGATGAAGGCGTTGACCAGCACGAACAGCGTGGTGGGCATCAAAAGCGGCCACTGCACGCGCCGGAAGAAGTACCAGCGCGAGGCGCCCTCGATGGCCGCCGCCTCGCGCAGGCTGGGGTTGAGCGTCTGCAGCGCGGCCAGGTAGAAGATCATGAAGAAGCCGGCTTCCTTCCAGATCGCCACCACGGTGACGGCGCCCAGCGCGGTGGAGGGGCTGCCCAGCCAGTTGTGCGAGGGCAGGCCGAGCGCGCCGGTGAGCTGTTCCAGCAGGCCGTACTGCGGCGTGTAGAAGAACAGCCAGATGTTCGCCACCGCGATCATCGGCAGCACGGTGGGCGTGAAGTAGGCCATGCGCAGGAAGGCGCGGCCGGCGATGCGCTCGTTCACCCACAGCGCCATCGCCAGCGCCAGGCCGATGGAGCAGGGGATGGTGGCGGCGGCGAACAGCAGGTTGTTGCGCACCGCCTTCCAGAACACCGGGTCCTCGGCCATCACCTGGTAGTTCTCGACGCCCACCCACACCGCCTCGCGTCCGCCCTTGGGTGTGGAGAAGAAGCTGTCGACCAGCGTGGCGACGGCCGGCCAGTGGGTGAAGCCCACCAGCACCGCCATCGCCGGCAGCACCATCAGCCAGGCGTGGACGGCGCGGATCGATGAGGCGTTGCGCATCCTGGTCAGAAGGCCGCGGAGCAGGCCATGCGGGAACACCCACGGAACTGGCTTTGCCAGGCCGTAGGGTGTGCCCCCTTGCAGGGGGTTGGCGGAGCGGAACGAAGTCCGCGAAGACTGGGGGTGGTCACTTATTTATAGCCGCGCAGGATGCGGTCGGCTTCTTTTTGCGCGTCCTGCATCGCCTGTTTGGGCGTCTTGGCGCCGGTCAGCGCGGCCTGCAGGCCGTCGTTCAGTGCCTTGGTCACGCGCTGGTTGTCGTGCGTGGAGAACTCGGCCACCGAGACCGGCAACTGGTCGCGCGCCACCAGCGCGGGCGGGAACTCGGCGCCGTACTTCTTCAGCGCCGGCGTGTCGTAGGCGGCGGCCGAGACGGCGACGTAGCCGGTGTCGATGCTCCACTGCGCGGCGCGCTCGGGCTGGGTGATCCACTTGACGAACTTGTACGCCGCCTCCTGCTGCGCCGGCGTGCTCTTCTTGAAGATGTAGAAGTTGCCGCCGCCGGTGGGCGAGCCCTTGCGCTTGTTGCCCGGGATCATGCCGACGCCGAAGTCGAACTTCGCGTTGGCCTTGATGTTGGTCAGGTTGCCGGTGGTGGTGTAGATGATGGCGGCCTTCTTCTCGAAGAAGTCCTTGGGCGTGGTGCCCCACTCGACCACGCCGGTGGGGTGCACGCCGGCCTTGCCCAGGTCGACCCAGAACTGCAGCGCCTCGACCACCTTCGGGTCGTCGAACTTCACCTTGGTGCCGGTCTCGTTGGCCAGGATGGCGTCGTTGGGCGTGGTGAGCGTCTGGAACAGCCAGTAGGGGAAGCCGCTCGACGGGATCTGCACGCCGTACTGCGTCGTCTTGCCGCCGGCGTCCTTCTTCGTCAGCTTCGCCGCCATGTCCTTCAGCTCGGCCCAGTTGGCGGGCGGCTTGTTCGGGTCGAGGCCGGCCTCCTTGAACAGCTCCTTGTTCCAGTACATCACCACGGTGGAGCGCTGGAAGGGGATGCCCCAGGTCTTGCCGCCGGTGCGGCTGTTCATCATGAAGGCGGGATAGAAGCTGCCCATCCACGCCTTGTCCTCGGCCGTCTTCGCGAAGTTGTCGAAGGGCACGATCGCGTCCTCGTCGATCAGCGTGAACATGTCGGTCGACAGCAGCACCGAGGTGACCGGCGGCGTGCCCGACTTGTGCGCCGTCAGCGCCTTGACGATGGTCTCCTGGTAGGTGCCGGCGTAGATCGGCGTGACCTTGATGCCGGGGTGCTCCTTCATGAAGCCCTCGGCGAAGCCGTCGATGATCTTGGCGATGGGGCCGCCCACGGCCACCGGGTAGTAGAACTGGACCTCGGTCGGCGCCTGGGCCAGGGCCGGCGCCAGGGCGCCGAGCAGGGTGGTGCCGGCGACGAAGGGGATCGCCAGGGTCTTGAGGAAGGTGCGTTGTCGCATGGGGAGTCTTCTCCGGTTTCAGGGGGATGGAATGCGGCGGCCCTCGGCGTCGAAGGCGTGCGCGTCGTCGTAGGACCAGTCGAGGTGCACGGCGTCGCCGGCCTGCGCGGTGCGGCGGCCGTCGGTGCGCACCAGCAGCGACTGGCTGCCGACCGCGCAGCGCAGCACCAGGTCGGCGCCCAGGTACTCGGTGCTCTGCACGGTGGCGGGAATGCCCTCGGCCGCGGCGAGCGCGATGGCTTCCGGCCGCACGCCCAGCGTGGCGCCGGCCAGGCCGGTGTCGACGTCGCTGCCGGCGATGCGCCCGCGCGCCAGCGCCACCAGGTTCATCGGCGGCGTGCCGACGAAGCGCGCGGCGAAGGTGGTGGCCGGGCGCGCGTACAGCTCGCGCGGCGAGCCGGCCTGCTCGACGCGGCCCTTGTTCAGCAGCACCACCTGGTCGGCCATGCTCATCGCCTCGGCCTGGTCGTGCGTGACGTACACCACCGTCAGGCCGAGCTGGCGCTGCAGCTCGCGCAGTTCGCGGCGCATGTCCTGGCGCAGCTGCGCGTCCAGGTTGGACAGTGGTTCATCCATGAGACAGACCTGCGCCTGCGCCACCAGCGCACGGCCCAGCGCCACCCGCTGCTGCTGGCCGCCCGAGAGCTGGCCGGGCCGGCGCGCCAGGAGTGCGTCCAGGCCGAGCAGCTCGGCGGCGTGCGCCAGGCGGCGGGCGCGCTCGGCGGGCGGCACCTTGCGCACCGCCAGGCCGAAGGTGATGTTGTCCGCCACCGAGAGGTGCGGGAAGAGCGCGTAGTTCTGGAACACCATCGCGATGCCGCGCTGCGCCGGCGGCAGCGCGCCCACCTCGCGGCCGCCGATGCGCACCTGGCCGGCGCTGGCGTTGTCCAGCCCGGCGATGATGCGCAGCGTGGTCGACTTGCCGCAGCCCGAGGGGCCGAGCAGGACGCAGAAGCTGCCGGGTTCGATGCGCAGGTTGACGGCGTGCAGTGCGGTGCTGTCACCCCAGGACTTGGCGACGTCGATCAGCTCGATGGCAGACATCCGGACGAGTCTAAAAGTCCGATATGACAGTTCGTCCGAGGGGGAACCCGCCCCGTGTCGACCCGATGAACAATCGGTGACGCATGGCCGCGCGGCGCCGGTGCACCATCGCGGCGCCGGCGGCTGCAAGCCCCGGGGTGCTGTTGGTGTTTTCCTGAGCCGGAGGCTTCAGCAAACATCGCTACAGTGGTCGAGACCGGCCGCACGGGCCGGCAGTTTTGAAGGAAATGGACATGAGCAAGAAAGTCGCATACGTCACCGGCGGCATGGGGGGCATCGGGACTGCCATCTGCCAGCGCCTCCACAAGGACGGGTTCACGGTGATCGCGGGCTGCGGCCCCACCCGTGACTACGCCAAATGGCTGGCCGAGCAGAAGGAACAGGGCTTCACTTTCCATGCCTCGGTCGGCAACGTCGGCAACTGGGACTCTACCGTCGAGGCCTTCTCCAAGGCCAAGGCCGAGCACGGCAGCATCGACGTGCTGGTCAACAACGCCGGCATCACCCGCGACCGCATGTTCGTGAAGATGACGCCCGACGACTGGAATGCCGTCATCGAGACCAACCTCAACAGCATGTTCAACGTCACCAAGCAGGTGGTGGGCGACATGGTCGAGAAGGGCTGGGGCCGCATCGTCAACATCAGCTCGGTCAACGGCGCCAAGGGCCAGGCCGGCCAGACCAACTACTCGGCGGCCAAGGCCGGCATGCACGGCTTCACCATGGCGCTGGCGCAGGAGCTGGCCAACAAGGGCGTGACGGTCAACACCGTGAGCCCGGGCTACATCGGCACCGACATGGTCAAGGCGATCCGCCAGGAGGTGCTGGACAAGATCGTCGCCACCATCCCGGTCAAGCGGCTGGGCGAGCCCAGCGAGATCGCCTCGATCATCTCGTGGCTGGCGTCCGACGAGGGCAGCTACTCCACCGGCGCCGACTTCTCCGTCAACGGCGGCCTGCACATGCATTGAGCCGCACGCCGCGCCCCGCCTGAAGGCCCGCCCCGCGCGGGCCTTCGTTTTTTTCTGCGCCATGGCGCGACACGCCTGCAAAATGGCTCCATGCATCACGGCGTCTCCCTGATCAACACCATCGCCGCCGCCCTCGGCCTGGCGCTGATCCTCGGCTTCGCCGCGGCGCGGCTGCGCATCCCGGCGCTGGTGGGCTACCTGCTGGCCGGGGTCATCATCGGGCCCTTCACCCCGGGCTTCGTCGCCGACGCGGCCATCGCCGCGCAACTGGCCGAGATCGGCGTGATGCTGCTGATGTTCGGCGTCGGCCTGCACTTCTCGCTGGACGACCTGCTCGCCGTGCGGCGCATCGCGCTGCCGGGGGCGCTGGTGCAGATCGTCGCCGCCACGCTGATGGGCGCGGCCATGTCGCTCTCGTGGGGCTGGCCGATCGGCGCGGCACTGGTGTTCGGCCTGGCGCTGTCGGTGGCCAGCACGGTGGTGCTGCTGCGGGCGCTGGAGAACCTCGGCCTGCTCGAAAGCCACACCGGCCGCATCGCCGTGGGCTGGCTGGTGGTGGAAGACCTGGCGATGGTGCTGGTGCTGGTGCTGCTGCCGCCGCTGGCCGGCGCGCTGGGCGGCCGGGCCGATGCCGGCGACGGCGCGGAGGCCGAGGCCGCCGCCTCCGTCTGGCGCACGCTGGGCGTCACGCTGCTGCAGGTGGGCGGCTTCGTCGCGCTGATGCTGGTGGTGGGGCGGCGCGTCTTCCCCTGGCTCTTGTGGCAGGTCACGCGCACCGGCTCGCGCGAGCTGTTCACCCTGTGCGTGGTGGCGGCGGCGGTGAGCATCGCCTTCGCCTCGGCCTCGCTGTTCGGCGTGTCCTTCGCGCTGGGGGCCTTCTTCGCCGGCATGGTGATGCGCGAATCGGAGTTCAGCCACCGGGCGGCGCAGGAATCGCTGCCGCTGCGCGACGCCTTCGCGGTGCTGTTCTTCGTGTCGGTGGGCATGCTGTTCGACCCGAGCGTGCTGGTCGAGCAGCCGCTGCAGGTGCTGGCGGTGGTGCTGGTCATCGTGTTCGGCAAGTCCTTTGCCGCCTGCGCGCTGGTGCTCGCCTTCCGCTACCCGCTGGCCACCGCGCTCACGGTGAGCGCCAGCCTGGCGCAGATCGGCGAGTTCTCCTTCATCCTGGTCGCGCTCGGCGCCCGCCACGAACTGCTGCCGGTGCAGGCGCAGAGCCTGGTGCTGGCCGGCGCGCTGATCTCCATCGCCGCCAACCCGCTGTGCTTCGGCGCGATCGGGCCGGTGCTGCGCTGGCTGCGCGTGCATTCCGCGCTGGCGCGGCGGCTGGAGGCGCGCGACGACCCGCTGGCCGAGTTGCCGCAGGAGACCGAGGCGCGCTTCCTCTCGCGCCAGGTGGTGCTGGTGGGCTACGGGCGGGTGGGCCGGCGCATCGCGGCGGAACTGCGCTCGCGCGACGTGCCCTTCGTCGTGGCCGACCAGAACCGCGAACTGGTGGAGCGCATGCGCGAGGACGGGCTGGCCGCCGTCTGGGGCGACGCGGCGGAGCCCGCGGTGCTGATCCAGGCCCACATCGCGCGGGCGCGCGTGCTGGTGGTGGCCACGCCCGACGCCCTCAACGTGCGCCAGATGATCGCCACGGCGCGCACGCTCAACCCGGCCGTCGAGATCGTCATCCGCAGCCACAACGAGGCCGAGGCGCGCCTGCTGGCGCAGGAGGAGGCGGCCACCGTTTTCCTCGGCGAGCAGGAACTGGCGCAGGCGATGGCCCGCGACGTGCTGCGGCGCGCCATCGCGGCGGCCTGAATCGGCGTGCTTTCAGGGCCTGCGCCAGGGCAAAAGTCCCCGCGAGGGCATGCACCGGCCACGTTTCGGCGCAAAATCAAGTCACAAATGTAGCGAAACGTGAAATTGTGACCGCGGACGATGAAGTCCTTTGACCTACCATGACGGTGTCCCATTGCTGTTCGCAGGAAGCGTCCCGAGTCGTCCCATGTCCACGTTGCGCAATGTCGCACTCACCGTCCAGGAACTGGAGGCGGGCGAATTCCACTGGGTGCTGCTCGAAGCGGTGGACTGCGCGGTGGACGACGTGCTGCCCTACGCGGTGCTGGAAGCGGCCGCGGAACCGCAGCGCAGCTATTCCGATGCGCTGGTCGCCGGCGTGGCGGCGATGCGGCGCCTGTTCGGCCGCGATGGCCCGCGCACGGGGCAGCCGGCCGCTGCTTCGGCTTCTGCCGCCCACCCGCCGCGCTGAGAGCCCGCCGATGAGCCACCCCGTCCCCTGCCGCCTGCCCGCAGGCCCGGTGCCCGCTGCCGGAGGCCACCCATGAAGCGCGTCGTCTATGTCGCTGTCGCCTGCGTGGTGGGCCTGGGCCTGGTGGTCTGGCTGGCGGCGCCGCAGAGCCCCCTGGAATGGGCTGCCTGGATCCAGGCAGTGGGCGTGCTGATGGCCCTGCTGTGGGGTGCGCAGCTGCAGAACGAGGCGGCCCGCCGCACTCAGCGGCAGGCGCAGCACGTGGCGGCGCTGTTCGCCGCCAACATGCACTGGGTGTTCCGCGAACTGGCCGACGCCTGCGCCAAGCAGAGCCTGGCGGACTTCCTCGTCCACCGGCGCATCCTGCAGGAAATCCTCTCCCAGGGACGCGAAGCCAGCCTGCAGCAGCTGGACGGCCGCGGCCTGGCCATGGTCACCAGCCTGCGCACCATCGCGGTCGAGGCGCTCGAAGTGGTGGAACTGCTGCCCGAGGTGCCGGACTGGACCGCGCTGCAGGGCCACTTCGACCGCCGCCTGCCGACCATCGTCGGCTGGCTCAGCGCCTCCGGCCACCCGCCCGAGACCAGCGGGCCGACCGACTACCAGGGCCTGCGCACCTCGTACGGCCAGCTCGGCGGTTCGCGCGATCCGATCTGAGCGGCGCGGCGCTCGGGGACAATCCGACCCCGGGCGTCCGCACGATGCCCGCGCCTGCGATGTCTTCCGCTGAAACTCTCCCTGCCTTTCCCGATCATCGGCTGTCGGTCGCTCCCATGCTCGACTGGACCGACCGCCACTGCCGCTACCTGCATCGCCTGCTCAGCCGGCGGGCGCTGCTCTACACCGAGATGGTGACCACCGGCGCGCTGCTGCACGGCGACGTGCCGAGGCACCTGCGCTTCGATCCGTCCGAGCACCCGGTGGCGCTGCAGCTGGGCGGCAGCGAGCCGGACGACCTGGCGAAGTGCGCCAGGCTGGGCGAGCAGTGGGGCTACGACGAGATCAACCTCAACTGCGGCTGCCCCAGCGAGCGCGTGCAGCGCGGCGCCTTCGGTGCCTGCCTGATGGCCGAGCCGCAACTGGTGGCGGACTGCGTGAAGGCGATGGTCGACGCGGTCGGCGTGCCGGTCACAGTCAAGCACCGCATCGGCATCGACAAGGTGGAGCGCTACGAGTTCGTGCGCGACTTCGTCGGCACGGTGAGCGAAGCCGGCTGCAAGACCTTCATCGTGCATGCGCGCAACGCCTGGCTCAAGGGCCTCTCGCCGAAGGAGAACCGCGAGATCCCGCCGCTGCGCCACGAGCTGGTGCACCGGCTCAAGCACGACTTTCCGGCGCTGCGCTTCTCGATCAACGGCGGCATCCGCGCCGACGCGCAGGTGCACGAACACCTGCGCCTGCTCGACGGCGCGATGGTCGGGCGCGAGGCGTACCACAACCCGTGGTGGCTGGCCGGGTGGGACGAACACTTCTTCGGCGACGCCCCGCAGGCGCTGACGCGCGAGGACGTGGAGGCGCGGATGTGCGACTACATGGTGCGCGAGGCCGCCGCGCACGGCACGCCCTGGCCGAACATCGCGCGCCACATGCTGGGCCTGCGCAACGGCCTGCCGGGCGCGCGCCGCTGGCGGCAGGTGTGGAGCGACCGGCGCCTGCGCGAGCGGCCGCCGCACGAGGTGATGGCGCTGGCGCATGCCGCCGCGCCGGTGGCGGACCCGGCCTGAGCGTTCTGCCGCCTAGGCGCCGCGGGCGTACGCCGCCAGCAGCGCGTTGACCTTCTCCAGCCCCTGGGGCGTGGCGGCGACCTGCTGCGGCGTCTGCCCGCCCAGCAGCGGGTGGGGCCGCCGCAGCCAGCGCGACGCGTCCGGTCCCAGCACCTGGGCGGCGCGCGAGCGCAGGTCCTGCGGTGCGGCGGTGCCTTGCGGTGCGGACGGCGCCGATGCTGGCGCTTCCACAGGCGGCGCGTCGGGCTGTTCTCGGGCCAGGCGCACGGCGGCGTAGGGGCGCAGCGCGGCCAGGCCTTCCCTGATCGTGAAGCCGGCTGCCCGCAGCTTGCGGGCATAGGCATCGGCCAGGACCTTCAGCTCCTCGGCGCGCAGGCGTTCGCGCTGCTGCTCCATGGCTTCGCGCTCGTCGCTGAGGCGCCGTATCTGGGCTTCGATGTCGGCGAGAGAAGAGGGCATGCTTTTCACGGTGTCTTGAGGGCGCCCCGGGGGAGGGGCGGCGGAATCCAGCCCTCGAGTATCGCAAGCGGCGGCGCAGCGGGCTCAGGCCGCCGCTTCGAGCCCGCTCCTGAAGTGCGCCTGCATCCGCGCCACGGCGGCCTGCGGGTCGCGCGCCTCGATGGCCGCCATCAGCGCCCGGTGCTCGGCCAGGGACTCGGCGATGCGCCCGGCCTTGAGCAGCGAGTTGTGGCGGTTGAGCTTCATCACCTTGCGCAGGTCGGCCACCAACTGGTCGCGCCAGCGGTTGTCGGCGATGGCCAGCAGGCGCATGTGGAAGCGCTCGTTGACCGCGAAGAAGTGCTCGCGGTCCACCCGGCCGGGCCGGGCGGCGGCCTCCAGCTCGGCGTGCAGCGCCTTCAGCTCGGCGATCTGCTCGGGCGTGGCGCGCTCGGCAGCCACGCCGGCGGCGTCGCTCTCCAGCAGCGCCAGCAGGTGGTACACGTCCGCCAGGTCGCGCTCGGACACTTCGGTCACATAGGCGCCGCGGCGCACCTTCATCGTCACCAGGCCCTCGGCGGCCAGCACCTTCAGCGCCTCGCGCAGGGGCGTGCGGCTGATGCCGAACTCCTCGGCGATCTTCAGCTCGTCGATCCAGCTGCCGGGCTCCAGCTCGCGGCTGAAGATGCGCTGGCGCAACTGCTCGGCCACCTCCTCGTACAGGGCGCGCGGGGTCAGGGTCACGGCGGACATGGGGCGGACTGTACCGCAGAACCGGGTGTTTGAATTAATAATTACAGCGGTTAGACTGGCGGGATGAGCAGCATTCCCGAACCCTCCTTCAAGACGGCCACGCTCGACGACTGGGCCAAGGCGGCAGCCAAGTCCGCGCCGGGCGGCGACCCGGCCGCCCTGAACTGGGTGACGCCGGACGGCATCGCCGTCAAGCCGCTGTACACGGCGGCCGACCTGAAGGGGCTGAAGTACACCGACACGCTGCCCGGCTTCGAGCCCTACATCCGCGGCCCGCAGGCCACCATGTACGCGGTGCGGCCGTGGACGATCCGCCAGTACGCGGGCTTCTCCACCGCCGAGGAATCGAACGCCTTCTACCGCCGGGCGCTGGCCGCCGGCGGGCAGGGGGTTTCCGTTGCCTTCGACCTGGCGACGCACCGCGGCTACGACAGCGACCACCCGCGCGTGACCGGCGACGTGGGCAAGGCCGGCGTGGCGATCGACTCGGTGGAGGACATGAAGATCCTGTTCGACGGCATCCCGCTGGACAAGGTCAGCGTGTCGATGACGATGAACGGCGCGGTGCTGCCGGTGCTGGCCGGCTACGTGATCGCGGCGGAAGAGCAGGGCGTGAGCCAGGACAAGCTGAGCGGAACCATCCAGAACGACATCCTCAAGGAGTTCATGGTCCGCAACACCTACATCTTCCCGCCCGAGCCGAGCATGCGGATCATCGGCGACATCATCGAGTACACGGCGAAGAACATGCCGAAGTTCAACTCGATCTCGATCAGCGGCTACCACATGCAGGAGGCGGGCGCCAACCAGGCGCTGGAGCTGGCCTTCACCCTGGCCGACGGCAAGGAGTACGTCAAGACGGCCACCGCCAAGGGCATGGACGTCGACGACTTCGCCGGCCGCCTGTCCTTCTTCTGGGCCATCGGCATGAACTTCTATCTGGAAGTCGCCAAGATGCGCGCCGCGCGCCTGCTGTGGTGCCGGATCATGAAGGGCTTCGGCGCGAAGAACCCCAAGAGCCTGATGCTGCGCACGCACTGCCAGACCTCGGGCTGGAGCCTGACCGAGCAGGACCCGTACAACAACGTGGTGCGCACCACCATCGAGGCGATGGCGGCCGTCTTCGGCGGCACGCAGTCGCTGCACACCAACGCGCTGGACGAGGCCATCGCGCTGCCCACCGAGTTCTCGGCCCGCATCGCGCGCAACACGCAGCTCATCATCCAGGAAGAGACGCACATCACCAACGTGATCGACCCCTGGGCCGGCAGCTACATGATGGAGAAGCTCACCCAGGACATGGCCGACGCCGCCTGGGCCATCATCGAGGAGGTCGAGGCGATGGGCGGCATGACCAAGGCCGTGGACAGCGGCTGGGCCAAGCTCAAGATCGAGGCGGCGGCCGCCGAGAAGCAGGCGCGCATCGACTCGGGCAAGGACGTGATCGTCGGCGTCAACAAGTACAAGCTCAAGGACGAGGACCCGGTCGAGATCCTCGCCATCGACAACATGAAGGTGCGCGAGTCGCAGATCGCGCGCCTGAAGAAGGTGCGCGAGGGCCGCGATGCCGCCCAGGTGCAGGCCGCGCTCGACGCGCTGACGCAGGCCGCCGAGAGCGGCCAGGGCAACCTGCTCGACCTGAGCATCCGGGCCGTGCGCCTGCGGGCCACGGTGGGCGAGATCTCCGACGCGCTGGAGAAGGCCTTCGGCCGCCACCGCGCCGACACGCAGAAGGTGACCGGTGTGTACGCAGCCGCCTACGACTCGGCCGAGGGCTGGGAACAACTCAAGAAGGAGATCGGCGACTTCGCCGAGGCGCAGGGCCGCCGGCCGCGCGTGATGATCTCCAAGCTGGGCCAGGACGGCCACGACCGCGGCGCCAAGGTGGTGGCCACGGCCTTCGCCGACCTGGGCTTCGACGTGGACATGGGGCCGCTGTTCCAGACGCCGGAAGAGTGCGCCCGCCAGGCGATCGAGAACGACGTGCACGCGGTGGGCGTGAGCACCCTGGCCGCCGGCCACAAGACGCTGGTGCCCGCCATCATCGAGGAGCTGAAGAAGCAGGGCGCCGACGACATCATCGTCTTCGTCGGCGGCGTGATCCCGCGGCAGGACTACGACTTCCTCTACGAGGCCGGCGTCAAGGGCATCTACGGGCCGGGCACGCCCATCCCGGCGAGCGCGAAGGACGTGCTGGAGCAGATCAAGGCGGCGGTGGCCGCCTGATCGCAGGTTGTCGTTCGTCCATGCGGCGCATTCCCTCCACCGTTCGGGCTGAGCTTGTCGAAGCCCTTTCCCGTCCCGTCGCTTGAAACCCTTCTTCGTCTATCTGTTGCGCTGCTCGGATGCGTCCTACTACGTGGGGCAGACCGACGACATGGCGCTTCGCCTGCGGCAACACGCCGACGGTGCGATCGGCTACACCGCGACGCGCAAGCCGGTCGAGCTGCTCTGGCAGGGCGAGTTCGAGACGCGCGAAGGCGCGATCGCATTCGAGCAGCGGATCAAGGGATGGTCGCGGGCCAAGAAGGAGGCGCTGATTCGCGGAGACTGGGCGGCGATTCAGCAGTTGGCGCGTTCCCGCGCGGACGCCGCTCCCCAACCCGCTCGCCCCGAGCCTGTCGAAGGGCGGGATGCAGCAACAGCGGCTGCGCTCCGGCTTCGACAAGCTCAGCCCGAACGGTGGGAGGGCACGGCCACCCCCCTCCAATCCGTTCGACCTGAGCAGTGCCTGTATTTTCACTCGGACGCTTCCGCCCGACCCGTTCGTCCTGAGCTTGTCGAAGGGCGGGATGCAGCAACAGCGGTCGCATCCCGGCTTCGACAGGCTCAGCCCGAACGGTTGGGGGCGCATTCGCCGGAGGCGCGGAGCCGATGACCTCGCTCGCCGCCGTCCACACTGACGGCATCCTCCGCACTGCCTCGCCCATGGCCCAGCGCCGTGCCATCGCCAAGGCCATCACCCTGCTCGAATCCACCCGCGCCGACCACCGCGCGCAGGCGGACGAACTGCTCACGGCGCTGCTGCCGCACACGGGCAAGTCCTTCCGCCTGGGCATCTCCGGCGTGCCGGGTGTGGGCAAGTCCACCTTCATCGAGGCGCTGGGGCTGTACCTGATCGACCAGGGCCATCGCGTGGCCGTGCTCACCATCGATCCGTCCTCCACCGTCTCCGGCGGCTCGATCCTCGGCGACAAGACGCGCATGGAACGGCTCTCCGTGCATGAAAGCGCCTACATCCGCCCCAGCCCCTCGTCGGGCACGCTGGGCGGCGTGGCCGAGAAGACGCGCGAGGCCATGCTGGTGTGCGAGGCCGCCGGCTACGACGTCGTGATCGTCGAGACGGTGGGCGTCGGCCAGAGCGAGACGGCCGTGGCCGGCATGACCGACATGTTCGTGCTGCTGCAATTGCCCAACGCGGGCGACGACCTGCAGGCCATCAAGAAGGGCGTGATGGAGATCGCCGACCTGGTGGCCATCAACAAGGCCGACCTGGACAAGGACGCCGCCACCCGCGCGCAGGCGCAGATCACCTCGGCGCTGCGCCTGTTCGGCCACCACGGCAACCCGGAGCACGCGCGGGCGATGCACGACGCGCACAGCGGTGCCGAACTGCGCTTCTGGCAGCCGAAGGTGATCCAGCTCAGCGCGCTCACCGGCGCCGGCGTGGACCGCTTCTGGGCCGCCGTGAGCGAGTTCCGCGCGCTCCAGGCGGCCAACGGCCGGCTGGCCGCGCGGCGCGAGAAGCAGGCGCTGGCCTGGATGTGGGAACGCATCGAGGCCGGGCTGAAGCAGCAGTTCCGCCAGCACCCGGGCGTGCGCGGGCGGCTGCCCGCCATCACCGCGGAAGTGGCTGCCGGCCGGCTGCCGGCTTCGGCGGCGGCGCGGCAACTGCTCCAGCTCGCCGGCCAGGCCGCGCCGCAGCCCTCCGATTCCCGGCAAGCCACAAGCAACATCAACGAAACCGGCAGGACACCATGAAGGAAATCCTCGAAGAACTCGAACGCCGCCGCGCGCAGGCCCACCTGGGCGGCGGCCAGAAGCGCATCGACGCGCAACACAAGAAGGGCAAGCTCACCGCGCGCGAGCGCATCGAACTGCTGCTGGACGACGGCACCTTCGAGGAATGGGACATGTTCGTCGAGCACCGCTGCACCGACTTCGGCATGGCGGGGCAGAAGATCCCGGGCGACGGCGTGGTGACCGGCTACGGCATGATCAACGGCCGGCTGGTGTTCGTCTTCAGCCAGGACTTCACCGTCTTCGGCGGCGCGCTCAGCGAGGCGCACGCCGAGAAGATCTGCAAGGTGATGGACCAGGCCATGAAGGTCGGCGCGCCGGTCATCGGCCTGAACGACTCCGGCGGCGCGCGCATCCAGGAGGGCGTGGCCTCGCTGGGCGGCTATGCCGAGGTGTTCCAGCGCAACGTAATGGCCTCGGGGGTGATCCCGCAGATCAGCCTGATCATGGGCCCCTGCGCCGGCGGCGCGGTGTACTCCCCGGCCATGACCGACTTCATCTTCATGGTGAAGGACTCCAGCTACATGTTCGTCACCGGCCCCGAGGTGGTGAAGACCGTGACGCACGAGGACGTGACGGCCGAGGAGCTGGGCGGCGCCTCCACCCACACCACCAAGAGCGGCGTGGCCGACCTGGCCTTCGACAACGACGTCGAGGCGCTGATGATGCTGCGGCGCCTGTTCAACTACCTGCCGCTGTCCAACCGCGAGAAGCCGCCGGTGCGCCTGGGCAACGACGGCCGCGGCGACCCGGCCGAGCGCGCCGAACTGTCGCTGGACACGCTGGTGCCCGACAACCCGAACAAGCCCTACGACATGAAGGAGCTGATCCTCAAGGTCGTGGACGACGGCGACTTCTTCGAACTGCAGCCCGACTATGCGAAGAACATCGTCATCGGCTTCGCCCGCATGGAGGGGCAGAGCGTGGGCATCGTCGCCAACCAGCCGCTGGTGCTGGCCGGCTGCCTGGACATCAAGTCGAGCATCAAGGCGGCGCGCTTCGTGCGCTTCTGCGACGCCTTCAACATCCCCGTCATCACCTTCGTCGACGTGCCCGGCTTCATGCCCGGCACCAGCCAGGAGTACGGCGGCATCATCAAGCACGGGGCCAAGCTGCTCTACGCCTACGCCGAGTGCACCGTGCCCAAGGTGACGGTCATCACGCGCAAGGCGTATGGCGGCGCCTACGACGTGATGGCCTCCAAGCACCTGCGCGGCGACGTCAACCTGGCCTGGCCGCGCGCCGAGATCGCGGTGATGGGCGCCAAGGGCGCGGTGGAGATCATCTTCCGCGAGGACAAGAACGACCCCGACAAGCTGGCCGCCCGCGAGGCCGAATACAAGGCCCGCTTCGCCAATCCCTTCGTCGCCGGCGCGCGCGGCTACATCGACGACGTGATCCTGCCGAGCGAGACGCGCAAGCGCATCTGCCGCAGCCTGGTGATGCTGCGCGAGAAGAAACTGGAGAACCCGTGGCGCAAGCACGGGAACATCCCTCTCTGAGCGAACGCCCGCAGAAGGAGCACGCCATGTCCATCAGCCTCTACTACCACCCGTACTCCCGAGCGGCCGGCACGCTCTGGGCCCTGGAAGAAGCCGGGGTCGACTACGACCTGAAGGTGATCGACATCATGAAGGGCGAGCAGAAGGGCCCGGAACTCGTGTCGAAGAACCCGATGGGCAAGCTGCCCACGCTGGTCGACGGCGACGTCGTCGTCACCGAGGCCGCGGCCATCGCGCTGTACCTGGCCGACCGCTACCAGCCGGGCAAGCTGGCCCCCGCGCTGGACGACCCGCTGCGCGCCACCTACCTGCGCTGGGCCTTCTTCGCGCCGAGCGTGATCGAGCCGGCCGTGATGGCGAAGCAGAGCGGGTGGACGGTCAAGGAGGTCGCCGCCGGCTGGGGCAACTTCGCCTCCATGCTCGCCGCGGCCGAAAGCGCCATCGCCGGCAGGTCCTTCGTGCTGGGCGACACCTTCTCCATGGCGGACCAGGTGTTCGGCGGCACGTTGCGCTTCATGATGGACTTCAAGCAGATCGAGCCCACGCCCGTGTTCAAGGACTACGTGGACCGGTTGAACGGGCGCCCGGCCTACCAGCGCGCCGAAGCGAAGAACAAGGCGATGCGCGAGCAACTGGGGCTCGCATAGGCGCGTGCGCTCGTCGAACAAGAACGGAGCAAGAAAAGTGTTCAAGAAGATCCTGATCGCCAACCGGGGCGAAATCGCGTGCCGCGTCATCAAGACGGCACGCAAGCTCGGCATCCGGACCGTGGCCGTGTACTCGGACGCCGACAAGGACGCCCGCCACGTCGAGCTGGCCGACGAGGCCGTGCACATCGGCGCCGCGCCCTCGCGCGAGAGCTACCTGCTGGCCGACCGCATCATCGAGGCGTGCAAGAAGACGGGCGCCGAGGCGGTGCACCCCGGCTACGGCTTCCTCTCCGAGAACGAGGGCTTCGCCAAGCGCGTCGAGGAAGAGGGCATCGTCTTCATCGGCCCCAAGCACTACTCCATCGCCGCGATGGGCGACAAGATCGCCTCGAAGAAGCTGGCGGGCGAGGCCAAGGTCAACACCATCCCCGGCTACAACGACGCCATCGACACGGCCGAGCAGGCGGTGGAGATCGCCAAGGGCATCGGCTACCCGGTGATGATCAAGGCCAGCGCCGGCGGCGGCGGCAAGGGCCTGCGCGTGGCCTTCAACGACAAGGAGGCGCTGGAAGGCTTCACCTCCTGCCGCAACGAGGCGCGCAACTCCTTCGGCGACGACCGCGTGTTCATCGAGAAGTTCGTCGAGGAGCCGCGCCATATCGAGATCCAGGTGCTGGGCGACGCGCACGGCAACGTGATCTACCTGAACGAGCGCGAGTGCTCGATCCAGCGCCGCCACCAGAAGGTGATCGAGGAGGCGCCGTCGCCCTTCATCAGCGAGGCCACGCGCAAGGCGATGGGCGAGCAGGCGGTGGCGCTCGCGAAGGCGGTGAAGTACCAGAGCGCGGGCACGGTGGAGTTCGTGGTCGGCAAGGACCAGAGCTTCTACTTCCTGGAGATGAACACCCGCCTGCAGGTGGAGCACCCGGTGACCGAGTGCATCACCGGGCTGGACCTGGTGGAGCTGATGATCCGCGTGGCGGCCGGCGAGAAGCTGCCGCTGGCGCAGAAGGACGTGCAGCGCAACGGCTGGGCGATCGAGTGCCGCATCAACGCCGAGGACCCGTTCCGCAACTTCCTGCCCAGCACGGGCCGGCTGGTGCGCTTCCAGCCGCCGGCCGAGCAACTGGCCGCCGCCGAGCCGACGCCGGCCGACGCCTACGGCGTGCGGGTGGACACCGGCGTGTACGAGGGCGGCGAGATCCCGATGTACTACGACTCGATGATCGCCAAGCTGATCGTGCACGGCCGCGACCGCAACCACGCGATCGCACTGATGCGCGAGGCGCTCAACGGCTTCGTGATCCGCGGCATCCACAGCAACATCCCCTTCCAGGCGGCGCTGCTGGCGCATCCGAAGTTCGTCTCGGGAGAGTTCAACACCGGCTTCATCGCCGAGCACTACGCGCACGGCTTCCGCGCCGAGGACGTGCCGCATGCCGACCCGGATTTCCTGGTCGCGCTGGCGGCCTACGTGCACCGCCGCTACCGCGCCCGCGCCTCGGGCATCAGCGGCCAGCTCGAAGGGCATGGCGTGAAGGTGGGCGAGCAGTTCGTGGTCGTCACGCTGGCGGCCGACGGGCAGCACGTGCACACGCCGGTGTCGGTCACCGATTTCCAGGGCAAGACCGGCTCCAGCGCCGTGCAGGTGGGCGCGAACAGCTACCGCATCGACAGCCTGTCGCCCCTGGGCAGCATCCGCGTGGAAGGCCGGGTCAACGGCCAGCCCTTCACCGCCCAGGTGGAGCGCGGCGCCGGCAAGAACCCGCTGGCCCTGCGCGTGCAGCACAACGGCACGCAGATCGAGGCGATGGTGCTCTCGCCGCTGGGCGCGCGCCTGCTGGCGCTGATGCCCTACAAGGCGCCGCCGGACATGAGCAAGTTCCTGCTCTCGCCGATGCCGGGCCTGCTGGTGGACGTGGCCGTCCAGGAAGGCCAGCAGGTGCAGGCCGGCGAGAAGCTGGCCGTCATCGAGGCGATGAAGATGGAGAACGTGCTGTTCGCCGCGCAGGACGGCGTGGTCGGCAAGATCGCCGCCGCCAAGGGCGAATCGCTGGCCGTGGACCAGGTGATCATGGAGTTCGCATGACGGCGGGCGGCATCGACGCAGTGGAAGCGCCCGAGCGGCCCGTCGCGCTGCGCCGGCCGGCGAAGGCGCAGCCGCGGCCCGCTGCGCCGCGCTGGCCCGTGGAGGCGGTGCAGGCGCTGCTGGAGTTGCCCTTCAACGAGCTGCTGTTCCGTGCCCAGGCCGCGCACCGCGAACACTGGCCCGAGGGCGACATCGAGCTGGCGACACTTCTCTCTGTGAAGACCGGCGGCTGCCCCGAGAACTGCGGCTACTGCCCGCAGTCGGCCGAGTTCGACACGGGGGTGAAGGCACAGAAGCTGATGAGCGTGGAGGAGGTGACGCGCGCCGCGCAGGCCGCCAAGGACGCCGGCGCCACCCGCTTCTGCATGGGCGCCGCCTGGCGCGCGCCGAAGGACCGCGACATCGAGAAGGTGGCCGAGCTGGTGCAGGCCGTCAAGGGCCTGGGCCTGCAGTCCTGCGCCACGCTGGGCATGCTGGAGGCGCACCAGGCGCAGGCACTGCGCGACGCCGGCCTGGACTACTACAACCACAACCTCGACACCGCGCCCGAGTACTACGGCGACATCGTCGACACCCGCACGTACCAGGACCGGCTCGACACCCTGGCCCACGTGCGCGCGGCCGGCATCAGCGTGTGCTGTGGCGGCATCGTCGGCATGGGCGAGGCGCCGGTGCACCGCGCCGGCCTGCTGGCGCAGCTCGCCAACCTGGAGCCGTACCCGGAGTCGGTGCCCATCAACAGCCTGGTGCGCGTGCCCGGCACGCCGCTGGCCGACAGCGAGCCGATCGACCCGCTGGACTTCGTGCGCGTGATCGCCGTGGCCCGCATCCTGATGCCGAAGGCGCGCGTGCGCCTGTCGGCCGGCCGCCAGCAGCTCGGCGAGGCGGTGCAGGCGCTGTGCTTCCTGGCCGGCGCCAACTCCATCTTCTACGGCGACAAGCTGCTGGTCACCGGCAACCCCGACGTGGAGGCCGACCGGCAACTGCTCGCCAAGCTGGGCCTGCAAGGCCGCGACACCGTTGCATCCGAAGGAGGCTGCGCATGAACACGACGACGACCCGGCCGTTCAAGGTGCTGGGCATCCAGCAGATCGCCATCGGCGGGCCCGACAAGCAGCGCCTGGCCACCCTGTGGGTGGACATGCTGGGCCTGGAGCGCACCGGCACCTTCAAGAGCGAACGCGAGAACGTGGACGAGGACATCTGCGCCATCGGCGAAGGCCCCTTCAAGGTCGAGGTGGACCTGATGCAGCCGATGGACCCGGAGAAGAAGCCGGCGGTGCACGCCACGCCGCTCAACCACGTCGGCCTGTGGATCGACGACCTGCCGAAGGCTGTGGAATGGCTGACGGCACAGGGCGTGCGCTTCGCGCCCGGCGGCATCCGCAAGGGCGCGGCGGGCTTCGACATCTGCTTCCTGCACCCCAAGGGCAGCGAGGAATTTCCCATCTCGGGCGAGGGCGTGCTGATCGAGATGGTGCAGGCGCCGCCGGAGGTCGTCGAAGCCTTCGGCCGGCTCGCCGCTACGCGTTGACCACCTTCTTCACCGGCGGTTTCACGTCGCTCTTGCTCGCCGGCAGCATCGGCTGGTGCTCGCGCGCCGGGTTCAGGATGATCGAGGTCGCCGTCTCGGTGAGCAGGCAGAACTTGGTGACCACCGCGTCCAGGTGCGCCACGTCGATGACGGCGATCTCGATGACCCAGCTGTCCTCGCCGGTCACGTTGTAGGCGTTGATGCACTCGGGCGTCTCGCGTACCAGCTTGACGACGCGGGCGTACTCGGCGCGGCCGACGCGCACGATGGCGCGGATGCCGTAGCCCAGCTTCGCCAGGTCCACCGACGCGCGGTAGCCGGTGATGACGCCGGCCGATTCGAGCTTGCGCACGCGCTCGGTCACGGCGGGCTGGCTCAGGTGCACGCGGCGGCCCAGCTCGGCCATCGAGAGGCGGGCGTCGGCCTGCAGCTCGGCCAGGATGCGGGTGTCGTAGGCGTCGAGTTCGGGATTCAAGGCCGGCTCCTTCCATGTCCGTGGAAATGAAGGCGATCCTAGCGCCGATGCCTTGAATCATGCATGGATGAACGGCCATCGCTTTCATACCATGCAGGGCATGTCTTCCTCCGCCGCACCCCTGCGCCCGCCGGGTTCCCCGGCCTTCGGCCTGCCGCCGCTGCTGTGGCTGTGCCTGGCCGCCACCTGGCTGGTGTGGGGCTCGACCTACCTCGCCATCAAGGTGGCGCTGGTGAGCTTCCCGCCCTTCCTGCAGATGGGCTCGCGCTTCCTCGTCGCCGGCGCGCTGCTGGCCGCGTGGATGCGCTGGCGCGGCGCACCCTGGCCGAGCCGGCGGCAGTGGCTGCATGCGCTGGCGGTCGGCGGCCTGATGCTGGGCGGCGGCATGGGCGGCGTGGGGCATGCCGAGCAGTCGGTCGGCTCCGGCCTGGTGGTGGCCTTCATCGCAGTGGTACCGCTGATGATCGCGCTGCTCAATTCATTGTGGGGCGTGCGGCCCTGGTGGCTGGAAGGGGCGGGCATCGCGGTCGGCCTGGGCGGCGTGCTGCTGCTGACGCAGGGCCGCGGCTTCCAGGCCTCGCCGGCGGGGCTGGCGGCCATCTGCATCGCCTGCGCCTGCTGGTCGCTGGGCAGCGTGCTCAGCCAGCGCAGCCTGCCGCTGGCGCCCGGCGCGATGGGCTTCGCCAGCGAGATGCTGTGCGGCGGCGTGGTGCTGATGCTGCTGGCCGCCGCCAGCGGCGAGCGCATGGCCTGGCCGCCGCGCGCCGACGCGGCCGCGGCGTGGCTCTACCTGGTGGTGTTCGGCTCGCTGGTCGCCTTCAACGCCTACATGGTGCTGCTGGCGCGGGCGCCGTCCGGGCTGGCGGCCAGCTACACCTTCGTGAATCCCGTCATCGCCATGCTGCTGGGCGTGGGGCTGGCCGGCGAGGTGGTCACGCCCTTCGAGTGGGCGGCGGTGGGCGTGGTGCTGGCCGGCGTGCTGCTGCTGCTGGCCAACCACGCCCGGCGGCGCTGAGGGGCTTCAGTCCCCCCAAACCTCGCGCGCCGTCTCGATCACCAGGCGCAGCTTCGCGCGCTGCGCCTCCACCGCGATGTTGTTGCCGTGCACGGTGCTGGAGAAGCCGCACTGCGGCGACAGCGCCAGTTGCTCCAGCGGCGCGTACTTGGCGGCTTCGTCGATGCGGCGCTTGAGCGCGCCCTTGTCCTCCATGTCGCCGAACTTGGTGGTCACCAGGCCCAGCACGACGGTCTTGCCCTTGGGCAGGAAGCGCAGCGGCTTGAAGTCGCCGGAGCGCGCGTCGTCGTACTCCATGAAGTAGGCGTCCAGGTCCATCTCCTTGAGCAGCGCCTCGGCCACCGGCTCGTAGTTGCCGGCGGCGGCGTGCGTGCTCTTGAAGTTGCCGCGGCACAGGTGCATCGCCAGCAGCATCCCCGGCGGCTTCTGCGCCACGACCTTGTTGATGAACTTCGCGTAGCGGTGCGGCAGCTCGTTGGGGTCGTCGCCGCGCTGGCGCGCGGCCTCGCGCATCTTCTCGTCGCACAGGTAGGCGAGGTTGGTGTCGTCCATCTGCACGTAGGTGCAGCCGGCGGCGGCGAGCGAGCGCAGCTCGTCGCCATAGGCCTTGGCCACGTCGTCGTAGAAGTCGGGTTCCAGCTCGGGGTACGCCTCCTTGCTGATGCCGGCGCGCCCGCCGCGGAAGTGCAGCATGGTGGGCGAGGGGATCGTCACCTTGGGCGTGTGGCCGGCCGAGACCTGGCTCTTGAGGTATTCGAAGTCCGCGAGCTGGATGTTCTTCGCGTGGCGCACCTTGTCGATGACGCGCATGACAGGCGGTGCCAGCTCTTCCGTGCCGTCGGGCTTGCGGATGGTGACGGGGATGTCCGTCTTCACGCCGCCGAGCTGTTCCAGGAAGTCGATGTGGAAGTAGGTGCGGCGGAACTCGCCGTCGGTGATGCTCTTGAGGCCCACGTCCTCCTGGAACTTCACGGTCTCGGTGATGGCCCGGTCCTCCACCTCGCGCAGTTGCTCGGCGCCGATCTCGCCCCGGGCCTTCTGTTCGCGGGCATCGAGCAGGTACTTCGGGCGCAGGAAGCTGCCGACGTGGTCGTAGCGGGCAGGCAGTTGCATGAGGGTCTCCTGAAAGGCGGTGGGAACGGGCGGCGCGGCGCGGCCGTGCCGCGCTGAACTGGTTCTTGACTGTAACGTTTTCGCGCCCGTCCGGCAGCGGCCTCAACGGCAGTGGAAGCTCGCCGCGTCGTCGATGCTGCCCCGACCGTCGTGGCGCGGCTGGGCCGGCCAGGCGCACAGCGGGCGGGTGCGGCCGGGCCACGCCACCTCGGGGTTCTCGGGCCGCGCGCGCGCCACGATGCGCGTGGGCGCCTCGCCCTGCTCGACCCACTTCACCAGGGCGGAGAGCCCGTCGTACTGGTCGGTGGCCGGGCCGCCGCTGCAGTGCGCCATGTTCGGCACCGTGAACAGCCGGGCGATGCCGTCGGTGCGCTCGCCGTAGCGTGCGCGCAGCCGGTCCAGGTAGCGCACCGTGTCCTTCACCGAGAACACCGGATCGCTCACGCCGTGGAAGAACAGCAGCTTGCCCCCACGCCGCACGTAGGCGTCGACGTCCGGCGACTCGGCAGCCACCATCTGCATCGCCGATTCGCGGAAGGGACCGCCGGCGGCGTGGACCTTCGCCGCGTCGCGCGCCGGGTCGAAGCCCATGGCGTAGGCCCAGAAGTCGGTGGTGACCGTCGGCGGCGTCGTGAAGAACATCGCCAGCGCGCCGGTCATCAGCGTGAGGTTGCGCGCGTTGGCCTCGCCCTGCTGCGCATCGCCGAACTTCCAGCGCGTCCATTCGCGCGAGTGCAGCCCAGCGTCGAAGGTCCAGTCCGAGTAGATCACCCGGCCCTGCGCGTCCTTCGCGCCGGCGAAGGACTTCTGCAGCGCCTCCACCTGCGCGGGGCCCAGGCAGGCGGCGGTCTTCGCGCCCCGGCAGCGCAACTCGGCGGGATCGAAGCGGCAGGCGGGCCAGTTGTCGACGATACCGTCCTTCAGGCCGTCCAGCGCGTCGCAGCGCGCCAGCACCGTGCGGGTGAGCAGTCGCATGTCCGCCGGCGAGAAGGCCTTCGCCAGCACCGGCCGCCCGGCGGCGGGCGGCGCCTGCTCGGCCGCGGCGCGGGCGTAGAGCTGCGTGTCATAGACCGCCTGCACCGAGGCCAGCGGCACGCGGTAGGCCGGTGCGGAGGCGATCACGCCGTCGAACATGTCGGGGTAGCGCTGCGTCATCATCATCGCCTGCCGCCCGCCGTTGGAGCAGCCCACGAAGTACGAGCGCCGGGGCGCCTGGCCGTAGTGCGCCGCGATGAGCTGCTTGGCGGCGCGGGCCGTTTGCGCCATCGCGTTGTAGCCGTTGTCGGCGCGTGCCTGCGGGTCCAGCCCGAACTGGTAGGGGCCGTTGGGGCCGGGTTCGTTGAGGTGGCCGGTGTCGGTGAAGACCACGGCGTAGCCCTGCAGCAGCGCGTTGCCGGTGTTGCCGCCGCCGGTGAGCACGCCGATCGCGTCGCGCAGCACGCCGTCGGTGCCGCCGCCGCCCTGGAAGAAGAAGCGGCCGTTCCATTCGGCGGGCAGCCGCAGGTCGAAGCCGATGGCGTAGGGCTTGCCGTCGATGCCCGTGCGCTCGGCGATCCTGCCTTGCACGTGGCAGTGCGCCGGCACGCGGGCGGTGCTGCCCGGTGCGCCAGGCTGGATGCCGGTGAGCGCGATGCTGCCGGCGGGCACAGCCTCGGCCTGCGTGAGGCGGGTGTCCGCCACGGCAATGCCCGCCAACTGCGCACAGCCGACGGGGGCTGCTGCCGTCCCGCTGCCGGGGCCGGCGTCTCCAGGTTGAGCGCAGCCGGCCATCAGCGTGGCTGCGGCGGCGGCCGCGACGAGGGCGCCACGCATCGCTCAGTCCGCCTTGAAGCCGGTCGCCTTGACCACTTTGCCCCAGGTGGCCGTGTCGCTGGCGATGATGCTGGCGAAGGCCTGCGTGCTGGTGCCGGTGGCGCGGAAGCCGGCGTCCTCCATCTTCTTCTGGCCGTCGGGCGACTGCATGGCCCGCACGATGCTGGAGTTGAGCTTCGCCACGATCTCCGGTGGCGTCTTGGCCGGAGCGACGATGCCAAACCAGGCGCTGAACTGCAGGTTCGGGTAGCCCAGTTCCTTGAAGGTCGGCACGTCCGGCAGCATCGGAGAACGCTGCTCGCCGGTGCTGGCAAGCCCGGTGAGCTTGCCGGCCTTGACGTTGGGTGCCGACAGGCCGACGCTGGCGAAGGCACCGGCCACGTCGCCGCCGATGATGCCGGCGAGCGCGTCGCCGGTGGAGCGGTAGTGCACCGCCTCGGGCTGCAGGCCGACCGTGTCGCCCAGCCGGTACGCGCCGAAATGCCCCAGCGTGCCGGCGCCGAAGGTGCCCATGAACAGGCTCTTGCGTTCGCGCGTCCAGTCCACGAAGGCCTTGAAGGTGCGGGCCGGCACTTTCTGCGGGCTGGACACCAGCACGAAGTCCGAGGTCACGACCTGCGACACCGGGACGAAATCCCGAGCCGGGTCGTAGGCCAGCTTGCTGTAGGTGCTGGGCGCGATGCTGAGCATGCCGGTCTCGGCCAGCAGCAGCGTGTAGCCGTCGGGCTGCGCGCGGGCGGCTTCGGAGGCGGCGATCAGCCCGCTTGCGCCGGCCTTGTTGTCGACGACCACGGCCTGGTTGTTCCAGCCCTCCGAGAGCTTCTGCGCCAGCAGCCGGGCCACGATGTCGGGCCCCGTGCCGGCCGCGAAGCCCACGATGATGCGCACCGGGCGGCTGGGGTAGGAAGTCGCGTTCTGCGCGGCGGCCGGGCTGGCCAGCGCGAAGGTGGCGCAGGCCGTGGCGGCGAGGACGAGGGCGCGGCGCTGCGCGCCCGCGGCAGGGGCGGTCGTCATGGGATGTCTCCTGGAGGAACGAGGGAACGGGGGCTACTGCACGGCGAAGAAGCGCATCACCACCTGGGCCGGGTGGCGCACGCCGACGCCGATGAACAGCCGCTCGGTGATCCAGTGCAGCGCCTTCGACGTCGTCTCGAAGCGCGGGCTGCAGCGGAAGTAGATCTGCGCCGGGTCCACCGGCTCGCCGCGCAGCAGGCGCTGCATGGCCTCGGGCGGCGCGGTGCGGATGGCGTGGTTGCGCACGTAGATCAGCTCGCCGGCCTCGGTCTCCAGGCCGTAGCGTGCGTCCAGCTCGGAGGCGGTGTCGCTGGCGATGCGCTGGAAGTCCGCGCCGCCCGGCAGCACCCGCGCGCGCCAGCCTTCGCCTTCGGCGCTGCCGCCGAGGATGGGCACCACCCGGCGCAGGCCCTGCGCGCCCTGGCCCAGCACCAGCGGCTCGCCGACGTCGACGGCCACGTCGGCAAAGCGGGCGAGGGCGGGCATGCGCAGCGGATCGGTGTCGTGGTTCATGCGGCTAGCGTAAGTCCGCTGGCGCGCGAGGGCGGTCATCCTGGAAGATGACGGACTTTCCCCAGTCCCCGCTTTCTTTCCCTCCCATGCGTACCTGGACTCCCGACCCCGCCGGCGCTCCGGCGCTGCTGGCCGAGCGCATGCCGCAGGTGGTGCCGGCCCTGGGCGAGACGGACTTCGGCACGCGCCTGCTCGATGCACTGGGCGAGGCCCTGCCGGTGGGCTCCTTCTCCGTCTACCGCACCGGCCCGCGGCCGGCGATCTTCGTCAGCGGCAGCCGGCACCTGCCCGACACCACCCGCGACTGCTGGCACGCCTACCTGTCGGGCCCGATCCGTGCCGACCGCACGTTGCGCGACGAGCGCCTGCCCAGCTTGCGCGTGTGCCACATCACCGCGCGCGAGGTGCCGCCCGAGCACCGCGCCAAGGTGTACGAGGCGCACGGCGTGGTCGAGCGCGTCTCGGTGGTGGAGGACGAGCCGGCCGGCGACGGCTCGCTGTTCGCCGTCAACTTCTACCGCCACCAGCACCAGCGGCCGCTGGGCGACGCGCACCTGGCCGACTTCGGCAGCGCGGGCCGGCTGCTCATGGCGCTGGCGCGCAAGCACGTGGCGATGACGCAGCGCGGCGCATCGCCCGAGGCCGATGCGGCGGACCTGCACGGGCGCCTGCTGGCGCGCTGCCCCGCGCTGACGGTGCGCGAGGCCGAGGTCTGCCTGCGCCTGCTGCGCGGCATGACGCAGGAAGGCATCGCCGCCGACCTGGGGCTGGCGCTGCCGACGGTGAAGACTTACCGCAACCGTGCCTTCGGCCGGCTGGGCATCCACTTCCGCAGCGAGCTGTTCGCGCTCATGCTGCTGCGGGAGGCGCCGTAGGCGCCGCCTCGGCGCTGGCCGCGTCCAGCCGCGCGAGGGTCGCGGCATCGAGCCGCAGTTCGGCGGCTTGGCGCAGTTCGTCCAGTTGCGCCAGCGAGGTGACGCTGGCGATGGGCGCGGTGATCGACGGACGCGCGATCTGCCAGGCCAGCGCGACCTGCGCCGGCGTTGCGCCGTCGTGGGCCGCGGCGGCCTCGTCCAGCGCCGCCAGGATGCGCAGGCCGCGCGGGTTCAGGTACTTGGCCGTCGTGCTCTTGCCGCGCGCGCTCTTGGCGGCATCGGCCTCGCTGCGGTACTTGCCCGTGAGGAAGCCCGCCGCCAGCGCATAGAAGTTGATGACGCCCACGTTGCGCTGCACGCACAGCGGCTCCAGCGCCTCCTCGTACACCGCGCGGTCGTACAGGTTGTACAGCGGCTGCAGCGACTCGTAGCGCGGCAGGCCCAGGCGCTCGGCCACGTCCAGCGCCTCGGCCAGGCGCGGCGCCGTGTGGTTCGATGCGCCGATGGCGCGCACCTTGCCGGCGCGGATCAGGTCGGCGAAGGCGCCCAGCGTCTCTTCCAGCGGCGTGTCGGCGTCGTCGTCGTGCGACTGGTACAGGTCGATGCGGTCGGTCTGCAGGCGCTTGAGCGAGGCCTCCACCGCCTCGCGGATGTAGCGCGGGCTCAGGCCCTTCCTGCCTTCGCCCATCGGCTTGCCCACCTTGGTGGCCAGCACCACGCGGTCGCGCTTGCCGCTGGCGCGCAGCCACTTGCCGATGATCGTCTCCGACTCGCCGCCCACGTGGCCCGGCACCCAGGTCGAGTACACGTCGGCGGTGTCGATGAAGTTGAAGCCGGCGTCCAGCCAGGCATCGAGCAGGCGGAAGGAGGCGGCTTCGTCCACCGTCCAGCCGAACACGTTGCCGCCGAAGGCGAGGGGGGAGACCTGCAGGCCGGAGCGGCCGAGGGGCTTCAACTGCATGGCATGCTTCCTTTCAGTTCTTCGGCCGCATCACGATCTGCGGGAAGGGCGAGGGCACGCGGCCGTCGGTGTCGCGCGGCATCACCTCGGTGCGCTGCACGGCGCGCAGCGCGGCCTCGTCCCAGGCCTTGTTGCCGCTGGACTTGACCAGCCGGGGCGTGCCGACGATGGTGCCGTCCGGCGCCGTCTGGATCTCGATCAGTGCCTCGGGGTTGCCGCTGATCGAGTTGGGATCGAACACCGTGTTGCGCTTGATCAGCGCCGCCACGCGGCCCAGGTAGCCGGCCGACACGCCGCCGCTGCCCGCGCCCTGGCCCGAGCGCGGCCCGCTGTTGGCCTCGGCCTGCCCGCTGGCCGCGCCGTTGGCCTGCCCGAGCATGCGCCGGATGTTGTCCTGGCGCGCCTTCTCGGCGGCGGCAGCGCGTTCGGCAGCGGCCTTCTTGTCCGCCGCGGCCTTGGCCGCGGCCGCCTTCTCGGCCTGCTCGCGCTTCTTTTGCTCGGCCAGGCGCTGCTGTTCCTTTTCCTTCTGGCGCTCGGCTTCTTCCTCGCGCTTGCGCTCCTCGGCCTCCTTCTTCTCCTGGGCGGCCTTGCGCTCGGCTTCCTGGCGGCGCTTTTCCTGCTGCTGCTGGCGCTCGCGTTCGCGCTGGGCCTGTTCCTCGCGCAGCTTGCGCTCGCGCTCCAGGGCGATGTCCGGCTCCTTCGGCGGCGGCGGGGCGGGCGGCGGCTTCACGGCCTCGGGCGGCGGGGGCGGAGGAGGGGGCGGCGGCGGTGCGGGCCGCGGCGCCGGGGCGGGCGGCGGAGACGGCGCCACGGCCGTGCGCTGCGCCGCCTGCTGCGTGGTGGACGACCAGATCTCGGCCTCGATGGCGTCGTCGTCGCCGTCGCGCTTCCAGCGCACGCCCCAGGTCAGCGCAGCGATCAGCAGCGCGTGGGCGATCAGCGCCAGCAGCAGCGCGCGCCCCGTGCCGCGCTGCGGCGGCGGGGTGAACTCCGGGCCCTCGTGGGGCAGCGACATGCGCATCGATTGCAAACCGGTCGCCTCCGTCGTCAGCGGCCAGGGGTGGTCTGCACGGACAGGCCCACGCGCTCGATGCCGGCGCGCTTGAGCTCGTTCATGGTCTTGACCACGGTCTCGTACTTCACGTTCTTGTCGGCGCTGATGACCACCGGGCGCTGGTCGTCGCCGCCCTGCGCGTCCTTCACGGCCTTGCCGATCTGGCTCATCGGGATCTCCAGGCCGGCGGAGCTGGCAGAGTCCTTCTTGAAGTGGACGACCTCGTCCTTGTCGACGGTGATCTCCAGCGGCTTGTCGGGCTGCTTGTTGGCGCGGTCCACGCTGGGCAGGTTGATCACGCTGGGCGTGATGAGCGGCGCGGTGACCATGAAGATGATCAGCAGCACCAGCATCACGTCGATGAACGGGACCATGTTGATCTCGTTGATGGTGCGGCGTCCTCGGCCGCGGGAGGCGACGGCGGGCATGGGCGTGTCCTGGCTGGATTCAGTGGCCGGAGGCGGCGATGTTGGCGGCGCGCGTCTGCTGCGGGTTGCCGGCCGAGAGGTTGCGCTGCAGGATGTTGGAGAACTCCTCGATGAAGGTCTCCAGCGCGATGGCGACCTTGTCGATCTCGCGCGCGAAGCGGTTGTAGCCCACCACCGCCGGGATGGCGGCGAACAGGCCGATGGCGGTGGCCACCAGCGCCTCGGCGATGCCGGGGGCCACCGTGGCCAGCGTCACCTGCGTCATGCTGGCCAGGCCGGTGAAGGCGTGCATGATCCCCCACACCGTGCCGAACAGGCCCACGTAGGGGCTGACGGAGCCGACGGTGGCCAGGAAGGACAGGTTCGACTCGGCCGCGTCCAGCTCGCGCTGGAAGCTGGCCCGCATGGCGCGGCGGGCGCCTTCGAGCAGCGTGTCGGCGTCGTGGATGTGGCGCTCGCGCAGCTTCTGGTACTCGCGCATGCCGGAGGCGAAGATGCGCTCCATCGGGCCGGCGAACTTGGCGTTCTGTGCGGCCGAGGCGAACAGCTCGTTCAGGCTGGTGCCCGACCAGAAGTCGCGCTCGAACTCGTCGTTGAGCGCGCGCATGCGGCGCAGGGCGAAGTACTTGCGGATGATCGCGGCCCAGCTGGCCACCGACACCACGACCAGCAGCAGCATGACCAGCTGCACCACGAAGCTGGCGTGGAGGATGAGGGTGATGATCGAGAAGTCTTGGTTCATTGGGTCTGGTCTCTAGGCACCCGCGGCGGCCGCCGCCCGGATCGGGCTGCGCGGGGCCGCCGCAGGTAGGGAGCGCAAATGGGGTTCGAGGGTTCCCGTCAGTTCGGCGGGCATGCGCGCCGGGCGCATGCGCTCGCCGTCCACCCAGCCGATGCGGATGCTGCCCTCGCACAGCACTGCGGCGGGGTCGGCCTTCATGCACACCTGCTGTGCGATGACGGCGGAAGCGGGGCCGATCTGGCGCAGCTCGGCGCTGACCAGCAGTTCGTCGTCGAGCCGGGCCGGGCGGTGGTACTTGAGCTGCGTCTCGCTCACCACGAACATGCCGCCGGTGCGCTCGCGCAGCGCGCGCTGCTCCACGCCCAGGCTGCGCAGCCATTCGGTGCGCGCCCGTTCCATGAATTTCAGGTAGTTGGCATAGAACACGATGCCGCCGGCATCGGTGTCCTCCCAGTAGACGCGGATGGGGAGCCGGAAGCTCATCCCAGTGCCTCGAGGCGCTGCACTGCCTCTTCCAGGTGCGCCATCGAGCTGGCGGTGGAGAAGCGCACGAAGCGCGCCGTGTCGGCCGTGCCGAAGTCGCGGCCCGGCGTGACGGCGATGTGGGCGCGGCGCATCAGCTCGAAGGCGAAGTCCCAGCTCGTGTCGGCGGCCGTCACGTCCAGCCGGCGGGCGAATCCGGTGCAGTCGGCCCAGGCGTAGAAGGCGCCGTCGGGCACCACCGGCACCGGCAGGCCCAGCGCCTGCAACTGCGGGATGAACCAGTCGCGGCGGGCGCGGAACTCGCCGCGGCGGCGCTCGTACTCGGCGATGCTCTCCGGTTCGAAGCAGGCCAGGGCGGCGTACTGCGACACGGCGCTGGCGCAGATGAAGAGGTTCTGCGCCAGGCGCTCGACCACCGGCACCAGCGCCTCGGGCACCACCAGCCAGCCCAGGCGCCAGCCGGTCATGTTGAAGTACTTGCTGAAGCTGTTGATGCTGATGACCTGGTCGTCGATCGCCAGCGCGCTCTGGCCGAAGGCGTCGTCGTAGGAAAGGCCGAGGTAGATCTCGTCGATCAGCGTGAGCCCGCCGCGCTGCTGCACCGCCGAATGGATGCGCCGCAGCTCGTCGGGCGCGATGGAGGTGCCGGTCGGGTTGGAGGGCGAGGCCAGCAGCACACCGCGGGTGCGCTCGGTCCACGCGGCCTCCACCTTCGCCGCGCTGAGCTGGAAGCGTTCCTCGGCGGTGGCGGGGATCATCACCGCGCGCCCCTCGGCCGCGCTGACGAAGTGGCGGTTGCAAGGGTAGCTCGGGTCCGGCATCAGCACCTCGTCGCCGGCCTCGATCAGCGCCAGGCAGGCGAGCTGCAATGCTGCAGAAGCGCCGGCCGTCACGACGATGCGCCGCGCCGGCACGTCGAGGCCGAAGCGCTCGGCATACCAGCCGCTGATGCGCTCGCGCAGTTGCGGCAGGCCCGTGGCCTGGGTGTACTGGGTGGCGCCGGCGCGCACCGCGCGCATGGCGGCCTCCTGCACCAGCGGCGGCGCGGTGAAGTCGGGCTCGCCGATGTTCAGGAAGATCATCGGCCGCTCGCTGTCGGCCACCTCGCGGGCGAGGGCGGAGGCGGCCTTGGCCACCTCCATCACGTAGAAGGGCTCGATGCGCTCGGCGCGCGTGGCGATGCGCATCAGGGCCTGGCCTTTCCGGTGGCGCGGTCGGCCTCCACTTCCACCGCCCGCAGCGTGGGCGCCAGTCCGTTGAGCACGGCGTTGACGTACTTGTGGCCGTCGGTGCCGCCGAAGCTCTTGGCCAGCTCGATGCACTCGTTGATGACCACGCGCCACGGCACGTCCGGGCAGTGGCGGAACTCGTAGGTGCCGATCCACATCACCGCGTGCTCGATGGGGGAGATCTCCTCCAGCTTGCGGTCCAGCAGCGGGACGATCAGCGCATCCAGCTCGGCGCCTTCCGCGATCGAGCCGTGCAGCAGCGCGTCGTAGTGCGCCGAATCGGCCTTGTGGAAGCCCGACAGGTCGCGCGTGAAGACGTCGATGTCGGTGGCCGGATTGCGCCCGACCAGGTGCTGGTAGAGCGCCTGCAGCGCGAACTCGCGCGCGCGGGTGCGGCCGGACTTGCTCGCTGCCTTGCGCGGCGCGTGGGAGGAGGCGGCGTCGGTCATTCGACAGCCCTCCGTCCTTCGGACTGCGGACGCGAGCGCCTTCGGAGCGGCCGGGCGGCGCTCATCGGGCCGCGCTCCGCACCGAGGCGAGCAGCGCCGCCATCTCCACAGCCACCTGCGCCGCGTCGCGGCCCTTGTCGGTCTGCCGGGCCACGGCCTGTTCCACGTTCTCGGTGGTGAGGATGGCGTTGGCAACGGGCAGGCGGTGGTCGAGCGCCACGCGGCTGACGCCGGCGCCGGACTCGTTGGCCACCAGCTCGAAGTGGTAGGTCTCGCCGCGGATGATGCAGCCCAGCGCGATCAGCGCGTCGTAGCCGCCGCGCGCGGCCAGGGCCTGCAGGGCGACCGGCACTTCCAGCGCGCCGGGCACGGTGCGGTGGTCGATGGCGTCGTCGGCCACGCCGAGCCGGTGCAGCTCGGCCAGGCAGGCCTCGGCCAGCGCGTTGGTGATGTCCTCGTTGAAGCGGGCCTGCACGATGCCGATGCGCAGGCCGCGCCCGTCCAGCGGCCCGGCCGCGCCCTTGTTGGCGTGAAGCATGCTCTTCTAGTCCTTCTTCTCGATGTAGCCGGCGATCTCCAGGCCGAAGCCCGCCGCCATGCTGGGCATGCGCCGCGGCGTGCCCATGAGTTTCATCCGGTGCGCGCCGCATTCGCGCAGGATCTGGGCGCCCACGCCGTAGCTGCGCAGGTCCATGCGGCCGCGCTCGGGCGCCTGGGCGGGACGGGCGGTGCCCTCGAACTGCGCCAGCAGCTCGGCGGCGCTCTCGCCGCAATTGAGCAGCACGGCCACGCCGCGGCCCTCGGCGGCGATGTGGGCCAGGGCAGCGTCCAGGCTCCAGGAGTGCATGGGGCGCTCCAGCTCCAGCGCGTCCAGCACCGACAGCGGCTCGTGCACGCGCACGGGCACCACCTCGTCGGCACCCCAGGTGCCGCGCACCAGCGCCAGGTGCACGCCGCCGCTGGGCGCGTCCTTGAACGCGTGCAGGGTGAACTCGCCGTGCGCGGTGCGGATCTCGCGCCTGCCCACGCGCTGCACCAGCGTCTCGGTGTGGCTGCGGTGCTCGATCAGGGCGGCGATGGTGCCGATCTTCAGCCCGTGCTCGGCGGCGAAGCGCTGCAGGTCGGGCAGCCGGGCCATGGTGCCATCCTCGTTCATCACCTCGCAGATCACGGCAGACGGCGAGCAGCCGGCCATGGCGGCCAGGTCGCAGCCGGCCTCGGTGTGGCCGGCGCGCACCAGCACGCCGCCGTCCACCGCCTGCAGCGGGAAGATATGGCCGGGCTGCACCAGGTCGCTGGCCTGGGCGTCAGGCGCCACGGCGGCCTGCACCGTGCGTGCGCGGTCGGCGGCCGAGATGCCGGTGGTCACACCCTCGGCCGCCTCGATCGAGACGGTGAAGGCGGTCGAATGCTTGGCGCCGTTGCGCGCCACCATCGGCGGCAGGTTCAGGCGCTCGCACATCTCGCGCGAGAGCGTCAGGCAGATCAGGCCGCGCGCATGGCGGGCCATGAAGTTGATCGCCTGCGGCGTGATGTGGTCGGCGGCGATGACGATGTCGCCCTCGTTCTCGCGGTCTTCCTCGTCCACGAGGATGACCATGCGGCCGGCGCGCAGCTCCTCGACGATCTCTTCGACGCTGGAGATGGGCGCCGGTTCGAGGGACCTTGCGGCGCCCAGGGCGGTGACGGATGCGTTCATGTGGTCGGTGTGTGTGCGATTCAGGCCGCCCGGCCGGGCACGACGCCCGCCAGGAGCATGCGCTCCACGTAGCGGGCGACGGTGTCCACCTCGAGGTTGACGCGGCTGCCGGCCTCGAGCTGGCCCAGCGCAGTGTGCTCGACGGTGTGGGGGATGAGGTTGATGCTGATCTCGCAGCCGTCCGCCTGGTCGGCCACGGTGTTGACGGTGAGGCTCACGCCGTTGACCGTGATCGAGCCCTTGTAGGCGAGGAAGCGGGCCAGCGCGGCGGGGGCGAGGATGCGCAGCTCCCAGCTCTCGCCGTGCGGCTCGAAGCGGCTGACGCTGCCGATGCCGTCCACATGGCCCGAGACGATGTGGCCGCCCAGGCGGTCCTGCGGGCGCAGGGCCTTCTCCAGGTTGAGCGCGGTGCCGGCCCGGTCGAGCCCGGCCGTCTTGTCGAGCGATTCGGCGGAGATGTCGATGGTGAACTCGCCGGCGGCGGTGTCGAGGCCGGTGACCGTCATGCAGGCGCCGTTGAGGGCGAGGCTGTCGCCCAGGCCGACATCGTCCAGGTAGCCCGCCGGTGCGGAAATGGCCAGGCGCTTGCCGTGGGCGGAGGAGGAGCCGAGGTCGTGGACGGCGGCGATGCGCCCCACGCCGGTGATGATGCCGGTGAACATAAGCCGGCGATTTTCGCAGAGAAGCGTCCGGGAGAACCCGGAGACGGTTTCACGAGGCAACGGCGGACCGCCGGCTCTGGGGCTCACAAGCATTTGCGTCAATCGACAAGAACCGTTCAGGCTGAGCTTGTCGAAGCCCCGCGCCGCGCTTCGACAAAGCTCAGCGTGAACGGTTGATATTGTCGAACGCGCTTCCGTATCAGAACGCGTCGCGGCCCGGGATGCGTGCCACCAGGCGCAGGTCGGGCCCGATCCGTTCCACGCCGTGGAATTCGAACGCCGGCGCGGCGTCCAGCCCCGCCAGCGCGGCGCCGGCGAAGGGCCGTTCCGCCACGCCCATCCCCTCGCCGAGCAGCTTGGGGGCCAGGTACAGCAGCAGCTCGTCCACCAGCCCCTCGCGCAGCAGCGAGCCGTTGAGCTTGTGGCCGGCCTCGACGTGCAGTTCGTTGACCTCGCGGCGCGCCAGGTCCGCCATCAGCGCGGCCAGGTCGACCTTGCCGCGGGCATTGGGCAGCACGCTGACCGTGGCGCCGCGCGCCTGCAGCGGTGCGGCGCGGGCGGCGTCATCGGCGGCCGCATAGATCCAGACCGGACGCTGCGCCTCGAAGATGCGGGCGCCGGGCGGCGTCTGCAGCCGGCTGTCCACCACCACCAGGGGCGGCTGGCGGGTGGCGCCCGGGTGGCGCACGTCCAGGCGCGGATCGTCCTCCAGCACCGTGCCCACGCCGGTGAGCAGCGCGCCGGCGCGGGCGCGCCAGGCATGGCCGTCGGCGCGCGCCGCCTCGCCGGTGATCCACTGGCTGGTGCCGTCGGGCAGGGCCGTGCGGCCGTCCAGCGAGGCGGCCGCCTTCATGCGCACCCAGGGCAGGCCGCGCGCCATGCGGCTGAGGAAGCCGATGGTGATCTCCCGCGCCTCGGCGGCGCCGGGGCCGACGGTCACCTCGATCCCCGCCGCGCGCAGCCGGGCGAAGCCCTGTCCGGCGACCTGGGGGTTCGGATCTTCCAGCGAGGCGACCACCCTGGCGATGCCGGCGGCGGCCAGCGCCTCGCAGCAGGGGCCGGTGCGGCCGTGATGGGCGCAGGGTTCCAGGGTGACGTACGCGGTGGCCCCGGCGGTCGAATGGCCGCGCGCCTGGGCGTCGCGCAGGGCCATGATCTCCGCGTGCGGCCCGCCCACGGCCTGGGTCCGCCCCTCGCCGATCACGCCGCCGTCCGTGCCGACGAGGACGCAGCCGACGGCGGGGTTCGGCGGGGTGTCGGGCAGGGCCAGCCGGGCCAGGTGCAGCGCGCGTTCGATCATGCGGCGCAGCATAGCGCCGGCGCGGAACGCCCTCGCATGCGGCTCCACGCAGCCGCTCGCTCGGGCCGGCCGACCCGTGGGCCGCACCGAACTTCTGCGAATTTGACGCCGCGCGTCGTGCCATATACCATTGCGATATACATTTTCCCAGGGAGCGTCGCATGTCCATTGGCACTGTTTTCATCAACAACCGCACCCAGGCCGTGCGGCTCCCTGTGGATGTGCGCTTGCCCGAAGGCGTTCGCAAGGTGGCAGTGCGCGCCAGAGGCAATGAACGCATCATCGCGCCGCTCGGTCAGTCCTGGGACAGCTTTTTCCTGGAAGGTCCTGCCGTCAGCGACGACTTCATGGCCGACCGCGCCAGCCAGCACCAGTCAGAGCGGGACGCGCTCTGATGCTGCGCTACCTGCTGGACACCAACATCGTCATCTACGTCCTGAAGCGGCGCCCCATCGAGGTTCTGCCCGTCTTCAATGCCAATGCGGGCCGCATGGCGATCTCGTCCATTACCCTGGCCGAGCTTCTGCATGGCGCGGAGAAAAGCAGCCGTGTCAGCGAGAACCTGTCCGCCATCGAGGACTTCTGCAGCCGTCTCGATGTGCTGCCCTACGGACCCAAGGCTGCCCAGCACTACGGCGCCATTCGCGCAGCCCTGGAGAAACAGGGCCGGCCTATCGGTGTGAATGATCTGCACATCGCCGGCCATGCACGCAGCGAAGGCTTGGTACTGGTGACCAACAACGTGTCGGAATTCGCGCGCATACCTGCCCTTGGAGTGGAAAACTGGGTCAACGCCAGCCGGTGAGATTGCGCGACTGATGGGCGCCATAAGGCGCAAGCAGAACGACGAGTGGAATCAGGCAGGACCAGCCGGACCAGGTGCGACGCGCGTTCGATCATGCGGTAGGGCATGGTGCCGGCGTCAACGGCTCCAGCACTCCTGTTGGCTGGCGGTGGCACCCTCCACTTCACGTGCGCCGGCCTGCGTCAGCGTGTAGCTGCCGCACTTGTCGCCAGCCTGGGCGCCGGTGGGCGTGGCGGTCAGCTTGTAGCTCGCGCCGTCGTCACCGACGGCGTAGCTGATGGTGTAGCGCTGGCCGTTCACATTCTTCAGTTCGCCGGGAAATTTCGTGGCGTCCGTCAGGTACAGGCCGGTGGCGGTGGCCACCCGCTCCAGCCACTGCGCGGCCTGCATCAGCCCGGCGCGCGCCTCGGCCCGGTGGCCGCGGCGCACGTATTCCTGGTAGCTCGGCAGGGCGATGGCAGCCAGGATGGCGACCACCGCGACCACGATCATCACTTCGATCAGGGTGAAGCCGCGGGCCCCGGCGCGGAGGCGGTGCGGGTTCATCGCGCCTGCCTCCAGGTGGCCCGCAGGCTGGTGAAGGCGCCGGCCTTGAGGTCGTCGCAGCGGACACCGGGGCCGGCGATGCACTTGCTCCCGCCATCCTCGCCGCCCTTCTTGATCGCCGTCGATGCCCCTCCGCTGGGATCCTCCGCCCGCGACGGGTTGCCCTCGGACGGAGGGCTGGCATACGCATACACCGCATAGCTGGGCGCAGCGCCGTTCAGGACGTTGATCGTGGTCAGGAAGTTCTTCCCATTGCTCACGGGCGGGGTGCAGGTCTCTTCGTCGGGGTTCTGGTTCCCCGTGGCCGGGACCTTCGTCGGGAAGGTGAACAGGCGGCCGGACAGCCAGTTGGCCGTGTCGAGCGACCGCTCTGCCGATGCGGGCAGGTCGAGGTACCACCCCTTCTTCGCATCCGTGCCGCTGTAGGGCACCGGATTGGAGGACACGGTCCACAGCTTGGTTTCGTTGCCCGCCGTGGTGGCTGTGGAGCCGTCGCTGATGGTTTGCTGCACCAGCACCGAGCGGCCGGCGACGGCGTTGTTCCCTTCCGCGAACGAAATGGTGGTCGAGTTCGTCGCCTCGTTGGTGGTGCTGCCGAAGGTGTACTTGGTGCTGTCCCACACGCCATACAGCGTCTGCCTCTGCGTGTTGGTGCGGTCGCCGCTGGTCAGCTCGCGGCCCGTGCCAAAGGTCAGCATCAGGCCTCCATTGGGGTGGAGCAGCCAGGCGGGCGCCGTGGTGATCGGCTGCGCCGCGCCGCTGGCATCCTTCGCGGCGAACAACGGGTTGCCGCTGAAGGCCACGGACCAGTTCGCCGCGCTGGCATGGCTCAGGTCGAACTTCCACAACCGGCCCTTGAGGTCGCCTGCGTAGGCCACGTCCGGAATGCGGTCGCCGTTGAGGTCGACGAGCTGCGGCGGCGCCAGGCCGTTGCCGCCGCCGGCCGTGCTGTCGGCGGTGAGCTTGAGCAGTTCCTTGCCGCCGTCCAGGTACTGGATCAGCAGCACCGCCTTCTCGCTCGCGCTGTTGTAGCCGTTGCCCATCACCAGCGCCCAGCGCCCGTTGTTCATGCGCGTGATCTGCGTGGCGCGCGAGGGCGTCACCTGGTTCGTCACCGGCTTGCCGGTGATGTGGCCCACGTCCTCGTCCAGCGTGGCGGCGGCCGTCTTGTCGAGCACCACCAGGCTGGCCGCGTTGGCGGCCGAGAAGTTCCCCGGATCGGTCACGTCCAGCACGAAGTAGCCGCGGCCGCCCAGGCCGGGAAAGCCCGCCAGGTAAGTCTTCCATGCGCCGCCGATGTAGGCGTCGGCGGTGAAGGGCGAGCCGTCGACGTAGTAGCGGTGCGCGTAGTCCGGCCGCGTCAGGGCCGGCAGGGCGGCGTTCAGCCCCTCCGGGATGTAGGCGATCAGTTCCTTGCCGCCGTTGGTGGTGTCCAGCCGGGCATCGAAGCCGTGCAGCATGCCGTCGTTGGCGCCGACGTAGATCATCGGCCGGCGGCTGGCGTTGTTGGCGGCGAAGGTGGCGTATTCGTCGGTCGTGTAGCCCGCATCGGGCTTGCCGGCCGTGAACCACACGTCGGAGTTGACGATGTCGCCGTGCCGCGAGGCGCGCGTGCGGAAGGGCCCGGCAGGCGTCTGGTTCTGTTCCTGGCTGTGGTCGCCGCGGATGTAGGCCACGCGCTGCTCGCCCAGCGTGTCGGGCGTGGCGCCGGGTGTGGCAAGGTTGAGTTCGGCCTTCCGCGCCGCGCTCAACTGGCTCCATGTCCAGGAGATGCCCTGGGTGGTTGCGGTCGTGCCTCCGGTCGCAGTCGTGGTGCTGGCTGAAAGCACCACGCGGTCGGCGGGCGAGAAGGAGGCCTCGTCCATGATCGTTGCCGTCGACTTCGGCTTGGCGGGTTGTGAGCCGCTGGCCGGCACGGTGCCCCAGGCGCCGGTACTGCCGACCTGGCCGGTGCCTGCGGAGACGGCATAAGCGGTGACGCCCCCGGTCCAGTTGCTGGCGTCGTAACCCGCCGCGAAGGCAGCGCCGCCCACGCGCGTGCTGCGTGAGCTGACGGCGAGGGAGGTCACGGGCGCGGACTGGTCGCGAACGATCTGGCTCACGATGTCCCGGAATGCATTGACGAGATCCTGCGAACTTTGTGCGGGTACGAACTTGCCGCGCCCATTGAGGGCCATGTGCCAAACCTCGGAGCGCCGCGCGTTCTCCCTTCTGTTCCAGAGGGCGCCGTTGTAGACCGGGTCGGGGGTGAAGTAATCGCAAGGGTCGTTGCCGGGCGCCGCAAATTCTCCCGAGGCCAAACTGGCCGAATTCCAATTGCAGAAGGGACTTACCCAGTCGATGCTTCCTTCGGCCAACGCGACGTAGTCGGCGCCTCCATACATGTTTCCTGACCATTGCGGCCGGTAGGGGCCGAAATTTGCCGTCGTGTTGTTCCAGGGAGGAGTCGCCAGATTGAATCCGATGGTGTAGGTTGTCATGTGCTGCCATGTCGCCGGATCGTTCTTCGGATTCCAGTAGGGTTGCAGCACGACGCTGCCGACGCTCTCTGCATCGGGTGCATCCATGCGGGCAGGAACTTCGTTGGCCAGGCCGGGCTGGAGGTCCGTCGCCCAGTAGTGGAACGCCAGGTCCGACAGGGTGCTGACGATGGACGATCCCCAGGGGTCGCGATAGATCCTGGTCTGGTTGTTGGCTGCTGACGTGTCGTATAACACGCCATCCGGAAGCGTTCTGCTCGTGCCGTCCGCATTGCCTCCATCCACGGAGATGTGGCTGCCGTCGTCGAGGACGCCATCCTGAAGCGCGTTCCAGCCGCCGTCGGTCATGAAAATGGTGTAGGCCTTGCGGCAGGACAGCTCGGTCGTGTTTTCCGACGAGCCCGGGAGGCTGCGCCAGGGACTGAATGGTCCTGTTGTCCTGAGGTATTCGCCGGCTTGCTGGAGCATCCAGTGGGATGGCGTGAGGTTTGTGCCGGGTGGAGACCCTGGCAACGTGTTGCTGACCCAGTTGAGGAAGTTGGCCCGGTGCGTGGCCTGTAGCGGCAGCATGCCATTGAAGGCACCGCATCCCGCAGGGACGGTTGCGCTGGTTGCGATCTGCCGGCAGGTGTTCATCGACAGCCAGGAAAGCCGGATCGACCCATCGGGGACGTTGTCGCCGGAGAAAGTGGTTGTGAGCGCGTTCGTCAACGCAGCCATGCCCGTTGAGCCCATGCTCCCCGAATCGTCCACGGCGACGATGACGTTGGGCGCCGGAGGTTTGTAGGCCGTCCCCGCCGGCGCCGTGCTCAGTGCCAGCGGCGCGGCCAGCGCCGCGGCGGGCAGGCCCAATGCGGCGGCTGCGGCGAGCGCGGCGGGGCGCCGGCGCAGCGTGGATGCAGGATGGATGCGTCGTTGTTTCTTCATTCTTTTCTCCCTGGGACGTGCATGAGCGCTTGCAGTCAGCCCGCGAGTTCCTTTCGTACGAAGACGGTCTGGATCACGGCGCGCGTTCCGCGCTTGAGGCCATCGGCCACGGCGGTGATGCGGTAGACGACGCCGACGGGGTTGGCATCGACCTCGCCACCTGTGGGCGCGAGTTCGCCGGAGGTGATGGACAGTGGGTCTTTCTGGTAGCGGATGGGTTCGATCCAGTACCAGGCCTTGATGCTGTCGGCGTCGCCGGTGGCGAGCAGCGGGTTGTATTCGCCGCCGGCGTCGCCGGACTTGGCGCCCGTGTACAGGCCGTAGGTGGCGGCCACCGCCTTCATCGCGTCGAAGTCGTCCCCGTCCAGCCAGAAGGCGCTGGCGGTGGGGCTGTCGCCGCCGACGGGCTGGACGCAGATGCCCGCCACGCAGTTGGGAACCGTGCCGGGGAAGGCGCTCTGAAGGAATTCGAGCTCGCCTGCATCGTTCGGTGGCGGGAAATAAATCTCTCCGGCGGCCACGTTCAGGTTGGCACGCATGTCGCTGGACGGACGGCAGCCGTCGTGGACGGATGCGCACGGCGTGCCGTCGGGGCTCGTGCCCATGATGTCGAACTCGGCGTCGCGCACCATGGCCTGTGCCGCTTCCAGCGCGCGCTGGTAGTCGCTGTCGTTGCCGGTGATCATTTCGTTGAACAGTGCCGTGCGCGAGCCCCACAGCACCAGCAGGGTGGTCAGCAGCACCATCACGAGCACGACGAACAGAGAGACGCCGCGCTGGCGGGAGGAGGGGGAGGGCAGACGGGCCATGTTCACAGCGCGACCTCGAAGAAGGGTTGGCGGCGCACGGCGAAGACGTTGCGGAACACCAGGTGGGTGCGCGTGCCGCGTGCCGGGGTCGCTCCCTGGCAGTCGGCGTAGGTGGCGCCCGTGTCGGGCACGGCTTCTTCGCCGATCAGGTCGAGGCAGATCTCGATGGCCGACACCCGCGCCCAGCGGGCCGGGACCGCGTTCATGTCGGTCGCGGTGTAGGTGCGGATTTCGGGGGCGTCGGTGGTGCCGGTGTTGACGCGGTAGGCGACCTGGAAGTCGGCCACGTTGGCGATGACGGGCTGCGCAATCGGGCTGGAGGTCCCCTTGCAGGTCAGTTCGCCTTTGTCGTTGAGCGTGAACCTGCTGCTGACGGCGGTGGTGCTGGTGTCGCCGATGCAGTCGCGCTGGCCCGCCTCCAGCGTCAGCGAGGGCTGGCTGCCGACGGCAAGGACGTCCGGCCCGGTGCCCGCTCCGTCGGATCCGCTGACGACGGTGCCGGTGAAGTCGGTGAAGGTCATGGCCGTCTTGTCGGCGGTCGGATTGAGTTCCAGCGAGCCGGCCTGACGCAGCTGCAGGCCAATGATCCGCAGGGCGTACGAGGCCTGCTGCTGCAGCGCGCTGACATCGGCGGTGGTGCGCGTGGCGCCGCGCGAGACGATCAGCGTGCCCACGGCGGCGAGGACCACCAGCAGGCCGATGGCGATGCCCACCAGCAGTTCGACGAGCGAGACGCCGGCCTGGCGTCGGGAGGATGGGCGGCTCATGGCTGGATGTAGACGAGATGGCAGATCAGGCCCTCGGGGCAGGCCTGCGTGGCGGTGTCGACGGAGAAGTGCTTCGTGTAGTCAGTGCTGCCGGCCTCCGTCTCGCGCTCGTTGATGCGCCAGCCGACCATCACGCCCAGCAGGCGGCGGGCGCCGTCCTCGTCGGTGTCGGAGGAGGCGAAGGTGGCCGCCTGGCCGAGCGGCAGCGTCTCGGCCACGCTGTCGCGCCAGGCCTTGAGGTCCCAGGCCGCGAGTTGGGCAGGCGTGCATGCGGCGCTCGAGCAGTCGGTCGCGGCGGCGACGCTGGCGTCCCAGTCCGCGACGTAGTCGTCCAACTGATCCAGGCCCCGCGGGTTGGACTTGATGCGCTCGGACAGGTCTTCGATCAGGCGCACGGCCTGCGCGCGGCGCACGCCGGTCTGCGTTTCGGCCAGCGTGCGCATCTGTACGCCGAGCATGCCGAGCACGCCCAGAGCGAGGACGACGATGGCGACCAAGGATTCGAGGAGGGTCAGGCCTTGCTGGCGGCGGGCGCGGGTGTGGCGGATGGTGTTCACGTGCATTCCTTGACCTCTCCCGGACCCGCCGTGTCGGTCTTGAGGCGCCCGGCCGCAGACATGGCCGTCGCCAGACCCAGGCCGAGGACGTCGTCCGAGTCGTCGAAGGGGCGCATGCGGACAGTGGTGCTGGTCGGGCCGACGAGGTCGCCCCAGCCGCTGAACTTGAGGCTGACGCCGGTGTTCACGCAGACGAAGGCGCCTCGGGGCAGGCCGGACGCCTGCAGAAGCTCTTCGCCGTCATCGAGGGCGCCGTTTTCGTTGGCGTCGACGAAGACGTTCCAGCCGCAGTGCCATTCCTTGGCGCCGGCTGCGGTGCATCCGGCGGCGGCCGCCTTCGCCATCGTCACGCGGCCGCCGCGCTTGATGGCCTCGGAGCGGGCGAGATACAGCGCTGCCGTGAAGTCGCCCATGGCGTGGCGCACCTGGTAGCGCTGGACGACCCGTTGGAAGCTCGGCGCCGCGATGGCTGCGAGGACGGCCAGGATGGCGATCACCACCATGGCTTCGACGAGCGTGAAGCCGTGGGAGCGGGAAGGTGAGCCGGGGGGATTCGCCGGAGAGCGGCGCAGATGTTCATTCATGCCAGGCGGCATGCTATGAACTGAAAAAAGAGCAATAAAGTGTTATTCGATCGGCGGCTTCATCTGGCCGACGAATGGTTTGACTCTGTGCGAGTTAACCGATATTCGACAATTGTGCCGTTGGGATTGACATTTTTGAATGCTGAAGCGATCAAATGTCTCTCAACAGCTTGCGGAAGGCGTCCACGTCCTCGAAGCTCTTGTAGACGGAGGCGAAGCGCACGTAGGCGACGGCATCCAGGCCCTTGAGTTCCTGCATCACCAATTCGCCCACCTTGTGCGAATCGATCTCGCGCAGGCCGCTGGACAGCAGCTTCTGCTCGATCCGCAGTAGGGCCTCGTCGATCCGGGCGACGCCCACCGGCCGCTTGCGCAGCGCCAGCCGCATCGAGGCGCGCACCTTCCGGGTGTCGAATTCCTCCCGGCTGCCGTCGCGCTTGACCACCACCGGGAACGCGACGTCCGGGCGCTCGTAGGTGGTGAATCGCTTGTCGCAGCTGCCGCACTGGCGGCGCCGGCGCACGAAGTCCCCGTCCTCGGAGACGCGGGTCTCGACGACCTGCGACTCCGGGTGGCCGCAGAAGGGGCACTTCACGGACGGCCTCGGGCGTCGGTCAGCGGTAGACCGGGAAGCGGCTGGTCAGGGCGTGGACCTTGGCGCGCACCGCCTCGATGTTGGCCGCGTCGCGCGGGTTGTCCAGCACGTCGGCGATCAGGTGGGCGGTGGCTCGCGCCTCTTCGTCCTTGAAGCCGCGCGTGGTCATCGCCGGGGTGCCGACACGCACGCCGCTGGTGACCATCGGCTTTTCCGGGTCCTTGGGGATCGCGTTCTTGTTGATGGTCATGTGCGCGCTGCCCAGCACCGCCTCGGCTTCCTTGCCGGTGATGCCCTTGGCGCGCAGGTCGACCAGCATCACGTGGCTCTGCGTGCCGCCGCTGACGATGCGCAGGCCGCGGGCCGTCAGCGTCTCGGCGACGATCTGCGCGTTCTTCGCCACCTGCTGCTGGTAGGTCTTGAACTCGGGCGTCAGCGCCTCCTTGAAGGCCACCGCCTTGGCGGCGATCACGTGCATCAGCGGGCCGCCCTGCAGGCCGGGGAAGATGGCGCTGTTGATCGCCTTCTCGTGCTGCGACTTCATGAGGATGATGCCGCCGCGCGGGCCGCGCAGGCTCTTGTGGGTGGTGGAGGTGACCACGTCGGCATGCGGCACGGGGTTGGGGTACACGCCTGCGGCGATCAAGCCGGCGTAGTGCGCCATGTCGACCATGAAGATGGCGCCGACGTCGCGCGCCACCTTGGCGAAGCGCTCGAAGTCGATGTGCAGCGAGTAGGCCGAGGCGCCCGCGATGATGAGCTTGGGACGGTGCTCGTGGGCCTTGCGCTCCATCTCTTCGTAGTCGAGCACTTCGTTGGCGTCCAGGCCGTAGCTCACCACGTTGAACCACTTGCCGCTCATGTTCAGCGGCATGCCGTGGGTCAGGTGGCCGCCTTCGGCCAGGCTCATGCCCATGATGGTGTCGCCGGGCTTGAGGAAGGCGAGCATGACGGCCTCGTTGGCCGAGGCGCCGCAATGGGCCTGCACGTTCGCCGCCTCGGCGCCGAAGAGTTGCTTGACGCGGTCGATGGCCAGTTGCTCGGCCACGTCGACGAACTCGCAGCCGCCGTAGTAGCGCTTGCCGGGATAGCCCTCGGCGTACTTGTTGGTGAGCTGCGAACCCTGCGCGGCCATGACGGCGGGCGAGGCGTAGTTTTCGCTGGCAATCAGCTCGATGTGCTCTTCCTGGCGCTTGTTCTCGGCCTGGATGGCGGCCCACAGCTCAGGATCGGTCTGTTCGACCAGGATGTTGCGTTGATACATGGCAGTCCTTCGGTGAGGAGGGTCCTTGCACGAACCGGGCAAGGACTGCCCAGGCGAACGGCTGATCGCCCGCATGGCGGGCGGTGCGCTTCCCAGTGGTCATCCACGTCAGCGGGCGGCCACCCGGAGGGCGGCTGCGCCTCGCCTATCGCCAGTCGCGCACGCGTGGAAGTGTAACTGAGCGGTGCCGCTCAGGAGCCGGCCAGCAGGGCCACTTTCTGGTCGTCCGCCTCGGGCTTGACGACAGGCGCCACCACCGGCACCGGCTGCGCGCGGGGTGCCGGCGGCAGCGTGGGAACGGCGCGGCCCGCTGCCACCTGGGCCAGTCGACTGTGCTCGGCCAGCACCTTGGCGGCGTAGCCGCCGTCGTCCGGCAGGTTGGCGGCGCCCACGTAGTAGCGCAGCCCGGCCTCGACCGAGCCGGCGCGCGCGATGCATTCCTGCAGCACCTTGACGCCCACCCGCATGTTGGTGATCGGGTCGAAGGCCGTGAGCACGCCGCCTGCGCTCTCGTACTTGTCGCCGTGCACGCGCGTCATCACCTGCATCAGGCCCTGGGCGCCGACGTGGCTTTGCGCGAACGGGTTGAAACTGGACTCGACGGCCATGATGGCCAGGATGAGGTTCGGGTCGAGCTTGGTCTTGCGACCGATCTCGTAGGCCTCGGCCACCAGCACGCTCAGCGGCTCGACGGCCACCCGGTACTTGCGGCTGAGCCAGTAGGCCACGGCCGCCTGCTGGCGGGGCAGTTCGTCGGGGTGGGCCGCGGTGGTGCGCTCGATCGCGTTGGGCTGCAGGTCGGTCGCTTCTGGCGCCGGCTTGCGCGATTCCAGCCAGGCCATCAGGCGCTGTTCGCCGGCCAGTTGCAGGTCGGGCCGGGCCATGAGCGCGACCATCACGAACACGATGGCCAGGCCGATCAGGGCAAAGCCGTTGTGCACCACCTCGAAGAAACCTTCGGCGATGTCGCTCACGAAGGTCTGCAGTGATTGCGCACCGCTGCGCAATACGTTGTTCATTCGCTCTTCCTTTCTGTGCGAGGCTTCGAGCGATCGTCGTGCGGGCGTGGGGCCGGCGCGTCGTGCGACATCGAATCGCGTGGATTGGCAGCTTCCGGTGCCACACGATGCGCGGTAAAAGTGTGTGGTCCTCCGGTCTCGCCGGCGAGAAATCCGGCGGCGTCAGGGCGTCCTCGACGGAGGAGCAGGCGGGATTTTAAAAGTGGCTAAATACACGGTCAATTATGAGGATTTGATTCAATATGCTAAATGGGTTGTTGAAAGGCCGCCAATCGCGGCGCGCCGCCCGATTGAGAAAAGGACTTGCGGTCGCTCGCGCTCGCGCCTAATCTGAGGCCGCCTGAAGAGTCAGGCGCCTGCCAAGGCATCGCGGTCTGCGGGAGCCTTTCCTCCCGTCCAGCGACCCGGTGCCGCGGCCTCTTGGTGGCAATCCCTTGCCACCGCGCGGGTGGAACGATCAACTTCCGCCCGAGCGCAAGATGGCATAGGCCTTGGGCCGGCCGTCAAGCCCGGTGATCGAGCAATCGGTCACCGGGCTTTCTCTTTTTGCGCCGGGCGCCTGCGAGGCTTGATGCACACTCGGGGCGCCATGAATGCAGCGTCACTGAAGCAGAACAAATGGGTGCGGCGTGGAGTCGTCGCGTTGGCCGGCCTCCTGTTGCTGTGGCTGCTGCTGTGGCTGGCCGTCCCGCCGATCGCCAAGAGCCAGATCCAGAAGATCGCCAGCGAGCAGCTCGGCCGGCAGGTCACGATCGGCAAGGTGGACTTCAAGCCCTGGTCGCTGGAGGTCGCCATCGAGGACCTGCGCATCGCCGGCGCGGGCGAGGGGCCGGCCCAGGTCGAGGTGCGGCGCCTCTATGCCGACGCGGAGCTGCAGTCGCTGCTGCGCCTGGCGCCGGTGATCGACGCGGTCAGCGTCGAGGGGCCGACGATCCGGGCGGCGCGCCTGGCGGACGGCAAGTACGACTTCGACGACGTGCTGGCGCGGCTGACGGCCGGCCCGCCGAAGCCGCCGGGCGAGCCGGCGCGCTTCGCGGTCTACAACATCGCCATCACCGGCGGATCGGTGGACTTCGACGACCAGCCGGTGCAGCGCAAGCACGAGTTGCGCGACTTCGAGCTGATGGTGCCCTTCGTCAGCAGCCTGCCGTCCAAGCGCGAGGTGAAGGTCGAGCCGAGGCTGGCCTTCGCGCTCAACGGCAGCCGCTTCGATTCGTCGGCCCACTCGACCCCTTTCGCCGACAACCGCAAGACGGACGCGCAACTGCACTTCACCGATCTGGACCTGGCGCCCTACCTGGGCTACGTGCCGGGCGGCCTGCCGGTGAAGCTGCTGGCGGGCAAGCTGGGCGCCGACCTGAAGTTCGATTTCGAGCGGACCGAGGCCTCGTCGCTGCGCATCAGCGGCGGCATCGAGGCGCAGGGGATCAAGCTGGCCGACCGCGCCGGCCGCGATCTGCTGGACCTCGCCTCGTTCAAGCTGGGCCTGGCCGACGTGCGGCCGCTGGAGGGCGTCGTGCACCTGGACAGCGTGGCCTTCGCCGGCCCGCAGCTCACGGTGGCGCGCGACGCGCAGGGGCAGCTCAACCTCCTGGCGACCGACGCCCGCACGGGCGAGGAGCGCAAGGTCGCCACGGTGCCTGCCGAACCGGCACCGCCCGCCGACAAGGCGCCGGCCGCCGATGCCGCGCCGGCGTGGAAGGTGCAGGTGGACAAGGTCACGCTGCAGGACGGGCGCATCGGCTGGCGCGACGAGACGACGGCGCCGGCGGCCGCCGTCGACCTGACGCAGTTGCAGGTCGAGGCCGAGGGCATCGTCTGGCCGATGGACAAGCCGGCGCGCTGGCACGGCTCGCTGAATGTGGGGGAGGCGCCGTTCAGGTTCCAGGGCGAGGGCACGGACAAGGCGGCGCAGGTGAAGACCGAGCTGGAGTCCCTGCCGCTGACGGTGGCCGCACCCTACCTGGCGCAGGCGCTGGAGCCGTCGGTGGACGGCAAGCTCAGCGGCCAGATCGACGTGGACTGGGCCGCCCCGAACCTGAAGGTGAACGCGCGGCGCCTCGCGCTCGACGGGCTGGCGATGACGCAGGGCAAGACGGCGCTGGCCAGCGTGGGGCGCTTCGAGGTGGCCGATGCGCAGGTGGACCTGGCCGGACGCACCGTCGCCATCGGCAGCCTCACGGCGGCCAAGCCCAAGATCCGCGTCGAGCGCGACGAACAGAAGCGCTGGATGTTCGAGCGCTGGATGAAGGCGCCGGGCAGCGGCGCGCCGGCCCAGGTGGCGGCGCCGAAGACGCCCGCCGCCCAGGAGGCTGCGCAGGCCTCGCCCTGGAAGCTCAGCATCGCGACGCTGGCGGTGGACGGCGGCGACGTCACCTATGCCGACAAGGCCGATGCCGAGGCGCCGGTGGCGGTGGAGATCAGCGCCCTGCGGCTGAAGGCAGGGCAGATCGCGCCGGGCACCGCCACCGCGTCGCCGGTGGAACTGTCCGGGCGCATCGGCGCTACCCGCCGCATCGAGCCGGGGCGCTTCGACTTCAAGGGCAAGCTGGTGCTGGAGCCGATCGCGGTCGAGGGCCGGCTGGAAGCGGCGTCGATCCCGGCGCACGCCTTCAAGGCCTACTTCGGCGATGCGCTGAACGTGGACATCCGCCGCTCGTACGCCAACTACCGGGGCACGCTGCGCTTCGCCCAGGCCAAGGACGGCATCCGCCTCAGGGTGGCGGGCGACACGGCGATCGACGACTTCCGCGCCGACAGCGCCGCGCTCACGCGCAAGGGCAGCTTCGGCGACGGCAACCGGCGCCTGCTGAGCTGGAAGGCGCTCGACCTGCGCGGCCTGCAGGTGGCGATGGAGCCGGGCGTGCCGCTCAAGGTGGACGTGCGCGAGACCACGCTTACCGACGTCTTCGCCCGCATCATCGTGGAGGAGAGCGGCCGCCTGAACCTGCAGAGCCTGACGAAGAAGGGCGCCGAAGAGAGTGCGGCCGCCGATGCCGCCAGGCCCGACCCGACTGCGCGCCGCGCCGCCGGCGGGGCGACCGTCACCACCAACGAGCCGGCGCCCGCGGATGCCGGCGGACGCACCGTCTCCGCGGAGGAGGCCGTGGGCAGCGAGCCGGCCGCGGCGGCCGCGCCGCAGGCCGCAGCCGCGCCGACGGCGCCCGATCCGATGGCGCCGGTCATCCACTTCGGCCCGGTGAGCGTCGTCAACGGCACGGTGGACTTCACCGACCTGTTCATCAAGCCCAACTATTCGGCCGACCTGAGCCAGCTCACCGGCAAGCTCAGCGCCTTCGCGTCGCAGCCCAAGGACGGGCAGACCCAGCTGGCCGACCTGGAGCTGCGCGGCAAGGCGCAGCAGACGGCCGAACTGGAGATCATGGGCAAGCTCAACCCGCTGGCCAAGCCGCTGGAGCTGGACATCACGGCCAAGATGCGCGACCTGGACCTGCCGCCGCTGTCGCCGTACTCGGTGCGCTATGCCGGCCACGGCATCGAGCGCGGCAAGCTCAGCCTGGACGTGAACTACAAGGTCGCGCCCGACGGCCGCCTGACCGCCACCAACAACCTGGTGCTCAACCAGCTGGAGTTCGGCGATGCCGTCGAGGGCGCGCCGGCCAGCCTGCCGGTGCGGCTGGCGGTGGCGCTGCTGGCCGATCGCAACGGCGTGATCGACGTGGACCTGCCGCTGTCCGGCTCGATCAACGACCCGCAGTTCCGCGTCGGCCCGCTGATCTGGAAGGCGGTACTCAACCTGATCACCAAGGCCGTGACGGCGCCCTTCAGCCTGCTGACCGGCGGCCTGGGCGGCGGCGGGGGCGATGCCAGCACGATCGCCTTCGCGCCCGGCAGCGCCGAACTGGACGACGCGGCCAGGCAGGCGCTGGACAAGGTGGCCAAGGCGCTGACCGACCGGCCGGCGCTGCGCCTGACGGTGGTCGGCCAGTCCGACTTCGAGAAGGAGCGCGAGGCGGCCAAGCGCCAGCGCCTGCGCCAGATGACGATGGGCGAGAAGCGCCGCGCCGCGCTGCGCAACAAGGAAGACCCCGCGAAGATCGGCCCGGTGACCGATGCCGAGTACCCCGAGCTGCTGGAAGCCGTCTACAAGCGCGCCGACATCACCAAGCCGCGCAACATGATCGGCATGGCCAGGAAGCTGCCGACCGAGGAGATGGAAAAGCTGCTGCTGGCCAGCATCGAGGTGGACGAGCAGGCGGTGCGCGAGCTGGCCGTGGCACGTGGCGCGGCCGTGCGCGACTACCTGGTCGAGCACAAGCTCCCCTCGGAGCGCCTGTTCCTCGGCGCGGTGCAGACCAAGGCGGGCGGCAAGGACTGGAAGCCCGGCGCCGAGCTCAAACTCGATATGAAGTAGCCCGGCGCCCCGGCGCGGGCAAGGGGCAGGGCGCTTCGGGTTTCCGATGCCATGCTCCTGGGCGACAATGTGCGGCTCGCGCCGGCTTTGCCGGCGCCTGCGCTTGAGGGGCCTTTGGGCCCTTCGGCGTCTGTCCAACGACCTTTTCCCTTCCGCGCGCAGTGACCCACGCCAGCAAACACGACCTTTCCACCCTCGACCAGCTCACCGGCGGCGCGTTCACCGCGCCCACTTCCGGCGAGCGGGCCCAGCGCATCCGCGACTGGCTGGCGACCGACCCGGCGCCGGAGCTGATGCAGGAGGCGTTCAAGGAATTGAGCGGCCGCGACAAGGGCGCCGCGCGCGCCCTGCGCGAGCGGCTGGACGAGATCAAGCGCGCCAAGGGCCAGGAGGCGATCGCCGCCGAGTGGTCGGCCAAGGCCGAGGCGCTGCTGGCCCAGCCGCGCCTGAACATCGCCGACGCGATGGCCTGGCAGCGCGATGCGGCCAAGGCCGGCGCGCCGCTGTCGCGCGAGCCGCTGGCCGGCCTGCGCACGCGCCTGGCCGAGCGCGTCAAGGGCATCGAGGACCTGCAGCACCGCGCCCAGGTGCACCGCGAGGCGGCGCTGCTGCTGGCGCAGCGCTTCGAGGTGCTGTCCACCAAGCCCTGGCACGACGCGCAGGCGGCCGAGGAGGCCCTGCGCGCCGATGTCGCCGCCTGGACCGCCCAGGCCGACGAGATGGCGCAGGACGCCAACTGGGGCAGCCTGGACGCGCGCTACGCCTCGCAGCTGGACAGTTCGCGCGCGCAGCTGCAGGTGGTGTCCGACGCCTTCCATGCCGCGCTGGCGCAGACCATCGCCGCCGCGGCGGACGCCGAGGCGCCGCTGCCGCCCGTGCCCGTCTGGGCCGACGAACTGCGCGCCGCCCGCGGCCTGCCGCCCGAAGGCACCGCGGCCGCGCCGGCCAAGGCGCCGGCCGCGCCCAAGGTCGATCCGGCCGCCCGTGCCGCGGCCGAGGAGGCCGTGCAGGCCGCGCTGGCGAAGCTGGAGCAGGCCACCGCCGAGGGCCAGGGCAAGACCAGCCAGGGCGCCGCCGCGGCGCTGCGCGCGGTGCTCAAGGACCACGGCAAGCTGGTCGGCAATGCGCTCGAAGCCCGCGTGCATGCCGCGCTGGTGGCCGCGGGCGAACTGGAGGGCTGGCAGCGCTGGAGCGCCGACAAGGTGCGCGAAGACCTGGTCGCCAAGGCTGAAAGCCTGCTCAACCGACCCGAAGGCCAGGCCCTGGGTGGGCGCAAGATGCAGGAGCAGTTGCGTGCCCTGCGCGAGCAGTGGAAGCAGGTCGACCAGGGCGGCGCGCCCAACCACGCGCTGTGGAAGCGCTTCGACGAGGCTTGCAACCAGGCCCACAAGGTGGTCGAGGCCTGGCTGGAGAAGGTGCGCGCCGACGCGGCCGAGCACCGCGGCCAGCGCGAGAAACTGATCCAGGAACTGGCCGACTGGGCCGCCGCCCACTCCGGCGACGACCTCAAGGCGCTCAACCGCGGCCTGCACCAGTTCGCCGACCGCTGGCGCGATGCCGGCCACGTCAGCGAGAAGGTGTTCGCCGAACTGCAGCCGAAATGGAACGAGGCGATGGCCGCCGCCCGCGCGCCGCTGGAGGCGGCGCAGAAGGCCAGCGTCGAGCGCCGCCAGCAGCTCATCGCCGAAGCCACCGAACTGGGTGCTTCGCCGCAGTTGCGCATCGACGCCGTCAAGACGCTGCAGCAGCGTTGGCAGGCCGAGGCGCAGGCGGTGCCGCTGGAGCGCCGGCAGGAACAGAAGCTGTGGGATGCCTTCCGCAAGCCCATCGACGAGGCCTTCCAGCGCAAGAGCGCCGAACGCGAGCGCGCCGCCGCGGCCATGAGCGAACACGACCGCGCCGTGCTGGAAGCCTCCAAGGCCGTGGAGGCCGCCAACGCCGCCGGCGATGCGCAGAAGATCCGCGCTGCGGTGGCGCAACTGGAGGCCGCGCTGCGCGGCGAACTGCCGGCTGCGCCGGCGCCGGCCCAGGAAGCCGCGCCGCCTGCAGCCGCGGACGAGAACACGCCGCCGGTTGCCGATGCGGCCACGCAGCAGGGCGAAGAGGCGTCGCCGCCGGCTTCCGCCGACGGCGGCGAGGCAGATGCTTCCAGCGAGGCCGCCGCGCCTGCCCCTGCGCCCAAGGCCGCGCCCAAGCCGGTCGTGGCCGTGCGTGGCGACGACCGCCCGGGCGCCCGTCAGCCGGCCTTGCCGGCGGGCCGCGCCGCAGGCCGGCCCGGCGACCGCCGCGACGCACGCGGCGCAGCGCCGGGACGCGGCGGCGACCGCGGCGGGCGATTCGGCGCATCCGGGCCGGGTGACCGTGCCGGCGGCCGTTTCGGCGACCGCCCCGTGCGCGAGCCGCGCGGCCCGCGCCTGGGCGATGCCGCCTTCCGCGCCCAGCGCGAGGCCATGGAGCATGCACAGGTCGCACTGCGCAAGCTGGCGGCCCAGGCGCACGGCGAGGTGCTGACGCAACTGGTCGGCGCCTGGGAGCAGCGCAGCGCCGAGGCCCTGCCCAGCGCGCAGGACCTGGGGCGGGGCGTGTCCTCGTCCGTGCGCAACCAGTGGGCACAGGCCCTGGCCTCAGCGCCCGGCGGCGGCGATGCGGGTGAGGCGCTGCTGCGGCTGGAGATGGCGGCCGACGTGCCGACGCCTGCCGAGCAACTGGAGGCGCGCCGGGCGCTGCAACTGAAGTTGCTGACCCGCCGCAACGAGCCGGGCCCGGCCGAGACCTGGGCCCAGGACGCCGGCAGGGTGCTGGCCAGCGCGCACGACGCCGCCAGCGCGCGCCGCCTGCAGAGCGCGCTGCGCACGCTGCTGCGCAAGGGCTGAGGCGCGGCGCGCCCGGCCCGGGCGCTTCAGCGGCCGGGCCTGAAGAAGGCGTCGAACAGCGGCGCCAGCGTGCCCATCTCGCGGCCGAAGCGCGCGCGGTCCACGAAGTAGGCCTCGCACGCGACGGCGAAGAACTCGGCCATCGACGAGGCGGCGTAGCCGTCCAGCCAGGGCGGCTCGCCGCCGAAGCGCTCGGCCACGACGGCCTGTTCGCGGAAGGCGTCGTAGGCCGGCGCCATCGCCGCCATCCAGGCGGCGCGCGCCTCACGCGCCGTGCGCGTGCCGGCGAAGCCGGCCGGCAGGGGCGGGCAGCCGTCCACCAGGCCGTCGCGCATGTCGATCTTGTGCGCGAACTCGTGGATCACGACGTTGAGGATCGGGCCGGCCGCCTCGGCATTGCCGCCTTCCTGCACGTGCGGCCACGAGAGCATCACCGGCCCGTGCTCGCGCGCCTCGCCGATGATGGCCTCGTCGTACTCGTGCACCACGCCGGCCTCGTCCACCGCCACGCGGCGCGTGCTCACCTCCGAAGGCACGACCACGATGCCGACGAAGTCGTCGTACCAGGCCAGGCCGCCGGGCAGGTGCAGCACCGGCAGCACCGCCTGCGCGGCGATGGCCAGCGCCACGGCGTCGGTGATCTCGAAGCCGAGCGCGCCGTTGAACTCCTTGTCCTGCAGGAAGCGGGCGCTCAGGTCGCGCAGCCGCGCGATGTCCTGCGCCGGCCGTGCGGCGAGGAAGGGGTAGGCCGCCAGCGTGGACTGCCAGGCGGCTTCGGGGATCTCGGGAGCGGCCCGCAGGCCGCGCAGCCAGCGCAGCATCGGTCCGTCAGGCGCTCGCGCTCAATGCCATGCGCTGCGGCCCGTCGGCGGTCAGGCGCAGCACTTCGGCGCGGGGCGGCCGCGCGGCGGCGTCCCAGTCGCTGAGCACCCAGCGCGCCCGCCCGTCGCCCAGGTCGTGCTCGGCGGGGCGGTGCGTGTGGCCGTGGATCAGGACCGGCGCATCCGCACGGCGCAGCCAGTCGCGCGCGGCCCCGGCATCCACGTCGGCCCAGACGGCGCGCGGATCGGCCTTGCGCGCCTCCGACTGCGTGCGGATCTGCCGCGCCACCGTCCGGCGCTCGGCCAGCGGCCGGGCCAGGAAGGCCGACTGCCAGCCGGGCGAGCGCACCTGCGCGCGGAAGGCGAGGTAGTCCGTGTCTTCCAGGCACAGCAGGTCGCCGTGGCTGAGCAGCCAGCGGCAGCCCGCGAACACCAGCACGGTGGGTTCGGCCAGCAGGGTGAGGCCGGCGCGCGCGGCGAAGCCGGGGCCGACGAGGAAGTCGCGGTTGCCGTGCAGGAAGAAGACCGGGCGCCGGCGGGCCTCGGCGGCGAGCACCTCGGCGCAGTGCGACTCGAAGCTGCCGGGCTCATCGGCCGCATCGTCGCCAACCCAGACCTCGAACAGGTCGCCCAGGATGAAGAGCGCGTCCGCCGGCGTGTCGGCGAGGTAGCGTTCCCACAGCGCGAGCGTGGCGCTGTCCGAGGTCTGCAGGTGCAGGTCGGAGACGAGGTCGACCACGCGCCAGCCGGCGGGCGCCTGCAGTGCGGCGAAGGCGGCTTCGTCCATCATGCAGGCGGCGGCCCCCCGACTTACTCGGAGACGACCGTGGCCTTCTCGATCACCACGTCCTCGACCGGCACGTCGTCGTGGAAGCCCTTGCGGCCGGTCTTGACCTTGCGCAGCGCGTCGACGATCTCGGTGCCCTTGACCACCTTGCCGAACACCGCATAGCCCCAGCCCTGCGCCGTGGGTGCGGTGTGGTTGAGGAAGCCGTTGTCGGCCACGTTGATGAAGAACTGCGCCGTCGCCGAGTGCGGTGCGCTGGTGCGCGCCATGGCGACGGTGTACTTGTCGTTCTTCAGGCCGTTGTTGGCCTCGTTGGTGATCTCGGCGGCCGTGGGCTTCTGCTTCATGCCGGGCTCGAAGCCGCCGCCCTGGATCATGAAGCCGTCGATGACGCGGTGGAAGACGGTGCCGTCGTAGTGGCCGCGCTGGACGTAGCCGAGGAAGTTCTCGACCGACTTGGGCGCCTTCTCGGCATCGAGTTCGAGGACGATCGGGCCGTGGCCCTTGATGCTGAGTTCGACTTGCGGGTTGCTCATGAGAGGCTCCTGAAGTGGTAGGGGTGCGGTTTACTTGACGAGGGTGGCCGAGCGGATGAGCACCGGCTCCAGCGGCACGTCGCGCATGCCGCCCTGCACGCCGGTGCGCACGGCGCGGATCTTGTCCACCACGTCCATGCCCGAGACCACCTTGCCGAACACCGTGTAGCCGTGGCCGTCAGGGCTGGGTGCGTTGAGCATGTCGTTGTTCTTCACGTTGATGAAGAACTGGGCGGTGGCGGAGTTCGGGTCGCCGGTACGCGCCATGGCGATGGTGCCGCGGTCGTTGCGCAGGCCGTTCGATGCTTCCAGCGGGATGGGCGCGCGGGTGCGCTTCTGCTGCAGGTCGGCCGTGAAGCCGCCGCCCTGGATCATGAAGCCGTCGATGACGCGGTGGAACACGGTGCCGTCGTAGTGCCCGTCCCTGGCGTACTGCAGGAAGTTGGCGACGGTCTTCGGCGCCTTGGCGGCATCGAGTTCGAGCACGATGTCGCCGGCGGAGGTGGCCAGCTTCACGCGCGGCGCGGCCGCCTGGGCGAAGCCCGGCGCGTGGGCGAGGGCCGCGCCCAGCAGGGCGGCGAGGGCAGCGCGGCGGGGAAGGGAGCGACGTTGCATCAGCGCTTGCCCTCCGGCTCGGCGGGCTTGTCGAACACCTGCCGCACCAATGCCAGCTTGGGCGCGACGCTGGCGCTGGTCGAGGCGTACTGCTGCGCCTTGGCGTATTGCTGTGCCGCCAGGCGGGCGTACACGTCGCCCAGGTTCTCGTGCGCGGTGGCGTAGTGCGGGTTCAGGCGCAGGGCGGACTCCAGCGCATCGCGCGCCTTGTCGTACTGGCCCTGCGCGGCGTAGATGGCGGCCAGGTTGTTGTAGGGCTCGGGCAGTTCGGGGTAGTCCTGCGTGAGCTGCGTGAAGGCGGCTTGCGCGTCGGCCGCCTTGCCCTGTTCGCTCAGGATCACGCCGCGCAGGAAGCGCATCTGCGGATCGCGCGGGTTGGCGCGGATGTACGCGTCGGCCTTGGCCAGCGCCTCGGCGGACTGGCCGGAGCGCAGCAGGGTGTTCACGTCGGCATAGTCGTCGGCGCGGGCGGCGCCGGCGGCCAGCAGCACGGCGGCTGCGCACAGCGCATGCAGCAGCGGGGCCGGCATGCGCAACGGAAGGCGGAAGGAGGGGAGAAAGGCGGCGTGCTTCATGAAGCCTCGGCAAGGGCGGTGCGGTCGGGACGGCGCAGCTTCGTCATGCGCCGCCGGGTGTCGCAGAGCGGCCGTTTATACTCGTTCGATTCTAGCTGCGGCGCCTCGCAAGCCCTTTCCCCACGGGGCCCTTGCCGCTGCAAAATACGCCCCCTGCCGGGCGCCGCGCTGCCTGTTTCCTTGTCTCTGCGGCAGTGCATTTCCGGCCCCTCGCGTCCCCATGACCCTGCGCATCTACAACACGCTCACGCGTGCCACGGAAGAGTTTTCGCCGCTCGAGGCGGGCCACGTGCGCATGTACGTGTGCGGCATCACGGTGTACGACCACTGCCACGTGGGCCATGCACGCTCGATGATCGCCTTCGACGTGGTGCAGCGCTGGCTGCGCGCGAGCGGCTACCGCGTCACCTACGTGCGCAACATCACCGACATCGACGACAAGATCATCCGCCGCGCGGTGGAGAACGGCGAGACGCTGCGCTCGCTGACCACGCGCATGATCGATGCGATGTACGAGGACACCGACGCGCTGGGCGTGGAGCGGCCCACGCACGACCCGCGTGCCACCGACTACATCCCGCAGATGCTGTCGATGATCGGCACGCTGGAGGGCAAGGGCCTGGCCTATCGCTCCGGCGACGGCGACATGAACTACGCGGTGCGCCGCTTCCCGGGCTACGGCAAGCTCTCGGGCAAGTCGCTGGACGAACTGCATGCCGGCAACCGCGTGGCGGTGGCCGAGGGCAAGCAGGACCCGCTGGACCCGGTGCTGTGGAAGCGCGCCAAGCCGGAGGAGCCCGACGAGGCCAAGTGGGACAGCCCCTTCGGCGTGGGCCGTCCGGGCTGGCACATCGAGTGCTCGGCCATGGCCTGCGAACTGCTGGGCGACACCTTCGATATCCACGGCGGCGGCGCCGACCTGCAGTTCCCGCACCACGAGAACGAGATCGCGCAGAGCGAGGGTGCCACCGGCAAGCCGTTCGCGATGACCTGGATGCACAACGGCTTCATCAACATCGACAACGAGAAGATGTCGAAGTCGCTGGGCAACTTCTTCACCATCCGCGAGGTGCTGGCCAAGTACGACCCCGAGACGCTGCGCTTCTTCGTCGTGCGCGCGCACTACCGCAGCGACCTGAACTACAGCGACGTGCACCTGGACGATGCGCGGGCATCGCTCAGGCGCCTGTACACGGCGCTCGATGCCGTGCCGCCGGCCGAGGTCGCCATCGACTGGAGCGGGCCGCACGCCGCGCGCTTCAAGGCCGCGATGGACGAGGACTTCGGCACCCCCGAGGCGGTGGCGGTGCTGTTCGAGCTGGCCGGCGAGGTCAACCGCACGCGCTCCGCCGAGGCCGCCGGGCTGCTCAAGGCGCTGGCCGGCACGCTGGGCCTGCTGCAGGGCGATCCGAAGGCCTTCCTGCGCGCCGGCGCCGCGCTGGACGAGGCCAGCATCCAGGCCCGCATCGCCGAGCGCGCCGCGGCCAAGGCCGCGAAAAACTTCGCCGAGGCCGACCGCATCCGCGCCGAACTGCTGGCGCAGGGCATCGTGCTCAAGGACGGCCCCGAAGGGACCACCTGGGCCGCGGCCCAGTAAGACATAACCGCATCGCCGCCATGCCCGCCAGCCGCAAGAGCAACAACGAGATCGCCTTCGTCACGCCCGACTACTGGGAGGAGGCGTGCAAGCACCTGGTGAAGAAGGATCGCGTGATGCGCCGGCTGATCCCGCGCTTCGGCGACGCGCGGCTGCAATCGCGCGGCGACGCCTTCACCACGCTGGCGCGCAGCATCGTGGGCCAGCAGATCTCGGTGAAGGCCGCGCAGTCGGTGTGGGAGCGCTTCGAGAAGCTGCCGCGCAAGCTCACGCCGGCCAGCGTGCTCAAGCTCAAGGTGGACGACATGCGCGCTGCCGGCCTGTCGGCGCGCAAGGTGGAGTACCTCGTCGACCTGGCGCTGCACTTCGATTCCGGCGCGGTGCACGTGGACGCCTGGAAGGACATGGCCGACGAGCTGATCATCGAGGAACTGGTCGCCATCCGCGGCATCGGCCGCTGGACGGCCGAGATGTTCCTGATCTTTCACCTGCTGCGGCCGAACGTGCTGCCGCTGGACGACATCGGCCTGATCAACGGCATCAGCACCAACTACTTCTCGGGCGACCCCGTCAGCCGCAGCGATGCGCGCGAGGTGGCGGTGGCCTGGGCCCCCTTCTGCAGCGTGGCCACTTGGTATATTTGGCGGTCGCTCGAGCCGCTCCCAGTGGCGTATTGAGCGCCCCCAGGCCGGGCTGTGCCCGGCCCGCCCCCTGAAGGGAACAAGAAAACTTGGGGCGGCCCGGCGTTTTCTTGAGACACAACCGGAGAACACGTTGGCGAAACGAACCTTCCTCGACTTCGAGCAGCCCATCGCGGAGCTCGAAGGCAAGATCGAAGAACTGCGCTACGTCCAGAGCGAATCGGCGGTCGACATCTCCGAAGAGATCGACCAGCTCGGCAAGAAGAGCCAGCAGCTCACCAAGGAGATCTACAGCGATCTCAGCCCCTGGCAGATCACCAAGATCGCCCGCCACCCCGAACGCCCCTACACGCTCGACTACGTGCACGAGCTGTTCACCGACTTCGTCGAACTGCACGGCGACCGGCATTTCTCGGACGACCAGTCCATCGTCGGCGGCCTGGCGCGCTTCAACGGCACCCCCTGCGTGGTGCTGGGCCACCAGAAGGGGCGCGACACGAAGGAGCGCACGCTGCGCAACTTCGGCATGAGCAAGCCCGAGGGCTACCGCAAGGCGCTGCGCCTGATGAAGACGGCCGAGAAGTTCCACCTCCCGGTCTTCACCTTCGTCGACACGCCCGGCGCCTACCCCGGCATCGATGCCGAGGAGCGCGGCCAGTCCGAGGCCATCGGCCGCAACATCTACGAGATGGCGCAGCTCGAGGTGCCGATCATCACCACCATCATCGGCGAGGGCGGCTCCGGCGGTGCGCTGGCGATCTCGGTGGCCGACCAGGTGCTGATGCTCCAGTACTCGGTGTATTCGGTGATCAGCCCCGAGGGCTGCGCCTCGATCCTCTGGAAGACCGCCGAGCGCGCGCAGGACGCGGCCGACGCGCTGGGCATCACGGCGCACCGCCTGAAGGCGCTGGGCCTGGTCGACAAGATCGTCAACGAGCCGGTGGGCGGCGCGCACCGCGACCACCGGCAGATGGCGGCGTTCCTCAAGCGTGCGCTCAACGACGCGCTGCGCCAGGTCGCCGACCTCAAGCCGCGCGAGTTGCTGGACCGCCGCTACGAGCGGCTGCAGAGCTACGGCCGCTTCGCCGACACGCGCGACAGCGGCAAGTAGGGCAGCGGATTCACCGGCGGGCCGTCGCCGCCGCGCGCTGCTCGACCTGCGCGCGCAGCGCCGCATGCAGGTCGGCCGGCAGGAAGCGCGTGGCCAGCTTCAGCAGCAGCAGGGCGACCACGCCGTCGTCCAGCCAGCCGAGCACAGGGATCAGATCCGACACGAGATCCACCGGGCTGAGCACGTAGAGCACGGCTGCCAGCGCCGTGAGCTTGGCGGCAGCGGGGGGCGCGGGTCGCGCAGCATGGCCCACACCAGCGCAAGCTCCTTGCGCATCAGCATCCACAGGCGACCGAGCTTCCACATGGCGGCGTACTCCGGGTTGAGAGAGAGACGAGGCTGAAGTGGGGTGCATCGCGCAGATCACAAGCGCCGCGCGGCTCCACAATCGACGGATGCTTGGATGCGCGCCGCCGCCGATGAAGTTCCCCGGAGTACCCCCATGAGCACCGTCTTCGACGATGCCATGGCGCGCTTCGCGCCCGAACTGCCGCTGGCCGTGGGCTTCAGCGGCGGGGCGGATTCGACCGCCTTGCTCGTCGCCTGCGCACGGCGCTGGCCCGGGCAGGTGCTGGCGGTGCACGTGCACCACGGCCTGCAGGCGGCGGCGGACGATTTCGAGCACCACTGCGCCGACCTGTGCCGCCAACTGGGCGTGCCGCTGCAGGTGCATCGCGTGGATGCGCGCGCGGCGCCGGGAGACAGCCCCGAGGACGCCGCGCGGCAGGCGCGCTACGCGGTCTTCGGTGCGTTGCGGCCCGAGCCGTCCCTGCCGGCGCCGGTGCGCTGCGTGGCGCTCGCGCACCATGCAGACGACCAGGTGGAGACGCTGCTGCTCGCGCTGTCGCGCGGGGCCGGCCTGCCGGGCCTGGCCGCGATGCCGGCGCGCATGGTGCGCGGCGGCATGGTCTTCCACCGGCCGTTGCTGGACGTGACGGCCGCGCAGATCCGGGACTGGCTGCGCGCGCAGAAGCTGTCCTGGATCGAAGACCCCAGCAACGGCGACGCGCGCTACACCCGCAACCGCATCCGCGCTGAGGTGCTGCCCGCATTGGAGCGCGCCTTCGGTCCCGTCCACGCCACCTTCGCGCGCAGCGCGGCGCACGCGGCCCAGGCGCAGCAGCTGCTGGCCGAGGTCGCGGCCGGCGACTTGGCTGCCGCCGGCGACCCGCCGCGCATCGCGGCGCTGCGGCAGTTGTCCCGCGCGCGCCGCGCCAACCTGCTGCGCCACTGGCTGGCCGCACAGGGCGACGCGGCGCGGCCCAGCGCCGTGCAGATGGAGGCGCTGCTGGACCAGATCGAAGCCTGCCGCACCCGCGGCCACCGCATCCACCTGAAGGCCGGCCGCGGCGCCGTGCAGCGCGATGGCGAGGTGCTGCGTTGGTACAATTGCCCGCCCTTGCCGAAGGCATCGCGCTGACATCGGCGCACCGCGCGGCACCCCCGCCGCGCCCGCTGTGCAAGGACGTTCCCTTCTTCGCATTCCACCCCCATGGCATTGATCGTTCACAAGTACGGCGGCACGTCGATGGGCTCGACCGAGCGCATCCGCAACGTCGCCAAGCGCGTCGCCAAATGGGCGCGCGCCGGTCACCAGATGGTGATCGTTCCCAGCGCCATGAGCGGCGAGACCAACCGGCTCCTGGGCCTGGCCAAGGAACTGGCCCCCAGCCAGCCGAATGACGACTACCGACGCGAGCTGGACATGCTCGCCGCCACCGGCGAGCAGGCCTCGTCGGCGCTGCTGGCCATCGCCCTGCAGTCCGAGGGCATGGAGGCGGTGAGCTACACCGGCTGGCAGGTCGGCGTGCGCACCGATTCCAGCTACACCAAGGCCCGCATCGAGAGCATCGACGACGCCCGCGTGCGCGCCGACCTCACCGAAGGCCGCGTGGTCGTGATCACCGGCTTCCAGGGCGTGGACGACGAAGGCAACATCACCACGCTGGGCCGCGGCGGCAGCGACACCTCGGCCGTGGCCATCGCCGCCGCGCTGAAGGCCGACGAGTGCCTGATCTACACCGACGTGGACGGCGTCTACACCACCGACCCGCGCGTCGAGCCCGATGCGCGCCGGCTCTCGAAGGTCAGCTTCGAGGAGATGCTGGAGATGGCCAGCCTGGGCTCCAAGGTGCTGCAGATCCGCTCGGTGGAGTTCGCCGGCAAGTACAAGGTGCCGCTGCGCGTGCTGTCCAGCTTCACGCCCTGGGACATCGACATCAACGAGGAAGCCAAGTCGGGCACCCTGATCACTTTCGAGGAAGACGAAACCATGGAACAAGCCGTTGTCTCCGGCATCGCGTTCAGCCGCGACGAGGCCAAGATCTCGGTGCTCGGCGTGCCCGACAAGCCGGGCATCGCGTATCACATCCTGGGTGCAGTGGCCGATGCCAACATCGAGGTGGACGTCATCATCCAGAACCTCTCGAAGGACGGGAAGACCGACTTCAGCTTCACCGTCACCCGCAACGAGTACGCGCGCACCGTCGAACTGCTCAAGACCAAGGTGCTGCCGAGCCTGGGCGCCAGCGAGATCGTGGGTGACACCAAGATCTGCAAGGTCAGCATCGTCGGCATCGGCATGCGCAGCCACGTCGGCGTGGCGAGCAAGATGTTCCGCGTGCTGAGCGAGGAGGGCATCAACATCCAGATGATCTCCACCAGCGAGATCAAGACCTCCGTCGTGATCGACGAGAAGTACATGGAACTGGCTGTGCGTGCACTGCACAAGGCCTTCGATCTGGACCAGCCCGCCGCTTGAGGCGGATGCCGGCATGGCATAATCGCCGGCTCGACCTTCTGGAGACGTGACCGAGTGGCCGAAGGTGCTCCCCTGCTAAGGGAGTATGGGGTGTAGAGCCTCATCGAGGGTTCGAATCCCTCCGTCTCCGCCAGACAACCCCGTCAGTGTTCGCACTGGCGGGGTTTTCTTCTTCCGGAGCCACGCCGGGAGGTCTTTTGCCCCTGCTTCACGGCGTGGCGATCGGCGTGCGCAGGCTGCCGCGCTCCTCCTACAGCAAGCGACCAGCGACCTTCATAGGCTGGGGGCACGGCCTGCCGGACGGGCCGAGGAGCGATGCCATGCAACCTTTCGCGCTCACCCCACAGATGCTTTCCCCCATCGGCGGTGCCTTCTATCCCACCGGCCACTCGATGGTCATGTACCCCGACGAGACGCAGGCCCGTGCTGCGGCCGATGCGCTGGTCCATGCGGGCTTCACGGGCGACGCCGTGTACTTCGTGCCGGCCCGTGCCGTGCTCGAGCAGATCAGCCCCACCGTGGCCGAGGCCGACGACCCGCTGCCGTCCGCGGGAACCGACGCGGCGACGGTGCGGGCCTTCACCGAACTCGCCCGGCAGGGCCATGTCGGCCTGCTGGTGCGCACGCGCAGTGACGAGGATCGTGATCGTCTCGCCTCCGTGCTGAAGGACACCGCGCCCTCCATCGCGCAACGCTATCGCCGGCTGGTGATCGAGGACCTCTGAGGCCATCCGCGTCCCCTGGAGCGGCTGCCCCGGGAGGCGTGGATTCCAGGCATTCCGAGCTTGCGTCGACACCGTTCCCATGAAGAAGAAAATCATTTCTCATCGCGGAAAATGATCGTGCTGCGTCGCCGCAAAATTTCTCAATGCAAGAAAAATAATTCTACATTGAGAAATGTATTAGTTAAGTGGTTGTAGATAAATGAGAAAATTCATGTCTTCTATAAGACATAAGAGTTTGACGCTGCGATAAAGTCACTCCAACGGCGCAAAGGCCGGAACCGTTCCCAGAACCACCACTTCAGGAGTGACCATGCCCCAGACCATCACCGAACAACTCAGCCGCGAACAACAGATCGCCGCGCTCGAAAAGGATTGGGCGAGCAACCCGCGCTGGAAGGGCCTCAAGCGAGGCTACAGCGCCGCCGACGTGGTGCGCCTGCGCGGCTCGGTGCCGATCGAGTACACGCTGGCCAAGCGCGGCGCCGAGAAGCTGTGGGAGAAGATCAACGGCGGCGCCAAGAAGGGCTACGTGAACGCCTTCGGCGCAATCACCGCCGGCCAGGCCATGCAGCAGGCCAAGGCAGGCCTGGAGGCCGTGTACCTGTCGGGCTGGCAGGTGGCCGCCGACGGCAACACGTCCGAGACCATGTACCCCGACCAGTCGCTGTACGCCTACGACTCGGTGCCGACCATGGTCCGCCGCATCAACAACACCTTCAAGCGCGCCGACGAGATCCAGTGGGGCCGCGGCGTGAACCCGGGCGACAAGGAGTTCATCGACTACTTCCTGCCCATCGTGGCCGATGCCGAAGCCGGCTTCGGCGGCGTGCTCAACGCCTTCGAGCTGATGAAGAACATGATCGCCGCGGGTGCCGCGGGCGTGCACTTCGAGGACCAACTGGCGGCCGTGAAGAAGTGCGGACACATGGGCGGCAAGGTGCTGGTGCCCACGCAGGAAGCCATCGAGAAGCTGATCGCGGCGCGCTTCGCTGCCGACGTGATGGGCGTGTCCACCATCGTGCTGGCCCGTACCGATGCCGAGGCGGCGAACCTGATCACCTCCGACCACGATGCCAACGACAAGCCCTTCCTGACCGGCGAGCGCACGCAGGAAGGCTTCTACCGCGTGAAGAACGGCCTGGAGCAGGCGATCAGCCGCGGCGTGGCCTACGCGCCCTATGCCGACCTGGTGTGGTGCGAGACCGGCACGCCCGACCTGGGCTTCGCACGCGAGTTCGCCCAGGCCGTGCATGCTGCCTCGCCCGGCAAGCTGCTGTCATACAACTGCTCGCCCTCGTTCAACTGGAAGAAGAATCTGGACGACGCGACCATCGCCAAGTTCCAGGACGAGCTGTCCGCGCTGGGCTACAAGTACCAGTTCATCACGCTGGCCGGCATCCACAGCAACTGGTACAACACCTTCAAGTTCGCCCACGCCTACGCCCGCGGCGAAGGCATGAAGCACTACGTGGAGATGATCCAGGAACCCGAATTCGCGGCGCGCGAGCAGGGCTACACCTTCGTGTCGCACCAGCAGGAAGTCGGCGCCGGCTACTTCGACGACGTGACCACCGTGATCCAGGGCGGCTCGTCCAGCGTCAAGGCGCTGACCGGTTCGACCGAGGAAGAACAGTTCCACTGATTCGGGAATCGCCTGCTGTCACCTTGAGCCCGGCCACGTGCCGGGCTTTTTTGCGCAGGTAGAATCCGCTTTCTTCATCTCCCAACAAGGACGAGAAAGGCATTCTGGTTATGACACCGCGAACTACCACCGAAGGTTTCGAGCACCCCACGGGCCGGTAGCGCAGGTGGGCTGGACGCGTCCAGCTGCCAGAACCCCAAGCAAAGCGCGGCCCCGGCCGCGCTTTTTGTTTGTCTTGCCTTTTCGCGAAAGAGTCTTCCCCATGATCCAGATCACGCTCCCCGACAACTCGCGCCGCGAATTCCCCGGCCCGGTGACGGTGGCCGAGGTGGCGCAGGCCATCGGCCCCGGCCTGGCCAAGATGACGGTGGCCGGCAAGGTCGACGGCCGGCTGGTCGATGCCAGCGACCGTATCGAGCACGACGCGAAGCTGCAGATCATCACGCCCCGCGACGAGGAGGGGCTGGAGATCATCCGCCACTCCACGGCCCACCTGGTGGGCCACGCCGTCAAGCAGCTCTACCCGACGGCCAAGATGGTGATCGGCCCGGTGATCGAGGAGGGCTTCTACTACGACATCGCCTACGAGCGCCCGTTCACGCCCGAGGACATGGCGGCCATCGAGCAGCGCATGCGCGAACTCATCGCGCAGGACTACGACGTGATCAAGAAGATGACGCCGCGCGCCGAGGTGATCGAGGTCTTCAGGTCGCGCGGCGAGGACTACAAGCTGCGTCTGGTCGAGGACATGCCCGACGAGAAGGCAATGGGCCTGTACTACCACCAGGAATACGTGGACATGTGCCGCGGCCCGCACGTGCCCAACACGCGCTTCCTGAAGGTCTTCAAGCTGACGAAGCTGGCGGGTGCCTACTGGCGCGGCGACGCGAAGAACGAGCAGCTCCAGCGCATCTATGGCACGGCCTGGGCCGACAAGAAGCAGCTCGACGCCTACATCCAGCGCATCGAGGAGGCCGAGAAGCGGGACCACCGCAAACTGGGCAAGGAACTGGACCTGTTCCACATCGACGAGGTGGCTCCGGGCGTGGTGTTCTGGCATCCCAAGGGCTGGGCCATCTGGCAGCAGGTGGAGCAGTACATGCGGCAGGTCTACCGCGACACGGGCTACCAGGAGGTCAAGGGCCCGCAGATCCTGGACAAGAGCCTGTGGGAGAAGACGGGCCACTGGCAGAACTACCGCGAGAACATGTTCGTCACGGAATCGGAGAAGCGCGACTACGCGCTCAAGCCGATGAACTGCCCGGGCCACGTGCTCATCTTCAAGAGCGACCTGCGCAGCTACCGCGACCTGCCGATCCGCTACGGCGAGTTCGGCCAGTGCCACCGCAACGAGCCCTCGGGCGGGCTGCACGGCATCATGCGCGTGCGCGGCTTCACGCAGGACGACGGCCACGTCTTCTGCACGGAAGACCACATCCTGGACGAATGCGTGGCTTACACGGCCCAGCTCCTGAAGGTCTACCAGGACTTCGGCTTCGAGGACATCCTCTACAAGGTCGCCACGCGGCCCGAGCACCGCATCGGCTCCGACGAGCTGTGGGACAAGGCCGAGGGCGCGCTGATGGAGGCGCTGCGCCGCTCCGGGGTGGACTTCGTCATCGCGCCCGGCGACGGCGCCTTCTATGGCCCCAAGATCGAGTACACGCTGCGTGACGCCATCGGCCGCCAGTGGCAGTGCGGCACGATGCAGGTGGACTTCAACATGGCCGAGCGCCTGGGCGCCGAGTACGTGACGGAAACCAGCGGCCGTGCGCACCCGGTGATGCTGCACCGCGCCATCGTCGGCAGCCTGGAGCGCTTCATCGGCATGCTGATCGAGCACCACGCCGGCGCCATGCCCGCCTGGCTGGCGCCGGTGCACGTGGCGGTGCTCAACATCACGGACGCCCAGGCCGACTACGCCCGCGACGTGGCGAAAACGCTGCGGAATCAAGGGCTTAGGGTCGAGCTGGACCTGCACAACGAGAAGATTACGTATAAAATCCGCAAGCACGCGTTGCAAAAGCTTCCGTACATCCTCGTCGTGGGCGACAAGGAAAAGGAAGCAGGAGCCGTCGCGGTGCGCGCCCGAGGCAACGTGGACCTCGGAACCATGTCGGTGGAAGCGATCGCCCAGAGGATCGCCGACGACATCACCCAGAAGCGTTGACAGAAAACCGGCCCGGGCCTTCGTCCGGGTTTTTTGTCACAGCCAGGGCGCACCGTTGCTGCGGATAACGCTACTTTTTTTGTAGCATCTTGATGAAGGATTGAACCATCGCTACTGCATTTCGCGACCGCCGCCAGCGCGAGGAACGCCAGCACCGCCTGAACCGGGAGATCATGGCCCCGGAGGTGCGTCTTTTCGGGCCGGAGAACGAGGCATTGGGTGTGGTCCCCCTGCAAGAGGCCCTGCGCCTCGCGGGTGAACACGACGTGGACCTGGTGGAGGTGGTTGCGGCCGCCAACCCGCCGGTATGCCGCCTGATCGAATACGGCAAGTTCAAGTTCCTCGAACAGAAGAAGGCTGCCGAAGCCAAGGCGAAGCAGAAGGTCATCGAAGTCAAGGAGGTGAAGTTCCGCCCCGGCACCGATGACGGTGACTACAACATCAAGATGCGCAACATCCGGCGCTTCCTGGACGACGGCGACAAGGTGAAGATCACCTTGCGCTTCCGGGGGCGCGAGATCACGCACCAGGAGTTGGGGCTGGCGCTCTTGCAGCGCATCCGCGACGAACTGGGCGATGCGATCCTGGTGGAGCAGTTCCCCAAGCTCGAGGGCCGGCAGATGATCATGATGATCGCACCGGGCCGCAAGAAGGCGGGTGGGGGAACGACCAAGTCGGCCAGCGAGCCGGCGGCGGCCTGAGAAGGCTGCCAGGGCAGCCCGCCGCGGCGGGATGCCCGATGAGGATTTCGCAGCAGGGTGCCGCAAGGCGGCCTGCTGCGGGATGAAGAAGTGCCTCGAAGGCCGACAAGTCCGCGAGCCAGTTTCGCGGCGCCTTGCGAGCACAACGAAGAAGGAGCATTCACATGCCCAAAATGAAGACCAAGAGCAGCGCGAAGAAGCGTTTTCGCGTCCGTCCCGGTGGCACCGTCAAGCGCGGTCAAGCCTTCAAGCGTCACATCCTGACCAAGAAGACCACCAAGAACAAGCGTCACCTGCGCGGTGCGGTGGCGGTGCACGAGACCAACATGGTCTCGATGGCCGCCATGCTGCCCGGACAGGGCATTTGATCAACTGACGGACAAGGAGTAACACATGCCTCGCGTCAAACGTGGCGTCACCGCCCGCGCTCGTCACAAGAAGGTTCTCGCCCTCGCCAAGGGCTTCCGCGGCCGCCGCGGCAACGTCTTCCGCGTCGCCAAGCAGGCGGTGATGAAGGCGGGCCAGTATGCCTACCGCGATCGCCGCACCAAGAAGCGCGTATTCCGCCAACTGTGGATCGCGCGTATCAACGCTGCCTCGCGTGAACTGGGCCTGACCTACAGCCAGTTCGCCAACGGCATCCGCAAGGCCGGTATCGAGATCGACCGCAAGGTCCTCGCCGACATCGCCGTGCACGACAAGGCCGCTTTTGCCGGCATCGTGGAGCAGGTCAAGGCCAAGCTGGCTGCTTGATTCCGCACCGCGACGGACGCTCCCTCGGGAGCGGCCGGATGCGTCCACGGTTCCAGGGCCGGCGCTTGAGAAAGCACCGGCCCTTTTTCATTCCCCATTCCCCCTGTCTCCCATGAACGAGCTGGACTTGCTGGTCGACCAGGCCCGCGCTGCCTTCGCTGCCACCCAAGCCCCCGCCGAACTCGAGGACGCGAAGGCGCGCTTTCTCGGCAAGTCCGGCCGGGTGACCGAGCTGATGAAGGGCATGGCCCAGCTCAGCGTGGATGAGAAGAAGACCCGCGGCGCTGCCATCAACGCCGCCAAGCAGGCCATCGAGGCGGCCCTGGCCGAGCGGCGCCAGCAACTGGCCGATGCCGAGCTGGCGGCACAGCTGCAGGCCGAGGCGCTCGACGTCACGCTGCCCGGCCGGCGCCGCGCCGGCGGCGGGCTGCACCCCATCGCACGGGCGCAGGAGCGCATCGAGGCGATCTTCGCCAGCATGGGCTTCGACGTGGCCGACGGCCCCGAGATCGAGACCGACTGGTACAGCTTCACCGCGCTGAACAACCCGCCGAACCACCCGGCGCGCTCGATGCAGGACACCTTCTACGTCGACATGAAGGACGCCGACGGCCAGTGGTTCAACCTGCGCCCGCACACCTCGCCGATGCAGGTGCGCTATGCGCAGGCGCATGCCCGCAGGTACGCCGGCCAGGCACACATGCCCGACATCCGCGTCATCGCGCCCGGCCGTACCTACCGGGTGGACAGCGACGCCACCCACTCACCCATGTTCCACCAGGTCGAGGGCCTGTGGATCGGCGAGAACGTCAGCTTCAAGGACCTGAAGGTGATGTATCTGGACTTCATCCAGGCCTTCTTCGAGACCAGCGCGCTGAAGCTGCGCTTCCGCCCCAGCTACTTCCCCTTTACCGAGCCCAGCGCCGAGATCGACATCATGTTCGAGGAGGGCCCGCTGGCCGGCCGCTGGCTGGAGGTGTCCGGCTCGGGCCAGGTGCATCCGCAGGTGGTGCGCAACATGGGCCTGGACCCGGAGCGCCACATCGGGTTCGCCTTCGGCTCCGGCATCGACCGGCTCGCCATGCTGCGCTACGGCGTGAACGACCTGCGCCTGTTCTTCGAGGGCGACCTGCGCTTCCTCGGCCAGTTCCAGTAATTCCAGAACGAGACGCATAGAGATGCAATTCCCCGAGTCCTGGCTGCGCGAGTTCTGCAACCCGCCCCTCAGTTCCGAAGCCCTCGCCGAGACGCTGACCATGGGCGGCTTCGAGGTGGAGGAGCGCCGCCCCGCCGCGCCGCCCTTCACCCAGGTGGTGGTGGGCGAGATCAAGGAGGCCGTGCAGCACCCCAACGCCGACCGCCTGCGCGTGTGTCAGGTGGACGTCGGCGGCGAAGCGCTGCTCAGCATCGTGTGCGGCGCGCCCAACGCGCGCGCCGGCATCAAGGTGCCTTGCGCGCTGGTCGGCGCTGAGCTGCCGCCCGGCGAGGACGGCAAGCCCTTCCGCATCAAGCTGGGCAAGCTGCGCGGCGTCGAGAGCCAGGGCATGCTGTGCTCGGCGCGTGAGCTGGGCCTGAGCGAGGACCACGGCGGCCTGCTGGAGCTGCCCGCCACTCTGCTGCCGGGCGAGGACGTGCGCGCCGCGCTGCAGCTCGACGACGTGGTGCTGACCATCAAGCTCACGCCCAACCTGGCGCACGGCTTGTCGGTGTACGGCATCGCGCGCGAGCTGTCGGCCCTGACGGGCGCGCCGCTGGTCACGCCGGAGATCCCGGCCGTGCCGCCGCAACTGGACGACACGCTGCCGGTGCGCGTCGAGGCGAGCGACCTGTGCGGCCGCTTCTCGGGCCGCATCGTGCGCGGCGTGAACACCGCCGCCGCCACGCCGGCCTGGATGGTCGAGCGCCTGGCGCGCTGCGGGCAGCGCAGCGTCACCGCGCTGGTCGACATCTCGAACTACGTGATGTTCGAGTACGGCCAGCCCTCGCACATCTTCGATCTGGACAGGATCCACGGCGGCCTGGCGGTGCGCTGGGGCCGCACGGGCGAGCAGCTCAAGCTGCTCAACGGCAGCACCGTGACGCTGGACGGCACCGTGGGCGTGATCGCCGACGAACGCGAGGTGGAGTCGCTGGCCGGCATCATGGGCGGCGACGCCACCGCCGTGTCCGACGACACGAAGAGCATCTACATCGAGGCGGCGTTCTGGTGGCCCGAGGCGGTGCAGGGCCGCTCGCGGCGCTTCAACTTCTCCACCGACGCCGGCCACCGCTTCGAGCGTGGCGTGGACCCGAGCCGCACCGTGCAGATGATCGAGCGCATCACCCAGCTGGTGATCGCGGTCTGCGGCGGTACGCCGGGCCCGGTGGACGACCAGGTTCTGAAACTGCCCGAGCGGGCGCCGGTGGTCCTGCGCGTCGAGCGCGCCGCGCGCGTGATCGGCATGCCCCTCACGCAGGCCCAGTGCGCGGACGCGCTGCAGCGCCTGGGCTTCGTCCTCACCGCCAGCGAGGGCGTCATCTCCGTCACGCCGCCGCCGCACCGCTTCGACCTGGCGATCGAGGAGGACCTGATCGAGGAGGTGGCACGGCTGGTGGGCTACAACAACCTGCCCGCCACGCCGCCGCTGGCGCCGATCCGCGCGCGCGTGGGTTCCGAATCGCAGCAGGGCCGCTTCGCCGTGCGCCACCGGCTGGCCGACCTGGGCTACCAGGAGACCATCAACTTCAGCTTCGTTGAGGCCGCGTGGGAGCGCGACCTGGCCGGCAATGCCGACCCGGTGAAGCTGCTCAATCCCATCGCCAGCCAGATGAGCGTGATGCGCTCGTCGCTGATGGGCTCGCTGCTGAACGTCCTGAAATACAACCTCGACCGCAAGGCGCCGCGCGTGCGCGTGTTCGAGGTGGGGCGCGTCTTCCTGCGCGATGCGGCCGAGCAGGGCTCGGACCGCGAGGTGCAGGGCGTGCGCCAACCGATGCGCATCGGCGGCCTGGCGTGGGGCGACGTCCAGGCCGCGCGCTGGGACGGCAAGCCGCAGCGCGTGGACTTCTACGACCTCAAGGCCGACGTGGAGGCGCTGCTCGCGCCGCGCATGCCGCGCTTCGAGGCGGCCGAGCATCCGGCGCTGCACCCGGGGCGCTGCGCGCGCGTGCTGCTGGACGGCGAGGTCGTCGGCGTGCTGGGCGAGCTGCACCCGCGCTGGCGCCAGCAGTGGGAGCTGCCGCATCCGCCGATGCTGTTCGAGCTCGACTTCGAGGCCGTGGCGCGGCGCGACCTGCCCAAGGGGCAGGCCGTGCCTCGCCAGCAGCCGGTGGAGCGCGACATCGCGGTGGTCGTGGCCGAGGCGGTCACGCACGATGCGCTGATGGCGGCCGTGCACGCGGCGCCCACGCAGGGCCTGCTGCGCACGGCGCAGCTGTTCGACATCTATCGCCCCGCCGGTGGCGCCGGCGGCGGCCTGCAGGCCGGCGAGAAGAGCATGGCCGTGCGCCTGCTGTTCCAGGGGGAAGCCGGCACGCTCACCGACGCCGAGATCGATGCGGCGGTGCAGGCGATCGTCGCGCACGTCGGCGCGCAGCTCGGCGGGCGATTGCGCGCCTAGGCCACAAGGGAGGAGGTCAACGCCCATGGAATTCACCATCGAAGCCATCGAGACGCCGGCACTCACCAAGGCCCAGCTCGCCGACCTGCTGTTCGAGCAGATCGGCCTGAACAAGCGCGAAGCCAAGGACATGGTCGAGGCCTTCTTCGAGCTGGTGGCGCAGCGGCTCATCGAAGGGGAGGACGTGAAGATCTCCGGCTTCGGCAACTTCCAGATCCGCATCAAGGCGCCGCGGCCGGGGCGCAACCCGCGTACCGGCGAACTGATCCCGATCGGCGCGCGCCGCGTCGCCACCTTCCACGCCAGCGCCAAGCTGAAGGAACAGATTCACGGTTTGCCCTCCGAAGAGGGGGCTTCTGCCGATGAATGAGGCTGCTGAAGTCGCGCAGGACTGGCGATGAGCGCCTGCGTGGAGTAACCTCTTACGTTTGCCGCGCACCGTGTTGATTTCAATGGAGAAAATGGAGCAGGGTCTTCCCAGCATCCCCGTCAAGCGCTACTTCACCATCGGGGAAGTGGCCGAGCTGTGCGGCGTCAAGCCGCATGTGCTGAGGTACTGGGAGCAGGAATTCACCCAGCTTCGTCCGATGAAGCGGCGCGGCAACCGCCGCTACTACCAGCACCACGAGGTGCTGATGATCCGCCGCATCCGCGACCTGCTCTACGACCAGGGCTTCACGATCAGCGGCGCGCGCAACAAGCTCCAGGAGATGGTGCACGCGGACCGCGAGCGCCGCCGCGGGAGCGATGCGGGAGCAGGCTTCGGCGACGACGAGGGAGCGGCGCGGCCTCACGAACCGGCGGCGCCTGCGCCCGACGCCACCGCGACGGCACCCGTCAACGGTTTCGCCTCATCGCCGGCCTGGACTGGCCGCGGCGACATCCTCCACCTGCAGCAGTTGCGCCGGGAACTCCGGGAAATCCGCGAGTTGCTGAGCCCCACACCCTACTGATCTCCCGACGCATGCGGCGCCTGCCTTCGTGGCGGGGTGTCGCGTCTTCGACGCCCGGCGGCGGGCGCATGTTCGTGCATCGATTGTTTCGCTCATGCGAACAGCGCGTTCCGATTTCATAGGGTTTCTACTGATCCATCCGGTCCACAATTCTTCTCACGGGCCAGCGCTTGAACGCCGACCCGAAGCGAACCCGGCAGGTGCCCCGTTCGCTCCCTTGTTCAAACGCTGTCCAAGCAAGAAGGAGTAAGACCATGAAGACCTCGAAGATCATCGCCGTTGCCGCCGTGTCGCTGCTGGCCGCCGTGGGCGCCGCGCAGGCGGAGGAATACCAGGGCGTGCTGAGCATCGACTCGACGTACAGCCGTGCCGAAGTGCAGCAGCAGGCCATCGCGGCCGCACGCCAGAGCAACGCCTACGGCGAAGCGGCCGGCGGTGCGCTGAGCGCGCCGGTGGTGGGGCAGAAGGACCGCGCGACGGTGCGAGCCGAGGCGGTGGCCGCGGCGCACAACCCGACGTCGAACCTGGACGCCAAGGCGTTCGTGAACAGCCAGATCCCCGAGCAGTACACGAACGGCAGCCTGGCCCAGCGCCGCGCCGCCGAGCGCAGCGCCGCGCTCTGATCGCGCCGCCCACAGGGCACTCAGGCGGGCGCCGCCTGATTCAGAGGTCCAGGACGGGCCCGGGAGGCGCCTGAATGCAGGCCCGGCACGCGAAAGCGTGCCGGGTTTTTTGTGCATGCTCCGGCCGGTGCTCCAGTGGCAGCACCTTCTTCAAAAAAGGCTCATCGGCGCCACGCATCGACCGGCGCCAAGGCCCAGTCCTGGATCGCCATGTCGGTCCGCCGCTTGCGCACCTCGTCGATCCGGCGGGCGATCAATTTGCCGGATGTTTCCAGGCGTTGAAGGTCCCGGCTCGTCAAATCCTGGTTCGGGGCGAAACTGAAGCAGCACAAAGTGCCGTAGATGCTGCCATCGGCCAGAACGATGGGCACGCTGAGAAAGGCCCTGACCGGGAACGGGGCCGACAACTCCCTCGCAACAGGGTGCTTGGCAGCATCCCGAAGCATCCGGGGCAGGAGCCCGTCAACGACCTTCCTGCAGTAGGTTCGTTCCAGCGGGTCGCTCTGGCCGTCTCGGATGACTTTGGCTTTGGCGTCAGTGGCCACGCGCCGATAGACGCGCTGCCCATCAACGAATTCGGCGACGAAGGCAACGTCCATGCGCAGGTGCTTGCGCATGGCGTTCAGGACCTCCGGGACCGCCGAGTCGATCAGATAGTCGCAACTGTCCGCCGTGGCAACAAGAATCTCGGACACCTTCACGTCGAAGGCGTCCATGCCGTACGGATCCTCTCTCTCAAAACTCAAAACTGACAAGCCTCTCGCAAATCGAAGGCGCTCATCGTCTCACCCCAAGGGCTTGCAAGTAAGACTTCAGAACTATTTCTTGATCGAGAGGGTCATCGTGATGACTGTTTGATGAAGACCTTTTGGCTATACCGCAATGCAGGCGCGCGCGTGCGGCCGACGGGCGCAAGTGGCGGGCAGTGGTGGGGAGTCCGATGGAGAGGAGCCGCTGTGACGAGGGGCGAGAGAGTTCCGACGTCGACTGCGATGGCACGCAGCGTCGCGGCTTTTGCGGGCCTGGGTGCGCGAGGACGCCTTCCTGTCAGGCGAGTGAATGGCGTGCTGTCAACGAAAAAGGGCGTCCGGTGGATGAAACCGGACGCCCTTGGACGTTTTGTTGGTCGTGTGAAACCGCTCGAAGGATCATCTGAAACCCGCATGGATATTGGGTTTCATGAATTCGGACGGTCGCTAGTTCCCCGGTTTGTTCCCCGCTTTGGTGGTTGATACCCCTTCGGCATGTCGCCCGGGCATCCAACCACACTTGCTATTGGCACAAAATTTGTCGGTGTTGCTTGGTGCCAACAAACCGGGCTGTTCCAATAGCGCCCATGCAGGTGCAGGATGTTCCATTGAATCACACAACTCGCAAGGTTGCGGCCAACGAAGCGACGCGCATCGTCCTCGGTCTCATGGAGAGCGCCGGGCGCCAAAAGAATCTCGAATCGTTCGCTCCGATGATCGGGAAGTGGTTCCAGATTTTGTGCTCGACTGATGACCGCCCTCGGGGGTATGCCGAGATTAGAGCGGCAATCATTGCCGAGTCTGCATTCGGAGGGTGGCGCGACTATCTGCTTGCCTGCCTGGAAACTTGTGCGTTCTGTGCTCATGCGGCGCGCACCCCAGAGCACCTTGCATGGCAGGCAATCTCCGAGGCGCAACGGCATGCCGGTGTCGCGCTCACCTACTTTGTCGCCCACGTGGAGGAGAAGCACCGTCTGAGTGTTGGTGGAAAGAAGATGAAGGACGCGCAGACCAAAAGGAACGACCCATTGCGCGACTATGTACTGAAGAAGGCGGCGGACTCCAATATCTCGTCCATCTCCGGCGTCGCAGGCCTGGTCGTGAATGCCCTCAAGAAGAAACACGGAAGCCTAGCTGAAGCCATCAAACACTTCGGTGCCGGTTTGAGTAGGAAGGGGGACGATGTTGATGCGGAAGAGCGTCTGAAAAAGCGATTCGCGAAGTACATCACCGATGACATGCTGAATTCGGGTGCGCTGGCAAAGGATGAGCGCGCGAACCCGCAGGCATTCAAGCGCTGGAAAGATAGTTTCCGTTTGCCGGGCTAACGGGTTCGGGAAAGTGGGGCGGCGGCGGACCATAGCCGCCCATGGAAACATCCACTGCCACCCACCAAAGCGCAATAGCGGTCGATCCGCTCGACCGTCTCCCGGCCGTTCTGGCTGTTCGCGGCGTTCGGAAATCCCAGCACCACAACGACATCAAGTCGGGGCTCTACACGCAACCTGTGAAGCTCGGCCCCCGCGCCAGCGGCTGGCCGCGTAGCGAGGTCGCTGCCCTGAATGCGGCCCGCATCGCCGGCAAGTCCGCCGACGACATCCGCGCCCTCGTGCAGAAGCTGATGGCCGCCCGGGCGTCCATGGCGTGAGGGGGCGGCACATGCGTAATGTGATTTGCGTCGGCAGCCTCGGCGGCGAGCGCGCGAGCGCAGCTCACGATCTTGGCGACGCGGCGGGCGTGATTGCCGCCCTTCGCGCCGCCTGCTACCGCGTCGAGAAGTCGGCCGCCGCCGGCTGGCTTGTCTCCCGCTGGAACATCGTCAACTACTGCCAGCGCCTCGCCGACCTTGAAGGCTTTGCGCGCCGCGCCAGCGTGGAGTTCGTGCCGCACGACAAGCGCGTGATGAACGCCCAGGCCGTGGCAGCCCTGGCCGGGCATCGCCTGGAGCGCGAGGTCTGCATTGACGGCCGCTACCGCTGGCGCCTCGATTTCGCCGACGGCCGCGCGTGCATCCTCGGCACGCTGGCCGAGGTGGAGAAGGCCCTGGCGTCGCCCGACGGCGCATCGCAAGTGGGCGGTACTTCCTGATGGCCCGCATCCGCACCATCAAGCCTGAATTCCATACGAGCGAACAGGTGATGAACCTCAAGCCCGTCGCTCGCCTCGCTTTCATTGGCCTCTGGAACTTCTGCGACGACGGCGGCAATCATCCGGCGAGTGCCCGCACCCTCAAGGCCGAGGTGTTTCCGGGGGATGACGACCTGTCGGCCTCGGACGTGCAGGCCCTCGTCGATCAGATGCTGACGCAGGGGCTAGTGAAGCTCTACGAGGTCGGCGGCAAGTCCTATTGGCATGTCACTGGCTGGCACCATCAGCGCATCGAACGCCCCACGATGAAGCACCCGCTGCCGCCCGATGCGGCGTCGAATGATCAGCAAGGCAGGTGTGACAAACCGATGAACCGTCGCCAACCTGCCGCTGAGGAGTCGCCGCGCGATCCCGGACGCCTCGACGAGTCCTCGGCGAATGATCGTCGAGACCTCGACGAGCCCTCGACCCCGGAAGGGAAGGGAGAGGAAGGGAAGGGAGAGGAAGGGAAGGGAGAGGAAGGGAAGGGAGAGGAAGGGAAGGGAGAGGAAGGGAAGGGAGATTCCGAGGCTAAAGCCTCGGGCGCCGTCGGCGCCGCAGTTCCGCCCATGAGCCCTCTCGAACAGGCGGCCCTGATGCCGCAGCGCAAGGAAGGCGAGCCCCTGACCGAGGAGCAAGAAAAGCTCCTGTGGTCCGGCTGTCGGCACCTCCTGGCCGAGCAGGGCGTGAGTGCCGACAGCGCCGGCACCTTCATCGGCCGGCTCATCAAGGACGTGGACGGCGACCGCGCGCTGGTCTTCGACGTGATGCGCGAGGCGTGCATCGAGAAGCCCCTGGGCGCCCGAGCCTGGATGCGGGCCGCGTGCAAGCAGCGCCACGTCGGCGCCACGCCGAAGAAATCGACGGCGAGCACGCACGCCGGATTTGATGACCTCAACTATCAACACGGAGTCCAAGAAGATGGAACGCTCGCCCTCTAACCCCGCACGGAATTCCACGCGTACCGTCGCGGACGCCCTGCAGAAAATGAGCCTGGGCGAGCGCGAAATGCACTGTGATGTGCACGGGACCACGTACACCAGCGCCGGCATCAGCCTGCTGGGCGGCCGGAAGGAAATCTGGGGCCCTTGCCCTGACTGCGCGGAGGACCGTGAGGTAGCCGAGCGCCGCGCAGAGGTCGAGCGTTGCGCCGAGATCGAGCGTCAGCGTCTCCATGCCGCCTTCGGCGCCGCGAAGATTCCCCGCCGCTACACGGGCATGTCGTTCGAGGCATTCAACGCCGACTCGCACGAGAAGGTCAAGGCGCTGGACATGGTGCAGAAGTTCGTCTCCGACTTCGATCTGCGCGTCGAAGATGGCGGCGGTCTGATCCTCGCCGGCCGCCCTGGCACCGGAAAGACGATGCTGGCTTGCATCGCGCTGCAGGCCATCGCGCCGAAGCACGTCGGCCTGTACATCGGAGCGCTGGATGCCGTTCGCGCTCTGCGTGCCACCTGGTCCAAGAACAGCCAGCGCACGGAGATGGAGGTCCTCGAAGACCTCGGCGGTGTGCCGCTGCTGGTCCTCGATGAAGTGGGTGTGCAGTTCGGGACCGACGCCGAGCGCAACCAGCTCTTTGAGGTGCTGGACCGTCGCTATCGCGAACAGCGCCCGTCCATTCTGGTGACGAATCGGGATGTGGCGGGGCTCAAAGAAACCCTCGGCGAGCGCGTGTTCGACCGCCTGACGGAGACCTCCAAGATGGTGGTCTTCGATTGGGAGAGCCATCGCCCTAAGGCGCAGCCCGCGCGTGCGGCTGCAAACGACCCCAATTCGCCCAAGCTGGCCGCCTAGAGCGATGGGGATGCTTGAACTCAGCGCCATCCGCACCGACGGCGGCACCCAGGCCCGCGTGGCGATGAACGCGCAGGCCGTCGCCGAGTACCGCGATGCCTTCCGGGCCGGCGTGGACCTCCCGCCGGTCATCGTTTTCTACGATGACGCCGCCCACTGGCTGGCGGACGGCTTCCACCGCTACCACGGCGCGAAGGCGGCCGGCATGAAGTCGATCTCGGCGAACATCATGCCGGGGTCGCGCCGCGACGCGGTGCTGTACAGCCTGAAGGCCAACGCCACGCACGGCCTGCGGCGCACCAACGCCGACAAGCGCAAGGCCATCGAGACCATGCTCGGCGATCCGGAATGGTCGCAGTGGAGCGACAGCCGTATTGCAGGTGCCTGCGGCGTCAGCGACAAGACCGTCGCCAGCGTCCGCGCCATCTTCGGAAATTCCGAAGATGCGAAGCCCGCTGTCCGCACGGTGCAGCGCGGCGGGGCCACGTACACGCAGAGGATCGGGAGCATCGGTAAGGTGCGCCCCATCGCGTCCGCCACGAGCACCGGCGACAACGCGGCGTTCCGCGCGCTGTTCTCGCTGCCGCCGATCCAGCCGGCCACCTCGACCGAGCTGGCCGTGCCGGTGGTTCCCTCGGAGCCCGAGCACGTCACTGGCGACTTCGAGGTCGATGCCGTGCTCTGGCTGCAAGGCATGGTGCGCACCGGCGATCAGGCGCTGATCGGCAGGGCGCTGGAGGCGGCCAAGCGCATCAACACGCCGATGAAGGAGCTGCAGAAGCGCTACGAGGGGCACATCATGCGCACCGGTGGTCACGTCCTTCAGGCGATGCTCGCGACCCTGAATTTCGGCGACCTGAACCGTATCGCCAAGACCGCCGTCGCCAAGGCGCAGCGTCGGCACGAAGCGCTTTCTCGATTCGGCTCAATGGAGGCCGTGTACGCCTACACCCCAGCGGAGGAGGCGTGCATGATGGCGCTCGACGGCCTGAAGCCCGACGCCGGCCGTGGCTGGATCGATGTGGATCGCGCTGCGCCACGCTTTGCTGCACATCCCGATCTCGTGCCCGCCACGCTCACCGACTGCCTGGTCGAGTTCGACTACTGGCACGCGCTGTACTCGCTGCGCGCGGCGTTCGAGGGGGGCTTCGGCGACTGCGATCCGGCCGGCAGCACCCATGAGGACTACGCCTTCGCCGCCCTGGCGCGCATCCCGCCGCGCGACACGGCCGAGGCCATGGCGGTGCTCGACCGCCTTCTGGAAAACGACCGCATGGGTCGCGCGGAGGTGCCAGCGATCCTGCGCAACCTCATCGCAGGGCCGCGCGGTCGCGATAGAGCGGGGGATCGTGATTCCCTACCTCCTTCCGCCGCACCGGCCCACTGCAATGGCGCTTGCTGTCTTCGCTCACTTCCACGAGATCATGAACCCGACCAATCCCTCCACGCCCATTCCGCTGCCGGCCATCGACGAAGTGGTGCAGCCTGCAAATGCCATCGGAGCCACGCTTAGCAGAAAGCCCCGGCCTAGCGGTGTCGCCCCGCTGGCGTGGCTGTGGGAGGCCCGGGCGGCGCAGGGCGTGTCGCTATTCGAGCTTGCATCGAGGCTCGGCCTGCAAGCCAAGGTGCTCGACGAGATCGAGCGCGGTGCGCGTCCCATGCGTGCAGACAAGCTGGAGGAAGCGGTCGCGCTGCTGGGCGTCAGTCTGGATACCGCGCTGGGCGCGCCGGACGACGAGTCTGAGCTTGACTGCGAGCCTGAGCCGCTTGAGGAGGCCCTAAGCCGCTGGAAGGAGCCGGTTGCAGACGGGGCGGCATACGTGCCGGGCGTGCCCGTGACCGAGCACATGCAAAAGCGCCTGGCACAACATGATCGCGCCGTGCGCTCTCATCGTCTGTCCGCTGCGCGGAAGCGGATGGGCTTCGACCAGACGGCGGGCGCCTTCCGGATGGGGTTCACCTCGTCAACGCAACTGAGTCTTCTTGAAACTGGCGCGCGCCCGGTCAACATCCAGCACATCGTGGCGGCATCCCGGGCCTACGACGTGACTGCCGACTGGCTGCTCGGCCTGAATGACGAGTTCGAGAAGGCCTCGCAGGAGGAGCGCATCACCAGCGCCCTCGGCGAGCTCATGCGCAAGCTCGCGCGCGAGGCAGCGGGTGCGCTCGTGCGCCACGACAAGCTGCTTGGCGGCCCGAGCTGCGCCACGGTCCGCGAGCTGGTGCTGCGCGGGCAGGCGGTCCTCGACGCGATGGAACGCCTGGACCGTGAGTCGTTTGATGAGGTCAAGGGAGGCGCGACCCTTGAGCGTGTGGCTGGCGAATTCGCCACGGTCCTGTTTCGCACGAAGAAGGCCGTGCTTATGCACGAGGCCGCCAATGAGCGGATGTTCGCGCAGATCGAGCAGGCGGACGTGGTGGGCGCGAGTGCGGCGCAACTCGATCTTGGTGGAAAAAACGGGCAGGCTCAATCAGCCTGAGGCCGGGAAGATCAGGTTCATTCATCCACTCTCAGTCACCGCCATGACCCAGAAGATCACCACTCCGACGGCAAGCTCCCAGCGACTGCTGTCCGAAGCCGCCCTCGCGGATGAACTCGGGGTTCACCCCGACACGCTCGCCATGTGGCGCCGCGATGACGTGCGCCCCCGCCCGCGCCACCTCCAGATCGGCCGAGCGATCCGCTACCGCCGCGAGGACGTGGACG
>NZ_JQKD01000030.1 GCF_000745855.1 Xenophilus azovorans DSM 13620
GAGATCCCCGCCGCGATGTACAGCTGCGGCGCCACGATCTTGCCCGTCTGACCCACCTGCAGGTCATTGGGGGCGTAGCCCGCATCCACCGCCGCGCGGCTCGCCCCGATCGCCGCACCCAGCTTGTCCGCCAGCGGCGTCATCACCTCCTGGAACTTCTCCGCGCTGCCCAGCGCTCTTCCGCCCGACACCACGATCTTGGCCGCCGTCAGCTCCGGACGGTCGCTCTTGCTCACCTCCCGGCCCACGAACGCGCTCTTGCCGCTGTCGGCCACCGCGTCCTTCGTTTCGATGGCTGCGCTGCCGCCCGTGGCCGCGGCCGCATCGAAGCCCGTCGTGCGCACCGTGATCACCTTCTTGGGATCGTTGCTCTGCACCGTCGCGATCGCGTTGCCCGCATAGATCGGCCGCTCGAAGGTGTCGGCACTGACCACCTTGGTGATGTCGCTCACTTGCGCCACATCCAGCTTCGCCGCCACCCGCGGCGCCACGTTCTTGCCGCTGGCCGTGCTGGGGAACAGGATGTGGCTGTAGTCGCCCGCCAGGGCCAGCACCTGGGCTGCCAGGTTCTCGGCCAGGCCGTCCGCCAGGCTGGCCCCATCCGCATGGATCACCTTGCCCACCCCGGCGATCTGGCTGGCCGCCTTGGCCACCTCCCCGGCGTTGTGCCCGGCCACCAGCACGTGGACGTCGCCGCCGATGGCGCTGGCTGCGCTCACCGTGTTCAGCGTCGCGGGCTTGAGGCTCTGGTTGTCGTGTTCTGCAATGACGAGTGTGGTCATGGTCGGCTCCTCAGATCACCTTGGCTTCGTTCTTGAGCTTGTCCACCAGCGTGGCCACGTCCGGCACCTTCACCCCGGCGCCGCGCTTGGGCGGCTCGCTGACCTTCAGGGTCTTCAGGCGCGGGGCCACGTCCACCCCCAGCTCTTCCGGCTTGAGCGTGTCCAGCTGCTTCTTCTTGGCCTTCATGATGTTCGGCAGCGTCACGTAGCGCGGCTCGTTCAGGCGCAGGTCCGCCGTGATCACCGCCGGAACGCTCAGGGTCACGGTCTCCAGGCCGCTGTCCACCTCGCGGGTGACCTTGACCTTGTCGCCTTCCACTTCCACCTTGCCGGCGAAGGTGCCTTGCGGGAGATCGGCCAGCGCGGCCAGCATCTGGCCGGTCTGGTTGGCGTCGTCGTCGATGGCCTGCTTGCCCAGGATCACCAGGCCGGGCTGCTCCTTGTCCACCAGGGCCTTCAGCAGCTTGGCCACCGCCAGGGGCTGCAGCTCCTCGGCCGACTCCACCAGGATGCCACGGTCCGCGCCGATGGCCATCGCCGTGCGCAGCGTCTCCTGGCACTTGGCCTCGCCGCAGCTCACCGCGATCACCTCCGTGGCCACGCCCTTTTCCTTCAGCCGAACCGCCTCCTCCACCGCAATCTCGTCGAACGGGTTCATGCTCATCTTCACGTTCGCTATGTCCACCCCCGATCCATCGCTCTTCACGCGGACCTTGATGTCCTTGTCCACCACCCGCTTGACGGGCACCAGTACTTTCATGGCTTGACTCCTAGGAAATGAAATCGGAAATCAGTGAGGCGGGGCGCTCGGAGCCCGCAGGGTCCGGGGCATTCTAGGGTTCGGGGTCTTCCGCGATCCCCATGCGCCGCATGGACGGGATGCGCAAAAAAGAACGATCGTGCTTTTTCGATTATAGGCGAGCCTCGTCCACCGCCCCGGAAAGCCGACCGTCCGGCATGGACTCGATGCGCACCACGCGCTGCGGATACGGGATGTCGATGCGCGCGGCGCGCAGGCCTTCCAGGAGGGCGATGTTGATGGCCGAGCGCAGGTTGTCCCTGCCCTTCTCCGGGTCGCGCACCCAGAAGTGCAGCGTGAACTCCAGCCCGTCGGCCACGAAGCCGGTGAGGTAGGCCACGGGCGCCGGCTCGGCCAGCACCCGCGGCTGCGCCCGGGCCGCGCCGGTGAGGATGGCCTGCACCTGCGCCACGTCGCTGCCGCCGCCCACCACGATGCTGGTCGTGATGTTGAACTTCTGGTCGGCCAGCGAGAGGTTCTCCACCCGGCCGGTGATGATCGACTCGTTGGGCACGATGGCCTCGCGCCCGTTGCCGGCGCGGATGAGCGTGTAGCGCGTCTTGATGTCGGTGATGCGGCCCTCGAAGGTGTCGACCTTGACGTTGTCGCCGATGCGGATGGAGCGCTCCAGCAGGATGACGAAGCCGCTCACGTAGTTGGCCGCCAGTTTCTGCAGGCCGAAGCCCAGCCCCACACCGAGCGCGCCGCCCAGCACCGACAGCGCCGTGAGGTCCACCCCCACCGCCGACAGCGCGAACAGCAGGCCGATCAGCAGCAGGAAGGCGCGCACCGCGTTGGAGGCGACCTTGCGCATCGATAGGTCGGCCACCGCCTCGCGCAGGACGCGCTTCTCGATGGTGGCGGCGATCCACAGCGCGATGGTCAGCACCACGGCCGCCGAGAGCGTGCCCTCGAAGATCGTGCGCACGCTCACGCTCGTCTTGCCGAAACCCAGGGTGATCTCGTCGAGCTCGGCCAGCACCGGCGGCAGCAGCCCGACGATCCACAGCACCGCGGCGATCCACGCCAGCCAGGAGACGGTGCGCTCGATCAGCCGCGCCAGGGTGGAAGCCGGGAACACCGCATGCAGCACCCGCGCGAAGAGGCGGATGACCGCCAGCGCCAGGAACACCGAGACGCCCACGCGCAGCACCAGCACCGGATGGCCCAGGCCTGCCAGCCCGCGGCGCGACAGGTCGGCCAGCAGCAGGGCCAGCAGCGGGAACAGCAGCCCGTCGATGGTGCGCACGCCGAACCACACCGAGTCCCTGGGCTGATCGCGCCCGAACCAGCGGGCCACGGCCCAGGCCAGCGCCACGGCGGCCAGCAGCAGCGCCACTTCCAGCGACAGGCTGCGCGCGTCGGCGCGCGACAGCCGTTCGACGAAGCCGTTCCAGTCGGTCATGCGCGCGGGCAACGGGCGGCGTCAGAGATCGGCCAGCACGCGCACGTGGGTCTCCACGCTGCGCGCCAGGGCGTCGAGGTGGTAGCCGCCCTCCAGCAACGACACGATCCGCCCCTTGGCATGGCGCCTGGCCACGTCGCGGATGCGCTCGGTGATCCAGGCATAGTCGTTCTCGTTCAGGCCCAGCTGGCCCAGGTCGTCCTCGCGGTGCGCGTCGAAGCCGGCGCTGACGAAGATCATCTGCGGCCTGAAGGCCTCCAGCCGCGGCAGGCAGACCATGTCGAACACCTCGCGCACGTCCATGCCCTTTGTGTAGGCCGGCACCGGCACGTTGGCCATGTTCTCGGCCGGATGCTCGGTGCCGCTGAAGGGATAGAAGGGGTGCTGGAAGATGCCGGTCATCAGCGCGCGCGGATCGCCGGAGAGGATGTCCTCGGTGCCGTTGCCGTGGTGCACGTCGAAGTCCACGACGGCCACGCGCGAGAAGCCGTGCTCGTCCAGCGCATGGCGCGCCGCGATGGCGACGTTGTTGAGGAAGCAGAAGCCCATGGCCTGCTCGCGGCAGGCATGGTGGCCGGGCGGGCGCACGGCGCAGAAGGCGTTGGCCAGCTCGCCCCGCGCCACCGCGTCGGTGGCGGCGATGGCGGCGCCGGCCGCCCGGCGCGCCGCCAGCAGCGTGCCGCGGTTCAGCGCCGTGTCCGGGTCGACCTGGGCGTATTCGGGGCCGCCCACGCCTTCGTCGGCCACCAGGCGCTGGTGCAGGGCTTCGAGGTGTTCCAGGTGGGCCGCCGAATGCGCCCGCGTGATCTGCGCCAGCGTGGCCAGCGGCATGTCGTCGTGGCGGGCCAGCGCATCGGCCACGCCAGTGACGAGCAGGCGGTCCTCGATGGCGTCCAGCCGCTGCGGGCATTCGGGGTGGCCCCGGCCCATCTCGTGCTTCCAGAAGTCGCGATGGATGTAGTAGCCGGTGGATGCCATGTCTCGGGGCTCGTGCGCGCTATCGCTATACCTCACACGGCACGGGGCGATGGCCGTGGGGTATCGTCTGCAGCATATGGATACAAAGATGGACGTGGCGACCAAGCTCGCCAGCCTGCTGGGTCAGCTTAACACGGTGATCGTGGGCAAAGAGGCGCAGGTGCGCGACTGCGTGGCCTGCCTGCTGGCCGGCGGCCACCTGCTGATCGAGGACGTGCCGGGGGTGGGCAAGACCACGCTGGCGCACGCGCTGGCCCACACCTTCGGCCTGCAGTTCTCGCGCGTGCAGTTCACGGCCGACCTGATGCCTGGCGACCTCTCGGGCGTGGCGATCTACGACCGCGGGCAGCAGGGCTTCGTCTTCCATCCCGGGCCGCTGTTCACGCAGGTGCTGCTGGCCGACGAGATCAACCGCGCCAGCCCGAAGACGCAGAGCGCGCTGCTCGAGGCGATGGAGGAGAAGCAGGTCACGGTGGAAGGCGAGACGCGTCCCCTGCCCTCGCCCTTCTTCGTCATCGCCACGCAGAACCCGCAGGACCAGCTGGGCACTTTCGCGCTGCCCGAGTCGCAGCTGGACCGCTTCCTGATGCGCATCTCGCTCGGCTACCCCGACCGCGCTGCCGAGCGCGAACTGCTCGCCGGCGCCGACCGGCGCGAGCTGCTGGCCGGACTGTCGGCGCTGCTCACCGCCGCCGAGCTGGGCGCGCTGCAGCAGCGCGTGCTGCAGGTGCATGCGGCCGACCCGCTGCTGGGCTACCTGCAGGACCTGGTGGCAGCCACGCGCTCGGGCCACTGGTTCCTGCAGGGGTTGTCGCCGCGCGCCGCCATCGCCGTGCTGCGCGCGGCCAAGGCGCAGGCGCTGCTGGCCGGGCGCGACTACGTGGCGCCCGACGACGTGCAGGCCGTGCTGCCGCAGACCATCGCGCACCGCCTCACACCGGTCGGCGATGCCGGCCGCGGCGCGGTCGAGCAGGTGCGCGCGATGATGGCGGCGGTGCCCTTGCCGTGAATCCGGCCGCCGCGCTGCGCCGCCGGCTCGACGGCTGGTTCCTGTCCCGGCGCCCGCCATCGGACCGCCTTCGGCTGACCCAGCGCAACGTCTACATCGTGCCCAGCCGCGCCGGCTGGATGCTGGGCGCGACGCTGGGAGTGCTGCTGCTGGCCTCCATCAACTACCAGCTCAACCTGGGCTACCTGATGACCTTCCTGCTGGCCGGCTGCGCGGCGGTGGGCATGCACGTGTGCCACGCCACCCTGCGCGGCCTGGGGCTGCACCTGGCGCCGCCGGAGCCACAGTTCGCCGGTGACAGCGCCACGCTGCGCGTCACGCTGCACAACGAGCGGCGCGGCACGCGCCACGGCATCGGGCTGGCGGTGCGCGGCAGCGGCCAGTGGTCGTGGACCGACGTGCCGGCCCAGGGCACGGCGACGGTGGACGTGGCCTTCCGCGCGCCGCGGCGCGGGCGGCACCCGGTGCCGGTGCTCACCGCCGAGACGCGCTTCCCGCTGGGCACCTTCCGCGTCTGGACGGTCTGGCGGCCGGCGGCGCAACTGCTGGTCTACCCGAAGCCCGAAGCCCATCCGCCGCCCCTGCCGGCGCCCGAGCCGCGGCCCGGCGAGGCGCCCGCCAGCCTGCGCGCACGCGCCGGCGGCGACTTCGACGGCGTGCGTGCCTACCACCGCGGCGACCCGCTCAAGCTGGTGGTGTGGAAGCGCGTCGCGCGCGCCCAGGCGGCCGGGTCGGACGAACTCGTCAGCCGCGACGCCGACGAGGCCCGCCGGCACGAACTCTGGCTGGATGCGCAGGCCGCCGGCCTGGCCGACCCCGAGGCACGCCTGGCCCGCCTCGCGGCCTGGGTGCTGCAGGCCGAGCGCCTGGGGCTGGACTACGGCCTGCGCGCCGGCGGCCGCACGATCGCGCCGGCGCAGGGCGAAGCCCACAAGCGCAGTTGCCTGGAGTGGCTCGCCACATGCTGAAGCTGCCGCGCCAGATGCCGCGCGACACGCGCGACACGCTGTTCCTGCTCGGCGTGATCGCGCTGATCGTGCTGCCGCAGTTGCCCAACCTGCCGCTGTGGTGCATCGCGCTGGCGCTGGTCGTGCTGCTGTGGCGCGGCGCGCTGGCCTGGCAGGCGGCGCCGCTGCCCGGGCGCTGGTGGCGCATCGGCCTGCTCGCGCTGGCGCTGGGCGCCACCTTCGCCACCCACCGCACGCTGCTGGGCAAGGACGCGGGCGTGACGCTGGTCGTCGTGCTGCTGGCCCTGAAGACGCTGGAGCTGCGCGCGCGGCGCGACGCCTTCGTGATCTTCTTCCTGGGCTTCTTCGCGATGCTCACGAACTTCTTCTACTCGCAGTCGCTGCTCACCGCGGCGGCGATGCTGGTCGCCCTGCTGGGCCTGCTGACGGCGCTGGTCAACGCCCACATGCCGGCCGGCCGGCCGCCGCTGATGCAGGCGGCGCGCACGGCGGGCTGGATGGCGCTGGCGGGCGCGCCGGTCATGCTGGCCCTGTTCATGTTCTTCCCGCGCCTGGCGCCGCTGTGGGGCACGCCCAACGACAACATGACGGGGCGCACCGGCCTGTCGAACACCATGCAGGTGGGCACCATCGCCGAGCTGGCGCTGGACGACGGCATCGCGGCGCGCGTGCGCTTCGACGACGGGCGCATGCCGCCGCGCGACCGGCTGTACTTCCGCGGACCGGTGCTCTCCAGGTTCGACGGCCGCGAATGGACGGCGCTGCCGCCGTGGGAGCGCGGCTTCCTGCCGGCCAACCTGCGCGTGCGCGGCGAGCCGGTGCGCTACGAGCTGACGCTCGAACCCAGCAACCGCCCCTGGCTGCTGACGCTGGACGCCACGCCCCAGGCGCCGGCCGTGGAGGAACTGCGCATCTTCCAGACGCCCGACCTGCAGTGGATGAGCAGCCGCCCCATCGGCGACCTGCTGCGCTACCGGGCCGAGAGCTGGACCGACTTCGACAGCGGCCCGCAGCGCCGCCTGCCCGGCCTGCAGGTCTACACGGCGCTGCCGCCGGACCGCAACCCGCGCACCGCCGAGCTGGCGGCGCAGATGCTAGCGCAGGCGCGCGCCGAGGCCGGCGGCGGCGACGCCACCGCGGCGCTGGTCGCCCTGGCCCTGCAGCGCCTGCGCACCGGCGGCTACAGCTACACGCTGGAGCCGGGCGTCTACGGCGACGAGACCGCCGACGAGTTCTGGTTCGACCACAAGGCCGGCTTCTGCGAGCACATCGCCTCGGCCTTCGTCGTGCTGATGCGCGCCGCCGGCGTGCCCGCGCGCATCGTCACCGGCTTCCAGGGCGGCGAGATCAATGCCGTGGACCGCTACTGGACCGTGCGCAACAGCGACGCCCATGCCTGGGCCGAAGTGTGGGAGGAAGGCCGCGGCTGGGTGCGGGTGGACCCCACCGGCGCCATCTCGCCCGACCGCATCGGCCAGTTCCGCCGGCTGTCGCCGCAGCCGGGCCTGCTGGCCGGCGCCATCGGCGCCATGAGCCCCACGCTGGCGCAGAACGTGCGCGCCATCTGGGAAGCGATCAACAACGGCTGGAACCAGTGGGTGCTCAACTACACAAAGAGCCGCCAGCTCGACCTGCTGAAGAAGCTCGGCTTCGACAGCCCCAGCCTGGCCGACCTGGCCTGGGTGCTGCTGTGGCTGCTGGTCGGCGCCAGCCTGGCCGGCGGCGCCTGGACGCTGTGGGAGCGCAGCCGCATCGACCCCTGGCTGCGCCTGCTCGGCCGGGCGCGCGCCCGGCTGCTGCGCGCCGGCATCGAGCTGCCGCCCCAGGCGGCGCCGCGCCTGATGGGCGAGCGCCTGGCCGAGCGCTTCGGCGCCGAGGCCAGCGCGCCGGTGCGCGCATGGCTGCTGCGCCTGGAGGCGCAGCGCTACGGCCGCGCGCCCACCGAGTCGCTGCGTGCGCTGCGCGCGCAGTTCCGGCGCCTGCGCTGGCCCGCGGCCGGCGGGTGAGCCCGGGCACAATCGGCGCATGCGCTTCCCGCCCTTCCGACGACTGCGCCCGCTGGCGCTCGTGCTGATCGCCGCCACGGCCCACTTCGCTGCCGCCGCCCCGAAGGGCGCTCCCGCCAAGAAGCGGCCTGCCGCGGCCGCGCCGGCCGCCCTCTTCTACGCCCAGCGCGGCGACGCGATGCAGTTCGCCGACGAGGTGGCCCGCCGCCACGGGCTGGATGCCGCCTGGGTGCGCGACACCATCGGCCAGGCGCGCTTCCTGCCCAACGTGCCGCGCCTGATGCTGCCGCCGCCGCGCGGCACCGCCAAGAACTGGGTGCGCTACCGCAGCCGCTTCGTGGAGCCGGTGCGCATCGCCGCCGGCGTGCGCTTCTGGCGCGACAACGAGGCCACGCTGGCGCGCGCCGAGCGCGAGTTCGGCGTGCCGCCGGAGATCGTTGTCGGCATCATCGGCGTCGAGACCATCTACGGCCGGAACATGGGCAGCTTCCGCGTGCTGGACGCGCTGGCCACGCTGGCCTTCGACTTCCCCGACGCGCATCCGCGCGCGGACCAGCGGCGCAGCTTCTTCCGCGAGGAGCTGGAGAGCTTCCTCTCGACCGAAAGCCGCACGCACGACGACCCGACGCGCCCGCTGGGCAGCTACGCCGGCGCCATGGGCATGCCCCAGTTCATGCCCAGCAGCATCGCCAAATACGCCGTGGACTACGACGGCGACGGCCGCATCGACCTGGTGAACAACCCGCAGGACGTGATCGGCTCGGTGGCCAGCTACTTCAAGGCCTTCGGCTGGCAGCGCGACGTGCCCGCCACCTTCGGAGTGCAACTGGACGGCGCCCGGACCAACCTGCCCGTGCTGCTGGAGAAGGACATCCTGCCCAGCCTCAGCGCCGACGCCTTCGTCGCCGCCGGCGCGCAGCTCGACCGCGAGGGCCAGCGCCACCCCGGCCTGCTGGCGCTGGTCGAGCTGCAGAACGGCCCCGACGCGCCGCCCACCTACGTGGCCGGCACGCAGAACTTCTACGTCATCACCCGCTACAACTGGAGCAGCTACTACGCGATGTCGGTGCTGGACCTGGGGCAGGAGGTGAAGGCGGCGATGGCGCAATGAGCGATTTGCCGCGGACGCACTGGACCGAGGCCTGGCGCGCGCTGGACACCGAACCGCCTGCCGGGCTGCTCGAGCAGCTGCTGGCCGCCTACGCCGAGCCGCAGCGCCACTACCACGGCCTGCAGCACCTGGCCGAGTGCATGGCGCACTTCGGCCGCGAGCGCGTCGCCGCCGCGCATCCGGCCGAGGTGGCGCTGGCCCTGTTCTTCCACGACGCCGTCTACGACGTCCACGCGCACGACAACGAGGCGCGCAGCGCCGACTGGGCCCGCGAGGCGCTGCGGCAGGCCGGCGCCGGCGACGAGGCCGCACAGCGCGTGCATGCCCTGGTGATGGCCACCTGCCACGACGCACAGCCCGAGGGCGCCGACGCGCAGCTGCTGGTCGACATCGACCTCGCCATCCTCGGCGCGCCGCCGGCGCGCTTCGCCGAATACGAGCAGCAGATCCGCCGCGAGTACGCCCACGTGCCGCCCGAGGTGTTCGAGCCGCGCCGGCGCGCCATCCTGGGCCGCTTCCTGGCGCGCGATCCGCTGTACCTCACGCCCGGCCTGCGCGCGCGCTGCGAGGCGCAGGCGCGAAGCAACCTGCGCGGCGCGACGGCGCAGGCGGGGTGAGCAGCCGGCCTCGCGCCCGGTGCCCGCACTCAGGCGCCCAGGCCGTTCATCAGCCCGGTGCGCGGATGGCAGTTGACGTATTCGTAGAACTGCTCGTCCGGCCCGAGCACGGCCACCTCGTGGTACAGACGCAGCTTCAGGTCGAGATTCAGCGCCTGCACGTAGCGCATGAAGGCGCCGAAGATCTCGACATGGGTGGGGTGGGATTCGGACCAGCGCTCCATGTCGGCCAGCGCACGCCAGAAGCTCAGCCCGAATGACTTCTCCTGCGGCTGGCCCGCCGCGTCCAGGTGCCGCATGTAGCGGTTGCTGTAGCAACCCACCTGCAGGCCCTGGCGCTCCAGGAAATCCATCCCCGCGCGCAGCACCGGCTCGATCTGCTCCAGGTACAGCATGCGCTCCCTGCCTTGGGTCCCGCTCCAGTCCTGGCCCGAGCGGATCAGCGCGAGGTGGTCGTGGCCGGCGATGCGAACGCGCCGGCCGGGCTCCGGCACATCGGCGGCCACGGCACGCGCGCCCGACGGCCTCATCGCATCGGTCTGCGACAGCGGCAGGCGGTCGCGCATCGATCCCCAGTAGCCATGCTCCTGGATCTCGCCGCTCAGGCGCCCCATCGCCACGCCCGCGCCCTCCAGGGCGTCCGGCGTACTGAACAGGGTTTCGAAACGCGCCACGTGCGGCGTGGCGATCTCCCTGAAGTAGCCGATTCCCTCGTGCAGCCGTTCCTCCGACTGCCACCAGCCGCGCACGGCCGGCGCATCCCGCCAGCGGGCGAAGGCCTGGGCATCGGTCCAGTAGCCGATGGCCACCATGTTGTCGAATCCATCGGCGTCGACGCCATGCGTCAGGTCGTGATGCAGCGGGCCGTCGGGCGCCGCGAACCCGGCGGCGATGCCGCGCAGCGCGGCACAGGCCTGCCCCAGCCGCCCGGCACCCCGCGACTGCACGCCGAACAGGCCGATCACGACGCGGGTGACCGCGGCCGGTGCGTGCGCCGCCCAGGCCGGATAGGGAGGCGCATAGTCGTCCTCGACGCGGCGCTGGCGCGTCCGGGGGCATCGCAGGTGCTCGGCGATCGCGGATTCCATGGCAGGCTCCCCGTGCGTCAGGCCGCCACCGGCACGTGCACCGCCGGCGTAGGCTCGGAATCGTCCTGCGCGATTTCGACGGCATCGGCCTCCGGCCGGCCCTGCAGGACGACGGGCCGGCGGCGCGTGCGGTCCAGCAGCAGCCGCGTGACGTCGGGGCGGGCGTAGTGGCCGCTGGGGTCCGCGGCGGTCTTGGCCAGCGCGATCGCGCCGAGGTCGATGTCGACGACCAGCAAGCCCTCCTGGTCCTCGGCCAGCGGCGTTCCCAGCGAGGTGCCGTCCGGGCCGTAGATGCGCGCGAAGCCGCCGCCCGCCTTGAGCAGTTGCTGCTTGGCGGGGTCGGTGCACATCAGCTCGACCATGGCGGGAGAAACCGTGGCGCAGGGCGCGAGCACGAAGCACTGGCCCTCCACCGCGTAGATCTGGCTCGCGGCGTTGTTGACCTCCGGGCCCAGCGCATGCGCGGCGCCGCGGTACAGCGAGAAGCTCGGCCAGGCCGCGCAGTGGATCTGCTCGTTCTGCGCGTACAGCGCGTACTTGCTCAGCGGCTGCAGGTGCTCCCAGCAGCACAGCGAGCCGATGCGGCCGAGCGGCGTGTCCACCACCCCCAGGTCCGAGCCGTCGCCCTCGCCGTAGACCGTGCGCTCCACGTGCGTGGGCTTGAGCTTGCGCCGCGCCTGCACGGTACGGCCGTGGTCGTCGATCAGGGCCTGCGCGATGTACAGGCTGCCGCCCGCCTTCTCGCTGTAGCCCAGCGAGACCCACAGGCCATGCTCGCGCGCGGCCTGTGCGATGCGCTCGAATTCCGGCGAGCCCACCACCAGCGAGTTGTCGGCATAGCGCTGCGCGAACTGCATGCCCCAGGCCGGCGAGTCCAGCCAGATCCACCAGGGATAGCCCGGAATCCAGGTCTCGGGGAAGGCGATGAGCTTCACGCCCTGCGACGCCGCCTGCGCCATCAGGGCCAGGGTCTTGTCGATGGCGCCGTCGAGGTCGAGGAAGGCGGGTGCGGCCTGAACGGCGGCAACGCGGAGTTGGGGATGGATGGTGCTGGGCATGCGGGCCTCCGATGCGTGTGGTGGATGCGGTCCCCGTGCCGCACGCGCCGGGTTTGCGCTGTGGCATGCGGGTTGCATGAAGCGTAGATTTGCCGTGCCGCGACGCCTTGACCACGGCTTGCAGCGTTCTTGTCCCTGCGTCGCATTCCGCTCCCCAGGAGGTTTCCACGATGACCCCGTTGCTCAGCACCGATGCCGTGCCGCGCGCCCAGCGGCTGGCCTACTGGACGGACATGATCTGCAACGTCTACGTGCAGCTCGGCTGCGACCCGGTGCGCGGCGAGCGGCCCGGCGACTTCCAGGGCAGCATCCATCAGCACGCGCTGCCGGGGCTGGACCTCTCGGTGGTGCGCTCGGAGCCGCAGAGGGTGCTGCGCACGCCCGGCCACATCGCCAGATCGGGCGACGACTGCTTCCTGGTGAGCATCCAGGCGCGCGGGCGTGGCGTGGTGCGCCAGGACGGCCGCGACGCGATGCTGCAGCCCGGCGACTTCGCGCTCTACGACAGCACGCGACCGTACGAGCTGCTGTTCGAGAGCCGCTTCGCGCAGATCGTGCTCAAGCTGCCCGGCGAGCGGCTGCGCGGCGAACTGCGCGACACGCAGGCGCTGACGGCCACCACCGTCTCGGGCCGCGAAGGCGCAGGCCATCTGCTGCTGGGCATGGTGCGCACCCTGCACGAAGACGTCCATCGGCTGCCGCCGGCCTCGGCGCTCGCCGTGGCACAGGGCGTGCAGAGCATCCTGGTGGCGGGGCTGCAGAGCCTGCCGGCGGCGCGCGTGCCGGCGCCGAGCCGCCTGGCGGCCTACCACCTCGCGCGCGTCAAGCAGTGCATCGAGGAGCGGCTGTGCGACCCGGAGCTATCGGTGAGCCGGCTGGCGGCGGGCCTGGGCGTCTCGGCGAGCCACATCCACCGGGTCTTCCGCAGCGAGCCGCTGACGCCGGCGCAATACATCTGGGAGCAGCGGCTGCAGGCCTGCAGCCGCGACCTGCTCGACCCGCGCCTGGCGGGCCGGCCCGTGGCCGACATCGCCTATGGCCGCGGCTTCAGCGACGCGGCACACTTCAGCCGCGCCTTCCGCGAACGCTTCGGCCGCACGCCGCGCGAATGGCGGCGCCAGCAGGCCGCGCCTACAGCAGGAACGGAATGAAGCGCCGCGTGCGCGCCATGTAGTCGCGGTAGGCCTCGCCGAAGTGCGCCAGGCACTCCTGCTCGTCGCGCAGCGCGGTGAGCACCAGCAGCAGCGTGGCGGCCAGCACCAGCGCCGTGCCGGCCCACGAGGGCTGCTTGAGGAAGGCGGCCCACGCCAGCGCGATCAGCGCGGCGTACATCGGGTGCCGGATGTAGCGGAAGGCGCCGGAGGTCACCAGCGCGCTGGTGCGCTCGAAGCCGTAGAGCGCGGGATCGTCGTCGCGCTGCGCACCGGGGCGGCCCTCGCGCCGCAGCCGCCGCACGGCATGCAGCGGCAGCCAGGCCGACAGCACCAGCAGCGGCCACGACAGCAGCTGGTGCGGCGCCAGCGGGTCGTCGTGCCACACGGGCAGGTTCAGCACCACCAGGCCCAGGATGCATTCCCAGGCGAAGAAGCGGTAGAAGCCGTGCGAGCCGGGCCGGCGCAGCGGCCGGCGCGAGGCGTACGCGAGCGCGGCGGTGCCGGCGATGAACAGCAGGACCTGGAACTGGAGCATCGGGCGACTCTACTCCGGCACCCAGCGCTGCCAGGCCGTGCGCAGCCGGTCGCCGTCTTCCTCGACGCGGCCGAACAACAGCCCCGCGGGCGCCGCGCCGGCCAGCGCCAGCCGCAGCAGCGCCTGCGCGTCGCGGCCGGTCACGAAGGCCGCATCGCCGCGCCAGCCGAGCGCCTGCCCCAGCGCCGCCAGCATCATCGCCGGCTGGCCCTGCATGAAGTGGAAGGGCATGGGCAGCAGGCCGGCGCGCACCTGGCCGATGCCGGTGCGCATGGCGCCTTGCGCGCCGCTCAGGCTCCACACCCGCACGCGGGCCGCGGGCGGCAGCGCCGCCTCGCCCGCCTCGTCCAGGCAGCGGCATGCGCCGTACAGCGCCAGCTCGGCCCACACGCCAATGCGGCGCGGGCGCTGGCCGAGGCGCTGCGCCAGCGCATCGCGCCAGTCGGCAGGCAGCGCGGGCAGGTCCACCTGCGCCGCCAGGCGCCAGCCGGGCATTGGGGCGATCGCGTTCATGCGTCGCCGTCCTCCAGCACCAGCGCGGCATGGCCGCCGCCGAAACCGATCGACAGGGCCAGGATGTGGCGCGGGTGCAGGGGCCCGTCACCCGCGAACGCCACGCCCAGCGCGGGTTCGGCGATTTCCTGCATCGCCGGCCAGGCCTGCGCCTCGGCGCAGCCCATCAGCAGCGCCAGCTCGGCCGCGCCGGAGGCGCCCAGCGCATGCCCGATGGCGCCCTTGAAGCTCGCCATCGGCGGCGGTGTGCCGAACAGCGCACGCAGCGCGCCGGCCTCGACCGCGTCGTTGGCCGGGCTGCCGGCGGCCTGCGGCTTGACCAGGCCGATGTCGGCCGGCTGCAGGCCGCTGCGCGCCAGTGCCTGCCGGCACACCGCGACGATCGTGTCGTGCTGCGCGCCCGTCGGGTTGCGGCCGTCGGCGATGTTGGCGCCGCCGCGCAGCCGCCAGCGCGCCGGCGCCGCCGTCAGGTGCAGGGCGGCCACGGCCTCGCCGAGCACCAGCCCGTCGCGCTCCGCGCCGAAGGGCCGGGCGTGCTGCGGCGAGAGCAGCTGCATCGCGCCGAAGCCGGCCACGGAGAAGCGGTTGCGCAGTTCCACGCCCAGCACCAGCGCCTGCGTCGCCTCGCCGGCCTGGAGCAGGTCCATCGCCGCCAGCACGGCATTGAGCGACGAGGTGCAGGCGGTCGAGACGGTGAAGACCGGCCCGCGCCACGCCAGCGCCTGCGCCACGGCCTCGCCGAAGGTCTGCAGGTCGCCGGCGAAGGGGCCGGCCGGCGCGCCGCCCTCCTCCTCGAAGCCGGCGTCGAGCGAGGAGGAGCCGATCAGGAGCGGCACGTCCGCGCGCGGATCCACACCGCCACACTGCGCCGCCACCTCGCGCACGTGAGCGACCAGCCGGTCCAGCCACGCGCCGCCCGCATCGGGCAGGCGGTGGACGGGCCACGCGAAGCCTTCCGCCACATCCACATGCTCCGGCGCACCCTCACCAAGACGCAGCGCCTCAACCACGCCCGGTACGCCCTCGCCCAGTGGGCAAACGAGGCCCATGCCCGCAACGTAGACGCCGTGGCTCACACGCGCCGCTCGATCAGGTGCTGCGCCAGGCTGGCGATGGAGGCGAGCGCCCGGCGCGTCTCCTTGCTGTCGGGCATGCGCACGCCGTAGCGCTGCTGGATCGCCATGGAGATCTGCAGGGCGTCGAGCGAATCGAGGTCCAGCCGCGCGTCGGGGCCGAACAGCGGCTCGTCGTCGCGCAGGCCGCCTTCGGGCGGCTCCTTCTCGACGGCCTCCAGCAGCACCTGCCGGAGTTCGTCCGCCAGCGCGGCGGCATCGGGGGAAAGGGCTTCGTTCATTCGTCGTCAGGGAGTCAAAAGCCGCGTCGGCGGAACAGCCAGGCCGCCAGCGCCAGCATGGCCAGGCCGAACACCACCAGCCGCAGCACGTGGGGCGCCGCCTCCGCCAGGCCGCCGCCGCGCAGCAACACGGCCAGCAGCCCTTCCAGGCCCCAGTTCATCGGCGACCACTCGGCCACGCGCTGCATCAGGGGCGGCATCACGAAGCGCGGCACCATGATGCCGCCCACCGCGCCCATCAGCACGTTGAGGATCGGCCCCACCGTGGCCGCTTGCGCATGGGTGCGCACGGCGCAGGCCAGCGCCAGCGACAGGCCCACCGCCGCCACGCCGGTCGCCAGCAGCACCACGGCGAGCGCGGCGCCGTCCACGCCGGCCAGCGACAGCGCCTCGCCGCCCAGCAGCGGCATCACCCACACGCCCACCGCCAGCATCAGCAGCGCCTGCAGCGCGTTCACGCCCAGGTAGGGGATGGCCTTGGAGGCGAGCATCAGCGCCGGCGGCACGCCCAGGCTGCGCAGCCGCGCCAGCGTGCCACTGCTGCGCTCCTGGATGAACAGGCTGGACATCGAGGCGACGACGAAGAACATGCCGAACACCAGCCAGGCCGGCACGTTCTGCTGCACGGCCGTGGGCCGCACGGCGCCGCCGGCGAAGCGCTCGGCCTGCACCAGCGCGGCCATCGACGCGCCGGGCGAGGCGCCGGCGCTCATGTATTCGAGGCGCGCCTTGGCGTCGCCGGCGGTGCCGACCAGCTCGGCGCGCAGGGCGTTGAAGAAATGGCCGTCGATGCCCGGTTCGGTCAGCAGGCGCAGGTGGGCGGCGGTCGGCAGCGCGGGCGCATCCAGCGCGGCGGACAGGCCCGGCTCCAGCACGACGACGTACTTGAGTTCGCCGCTGCGCAGCGCCTCGCGCCAGTCGGCAGGCAGCGGCCGCGGCTCGCCGTGCGCGCGCACCCACAGGCCCTGCACCAGCCGCGCCGCGTCGCCGGCGTCGCGCACGTCCAGTGCGTACGGCAGCGACGCGGCCGGCGGGTTGTAGTAGTGCTGCAGTGCCAGCGACATCAGCACGATGAAGATCATCGGCATGACGAACAGCGCGCCCAGGCCGTGCAGGTCGCGGCGCAGGGCCAGCAGCTCCTTGCGGATCAGCGCGGCGAGGATGGCCCCCACGCTCCCCGCTTCGCGTGGTTCGCTGCCCCCCGAGGGGGCGCTCGCGCCTTCGGGCGGCCGGGCGGCGCTCGGGCGCAGCCCATCGTCGGCGGGTCGCCTATTCAGCATCGCGCAGCGAGCGGTGGGTGAGCGCCATGAAGAGCTGCTCCAGGTTCTGGCGCCCGAAGTCGATGTGCTGCGGCTGCACGCCGGCGGCGTCCAGCGCCGCCAGCACCTCGGCCGGCCGCGCCGCGTCGTCGAGCTGCACGCTCCACTCCTCGCCCATCCGCGCGACCCGGCCGAAGCGCGCCAGCGTGTCGGCATGCAGCCCCGGCGCGCGCAGGCGCAGGACGCGCCCCCCCTCGGACAGCAGCTCCGCCAGCGGCCCTTCGCGCAGCAGCCGGCCCTGGTCGAGGATCGCCACGCGGTCGGCGATGGCCTCGATCTCCTCCATGTAGTGCGAGGCGTAGATGACGGCCATGCCCCCGTCGGCCAGCGCGCGGATGGCGTCGAGCACGAAGGCGCGCGACTGCGGGTCCACACCCACGGTCGGCTCGTCGAACAGCACCAGCTGCGGCTCCGCCAGCAGCGCGATCGCCAGGTTGAGCCGGCGCTTGAGGCCGCCGGACAGGCGCTCCGCGCGCACGTCGGCGAAGGCTTGCAGTTGCGCCGTCGCCAGGCAGGCGTCGACGCGGGCCGCCCGCCGCGCCCCCGTCAACCGCGCCGCGGCGGCGAAGCAGGCCAGGTTCTCGGCCACGGTGAGCATCGGGTAGAAGGCGTAGTCCTGCGGCGCCACCGCGATGCGCGTCGGGGCCTCGGCGCGCAGCGCGGCAAGCGGCATGCCGTCCACCTCGACGCGCCCCTCCTGCACCGGCAGCAGGCCGGCCAGGATGGAGATCAGCGTGGTCTTGCCTGCGCCGTTGGGCCCGAGCAGGCCCAGCACCTGCCCCCGCTGCGCGCCGAGCGACACGCCGGCGAGCGAGCGCCGCGTCGCCGCGGGGTAGCGGAAGCCGAGCCGGTCGAGGACGAGCATGGCGTCGCTAGGCCACGGCGCGCCGCAGGTCGCGGAAGAAGGCCTCCTCCTGGTCGGCCTGCGCGCGCAGCAGTGCCGCCAGCCGAGGCGGGTCAACCGCCTCGCGCCCCTTGACCATGCGCGCCGCCTTCAGCGCGAAGGCGCGCCAGCCGTCGCCGATCGCGGTGAGCCGATCGGAGAAGGCCGCCAGCTGCGGCATCGCCACCGCGTCCGCCGCTTCCTGCAGGAAGGCGGCGTAGATGAAGCGGAAGCCCGCGCCGCCGGTGCCGATCTCCTCCTGCATGCGCACGAGGTGGCCGATGTAGTCGACGGTGTGCGCCGCCTGCGGCGGCAGCGCCTGCAGCCGCGCAGCCAGCCGGCGCATGCCGCGCACGCCCACCAGCGGGATCGGCGCCAGCATGCTGCGCACATTGCGGCGGATCGCCTGCGCCACCATCGCCTGCGTCAGTTCGGTGCGCGGCACGGCCTCGGGGTAGTACATCATCCCCTTGGGGGCCAGCACGCCCTTGGCGAAGCGGGCGCGCGCCAGGTCGGCGGCGGCGCAGCGCATCGGCGTCTCGAACACCGGGTCGCTGACGAGGTAGTCGTCGCCGTCCTTGCCGTAGACCAGCAGGTTATGCGCGTTGAAGTGGAAGCGCATGTCCGGCGGGAAGTACGGCAGCCAGTACACCGAGGTCTGCAGGCCGACCAGCCGGCCTTCGGCCAGCAGCGCGTCGAGCCGGCGCTGGCCGGCCTCGGGCGTGCGGAAGGTCTCGAAGCGGAAGCGCGCCGAGAGCGGCCCCAGCAGGCCCTTGATGATCGCGCGCGGCGGCATGCGGTACGAGACCAGCGGCAGCCCCGACAGCTTGACGAAGGGCAGGTACGCGAAGGACAGGCCCGCCGCCAGCCCGAAGGCCAGCGGCTCGGTCATCGGCACACCGTGGTGGCGCAGCATGTTCGAGATGACGCCGCTCTCGCAGTGCGCCGCGTGCCGGTGCTCGAAGCGCGTAAGAGTCGGTGCGATGGCGTTCATGGCAGTGTGCGCAGTTGCTGGACGTCCAGGCCCAGCGCCTCGGCGTAGCGCGCCAGGTGACGCAGCGGCAGGGCCGCGAAGTGGCGCGGCTGCAGGTGGCGCCGCACGCGCCACTGCCAGAAGCCGGTGACCTGCGAGAGCAGCGCCACGTCCATGCGGCGCCGGTACATCCAGTATTCCAGCGGCGAGGCGGCGCCGGCGCGCACGCGCTCGCGCGCCTCGGCGGCCTGGGCGTCGATGACCTCGATCGCGTGGCGGGTGACGATCTCCTCGGCCTCCCAGCCGCGTGAGCCGACCGCCACGCTGCGGCCCTCGGCATCGCGCGCGTACATCAGCTTGCGGTGGCCCGCCAGCGTCGCGTTGCCTTCCTGCGGTACGCCCTCGATGTCCATGGCTAGACAGCTTCCAAATGGATGAAGCCGCTGCCGAAGCGGCCGCTCTCGGGCACGAACATCAGCAGCTTGTGGCCGCGCTCGATGCGGCCCGAACGGAACAGCTCGTCGAGCATGATGTACGGCGAGGCCGAGCCCGTGTTGCCGCGCGTGGCGAGGTTGGTGAACCAGCGCTCGCGCGGGATCGGCAGGCCGACCTCCTCCAGGCACTGCTGCAGCGGCCCGGCGAAGTAGTGCGAGGACAGGTGCGGCAGGAACCAGTCGATCTGCGCCGCGCGCAGGCCGCGGCGGTCGATCAGCGCGCGCAGCGGCTCGCCGAGCGTGGCGCGCACGATGTGCTCGTTGAGCAGGCGCACGTCCTGCTTGATGGCGAAGGTGGACTGCGCCTGCCACTGCTGCGGCGGGATGCGCATGTAGCCCTGCAGCACGCCGTGCTCGTCGCGCTCGCCGCCGGCGTACATGCACACGGGCAGCTCGTGCGCCGCGGAGGACAGCTCGATCCAGTCCACGCGCAGCGACAGCGGCCCGCGCGGCGCACGCTCCAGCAGCACCGCGCCGGCGCCGTCGGAGAGCATCCAGCGCAGGAAGTCCTTCTCGAAGGCGATCTCCGGGTGCTGCTCCAGCGCCTGCACCTTGTGTGCGTGCTCGGCCTCGAAGTGGGAGGCCATCAGGAAGGGCGACACCAGCTCGGAGCCCGTGGCCACGGCACGCTCGGCCTCGCCGGCGCGCACCGCCAGCCACGCATGGCGCAGCGCCGCGGCACCGGCCAGGCACACGCCGGCGCAGGAGACGACCTCCAGCCGCGGCCAGCCCAGCTCGCCGTGCACCATCACGCCGTGGTTGGGCAGCAGCTGGTCGGGCAGCGAGGTGCCGGTGGCCAGGCAGTCCACGCGGCCGATGTCCTCGCCGAGCGCGCGCACGGCCTGCGCGGTGAGCTGCGCGTTGCTCATGGCCGGCAGGCCGGTGGCGCGGTCGATGGCGTAGTGGCGCGAGACGATGCCGTTGCTGCGCAGGATGAGCCGCCGCGCCCGCGAGGGTTTGCCGCCGACGCGGCCCAGGACGTCCTCGATCTCCTCGTTGCTGACCGGTTCGAAAGGCAGGTGGGCGGCGGTCCGGGTCAGGAAGACATCAGTCGTCATACAGGCGGCAGCGGTCGGTGGCCGAGCCGGAAGGGAGCTCGAATCGGTGTTTCATTCTAGTGAGCGCCCCGCGGAACAAGGGCCGCAGCAGGGCCTGCAGCGCCAGGCTCAGGGGCACCACCGTGACGATCAGCACGAACAGGAAGAGCACGTACAGCGCCACCACCGGCTGGCGCGCCGGATGGCCCGGCCCGCCGATGGCCATGATCAGCTTGCCCCACAGGTAGAAGCTGCGGGTGCCGGCCTTCTCGCTGACGTACAGGCGCGGCTGCGCCTGGACCGCGCCCAGGCCGGCCAGCAGCGGGCCGGGGCCGCGCTCCTCGCCGCGCGCCAATGCATCGCGCAGCGCCAGGCCGAAGCGGCGCGCACCGGCGATCTGCGCCGGCGTCAGTCCCGCATCGGGTAAACCCCAGAAGCCGCGCTTGCGTCCGGTCAGCAGCCACACGGGTGTGGTGAGGAAGGTCGCGAAGGTCGAGCCCGGGTCGGTCAGCACCACGTTGTCGATCAGGCGCGCGCCGGTGGCGGCCAGCAGCGCCTTGAGCTTCTCGTGCGCCATCAGCCACATGTTGCGGCAGGCGATCACGGTGACCACCGGCCGGCCGGCGAGTACCTTCGCCGCCACCGGGTCCTGCAGGAAGGCGGTGACCGGCTGCGAGGGCGCGAGGAACCACACCTGGTACGGCAGGATGACCAGGTCGAACACCTCGTCGCCGCGCAGGCCCGGCGGCTGCAGCGGCGCCGGGCGCAGGTGGGCCGTCTCGGGGAAGGCGTCGAAGAAGCGCAGGAAGGGCCAGGGAAAGGGCCAGGGCGTCGCCGGCCGCAGCACTTCCTCGTGGATGTGCACATGGCCGGCCTCGCGCAGCGGCGCGATCAGCCGGTCGGTGACCGCGTCGAGCTGGCCCGTCTGCGAATAGCGCACCACCAGGATGCGCTTGGGCGGCGAGGCAGGCGGATTCGGCGGGACGGACATCGGGAGCAGGCAAACAAAGGGCTCAAATGTAGGACAAGCCGGCCCCTGCGCCGCTCCCCCCGGCGCGGGGGCCCGCCGGCCTCCGTCGCGCGGGCGACGGCCGCCCGTTCAGGCGCCGCCGCGGGCGAACCAGGCCTGCACCTGCTCGCGCTGCTGCGGCGTGTAGCGCAGGCCGAGCTTGGAGCGGCGCCACAGCACGTCGTCGGCCTGCGTGACCCACTCCTCCTCGCGCAGGTAGCGCAGTTCGCGCTCGAACAAGCCCGGCGCCACCTCGGCGCCCAGGTCGGCCAGCGAGGCGGCGTCGCCGAGCACGCGCTCGATGCGCGCGCCGTAGGCATGCGCGAGGCGCTGCGCCAGCGCCGGCGGCAGCCACGGGTGGCGCTGCTGCACTTCGGCCGCGAAGCGCGCGAAGGCCTCGTCGGGCCGGGTACGGCGATCGGTCGGGCCGATCCACGGCGACAGGTCGCCGCCGGCCAGCCAGGCGCCCTCGGTCCAGGCCGGGCGCGCCTCGCCCAGCATGCGGCCGATCTCGCCGGCTGCGTCCTCCGCCAGCTTGCGGAAGGTGGTGATCTTGCCGCCCCATACCGACAGCAGCGGCGCCGCGTCGGCGTTGGTCTCCAGCAGGTAGTCGCGGGTGACGGCCGAAGGGTCGCCCGAGGCGTCGTCCAGCAGCGGGCGCACGCCGGCGTACGTCCACACCACGTCGGCCGGCGCCACGGGCCGGGCGAAGTAGCGGCTGGCCTGCTCGCACAGGTAGGCGACCTCGTCCTCGCCGATGCGTGCGGCGCCCGGGTCGCTGCCTTCCAGCTCCACGTCGGTGGTGCCGATCAGCGTGTAGTCGCCCTGGTAGGGGATGGCGAAGATGATCCGCTTGTCGGGGTTCTGGAAGATGTAGGCGTGGTCGTGCGTGAAGATCCGCGGCACCACGATGTGGCTGCCCTTGACCAGCCGCAGGTGCCGTGTGGCCAGCGCGCCGCCGCGCACCGGCCGCGCCGTCTGGCGCAGGAAGGACTCGGCCCACGGCCCCGCCGCGTTGACCAGCGCCCGCGCGCGCACGGTGAAGGCGCGGCCGTCCGCGCCCACCAGCGTCGCCAGCCAGTGGTCCTGGCCGCGCTGCGCCTCCACGCAGGCGGTGCGGGTGAGGATCTGCGCGCCGCGCTCGCGGGCGTCGATGGCGTTGAGCACGACCAGGCGGGCGTCGTCCACCCAGCCGTCGGAGTAGACGAAGCCGCGGCGGTAGTGCGCCTTGAGCGGCTCGCCGGCGGGATGGCTGCGCAGGTCCACCGAGCGCGAGCCGGCCAGCACCTCGCGCCGCGCCAGGTGGTCGTAGAGGAACAGGCCCGCGCGGATCATCCAGGCCGGCCGCATCGACGGGTCGTGCGGCATCACGAAGCGCAGCGGCGCCATGATGTGCGGCGCGCTGCGCAGCAGCACCTCGCGCTCGGCCAGCGCCTTGCGCACCAGCGAGAACTCGTAGTACTCCAGGTAGCGCAGCCCGCCGTGGATCAGCTTGGTGGAGGCCGAGGAGGTGTGCGAGGCCAGGTCGTCCTTCTCGCACAGCAGCACCTTCAGGCCCCGGCCCGCCAGGTCGCGCGCGATGCCGCAGCCGTTGATGCCGCCGCCGACGACGAGCACGTCGCATTCGAGCGGTGCCATGCGGGCCGAAGGCGCCTGCGCCGCCGGAAAGGTGGGCGCGAAGACGGCAGAATCCGCAGAGGAAGTCGATTCGCTTTGGTTCATTTCGATTCCTTATTGCGCGAATTATCTCAATATTTCCCCTGATTCGCTTCGGTTTTTTTCGTTTTAAAGTGATTTCCGTGAACGAGTCCAACCCCCGCCAACTGAAGCTGCTGGCCGCGGTGCGCGAGCGCGGCGCCGCCACCGTGGAGGAACTGGCCCAACTGCTCGACGTCACCCTGCAGACGGTGCGGCGCGACGTGCAGCGGCTGGCCGAGGCCGGCCTGCTGGCGCGCTTTCACGGCGGGGTGCGGGTGCCGGGCTCGACCACCGAGAACATCGCCCACGGCCAGCGCGAGGCGCTCAACGCCGAGGGCAAGTCGCGCATCGCCCGCGCCGTGGCCGGCGAGGTGCCGAACGGATGCTCGCTGATCCTGAACGTCGGCACCACCGCAGAAGCCATTGCCCGCGCGCTGCTGCGCCACAGCGGCCTGCGCGTCATCACCAACAACCTGAACGTGGCGGGCATCCTGGCGGCCAACGCGCAGTGCGAGGTGATCGTGGCCGGCGGCACGGTGCGCAGCCGCGACCGCGCGGTGGTGGGCGAGACGGCGGTGGACTTCATGCGCCAGTTCCGGGTCGACATCGCCGTCGTCGGCTGCTCGGGCATCGAGGCCGACGGCACGGTGCGCGACTTCGATCTGCGCGAGGTGAAGGTGGCGCAGGCCATCCTCGCCCAGGGCCGCGAGGTGTGGCTGGCCGCCGACGCGAGCAAGTTCAACCGGCTGGCGATGGTGCAGCTGGCCGAGCTGTCGCGCTTCGACCGCCTGTTCACCGACGCGCCGCCGCCGGCGCCCTTCCCCGACCTGCTGGAACGCGCGCAGGTGCGCTGCGTCGTTGCCGGCGCAGACGCTACAGGAGACCCGACACCATGACCTACCTGCTCGCCCTCGACCAGGGCACCTCCAGCTCGCGCAGCATCGTCTTCGACGCCGCCGGCCGCATCGTCGCCATGGCGCAGCGCGAGCTGCCGCAGATCTACCCGCAGCCCGGCTGGGTGGAGCACGACCCGATGGAGATCTGGCAGGGCCAGCTCGCCACCGCGCGCGAGGTGCTGGCCAAGGCGAAGCTCAAGCCCACCGACATCCGCGCCATCGGCATCACCAACCAGCGCGAGACCACGCTGGTGTGGGAGCGCGCCACCGGCCGCCCGGTGCACCACGCCATCGTCTGGCAGGACCGTCGGGCCGAGCCGCTGTGCGCGAAGCTGCGCGCCGACGGCATGGAGGACACCATCCGCGAGAAGACCGGCCTGGTGATCGACGCCTACTTCTCCGCCACCAAGCTGGTCTGGCTGCTGGACAACGTGCCCGGCCTGCGCGCGCGGGCCGAGCGCGGCGAACTGGCCTTCGGCACGGTCGACAGCTGGCTGATCTGGCAGCTCACCGGCGGCAAGGTGCACGTGACCGACGTGAGCAACGCCTCGCGCACCATGCTCTTCAACGTGCACCGCAACGCATGGGACGCCGACCTGCTCGCGGCGCTGAAGGTGCCCGCCGCGCTGATGCCCGAGGTGCGGCCGTCGAGCTGCCACTTCGCCGATGCGGATGCCGCGCTGCTGGGCGCGCCGCTGCCCATCGGCGGCGTGGCCGGCGACCAGCAGGCCGCCCTGTTCGGCCAGGCCTGCTTCGGCCCCGGCATGGCCAAGAACACCTACGGCACCGGCTGCTTCCTGCTGATGCACACGGGCGAGAAGTTCCAGCCCTCGCGCAACGGCCTGCTGGTGACGAGCGCGGCGCAGACATCGGCGCAGCCGCAATACGCGATGGAAGGCAGCGTCTTCGTCGGCGGCGCCGTGGTGCAGTGGCTGCGCGACGGCCTGCAGGCGATCCAGGGCAGCGGCCAGGTGCAGGCGCTGGCCGAGAGCGTGCCCGACGCCGGCGGCGTGATGGTGGTGCCCGCCTTCACCGGCCTGGGCGCACCCTACTGGAAGGCCGACGCGCGCGGCACCATCACCGGCCTCACGCGCGGCACCACCGTGGCCCACATCGCCCGCGCGGCGCTGGAGAGCATCGCCTACCAGAGCGCCGCCCTGCTCTTCGCCATGAGCCGCGACGCCGAAGCCGCCGGCGGCGCCCCGGTGGCCGAGCTGCGGGTGGACGGCGGCGCCAGCGTGAACGACCTGCTGATGCAGTTCCAGGCCGACCTGCTGGGCATCCCGGTGGTGCGGCCGGAAGTCGTCGAGACGACGGCGCTGGGCGCCGCCTACCTGGCCGGCCTCGCCTGCGGCGTCTACGCCGGCACGGAGGAGCTGAGCCGCCAGTGGCGCGCGCAGCGCCGCTTCATGCCGACCATGAGCCGCGCCCAGGCCGACGAGGCGATGGCGCGCTGGGAGCACGCGGTGCGCCAGGCGACGGCCGCCTGACCCACCCTGCCGCCTACCGGCTCAGCGCCCGCCAGACAAGCTCCACGCCGGCGGCCCACAGGTCGACGGTGCCCTCGCGCCGTGCCTTCTCTTCCTCGCGCAGCGCACGCTGGCGGTCGCGCTCGATCGCCACCAGCGCATCGGCCAGGTCGACCTGGCCCGCCGCCGGTGCGACCGGCCCGCGGGCCGCGTGCGCGGCGCCGTCGGCGTGGCGCCTGAGGGCCTGCTCCACCGCCTGCGGATCGAGCAGCGAGAAAGGCGCGCGGCAATGCGGGCAGGCATGGTCGCGGCGGATGTCCACCGGCGCGCCGCAGCCGCTGCAGTAGATGGCCTGCACCCGCTTGGCCAGGTCCTCGATCTCGGGCTTCGTCATCATCCGCACGAAGCCCTTCTCGATCATGAAGGACGAGAAGGTGGCGAAGCGCCCGTGCCGCTGCGGGCAGCGGTAGGTGACGTAGCGGCCGCTCTTCACCACGTCGAAGCCGTGCAGCAGCGTGCGCCGGCAGTGCGGGCAGGCCAGCGAGGCGCCGAGCGGGCCGTGCGCGTCGTCGCGGTGGTCGTGCAGCCGCTCGAACAGCTCCAGCACGGCGGCCGGCGCCAGCCGCTGGCTCTCCTGCGGGTCGAACCACAGGCCCTGGCAGGCGAAGCAGATGTCCAGCTCGGTCGGCACGCCGGTGTGCGTGGCGAGCTGGTGCACTTCCATCGGCTGGCGGCAGGAGGGGCAGGCGGGCGGCGAGGACGACATGGCCCGTGGAGCATACTGGACGGGACCATGAACACGCCCACCCTGCCCGGCCCCGACGGCCGCCTGCGCTGCCACTGGTGCGCCGCCACCCCCGAGTACACGACCTACCACGACCGGGAATGGGGCTTCCCGGTCGACGACGACCGGCGCCTGTTCGAGAAGCTGAGCCTGGAGGGATTCCAGTCGGGACTGAGCTGGCGGACGATCCTCGCCAAGCGCGAGAACTTCCGCGCCGCCTTCCACCGGTTCGACATCGACCGCGTGGCCCGCTTCGGCGAGCGCGACGTCGAGCGGCTGCTGCAGGACGCCGGCATCGTGCGCCACCGCGGCAAGATCGAGGCGGTGATCCACAACGCCCGCTGCGCGCAGGCGCTCATCGCCGGCGAGGGCTCGCTGGCCGCCTACGTGTGGCGCCACGAGGCGCCGCCGGCCGAGGCATCGGCGCCGGTCTCGACCTCGGCTGCCTCGATCGCGATGTCGAAGGACCTGAAGAAGCGCGGCTGGAAGTTCGTCGGCCCCACCACCGTCTATGCCTTCATGCAGGCGATGGGCCTGGTCAACGACCACGCGCGCGACTGCGTGACACGCGCCGAGGTGGAGCGCGCCCGCGCCGCTTTCCGACGGCCGGGCGGCCAGCCCGGACTCAGAAGGTGTGAATGAATCCGGCGTGCCCGAGCAGGCCGTCAGAACGTGCCCGATCAAGGCGCAAAGCGCAGCCATAGCTCGGGCTATGGCGAGCATTTGCAACGCGGAGCGGGTGCGTTTTGGCGGGATGAGCGGGCATGTCGGTTCGCTCACACCTTCTCAGTGCGCCGGCACCAGAAAGTCCTGGCTGATGCGCCCGCCCAGCTCGTTCACCCGGTCGAGGAACTGCGTGAGGTAGGCGTGCAGCCCGGTGGCGAGGATCTCGTCCACCCGGCCGTACTGCAGCTCGGCCAGCAGCTTGCCGGCGCGGCGCAGCGTCTCGGCGCTCTGGTCGTTGGCGACCTTGCCGAGGTTGTTGACCACCTCGTTCAGGCTGTGGTGCAGCGAGCGCGGCATGTCCACGCGCAGGATGAGCAGTTCCGCCACGCGCTCGGGCTTGATCACGTCGCGGTAGACCTTGCGGTAGACCTCGAAGCCGGAGACGCTGCGCAGGATCGCGCTCCAGTGATAGAAGTCGTACTCCTGGTGCTCCTCGGTGGTGGCGCCGAAGAACTCGCTGCCCATGGCGTGGAACTTCACGTCCACCAGCCGCGCGGTGTTGTCGGCGCGCTCCAGGAAGGTGCCCAGGCGCGAGAAGTGGAATGCCTCGTCCTGCAGCATGGTGCCCAGCGTCACCCCGCGCGAGAGGTGCGAGCGGTGCTTGACCCACTCGAAGAAGGCGCCGGGGTCGCGCTCGAACTGGCCCGGGCGCAGCATGCGGTTGACCTCCAGCCAGGTGGTGTTCTGCGTCTCCCACGACTCGGTGGTCAGCGCGCCGCGCACGGCGCGCGCGTTCTCGCGCGCGGCCTTCAGGCAGGAGATGATCGACGAGGGGTTGCTCTCGTCCCCGACCATGAATTCCATGACGCCCTCGGGCGTGATGGCGTCGTGCTTGGCGAAGTAGGCCGGCCGCAGCTCGCTGATGGACAGCACGCCCTGCCAGCCGAGCTGCGCGACCTCGGCCGACTGCGGCAGCATCGAGGTCTGGTAGTTGACGTCGAGCATGCGGGCGGTGTTCTCCGCCCGCTCGGTGTAGCGCGACATCCAGTAGAGGTGGTCGGCGGTGCGCGAAAGCATGTTCTGGTCCTCCCCCGGGTTCAGGCCGACTGGCTCTGCGTCTGGCTCTGGCCGCCGCCCTGGCGCTGCGACTGCGACTGCGATTGGGACTGCGAGCCGAAGCGCCCCTCGGGCTCCAGGATCCAGGTGTCCTTGGTGCCGCCGCCCTGCGAGGAGTTGACCACCAGCGAGCCCTCCTTCAGCGCCACGCGCGTCAGGCCGCCGGGCACCATCTGCACCTCCTTGGCGCTCAGCACGAAGGGCCGCAGGTCGATGTGGCGGGGCGCGATGCCCGATTCGACGAAGGTGGGCGAGGTCGAGAGGCTGAGCGTGGGCTGGGCGATGTAGCCGTCGGGCTTGGCGCGCACCACCTCGCGGAACTCGTCGATCTCGGCCTGCGTGGCGGCCGGGCCGATCAGCATGCCGTAGCCGCCGGCGCCGTGCACTTCCTTGACCACCAGGTCCTTCATGTTCGCCAGCACGTAGTCCAGGTCTTCCTTCTGCCGGCACATCCAGGTGGGCACGTTCTTCAGGATCGGCTGCTCGCCCAGGTAGAACTCCACCATCTTCGGCACGTAGGGGTAGATGGACTTGTCGTCGGCCACGCCGGTGCCCACCGCGTTGCAGATCACCACGTTGCCGGCCTTGTAGGCGCGCATCAGGCCGGCGCAGCCCAGCGTGGAGTGGGGGCGGAACACCTCCGGGTCGAGGAAGTCGTCGTCCACCCGGCGGTAGATCACGTCCACCCGGCGCGGGCCGCGCGTGGTGCGCATGTAGACGAAGTCGTCCTTGACGAACAGGTCCTGCCCCTCGACCAGTTCCACGCCCATCTGCTGCGCGAGGAAGGCGTGCTCGAAGTAGGCGCTGTTGTACATGCCGGGCGTGAGCACCACCACGGTGGGCTCGGCCGCGGTCGGCCAGGCGCTGGCGCGCAGCGTCTCCAGCAGCAGGTCGGGGTAATGCGCCACCGGCGCCACACGGTTCTGCGCGAACAGCTCCGGGAAGAGCCGCATCATCATCTTGCGGTTCTCCAGCATGTAGCTCACGCCGCTGGGCACGCGCAGGTTGTCCTCCAGCACGTAGTACTCGCCCTTGCCCGAGGAGTCCGGCGCGCGGACGATGTCGATGCCGGAGATGTTGGAGTAGATGTCGTTGGGCACCTGCACGCCGATCATCTCGGGCCGGAACTGCGCGTTGCCCTCGATCTGCTCGGCGGGCACGATGCCGGCCTTGACGATCTCCTGGTCGTGGTAGATGTCGTGGATGAAGCGGTTGAGCGCGGTGACGCGCTGCACCAGGCCCTTCTCCATCGCGGCCCACTCGTCGGCCGGGATGATGCGCGGCAGCAGGTCGAAGGGGATGAGGCGCTCGGTGCCGGCACCGTCCTCGTCCTTCGCGCCGTAGACGGCAAAGGTGATGCCGACGCGGCGGAAGATCATCTCCGCCTCCTCCCGGCGCGACCGCATCACTTCCGTGGGCTGCTTCGCAAGCCATTGGTCGTACCGTTGATAGTGCTGCCGGATGCCGGCGCCCTCGTAGGGCAGCCGGTCGTACATTTCATCGAACTTGTGCATGGAACGACCGATCTCCTTGACCATAGCTTAGCAAGTTCAGGACCAGCTTCACGCGCACTGCAGGTGGCTTTTGTCGGGCATGTCACGGCAGCGGCGGCGGCGCGTGGTGCCAGTAGCGCCGCCGCACGCTGCGCTCGCATTGCACGGCACCGGGCTGCGCGCTGTGCCAGCCCAGGGCGCCGCAGCGCGGTGAATCGACCACCTGCGCGCCCTGCCTGCGCAGGCGCGCCACCACCTCCGGCGCCGGATGGCCGAAGCGGTTGCGCCAGCCGGCCTGCACGATGGCCAGCCGGGGCCGCACCGCCGCCAGGAAGGCCGCGCTCGACGAGGTCTTGCTGCCGTGGTGCGGCACCAGCAGCACGTCGGCGCGCAGCGCGGCGGCGCTGTCGGCCACCAGCGCCAGTTCCTGCGGCCGCTCGATGTCGCCGGCCAGCAGCGCGCTGGTGCGGCCGTTGTCCACCCGCAGCACGCACGACACGGTGTTGGGCCGCGCGCCCTCGACCGCCTGCCCGGGCTGCGGATGCAGCACGGCGAAGCGCACGCCGTCCCATTCCCATTGCAGCCCGGCCGCGCAGGGCTGCTGCGGGCGCAGCGCCCGCAGCGGATGGCCCGCCTCCAGCGTGCCCAGCAGCGCGGCGCCGGGCTGCATCGCCAGCACGGCGGCGGCGCCGCCGGTGTGGTCGGTGTCGCGGTGGCTCAGCAGCAGCGTGTCGACGCGCGCGTCCAGCGCGCGCAGCAGCGGCACCAGCACACGGTGGCCGGCATCGCTGTCCTGGCTGTAGCGGGGGCCCGCGTCGTACAGCAGCGTGTGCCCCGCGGTGCGCACCAGCACGGCGTTGCCCTGGCCGACGTCGACGGCCAGCAGTTCGAACTCGCCTGGCGGCGGACGCGGCGCCTGCCACAGCAGCACCGGCAGCAGCAGCGGCACGCCCATCAGGCGCAGCGAGGGCGGCAGCCGCATCACCAGCAGCAGGCCGCCCAGCACGCCCGCGGCCCCGGCCCACAGCGGCGGTGCGGCGGCCGAGAAAGTGGCGCCCGGCCACGCCGCGAGCGCCTGCAGCAGCCATCCGAGCAGCCCGACCGCGCCGGCCGCGGCATCCCACAGCGCCGGCACCAGCACGCCCAGCATCGCCAGCGGCGTGACCACCAGCGTCACCCACGGAATGGCGACCAGGTTGGCTGCCAGCCCCACCAGCGACACCTGCTGGAACAGCAGCAGGCCCAGCGGCGCCAGCGCCAGCGTCACGACGGCCTGCTCGCGCAGCAGGCGTACGAGCCGTGCGCCGGCATGCCGTGCCGCCCCCGCCTGCGCGGGCATGGCGCCGGCATCGGTGGCGAACAGCACCCCCACCGCGACGAAGCTGAGCCAGAAGCCGGCCTGCATCAGCGCCCACGGGTCCAGCGCGACGACGCCCGCGCACACCAGCAGCCAGGCCAGGGGCCAGGGCCAGCGGCGCGCGCCCAGGCGCAGCAGCGCCGCCAGCGCCAGCATCCAGACGGTGCGCTGCGCCGGTACGCCCCAGCCGCTGAACAGGGCATAGGCCGCCGCCAGCGCCAGGCCGCCGGCCAGCGCCGCCTGCTGTGCCGGCAGCCGCAGCATCAGCCGCGTGCTGCGCCGCCACAGCGCGCCGACCACGGCGCCGGCCAGCCAGGCGAACATCGTCACGTGCAGGCCCGAGATCGACATCAGGTGCGCCACGCCCGTGGCGCGGAAGATGTCCCAGTCGGCCCGGTCGATGGCGGCCTGGTCGCCGGTGACGAGGGCCGCGACCACGCCGGCGCGCTGGCGGTCGGCCACCCGTTCGAGGATCGCGTCGCGCACCGCCTCGCGGGCGCGCTCGACGGGCCGGCGCAGGGCGGCGCGCGAGCCATCCAGGCGCTCGGGCGCCGCATCGCGCGGCCCGGCGCGCACCGTGCCGGCGGCCTGCACGCCCTGCTCCCACAGCCACAGTTCGTAGTCGAAGCCGTGCGGGTTGAGCGTGCCGTGGGGTGCGCGCAATCGCACGGTGAAGCGCCAGCGCTCGCCCGCGTGCACGGCCGGCAGCGGCGCGGCGGCGTCCGCGTCCTGCGATCCCGCCCACGTGCCGGGCGCATACCAGCCCAGCGCCAGGCTCGGCGGCAGGCGAGGCGCCGGCGCATCCGGCCCGCCCGCGGGCCAGCGAGCCGATGCCACGTCGAGGCGGAACTGCTGCCCCGCAGCATTGCGCCGGGGCATCTGCGCGACCACGCCGACCACCTCCACGTCGCGCCCCTCCATCCACGCCGGCAGGGCATCGGACAGATGCATGCCGGCGCGCAGGCCGGCGGCGGCCAGCCCCAGCGCGATGCCGCACAGCATCGCCGGCAGGAACGCAAGGACCGGCCCCGGCCGCAGGCGGCGCAGCAGCCACAGCCCGGCGAGCGCACCCAGCGCCCCCGTCGCATAGACCGCGGCCGGCCAGAGCGCCGCCTGCTGCAGTTGCAGCGCCGCCCCCGCCACCGTGCCCGCCAGGCACGCCATCCGCGCATGCCACGCGGCCGCATGCCGCCCCGCGATGCCTCCCGCCATCCTGCCTGCTCCCTGTGCTTTGCCGCCCCGGACCGGCAGGCTCCGTGGCGCATTAATTGCTTTTGCGTCGGCTAGTATGACGCCGCGCCTGCACCGGGCGGCTTTGCGTCATGCACACGATCCAGCACGAGACCTCATCAGCCATGTCGATCCACGCCGCCCTCCACCACGTCACCCGCTACACCTACGACCGCCCCGTGCAACTGGGCCCGCAGGTCGTGCGGCTGCGGCCGGCGCCGCACTGCCGCAGCAAGATCGTCTCGTACTCGCTGCGCGTCGAGCCCGCCGAGCACTTCATCAACTGGCAACAGGACCCCTTCGCCAACTACCAGGCGCGGCTGGTGTTCCCGAAGAAGACCACCGCGTTCACGGTCACGGTGGACCTGGTGGTCGAGATGGCGGTCTACAACCCCTTCGACTTCTTCCTCGAACCGCATGCCGAGACCGTGCCCTTCCAATACGCGAAGGCGCAGGCGGAGGAACTGGCGCCCTACCTCGCCGCCGAGCCGCTGACGCCCCTGGTGGCCGCCTACCTGGAGAAGATCGACCGCAGCGAGCAGCGCACGGTGGACTTCCTGGTCAAGCTCAACCAGCAGGTGCAGCAGGACGTGCGGTACCTGATCCGCATGGAGCCCGGCGTGCAGACGCCGGAGGAAACGCTCGCCAACGCCAGCGGCTCCTGCCGCGACTCCGGCTGGCTGCTGGTGCAGCTGCTGCGCCACATGGGCCTGGCGGCGCGCTTCGTCTCGGGCTACCTGATCCAGCTCACGCCCGACGTCAAGTCGCTCGACGGCCCGAGCGGCACCGACCACGACTTCACCGACCTGCACGCCTGGTGCGAGGTCTACCTGCCCGGCGCCGGCTGGATCGGCCTGGATGCCACCTCGGGCCTGCTGGCCGGCGAGGGCCACATCCCGCTGGCCTGCACACCCGCACCCTCCAGCGCCGCGCCCATCGAGGGCCTGGTGGACGAGGCCGAGGTCGACTTCGGCCACGAGATGAAGGTCACGCGCGTGTACGAGTCGCCGCGGGTGACGCGGCCCTACACCGACGACCAGTGGGCCGCCGTGCTGGCGCTGGGCGACGCGGTCGACGCGCGCCTGGCGGCCGGCGACGTGCGCCTGACCATGGGCGGCGAGCCCACCTTCGTCGCCAGCAGCGACCGCGATGCGCCCGAGTGGAACACCGACGCCCTCGGCCCCACCAAGCGCGGCTACGCCACCGAACTGGTGCACCGGCTGCGCGAGGAATACGGCCAGGGCGGCTTCCTGCACTTCGGCCAGGGCAAGTGGTACCCGGGCGAGCAGCTGCCGCGCTGGGCGCTGTCGATCTTCTGGCGCGCCGACGGCCAGCCGGCCTGGCACGATCCGGCCCTGTTCGCCGACGAGCGCCAACCGGCGAACTACACCAGCGCCGACGCCGAGCGCTTCACGCACCGGCTGGCGCAGAAGTTGGGCCTCGCGCCCTCCTTCATCCAGCCCGCCTACGAGGACGTCTACTACTACCTCTGGCGCGAACGCCGCCTGCCGGTGAACGTCGACCCCTTCGATTCGAAGCTGGACGACGAACTGGAGCGCGCCCGCCTGCGCCGCGTGTTCACGCAGAAGCTCGATGCGGTGATCGGCTACGTGCTGCCGCTGGAGCCGGCCTCCAACGCGAGCGGCAGCCCGCAGCTCACCGGCCCGCGCTGGAAGACCGGCCCCTGGTTCCTGCGCGACGACCGGCTCTACCTCGTGCCCGGCGACTCGCCCATGGGCTACCGGCTGCCGCTCGATTCGCAGCCGTGGGTGAGCAAGGGCGAATTCCCCTACCTGATTGAGCGCGATCCGAATGCGCCGCCGACGGCACTGCCCCCGGCAGACGACCTGCGCGGGCGCTACGCCGGCCAGAGCGTGCCGGCCACCGACCTGGGCGACGTGCCCTACGCCTTCGGCCCGCCGCCGCAGCCGGGCGCCGCGCTGCGCATGCAGCACCCCGGCGCCGCCCCGCTGCCGCCGGCCGGCGACGACACGCGAGCGCCCGGCCGCTTCCAGTCGGCGCACGGGATCACCCGCACCGCCCTGTGCGTGGAGGCGCGCGATCCGCGCCGCGCCAACGGCCCCGCCGCGGAAAAGCAGGGCAGCGCCTCCGGCATCCTCTACGTCTTCATGCCGCCGCTGGCCTTCCTGGAGGACTACCTCGACCTGCTCGCCGCCGTCGAGGCCACCGCCGGGGAACTGAGCGTGCAGATCGTGCTGGAAGGCTACCCGCCGCCGCGCGACGCGCGCCTGAAGCTGCTGCAGGTCACGCCCGACCCCGGCGTGATCGAAGTCAACATCCACCCGGCCCACGACTGGGGCGAGCTGGTGCAGCACACCGAGTTCCTCTACGACGCCGCCTTCCAGACGCGCCTGGCGGCCGAGAAGTTCATGACCGACGGCCGCCACACCGGCACCGGCGGCGGCAACCACTTCGTGCTGGGCGGCGCCACGCCGGCCGACAGCCCCTTCCTGCGCCGGCCCGAGCTGCTGGCCAGCCTGCTGCTGTACTGGCACAACCACCCTTCGCTGTCGTACCTGTTCTCGGGCCTGTTCATCGGCCCGACCAGCCAGGCGCCGCGCGTGGACGAGGCGCGCAACGACCAGGTCTACGAGCTGGAGATCGCGCTCAAGGAAATCGGGAGGAGCCGCGAGATCTACGGGCAGGCGAGCAGCGCCGGGCCGTCCCACGCCGCGAGCGCCCCCTCGGGGGGCAGCGAGCCACACGAAGTGGGCGAGCGTGGCGGCTATTTCGCGCCCTGGCTGGTCGACCGGCTGCTGCGCAACATCCTGATCGACGTCACCGGCAACACGCACCGCAGCGAGTTCTGCATCGACAAGATGTACTCGCCCGACGGCCCCACCGGCCGGCTGGGCCTGCTGGAGCTGCGCGCCTTCGAGATGCCGCCGCACGCGCGCATGAGCATCGTGCAGCAGCTCCTGATGCGCGCCTTCGTCGCCCGCTTCTGGGACGCGCCCTACCAGGCGCCCGCCACCCGCTGGGGCACCGAGCTGCACGACCGCTTCCTGCTGCCCACCTTCGTGAAGATGGACTTCGAGGACGTCATCGCCGAGATGCGCCAGGCCGGCTTCGCCTTCGAAAGCGAGTGGTTCGCGCCGCACTTCGAGTTCCGTTTCCCGCTGGTGGGCGGGGTGCAGGCCATGGGCATGCAGCTCGGCCTGCGCAACGCGCTGGAGCCCTGGCACGTGATGGGCGAGGAAGGCGCCGTCGGCGGCACCGTGCGCTATGTCGACTCCTCGCTGGAGCGCATCGAGGTGCGCGTGAACGGCCTGAACCAGAGCCGCTACGCCGTCACCGTCAACGGGAAAGTGCTGCCGCTGCAGCCCACCGGCGTGGCCGGCGAGTACGTGGCCGGCGTGCGCTACAAGGCCTGGAACCCGCCCTCCTCGCTGCACCCCACCATCCAGCCGCACGCGCCGCTGACCTTCGACCTGGTCGACACCTGGATGAAGCGCTCGGTGGGCGGCTGCCAGTACCACGTGGCGCACCCGGGCGGGCGCAACTACACCACCTTCCCGGTCAACGCCTACGAGGCCGAGAGCCGGCGCCTGGCGCGCTTCTCGCGCATGGGCCACACGCCTGGACGCATGGAAACGCCGCCGGCCAACATCGAGGCGCCGGGCAGCCGGGAGTTCCCGTTCACGCTGGATCTGCGGCGGTGAAAGGGCGCCGGTGACGGCGATGTGACAATGCCGCCGCCGTGGACCCGCTGAACGACTTCCTTTTCGACGCCCAGGCGCTGGAAGCGCCGGCCGCCTTCGCGGCGGCGCTCGCGCCGCCGGCCCGGCCGGGGCATTTCGACGAGCTGCGCGGCACCGCGACGCCGCTGCCGGCGCCCGCCCGGGTTGCAGCGGCCGCCGCCGCGCCGCTGCACGACGCCACCCAGCCGCAGCCCGAACCCGCCGACGCCGAACCGGCCGCCGCGCCCGCCGCGCCGCTCACCCCCGCCTGGAGCCGCTTCTTCGAGACATTGGGCCCCGCCGGCTTCGCCGACCTGCCGCGCCGCGCGCTGAGCCTGGCGCGGCAGATCCGCGACAACGGCGTCACCTACAACGTGTACGCCGACGCCGGCGGCCCGCAGCGCCCCTGGTCGCTCGATCTGTTCCCCCTCATCGTCGAGCCGCAGACCTGGGCGCGCATCGAGGCCGGCGTGCTGCAGCGCACCCGCCTGCTCGACCGCGTGATGGCCGACGTGTACGGCCCGCAGCACCTGCTGGCCGAGGGCCTGCTGCCCGCCGCGCTGGTGCGCGGCCACCCCGGCTACCTGCGCGCCATGCACGGCGTGCAGCCGCCGGGCGACACCTGGCTGCGCATCGCCGCCTTCGACCTCGCGCGCGGCCCCGACGGGCACTGGTGGGTGGTCTCGCAGCGCACCCAGGCGCCCTCGGGCCTGGGCTACCTGCTGGAGAACCGGCTGGCCATCGCGCGCCAGTTCCCGCAGGCCTTCGAGTCGCTGCAGGTGCAGCGCCTGGCCGCCACCTACAGCGCGATGATGGACGGCCTGCAGGCCATGTGCCCGCCCGGCCCCACGGGTGAACCGCCGCACATCGCGCTGCTCACGCCCGGCCCCTACAACGAGACCTACTTCGAGCACGCCTACCTGGCCCGCTACCTGGGCGTCACGCTGGTCGAGGGCAGCGACCTCACCGTGCGGGGCGAGCGCCTGTACCTCAAGACGCTGCAGGGCCTGCAGCCGGTGCACGGCCTGATCAAGCGGCTGGATGACGCCTTCCTCGACCCGCTGGAGCTGCTGCCCGACTCGACGCTGGGCGTGCCCGGGCTGCTGCAGGCCATCCGCGCCGGCAACGTGCTGGTGGCCAACACGCCGGGCTCGGCCTTCCTCGAATCGCCGGCGCTGCTGGGCTTCCTGCCGGCGCTGGCCGAGCAACTGCTGGGCGAGCCGCTGGCGCTGCCCTCGCTGCCCACCTGGTGGTGCGGCGAGCGCGCGGCCATGGAGGCGGCACTGCCGCAACTGGCCGAATGCGCGATCAAGCCGACCTACCCCGGCTCGCGCGTGCACCCCGGCTTCGACGCCGTGCTGGGCACGCAGCTCGACCGCCGCGCGCTCGACGAATGGGCCGGCCGCATCGTGCGCCAGCCCGAGTCGCACACGGTGCAGAGCCACCTGCCGATGTCGCAGATGCCGACCTGGGCGCAGGACATCGGCCCCGGCCACATCGCGCCCAAGGCGGTGATGCTGCGCGTGTTCGCCGTCAACGACGGCCCCCGCTCCTGGCGTGTGCTGCCCGGCGGCATGGCGCGGCTGGCCGGGCCGGACGCGCAGATCGCGTCGATGCAGCGCGGCGGCAGCAGCGCCGACGTGTGGGTGCTGACCGACGGCGAGGTGGACCGCAGCACCCGTCTGCACACGCAGGCCACGCCGGCCTCGCTGGCGCGCCACCGCGCGCCGGTGACCAGCCGCGCGGCCGAGAACATGTTCTGGCTCGGCCGCTACACCGAGCGCGCCGAGAACACCCTGCGCCTGGCGCGCCTGGCGCTGGACCTGCTGGGCGGCGAGGACCAGTCCTCCCCCGCCCTGGCGGCCTGGCTCGACGCGGTGGCGCGGCGCAACGCGCTGGTGCCGCGCGAGCTGCCCGAGCCGCAGGGCGGCGCCCGCGCGGCGCAGGCGCGCCGCGTGTTCCAGCGCGCGCTCGTCGCCGAACTCGGCGACACCGACCGCGGCCGCAGCGTCGGCTTCAACCTGCACTGCCTGCGCCAGGCCGCCGCCGCGGTGCGCGAGCGCCTGTCGCAGGAGCACTGGAACCAGATCGTGCGCGCCGAGGACGACTTCCTGCGCCGCATGCAGGAGCAGGCCGGCGAGCCGGGCGAGGCGCGCTACGCCCTGGGCGCCACGCAGCGCACGCTGGAGGCGGCCGGCATGGCGCTGGCGGCCATCACCGGCGCGCAGACCGACCGCATGACGCGCGACGACGCCTGGCGGCTGCTGTCCATCGGCCGCCACATCGAGCGCCTGGGCTTCCTCGCCAGCGCGCTGGCGGCCGGCCTGGAGGCGGGCTCGCTGCACGAGGTGAGCGGCTTCGAGGCCATGGTCGCCCTGTTCGACAGCACCATCACCTTCCATGCACGGCACCAGCAGCGGCGCGACCTCGCCACCCTGGCCGACCTGCTGGTGCTCGACGGCGACAACCCGCGTTCGCTGGCCTGGGTCGCGCAGACGCTGCGCGGACGCATCGCGCGCCTGGCCGGCAGCGCGCCGGGCCAGCTCACCGCCCTGTCGCACGAGCTGCCCGACCCGGCCGCCTGGACGCTGGAGGACCTGTGCGAGCCCGGCGACGACGGCCGCCCTGTACGGCTGCTGGCGCTGCTGCAGGCCTGCGAGGCAGCGGCCTGGCGCGTCTCCGACGCCATCGGGGCGCGCTACTTCACGCTCACCCACGAGACCGTGCGTTCGGTCGGGGCCTGAGGGTTTTTCAGCCATGCGCCTGCACGTCGTCCACGAGACCCGCTACGCGTACGCGCCGCCGGTGGAGACGGCGCAGCACATGGCGCACCTGCGGCCGCTGGAACGCCCGGCGCAGCAGCGGCTGCTCGGCCATGCGCTGCACATCACGCCCGAGCCGGTGCAACGCAGCGAGTCGGTGGACGTGTACGGCAACGTGCGTACCTTCTTCGCGCTGGGTTCGACGCACGGCGAACTGGTGGTGCGGGCCGAGAGCCTGGTCGAGACCGCCGCACCGCCGACCTTCGTGCCGGACACCGCGCCCGGCACCCCGTGGGAGGCGGTGCGCGAGCGCTTCCGCTACCGCAAGGGCGTGCGCGACGACCCGGCTTCCGAGTTCGTCTTCCCCTCGCCGCACGTGCCGCTGCACGACGACTTCGGCGCCTACGCGCGCCCGAGCTTCGCGCCCGGCCGGCCGCTGTTCGAGGCCGCGATGGACCTGACGCTGCGCATGCACCGCGACTTCGCCTACGACGCCGACAGCACCGAGGTGGGGACGCCGGCCGTGCAGGCGCTGGCCCAGCGGCGCGGCGTGTGCCAGGACTTCGCGCACATCCTCATCGGCTGCTGCCGCGCCATGGGCCTGCCGGCGCGCTACGTCAGCGGCTACCTGCTGACGCAGCCGCCGCCCGGCCAGCCGCGCCTGGTGGGCGCCGACGCCTCGCACGCCTGGGCGGAGCTGTACGTGCCGCCCGCCGCCGGCGCCCCCGCGCGCGCGCCGGGCGGCTGGGCCGGCTTCGACCCCACCAACGGCCGCCAGCCCGGCGAGGACTACGTGCTGCTGGCCGTGGGCCGCGACTTCGCCGACGTCTCGCCCATCCGCGGCGTGCTGCACGGCGGCGCGCGGCACGTGCTGCACGTCGGGGTGACGGTGCGGCCCGAGGACGAGGAAAACGCCGGCTGAGTCCCACAGTGGCCACGGCCGCAGGCGTCGGACAATGCCCCCAACCCCTCGCCATCCACGCCGAGAAAAAGCCATGACGAACACGCCGAACTCCTCCACCCCGCGCATGACCAACCTCTTCCTGCAGCTCGGGCTCGATGCCGACGAGGCCGCGATCGCGCAGTTCATCCGGTCCCATCAGCTGGCGGCCGACGTCGGGCTGGCGGACGCGCCCTTCTGGAACGAGGCGCAGCGCCAGTTCCTGACCGAGCAGCTCAAGGCCGATGCCGCCTGGGCCATCGTGGTGGACCAGCTCAGCGAATCCCTGCACGAGGACGCCGTCAAGGCACGCACCGGGCTGGACTGACCCACCGACACTTCCACACACCAACCAGTAAAGGTCCTTCCATGAGCATCTACGACAAGCTGAAGTCGCTGAACATCGAACTGCCGCCCGTGGCCACGCCCGCGGCGGCGTACGTGCCCTTCGTGCGCACCGGCAACCTGGTCTTCCTCTCCGGCCACGTGGCGCGCAAGGGCGGCAAGCCCTGGGTCGGCCAGTTCGGCGTGAACATGGGCACCGACGAGGGCAAGGCCGCCGCGCGCGCGGTGGCCATCGACCTGATGGGCACGCTGCACGCCGCCGTGGGCGACCTGAACAAGATCCGCCGCATCGTCAAGCTGATGAGCCTGGTCAATTCCGCGCCTGACTTCACCGAGCAGCACCTGGTGACCAACGGCGCCAGCGAACTGATCGGCGAGGTCTTCGGCGAGCGCGGCGCGCACGCGCGCAGCGCCTTCGGCGTGGCGCAGATCCCGCTGGGCTGCTGCGTCGAGATCGAACTCATCGCTGAAGTCGAATGACGGCCCCGCGCGTGGCCCTCGTCACCGCCGGCGGCAGCGGCATGGGCGCCGCCGCGGCGCGCGGCCTGCGCGCAGCCGGCTTCGAGGTGGCGGTGCTCTCCTCCTCCGGCAAGGGCGAGGCGCTGGCGCAGGAACTGGGCGGCGTCGGCATCACCGGCTCCAACCGCAGCGAGGCCGACCTGCAGCGCCTGGTCGATGCGGCGCTGGCGCGCTGGGGCCGCATCGACGCGGTGGTCAACAGCGCCGGCCACGGCCCCAAGGGCGAGCTGCTGGCGATCAGCGACGAGGACTGGCACCTGGGCATGGAGTTCTACCTGCTCAACGTGGTGCGCATCGCGCGCCTGGTCACGCCGGTGATGCAGCGGCAGAAGGCCGGCTCGATCGTCAACATCGGCACCTACGCCACCTTCGAGCCGGAGCCTGCCTTCCCCACCTCCGGCGTGCTGCGCGCCGGGCTGGCCTCCTTCACCAAGCTGTACGCCGACCAATACGCGGCCGACGGCATCCGCATGAACAACGTGCTGCCGGGCTTCATCGACAGCCTGCCCGAGAAGGAAGACCGCCGCGCGCGCATTCCCATGGGCCGCTACGGCACCGCCGGCGAGGTGGCCGAGCTGATCGTCTTCCTGGCCTCGGACAAGTCCGCCTACATCACCGGCCAGAACATCCGCATCGATGGCGGCATCACGCGGTCGGTCTAGGGCCCGTGAACGCCATGGAGCGCACGGCGTCGCGCGCCTTGATGGGCAGGCTGCGATGAGCTTCGCGACCCCTTCCGTCGCGTTCACAGGCCCTGGCCAGGCGCGCACCTGGCTCGCGATCTTCGGCAGCGCTTACGTGCTGGCGCTGGCGCTGTGCGTCGTGACCGTCCTCACGCCGGCGCCCTACGGCGACCTCACCCGCATCGGGCGCGTGCCGGAATCCGATTTCGGCTGGCGCACGGGCCAGGCGGCCGTCCCGCGGGCCGCGCTGGCCGATGCACCCCTCGCCGAAGCCGACGTGCTGGTGATCGGCGACAGCTTCTCGGTCGGCCGGCTCTGGCAGTCGGTGCTGGTCGGGCAGGGCCTGAAGGTCGCGAGCACCCACTGGGACCAGATCGGCAATGCGCTGTGCAGCGACCTGGACGAGTGGCTGCGCAGCCAGGGCTTCCGCGGCCGGACGGTGATCGTGCAGACCGTGCAGCGATGGGTGGTGCGGCGCATGGACCGCTCGGCGGCATGCGCCCGCACGCAGGGCGTCTACCGGCCGATGGGCGACTCGGCCGCGCCGCCGGACGAACCGCCCGGCTGGGCGCTGAACGACCGCGCCAAGCTGAGCACCGGCATCACGACCTGGACGCACGGCCTGCGGGTGCGGCGCGACCTGCGCGAGGTGGTATTCCGCGACCCGGACAACGACATCCCGCTGGTGAGCGTGCGCCCGCTGGCCGACGGCTGCGTCCAGTTCAGCCACCGGCTGTGCGACCGTGGCCTCTTCCTCGCGGAGGACGTGATGATGGATGTGCCGGGCGACAGGCAGAGCGCCATCGCGCGCCGCATCAGCAGCGCCCACCCGGCGCTGCGGATCGTGTGGATGATCGTGCCGGACAAGACCACGGTGTACGCCGAACCCGGCCGCGGCGCCGGCTTCGCCCGGCAGATCGAAGCGGCCGGCCTGGGCCCGGACCTGTTCGCCCACGCCCAGGCCGCCCGGCGCTCGATCCGGGACTTCTACTGGCCCAACGACACGCATCTGTCCACGCGAGGCATGCTGGACGTCGGCGAGGAGATCCGGCGCTGGATCGAGCGCAGCGCCTCCTGAGCGGCATGGCGCACCCGGTCTAGCACGATCCGGCTACGCGCCCCCGGCACCTGCACCTCCGCCATAGCGCGGCCGTCTGCGGCGCCTGCCCTCCGGCAGGTTCCGCGCCGGCGCACCGCTGCCTAGACTGGCCGCCATCGACGCTCAGCGCAGGCTGCGCAGGAGGAATGGCACCGTGGCTCGATCCATCCAGGCATCCGTGGGGCTGGGCGGCGCCAACCGCGCGGACGACGTCTGCACCGTGCAGTCGCTGCTCAACGACGTGCCCGCGGGCAGCGGCGGCCCGCCCGCCCCGCTGGACACCGACGGCAAGTGCGGGCCCCTGACCGTCGGGGCCATCCTGCGCTTCCAGCAGACGCAGTTCCACTGGGCCGACGGGCGCGTCGACGCCGGCGGCCAGACCATCGGGCGGCTGGGCGAGTTCGATGCCGGCACCGGCCCCGCGACGCCGCCGGTGCCGGGCGGCATCGATCCGCCGCAGATCGTCACGCCGCCGGGACACGTGCCGCCGGCGCCACCGCCACCGCCGCCCTCCTCGGTGTCCATCCCGGCCGGGCTGTCGGCCCTGCGCCGGCGCGTGCTGGAAGTGGCGCTGGGCGAGGCGCTGCCCGCCACCGCGGTGTCCGACCTGATCACCAGGCAGGAGGACGGCCTGCTGGTGCGCGCCGGCTGGCGCCGCCTCAAGCAGTACTTCGACGAAGGCGTGGACGGCTGGAACGAGAACAAGTGGAAGGACAAGTCCACGCTGGACGGCGTGCGCATCCCGGGCCGGCGGATCCCGCAGCCGGGCACCTCCGGCGTCTCCTGGTGCGGCATCTTCGCCACCTGGGCCGTGCGCACCGCCGGCGTCGAGACGAAGTGGCGCATGGGCCTGGGCCCCAGCGGGCTGGCGCTGAAGTTCTCCCGCGACTGCCGGCCCGGCGACATCTGCGTGATGAAGGAGCACATCCACCACTTCATCGTCGCCTCCATCGACGGCGACAACATGGTCACGGTCAACGGCAACTCGGAGAACCAGGCGATCCTGGTCAAGAACCGCCCGCTGAGCTGCGTGCGCTACTTCTACAGCGTGGATTGACCGGACGCGGCCGCGTCGGCCTGCAGGCGGCGCAACTGCCGCGCCACGAAGCCCCAGACCAGCGCCGAGGCGTCGGGCCCGCGCGGGTCGGTGAAGGGGCTGGCCGTGGCGCCGCCGCTCCAGTCGTGCCCCAGGCCGTGGATGTCCACCTGCACCACCTGCGTGCGGCCGCGCCGGCGGTACGCGGTGACGCGCATCGGCAGGCGCTGGCCGCGCTGGCGCTGCTGCGCGGCGGCGGGGCGTGCGCCGCCGGCCTCTGCCCAGGCCCGTGCCGCGCGCTCGCCGTTGACCGGCGCCACCACCGCATCGGCATCGCCCTGCAGCACCAGCAGCGGCGGCAGCGGCACGGCCGGCGACGCGCCCAGCGCGGGTGCACGCCGCCCGGCCATGGCCGCCAGCGCGCTGTGGCGCGAACGCGCCGCGCCCGGCGCCACGCCGGAGTGCATGGCCACGGCGACGAAGCGCTCCGGCGCGCTCAGGCCCAGCAGCGCGGCCATGCCCGCGCCGGCGGACAGGCCGGCCACCGCCACCCGCGCCCGGTCGCCGCCGTGGGCCATGCACACCCGGTCGATGGCGGACAGCAGGGTGGCGGCCTCGGCCAGCGCCTGGCCGGAGCGCAGCTCGAACCAGTTCCAGCAGCCCTGCGGGTTGGCCAGCAGGTCCTGCTCCGGGTAGAGCACGAGGAAGCGCTCGCGCGCGGCCAGCCGGTTCATGCGCGTGCCGATGGCGAAATCGCGCGCCGTCTGCCCGCAGCCGTGCAGCATCACCAGGAGCGGCAGCCGCTCGTCGGGCGCCATGTCCGGCGGGCGGTAGACGTGGAAGCCGCGCACGCCGCCCGGCCCCGCGGCCATGCCTGCGATCCACTCGCCCGGGCCCGGCGGCGGCCGCTGGCGCATGACGCTCTGCAACTGGCCCGCCATGCGCCGGCCGCCCTGGATCGCGGCGCGCGCCAGCGCCCTCACCTGCCTCGGATTGGCGCAACGGAACAAGGCGGGGACGAAGGGGCGGCGGGCCATGGGCGAAGTGGCGCGACCATAGCAGCCGCGGGCGGGACGGTCCTGCGCCCCCGGGCGGAGAAACCGGCGATCCGTGACATCGTGGCGCCGGGCCGACGCCCGCGCGCCACAGGCGCTGTCACATCGACGTCACGCGGCTGACACACGATCGGCCTGCTGCCGCGCCCCGCCGCTCCCGTCCGACCATGCCCGACCGCCCGCTCCCGCCTCCCAGCCTGTCCTACGGCGGCGACGCCGCCGGCCTGATCTGCGGCTGGCGCTTCGGCCCCGCGGGCGATGGCGCCGCCGTGGCGCTGGACGCCGACGAGGCCGCCGCCTGGCTCGCGCAGCCGGCGCCGGCGCCGGGCGAGTTCGCCTGGCTGCACTTCAACCTGAGCCACGCGCCGGCGCGCCGCTGGCTGGAGCGGCACGCCGCCCTGCCCGACAGCTTCCACGAGGCGCTGGACGGCGGGCTGCACTCCACCCGCGTGGAGCGCGACGACGACACGCTGGTCGCGGTCATCAACGACGTGCACTACGACTTCGGCTTCGAGCCCTCGGACATCTCGACGCTGTGGATCGCCGTCGGCCCGCGCCTGGTGGTGACGGCCCGCACCCGGCCGCTGCGCTCGGTCGACACGCTGCGCACCGCGGTGCGCGACGGCGACGTGCCGCGCTCCCCCGCCGAGCTGCTGGAGCACCTGATGCGCGCCCAGGCCGACGTGCTGGTGGGCATCGTGCGCGGCGTCACCGCCCGCGTCGACGCGGTGGAGGACGACCTGCTGGCCGGCCGCCCCGGCCCGCAGCGCGCGCGCCTGGGCGAGCTGCGCCGCGTGCTGGTGCGGCTGCAGCGGCTGCTGGCGCCGGAGCCGGCGGCCCTGTTCCGCCTGCTGACCCGCCCGCCGCCCTGGATGGCCGAGGCGGACGCGCAGGGGCTGCGCGACGCCTCGGGCGAGTTCTCGGTGGTGCTGCGCGACATGGCCGGGCTGCAGGAGCGCGTGAAGCTGCTGCAGGAGGAGGTCGCCGCGCGCGTGCAGGAGGGCAACAACCGCAGCCTGTTCGTGCTGACGGTGGTGACGGTGCTGGCCCTGCCGATCAACATCCTGGCGGGCCTGTTCGGGATGAACGTGGGCGGCATCCCGCTGGCGGAGAACCGCCACGGCTTCTGGATCCTGGTGGCGGTGGTGGCCAGCTTCACCGCGGCGGCGGCCTGGGTGGCCTTCAGGAAGGCCGGCCGGCGGTGAGCCCCGGCAGGCTCAGGCCGGTGCCGAGGTCGACAGCTCGCTGACCTGCACCGACAGGTCGAACAGCTTGGCCTTGCCCGCGTAGTAGCGGTCCAGCCGCCACTCGCGCAGGATGTCGATGGCGAGCTGGAAGGCGTCGTAGTCGAGGTCGTAGAGCGTGACCAGCTCGAAGCCGTGGTCCGTCTCCAGGGCGAGCACCAGGCGCGCGAGGATGCGCGCCGAAGCGTCGTCCGGGTTCTTCTCGATGAAGCGCCGGGCTTCCTTGATGGCATTCATGGGGTCCCGTCCTCCGCTCCCGCGGCGGCGTCCTGAGTCATTTCGATGGACGTATTCTTGCCGCCACCCCCCGCCAGAAATATGACAACGCCTGTCACACGGGCGGGTTGCTATGGTTTTCGCAGCAACCCGGCGCCAGCGCGTTCCGGCACCGCTCCGTAAAATCGCGCAGGTGAGCGCCATCCTCAACGCCGACCTGCACTGCCACTCCGTGGTGTCGGACGGCACGTTGACCCCCGAGGAACTGGCCGCCCGCGCCAAGGCCAACGGCGTGGACCTGTGGGCGCTCACCGACCACGACGAGCTCGGCGGCCAGCACCGCGCCGCCGAGGCCGCCCGCGCGGTCGGCCTGCGCTACCTGACCGGCACCGAGATCTCCGTCACCTTCGCCGACGAGACGGTCCACATCGTGGGCCTGGGCTTCGACCCGGACGATGCGGCGATGACGCAGGGCCTGTACGACACCCGCGGCGGGCGCGGCAAGCGCGCGCAGGAGATGGCCGCGCAGCTGGCGCAGGTGGGCATCCACGGCGCCTACGAGGGCGCGCTGCGCTTCGTCGGCAACCCGGAGCTGATCTCGCGCACCCACTTCGCCCGCTTCCTGGTCGAGCAGGGCCATTGCCGCGACACGTCCGAGGTCTTCCGCAAGTACCTCACCGAGGGCAAGCCGGGCTACGTGCCGCACCGCTGGGCCACGCTGCGCGACGCGGTGCGCTGGATCAGCGAGGCCGGCGGGCTGGCCGTCATCGCGCACCCGGGGCGCTACAAGTTCACCGCCAACGAGGAATACGCGCTCTTCACCGAGTTCCAGGCCCACGGCGGGCGCGCGGTGGAAGTCGTCACCGGCAGCCACACGCCGGCCGAATACGTCGAATACGCCGACAAGGCGCGCGAGTTCGGCCTGGCCGCCTCGCGGGGCAGCGACTTCCACAGCCCCGACGAGAGCCACTGCGACCTGGGCGCCCTGCCGCCCCTGCCGGCGGGCCTGACGCCCGTGTGGGAGCTGCTGGCGGACCGCATCCGGTGAGCGCCGCGCCGGGCCGCCCCCAGCAAGCGAAGGCCCCCTCGGGGGGCAGCGAGGACACGAAGTGCCGAGCGTGGGGGCCGGCTTGAGCGGCCCCGGCGCCACGCCCACGCCGCCCACCATCCTGCGCGACCGCCAGGCCGAGCGCGTGCTGGCCGGCATCGCCATGGCGGTGCTGGCGGTGGCCTGCTTCGCGGCGCTGGACACCGCCACCAAGCTCGCCGTGATGACGGTGCCGGTGCTCATGGGCGTGTGGTTCCGCTACAGCTTCCAGGCCGTCGCCACCACCGCCGTGCTGCTGCCGCTGCACGGCCCGGCCCTGCTGCGCACGCGCCACCCGCGCTACCAGGCGCTGCGCGGGCTGCTGCTGCTGGGCAGCACGGTGTTCGCGTTCCTCAGCCTGCGCTACATGCCGATGGCCGAATTCACCGCCGTCGTGATGGTCGCGCCGCTGGCCATCACCGTGCTGGCGGCCACGGTGCTCAAGGAGCGCGTGTCGCCGCTGCGCTGGGCGCTGGTGGCCGGCGGCTTCGCCGGCACGCTGGTCATCCTGCGCCCCGGCGGCAAGGCTTTCGGCTGGGCCATGCTGCTGCCGCTCGGGCTGGTGGTCAGCAACGCCTGGTTCCAGGTGCTCACCAGCCGCATGGCGCAGACGGAGAACCCGCTGACCATGCACTTCTATACCGGATGGGTGGGCGCGCTGGCCACCTCCTTCGTGCTGCCGCTGGCCTGGCAGGCACTGCCCTCCTGGCACAGCTGGGCGCTGCTGTGCCTGATGGGGCTGCTGGGCACCGTGGGCCACTTCCTGCTCATCCTGGCCTACCGGCGCGCGCCCGCCTCGACGCTCACGCCCTACCTGTACGCGCAGATCGGCTTCGCGATGCTGGGCGGCTGGTGGGTGTTCGGCCAGGTGCCGGACGCAGCGTCACTCGTGGGCATCGCGCTGATCACCGTCTGCGGCGCCGCCGGCGCCTGGCTCACCATGCGCGAGCGGCGCGTGCCCATCGAGCCGGTCGAGACATGAATGCCATGGGTGCCGGCCGCACAATGCGGCCATGGCCCAGCATTTCGAAGTCCATCCCGACAACCCCCAGCCGCGGCTGCTCAAGCAGGCCGCCGCCCTGCTCGCGCGCGGCGAGGTGCTGGCCGTGCCCACCGACTCCAGCTACGCCCTCGCCTGCCGGCTGGACGACAAGGACGCGGCCGACACGCTGCGGCGCATCCGCCAGGTCGACGAGCGGCACCACCTCACGCTGCTGTGCCGCGACCTGAGCGAGCTGGCCAACTACGCGCGCGTGGACAACCGGCAGTACCGCCTGCTCAAGGCCGCGACGCCGGGCCCCTACACCTTCATCCTGGAGGCGACCAAGGAAGTGCCGCGCCGCGTGAGCCATCCGCAGCGCAAGACGATCGGCCTGCGCGTGCCGGCGCACCGCGCGCTGGACGAACTGCTGATGCTGCACGGCGGCCCGCTGCTGGCCACCACGCTCATCCCGCCGGGCGAGAGCGAGCCGATGAACGACGCCGCCGCCATCCGCGAACGCTTCGAGAAGCTGATCGGCGGCGTGGTGGATGCCGGCGCCTGTCCGTCGCAGCCGACGACCGTGGTCGACCTCGTGCCGATGGGTGACGGCGGCGAGCCGCAGCTCGTGCGGCAGGGCCGCGGTACGCTCGCGCCATTGGGTCTCTGAGACAATGCCCCGCCGGGTGAACACCGCCGGCCCATTGGGCCGTCGCATCCGAAAACCTTCGTATCCAATTTCATGATGGACCGTGGCGCGCACGTGCGCCGAACCTGCAATCCATGCCTTCCCAGCCCTCCCAGGTCACGCGTTTCCTGACCGGCATCACGACCACCGGCACGCCGCACCTGGGCAACTACGTCGGCTCCGTGCGCCACTCGGTGCGCTTCAGCCAGCGCGCCGACGTGCAGAGCTTCTACTTCCTCGCCGACTACCACGCGCTCATCAAGTGCGACGAGCCGTCGCGCATCCAGCGCTCCACGCTGGAGATCGCCGCCACCTGGCTGGCCTGCGGCCTCGATCCCGAGCGCGTGACCTTCTACCGCCAGTCCGACATCCCCGAGATCCCCGAGCTGACCTGGCTGCTGAGCTGCGTGACCGGCAAGGGCGTGCTCAATCGCGCCCACGCCTACAAGGCCGCGGTGGACCGCAACGCCGCCGCCGGCGCCGACCCGGACGCCGACGTGACGGTGGGCCTGTTCATGTACCCCGCGCTGATGGCGGCCGACATCCTGATGTTCAACGCGCACAAGGTGCCGGTGGGCCGCGACCAGGTGCAGCACATCGAGATGGCGCGCGACATGGGCAACAGCTTCAACCACCTGTACGGCGAGCACTTCACGCTGCCCGAGGCGGAGATCGACGACGCGGTGGCGCTGCTGCCCGGCCTGGACGGCCGCAAGATGAGCAAGAGCTACGGCAACACGATCCCGCTGTTCGTGCCGCGCGAGCAGCTTCGCAAGCTGATCGGCGGCCTGCTCACCGACTCGCGCGCGCCCGGCGAACCCAAGGACACCGAGGGCTCGGCCCTGTTCCAGATCTACCAGGCCTTCGCCACGCCGGCCGAGACCGAAGCGCTGCGCAAGGCGTACGCCGAGGGCATCGCCTGGGGCGACGCCAAGCAGCTGCTGTTCGAGCGCATCGACGCCGAGGTCGCGCCGCTGCGCGAGCGCTACGAGGCTCTGATGGCCGACCCGGCGCAGATCGAGCGCACGCTGCGCGCCGGCGCCGAGAAGGCCCGCGCGCTGTCGCGGCCCTTCATGCAGCGCCTGCGCGAGGCCGTGGGCCTGCGCAACCTGGCCTCGGCCGCAGCGGCGGCGGCGCCCGCCGCCGCGGGCAAGCCCTCGGCCAAGACCGGCGCCGCCTTCAAGCAGTACCGCGAGAAAAGCGACGGCCGCTTCTACTTCAAGCTGGTGGATGCGCAAGGCGCCGCGCTGCTGCAAAGCCGCGGCTTCGCGACGCCGCAGGAGGCAGGCAGCGCCATCGCCGCCCTGCGCGGCCGCCCGGCCGCCGCGCTGGCCGAGCTGGCCGCGCAACTGGAGGCGCTCGACCCTGCGGCATCGCAGGCCGCCGCCGAGGCCCTGCAGCAGCTGGCCGGCGACGACGCGCACTGAACGAACACACACGAATGCAGGGAATGCAACGCCAATGCACTGCCGCTCCGCACACTGCGGGGCAGAACGGTCGCCAAGCCGTCGGCGGGCCTGTCTGATTGAACCAAGCGAGCCAGAAATGAGCATCTACGTCATCGACGACCACCCCCTCATGCGTGACGCCATCGTCATGGTCCTGCGCCGGCTGCGTCCGGCCGAGAACATCGTGGAGATGGAGCGCCTGGACAAGCTGGAATCCAGCGTCAAGCAGCATGGCGAGCCCAAGCTGTTCTGCCTCGACCTGAAGCTGCCCGACGTGACGGGCGTGTCCGGCGTCATCGCGCTGAAGAAGGGCTGGCCCGAGGTGCCCATCGCCGTGTATTCCGCCTCGCCCTCCGCCGACATGGAGGAGGCCTGCATCGAGGCCGGCGCCGACATCTACATCGAGAAGTCCGCCGGCTCGGGCGAGCTGGCCGCCGCGCTCAAGGGTCTGCTGCAGGCCGACGCCGACGGCGAGGAGCCGGCGCCCGCCAGCCCCGGCAAGCTGTCCAAGCGGCAGACGCAGCTCATCGCCATGCTCGACCAGGGCATGAGCAACCGCGACATCGCTGCACAGCTGGACATCAGCGAGCACACCGTCAAGGTGCACCTGTGGCGCCTGTTCCGCCGGCTGGGCGTCAAGAGCCGCACGCAGGCGCTGCACCACGCGCGCAGCCACGGCCTTCTCTCCCCGAATAGTTGACCACCCCCAGGCTTCGCGGACTTCGTTCCGCTTCGCCCCCCTGCAAGGGGGCTGAGCCCGTACACAAAAGGTCCAGTGGACCTTTTGTGACTGGCGAAGAGCCGGGCCACTGGCCCGGCGCGGCCTGCAAGGCCTCCCCTACGGTCGGGCAGAGCCCGTTCCGTGGGTGTTCCTGCATGGCCTGCTCCGCGGCCTTTTGATGGTGTCGGTACCGTCTTAGCCGACGGCGCCGGAGATGCGGGTCTGCGCCTGCGCCTCGTCGGCGTCGTGCAGCAGCACGCGGAACACGCTGCCCTTGCCCAGGCGCGAGCGCACGCTGACGGGGTGGCCCAGGGCGTGCGACAGGCGCGCCACGATCGCCAGGCCGAGGCCGAAGCCGTCCGAGGTGCCGGCATGGTCGGCCACCTTGTAGAACTCCAGGAACACGTCGCGCAGGTGCTCGCGCGCGATGCCGATGCCCGTGTCCCAGATCTCCACCCGCAGGCCGGCGTGGGTCTGGCGGGTGCACAGCAGCACCCCGCCCTCGGCCGTGTACTTGATGGCATTGGACAGCAGGTTGCCCAGCATGCGCCGGATGCGGATCGGGTCCGTGAGCACCGAGCCGGGCGTCACGTGGACCTTGAAGCGCAGGCCCTTGGCCTCGGCCACCGGGCGGTACTGCAGCTCCAGGTCGTGCAGCAGCTGCGCCACGTCGACGCGCTCGATGTGCAGCCGCACCTGGCCCGAGTCGATGCGCGCCAGGTCGAACAGCGAGTCGAACAGCGCGTTGACCGCGTGGGTGGCGCGCACGATCTTCGGCGCGATCTCCTGCACCAGCTCCGGCTCGTTGCGCAGCCAGTCGGCGTACAGCGACAGCGCCAGCACCGGCTGGCGCATGTCGTGCGCCGCGCTGGCCAGGAAGCGGTTCTTCATCGCCACCGCCGACACCGCCGCCTGGCGCTGCTGCGTGAGCGAGTTGATGAGGATGTGGTTGTGGAACAGCAGCTCGAAGCTGTTGCGCGCCGTCTCGTGGATGCGCCGCCCGGCGCGCAGCAGCAGCCACCAGTGGAACATCGGCAGCAGCAGGAAGCCGTAGTTGAAGTGCAGTTGCGCGAAGTCGAGCTGCACCAGCCGCAGGAACACCGAAACCATCATCGCCGCGAACAGCGTGTTGACATAGCGCTTGAGCAGCGGCGGATGCAGCGCCAGGCTGTTGAGCGGGAAGGTGGCCGCGCCGGCCACGATCAGCCAGCTCATGAACTGGTTCATCAGCGGCACGCGCTCGAAGAACAGCAGCACCGACACGCCCCAGGTGAAGGCGCTGGCGCTCCACAGGTGCCGGTAGCGGTGGATGAAGCTCTCTTGCGCGCTCGCGTCGCGGCCGGCGTAGCGCCGCGTGTAGACCCGCTCGAAGACCATGCGGCCGATGGTGATCGTGGCGCCCAGCGCCAGCCACAGCATCAGCTGCCACATGGGCACGTGGCCCCATGCCAGCCCGACCACTGCCGGCATCAGCGCGGCGGAGAAGATGTAGCTGCCGCGCGAGGCCCGCATCAGGCTGCGGATGAGCTCGCCGCGCACCCACGGCTCGGCCTCGTCGGCCGAGGCCGGCGCCGGCGCCAGGTTCGCGAAGGACGAAGTCCCCAGGTTGCCGAACGACGTGTACCCCTTCATGGCCCGCCCTCCTGCTTCACGTGTTTGCCTCATCCGAAATAAGCCCCTCGGTCAACCGCTTCGCGCTTGCCCGATCCCGGAGGGGATGCTTCTTGTCCTAGGGCGGCCCGGCGACGAAAAAGACCCCTCGGTCAACCGCTTCGCGCTTGCCCGATCCCCCGAGGGGATGCTTTTTGTCTTGGGGCGGCCCGGCGACAAAAAAAGACCCCTCCGAGGGGGCCCCTGGCCGGCGTCATGCACGCCGGCATGTCTGTGTCTGTCTGGTGAAGCCGCCGGGACCGCGGGGCCCTGCCGGGCCTCGCGCGTCACCCTGCTTCGCATCGTCGGCCGAGTCTACCAAGGCCCGGACGGCGGCCGCGGCTTTCAGGCGGCAAGGAGTTGCCTGAGCACGAAAGGAAGGATCCCGCCGTGCCGGTAGTACTCCACCTCGATCGGCGTGTCGATGCGCAGGCGCACGGCCAGTTCCTGGCGGCTGCCGTCGGCGCGGTGGATGACCAGCCTGACGTCGTCGCGCTGCGGCCTGAGCTCGCCGTCGATCACCACGTCGATCCGCTCGTCGCCCACGAGGTTCAGGCCCTGCCACGAGTCGGCGCCCAGGAACTGCAGCGGCAGCACGCCCATGCCGACCAGGTTGGCGCGGTGGATGCGCTCGAAGCTGCGCGCCACCACCGCCTTGATGCCCAGCAGTTGCGTGCCCTTGGCCGCCCAGTCGCGGCTGGAGCCGGTGCCGTATTCCTCTCCGGCGAAGATCACCGTGGGCGTGCCCTGGGCGATGTACTTCATCGCGGCGTCGTAGATGAACATCTTTTCGCCGCCGGGCTGGAACAGCGTGACGCCGCCCTCCTCGCGCGAGCCGTCCGGCCCGGCCGGGATCATCAGGTTCTTGATGCGCACGTTGGCGAAGGTGCCGCGCATCATCACCTCGTGGTTGCCGCGGCGCGAGCCGTAGCTGTTGAAGTCGACCTTGCCCACGCCGTGGGCCTTGAGCCACTGGCCCGCGGGCGAGCTCTCCTTGATGGCGCCGGCCGGCGAGATGTGGTCGGTGGTGATCGAGTCGCCGAACAACGCCATGACGCGCGCGCCGGTGAAGCCCGGGCTCGTCGCCTGCGGCTGCATGCCGAAGCCCTCGAAGAAGGGCGGCTCGGCGATGTAGGTGGAGCGCGGCCAGTTGTACACGTCGCCGGTCACGCCGCGGATGCTGCTCCACAGCTTGCCAGGGTTGTCCTTGATCTGCTCGTAGTTCCGGCGGAAGGCCGGGGCGTTCATCGCGAAGCCCAGCAGGTCGGCGATCTCCTGCGCGCTCGGCCAGATGTCGCCCAGGTAGACGTCCTTGCCGCCATGGCCCTGGCCGACCGGCTGCGTCATCAGATCGACCATCACGTTGCCGGCGATGGCGTAGGCGACCACCAGCGGCGGCGAGGCCAGGAAGTTGGCCTTGAGGTTCGGATGGATACGCGCCTCGAAGTTGCGGTTGCCCGAGAGCACGGCGGCGCAGACGAGGTCGTTCTTCGTGATCACCTCGTTGATCTCGGGCGCCAGGTCGCCGGCGTTGCCGATGCAGGTGGTGCAGCCGTAGCCCGCCAGGTAGAAGCCCAGCTTCTCCAGGTAGGGCAGCAGCTTCGTCTTCTCCAGGTACTCGGTGACGATGCGCGAGCCCGGCGCCAGCGAGGTCTTCACGTGCGGCTTGACGGTCAGGCCCGCCTCCACCGCCTTCTTCGCCAGCAGGCCCGCGGCCAGCAGCACGCTGGGGTTGGAGGTGTTGGTGCAGGAGGTGATGGCGGCGATCAGCACGTCGCCGTTGCCCAGCGAGAAGGGCTCGGGCGCGCCGCTGGCCGCCCGGGCGGCCGCCTCGTCGCGCAGCGGCCGGTTGGCCACCATCTCCACCTGCTCGCGCGGGGCGCCCGCCGGAAAGGGCGCCGGCGCCGCCAGCGGCTCGACCTCGCCGGAGCCCACCGGCAGGCGCATCCCCAGCCGTCCGGCCGGCTGGTTGAAGCCGTTGGCCTCCACCGGCTTGCTGTACAGCTCGGCGAAGCGGGCGGCGAGGTCGCCCAGGTTGATGCGGTCCTGCGGACGCTTGGGGCCGGCGAGGCTGGGCGTGACGGTGCCCAGGTCGAGCCGGACGATCTTGGTGTAGTCCAGCTCGCCGGGCGCCGGCATGCCGAACAGGCCCTGCGCCTTGTAGTACGCCTCGAAGCGCTCGATCTCCGCCTCGGTACGGCCGGTGCCGCGGAAGTAGTCGATGGTCTTCCCGTCCACCGGGAAGAAGCCCATGGTCGCGCCGTACTCGGGCGCCATGTTGCCGATGGTGGCGCGGTCGGGCACGGGGATGGAGGCGGCGCCGGGCCCGAAGAACTCGACGAACTTGCCCACCACCTTCTCCTGCCGCAGGATCTGCGTGACGTAGAGCACCAAGTCGGTGGCGGTGACGCCCTCGCGCAACTGGCCGGTCAGCTCGAAGCCCACCACGTCGGGCGTGAGGAAGTACACCGGCTGGCCGAGCATGGCCGCCTCGGCCTCGATGCCGCCGACGCCCCAGCCCACCACGCCCACGCCGTTGATCATGGTGGTGTGGCTGTCGGTGCCCACCAGCGAGTCGGGGTACCAGGTGGGCACGTCGGCCTTGTCGTCGGCCGACTTGTAGACGCCGCGCGCCAGGTACTCGAGGTTGACCTGGTGCACGATGCCGAAGCCCGGCGGCGTGACGCCGAAGGTGTCGAAGGCCTGCATGCCCCACTTCATGAACTGGTAGCGCTCGTTGTTGCGCTGGAACTCCAGCTTCATGTTCAGGTCCAGCGCCTGGGGCGTGCCATAGTGGTCGACCATCACCGAGTGGTCCACCACCAGGTCCACCGGCACCAACGGCTCCACCGTCTTGGGCGACTTGCCCAGCCGCGCGGCCACGCTGCGCATGGCGGCCAGGTCGGCCAGCAGCGGCACGCCGGTGAAGTCCTGCAGCACCACCCGCGTGACGACGAAGGGGATCTCGTCCACCCGCTCGGCATTGGGCTGCCAGTTGGCGACCTGCTCCACGTGCTCGGCCGTCACCTTCTGCCCGTCGCAGTTGCGCAGCACCGACTCCAGCACGATGCGGATGGACACCGGCAGCTTCTCGACGTTGGGGTATTTCTTGGCCAGCGCCTTGAGCGACCAGTACCGGCCGGCCTGGCCCGATGCGGTCTTGAAGGTCTTGAGGGCGGATGCAAACGCGTGGGCTTGAGCCATGGGGCGCTCCTTGCAGGTGTGTTCGTTCGGGTGAGCCCATCGAAGATAGCAGGCTTCGATGACCCGCGCGGTAGGCCCAGGGCGCACCCGGCCGGCGCGAATTGCTACTTTTCCGATAGCAGGCGAGGCAGCCGGCTCAGCGCCGCGGCGGCGCGGTGCTGCCCCGGTGGACGATCTCGATGGGGAAGGACTGGAACAGCGCGTGCTCCTGCCCGTCCAGCCGCGCGATGAGCTGGGCCGCCGCCGCATGGCCGATCTGCGTGATCGGCGTGCTGATGCTGGTCAGCCCCGGCGTCTGCGTGGCGCCCAGGTCGGTGTTGTCGACACCGGTGATGGACATGTCCTCGGGGATGCGCACGCCCGCCTTGCGGCATGCCATCATGGCGCCGACGGCGAACACGTCGTTGGTGGCGACCACGGCGGTGGGCGGCCGATCCTGCGCGAGGATGCGCGCCATGCCCTCCTCGGCCGCGCCCAGCGCGATGGGCGCGTACTGCACGCAACGCTCGTCCAGCAGCAGGCCGGCCTCGGCCAGCGCCTCGCGCACGCCGGCGCCGCGCGTGCGGGCCCGGTCGTTGCCCTCCACCGGCGCGCTCAGCAGGCCGATGCGCCGATGGCCCAGCGAGATCAGGTGCCGGGTGATCTCGCGCGTGGCGGCCTGGTTGTCGAAGCCGATGCTGGGATGCCGCCGCGCCGGGTCGGTGCCCCAGGTCAGCACGTAGGGGCGCCCGTAGTCCTCCAGCAGCGCGAACAGGGCCGGGTCGTGGTCGACACCGACGAAGACGAAGGCGTCCACGCCGCGCTGGGCGAGCTGCGCGGCGATGCGCGCCTCGACGGCCAGGTCGTAGTGGTGCTCGGCCAGCACCAGCGCATAGCCGCGCGCGTCCAGCCGCTGCTGCAGCGCGCTGGTGGTGCGGGCATACAGCGCGTAGTCGAACGAGGGCACCACGGCACCCACCATGCGGCTGCGCTGGCTGCGCAGCGAGCGGGCGGTGGCGTGCGGCACGTAGCGCAGCTTCTCCACCGCCTCCATCACGCGGCGCAGCGTCTGCGGATCGAGCTGCTCGGGGTTGTTGAGGGCGCGCGAGACGGTGGCCGTGGAGACGCCGGCCAGTTGCGCGACGTCCTTGGCGCCGGCCCGTGCGCGCGCCTCGCGCAGGACGGGGACGGCGGGCGGGCGCGAGGGGCTCGGCATGGCCGCATTGTAGGGAGCTGCTCGCCTGCAATCGATTTCTCGTGGCTGGCAGAAACTGGGGAAATCCCCGAGATTTTCCCTGTGACGAAATCCTGATTCTGTCGCAACATCGGGCTCTGTAATCGATTACATGACCGCTGCGCCGCAGCCCCCGCAGGAGACATGCCGTGAACGATCGCCTCCCCTCCACCGATCCCTCTTCCGCCGCCCGGCGCCGACTGCTGCGGCAGGGCGCCGCGCTGGGCGCCGCGGGGCTGGCCGTCCCCTGGCTGGCCGGCGCCGCCCACGCGCAGGAGGCCGACCTCGCACCGTACCGCAGCGCGAAGATCAACTGGCGGCAGGTCGAGGGCGAGTCCATCGCGGTGGCCGTCATCCCGGCCAGCTACTTCGACCACCTGGGCACGCTGCTGCCGCAGTTCGAGGCGCTGACGGGCATCAAGGTGCGCATCGAGAAGGTGCCGCCCGGCCAGATCCGCCAGAAGGCGACGCTGGACCTGTCCTCGCGCACCGGCACCTACGGCACGCACGCGGCCGACCCGATGTACTACCCGCTGTACGTCGCCAACAAGTGGGTCGATCCGCTGGACAAGTACCTCGACGACGCCAGCCTGACCGACCCGGCCTGGTTCCGCTACGACGACATCCTCAAGGCCTGGCGCGACGCCGACTCGATCGGCGGCAAGCCCTACGGCATCCCCTACGACGGCGAGGTCACGGTGCAGGTCTACCGCAAGGACCTGTACGACGCCAAGGGCCTGAAGCCCGCCGCCACGCTTGACGAGCTGGTGGCCAACGCCAAGGCGCTGCACGACCCGGCCAACCGCCTGTACGGGCTGGCGCTGCGCGGCTTCGCCGGGGCGGGCCAGAACATGTACATCTACCCTTCGCTGCTCAAGGGCTTCGGCGGCGGCTGGTTCAAGGGCAAGGACGTGGTCGTCAACTCGCCCGAGGCGGTGCAGGCGCTGGAGTGGTACGTGAACACGCTCAGCCAGTACGCGCCGCCCGCGGTGCGCAACTGGAACTGGCCCGACATCGCCGACGCCTTCTCGCAGGGCACGCTGGGCTGCTACATCGATGCCCATTCCTCGGCGGCCGTCATCACCAACCCCGAGAAGTCGAAGGTGGCCGGCAAGATCGGCTACGCGCGCTGGCCCAAGGGCCCCCGGGACAAGTGCGTCACCTCGATCTGGAACTGGGGCTTCCCGATCAACGCCGCCCTGCCGGAGAAGGCCAAGAAGGCGACCTGGCTGTTCATCACCTGGGCCACCTCGGCCGAGACGCAGGCGCGCACCTCGTGGAAGTCCGCCGGCGCGGCGAAGCGCTCGGGCATCAACCGGCTGTCGCTGTGGAAGTCGCCCGAGTTCGCCGACGCCATGAAGGGCGCGGGCGACAACTTCATCCAGGCCGCGCTCGACTCGCTGGAGCAGGACACCGACGTCGAATGGCGCCCGCGCGTGCCGCAGTGGCCGGCCATCGGCGAGACCATGGCCACCGGCATCCAGGCGGCGCTGGTCGGGCAGAAGAAGCCCAAGGCAGCGCTGGACGAGGCGCAGGCGCGCATCGCGCAGCTCATGAAGGGCTGAGCGCGTGCGCCCTGCCCTGACGCTGGCGGCGCAGGAGCGCCGCTTCGCCCTCGCGCTGCTGGCGCCGGCGCTGCTGGCGCTGCTGCTGGTGACCACCGTGCCGCTGGTCTACCTGGCGTGGAACAGCCTGAACCGCATCGACCTGGGCATGCCCTGGATGTCGGGCTTCGCCGGGCTGGACAACTACGCCCAGATGGGCAGCGACCCGCGCTTCTGGAATTCGCTGTGGCTCACGCTGGTCTACACCGCCAGCACGGTGGTGCTGCAGGTGCTGATCGGGCTGGGCCTGGCGCTGCTGGTGCTGCAGATCCCGAAGGGCCAGGGCGTGCTGCGCGTGGGCGCCATCCTGCCGATCGTGCTGGCACCTGTGGTGGTGGGCCTGTTCTGGCGCACGCTGGTGCTGGCGCCCGACGTGGGGCTGGTGGACGTGGCCACGCGCGCGCTCGGCCTGGGCAGCCACAACTGGCTGGGCGACCCGCAGCTGGCGCTGATCTCGGTGATCGCCATCCACACCTGGCAGTGGACGCCCTTCGCCTTCCTGGTGCTGCTGGCCACGCTCTCCACGCTGCCCGGCGACATCTACGAAGCCGCGCGGCTGGACCGCGCGGGCGCCTGGCAACGCTTCCGCCACATCACGCTGCCGCTCATCCGCCCGGCGGTGGTGATGGTGGTGATCCTGCGGACGATGACCGCGCTGTCGGCCTTCGCGGCCATCTTCGCGGCCACCGGCGGCGGGCCGGGCTCGGCCACCGAGATCCTGAACCTGTATGCCTACCGCACCTCCTTCACCGAACTGAACATCGGCTACGGCTCCTCGCTGGCGATGGTGCTGCTGGGCATCACGCTCGCGGTGTCCTGGCTGATGTTCCGGCTGCGAAAGGCCCGGTCATGAACGGCCGCAACAAGACGCTGCGCCATGCCGCGCTGTGGGCCGTGGCACTGCTCCTGCTGGCCGTGTGGGCCTTCCCCGTGCTGTGGGGGCTGCTCACCTCCTTCAAGACCGAGCGCGACGTGCTCGCCTACCCGCCGAAGGTCTTCTTCACGCCTACGCTGGACAACTACCGCGAGGTGATCTCCGGCGGCTCGTCGATCCTGCCCAACCTGTGGTCCAGCCTCGTGGTCTCGGGCTGGGCCACCTTCCTGACCATGCTGTTCGCCGTGCCGGCCGCCTACGCGCTGGCGCGGCTGCGCTACCCGGGCAAGCGCGCCTCGGGCTTCTACGTGCTGGCCACGCAGATGCTGCCGCCGGTGGGTCTCATCATCCCCTTCTACCTGGTGCTGCAGAAGATCGGCGGGCTCGACAGCTACAGCGGCCTGACGGCCATCTACCTCACCTTCTCGCTGCCCTTCGCGGTGTGGCTGATGGTCTCGTACTTCGAGGACATCCCCTACGAGATGGAAGAGGCCGCGCTGCTCGACCGCGCCGGCCGGCTGCGCACGCTGTGGTACGTGATCCTGCCGCAGGTGCGCGGCGGCATCGCGGTGACGACGATCTTCGTGTTCCTCAACGCCTGGAACGAGTTCCTCTTCGCCGTCGTGCTCGGCGGCAACAAGGTGCGGCCCGTCACCGTGGCCATGTACAACTTCATTTCGCTGGAGCAGACGCAGTGGGCGCGGCTGGCCGCCGGGGCCATGCTGGCCATGGCGCCGGTCATCCTGATCGGCCTGTTCGCCCAGCGCCACATCGTCAAGGGGCTCACCGTGGGCGCCGTCAAGGGAGGGGGTCGCCGATGAGCCCGCGCCCGGCCGTTCCGAAGTGGGCTCGCACCGCAGTGCGCAGCACGGAGGTTTTTCAATGAGCCGATACGGAAGCGTCCGCATGGAAGGTGTCGTGAAACGACACGGCAGCTTCACCGCGCTGCACGGCATGGACCTGAGCATCCGGCCGGGCGAGTTCTTCGCGCTGCTGGGGCCCTCGGGCTCGGGCAAAACCACCACGCTGCGCATCCTCGCCGGGCTGGAAGAGGTGAACGAAGGCCGCGTCTGGCTCGACGACGCCGACGTGACGCACCAGGAGCCGGGCGAGCGCGACGTGGCGATGGTCTTCCAGAGCTACGCGCTGTACCCGCACATGACGGTGGCCGAGAACATCGCCTTCCCGCTGAAGATGATCGGCACGCCCCGCGCCGGGATCGACGCCGCGGTGAAGGAGGCAGCGGCGAAGGTCAACATCGCGCACCTGCTGGAGCGCAAGCCCGGCCAGCTCTCGGGCGGCCAGCAGCAGCGCTGCGCCCTGGCCCGCGCTATCGTGCGCAAGCCGCGCCTGTTCCTGCTGGACGAACCGCTGTCCAACCTCGACGCCAAGCTGCGCATCGAGACCCGCGCCGAGCTGCGCCGCCTGCAGCGCGCGCTGGGCGTGACGGCGGTGTACGTCACGCACGACCAGGAAGAGGCGATGACCATCGCCGACCGCGTGGCGGTGTTCATGGAAGGCCGCCTGGTGCAGACCGGCACGCCCAAGGACATCTTCATGAAGCCGGCGACCGTGGCCGTGGCCGGCTTCATCGGCACGCCGCCGATGAACCTGCTGGACGCCACCGTCTCCGGCGGCCAGGTGCACGTGAACGGCAACCCCGTCGCGCCCGCCGCGGTGCGCGAGGGCGAGGTCGTGCTCGGCGTGCGCCCCGGCGACCTGCGCCTCGCGCCCGCCGGCCTGCCGGCCCGCGTGGATTTCGTGGAAGACCTGGGCGACAGCCTGGTGGTCCACCTCGACGCCGGCGGGCAGCGCGCCAAGCTCAAGACCGAGCCCAACGGCGCCGCGCCGGCGGAGGGCCAGCCGGTGCACCTGGCCTTCGCCCCCGAATCCGCCCACCTGTTCGACCGCGCCAGCGGAGAAAGACTATGACCCCCGCCAAGAAACCGAACATCGTCCTGATCCTGAACGACGACATGGGCTTCTCCGACATCGGCTGCTACGGCGGCGAGGTCGACACGCCCCACCTCGACCGGCTGGCCGCCGGCGGCCTGCGCTTCTCGCAGTTCTACAACACCGCGCGCTGCAGCCCCTCGCGCGCCTCTCTACTGACCGGCCTGCACCCGCACCAGACGGGCATCGGCATCCTGACCTACGACTTCGGCCCCGAGGGCTACGCCGGCAACCTCAACCACCGTTGCGTGACGATCCCCGAGGCGCTGAAGGCCAGCGGCTACCGCACCTACATGAGCGGCAAGTGGCACGTGGCCGGCAACCTCACCGAGCCGACCGACGCCTGGCCGATGCAGCGCGGCTTCGACGCCTTCTTCGGCACCATCATCGGCGCCGGCAGCTTCTACGACCCCAACACGCTCACGCGCGGCAACGAGAACGTGGAGCACGAGGCCTCGGCCGACGACGGCTGGTTCTACACCGACGCCATCAGCGACGACGCGGCCGACACCATCCGCCGCCATGCGAAGGAGCATGCCGGCACGCCCTTCTTCCAGTACGTGGCCTACACCGCGCCGCACTGGCCGCTGCACGCGCACGAGGAGGACATCGCCAAGTACAAGGGCCGCTTCGACGCCGGCTGGGACGCGCTGCGCGAGGAGCGCCTGCAGAAGCTGGTGGACAGCGGCATCCTGCGCGACATCTGGCAACTGACCGAGCGCGACCCGACGCAGCCGCCCTGGACCGAAGCCGAGCACAAGACCTGGCTGCTGCGCTGCATGGAGGTCTACGCGGCGCAGATCGACCGCATGGACCAGGGCATCGGCCGCATCCTGAAGGCGCTGGAGGACACCGGCCAGATGGAGAACACGCTGGTCATCTTCCTGGCCGACAACGGCGCCTGCGCGGAGGACATCCCCGAGCACGTGACGGTGGACGAACTGGTGCACAAGCTGCGCATCGCCAAGGCCACCACGCGCAAGGGCGAACCGGTGCACTTCGGCAACAACCCCGATCTGATGCCCGGGCCGGAAAACACCTACCAGAGCTACGGCACCGCCTGGGCCAACCTCTCGAACGCGCCCTTCCGGCTGTACAAGCACTGGATCCACGAGGGCGGCATCTCCACGCCGCTGATCATGCACTGGCCCGCCGGCATCGCGCATCGCGGCGAGGTGCGCCACACGCCGGGCTACCTGCCCGACATCATGGCCACCCTGCTGGATGTGACGGCCACGCCCTACCCCGCGCAGCACCAGGGCCGCGCGGTCGAGCCGCTGGAAGGCCACAGCCTGTGCCCGGCCTTCGCGCAGGACCTGCCCGAGCGCCCGCCCATGTTCTGGGAGCACGAGGGCAACGCCGCCGTGCGCATCGGCAAGTGGAAGCTGGTGCGCAAGTACCCGCAGGACTGGGAGCTGTACGACATGGAGGCCGACCGCACCGAGCTGCACGACCTGGCGGCGCAGCACCCCGCGCGCGTGGCCGACATGAAGGCGCAGTACGAGGCCTGGGCCAAGCGCTGCGGCGTGATCCCGCGCGAGAAGATCCTGCAGCTCATGAAGGAGCAGCAGACGCCGCCCGCCTTCTGGGAGGAAGAGATCGTGGAGGAAGCCCGGCGGGGCTGAGCCGCGATGCACGAGGCCGCGCCGCCGCAGCGCAAGGCGTGCTGTTCGCCCACGCGGCCGGCCGATGCCGCCGCCATGCCGGCCGCCGCGCCCGCCGACATGCGGCACGCGCCTGGGGCAGCGCTGCACTGGATCGCCCTGCCCGGTGGCAGCTTCACCATGGGCACCGACGACCGCGACGGCTTCGCGGCCGACGGCGAGGGGCCTGCGCGGCGCGTGCGCCTGCCGCCCTTCCGCATCGCGCCGACGACGGTGACGAACCACGCCTTCGCCGAGTTCGTGCGCACCACGCGCTATGTCACCGAGGCCGAGCGCATCGGCCACTCCTACGTCTTCGCACACCAGTTGCCGACCGCGCTGCGGCAGGCCGCCGCCCCCGCCCCGGGCCTGCCCTGGTGGCGCGCGGTCGAGCATGCGTGCTGGCAGCGCCCCGAAGGCCCGGGCTCGCACGTCCATGCACGCCCCGGCCATCCGGTGGTCCACGTGTCGTGGAACGATGCGCAGGCCTACTGCGCCTGGGCCGGCGCGCGCCTGCCCAGCGAGGCCGAGTGGGAGTACGCCGCTCGCGGCGGGCTCGAAGGCCGGCGCCTGGCCTGGGGCGACGCGCTGATGCCGGACGGCGAGCGCCGCTGCAACACCTGGCAGGGCGACGCCTTCCCCGATGCGCCGGCGCCCGGCTGGCAGCCCGGCCCGGTGCCGGCCGACGCCTTCGCCCCCAACGGCTTCGGCCTGTTCAACGTGTGCGGCAACGTGTGGGAGTGGTGCGCGGACGCCTTCCACCCCGACTACCACCGCGCCACGCCGCACGAGGCGCCGCTGGACACGCGCGAGAGCGGCCAGCGCTCGATGCGCGGCGGCTCCTTCCTGTGCCACGACAGCTACTGCAACCGCTACCGCGTCGCCGCGCGCAGCTCGAACGCGCCGCACAGCAGCAGCAGCAACATCGGCTTCAGGCTGGCAGCCGACGCGGGCTGAGCGGCGCGCCGCGGCTCAACGCCGCTCGGCCTTCTCCTGGCACGGCAGGCAGCGCGCCGCGGCAGGCTGGGCCGACAGCCGCGCGAAGCCGATGTCGACGCCGCAGTCGATGCATTCGCCATAGCTGCCGTCGTCCATGCGCGCCAGTGCGGCGCGCACGGCCACCAGCTCGTCGTGGTCGCGGCTGGCCTCGGCCTCGCCGACGTCCTCGCGTTCGCGGCGCTCGGCCACCTCGGCCTGGTCGATGACCTCGTGGCCGGCCTCCTGGGCAGCGATGTCGAGCCGGTCGCGCTGGAACTGGCCGAGTTCGCGCAGCAGTTCGGCCTGGCGCTGCGCCAGCCGGGTGCGAAGCTGCTGCCGTTGGGGTTCGTCGAGTGCGGTCATGGAAGGAGGCCTCTGGTGAGATGGTGTCCAGGCCGCCGGCTCGGGGTGCCGGGGCGCGATGCATGCCTCCAGCATGCCAGCGCAGGTTCGCCTCAGGCTTGAGGCAAGTCAAGCGCCGCCCAGCGCCGGGCCAGCGCGGCTGCGTCCCACGGTACATCGGTGGGCACGTCGATGGTGACGGGCAGCTCGTCGGCGCCGGGCGGCTCGGCCCAGCCGCCCTGGCGGGCCAGCACCTGCAGGCCGGCTTCGGAGGGGTCGGCGCCCAGCGCCTGCCGGCGGGCGACGCGCTCGCGCAGCGCGCGCTCGTCCGCATGGCAATGCAGGATGGCGAAGGGCGCGTGCCGTTCGCGGGCCAGCGCGCGGAAGCGTTCGCGTTCGGCGCGGCGCAGGAAGGCGGCATCGACGATGACCGCGTAGCCGGCCCGCAGCGCCACGTCGGCCAGCGCGTGCAGGCGGTCGAAGGTGCGCGCGGTCGCCTCGGCGGTGTAGATGTCCAGGCCGGCGTCGGCGGAGCGCTGCAGCGGCGCCAGGCCCGCCAGGCGCTTGCGCTCCACGTCCGAGCGCAGGCGCACGGCGCCGGCCGCCTCCAGCAGCGCGGCGGCCACGGTGGACTTGCCCGAGCCCGACAGGCCGTGCGTCACGAGCAGCCGCGGCCGGCAGCCGTCCGGCGCGGCCAGGGCTTCGGCGCAGGCCAGGTAGGCCGGCCGGGCCGGCGGCAGCGGCGCGCCGCCCGCCTTGCGCAGGCGGGCCGCCAGCTCGCGCACGCCGGCGCGGTAGGCCTCGTAGGCGCGCAGCACCGGCAGGCCGCCGTGGTCGCCGGCGGCTTCGAGGTAGCGGTCGAGGAAGCGCCAGGCCAGCCCGGCCCGTCCGTGGGCCTTCAGGTCCATGGTCAGGAAGCCCAGGTCCGCCATGGTGTCGATCCAGCGCAGGCCGGGGTCGAACTCGATGCAGTCGAAGGCCGTCAGCCCGTCGGCCAGGCGCACCAGGTTGGCCAGGTGCAGGTCGCCGTGGCCTTCGCGCACATGGCCGCCGGCCGGGCGCGCGGCCCACGCCTGTTCGAGCGCGGGACGGGCGTGCCCGAAGGCTGTGCGCAGGCGCGCCAGCCGCCGCGCCGCGTCCGCATCCCCGGCCAGCAGCGGCGCCAGCTGCTCGATCACGTCCGCCATCGCCGCGCCCACGCGCTGCGGCGTGCCGAAGCCCTGCGCCGCAGCAGCCACCGGCGCCCCGGCATGGAAGCGCGCCAGGCGCGAGGCGAAGACGTCGAGCTCCTGCGCGGTGAGTGCGTCCCGGCGCAGCAGCGCGTCCGCCTCCTGGCCGGTGGCGAAGCGCTGCATCCGCAGCACCCAGTCGATGGCCTCGCCGGGCGCCTCGCCGGGCCGGCCGATGCGCGGCGCCTCGGGCGTGCCGAGCACGGGCCGCACGTCCAGGTACAGGCCGGGCGCGAGGCGCCGGTTCAGGCGCAGTTCCTCTTCGCAGAAGCGGCGGCGCGCGTCCAGGGTGGAGAAGTCGGCGAAGGGCAGGCGCACCGGCTTCTTGAGCTTGTACGCGGCATCGCGCGCCAGCAGCAGGCGGGAGATGTGCGTCTCCACGGCGTCCACAGGTGCGCCGGTCTGCTGCGCCAGGTGCGCACGCAGGGCCTGCGCCAGGCGCGCGGCCGCTGCGTCGCCGGCCTCGCTCATCCGTGCCTCGCGCCCGGCGCGGCGTTCACTCCGCCGCCTGCCGCAGCGTCGCCACCACCGGCCGGCGCAGCACCTCGCGCAGGCCCCACCATCCGGCCGCCAGCGCCAGCAGCGCGCCGGCCGCGCCGCCGGCCAGCGGCACCAGGGGCGAGGCCGTCCAACTGAACTCGAACACCCAGCGCGCCAGGCCCCAGCCGATGACCGAGGCGACGATGCTCGCCAGCAGCCCGGCCAGCAGCCCCACGCCGGCCAGCTCGGCCCGCTGCACCTGGCGCAGCAGCGCGGCGCGGGCGCCGACGGCGCGCATGACGGCGAACTCCCGGGCCCGCTCCTCGCGGGTGGCGGTGACGGCGGCGAACAGCACCACCAGCCCGGCGGCCAGCGTGAAGCCGAACAGGAACTCCACCGCGCGGATCACCTGGTCGAGCACGCGCTGCACCTGGGCGATGGTGGCGCTCATGTCGACGTTGGTGACGTTGGGAAACTGGCGCACCAGCGCGTTGTCGAAGCTGGTGCTTCCATCGCCGGGCCGCCCCAAGATGGAAGGCGCCCCCTCGGGGGGCAGCGGACCACGCGAAGCGGGGGAGCGTGGGGGCCATATTTCCGGTGCGCGGAAGGCACCCATGTAGGTGACGGGCAGTTCCGGCGGCATCGCGGCCACCGGGTACATGACAAAGAAGTTGGCGTGCATCGAGCCCCAGTCCACCTTGCGAGTGGAGGTGATGCGCGCCTCGCTGGGGATGCCACCGATGTCGAAGCTCAGCGTGTCGCCCATCTTCAGGCCCAGCGTCTCCATCAGGCCCTCTTCGACGCTCACGCTGCCGGCCTCGCCGCTCGTCCAGGCGCCCTGCTCGATCTCGTTGTGCGGCGGCTTGTCGGCCGCGTTGCTGAGGTTGAACTCCCGGTCCACCAGGCGCTTGGCGCGGTCGTCGGCGTAGTCGTCGGGCGAGACGGGCTTGCCGTTGATGGCGACCAGCCGGCCGCGGAACATCGGATACCAGTCGTAGCGGCCCACGCCAGCGCCGTTCAGCGCCGTGCGGAAGGCCTCCTCCTGGTCGGGCATCACGTTGATGACGAAGCGGTTGGGCGCATCCGGCGGCGTGGCGCGCCGCCAGCTCGCCACCAAGTCGGTGCGCAGCAGCACCAGCAGCACCAGCGCCAGCAGGCCCACCGCCAGGCTGCTGACCTGCACCACCGCGTAGGCCGGCCGCGCCGAGATCTGCCGCGTCGCCAGCACCAGCCAGCGCGGCGCGGTGGCCTCGTTGACCAGCCGGCGCAGCAGCTTCACCGCCACCCACGCCAGCAAGGCGAAGAGCAGCACCGCACCGGCGAAGCCGCCCACCGCGATGCCGCCGAGCTTCACGTCACTGCTGGCCGCCAGCAGCAGGGCCGCGAAGCCCAGCGTGCCCACGCCCAGCACGGCCGCGGACGCCGGCCGCAGGCCGCCCACGTCACGCCGGATCACGCGCAGCGGCGGCACCCGGGCCAGTTGCAGCACCGGCGGCAGGCCGAAGGCGAAGAGCAGCGTCAGCCCGACGCCGATGCCGAAGGCGGCGGGCCACAGCGTGGGCGCGGGCAGCGCCGTCTCGACCAGCCCGGCCAGCAGCAGCACGAAGAGGTGGTGCACGCCCCAGCCCACGAACACGCCGAGCAGGCTGGCCGCCAGGCCGACCAGCGCGAACTCCACGATGTAGGCGGTGGCGATGGCGCGCTGGCTCTCGCCCAGCACGCGCAGCATGGCGCAGTCGTCGAGGTGGCGGGCCGCGAAGCCGCGCGCCGCCAGCGCGACCGCGACGGCCGACAGCAGCGCCGCCAGCAGCGCGACGAGGTTGAGGAACTTGCTCGCGCGGTCCAGCGTCTGGCGCATCTCGGGGCGGCCGCTCTCGAAGGACTCCAGCCGCGCGCCGCGCAGCTCGCCCTTCTTGATGACGGCGTCCAGCTCGTCGGAGAACGCCTTCACCGCCCTCGCGCCGCCGGCGACGGCGAAACGGTAGGTGACGCGGCTGGCCGGCTGCACGAGGCCGGTGCGCGGCACGTCGGCCTGGTTGACCATGACGCGCGGCGCGAAGCTCATGAAGCCGGCACCGCGGTCGGGCTCGATCACGATCACGCGCGAGATCGCCAGGCCCGCGTCGCCCAGCAGCAGCGTGTCGCCCACCCGGAGGTCCAGCGCGGCGAGCAGCCCGGCGTCGACCCACACCTGGCCGGGCGCGGGCACCTCGCGCGTGGCCTCGCCCGCGCCGTCGGCCGTGGCCGCCACCTGCAGGCTGCCGCGCAGCGGGTAGCCCGGCGCCACCGCCTTGAAGGCCACCAACCGGCTGGCGCCGCCCTGCGCGTCGGGCGCGCGCGCCATGGTCGGGAAGGTGTAGGTCATCGCGCCGTCCAGCCCCAGCGCCGCGGCGCGCTGCGCGAAGGCGGGCGGCGTCGGGTTGTCCGTCACCAGCACCGCGTCGCCGCCGAGCAGCTGGCGCGCGTCGCGCTGCAGGCCGCCCTGGAGCCGGTCGGCGAAGAAGCCCACGGCCGTGAGGGCGGCCACGGCCAGCAGCACGGCGACGATCAACAGGCGCAACTCGCCGGCGCGCAGGTCGCGGCGAAGGGTGCGCCAGCCCAGGCGGATGGCGGCGTTCATGGGGAGCGACGATAGCCCAAGGGCGGGTCGCCCCTGGGTGCCGCGGGTCATCGCGGCCGCGGCAGGCGCCCTACTTCGCCTTGGTCATCCAGTCCGACAGCTCGTCGGCGTGCTCCTGCTCCTGTTCGAGGATCTGCTCGATCAGCCGCCGGGTGGTGGGGTCCTTGCCGCCGATCAGCTCGATCATCTGCGTGTAGGCCTCGATGGCGACGCGTTCGGCCACCAGGTTGGCGCGGATCATCGCGTGCAGGTCCAGCGCCTCGTCGTAGTCGGCGTGGCTGCGGCGGGTGAGGCTGTCGGGGTTCAGGTCGGGCTCGCCGCCCAGCTGGACGATGCGCTGCGCGATCTTGTCGGCATGGGCCTGCTCCTCGGTGGCGTGCACCAGGAACTCCTCCGCGATCGCCGGGGACTCGAGCCCGGTGGCCGTGAAGTGGTGGCGCTTGTAGCGCAGCACGCAGACCAGCTCGGTGGCCAGCGCGTCGTTGAGCAACTGGACGATGTCCTTCCGCCAGGGGCCCAGGTCGGGCGTGACGGCGCCCTGGTCGAGGCTCTGCTTGGCGGCATCCAGCCTCGCCTGGTCGAGCACCAGCTTGCCGGGCTTGGACGAAGACGCATTCGAACTCATGGGAGCTTCCTTTTCTCGTGGGGATGGCCGGCGCCGGCGGGGGGCCGCCGCGCACCGGTATCGCCCACGGTAGCCCCGGCAGGGCACGGTGTCTGCGAGACACGTCCGACAAGCGCGCTCGGACGGCACGCCGCCCGCGGCGGCTAGGAGCCCGGGGACGCGGGCGCCGCGTACAGCACGCCGCGCGGCGCGCGGCACAGCCCCCACAGCGTCAGGCCGCACAGCTCGGCCATGCGCACGCCCATGGCCGTGGGCGCCGAGATGGTCGCCATCGCCGCGATGCCGACGCGGGCGCACTTGCGCACCAGTTCGTGGCTGCCGCGGCTGGTCATCAGCACGAAGCCGGGCTCGCCCAGGCGCCCGGCGCGCGCCAGGCGGCCGATGAGCTTGTCCAGCGCGTTGTGGCGGCCCACGTCCTCCAGCACCTCGGCGAGCGCACCGTCGGCGCTCGCCCAGGCGGCCGCGTGGATGGCGCCGGCCTCGGCGTTGAGCGCCTGGCGCGGCGCGAGCTGGGCGAAGGCGTGCAGCACCGTGGGCAGGTCCACGCGGCCGATCCACGCCGGCGCCGGGCGCCGCGGCAGGTCCAGGTCCAGCCCGGCGAAGCTCTCGACGCCGCACACCCCGCAGCCGGTGCGGCCCGCCAGGCTGCGGCGCCGGTCCTTCAGCCGCTCGAAGGCGCGCGTGGCCACCTCCAGCTGCACCTCGACCGCATCCACGCCGGGCGGCAGGCCGGCCTCGGCCGCGGCGAGCGAGCGCACCTCGATGCCGTAGCACTGCGCCGCGTCGTCGAGGATGCCTTCGCTGAGCGCAAAGCCCAGCGCGAAGTCCTCCAGGTCGCGCGGCGTCGCCATCATCACGGCGTGCGCGATGCCGTTGAAGACCAGCGACACCGGCACCTCGGCCGCCAGCACGTCCTGGCGCGCCTGCTGCCGCACGGCCGCGCCCTCGACGGTGGCGACCTGCACCGGCAGATGCGCGAGCGCGGGCAGGGCGTCGGCTTCGGAGACGGCAGGGGTGGAGGCGGAGGCGTTCATGCGGTCGATGGCAGGCAGGCTTCATTACACCCCGAATGGACGCGCGGCGCGCGCGGGGGGCACACTGCACCCTCTTCCCTCCCCTCGCCCCAGGAGACCCCCATGAAGATCAGCGCACGCAACGTCCTGCCCGGCACCGTCGTCTCCATCGTCCGCGGCCCGGTCTCCACCGAAGTCACGCTGGAGATCGCGCCGGGCGTGCAGATCACCTCCACCATCACCAGCAACTCGGCCCAGGCGCTGGGCCTCAAGGAGGGCGCGAAGGCCTATGGCGTGATCAAGGCCTCCAGCGTGATGATCGGCGTCGACGACTGAGGGCCGAGGCGCCGGCCGGACCGGACCGCCTTCAGTCCGGCATCAGCTCGGCGCGATGCGCCAGCACCGCCTCGCGCACGATCGGCTTGAGCTCGCCGGCCGCGCCGCCGTCCAGCAGCGCCAGGAATTCGCGCCGCATGCGCGGCTCCCAGAACTTGCGCAGGTGGTCGGCGATGTCGGCCAGCGCCGCGGCGCGGTCGGGCTGCGACTCGAAGAAGTCGCCGATGCGGTTGGCCATGCGGACCAGGTTGCCGGCATCCATCGTCGTCACTTGCCCATGACCGCCGCCGCTTCCTGCGGCGCGCGGGCGGCGTTCAGCAGGCCGAGCTGCTCGGCGTGGAAGCGCTGGAACTCCTGCTGCCAGCGCGAGGGCTGGCTCACCGGCATCACCTGCACGGCCGTCACCTTGTACTCGGGGCAGTTGGTGGCCCAGTCGGAGCTGTCGGTGGTGATGACGTTGGCGCCCGACTCGGGGAAGTGGAAGGTGGTGTAGACCACGCCCGGCTGGATGCGTTCGGTGATCGTGGCGCGCAGCACGGTCTCGCCGGCGCGGCTGCGCACGGCCACCCACTGGTCGTGGACGATGCCGCGGTCCTCGGCGTCGACGGGGTGGATCTCCAGCCGGTCCTCGTTGTGCCACCGGTTGTTGGGCGTGCGCCGCGTCTGGGCACCCACGTTGTACTGCGAGAGGATGCGCCCGGTGGTCAGCAGCAGCGGGTAGCGCGGCGTGACCTTCTCGTCGCTCTCCACGTACTGCGTGACGAAGAAGCGGCCCTTGCCGCGCACGAAGCCGCCGATGTGCATGGTCGCGGTGCCGCCCTCGTCGGTGCCCTCGTTGCAGGGCCACTGCACGCTGCCCAGGCGGTCGATCTTCTCGTAGCTCACGCCGGCGAAGGTGGGCGTGAGCGCAGCGATCTCATCCATGATCTCACCCGGGTGGCGGTAGTTCATGGGGTAGCCCAGCGCGTTGGACAGCAGCTGCGTCACCTCCCAGTCGGCATACCCGCCCAGCGGCGCCATCACCTGCCGCACGCGCGAGATGCGGCGCTCGGCGTTGGTGAAGGTGCCGTCCTTCTCGAGGAAGGAGGAGCCGGGCAGGAAGACGTGCGCGTACTTGGCCGTCTCGTTCAGGAAGATGTCCTGCACCACGATGCACTCCATGGCCGAGAGCGCCGCCGCCACGTGCTGCGTGTCGGGGTCGGACTGCACGATGTCCTCGCCCTCGCAGTACAGGCCCATGAAGCTGCCGTCCAGCGCGGCCTCGAACATGTTGGGAATGCGCAGGCCCGGCTCGGCCTGCAGCGCCACGCCCCAGGCGGCCTCGAACCGGCCGCGCACGGCGGCGTCGCCGATGTGGCGGTAGCCCGGCAGCTCGTGCGGGAAGGAGCCCATGTCGCAGCTGCCCTGCACGTTGTTCTGGCCGCGCAGCGGGTTCACGCCCACGCCCTCGCGCCCGACGTTGCCCGTGGCCATCGCCAGGTTGGCGATGCCCATGACCATGGTCGAGCCCTGCGCATGCTCGGTCACGCCCAGGCCGTAGTAGATGGCGGCGTTGACGGGCCGCTCGCCGCGCCGCCCGTCGGCGCTGCCGGTGGCGTACAGGCGCGCGGCGCCGCGCAGCAGCTCGGCGGGCACGCCGCTCACGCGCTCGGTCGCCTCGGGCGAGTTCTCGGGCCGCGCGACGAAGGCCTTCCAGGCCTGGAAGGAGGCATCCTCGCAGCGTTCGGCGATGTAGGCGTCGGCCAGCAGGCCCTCGGTCACCACCACGTGCGCCATGGCGGTGATCACGGCCACGTTGGTGCCCGGGCGCAGCTGCAGGTGGAAGTCGGCGCGGATGTGCGGCGACTTCACCAGGTCGATCTGGCGCGGGTCGATCACGATCAGCTTCGCGCCCTCGCGCAGCCGCTTCTTCATGCGCGAGGCGAAGACCGGGTGCGCGGCGCCGGGGTTGGCGCCGATCACCATGATGACGTCGGACTCCTCCACCGACTTGAAGGTCTGCGTGCCGGCCGAGGTGCCCAGCGTCTGCCCCAGGCCGTAGCCGGTGGGCGAATGGCACACGCGCGCGCAGGTGTCGACGTTGTTGTTGCCGAAGGCCGCGCGGATGAGCTTCTGCACGAGGTAGGTCTCCTCGTTGGTGCAGCGCGAGGAGGTGATGCCGCCCACGGCGTCGCGCCCGTACTTGGCCTGGATGCGGCGGAACTCAGAGGCCGCGTGGCCGATCGCCTCTTCCCAGCTCACCTCGCGCCACGGGTCGGTGATCTTCGCGCGGATCATGGGCCTGGTGATGCGGTCCGGGTGCGTGGCGTAGCCCCAGGCGAAGCGGCCCTTGACGCAGGAGTGGCCGTCGTTGGCCTTGCCGTCCTTCCACGGCACCATGCGCACCACCTCGCTGCCCTTCATCTCGGCCTTGAAGCCGCAGCCCACGCCGCAGTAGGCGCAGGTGGTGACGACGCTGTGCGAGGGCTGGCCCAGCTCGATCAGCGACTTCTCCTGCAGCGTGGCGGTGGGGCAGGCCTGCACGCAGGCGCCGCAGCTGACGCACTCGCTGTCCATGAAGTCCTCGTTCTGCCCCGCCGCCACGCGCGAGTCGAAGCCGCGGCCGTCGATGGTCAGCGCGAAGGTGCCCTGCGTCTCCTCGCAGGCGCGCACGCAGCGGCTGCAGACGATGCACTTGCTCGGGTCGTAGGTGAAGTAGGGGTTGGACTCGTCCTTGGCGTCCTGCAGGTGGTTCGCCCCGTCGAAGCCGTAGCGCACGTTGCGCAGGCCGGTGGCGCCGGCCATGTCCTGCAGCTCGCAGTTGCCGTTGGCGCCGCAGGTCAGGCAGTCGAGCGGGTGGTCGGAGATGTACAGCTCCATCACGCCCTTGCGCAGCTGGTGCAGCCTGGGCGAATGGGTGCGCACCTTCATGCCGGGCTCGACCGGCGTGGTGCACGAGGCCGGGTAGCCCTTGCGCCCCTCGATCTCCACCAGGCACAGGCGGCAGGAGCCGAAGGGCTCCAGGCTGTCGGTGGCGCAGAGCTTGGGCACTTGCACGCCGGCCTCGATGGCGGCACGCATCACCGATTCGCCGGCGGCCACGGTCACGCTGCGGCCGTCGATCTCCAGCGTCACTTCGCGGGCCGTGGCGCGCGCGGGGGTTCCGTAGTCCATCTCTTGGGCGGATGAGGTCATCGTGGGCCTCCAGTTTTTCAGGCGCCGGCGGCCGCGGGCTGCAGGCCGAAGTCTTCGGGATAGTGGTCCAGTGCGGAGAGCACCGGGTACGGCGTCATGCCGCCCATGGCGCACAGCGAGCCGTGCAGCATGGTGTCGCACAGGTCGCGCAGCAGTTCCACCTGCTGCTCGCGCGCCTCGCCGGTGCTCGCGGCGATGCGGTCGATCACCTCCACGCCGCGCGTGGAGCCGATGCGGCAGGGCGTGCACTTGCCGCAGGACTCGATGGCGCAGAACGCCATCGCGTAGCGCGCGAGCCCGGCCAGGTCGGCCGTGTCGTCGTGCATCACGATGCCGCCGTGGCCCACCACCGCGCCGACGGCGGCGAAGGCCTCGTAGTCCAGCGGCAGGTCCCACTGCGATTCGGGCACGTAGGCGCCCAGCGGGCCGCCCACCTGCACGGCCTTGAGCGGCCGGCCCGAGGCCGTGCCGCCGCCGTAGTCGAACATCAGCTGGCGCAGCGTGATGCCGAAGGCCTTCTCGACCAGCCCGCCCTGCTTCACGTTGCCGGCCAGCTGGACGGGCAGGGTGCCGCGCGAGCGGCCCATGCCGAAGTCCTTGTAGAAGGCCGCGCCCCGGGCCAGGATGATGGGCACCGTCGCCAGGCTGATCACGTTCTGGATCACCGTGGGCTGGCCGAACAGGCCCTGGATGGCCGGCAGCGGCGGCTTGGCGCGCACCAGGCCGCGTTTGCCCTCGATGCTTTCGAGCATGGCCGTCTCTTCGCCGCACACGTAGGCGCCGGCGGCCTTGCGCACCTCCATGCGGAAGGCGCGGCCGCTGCCCAGCACGTCGGCGCCGAGGAAGCCCGCACCCTCGGCGCGCGCGATGGCCTCGCGCAGCACGGCCACCGCATGCGGGTATTCGGATCGCACGTAGACGTAGCCGCGCGTGGCACCCACCGCCAGGCCCGCGATGGCCATGCCCTCGACCAGCATGAAGGGGTCGCCCTCCATCACCATGCGGTCGGAAAAGGTGCCCGAATCGCCCTCGTCGGCGTTGCAGACCACGTACTTCTGCGCCGCCGGCGCGGCGGCCACCGTCTTCCACTTGATGCCCGCCGGGAACGCCGCACCGCCGCGGCCGCGCAGGCCGGAGTCGAGCACCTCGGCCACGACGGCCTCGCCCGGCATGCCCAGCGCGCGCCGCAGGCCGGCCCAGCCGCCGTGCGCCTCGTAGTCGGCCAGCGAGAGCGGATCGGTGATGCCCACGCGCGCGAAGGTCAGGCGCTCCTGCGACTTCAGCCAGGGCATCTCGTCGGTCGGGCCGTGGCGCAGCGGGTGCGCACCGCCCGCCAGCAGGCCGGCATCGAGCAGGGCCGGCACGTCTTCCGGCGCCACGGGGCCGTAGGCCACGCGGCCGGCGGGCGTGGCCACCTCCACCAGCGGCTCCAGCCACAGCAGGCCGCGCGAGCCGTTGCGCACGATCTCGACGGCCTGGCCGCGCTCGGCGCAGCGCCGCGCGAGCGCGTCGGCCACCTCGTCGGCGCCCACCGCCAGTGCGGCGCTGTCGCGGGGCACGTAGACCCTGACGGGCGCACCGCTCATGCCGCCACCTCGTCCACCACGCTGCGCGCCACCAGCGCATCGAGCCGCGCCGCGCTCATGCGCGCGCGCGGCTGCCCGTCCAGCGCGATGCTGGGCGACTGCGCGCACAACCCGAGGCAGTAGACCGGCTGCAGCGTGACCGCGCCGTCGGGCGTGGTGCCGCCCTCGGCAGGCAGGCCCAGGCTGTCGCAGGCATGCGCCCACAGCGCCTCGGAACCCATCGACCGGCAGGACTCGGCGCGGCACACCTCCAGCACGTGGCGCCCGGCCGGGCTGCTGCGGAAGTGGTGGTAGAAGCTCACGACCCCGTGCACCTCGGCGCGCGAGAGGTTCAGCGCCTCGGCGATGTCGCCCACCAGCACGGGCGGAATGAAGCCCAGCGCGTCCTGCACGCCGTGCAGGATGGGCAGCAGCGCCCCCGGCTGCCCGGCATGTGCCGCCACGATCTCCTGCACCGCCGCGCGGCGCGGGTCATCGGCGGGCAGGGAGGATTTGCCCAGTTGCCGCAGGCGGTCGCGCAGTTCGTCGGGCGTGGCCAGCAATGTCTCCTTGCGGGCCGGGGGAAGGTCTGGGTGTGTCATGTGCCTGGGACCTGGACAACGAAGCCGCGCAGGGCGCGGCGCCCGCGAAGCGGGAATGTCAAAGTCTAGGCAGGCGGGGCGCCGGGGGCAAATTGGATCGGTGTATGAAGAGATTCAATCCGGAAATCACCACGGGTCAACGCTTCTTGTGCAGGGCCCCGCTGTGGCCGCCGACCTCCGCCTTCCATGCCGGCTCCTGCAGCATCGCCAGCGCCGCCTCCAGCGCCCGCGAGGGCTTGACGGCCGCAGGCGCCATGAAGCCGATGGGCGTGCGCACCTCGGGCGCCACCAGCGGCAGCGCCTCCAGCTCGCCCTGCCCGCGCACCGTGTCGACCATGGCGCCGGGCAGCACAGCGCAGACCCTGCCGTTCAGCACGCTGAGCGCCAGGGCGAGGACGGAGTTGGTCTCGATGGCGGGCGCGACCTCGGCCCCGGCATCGGCGAAGGCGCGGTCGATGATCGCCCGGTTGTGCATCTCCGGGGTGAGCAGGCACAGGGGCAGGCGCGCGGCCTCGGCCCAGCCGATGGACGCGCCGATGTGCAGGTCCTGGGGGTCGGCGGACTTCTTCCCCGCCCCCGCCTTCGCCGGGGCGGCAGCCCTGGCGGTGCGCCTGGAAGCCGGCGGGGCTTCCTCGCGCCGGCGCAGCAGGAAGTAGTGCTCCACGGTCTGCGGCCAGGCGTTGCGGCGGGTGGCGCCGCCCGCCGCCGGCCGGCCCTTGCGCTCGATGTAGCCCAGCGCGAGGTCGAGCGCCAGCGTGTCCAGGCCCGTTTCCAGTTCCACCGAACTCATCGAGAGCACCGTGGGCACGATGCCCGGGTGTCGTGCCTGCAGCCGCGCGGCGAAGCGCGTGAGCAGCGGGATGGCGGTGGGCACGGCGGCCATGCGCAGGTGCCCGCGCGGCCTGCCCGCCTCGCTTTTCAGCGCCTGCTGCAGCAGTTCGTGCTCGTGCAGCATGCGGCGCGCGCTGGCCAGCACGGTCTCGCCCTCCGGTGTCAGGCCCGCGAAGGCGCGGCCCCGGCGCACGATGACCACGCCGAAGTCCGCCTCCAGCGCCCTCAGCGCGTTCGACAGCGCCGGCTGCGTGATATGGCAGGCCGCGGCCGCGCGGCCGAAGTGCCGGTGCTCGCTGAGCGCGGCGAGGTAACGCAGGGAGGCGAGCAGGTTCATGGGGCGGCGTTGATTTCCTTGAATATTGGCAGTACGGCAGCCAAAATGCAAGGATGATCGACCGCGAGCTGAGCACCCTGCTGCTCGAACGACTGGACTTCTACCCCGGCGTCGTGCTCCTGGGGCCGCGCCAGGTGGGCAAGACGACGCTGGCCCGCGCCCTCGCGGACCGGCGCCCGCAGGCGCTGGTGCTCGACCTGGAGCGGCCGTCCGACCGCGCGCAGTTGGCCGAGCCCGAACTCTTCCTCGCCCAGCACCGAGACAAGCTGGTGGTACTGGACGAGGTGCAGATGCTGCCCGACCTGTTCACGCACCTGCGGCCGGAGATCGACGCCGACCGGCGGGCCGGCCGGTTCCTGCTGCTGGGTTCGGCCAGCGGCGCCCTGCTGCGCCAGCGCGCCGAGTCGCTGGCCGGCCGCGTGGGCTACCTGGAACTGACGCCCCTGCTGGCCAGCGAAGTGCCGGCCGACCTGGCCGCGTTGCAGGCGCTCTGGCTGCGCGGGGGCTTCCCGCTGGCGCACCTGGCGCCCGGCGACCGGCTCGCCTACGCGTGGCGCCAGGACTTCATCCAGAGCTTTCTGCAGCGCGACCTTCCGCAGATGGGCGTGGCCGTGGCCGCCGACGCACTGCACCGCTTCTGGCGCATGCTGGCCCATCTGCAGGGCCAGATGTTCAACGCGTCGCAGCTGGCGCTGTCCCTCGGGGGTGCATCGCACCACACCGCCGCGCGCTACCTCGACCTGCTCGTCGACACGATGCTGGTGCGCCGGCTCGAACCCTGCCTGCCCAACGTGGGCAAGCGGCTCGTCAAGTCGCCCAAGGTCTACATCCGCGACAGCGGGCTGCTGCACGCGCTGCTGAACATCGCCGGCCTGTCGGACCTGCAGGGGCACCCGATCGTGGGGGCGTCGTGGGAGGGCTTCGTGGTCGAGCAGGTGGCCGCCCACCTGCCCGAAGGTGCGCAGATGGGCTTCTATCGCACGGCCGCGGGGGCGGAGATGGACATCGTCGTGCAGGCCGGACGGCGCTCCCTCGGCATCGAGGTCAAGTTCTCCTCCACCCCATCGGTGGGCAAGGGCTTCTGGCATGCACGCAACGACCTGAAGCCCGCACACACGGTGGTGGTGGCTCCGGTGGCGCGCCGCTTTCCGCTCCGGGAAGAGGTGGAGATCGTGCCCGTATGGGCGCTGCCGGACCTGCTCGCCGGCTTGGGCTGAGTCCTGCCTAGCGCCTGTCCGCGCTGGCGAGCGAATCGGTATAGATCCCCTGGACGCCGTAGTTCGAGCGAAGGAACTGGTCGACGTCGGGGCTGTTCACCGTATGGGCGTAGATCGGATATCCCAGGTCGTTCAACCTGCCTGCCAGATAGGGAATCCTGTGATGCCACATGGTGACGGCATAGATGTTCTTGCCGGGAATCCATTCGACCAGATCGAAATCCGATATGTTGGTTGCGTAGAGAGTCAGGATGACGCGCTCGTAGTCGAGCTTGTTCACTTCCTCGTATTGCGCAATCGAATAGATCTGGGGGATGAACTTTCGATAGTCATCCGGATATTTGGCCTTGATGGTCTTCAGGGCCTCTATGTTCTTCTCCTTGATATCCGTGACCACGCGCTTCCTGTCATTCAGGCGAAGCCACTTCACGACTTCATCCAGCGTGCATGCCGTCCACCGGTGCTTCTTCCTGTTCTGGAGGAAAACCGCCAGGGTCGGCGCGCCTTCCTGGTGGTCGCCCAACGCAAGGTCCCGCTCATGCCGGGTCCAGCCGTGGGAGCAGACGATATGGTTGTCCTCGGTGAAGGAAAAGTCGATCTCGAAGTAGTCGTACCTGTTCCTGTTTTCCCGCAGCGCCTCCAGGGAATTCGTGTATCCCTTGCCCTTGTATTCACCTCCCGCATGGGCAACGCTGGGCAGCGGACTCAGCTTTCTCTTGGAAGCGTAGCGAAACTTTCTGTCAGGCGCCATGAAAAACTGCCCCCCTGGCGCCATTGAGAACTGACCCCCTTTCACAGCGAAGGAGGTCATGGATGGAAGAGGAGATCGAGCAAGCTCTGTCGGTCGAAACGGGCCGAAGGGGCGAGACGATGCTGGCGCCGCAGGAGGTGCACAAGATGCTGGCGCTGCAGGCGCTAGGCTGGGGCGCCAAGCGCATCAGCCGGGAGTTGGGGTGCAGCCGCAACACGGTGCGCGAGTACCTGCGCCGCGGTGGTTGGCGGCCGATGGAAGTGGGCGGGCGAAGCGGCGCCCTGGCGCCGCATGGTGAGTGGCTGGCCGAGCGATTGC
>NZ_JQKD01000031.1 GCF_000745855.1 Xenophilus azovorans DSM 13620
GATCCTCACGCCCGGGCAAGTCAACGACATCACCCAGGCTCCAGAGTTGCTCAAGGGCCTCAGGCCAACGCATGTGCTTGCCGACAAGGGCTATGACAGCCGCGCCTTTGTGGCGCAGATCGAGGCGGCGGGCGCTCAAGCCGTGATTCCGCCGCGCAGTTGCCAGCAGCCGCGCTCCTTCGATGCCAAGCTATACCGGGCTCGCAATGCGATCGAGCGATGCTTCGGCCGGCTCAAGCAGTTCCGACGCATCGCCACGCGTTACGACCGCAAGGCCGCCCACTTCATGGCCTTCCTCTGCCTGGCCGCAAGTCTGGCTTGGCTGACAGATTGAATGTCGATTCAGCCTAGGGCGGGTGTGGCGGGCTACGAGGTGCACAGGCCGCGCACCAGCACCGGCTGTGCAGCCTGCGCCGCCGCCGTGTCGAGCACCCTGAGCCAGGGCCAGCGGCGCCGGTAGTCGGCCGCCTTGGCGGCATAGAGCCGCGCATCGGGACAGCGGCGGTTGGGCCGCAGCACGCCCCGCAGGAGTCCGTCCAGCCCGTCGGGCGCGTACAGCGTCAGGCCGCCGGCACCGGCCTGCAGGCCGACATAGGTGCCGTCCACCAGGAAGCGGTCAATGCCTTCCGACGAACTGCGCAGCGGGCTGTAGGGGGCCCCGAAGTACGCCTCGTACCAGGTGTGGACGCGGGCCTGGTTCTTCGCTTCCAGCGTCACGCCCAGGTCGGCGCAGGCCGTCTGCACGCGGCTGCCGATGGCCGCCTCGGACCCGGCCGACAGGTCGGCTGCGTCGAAATAGAAGAGGTCGTAGTCGCGGATGCCCTCGGCCGCCGGCCGACCGCTGCGCAGGTTCCACACCGTCTGGAACAGGCAGCCGGCCACCAGCCAGGCGTCGGGCAGTCCGAGGGCCGGGAGGCGCTCCAGGATGGCGCGGTTGGCCGGGTTGGCCAGCGCCAGGTCGACAAAAAGCCGGGCCGGCGAAGGCTCGCCGCCCGGCTCGCTGGATGAATCGACGGGATCAGCCAACGACCTTGGCGATCGCCTGGCAGACGTGGTCGATGTTCTTGCTGTTGAGCGCCGCCACGCACATGCGGCCGGTGTCGGTACCGTAGACGCCGAACTCGCTCCTCAGGCGCACCATCTGGTCCTTGGTCAGGCCGGAGTAGCTGAACATGCCGATCTGCTCGGTGATGAAGCCCATGTCCTGCTTCACGCCGGCGGCCTTCAGGCCATCGACCAGCTTCTGGCGCATGGCCTTGATGCGCACGCGCATCTCGCCCAGCTCCTTCTCCCACAGGGCGCGCAGCTCGGGGTTGCCGAGCACCGCCGCCACCACGGCGCCGCCGTGCGTGGGCGGGTTGCTGTAGTTGGTGCGGATCATGATCTTCAGCTGCGACAGCACGCGGGCCGCCTCGTCCTTGCTCTCGCACAGCACCGACAGGGCGCCGACACGCTCGCCGTACAGGCTGAAGCTCTTGGAGAAGGAGGTGGAGACGAAGAAGTCGAGGCCCGCGGCGACGAACTTGCCGATGACGGCGCCGTCCTCCTGGATGCCGTGGCCGAAGCCCTGGTAGGCCATGTCGAGGAAGGCGGTGAGCTTCCTGGTCTTGACGGCCTCGACCACCTGGTCCCACTGCGCGGGCGTGATGTCGTAGCCGGTCGGGTTGTGGCAGCAGGCGTGCAGCACGACGATGGTGCCGGCCGGCGCGGCGTTCAGCGCGGCCAGCATGCCCTCGAAGTTCACGCCGCGCTTGGCGGCGTCGTAGTAGGGGTAGGTCTCGACCTGGAAGCCGGCCTGGGTGAACAGGGCGCGGTGGTTCTCCCAGCTCGGGTCGCTGATCAGCACCTTGGCGTCGGGGCTGAGCTTCTTGAGGAAGTCGGCGCCGATCTTCAGGCCGCCGGTGCCGCCCAGGCCCTGTACGGTGGCGACGCGGCCGGACTTCACCGGCTCGCTGTCGGCGCCGAAGACCAGCGCCTTCACCGCCGCGTCGTAGGCGGCGATGCCGTCGATCGGCAGGTAGCCGCGGGCGCTGGGCGCCTTCATCATGTCGGCCTCGGCCTTCTTCACGCACTCCAGCAGCGGCAGCTTGCCGTTGTCGTCGTAGTACACGCCCACGCCGAGGTTGACCTTCTGCGGGTTGGTGTCGGCGGCGAATTGTTCGTTCAGGCCCAGGATCGGGTCGCGCGGCGCCATTTCGACGGCGGTGAAGAGAGACATTTTGGAATGCGTCCTTGGAAGGGAGGGGATGCCCGGGAGGCCCCAGGGCTTGGGCTGCCGGCTGGCCTGCGGTAGGCTGGCGGGTTCCGTTGAATTTTACCGGCCGGCCCGCACCTGCACCGCTTCCGCCCATGCCCGAAGTGCCTGAATCCATGCCCGACAAGACCCCCGCGAAGGGCGAGTTCGTCTCCTTTCCCGACTCCCCCTTCCAGCTCTTCCAGCCGTACCCGCCGGCCGGCGACCAGCCGACGGCCATCGCGCAGCTGGTGGAAGGGGTCCACGACGGCGAGGTGTTCCAGACCCTGCTGGGCGTGACCGGCTCGGGCAAGACCTTCACCATGGCCAACGTGATCGCCCGCCTGGGCCGCCCGGCCATCGTGTTCGCGCCCAACAAGACGCTGGCGGCGCAGCTCTACAGCGAGTTCCGCGAGTTCTTCCCGAAGAACGCGGTGGAGTACTTCGTCAGCTACTACGACTACTACCAGCCCGAGGCCTACGTGCCGCAGCGCGACCTGTTCATCGAGAAGGACTCGTCCATCAACGAGCACATCGAGCAGATGCGCCTGTCGGCCACCAAGAGCGTGCTGGAGCGGCGCGACGTGGTGATCGTGGCCACGGTGAGCGCCATCTACGGCATCGGCACGCCCGAGGACTACATGGAGATGCGGCTGATCATGCGGGTGGGCGACAAGGTCGGCCAGCGCGACCTGATCGGCCGGCTGATCCGCATGCAGTACACCCGCAACGAGCAGGACTTCGCCCGCGGCACCTTCCGCGTGCGCGGCGACGTGATCGACGTGTTCCCGGCCGAGCACAGCGAACTGGCGATCCGTATCGAGCTGTTCGACGACGAGATCGAGACGCTGTCGCTGTTCGACCCGCTCACCGGCCGCATCCGCCAGAAGGTGCCGCGCTTCACCGTCTACCCTTCCAGCCACTACGTCACGCCGCGCGACAAGACGCTGCGCGCGGTCGAGACCATCAAGCTGGAACTGGACGCGCGCCTGAAGGAGCTGGTGGCCGCCGGCAAGCTGGTGGAGGCGCAGCGCCTGGAGCAGCGCACGCGCTTCGACCTGGAGATGCTGGCCGAGATCGGCCACTGCAAGGGCATCGAGAACTACACGCGGCACCTCTCGGGCGCCGCGCCGGGCGATCCGCCGCCCACGCTGACCGACTACCTGCCCAAGGACGCGATCATGTTCCTGGACGAGAGCCACCAGATGATCGGCCAGCTCTCGGCCATGTACAACGGCGACCGGGCGCGCAAGACCACGCTGGTGGAGTATGGCTTTCGCCTGCCCTCGGCGCTGGACAACCGGCCGCTGAAGTTCGAGGAGTTCGAGCGCCGCATGCGCCAGTGCATCTTCGTCTCGGCCACGCCGGCCGCCTACGAGCAGCAGCACGCCGGCCAGGTGGTCGAGCAACTGGTGCGACCCACCGGCCTGATCGACCCCGAGGTCGAGGTGCGCCCCGCCACCCACCAGGTGGACGACGTGCTGCAGGAGATCCGCATCCGCGTCGAGAAGAACGAGCGCGTGCTGATCACCACGCTGACCAAGCGCATGGCCGAGCAGCTCACCGAGTACCTGGGCGACAACGGCGTGAAGGTGCGCTACCTGCACAGCGACGTGGACACGGTGGAGCGGGTCGAGATCATCCGCGACCTGCGCCTGGGCGCCTTCGACGTGCTGGTGGGCATCAACCTGCTGCGCGAGGGGCTGGACATCCCGGAGGTGTCGCTGGTCGCCATCCTCGACGCCGACAAGGAAGGCTTCCTGCGCGCCGAGCGCAGCCTGATCCAGACCATCGGCCGGGCGGCCCGCAACCTGCACGGCAAGGCCATCCTCTACGCCGACACCGTCACGGAATCGATGAAGAAGGCGATGGGCGAGACCGAGCGGCGCCGCATCAAGCAGATCGAGTTCAACGAGGCCCACGGCATCACGCCGCGCAGCATCGTCAAGCAGGTGCGCGAGCTGATCGACGGCGTCTACAGCGAGAAGTCCGGCAAGGAGGCGATCCAGCGCGAACTGGAGCGGGCCAAGGTCGAGGACATGAGCGAGAAGGACGTCGCCAAGGAGATCAAGCGCCTGGAAAAGCAGATGCTGGAGCACGCCCGCAACCTGGAGTTCGAGAAGGCGGCCCGCGTGCGCGACCAGTTGGCGCTGCTGCGCGAGCAGGCTTTCGGTGCAGCGGGTGGCGACAACATCGCGGTGCTGCCCGCGGGCGGGCAAAGGGCCTGAGCGGACCGATAGACGCTCTCCATCGACCCCATCGGGTTTACCCGAGCATGGCCTGGGGTTTTCTGTTAAACTTGAGCGAAATACTCAACAACAGAAGAACTTCGCGATGAAGGGCCGGCTCTCACCCCTCGATGGGGCCTGGCCGGGCAGGGCGGAGACGATGCCACTCCGGAAGATGGTCTCCAGGGTGTCATTTCCACGGTAAGCACTTCGAAAGGAGCTTGCGATGCGTCTGACGACCAAGGGCCGTTTTGCGGTCACCGCCATGATCGACCTGGCCCTGCGCCAGAACACGGGGCCGGTCACGCTGGCCGCGATCAGCCAGCGCCAGCAGATATCGCTGTCGTACCTCGAGCAGCTGTTCGGCAAGCTGCGCCGGCATGAGCTGGTGGAGTCCACCCGCGGGCCGGGCGGCGGCTATTCGCTGGGCCGCAAGGCCTCGGACATCACCGTCGCCGACATCATCGTCTCGGTGGACGAGCCGATCGACGCCACCCAGTGCGGCGGCAAGGAAAACTGCCTGGGCGAGGCCGGCCGCTGCATGACGCACGAGCTGTGGGCCTCGCTGAACCAGAAGATGGTGGAGTTCCTCGATTCCGTCACCCTGCAGAAGCTGGTGGACGACCAGATCGCCAAGGGCGTGCAGATCGAGAGCAAGCCGACCCCCAAGCGGGCGATCTCCAGCCAGCCGGTGGTCAAGCCGATCCGCGTGAACGCGCCCAACTCGGTGTTCGCGCTGGGCAGCGCCCTGGCCAAGACCTGACCGACGGACTTCTGAAAGCGGCGGGCCCCCGAGGGCCGCGCCAGAACAACGACGACCCCCACGCCCCGACGAGCAAGCCATGGATGTGACTCCCCATTTCCCGATCTACCTCGACTACGGTGCCACCACGCCGGTCGATCCCCGCGTGGTCGACGCCATGATCCCGTGGCTGCGCGAGCACTTCGGCAACCCCGCCTCGCGCAGCCATGCCTGGGGCTGGGAAGCGGAGGAGGCGGTCGAGAAGGCGCGCGCCCAGGTGGCCGAGCTGATCGGCGCCGACCCGCGCGAGATCATCTGGACCTCCGGCGCCACCGAGTCCGACAACCTGGCGATCAAGGGCGCGGCGCAGTTCTACAAGGGCAAGGGCAAGCACCTCATCACCGTCAAGACCGAGCACAAGGCCGTGCTCGACGTGATGCGCGAGCTGGAGCGCCAGGGCTTCGAGGTGACCTACCTGGACGTGCAGGAAAACGGCCTGCTCGACCTGGAGAAGTTCAAGGCCGCCATCCGCCCCGACACCATCCTGGCCAGCGTGATGTTCGTGAACAACGAGATCGGCGTGGTCCAGGACATCCCGGCCCTGGGCGCCATCTGCCGCGAGAAGGGCGTGATCTTCCACGTCGACGCGGCGCAGGCGACCGGCAAGGTCGAGATCGACGTCAAGACGCTGCCGGTCGACCTGATGAGCCTGGCATCGCACAAGACCTACGGCCCCAAGGGCATCGGCGCGCTGTACGTGCGCCGCAAGCCGCGCGTGCGCATCGAGGCGCAGATGCACGGCGGCGGCCACGAGCGCGGCATGCGCTCGGGCACGTTGCCCACCCACCAGATCGTGGGCATGGGCGAGGCCTTCCGCATCGCCAGGGAAGAGATGCCGCAGGACCTCGCCAAGGCGCGCGCACTGCAGCAACGGCTGCTGGACGGCCTGAAGGACATCGAGCAGGTGTTCATCAACGGCGACCTCACGCACCGCGTTCCGCACAACCTGAACATGAGCTTCAACTTCGTCGAGGGCGAGTCGCTGATCATGGGCATCAAGGGGCTGGCGGTGTCGTCCGGCTCGGCCTGCACCTCGGCCAGCCTGGAGCCCAGCTACGTGCTGCGCGCGCTCGGCCGCAGCGACGAGCTGGCCCACAGCAGCCTGCGCATGACCATCGGCCGCTTCACGACCGAGGAAGAGATCGACACGGCCGTCTCGGCCATCCGCCACAACGTCGCCAAGCTGCGCGAGCTCAGTCCGCTGTGGGAGATGTACCAGGACGGCGTGGACCTGAACTCCATCCAGTGGTCCGCCCACTGAACCGAATCGCACCAGAACAAGAGGTAACCCCATGGCTTATTCCCAGAAGGTCATCGACCACTACGAGAACCCCCGCAACGTCGGCTCCTTCGACAAGGGCGACGAGACCGTCGGCACCGGCATGGTGGGCGCGCCGGCCTGCGGCGACGTGATGAAGCTGCAGATCAAGGTCAACCCCGACACGGGCGTGATCGAGGACGCGCGCTTCAAGACCTACGGCTGCGGCTCGGCCATCGCGTCGAGCTCGCTGGTGACCGAGTGGGTCAAGGGCAAGACGCTGGACGAGGCGGCGCAGCTGAAGAACGCGCAGATCGCCGAGGAACTGGCGCTGCCGCCGGTGAAGATCCATTGCTCGATCCTGGCCGAGGACGCCATCAAGGCCGCCGTCAACGACTACAAGGCCAAGCACGGCGCCACGGCCGCCGCCGATGTCCACTGAAGGGCCGCGCACCGACATGGCCGTCACGCTGACCGAAGCCGCTGCCCGCCACGTCACCCGCTACCTCGCCAAGCGAGGCAAGGGGCTGGGCGTGCGCCTGGGCGTCAAGACGACCGGCTGCTCGGGCCTGGCCTACAAGCTGGAGTACGTGGACGAGGTGGCGCCCGAGGACGTGGTGTTCGAGGACCATGGCGTGAAGGTCATGATCGACCCGAAGAGCCTGGCCTACATCGACGGCACCGAGCTGGATTTCGTGCGCGAGGGGTTGAACGAGGGCTTCCGCTTCAACAACCCCAACGAGCGCGACCGCTGCGGCTGCGGCGAGAGCTTCAGGATCTGAACACCGGCTGCCTCGCCGTGCCAGCCGCCGCGCTCCGGCGGCTTTTTATCGTCGGGGCGCCCGACCGTTTCGCATGCAACTGACCGACACCGATTTCGCGCTGTTTGGCGTCCCGCCCACCTTCGCGCAGGACCGCGCCACACTGGACGCGCGCTGGAAGGAACTGCAGCGCGAGGCGCATCCCGACCGCTTCGCGGCCCAGGGCCCGGCGGCGCAGCGGCTGGCGATGCAGTGGTCGGTGCGGATCAACGAGGCTTACCAGCGGCTGAAGGACCCGCTCAGGCGCGCCGCCTACCTGTGCGAGCTGAACGGCGCGCCGGTCGACGCGGAGCGCAACACCGCCATGCCGCCGGAGTTCCTGGTGCAGCAGATGGAATGGCGCGAGGCGCTGGAGGAAGCCGGCGACCTGGTCGCGCTGGAGGCGCTGCAGGTCCAGGTCGATGCGGCCCGCACCCGCGCCCTCTCGTCGCTGGACTGGCTGATCGACGAGAAAGGCGACTACCCCGGCGCGGCCCAGCAGGTCAGAGCCCTCATGTTCATCGAGCGATTCGCCGACGAGGCCGACGCGGCTTTCGACCGCTTGGGACAATAGGCGCTTCCCATGGCACTTCTCCAGATCTCCGAACCCGGCCAGGCGCCGGACCCGCACCAGCGCCGCATCGCCGTCGGCATCGACCTGGGCACCACGCACTCGCTGGTGGCTGCCGTGCGCAACGGCGTGGCGGAGTGCCTGCCCGATGACCAGGGCAGGGTGCTGCTGCCCTCTGCCGTGCGCTACCTCGGCCAGGACCGGCGGCAGATCGGCCACGAGGCCCTGGCGGCCCGCGCGCAGGACCCGGCCAACACCATCACCTCGGTCAAGCGCCTGATGGGGCGCGGCCTGGCCGACATCGCGCACCAGGAGGCGATGCCCTACGCGCTGGCGGACGAGGGCGGCATGGTGCAGGTGCGCACCGCGGCCGGCCTGAAGTCGCCGGTCGAGGTCAGCGCCGAGATCCTGGCGACCCTGCGCTACCGCGCCGAGGACACCTTCGACAACGACCTGCACGGCGCCGTCATCACCGTGCCCGCCTACTTCGACGAAGGCCAGCGCCAGGCCACCAAGGACGCGGCGCAACTGGCCGGCCTGAACGTGCTGCGCCTCATCAGCGAGCCGACGGCCGCCGCCATCGCCTACGGGCTGGACAACGCGAGCGAGGGCGTCTACGCCGTCTACGACCTGGGTGGCGGCACTTTCGACATCTCCATCCTGCGGCTGACGCAGGGCGTGTTCGAGGTCATCGCCACCGGCGGCGACTCCGCGCTGGGCGGCGACGACTACGACCACGCGCTGGCCGAGGCCGTGCTCGCCCAGACCGGCGCCACGCCGCGCAGCGGCGAGGACCGGGCCGCGCTGCTGGTGGCGGCGCGGGCCGCCAAGGAGGCGCTGAGTGACGACGAATCCACCGAGTTCAGCGCCCGCCTGGGGGGCGCGGACCTGCGCTGCACCGTCACGCGCGCACAGTTCGACGAGGCCACCCGGCCCCTGACCGACCGCACCCTGGCCGCCGCCCGCAAGGCGCTGCGCGATGCGCGCCTGAAGCCCGAGGACCTGCAGGGCATCGTGCTCGTCGGCGGCGCCACGCGCATGCCGCAGATCCGCCGCGCGGTGGCGCAGTTCTTCGGCCGCGAGCCGCTGGTCAACCTCGACCCCGACCAGGTGGTGGCATTGGGCGCCGCCGTCCAGGCCAACCAGCTGGCCGGCAACGACAACGCCGGCAACCTGCTGCTGCTGGACGTGATCCCGCTCTCGCTCGGCCTGGAGACGATGGGTGGGCTGGTCGAGCGCATCGTGCCGCGCAACACCACCATCCCGACCGCGATGGCACAGGACTTCACCACCTACCAGGACGGCCAGACCGCACTGGCGCTGCACGTGGTGCAGGGCGAGCGCGACCTGGTCGCCGACTGCCGCAGCCTGGCGCGCTTCACCCTGCGCGGCATCCCGCCGATGGCGGCGGGCGCGGCGCGCATCCGCGTCACCTTCACCGTCGATGCCGACGGCCTGCTGTCGGTGAGCGCGAAGGAGCAGAGCAGCGGTGTGGAGGCCAGCGTGACCGTCAAGCCCTCGTACGGCCTGACGGACGAGCAGATCGCCGGCATGCTGCGCGAGAGCTTCTCCACGGCCCAGCAGGACATGCAGGCGCGTGCGCTGGTCGAGGCCCGCGTCGACGCCGAGCGGATGGTGCTGGCCACGCGCAGCGCCATCGCGGCCGACGGCGCGCTGCTGGATGCGACCGAGCGCGAGGCCATCGAGACCCTCGTCGCCGAACTCGAGCGCGCCCGCGCCGGTAGCGACGCCGCGGCCATCGAGGCCGCCACCAAGGCGCTGGCCGAGGGCACCGAGCCCTTCGCCGCGCGCCGCATGAACCAGGGCATCGCCCGCGCCCTGGCCGGGCGCAAGATCGAATCGGTCTGAGAAGAACGGCAACGGCCACCATGCCCATCATCAAGATCCTCCCCCACGCCGAATACTGCCCCGAGGGCGCCGAGATCACGGCGCCCGCCGGCACCTCCATCTGCGAGGCGCTGCTGGAAAACGACATCGAGATCGAGCATGCCTGCGAGATGAGCTGCGCCTGCACCACCTGCCACGTCGTCGTGCGCCAGGGCTACGCCTCGCTGGGCGAGCCCGACGAGGCCGAGGAGGACCTGCTCGACCGCGCCTGGGGCCTGGAGCCGACCTCGCGCCTGTCCTGCCAGGCCATCCTGGGCCGAGACGACGTGACGGTCGAGATCCCGAAGTACTCGATCAACCACGCCAAGGAAAACCACTGATGACCATCAGCCCCCACGCTCATCACTGCGTGTATTCGCTGCCCCCCGAGGGGGCGCATGCCCTCCTTGGGGCGGCCCGGCGGAGGGCATGATGCGCCAGATCGTCCTCGACACCGAAACCACCGGCCTCTCGGCCGAGAACGGCGACCGCGTCATCGAACTGGGCTGCGTCGAACTGGTGGGCCGCAAGCTCTCGGGCAACGACCTGCACCTGTACTTCAACCCCGAGCTCGAGAGCCACGAGGACGCGCTCAAGGTGCACGGCCTGACCAGCGAGTTCCTGGCCGACAAGCCGAAGTTCGTCGAGCGGGCGCAGGACATCGTGGAGTACCTGCGTGGTGCCGAGCTGATCATCCACAACGCGGCCTTCGACGTCGGCTTCCTGAACAAGGAGTTCGAGCGCGCCGGGCTGCAGCCGCTGGCCAGCTACGTGGCCGAGGTGACCGATACGCTGGCGATGGCCAAGCAGGTCTATCCCGGCAAGCGCAATTCGCTGGACGCGCTGTGCGACCGCTTCGGCGTGGACCGGTCCAACCGCACCTACCACGGCGCCAAGCTGGATGCGCAGCTCCTGGCCGACGTGTACATCAACCTCACGCGCGGGCAGGACGCCCTGCTGATCGACGTCGCGCCCAGCGACGAGCCGGCCCAGGGCGCGGCGATCGTGGCGGTGGACCTGAGCAGCTTCGTGCTGCCGGTGCTGACGGCTTCCGAGTCGGAACTGGCCGAGCACGACAGGATGCTGGCCGACCTCGACAAGGCCAGCGGCGGCAAGACACTCTTTCGCCAGGACGGCGCGCAAGCTGTGGCATAATGCGAGGCTTCGCGCAACAGCGCGGACATGCCACCGGTGGGAGGCCCCAGGCCTTCCCTCCAGTTTTCCGGCACGGCGCACACAGCGCCGCCGCCAGGGCGATTAGCTCAGTGGTAGAGCACTGCATTCACACTGCAGGGGTCGCAAGTTCGAACCTTGCATCGCCCACCATTCACACAGATCCTCCCGACTCATCCGCCTCCCGCCCCGCGGGGGGTGGATTCGGCACGGCCGAACGGGCACGATGGCCGGGCCGTCGAATGGTTCCGTCCGAAAGCGACGCACGACATCGCCGGCCCACATGGAAGGAGCCCTCATGAAATCCATGTCGATCCTCGGCGCGGTGGCGCTGGCCGCGTGTTGCGCCAGCCAGGCATGGGCGCAGTTCGATCCCGGCGCCTCGATGGACCTGGGCGCCGGCATGGGCGCGACGGCCCTGGGGCAATCCACGCTGAGCGGCACGCGCAACATCGGCAAGGGTGGCCACGCCTCGGACGAACTGTCGCCGACCATGAGGAAGTACTGCGCGCAATGGCCGGATGAAGGCGTATGCAAGGCGGATCGCGCCCGCCGGGCGCAGCGCAACCCACAAGGGACGGCGCCGCATGGGGCTGAACGGGATCAGCAGGCCATGATGCGTTCGCTGGCGCCCGAATACAGGCGCCGCGTTCACGACCACGGCCAGGCGGAGGCGGACCGCTGGCTCGCGCAGACGGCCCGGGAGATGGGCCGCCGTGACGGCGCGGCCGCGCGTCGCGTCCAAGGCCGATGAAACGCCGCGCGATGCCGCGGCCCCGACGTGGCGTGGTCCCCGGCCGACGCACGGTCGCGGCGGCCTCCGCCTGCTGCGCGCCGGCCGAATCGGCGCATCATCTCCGGCAAAGGAGGCCGCCATGCCAGACCTGCCCGCGCCGATCACGCCCGACGACCCGGCCGAACTGCCCGTGGAGCCGGATCGCGGACCCGCCACGCCCGCCGCACCGCCCTCGGATTCGACCATTCCCCCGCCGGCCAAGCCGGACCACGGGCAGGCGCTGCGCGTGCGGCGCCGGCTGACGCTGTCCAGTCACTTCATGCGGGCGGCCACTTTCCGCTGGCGGATGGCCTGAGTGCCGGTCCGGCGAGCGGCTAAGCTCGCCGCATGGACGAATTCGATTGCGCCGTCATCGGCGCCGGTGTGGTGGGCCTGGCGGTCGCGCGTGCGTTGGCGCTGCAGGGCCGCGAGGTCATCGTGCTGGAGGCGGAGGGCGCCATCGGCACCGGCACCAGTTCCCGCAACAGCGAGGTGATCCACGCCGGCATCTACTACCCGCAGGACTCGCTCAAGGCGCGGCTGTGCGTGCAGGGCAAGGAGATGCTCTACGCCTACGCCGCCGAACGGAACCTCCCGCATCGCCGCTGCGGCAAGCTGATCGTCGCCACCGCGCCCGCGCAGGTGGCGGCGCTGGAAGACATCGTCCGCAAGGCGCGCGCGAACGGCGTGGACGACCTGGAGGCGCTCGATGAGCAGCAGGCCCGTGCGCTGGAACCGCAACTGGCCTGCGAGGCCGCCTTGCTGTCACCCAGCACCGGCATCGTCGACAGCCACGCGCTGATGCTCGCGCTGCAGGGCGACCTGGAGAACGCGGGCGGCATGCTGGCGCTCAAGTCGCCGGTGGCGCGCGCCGTCTGCGGGCCGGCGGGGATCGACCTGGTCGGCGTCGACGGCACGCAGTTGCGCTGCCGCTCAGTGGTCAACGCGGCGGGTCTGGGGGCGCCGGCGCTGGCGCGGCGCTTCGACGGGCTGGACCCGCGGCACGTGCCCGCCGCCCACTGGGCCAAGGGAAGCTATTTCACGCTCGCTGGGCGCTCGCCCTTCAGCCGGCTGATCTACCCGGTGCCCGAGGCCGCGGGGCTGGGCGTGCACCTGACGCTGGACCTGGGCGGACAGGCGAAGTTCGGGCCCGACGTGCAGTGGGTGGATTCGCCGGACGATCTGGAGGTCGATCCGTACCGCGCCGACGGCTTCTATGCCGAGGTCCGCAAGTACTGGCCGGCCCTGGCCGACGGGGCGCTGCAGCCGGGCTACGCGGGCATCCGGCCGAAGATCTCCGGGCCGGGCGAGCCGGCGCACGACTTCGTCATCCAGGGGCCGGCCGAACATGGCGTCGCCGGGCTGGTCAACTTGTTCGGCATCGAGTCGCCGGGGCTGACCAGCAGCCTGGCGATTGCGGAATTCGTGGCCCGAATGCCGGACATATCCCACTAAGGCCACGCGCATCACGGGGTAACATGGTCGGCACGCCGCTTGCAGGCGTGTCCACTGCCGGCGCTTCGCCGGCGTCGTGATCACACTGAGGGAAGGTTCATCACCCATGTCCGCAACCAAGAATCTCGAAGCAGCCGCCAACGCCGTGGTCGAAGACCTCGCCAGCGACGTCAAGGGGGTGCTCTCCAGCAAGGAACTGGAATCCGTGCCTCAGGTCAAGGCGCTCAAGCAGCGTGTCGAGGCCAAACTGGCCATCGCCCGCGAGCTGGCGGCCGAGAAGAGCCGCATCGCCGCCAAGCGGGCCAAGGATGCGGCGCAGACCGCCAACGCCTACGCCCATGACGAGCCCTGGCAGATCGCAGCCGGTGCCCTGGCGGTCGGCGTGCTGGTGGGCCTGCTGCTTGGCCGCCGCTGAGCGTCCGACCCCGCCGGCGGCCGGGTTCCGGCGCGGCGGGTTTCATCTGCAGGGAGCATGGAGGCGCGGCGCATGAAGCGGCTGCTGGGTCTTTTCGGCATCGACGAACGGATTGCCCGCCTGCGCTCCGCCGTGGGCGAGGGCGTGATCGCGGCGGAGGACCGTGCGCAGCTGGTGCGCATGGCGCTCGCCGACCTGAAGGCGCCGCTGCAACGCATGGCGGCGCTGCTGGTGGCGCTGGTCGGGCTGACCATCGTGATGGCGGTGCTGCTCTCGCTGGCGGTGATCGTGCATTTCTGGGACACGCCCCAGCGCAGCACGGCCGCCTGGATCGTGGCCCTGGTGTGGATCGTCCTCTGGGCGGGCGCGCTGGTCGGCCTGGTGACGTCGCTGCGCGGCGCCTCGTCGGCCGTGCAGCCGGCGCAGCTGGAGTTCGAGCGCGACATCGAATGGCTGCAGGCGCGCTTCGGCGACGAGGACAAGCCGCGCGAGCCGCGTCCGGCCACCCTGGCCGAGCTGGTCGACCGCATCGAAGGCCAGCGCCGGCGCCTCGTGCTGGCCGAGCGCCTGGAGGCCGCCGCCGAGGCGGCGCAGGCGGAGGCCGTGGCGGCCGGCACGGCGCGCGAGCCGCTGCAGGCGCGGGCCACGCGCATGGCGCGCGAGCATCCGGTGGCGGCCGGCGCCGCGGCCGCGGTGCTGCTGGCGGCCGTCGGTCCGCGCCGGGTGCTCAAGGCCGTGAGCTGGGCGCTGCCGATCCTCTGGAAACTGCGCTGAGTTTCCCCAGGGGAAGCCGCCGCGCGCGTGATGCGCCGGCGGCTTTTTTCTTTCTCGGCGGCGCCTCAGCCCCGGCGCAGCGCCTGTGCCACCTCGCGCACCAGCGCCGGGCCCTTGTAGATGAGGCCGGTGTAGATCTGCACCACGTCCGCGCCGGCGGCGCGCTTGGCCTGCGCGTCCGCGCCGCTGAGGATGCCGCCCACGCCGATGATCGGAAAGTCCGGCCCCAGGGCCGCGCGCAGGCCCGCCACGACGCGGTCGCTGGCCTCGCGCACCGGCGCGCCCGAGAGGCCGCCGGTCTCCCCGGCGTGGCGCATGCCCTGCACGGCGGCGCGCTCCAGCGTGGTGTTGGTGGCGATGACGCCGTCCATGCCGTGGCGGCGCAGCGTGGCGGCGATGACCGCCACCTGGTCCGCCACCAGGTCCGGCGCGATCTTGACGAACACCGGCACATGGCGGCCCTGCGTGGCCGCCAGGGCGCCGCGCCGCTCGGCGACGGCGCCCAGCAGCGCGTCCAGCGCCTCGTCGCTCTGCAGGCTGCGCAGGTTGGCGGTGTTGGGGCTGGAGATGTTGACTGTCACGTAGTCGGCGTGCGGGTACACGCCTTCCAGGCCGAGCAGGTAGTCGTCCACCGCCCGCTCGATGGGCGTGGCGGCGTTCTTGCCGATGTTCAGGCCCAGCAGCATCGGCGCGCGGCCGGCGCGCTGCGCCTGCTGGCGAAAGCGCGCCTTCTGCACATTGGCGACGAAGGCGTCCAGTCCCTCGTTGTTGAAGCCCAGCCGGTTGATCAGCGCTTGCGCATCGGGCAGGCGGAACATGCGCGGCTTGGGGTTGCCGGGCTGCGCCCTGGGCGTGACGGTGCCGACCTCGACGAAGCCGAAGCCCATCGCGGCGAAGGCGTCGATGCAGCGGGCGTTCTTGTCCAGGCCGGCGGCCAGGCCGACGCGATTGGGGAAGGCCAGGCCCGCCAGCGTCACCGGGTCGTCGATGCGCGCCGAGGCGTACAAGCAGGCCAGCGGCGTGTTCTGCGTGCGCGCCAGGTTGTCGAGGGTGAGTTCGTGTGCGGCCTCGGGGTCGAGCCCGAAGAGGAAGGGGCGGGCCAGGCCGTAGGCGAGGGAGAGCATCGGATAATTCGCGGCTTCTTTTCTGTCGAGACGAACCCAGGATTTTCCGCCATGAACGCACCCGCACCGACCCAGGACGAACTCAAGGCGATGGTGGGGCAGGCCGCGCTGGCCTACGTGCCGCGCGGCGAGATCGTGGGCGTGGGCACCGGCTCCACCGTCAACAAGTTCATCGAGGCGCTGGCGACGATCAAGGGCGAGATCCGCGGCGCCGTCTCCAGCTCCGTGGCGTCGACCGAGCGGCTGCGCGCGCTGGGCATCGAGGTGTTCGACAGCAACGCGGTGGACGAACTGGCCGTCTACATCGACGGCGCCGACGAGATCGACGGCCGCGGCTTCATGGTCAAGGGCGGCGGCGCGGCGCTCACGCGCGAGAAGATCGTCGCCGCGCAGTCGCGCCGCTTCGTGTGCATCGCCGACGCCTCCAAGCGCGTCGACGTGTTGGGCGCCTTCCCGCTGCCGGTGGAGGTGATCCCGATGGCGGCGCGGCGGATCATGCGGCAGTTCGCGGCGCTGGGCGGCGTGGCGCAGGTGCGCGAGAAGGACGGCGCGCCGCTGGTCACCGACAACGGCCAGCACATCCTCGACGTGAGCGGCCTGGCGATCGCCGATCCGCTGGGCTTCGAGAGCGAGGTGAACCAGTGGCCGGGCGTGGTCACGGTCGGCGTGTTCGCGCACCAGAAGGCCGACGTGTGCCTGCTGGCGGCGCCGCAGGGCGTGCAGACGCTCAGTTTCGGCTGAGCGCCGCCGTCAGAAGCGGATGCCGGCCGGGTTCGAGGGCGTGGGGCCGTTGGCGTCTGCCGGCGGGGGCGGTGCGGCAGGGGCCTCGGCCGGAGCGGCGGCCGCCGGTGCCGGCGGGGCGACGCGCTGCTGCGCCACCAGCGGCTGGGCCGGCGGGTTGCGGTAGCCGGGCGGCAACTGCACGCTCTTCGCATAGCCTGCCGCGTCCAGGTAGCGCGACCACTCCGCGTCTGCGAAGCCCTTGACCTGCTGCGTGCCGATGGTCAGCAGCGGCAGCGAGTTCTGGCCCGAGAGGCGTTCCAGCGCGGCGATGTCGTCCGGCGTCTTCACCGTGCGCTCGTCGAAGGGGATGCCGCGCGTGAGCAGCAGGTTGCGACCCGTCTCGCAGGGGGCGCAGTCGTCGCCCGTGTAGATCGTCACAGGGTAGCGTTGCACGACCTGGCGCAGTTCGTACGGCAGCAGGGCCCCGGCGCCCGCGCCGCTGCTGCCCGCCCGGCCGGGCGCGACAGGCTGGGTGCTGGCCGCCGGCGGCCGGTCGGTGTAGGTGACGCGGCCGTTGGCGTCCACCTGCCGGTACAGACCCTGCGCGGCGGCGCTGCCGGCAGCAAGGCAAAGGGCAACGGCGCTGAATCGCAGGTACATGGGGCTCATGAGGGGTTCAAGGGGTGACGAAGCTGCGGAGATTACCGCAGCCGCGCCGCCCTCAGGCCGCCAGCGGTTCGGCCATGCCCTGGTGGCGCAGCAACGCGTCGAGCTGCGGCTCGCGGCCGCGGAAGGCCTTGAAGCTCTCCATCGCGGTGCGGCTTCCACCGGCCTCCAGGATCTGCTGGCGGTAGCGGCGGCCGGTCTCGATGCTGGGCGCGCCGTCCGGGCTCACCGTCTCCTCGAAGGCCGCGTAGGCGTCGGCGCTGAGCACCTCGGCCCACTTGTAGCTGTAGTAGCCGGCCGCGTAGCCGCCCGAGAAGATGTGGGTGAAGGTGTTGGGCGTGCGGCTGAAGGGCGGCGCCGGCAGCACCGCGACCTCGCTGCGCACCTGGTCCAGCAGCGCCATCACGGCGCCGGGCTGCACATGGGCGGCATCGAAGTCGGTGTGCAGCAGCATGTCGAACAGCGCGAACTCGATCTGCCGCAGCGTCTGCATGCCGCTCTGGAAGTTCTTGGCCGCGGTCATCTTGTCGAAGAGCGGGCGCGGCAGCGGCTGGCCGGTATTGGCATGCGCCGTCATGTGCGAGAGCACGTCCCACTCCCAGCAGAAGTTCTCCATGAACTGGCTGGGCAGCTCGACGGCATCCCATTCCACGCCGCTGATGCCCGAGACGTCGTGCTCGTTGACCTGCGTCAGCATGTGGTGCAGTCCGTGGCCGAACTCGTGGAAGAGGGTGATCACGTCGTCGTGGGTGAGCAGCGGCGGCTTGCCGTCCACGCCCTCGGCGAAGTTGCATACCAGGTGTGCCACCGGCGTCTGCAGCGTGCCGGTGTCGGGGCGCAGCCAGCGGGCGCGCACGTCGTCCATCCAGGCGCCGCCGCGCTTGCCGGTGCGCGCGGACGGGTCGAGGTAGAACTGGCCGACCTTCGTGCCGGCGCGCTCGATGCGGTAGAACTCCACCGTCGAATGCCACACCGGCGCGCTGTCGCGCACGATCTTCACCTCGAACAGCGTCTCGACGATCTTGAACAGGCCCGCCAGCACTTTCGGCGCCGGGAAGTACTGCTTGACCTCCTGTTCGCTGAAAGCGTAGCGCGCCTCCTTGAGCTGTTCGCCGATGTAGCTCCAGTCCCAGGGCTGCGGATCGGCGATGCCCAGTTCCTTCGCGGCGAACTCGCGCAGCTCGGCCACGTCGCGCAGGCCGTAGGGCCGGGCCTTGGCGGCCAGGTCGCGCAGGAACTTCACCACCTGGGCGGGCGACTCGGCCATCTTGGGCACGACCGACAGCTCGCCGAAGTTGCAGTAGCCCAGCAGCTTCGCCTCTTCCTCGCGCAGCGCCAGGATCTCGGTGATGAGCGGGGTGTTGTCGAAGGCCGCGTCGCCGAACTCGCTGGCGCGGGTGACGTAGGCGCGGTAGAGCCGTTCGCGCAGCGCGCCGCTCCTGGCGAACTGCATCACCGGCAGGTAGCTGGGCATCTTGAGCGTGAGCTTGTAGCCGGGCTTGCCCTCCGCCTCGGCCGCGGCGCGGGCGGCGGCGATCACGTCTTCCGGCAGGCCGTCCAGTTCGCCGCGCTCGGCGTAGTGCGCGAAGGCATCGGTCGCGTCCAGCGCGTTCTCGCTGAACTTCTGCGACAGCTCGGCCTGGCGTTCCTGGATCTCGGCGAAGCGCTTCTTCGCCTCGCCCTGCAGCTCGGCGCCGCCCAGCACGAAGTTGCGCACGGCGTTCTTGTGGGCCTGGCGCTGCTCGGCGTCGAGCGCGGCCGGGTCGATGGCCTTGTACTTGGCGTACAGGCGCTCGTCGGAGCCCAGGCGGGTCCAGAAGGCGGTCACGCGCGGCATCGCCTCGTTGTAGGCGGCGCGCAGGGCCGGCGTGTCGGCGACGGCGTTGAGGTGGCCCACCGCGCCCCAGGCACGGCCGAAGCGCTCGGTCGCCACGTCCAGCACGCGGGCGATGGCGGCCCACTCGGCCGGGAATGCCGGCTTCGTCACTTCCTCCAGAGCTGCTTCGGCCTCGGCCAGTAGCGTGTCCACGGCCGGTGCGACGTGCTCCGGGCGGATCCGGTCGAACAGCGGGAGGTCGGTGAAGTCGAGGAGGGGATTGGCGCTCATGTCGGTCATCTGGAGGCGGGAGAAGCGGGCTTCAAGTCAGGCGGTGGCGCGCTCGGCCGCCTCGATGGTGTTGACCAGCAGCATGGCGCGGGTCATGGGGCCGACGCCGCCGGGCACGGGCGTGATCCAGCCCGCCACCTCTTTCACGCCGTCGAAATCCACGTCGCCGCACAGCTTGCCCTCGGCGTTGCGGTTCATGCCCACGTCGATGACCACCGCGCCGGGCTTGACCATGTCGGCCGTCACCAGGTTCTGCCTGCCCACCGCCGCCACGATCACGTCGGCCTGGCGCGTCATCGCACCCAGGTCGGCCGTGGCGCTGTGGCAGATGGTGACGGTGGCGCTGCGGCCGAGCAGCATCATCGCCATCGGCTTGCCGACGATGTTGCTGCGGCCGATGACCACTGCGTGCCTGCCGCGCAACTCGTAGCCGATGGAGTCGAGCATGCGCAGGCAGCCGTGCGGCGTGCAGGGCCAGAAGCCGGGCTGGCCGACCATCAGCGCGCCGGCGCTGGCGACGTGGAAGCCGTCGACGTCCTTGGCGGGCGAGATGGCCTCGATCACCTTGTGGCTGTCCATATGCTTGGGCAGCGGCAGTTGCACCAGGATGCCGTGCACGGACGGGTCCTTGTTCAGCGCGTCGATGCGCTCCAGCAGCTCGGCTTCGGCAAGGTCGGCGCCGTAGCGCTCCAGCTTCGCCGTCAGGCCGGTCTCGCTGCTGTCGTTGACCTTGTGCTTCACGTAGACCTGGCTGGCCGGGTCGTCGCCGACCAGGATGATGGCCAGGGCGGGCTCGACGCCGCGCGCCTTGAGGGCCTGGGTGCGGCCGGCGACTTCGGCGCGGATCTGGCGGGCGAGGGCGTTGCCGTCGATGAGCTGGGCTGTCATGGGATGTCTGGACTCACAAGTGAAAACGCCCGCTCACGCAGGGGGCGAGGCGGGCGCTGGTCGCTGCTGAAGGCAGCGGAATCAGGGCGTCACGGCCTTGGCAGAAGCGGCAGGCTGCGCGGGCGACTGGCCCAGTGCGATCTTGAGCAGGTCGGCCACGGTGTTGGCGTTGAGCTTTTCCATGATGTTGGCGCGGTGCGCCTCCACCGTCTTGATGCTGATGCCCAGGTCGTCGGCGATCTGCTTGTTCAGGCGCCCGGCGACGATGCGCTCGAGCACCTGCGCCTCGCGGCCGGTGAGCTTGGACAGCAGCGCGTCGCGGCTGGCCGACTGCTGGTGCTGGGCGAAGGCGGTGCGCGCGTGCTCGAGCATGCGCTCGACCAGGGCGACCAGGGCCTCGTCGTCGAAGGGCTTCTGGATGAAGTCCATCGCGCCCTTCTTCATGGCGTCGACCGCCATGGGCACGTCGCCGTGGCCGGTGATGACCACGATGGGCAGCGGCGACTTGCGCTCGATGAGCTTTTCCTGCAGTTCCAGCCCGCTCATGCCGCCCATGCGGATGTCGACGATCAGGCAGGCCACCTCGCGCGGGTCGTAGCGCGAGAGAAAGGATTCGGCCGAGTCGAAGCAGCGCACCCGGTAGTCCTTGCCTTCGAGCAGCCATTGCAGCGAGTCGCGCACGGCCTCGTCGTCATCCACCACATAGACCGTGCCCTTCTTCGGAATCAGACTCATGCGTTGACCTTTACCTCGTCGCTCGCTACGGATTCAATAGCGCCGGACACCGGAATCCAGAAGGAAAAACGGCAACCGGCGATCTCCGATCCATTGTAGAGGTTCTCCGCCTGCATCCGGCCGCGGTGGGATTCGACGATGCTGCGACACAGGTTCAGCCCGATGCCCATGCCCTCACGCTTGGTGGAGAAGAAGGCCTCGTACAGCCGCTCCAGCACTTCCGGCGCCAGGCCCATGCCGGTGTCCTGCACCGAAAACTCCACGGTCGGCTGGCCGCCCAGCGTGCGGGGCACCACCCGCAGCTCGACGCTGCGCCGCGCGGTCGGCCGCTCGGCCAGGTCGATGGATTCGGCGGCGTTCTTCATCAGGTTGACCAGCACTTGCTCGATGAGGATGCGGTCCACGTTCAGCGACGGCAGCCGGGCCGCCACGTAGTGGTTCAGGCGCACGTTGCGCCGGCGCAGTTCGATGCCCGCCAGTTCCACCGCCTCGCTGACCATGGTGGCGACCTCGGCCGGCGCGCGGTTGGGTTCGCTGCGCCGCACGAAGGTGCGGATGCGCTGGATGATCTGCCCGGCGCGCTGCGCCTGCTTGGAGGTCTTCTCCAGCGCCGCGAGCAGCGCCTCGGTGTCGATCTGCTGGCCGCGCAGGCGCGACATCATGCCGTTGCAGTAGTTGGTGATGGCCGTCAGTGGCTGGTTCAGCTCGTGCGCCACGCTGGAGGCCATCTCGCCCATGGTGATCAGGCGGCTGGCGGCCTGCGCGCGGTCGGCTTGCACGGCGGCCTGTTCCTCGGCGTCGCGCCGGGCGGTGATGTCGGTGGCGATCACCAGTTGCGCCAGGCGCCCGTCCACCCAGGTCAGGTAGCGCGAACGCACCTCCAGCCACTTGCCCAGCTCGGGGATGTAGATCTCGTTGTTGGCCGGCTGGGCCGCCGTGAGCGTGTCCAGCGGCAGGCCGGCCAGCGGGTCGACGTCGTCGAAGGCGGAGTCCTGCGACTGGCTGCCGGGTACCCCGGCCTGGGCCACCATGTCCAGGTGGCCTTCGGAGTCGGAGCCGAACCACGAGCGGTACATCTTGTTGGCGAACAGCAGCTCCTCGCTGCCCAGCGGTGCCACCGAGACCGACGCATCCAGGGCCTCCAGCACCGTCGTGAAGCGCTCGTGCGAGGCCGAGAGCTGCTCGCGGATGCGGGTGGGCTCGGTGATGTCGGTCATCGAGGTCATCCAGCCGGCCTGGTGGCCGCGTGCGTCGATCAGCGGCGAGACGTACAGGCGGGCATTGAAGACGGTGCCGTTCTTGCGCTTGACGCGCACCTGGAAGCCGCCGGGCAGCGCGCGGCCGTGGATCTCTTCCTCCAGCCGCTCGCTCATCAGCTCGTGGTCGGACTCCAGCCAGTAGGGGAAGGGCGGCGTCTGCCCGACCAGCTCTTCCTCGCTCCAGCCCGTCATGGCGCAGAAGGCGGCGTTCACGTAGGTGATGCGGCCTTCGAGGTCGAGCACGCGCATGCCGGTGAGCATGGAGTTCTCCATCGCCCGGCGGAAGTTCGTTTCGGCCACCAGCGCCTGCTGGGTCTGCAGGCGCCGCCGCGTGTGGCGCCAGGTGCCGATCAGCATCCAGCTCGTCAGCATCGACAGCGCCACCACCAGCCAGAACAGGCCGTTGCCCACCAGCCCCTGCGAGGTGCGGTAGGCCTGGGCCCGGAACACCAGGCCGTTGCCCACCGGCGAGACGGGCACCTCAAATTCATTCGCCTGCCGGTCCCAGGGCAGCAGGCGCAGCTCTTCCTCGCGCGGGTTGATGGTGTTGCCGGCGATGGTCTGCGAATGGGCGTCCAGCAGCGACACCGCATAGCGCGCCGCCACCTCCGGCGGCACGCCGTAGCGCAGCAGCCCGTCGATGGAGAACTCGCCCAGCACCACGCCGGCGAACAGGCCCTGGTCGTACAGCGGGATGTGCAGCTGCAGCAGGCTGGGCGGTTCCTGACCGGCGGTGGGCTGCGAGAACACCGGTTGGCGCAACTCACGCGCCAGGGCGTAGTTGCTCTCCGTTTCGCCGGGGCGCAGCACGTCGCCCGACGGGCGCTGCTGCGCCGGATGCACGCTGGGCGCGGCATAGCTGGACTGCACGCGGCGCCGGTCGTCGATCCAGCTGACCACCTGCAGTTCGGGGTACTGGCTCACCAGCGATTCCGCCCGGCTGCGGAACTCCGCGGCGTCGATCTCGCGGTTGCCGGCATCGCGCGCCAGGCGCATCAGCTGCTCCTGGCGCTCCAGCAGGCGCAGGCGCAGGCGCTGCTGGGCGTATTCCACGTCGCGCTTGACAGATTCCTGCTCGCGCTCGAGTTCCTCGGCGCGCAGATAGGAGAAGGCCGCCACGATGGCCGCCAGGAACAGCAGCACCGCCACCAGCGGCACCAGCATCGCCACCCGGTCCTGCGACACCGGCGTCTGCCGCTTCCACCAGCGCCGCCACCACGACAGCGGCGAAGCGTTCACCGCATGGCGCGCCGCGGACAGGGGGTTGGAGAAGGGCATCGGCGAAGTGTAGGGTGAAGCCTCTCCCGCACCTTCCTGCGGAGACATTTCGCGGGCTGTTATTTCATATAAAGAAAATGACAAGCATAATTTGGAATGCCCATCTTTTTGTGAGACACTGCACGCGCTCCACGCGAGCGCGCACTAAATTACCGGACCACACATCGACGAAGGAGACACAGGATGTCGGCGAATCCCGAGAACCACTTCGGCGCGGCTGCCAACGATGCAGACGCCCAGGAAACCAAGGAGTGGAGGGATGCCCTCTCCGCCGTCATTCAGGCCGAAGGCCCCGAACGCGCCCACTTCCTGCTGGAAGAGCTGCTTGAGCATGCCCGCCAGAACAGCGTGGACATGCCGTTCTCGGCCAACACCGGCTACGTCAACACCATCGAGCCCAGCCAGGAGGCGCGCAGCCCCGGCAACCTGGAGATCGAGCAGCGCCTGCGCGCCTACATGCGCTGGAACGCCATGGCCATGGTGGTGCGGGCCAACCGCCACCATCCGCCCGAAGGCGGCGACCTGGGCGGCCACATCGGCTCCTTTGCCTCGCTGGCCAGCATGTTCGGCGCCGGCTTCAACCATTTCTGGCACGCCGAGAGCGAGAACCACGGCGGCGACCTGCTGTACATCCAGGGCCACGTCTCGCCCGGCATCTATGCGCGCGCCTACCTCGAGGGGCGCCTGACCGAGGAACAGCTCCTGAACTTCCGCCAGGAAGTGGACGGCAAGGGCCTGTCCAGCTACCCGCACCCGAAGCTGATGCCCGAGTTCTGGCAGTTCCCGACGGTGTCGATGGGCCTGGGTCCGATCATGGCGATCTACCAGGCGCGCTTCCTCAAGTACCTGCACGCGCGCGGCATCGCCGACACCAGCAACCGCAAGGTCTGGGTGTTCTGCGGCGACGGCGAGATGGACGAGGTGGAGTCGCTGGGCGCCATCGGCCTGGCGGCGCGCGAGAACCTGGACAACCTGATCTTCGTCATCAACTGCAACCTGCAGCGCCTGGACGGCCCGGTGCGCGGCAACGGCAAGATCATCCAGGAGCTGGAGGGCGAGTTCCGCGGCTCGGGCTGGAACGTCGTCAAGCTGATCTGGGGCAAGGGCTGGGACGCGCTCCTGGCCAAGGACCATGACGGCGCGCTGCGCAAGGTCATGATGGAGTGCAACGACGGCGACTACCAGGCCTTCAAGGCCAACGACGGCGCCTACGTGCGCAAGCACTTCTTCGGCCGCGACCCGCGCACGCTCAAGATGGTCGAGCACATGACCGACGACGAGATCTGGGACCTGCGCCGCGGCGGCCACGACTCGCAGAAGGTGTATGCCGCCTTCCATGCCGCCCAGAACCACAAGGGCCAGCCCACCGTGCTGCTCGTCAAGACCGTCAAGGGCTTCGGCATGGGCAAGATCGGCGAGGGCAAGAACACGGTGCACCAGACCAAGAAGCTGGACGACGAGGACATCAAGGCCTTCCGCGACCGCTTCAACATCCCGATCCCCGACAGCCAGATCGCCGAGTTGCCCTTCTTCAAGCCGGCCGAGGACACGCCGGAGATGAAGTACCTGCACGAGCGCCGCAAGGCGCTGGGCGGCTACCTGCCGCACCGCCGCACCAAGGCCGACGAGAGCTTCACGATCCCCTCGCTGGACACCTTCAAGGCGGTGCTGGAGCCGACCGCGGAAGGCCGCGAGATCAGCACCACCCAGGCCTACGTGCGCTTCCTCACGCAACTGCTGCGCGACAAGGCCGTCGGGCCGCGCGTGGTGCCCATCCTGGTGGACGAGGCGCGCACCTTCGGCATGGAGGGCCTGTTCCGCCAGATCGGCATCTACAACCCGCATGGCCAGCAGTACACCCCGGTCGACAAGGACCAGGTCATGTACTACAAGGAAGACACCAAGGGCCAGATCCTGCAGGAAGGCATCAACGAAGCGGGCGGCATGGCCAGCTGGATCGCGGCGGCGACCTCGTACTCGACGAGCAACCGCATCATGATCCCGTTCTACATCTACTACTCGATGTTCGGGTTCCAGCGCGTGGGCGACCTGGCCTGGGCTGCCGGCGACATGCAGGCCCGCGGCTTCCTGCTGGGCGGCACCTCCGGGCGCACCACGCTCAACGGCGAGGGCCTGCAGCACGAGGACGGCCACAGCCACATCCTGGCCGGCACCATCCCCAACTGCGTCACCTACGACCCGACCTTCGCGCACGAGGTGGGCGTGATCCTGCACCACGGCCTCAAGCGCATGGTGGAGAAGCAGGACAACGTCTTCTACTACCTGACGCTGCTCAACGAGAACTACGCCATGCCCGGCCTGCAGCCCGGCACGGAGGAGCAGATCATCAAGGGCATGTACCTGTGCAAGAGCGCGCCCACGCTGCAGCAGGCCAACGTGCCCACGGTGCAGCTGCTGGGCAGCGGCACCATCCTGCGCGAGTCGATCTTCGCCCAGGAACTGCTGGCCAAGGACTGGGGCGTGGCCGCCGGCGTGTGGAGCTGCCCGAGCTTCAACGAGCTGGCGCGCGACGGCCAGGACGCCGACCGCTGGAACCTGCTGCACCCGACCGAGACGCCGCGTGTGCCCTTCGTGGCCGAGCAGCTCGGCAAGAGCACCGGCCCGGTGATCGCCTCCACCGACTACATGAAGTCCTACGCCGAGCAGATCCGCCCGTTCGTCCCCAAGGGCCGCAGCTACCGCGTGCTGGGCACCGACGGCTTCGGGCGCAGCGACTTCCGCAGCAAGCTGCGCGAGCACTTCGAGATCAACCGCCACTACATCGTGGTCGCTGCCCTCAAGGCGCTGGCCGACGACGGCGTGCTGCCCGCGGCCAAGGCCGCCGAGGCGATCAAGAAGTACGGCATCAACGCCGACAAGATCAACCCGCTCTACGCGTAACAACCATCACAACCACGAGCGCCTGGGGACGGGCGGGAGACAGAAGACATGGCAGCAGTCGAAGTGAAGGTGCCGGACATCGGCGATTTCAAGGACGTCGCGGTGATCGAGGTGCTGGTCAAGCCTGGCGACACGGTGCAGGCCGAGCAGTCGCTGATCACGGTGGAGTCGGACAAGGCGTCGATGGAGATTCCGTCGTCGTCGGCCGGCGTCGTCAAGGAAGTGAAGGTCAATGTCGGCGACAAGGTGAATGAAGGTTCGCTGGTGGTGATCCTGGAAGGCGAGGGCGGCGGCGCGGCAGCGGCACCGTCCCCCGCGGCCGAGGCGCCCGCCGCGCCGGCCCCGGCGCCCGCGAGCGTGGCACCCGCGCCCGCGCCGGCGGCCGCATCGGGGCCGGTCGAGGTGAAGGTGCCGGACATCGGCGACTTCAAGGAGGTCGCGGTGATCGAGGTGCTGGTCAAGCCCGGCGACACGGTGCAGGCCGAGCAGTCGCTGATCACGGTGGAGTCGGACAAGGCGTCGATGGAGATCCCGTCGTCGGCGGCCGGCGTGGTCAAGGACGTGAAGGTCAATGTCGGCGACAAGGTGAGCGAGGGCTCGGTGGTGCTGGTGCTCGAAGGCGTGGCAGGCGCCGCGCCCCCCGCACCGGCGCCTGCCGCCGCCGCGCCCCAGGCCGCGCCGGCACCGGCGCCCGCTGCGGCGACGGCGAGCGCACCGGCGGCCACGCCGGCTGCCGCCGCACCGCACGACCCGACCAAGGCACCCAGCGGGGCGCTGCCCCATGCCTCGCCGTCCGTGCGCAAGTTCGCCCGCGAGCTCGGCGTGCCGCTGGAAGAGGTCAAGGGCTCCGGCCCCAAGGGCCGCATCACGCAGGAGGACGTCCAGAAGTTCACCCAGGCCGTGATGAGCGGCGCCGCGCAGACCAAGGCCCAGGCGGCCAAGGCGCCGGCGGGCGGCTCCGGCGCCGGCCTCGACCTGCTGCCCTGGCCCAAGGTCGACTTCACCAAGTTCGGCCCGGTCGAGCGCAAGGACCTGTCGCGCATCAAGAAGATCAGCGGCGCCAACCTGGCGCGCAACTGGGTGATGATCCCGCACGTCACCAACAACGACGAGGCGGACATCACCGAGCTGGAGGCCTTCCGCGTCTCCACCAACAAGGAGAACGAGAAGTCCGGCGTCAAGGTGACGATGCTGGCCTTCGTCATCAAGGCCGTGGTCGCGGCGCTGAAGAAGTTCCCCGAGTTCAACACCAGCCTGGACGGCGACACCCTGGTCTACAAGCAGTACTACAACATCGGCTTCGCGGCGGACACGCCCAACGGCCTGGTGGTGCCGGTGCTCAAGGACGCGGACAAGAAAGGCATCATCCAGATCAGCAAGGAGATGGGCGAGCTCGCCAAGAAGGCGCGCGACGGCAAGCTGGGCGCGGCCGACATGAGCGGCGGGTGCTTCTCCATCAGCTCGCTGGGCGGCATCGGCGGCACGCACTTCACGCCGATCATCAACGCGCCGGAGGTGGCGATCCTGGGCCTGTCCAAGGGCCAGACCAAGCCGGTGTGGGACGGCAAGCAGTTCGTGCCGCGCCTGGTGCTGCCGCTGTCGCTGTCGTACGACCACCGCGTCATCGACGGCGCCGCCGCGGCGCGCTTCAATGCCTACCTGGGCCAGTTGCTGGCGGACTACCGTCGCATCGTGCTCTGACACGCCGGCCGCGCCATGACAACCGTGGTGGTCGTTCGCAAGGGCGGCCAGGTGGCGATCGGTGCCGACACGCTCGTGACCTTCGGGGACACGCGCCTGACGCACCGCTCGGAGGACAACCGCAAGCTGTTCACCGTCGAGGGCGCGAACGGCCGCAGCGTCTTCGCCGCCTCGGGCTCGATCGCGCACTTCCCGGTGCTGCGCCATGCCCTGGCGGCCATGCCGAAGGCCGAACTGCGGCTGGGCAGCAAGGACGAGGTGTTCCTCACCTTCACCAAGCTGCACCCGGTGCTCAAGGAGACGTTCTTCCTCCAGACCAAGGAGGAGGACCACGATCCCTACGAGTCCAGCCAGTTCAGCCTGCTGCTGGCCAACGCGAGCGGCATCTACGGCGTCTACAGCTACCGCGAGGTGTTCGAGTTCAAGACATTCTGGAGCATCGGCTCGGGCCGCAGCTTCGCGCTGGGCGCGATGCACGCGGCCTACGACCGGGCGCGCAGCGCGCGCGAGGTGGCCGAGGCGGGGCTGGCCGCGGGCTGCGAGTTCGACCGCAGCACGGCCGGGCCGCTGGAGATCATCACCCTCAAACTGAAGGCGGGCGCCTGAGTCCGGCCGCCGATCCATTCACAGCCAATTCGACAAGGGGACACGCATGAGCGAGCAACAGGTCAAGGTGCCGGACATCGGCGACTTCAAGGACGTCGCGGTGATCGAGGTGCTGGTCAAGCCCGGCGACACCATCGCGGTCGAGCAGTCGCTGATCACCGTGGAGTCCGACAAGGCATCGATGGAGATCCCGTCCAGCCATGCGGGCGTGGTCAAGTCGGTCGCCGTCAACGTGGGCGACAAGGTCAGCGAGGGCTCGGTGGTGCTGACGGTGGAAGCGGCCGAAGGCGCCGCTGCCGCCGCGCCGGCGCCGGCGGCCCCCGCGCCGGCCGCCAGCCCGGCCCCGGCGGCATCCGCTCCGGCGCCCGCGCCCGCCCGTGCGCCTGCGCCGGCTGGCAGCTACGGCGGCAAGGTCGACATCGAATGCGACACGCTGGTGCTCGGCGCCGGCCCCGGCGGCTACTCCGCCGCCTTCCGCAGCGCCGACCTCGGCATGAAGACCGTGCTGGTCGAGCGCTACGCCACGCTGGGCGGCGTCTGCCTGAACGTGGGCTGCATCCCCTCCAAGGCGCTGCTGCACGTCGCCGCGGTGATGGACGAGGTCAAGCACTTCGCCGATCTCGGCGTCGACTTCGGCGCGCCCAAGGTGGACCGCGCCAAGCTGCTGGCGCACAAGAACAAGGTGGTGGGCAAGCTCACCGGCGGCCTGGCGGCCATGGCGAAGATGCGTAAGGTCACGACCGTGCGCGGCGTCGGCACCTTCCTCGACCCCTATCACCTGGAAGTCGACGAGACGACCGGCGACGGGTCCCAGACGACCGGCAGCAAGAAGGTCGTCAAGTTCCGCAACGCCATCATCGCGGCCGGCTCGCAGGCGGTGAGCCTGCCCTTCATGCCCAAGGACGACCCGCGCGTGGTCGATTCCACCGGCGCGCTCGAACTGACGACCGACCCCAAGCGCATGCTGATCCTGGGCGGCGGCATCATCGGCCTGGAGATGGGCACGGTGTATTCCACGCTCGGCGCGCGGCTGGACGTGGTCGAGATGCTCGACGGCCTGATGCAGGGCGCCGACCGCGACCTGGTCAAGGTGTGGCAGAAGATGAACGCGCCGCGCTTCGACAACATCATGACCTCGACCAAGACCGTCGGCGCCGAGGCGACCAAGGAAGGCATCAAGGTCATGCTCGAGGGCGCCAACGCGCCCAAGGAGCCGCAGGTCTACGACCTGGTGCTGCAGGCGGTGGGCCGCAGCCCCAACGGCAAGAAGATCGGCGCCGAGAAGGCCGGCGTCGCGGTGACCGACCGCGGCTTCATCCCGGTGGACGTCCAGATGCGCACCAACGTGCCGAACATCTTCGCCATCGGCGACATCGTCGGCCAGCCGATGCTGGCGCACAAGGCGGTGCACGAGGCGCATGTGGCGGCGGAGGTCATCGCCGGCGAGCAGAAGGGCGACCGGGAACTGGCGAGCGCCGCCTTCAACGCCCGCGTGATCCCCAGCGTGGCCTACACCGACCCCGAGGTGGCGTGGGTGGGCCTCACCGAGGACCAGGCCAAGGCCGAGGGCATCAAGGTCAAGAAGGGGCATTTCCCCTGGACGGCCTCCGGCCGTGCCATCGCCAACACGCGCGACGAGGGCTTCACCAAGCTGCTGTTCGATGCCCAGACGCACCGCATCCTGGGCGGCGGCATCGTCGGCACGCATGCCGGCGACATGATCGGCGAGATCGCCCTGGCCATCGAGATGGGCGCCGACGAGATCGACATCGGCAAGACCATCCACCCGCACCCGACGCTGGGCGAATCCATCGGCATGGCGGCGGAGGTGGCGCACGGCACCTGCACCGACCTGCCGCCGCAGAAGAAGGGCTGAGCGCCCTGCGCGACGCGCACCCAACGAAAAATCCCGCCGGCGGCGGGATTTTTTTATGGGCCTTGCAGGCCCCGCGGAAAGGGCGGAGGGCTCACTCGCCCGACGCGCCGTCCTCGATGACCCGCCGCGCGCCGTTGAAGCGGCGCTGCCAGTAGCTCACGTTCATGCTTTCCACGCGCACCTCGGCGCCCGTGCGCGGCGAGTGGATGAACTTGCCGTCGCCGATGTAGATGCCGACATGGCTGAAGGCGCGGCGCATGGTGTTGAAGAACACCAAGTCGCCCGGACGAAGCTCGCTGCGGTCGATCTTCTCGGTGGCGGCCGCCTGCTCCTCGGCGCGGCGCGGCAGCAGCTTGCCCACCGACTTGTCGTACATCGCGCGCACGAAGCCGCTGCAGTCGAAGCCCGTCTCGACACTGTTGCCGCCGCGGCGGTAGGGTACGCCCAGGAAGCCCATGGCGCTGAGCACCAGTTCCGAAGTGCGGTCGCTGACGGAGTGGCGCACGTGCTCGATGCGGTCCATCAGCCCGTGGCGGGCCTGGATTCCCTCCGTCTCGTCGGTCGGGGCAGCGTGGGCGGAGGCGGCCAGGACGAAGGCGAGCAGGGAGAGGGGGATTCGGCGCATGGGCGCGTAGGATATTGATGACACTGAACCATGTCAATTTGGAAGTTACATTCGAAATCCTGCATAACTCTTTGAATCAAAAAGATTTTCTGCAATGCAGCAAAATTGAAGTTGTAACAGGTGCGATCTAAATTGCCTTTGGTCATGCATGGGCAAGGCACAGGCGTCACGGAAATGAGGCGCAAAGTGTTCCTTTCTGTGTGCAACGGGTGGCAAGAGATGACAACTTCCAGGACGCGATCGCTGGGGCGAAACATCGCCGGGGCTCTGCTGGTGCTCGGCGCGTCGGTTTCGGCCCTGGCGCAGGCCCAGCCGCAGCCGCAGGTGGTGGCCGCGGGGCTGGAACACCCCTGGGCCGTGGCCTTCCTGCCGGAACAGCGCTTTCTGGTCACCGAGCGGCCCGGGCGGCTGCGGGTGATCGAGGCCGACGGCCGGCTGGGCGAGCCCGTCGCCGGCGTGCCGGCGGTGGCGGCGGGCGGGCAGGGCGGCCTGCTCGACGTGGCGACGGACAGCGAATTCGCCCGCAACCGCACGCTGTACCTGTGTTTCTCGGAGCCGGATGTGGCCGGCCGCGCCAACGGCACCGCGCTGGCGCGGGCCCGGCTGTCCGACGACCTGCGGCGGCTGGAGGGGGTGCAGGTCATCTTCCGCCAGCAGCCCAAGGTGGCCAGCCGCAATCACTTCGGCTGCCGCATCGTGGAAGGGCGTGACGGCACGCTCTTCCTCACGCTGGGCGACCGCTTCAGCCGCAAGGAGGATGCGCAGACGCTGGACAACCACCTGGGCAAGGTCGTGCGCGTGGCCAAGGACGGCAGCGTCCCGAAGGACAACCCCTTCGTCGGCCGCGCCGGCGCGCTGCCGGAAATCTGGAGCTATGGCCACCGCAACAGCCAGGGCGCGACGCTCGGGCCGGACGGCCGGCTGTGGATGCACGAGCACGGTCCGCAGGGCGGCGACGAGATCAACCGGCCGCAGCCCGGCCGCAACCACGGCTGGCCGATCATCACCTACGGCGAGAACTACGGCGGCGGCGCCATCGGCGAAGGCATCACCGCCAAGGCGGGCATGGAGCAACCGCTCAAATACTGGGTGCCGTCCATCGCGCCCTCGGGCATGGCCTTCCTCACCAGCGACCGCTACGGGCCGGCCTGGAAGGGCAACCTCTTCGTCGGCTCGCTCAAGTTCGGCTACCTGGACCGCATCGAACTCGCGGGAGACAAGGTGACGGCCGAGCACAAGCTGCTGGAGGCCGGCCGCGAGCGCATCCGCGACGTGCGCCAGGGGCCCGATGGCCTGCTCTACGTGCTGACCGACGCGCAGGACGGCAAGCTGATCCGCCTCGTGCCGCGCTGAAGCGCCCGGCCGCTGCCGACCCGATCGCGGAGACAATGGCCGCCATGCTGCTCGACGCTTCCTCCTCCCAGCTCGTGCTGGTCGACTACCAGGCCCGCCTCATGCCCGCCATCCACCAGGGCGAGGCCGTGCTGGCCAACGCCGTGCGGCTGGCGAAGCTGGCGCAACTGGCCGAGGTGCCCGTGTTCGGCACCGAGCAGAACCCGGCCCGGCTCGGCGAGAACGCGTCCGAACTGCGCGCCCTGTGCCGCCGTACGCTGCCCAAGATGCACTTCAGCGCCGTGGCCGAGGGCCTCGCCGAATGGCTGCGTCCGCCCGCCCGCGCCCCGCAGGGCAACGCCCGCAGCCTGCCGCGCCACCTGCAGAAGGAGCGCTCGGCCGCCGCGCCGGCGGCGCGCGAGAGCATCGTGATCGCCGGCTGCGAGGCGCACGTGTGCCTGTTGCAGACGGCGTTGGAGCTGCTGGAGGACGAGTTCGAGGTCTGGGTCGTCACCGACGCCTGCGGTTCGCGCACCGAGCGCAACCGCGACGCCGCCTTCGACCGGCTGGCCGGCGCGGGCGCCGAGCTGGTGACGACGGAGATGGTCGGCTTCGAGTGGCTGCGCAGCGCCGAGCACCCGGCCTTCAAGGCGCTTCAGGCACTCATCCGCTGACGCCCCGGCACGGGGCCGGCCAGCAGCGGCGGCTCGCCGGCCAGGCTGCGCAGCGCCTCCACGTCGCGCACGATCACCGTGTAGCCGGCCACCTCGATGCAGCCCAGCTCCGCCAGGCGGCGGAAGCTGCGCGACAGCGTCGCCTGCGCCATCACCAGCTGCTGCGCGATGGAGCGCTTCTGCACCGGCAGGTGGATCGCCGGCGCATGGTCGGGCCCCGGCTGGCTGGGCTGGCGCAGCAGCCACAGCGCCAGGCGGCTGAGCACGTCCTTGGTCGCGAGTTCGTGGCGGCCCTCGGTCAGCTCGCGCACGCGCTCGGCCATCACGCGGCCCATCGCGTGCAGCAGCGCGGCATCGGCCTGGGCGCAGGCGATCAGCGTCTGCAGCGGCAGGGCCAGCAGCGTCACCGGCACCGGGCAGGTGGCCGACTCGATCCAGGCCGAGTCCAGCCAGGCGCCGGCGATGTCGAACCACTGGCCGCGCTCGACGATGCGGTTTTCCACCAGGCCGCCGTCCTCGCCCGGCCGGCCCACCACGATGCGGCCTTCGGCCACCAGCCACCAGGCCGGCGGGAAGGCCGGCGGGGCGCCGCGGACCAGGCCCGGCGACAGCAGGTGCGGCTGCAGCGCCGCGGCCAGCCGCTCGAGGCTCGCCTGCCGCAGGCCGGACGGGGCGAAGGCCAGGCGCAGCAACTGGGCATCGGCGCGCAGGCCCGTCGCGGGCGCGGCGGTGGGCGGCCGGGGACGCGCGCAGGCCGGCCCGGGGGACGGCGGGCGCGGTGCGGGGGACAAGGCCGGCGGCATCGACGGTGACTCCTGCAGATTGGCAAGGCAAAAGGAAAAAGGGATGCTGCGAATCTGCCAAGAGCCGGCGGCTGCGGGTTTGAGGCATCTCAAGAGTCGGGCCCGTGGCGGCCGCGATGCGTGCGCCGCGTGCGCCATGTCAGGCGTACGCAAGGGCGCCTTCCATAATCGACTGCATGCGGGGCGCCCCGGCGGCGCTCCTTCGCCCCCGATCCGAAAAGCACAAGGCGGCCCCGCGCCGCCAGGAGACAGCCATGACCACCCGATTCGAGGACTTCCACCTTCGCTCCATCGAGGAGCCCGATGCCTTCTGGGCCGAGCAGGCCGGGCTGATCGACTGGCACGTGCCGCCCCGGCAGATCCTCGACGCCGCCCGCCCGCCCTTCTACCGCTGGTTCGTCGGCGGGCAGACCAACCTGTGCCACAACGCGGTCGACCGCCACCTGGCCGCGCGCGGCGACCAGCCGGCGCTGATCGGCGTCTCGACCGAGACCGGCGTCGAGCGCACCTGGACCTTCCGCGAACTGCATGCCGAGGTGCAGCGCATGGCCGCCGGCCTGATGGCGCTGGGCGCGGGCCGCGGCGACCGGGTGCTGATCTACATGCCGATGATTCCCGAGGCGGTGTTCGCCATGCTGGCCTGCGCGCGCATCGGCGCCATCCACTGCGTCGTGTTCGGCGGCTTCGCCAGCGCCTCGCTGGCCTCGCGCATCGAGGATGCCGGGCCGAAGGTCGTGGTCAGCGCCGACGCCGGCTCGCGCGGCGGCAAGGTGATCCCCTACAAGCCGCTGCTGGACGAGGCGATCCGCCTGTCCGCCCACAAGCCGCCGGCGGTGCTGCTGGTGGACCGGGCGCTGGCGCCCATGGAACTGACCGCCGACCGAGACCACCTGGCGGCCGACCTGCTCGCCCGCCATGCCGACGCCGAGGTGCCCTGCGCCTGGTTGGAGGCCACGGACATCAGCTACACCATCTACACCAGCGGCACCACCGGCAAGCCCAAGGGCGTGCAGCGCGACGTCGGCGGCTACGCGGTGGCGCTGGCGGCCAGCATGAAGCACATCTTCGACGGCCGGCCCGGCGAGACCTACTTCTCCACCAGCGACATCGGCTGGGTGGTGGGCCACAGCTACATCGTCTACGGACCGCTGCTGGCCGGCATGGCGACGCTGGTGTACGAGGGCCTGCCGACCCAGGGCCTGGACCGCCAGCCCAACGGCGGCATCTGGTGGCAACTCGTCGAGAAGTACAGGGTCACCGTCATGTTCAGCGCGCCGACGGCGGTGCGCGTGCTCAAGAAGCAGGACCCGGCGCTGCTGAAGAAGTACGACCTCGCCAGCCTGCGCTCACTGTTCCTGGCCGGCGAGCCGCTGGACGAGCCCACTGCGCGCTGGATCAGCGACGGTCTGGGCGTGCCCATTATCGACAACTACTGGCAGACCGAGTCCGGCTGGCCGATCCTGACCCTGGCCAATGCGGTGGAGCCCAAGGCGCCCCGCTTCGGCAGCCCGGGCGTGCCGATGTACGGCTACAAGGTGAAGATCCTGCACGAGGCCACCGGCGAGGAGCTGACCGCGCCGGGCGAGAAGGGCGTGGTCGCCATCGAGGGGCCGACGCCGCCGGGCTTCATGCAGACCGTGTGGCGCGACGACGAGCGCTTCGTCCAGACCTACTGGAAGAGCATCCCGGGCAAGCTGGTGTATTCCACCTTCGACTGGGGCATCCGCGACGAGGACGGCTACTACTACATCCTGGGCCGCACCGACGACGTGATCAACGTGGCCGGCCACCGCCTGGGCACGCGCGAGATCGAGGAGGCCATCTCCGGCCACCCCAACGTGGCCGAGGTGGCCGTGGTGGGCGTGGCCGATCCGCTCAAGGGCCAGGTGGCGATGGCCTTCGTCGTGCCCAAGGCCGGCGCCGCCGCCGGCGACGCGGCCGAGGCGCTGAAGCTGGAGGGCGAGATCATGCAGGCCGTGTCCGAGCGGCTCGGCGCCCTGGCCCGGCCGGCGCGGGTGCGCTTCGTGGCCGGCCTGCCCAAGACGCGCAGCGGCAAGCTGCTGCGCCGCGCCATCCAGGCCGTGTGCGAGCAGCGCGACCCGGGCGACCTGACCACCATCGACGACCCCGGCACGCTGCAGGCCATCCGGGCCCTGGTGACGGCCGGCTGAGCGGCCCGCCTCGGGTTCGGCCCGCTTGCCCTGGCGGGCGCGCGTGCCAAGAATGCCCGTTCTTCCCGGCGGAAAGACGGGATTCGCGCCGCGCCTGCGTTCCGAGGGGCGGCCGTCATCCATTTGACGTGGCACAATGCGAAGGTACTCAGGCCCTTCCCAGCCACAGTCGCATCCGCCAACCGGTTCAGCCGTGTCGCGGAAGGTTTTTCTAACCAGCTAATGCTTCCTGAAGGGAAGCGGAGGTCAGCGGAACATGAGTGATTCCCCGTCCATCTACACCGCCTATCAAGGCAATTCGTACCTCTTCGGCGGCAACGCGCCCTATGTCGAGGAGATGTACGAGAACTACCTCGCCAACCCGGGCAGCGTGCCCGACAACTGGCGCTCCTACTTCGACGCCCTGCAGCACGTGCCTGCCACGAACGGCAGCGACGCCAAGGACGTTCCCCACCAGCCGGTCATCAACGCCTTTGCCGAGCGTGCCAAGCAGGGCACCGCCAAGGTGGTGCAGGCCAACGGCGCCGACTCCGAACTGGGCCGCCAGCGCACCGCCGTCCAGCAGCTGATCGCCGCCTACCGCAACGTCGGCGCCCGCTGGGCCGACCTCGATCCCCTCAAGCGCACCGAGCGCCCCGCCATCCCCGAGCTGGAGCCTTCGTTCTACGGCTTCACCGACGGCGACATGGAGACGGTGTTCAACACCAGCAACACCTTCTTCGGCAAGGACACGATGTCCCTGCGCGACCTGCTGAACGCGCTGCGCGAGACCTACTGCGGCACCATCGGCGCCGAGTACATGTACACCACCGACCAGACGCAGAAGCGCTGGTGGCAGCAGAAGCTCGAAAGCGCCCGCACCAATCCCAAGCTGAGCACCGAGCAGAAGAAGCACGTGCTGGAGCGCCTGACCGCGGCCGAGGGCCTGGAGCGCTTCCTGCACACCAAGTACGTCGGCCAGAAGCGCTTCTCGCTCGAAGGCGGCGAGAGCTTCATCGTCTCGATGGACGAGCTGATCAACCGCGCCGGCGAGAAGGGCGTGCAGGAAATCGTGATCGGCATGGCCCACCGCGGCCGCCTGAACGTGCTGGTCAACTCCCTGGGCAAGGCGCCCAAGGACCTGTTCTCCGAATTCGACCACACCGCCCCTGAGGATCTGCCCAGCGGCGACGTGAAGTACCACCAGGGCTTCAGCTCCGACGTGAGCACGCCCGGCGGCCCGGTCCACCTGTCGCTGGCCTTCAATCCCTCGCACCTGGAGATCGTCAACCCGGTGGTCGAGGGCTCCGTGCGCGCCCGCATGGACCGCCGCGGCGACGCCGAGGGTGACTCGGTGCTGCCGGTGCTGGTGCATGGCGACGCCGCCTTCGCCGGCCAGGGCGTGGTGATGGAGACCCTGGCGCTGGCCGAGACGCGCGGCTACTACACCGGTGGCACGGTGCACATCGTCATCAACAACCAGATCGGCTTCACCACCAGCGACCCGCGCGATTCGCGCTCCACGCTGTACTGCTCCGACATCGTCAAGATGATCGAGGCGCCGGTGCTGCACGTGAACGGCGACGACCCTGAGGCAGTGGTGCTGTGCACGCAGCTAGCCCTCGAGTTCCGCCAGGAATTCAACAAGGACGTGGTGGTGGACATCGTCTGCTTCCGCAAGCTGGGCCACAACGAGCAGGACACGCCCGCGCTCACCCAGCCGCTGATGTACAAGAAGATCGCCAAGCATCCGGGCACCCGCAAGCTCTACGCCGACAAGCTGGCGGCGCAGGGCCTGGGCGAGACGCTGGGCGACGACATGGTCAAGGCCTACCGGGCGGCCATGGACGCGGGCAAGCACACGGTCGATCCGGTGCTGACCAACTTCAAGAGCAAGTACGCGGTCGACTGGAGCCCCTTCCTCAACAAGAAGTGGACCGACGCCGCCGAGACGGCCATCCCGCTGGCCGAGTGGAAGCGCCTGGCCGAGAAGATCACCACGGTGCCCGAGGGCTTCACCGTGCACCCGCTGGTCAAGAAGGTGCTCGACGACCGCGCCGCCATGGGTCGTGGGGAGATCAACGTGGACTGGGGCATGGGCGAGCACATGGCCTTCGCCTCGCTGGTGGCCAGCGGCTACGGCGTGCGCCTGTCGGGCGAGGACTGCGGCCGCGGCACCTTCACCCACCGCCACGCCGTGCTGCACGACCAGAACCGCGAGAAGTTCGACGTGGGCACCTACGTGCCGCTGTCGAACGTGGCCGAGAACCAGGCGCCGTTCGTCGTCATCGACTCCATCCTCTCGGAAGAGGCGGTGTTGGCCTTCGAATACGGCTATGCCTCCAACGACCCCAGCACGCTGGTCATCTGGGAAGCCCAGTTCGGCGACTTCGCCAACGGCGCGCAGGTGGTGATCGACCAGTTCATCGCCTCGGGCGAAGTGAAGTGGGGCCGCGTCAACGGCATCACGCTGATGCTGCCGCACGGCTACGAGGGGCAGGGCCCGGAGCACAGCTCGGCGCGCCTGGAGCGCTTCATGCAGTTGGCCGCCGACGCCAACATGCAGATCGTGCAGCCCACCACGGCCAGCCAGATCTTCCACGTGCTGCGCCGCCAGCAGGTGCGCAACCTGCGCAAGCCGCTGGTGATCATGACGCCCAAGTCGCTGCTGCGGAACAAGGACGCGACCTCGCCGCTGTCGGAGTTCATCAAGGGCGGCTTCCAGACGGTCATTCCCGACAGCAAGGCGCTCAAGGCCGAGAAGGTCAAGCGCGTGATCGCCTGCTCGGGCAAGGTCTACTACGACCTGGCCAAGAAGCGCGAGGAAAAGGGCACTGACGACGTCGCGATCCTTCGCGTGGAACAGCTCTATCCCTTCCCGCACAAGGCCTTCGGCGCCGAACTGAAGAAGTACCCCAACGCCGTCGACGTGGTGTGGTGCCAGGACGAGCCGCAGAACCAGGGCGCCTGGTTCTTCGTGCAGCACTACATCCACGAGAACATGCTTGAGGGCCAGAAGCTGGGCTACGCCGGCCGTGCGGCCTCCGCCTCGCCGGCGGTGGGTTACTCGCACCTGCACCAGGAACAGCAGAAGGCGCTGGTCGACGGCGCCTTCGGCAAGCTGAAGGGTTTCGTGCTCACCAAGTAAGGAAGACCTGTCGGAGGCCGGCCCCAGCGCCGGCCTTCGCGCATGCGCGCCCACGGCGCACGTGCCGCTCCCCAGAACGAACATCAGAGAACACACATGTCCATCGTTGAAGTCAAGGTTCCCCAGTTGTCCGAGTCCGTGGCCGAGGCCACGATGCTGCAGTGGAAGAAGAAGGCCGGCGAAGCCGTCGCGGTCGACGAGATCCTGATCGAGATCGAGACCGACAAGGTCGTGCTCGAGGTGCCGGCGCCGGCCGCCGGCGTGCTGGCCGAGATCGTGGCCGGCGACGGCGCCACCGTGGTGGCCGACCAGTTGATCGCCAAGATCGACACGGAGGGCAAGGCCAGCGCCGCCGCCCCCGCGCCGGCCGCTGCTGCAGCCCCGGCGACCGCGCCCGCCGCCGCTTCGTCCGCCTCGCCGGCGCCTACCGCCGCCGGCAAGGGTGACGTGGCCATGCCCTCGGCCGCCAAGCTGCTGGCCGAGAACAACCTCACCGCCGCCGACGTGGCCGGCACCGGCAAGGACGGCCGCGTGACCAAGGGCGACGTGCTGTCGGCCGTGGCCCGCGGCGCCGGCGCGCCGTCCGCCGCGCCCGCCGTGCAGATTCCCACCGGCGCGCCGAAGGCCGCGCTGCCGCAGGTGTCCGCCCCCGGCGGCAAGCAGGACCTGGGCGAGCGCCCCGAAGAGCGCGTGCCGATGAGCCGCCTGCGCGCCCGCATCGCCGAGCGCCTGCTGCAGTCGCAGGCCACCAACGCCATCCTGACCACCTTCAACGAGGTCAACATGGCGCCGGTGATGGAACTGCGCAAGAAGTTCCAGGACGCGTTCACCAAGGAGCACGGCGTCAAGCTCGGCTTCATGAGCTTCTTCGTCAAGGCCGCGGTGCACGCGCTCAAGAAGTACCCGGTGATCAACGCCAGCGTGGACGGCAACGACATCGTCTACCACGGCTACTTCGACATCGGCATCGCCGTGGGTTCGCCGCGCGGCCTGGTGGTGCCGATCCTGCGCAATGCCGACCAGATGAGCTTCGCCGACATCGAGAAGAAGATCGCCGAGTTCGGCAAGAAGGCGCAGGAAGGCAAGCTGGGCATCGAGGAGATGACCGGCGGCACCTTCTCCATCTCCAACGGCGGCACCTTCGGCTCGATGCTGTCCACGCCGATCATCAACCCGCCGCAGTCCGCCATCCTGGGCGTGCACGCCACCAAGGACCGCGCCGTGGTCGAGAACGGCCAGATCGTGGTGCGCCCGATGAACTACCTGGCGATGAGCTACGACCACCGCATCATCGACGGCCGCGAGGCCGTGCTGGGCCTGGTGGCCATGAAGGAGGCGCTGGAAGATCCGTCGCGCCTGCTGTTCGACCTGTAAGGAGCGGCGAATGGCAGACAGCAAGCAATTCGACGTCGTCGTCATCGGCGGCGGCCCCGGCGGCTACATCGCCGCCATCCGCGCGGCGCAGCTCGGCTTCAACGTCGCGTGCATCGACGAGTGGAAGAACAAGGACGGCAAGCCCGCGCCGGGCGGCACCTGCACCAATGTGGGCTGCATCCCTTCCAAGGCGCTGCTGCAGAGCTCGGAGCACTACGAGCATGCCGGCAAGCACTTCGCCGAGCACGGCATCAACGTCAAAGGCCTGGAGCTGGACCTAGTGAAGCTCCTCGGCCGCAAGGACGCGGTCGTCAAGCAGAACAACGACGGCATCCTGTACCTGTTCAAGAAGAACAGGATCGCCTTCTTCCACGGCCGCGGCTCCTTCGTGAAGGCCGCCGACGGCGGCTACGAGATCAAGGTCGCCGGCGAGAAGGAGGAGAGCATCGTCGGCAAGCAGGTCATCGTCGCCACGGGCTCCAACGCCCGCGCGCTGCCGGGGACGCCCTTCGACGAGGAGAACATCCTTTCCAACGACGGCGCGCTGCGCATCCCCGCCGTGCCCAAGAAGCTGGCGCTGATCGGCTCCGGCGTGATCGGGCTGGAGATGGGCTCCGTCTGGCGCCGCCTGGGCGCCGAGGTGACGGTGCTGGAAGCCCTGCCCACCTTCCTGGGCGCGGTGGACGAGCAGATCGCCAAGGAGGCTAAGAAGGCCTTCGACAAGCAGGGCCTGAAGATCGAGCTGGGCGTCAAGGTCGGCGAGGTCAAGTCGTCGAAGAAGGGCGTGTCCATCGCCTGGACCAACGCCAAGGGCGAGGCGCAGACGTTGGAAGTCGACAAGCTGATCGTCTCCATCGGCCGCGTGCCCAACACCGTCGGCCTGAACGCGGAAGGCGTGGGCCTGAAGCTGGACGAGCGCGGCGCCATCGTGGTCGACGACGAGTGCCGCACCAACCTGCCGGGCGTGTGGGCCATCGGCGACGTGGTGCGCGGCCCGATGCTGGCGCACAAGGCGGAGGAAGAGGGTGTGGCCGTGGCCGAGCGCATCGCCGGCCAGCACGGGCACGTCAACTTCAACACCATCCCGTGGGTCATCTACACCAGCCCCGAGATCGCCTGGGTCGGCCGCACCGAGCAGCAGCTCAAGGCCGACGGCGTGAAGTACAAGGCCGGCACCTTCCCCTTCCTGGCCAACGGCCGCGCGCGTGCGCTGGGCGACACGACCGGCATGGTCAAGTTCCTGGCTGACGCGGCGACGGACGAGATCCTCGGCGTGCACATCGTCGGCCCGATGGCCAGCGAGCTGATCTCCGAGGCCGTCGTGGCGATGGAGTTCAGGGCCAGCAGCGAGGACATCGCGCGCATCTGCCACGCGCACCCCTCGCTGTCGGAGGCGACCAAGGAGGCGGCCCTGGCCGTCGACAAGCGCACGCTGAACTTCTGATGCGCTGAGCCGAGCCCCAGCCGCTCGCCGCCGGGCCACGCGCCTGCGCGAGCGGCTTCTTCGTTCCACGTCCCCCGGAATCCTCTTGCAGTCCGTCAAGCAAGCCTACGAAGCCGAACTGAAGGCGCGCGGCTACACCGCCGACCCGGCGCAACTGCGCGCCGTCGACGCGCTGGACCGCTGCGCCCGCGAATGGGCTGCCTACAAGGCCCAGCGCTCCAATGCCTTCAAGAAGCTGATCAACCGTCCCGAGATCCCGCGGGGCGTCTACATGTACGGCGGGGTGGGCCGCGGCAAGAGCTTCCTGATGGACTGCTTCTTCAACGCGGTGCCGCTCAACCGCAAGACGCGCCTGCACTTCCACGAGTTCATGCGCGAGGTGCACCGCGAGCTGGCCGAGCTGCAGGGCATCCAGAACCCGCTGGACGAACTTGGCAGGCGCATCGCGAAACGCTTCAAGCTGATCTGCTTCGACGAGTTCCACGTCGCCGACATCACCGACGCGATGATCCTGCACCGGCTGCTGGTGGCGCTGTTCGACAACGGCGTGGGTTTCGTCACCACCTCCAACTTCAAGCCCGACGACCTGTACCCCGGCGGCCTGCACCGGGACCGGATCCTGCCCGCCATCGACCTGCTCAACCGCAAGCTGGAAGTCATCAACGTCGACAACGGCACCGACTACCGCCGGCGCACGCTGGAGCAGGTGCGGCTGTACCTCACGCCCAACGACGCGGCGGCCGAGAAGGAGATGCGCAAGACCTTCGAGAAGCTGGCGGAGAAGGGCGACGACAACCCGGTGCTGCACATCGAGCGGCGCGAGATCCGTGCGCGCCGCCGCGCCGGCGGCGTGGTCTGGTTCGACTTCAAGACCCTGTGCGGCGGCCCGCGCTCGATGAACGACTACCTGGAGATCGCCAGCCAGTTCCACACCGTGCTGCTCTCGGACGTGCCCGCCATGCCGGTGCGCATGGCCTCGGAAGCACGCCGTTTCACTTGGCTGGTGGATGTGTTCTACGATCGGCGCGTCAAGCTGATCATGTCCGCCGAGGTGCCGCCCGAGGCGTTGTACACCGAAGGGCCCCTGGCGCACGAGTTCCCGCGCACGGTCTCGCGCCTGAATGAAATGCAATCCAAGGAGTTCCTCTCGCAGGAGCGCCGTGTCGTCGATACCCGCCTGACATGAAACTGGCCCCCACGCTCATCGCTTCGCGTATCGCTGCCCCCCGGAGGGGAAGCGTCGGCGCCTTCGGGCGGCCGGGCGGTGCCGGCATGAAGCTTCTGCGTGCCCTCCTTCTCCTGCCGGCCCTGCTGGGCGGCGCGCTCGCCGGCGCGCAGGAGGACTTCCAGGCCGAGCGCGACCGCATCGCGGCCGAGCGGCAGGAAGTCGAGACGCGCTTCCAGCAGCAGGAGACGGCCTGCTACCAGCGCTTCGCCGTCAACGACTGCCTGAGCCAGGCGCGCCGCGCCCGCCGCAGCGCCGAGGACGACCTGAAGCGCCAGGAAGCGGCCATCAACGACATCGAGCGCAAGCGCCGCGGCGCCGAGCAGTTGCGCCGCATCGACGAGCGCCAGGCCACCCCGCGGACGCAGGACCGCCCCGAGGAGCAGCAGAAGGCCCGCGAGGCGCAGCAGGCGCGCGAACAGCGCGCCGCAGACCACGCGGCGAGCCGCGCCGCCATGGCGGCCGAGGAGGCGCAGAACCGCCAGGACGCGGCCGGCAAGCAACGCCAGTTCGCGGAGGACCAGGCGCGCGCCGCGCGCCAGCGCGCCGAGGCGCCCACCGAGCGGGAGCGCTTCGAGAACAAGCAGCGCAGCGTGCAGCAGCGCCGCGCCGAGCGCGAACGCAAGAACGCAGAGCGCACCAAGCCGCCTGCGGCCCCGCTGCCGCCGCCGCCGCGCTGAGGCGAGGGGACGGGCGGGGCGCCTAGGCTTGCGGCGTGTGCCGCGGCAGGGGATCCAGCCGGACGATGGCCACCGACAGGTTGTCGCCCGTGCCGCGGGCGCGCCGGCGTGCTTCGTCCACCAGCAGTTGCACCGCCTCACGCGGCGACTGCTCGGCCACCACGGCGCCCAGCTCCTCGGGCGTGAAGTAGTGCCACAGGCCGTCGCTGCAGGCCAGCAGCGCATCGCCGGGGCCCAGTTCTTCCAGGGTGTGCACGTCCAGCGGCGGCGGCGTGCTGCGCATGCCCAGGCAGCCGACCAGGATGTTGGCCTGCGGATGCAGCATCGCCTGGTCCTCGGCCAGTTCGCCGCGCTCGATGAGCACCTCGACGTAGGAGTGGTCGCGCGTGCGCCGCACCAGCCGGCCCTTGCGGAACTGGTAGATGCGCGAGTCGCCGGCGTGCACCGCCGCGCCGCGCCCGTCGGGCGTCAGCAGGAAGGCCGCGAGGGTGCTGTGCGGTTCCTGTTCGCTGGCCGCGGCTGTGAGCTTGATGACGGTGTGCGCGTCCTCGACCAGGCGGCGCAGCAGCTCCTGGGGGGTGTCGCGGTCCGGCGAGAAGCGGGCGAAGAGCTGCTGCGCGGTCAGCAGCACCTGGTCGGAAGCCTTGCGCCCGCCGCTGCGACCGCCCATGCCGTCGGCCACCACCGCGAGCACGCAGCCCGGCACGCGCGGGTGGCTGAGCAGCGCGACCTGGTCTTGCTGGTAGGGCCGGTCGCCCTGGTGCAGGCCAGTGGCGGCGGCAAGTCGGAAGCCTCGGGGCATGAACGCGGCGATCGCGGCCGCGAGGCCTGCGGGTGCGTGGACGAAGCGCTTATTATCAGTCGATCGTTCCCTCCGGCCCGCGTCCTCGGGCCCCGCGCATTGGACTCCAACCTTCATTCCGTCACGCGCCGACTGATTGAGTTGCGCATGGAGCATGCCGACCTGGACGCCAGCATCGACCGGCTGGCCGAGACCGCGCCCGCCGACGAACTGCTGCTGCGCCGCCTGAAGAAGCGCCGGCTCGCGCTGCGCGACGAGATCGCGCGGCTGGAGCTGCTGGCCGACCCGCAGGAACCCGCCTGATGCCCTTGCGCGAGGAGGTCGAAGGCGCCTTCGCCGAGCAGGGTGCGCTCGCCCGCGCGGCGGACGTGTTCCGCGTGCGCCCCGGCCAGACGCACATGGCGCTGGCGGTGGCCGACACCATCGAGCAGGGCGGCGTGCTGGTGGCCGAGGCCGGCACCGGCGTCGGCAAGACCTTCTCCTACCTCGTGCCGGCGCTGCTCAGCGGCGAGCGCGTGCTGCTGTCCACCGCCACCAAGGCGTTGCAGGACCAGCTCTTCGGCCGCGACCTGCCGCGGCTGCTGGAGGCGCTGGAGCTGCCCCTGCGCAGCGCGCTGCTCAAGGGCCGGGCCAGCTACCTGTGCGTGCACCGGCTGGAGCAGGCGCGGCAGGACGCCTCCGTCGAGCGCGGCGCGATACGCACGCTGGCGAAGATCGAGCAATGGGCCCAGGCCACCCGCACCGGCGACCTGGCCGAGCTGCCCGGGCTGGACGAGCGCTCGCCCGTCATCCCGCTGGTGACCTCCACCCGCGACAACTGCCTGGGCGCGCAATGCCCGAAGTTCAAGGGCTGCCACGTCAACCTCGCCCGGCGCGAGGCGATGGCGGCGGACGTGGTGGTCATCAACCACCACCTGTTCTTCGCCGACCTGGCGGTGCGCGAGTCCGGCATGGCCGAGCTGCTGCCCAGCGTGCGCGTGGTGGTGTTCGACGAGGCGCACCAGCTCAACGAGACCGGGGTGCAGTTCCTCGGCCTGCAGCTGGGCACCGGCCAGGTGCTGGACTTCGCGCGCGACCTGCTGGCGGCCGGCCTGCGGCTGGCCCGCGGCCTGGCCGACTGGATGCAGTTGGCCAGCGCGGTGGAGCGCGCCGCGCGCGAGCTGCGCATGGCCGCCGGCAAGCCGTGGCAGGGCAGCCGGCTGAAGTGGGCCGGCGCGGCGCCCGAGGGGGTGGAGGCGGGCCCGTGGCTCGATGCGCTCGAGGCCGTGCGGCAGGCGGCCCAGGAGGCCGCCGCCGCGCTGGACACCGTCAGCGAGATCGCGCCGGACTTCGTGCGACTGCACGAGCGCGCCGTGCGGACCGCCGAGCGCGCCGCGCACTTCGCGCAGGACTGCGAGGCGCCCTCCGTGCGCTGGCTGGACGTGGGCACGCAACTGCGGCTGGTGGAGTCGCCGCTGGACATCGCCGAGACCGTGCGCCAGCGCCTGCTGAAGACCGACGCCTCGGCCGAGCAGCCCGCGGGCAGCCGTCCGCGCGCCTGGGTCTTCACTTCGGCGACCCTGGGCGACGACCCGGCGCTGCGCTGGTTCACCGAGCCTTGCGGCCTGGAGGACGCGCAGATCCTGCGCGTGGTCAGCCCCTTCGACTACGCGCAGCAGGCGGCGGTGTTTGTGCCGCGCGGCTTCCCAAAGCCGAACGAGCCCGGCCACCCCGCCGCGGTCGCACGGCTGGCCGCGCACGGCGCGGCGCGCCTGGGCGGCCGCACCCTGGTCCTCACCACCACGCTGCGGGCGCTGCGCGCCATCGGCGAGCAGATGCGCCGCGAGGCGGAAGCGGCGGGCGCGTCCTACGAGGTCATGGTCCAGGGCGAACTGCCCAAGCGCGTGCTGATGGAGCGCTTCCGCGAAGGCGGCCAGGGCGGGCGCGCCGGCTGCGTGCTGGTGGCCTCGGCCTCCTTCTGGGAGGGCTTCGACGCACCCGGCGATGCGCTGCAACTGGTGGTCATCGACAAGCTGCCCTTCCCGCCACCGGGCGATCCGCTGGTCGAGGCCCGCGCGCGCCGGCTGGAACTGCAGGGGCGCAGCGGCTTCAACGACTACTTCGTGCCCGAGGCGGCGGTGGCGCTCAAGCAGGGCGCAGGGCGCCTGATCCGCCGCGAGAGCGACCGCGGCCTCCTGGTGCTGTGCGACACGCGGCTGCTGAGCATGGGCTATGGGCGCCGCCTGCTGGGCGCGCTGCCGCCGATGCGCCGCCTGGACGACCCGGCACAGTTTGAGGCCGAACTGGACGCGCTCGCCGCGACCGCCGGCCAGGGCCACGCCTGAAACCGCACCCCGGACATGGAAACGGCCGCGCGAGGCGGCCGTTGCGGATCGGATCAGCGCCGCCGCGCCGCCGTCACCAGAGCTTCCACCACGGGTCGTCCTTGGCGCGGAAGCCCTGCGTGAGGTAGGTGCTGTTCGGGTAGTTGGTGGTCAGCACGCGCTTGGCGTCGTCGCGCAGGTCCGTCATGCCCAGCGCGTCGTAGGACTGGACCATGATGTACAGCGCCTCCTCCAGCGCCGGCACCTCGCGGTAGTCGGCCAGCGCGATCTGCGCACGGTTGATCGCCGCCAGGTAGGCGCCGCGCGTGTAGTAGTAGCGGGCGACGTGCACCTCGTACTGCGCCAGCGAGTTGACGACGTAGTTCATGCGCTGGCGCGCGTCCTGCGCGTAGCGCGACTCGGGGAAGCGGGTCACCAGCTCCTTGAAGGCCAGGAAGGACTCCTTGGCCGCCTGCTGGTCGCGCTCCGACAGGTCCTGGCGCGTGAGCCACGCGAACATGCCCAGGTCGTCGTTGAAGTTGATCACGCCCTTGAGGTAGAGCGCGTAGTCGATCGCGGGGCTGGCCGGGTGCAGCTTCATGAAGCGGTCGACCGTCGCGATGGCCTGGGCGCGCTCGCCGCTGCGGAACTGCGCGTAGGCCTTGTCGAGTTGCGCCTGCTGCGCCAGCGGCGTGCCGGCGGCGCGGCCCTCCAGCTTCTCGAACAGCGGGATGGCCTTGTCGTAGGAGCCGCCGTCGGCTTCTTCCTTGGCTTCCTGGTAGATGCGGTTGGGGCTCCAGTTCGCGGTGCGGTCCTCCTGCGTGGAGGAGCATCCGGCGATCAGGGCAGCAGCGCCGCACAGGGCCAGCAGGGTGGGGGCAGCCGATAATTTGGCGCGCAACGTCACAGGCAAGCTTTCGTGAAGGAAACCCTTTCAATTATATCGGCCGGCCCCCTCCCGGAAGACCCGGCGCAGGCCCTGCCGGAGGAGGGCGGCGAGGCGGCCGAGGCGAGCGAGCTGCGGCCCTTCCGCATCGAGGCCGCGCTGCACGGGCAGCGCCTGGACCGTGCCCTGGCCGTGCTGGTGCCCGAGTTCTCGCGCAGCTACCTGCAGCAGCTCGTCGAGGCCGGCGCCGTACAGGTGCAGGGGCGCGTGGTGCGCAAGCCGTCGACGGCCGTGCGCGCCGGCGAGAGCGGCAGCGTCGAGCTGCGGCCCACGCCGCAGAGCCAGGCCTTCCGGCCCGAGCCGATGGCGCTGGAAGTGGTCCACGAGGACGCCCACCTGCTGGTGCTCGACAAGCCCGCCGGCCTGGTGGTGCACCCGGCGCCCGGCCACTGGAGCGGCACCCTGCTCAACGGCCTGCTGGCGCGCGACGGCGCCGCCGCGCGGCTGCCGCGCGCCGGCATCGTGCACCGGCTGGACCGCGACACCAGCGGCCTGATGGTGGTGGCGCGCACGCGCGAGGCGATGGAGGCGCTGGTGCGCATGATCGCTGCGCGCGAGGTCACGCGGCAGTACATCGCGCTCGGGCACGGCCGCTGGAGCGGCCCGGCCGCGCGGCAGGTGGATGCGCCCATCGGCCGCGATCCGCGCAACCGGCTGCGCATGGCGGTGGTCGACCTGCGCCAGCACGCCGGCAAGCCGGCCCGCACGCTGATCGAGTCGCTGGGCGGCACCGACGAGCTGTGCCTCGTGCGCTGCACGCTGGAGACCGGGCGCACACACCAGATCCGCGTGCACATGGCATCGATCGGCCATCCGCTGGTGGGCGACGAGGTCTACGGCGGCCGGCCGGTGGACGGCCTGGCGCGCCAGGCGCTGCATGCATGGCAACTGGCATTCGTGCATCCCGTCACGGGCGAGGCGATGCGCTGGCGCCGCCCGCCGCCGGCCGACCTGGCGGCGCTGCTGCGCTCGCGGGGGCTGGACTACAATCGCACCTGACGGCTCGCCCTGCCGCCGGTGACAGCCCACCGGACCGCGCCTCCCCTGTCGCGCCTGACGCGGCGCCACTGCCGTCCCACCGCTTCTTTCTCTTTTCTGTGTTCTGAACGCGCGCCTTCGCCGGCGCCTCTTCCCGGACGACGCGAACCATGAATACGGCGGATGCCAAGCGCATTCTCGAAACCGCCTTGCTCTGTTCGGCGCAGCCGTTGCCGCTGCGGGACCTGCGCGCGCTGTTCAACGACGAACTGGGCGCCGACACCCTCAAGACGCTGCTGGCGGAGATGCAGGAGGACTGGACGCAGCGTGGCCTGGAACTGGTGAGCGTGGCCTCCGGCTGGCGCTTCCAGAGCCGCCCCGAGATGCGCGACCACCTGGAGCGCCTGCATCCCGAGAAGCCGCCGCGCTACACCCGTGCGGCGCTGGAGACGCTGGCCATCATCGCCTACCGCCAGCCCGTCACGCGCGGCGACATGGAAGACATCCGCGGCGTGACCATCAATTCGCTGATCCTCAAGCAGCTGGAGGATCGCAACTGGATCGAGGTCATCGGCCACCGCGAGACGGTCGGCCGCCCCGCGCTGTACGCCACCACGCGCCAGTTCCTCGACGACCTGGGCCTGGCCTCGCTCGACCAGCTGCCGATGATCGAGGCGCCCCGCCCGCCGGGCCTGCCCGACGGCGGCGAACAGCCCTCCCTGCCGATCGACGAGCCCGAGGCGGCTGCGCCCGCGCAAGCGGACGAGGCGGCGGAGCAGGGCGGCACGGCCGAGGAGGCTGCCGCCCCGGACGCGCCGCCCGCGCCCGACGCCGATCCCGCCATCGCACCCGACGAGCCCCAGGCTCCGGCGGCGCCCGATCTCCCTCCCGAAGCATCCCCCCCCGAGAACCAGCCATGAGCGCTTCCGATCCCGACAGCCTGCCCGACGAGCCGATGGGGGCCGAGGACAAACCGGCGGCCCCGCCCGTGCCTGCGGTGGACGCGGAGGTGGCCGGCCCGCCCGCCGAGCCGAAGCCGCGGCGCCGCAAGCGTGCACCGGCCAAGCCCGCGCAGGAAGCTGCCGATGCGGCGGAGGAGGTGCCGGCCGTGACCGATGCGCCGGTGCCGCCGCCCGCCGATGAACGCGCCACGGAGCGCGTCGAGGACGCGGATGGCGGCGATGCCGACGACGAAGAAGAGGAGGACGAAGACGAGGACGACGACGAGTTCGACCGCGCCCGCCGCGCCGCCGAACGCGAGCAGCGCAACGCGCCGCCGCCGGAGCCGATCCAGTTCGCCGACGTCGTCTCCGGCCGCTTCGACGACGACGAGCAGCGCCCCGAGGTCGCGCTGCCCAAGCGCGTGCTGCTGCCGCAGGCCGACGCGCCCAAGCTGCACAAGGTGCTGGCCCAGGCCGGCCTCGGCTCGCGTCTGGAGATGGAGCGCCTGATCCTCGAGGGCCGCATCTCGGTCAACAACGAGCCGGCCCACATCGGCCAGCGCATCCAGTACGGCGACCAGGTCAAGTTCAACGGCAAGCCGATCCGCTTCCGCATCGCGCCGCCGCCCCCGCGCGTGATCGCGTACCACAAGCCGGTGGGCGAGGTCGTCACGCATGACGATCCGCAGAACCGTCCCACCGTGTTCCGCAGGCTCCCCCGGCTGCAGCAGGGCAAGTGGCAGTCGGTCGGCCGGCTGGACCTGAACACCGAGGGCCTGCTGCTGTTCACCAATTCGGGCGAGCTGGCCAACCGGCTGATGCACCCGCGCTTCGGCCTGGAGCGCGAGTACGCGGTGCGCGTGCTGGGCGCGCTGTCGAACGAGGAGAAGCAGCGCCTGCTCGACGGCGTGCAACTCGACGACGGCCGAGCCCAGTTCGGCACCATCGAGGACGGCGGCGGCGAAGGGTCGAACCACTGGTACCGCGTGACGATCTCCGAAGGCCGCAACCGCGAGGTGCGCCGCCTGCTCGAGGCAGTGGGTCATGCCGTCAGCCGGCTGATCCGCATCCGCTACGGTGCCATGGTGCTGCCGCGCGGGCTCAAGCGCGGCGCCTGGCTGGAACTGGACGAGCGGGACATCCGCGCCCTGACCAAGGCCGCCGGCGCCGAGGCGCTGCTGGCGCGTTCGGGCCCCGGCGAGGCCGGCGGCGGGCGCAACGGCGGCAACCGCAACAACAACAACAACAAGCGCCGTCGCGGCGGCCCCAAGGGCAGCGGCCCGCGCCCGGCCACGCCCGGCGGAGCGCGCGGCTTCGGCGGCGGTGGCGGCGGAGGAGGGCAGGCGGCCGGCCGTAAGAGCCGCGGCAATGGCCCCAAGGGCGGTGGCGGCGGAGGCAGCAGCGCCCAGCCCGATCCGATGAAGACCTCTTTCGGCTACATCGGCAGCGACAGCTTCTCGCGCCAACAGCGCGGCCCGGGCGGCGGGCGCGGCGGCCCGGGCGGTGGAATGCCGGGCGGCGGCGGCGGCGGTGGTGGCGGTGGCGGCGGGCGCCGCCGCAAGCGTTCGCGCTGAGCGGCCACATTCAATCGCCGGGCCAAGTCACGGATTCCGCTGCGGTTTTTGCCCGCGGCGGCGGCCGGGACGTCATTCGTCCGGGCTAAAATAACGGGCTTTGTCGAGGCCGGGGGTGTCTTTCCCGCACGGTCTCGCGCATCCGAACAACCACGCATTTCCGATTCAACAGAAAGCACTTCCATGGCCATCGAACGCACCCTGTCCATCATCAAGCCCGACGCCGTCGCCAAGAACGTCATCGGCAAGATCGTCTCCCGCTTCGAGGCCGCCGGCCTGAAGATCGTGGCCGCCCGGCTGGTGCACCTGTCGCGCGCCCAGGCCGAGGAGTTCTACGCCGTCCACAAGGAGCGTCCTTTCTTCAAGGACCTGGTCGACTTCATGATCTCCGGCCCGGTGTTCGTGCAGGCGCTCGAAGGTGACAACGCGATCGCCAAGAACCGCGACCTGATGGGCGCCACCGACCCGAAGAAGGCCGCGCCCGGCACCATCCGCGCCGACTTTGCCGACAGCATCGACGCCAACGCGGTGCACGGCTCCGACGCGCCGGAGACGGCCAAGGTCGAGATCGCCTTCTTCTTCCCCGAACTGAAGTAAGCCCCGTCGGCGACCGCACGGGCGCACGCATGAACACCGCCGTCAACCTGCTCGACTTCGACCTCGAGGGGCTGGCTGCGTTCTGCGAGCGCCTGGGCGAGAAGCGCTTCCGCGCCACGCAGCTGTTCCGCTGGATCCACCAGCGCGGCGCGAGCGACTTCGGCCAGATGTCCGACCTGGCCAAGTCGCTGCGCGCCAAGCTGGCCGAGACGGCGACGGTGCAGGCCCTGCCCGTCGTCTCGCAGCAGATCTCGGCCGACGGCACCATCAAGTGGCTGTTCGACGTGGGCGACGGCAATGCCGTCGAGTCCGTGTTCATTCCCGAGGAGGACCGCGGCACGCTGTGCGTCTCCTCGCAGGCCGGCTGCGCGGTGGGCTGCCGCTTCTGCTCCACCGGCCACCAGGGCTTCAGCCGCAACCTGACCACCGGCGAGATCGTCGCGCAACTGTGGTTCGCCGAGCACTTCCTGCGCCGGCACCTGCAGCGCAGCGACCGCGTCATCACCAACGTGGTGATGATGGGCATGGGCGAGCCGCTGCAGAACTACACGGCGCTGGTGCCGGCGCTGCGCGCCATGCTGGACGACAACGCCTACGGCCTCTCGCGCCGCCGGCTCACCGTGTCGACCTCCGGCGTGGTGCCCATGATGGACCGCCTCGGCGCCGACTGCCCGGTGGCGCTGGCCGTGTCGCTGCATGCGCCGAACGACACCCTGCGCGACGACCTCGTGCCGCTGAACCGCAAGTACCCGCTGGCCGAGCTGCTGGCCGCCTGCCGGCGCTATCTGGCGCATGCGCCGCGGGACTTCATCACCTTCGAGTACTGCATGCTCGACGGCGTGAACGACCAGCCCGAGCACGCCAGGGAGCTGGCGGCGCTGGTGCGTGAGCACGGCGTGTCGTGCAAGTTCAACCTCATTCCCTTCAACCCCTTCCCGGCCTCGGGCCTGCTGCGCTCGCCGGCCGCGCGCGTGCAGGCCTTCGCGCGGCTGCTGGCCGACGCCGGCATCGTCACCACGGTGCGCAAGACGCGCGGCGACGACATCGACGCCGCCTGCGGCCAGCTCGCCGGCGATGTGAAGGACCGCACCCGGGCGGCCGAGCGCATGGCGCAGCGCCGCACCGTGGTTCTGCACCGGTCGCCAGCCGGTGCGCCTGCCGCCCAGGCCGCCCATGCCGGTGAGCACCCCCAGGGCCGGGCTGCGCCCAGCCCGCCCCCCGAGGGGGCAAGAAAACTTGGGGCGGCCCGGCGTTTTTCTTGTGAGGAGCACTGACCCGATGACATCGCCCTTCCCGCCAGTCGCCGCACGGGGCGTGCGCAGGCTGTGGTGCACCGTGGCGCTGCTCGCGCTGGCCGCCGGCTGCACCACCACGACCACGACCACGACTTCGCTGGCCGACACGCGCCACGCGGGACCGCCGGTGGCCGAGCCGGCCGATGCGGCGAACGCGCAGCGCCGGGCCGAGCTGCGCATGCAACTGGCGCTGGGCTACTTCCAGCAGGGCCAGCCGGAGGTTGCGCTGGGCGAGGTCAACCAGGCGCTGGCGGCCGATCCCAACATGGCCGCGGCGTACAACCTGCGTGGGCTGATCTACATGCGCCTGGACGATCCCGAGAAGGCCGAGGACAGCTTCCGCCGCGCCATCGCCCTGAAGCCGCGCGACGCCGACGCCCGCCACAACTACGGCTGGCTGCTGTGCCAGCAGAAGCGCTACGCGGATGCGAGCCGCGAGTTCGCTGCCGCCCTGGCTGTGCCGACCTACCAGGAGGCGTCCAAGACCCTGATGACCCAGGGCGTGTGCCAGATGCAGGCCGGCGACCGCGCGGGGGCCGAGAAGACGCTGATGCAGGCCTACGAGATGGACGCGGGCAACCCGGTCATCGGCTACAACCTCGCGCTGCTGCTCTACCAGCGCGGCGACTTCGCCCGCACGCAGTTCTACGTGCGGCGTATCAACAACGGCCCGACCGCCAATGCCGAATCGTTGTGGCTGGGCATCCGCACGGAGCGCCGGCTGGGCAACCGCGAGGCGGTGGGGCAGCTGGGCACGCAGCTGCAGCGGCGCTTCCCGCAGTCGCGCGAGGCGCTGGCCTACGAACGTGGCAGCTTCGATGATTGAGCGGGCCAGCGAGTTCGGCGCGTCCCTCTCGCAGCCGCTGAGCCCGGGCGACACCTCGCAGTTGAGCGCCGGCGACATGCTGCGCCAGGCGCGCGAGGCGCACGGCCTGCATGTCGAGGTGGTCGCCGCGGCGCTGAAGGTGCCGCCGCAGCGGATCGAGGCGCTGGAGAACGACGACATCGAGGCGCTGCCCGACCCCGTGTTCGCACGGGCCCTGGCCGCCAGCGTGGCGCGCGCCCTGCGCATCGATCCGGCGCCCGTGCTGGCCAAGCTGCCGGGCGCCCAGAAGGTGGCGCTGGCGGAGGCCGACCGCAGCCTGGGCGGCAGCATCCGCAGCCATGTGCCGGGGCATGGCGGCGGGCTGGGCGGCTGGGTGCCGTCGCGGCCCCTGATGGGCGGTGTGGCCGCTCTGCTGCTGGCCGCGGCCGCGGTGTTCTGGCTGCCCCAGTCGGCTTTCGACCGGCTCGGCGCCTGGATGGGTGATCTCACTTCCGGAGCCGGCGGCAGCGCCGAAAGCGATGCGCCCCCCGCTGCCGCGCCTGTGGCGGCGGCAGCGCCCGGCACCGTCGTCGAATCGGTGGCTCCGGCCGCTGCGGCCCCGGCCGGGCCGGCGGTCGCTGCGGCGCCGGAGGGCACCGCGGCCGCATCGGTGGCGCCCGCGCAGGACGTGCCCGCGGCCCCTGCCACGGCCGAGCCGCTGGTGCTGACCGCCGCGCGCGGCGAATGCTGGGTCACGGTGACGGATGCCGGCGGCAAGGTGCTGCTGCAGCGCATCCTGGCGGCGGGCGAGACGGTGCATCTCTCGGGCGCGCTGCCGCTGTCCGTGGTGCTCGGGCGTGCCGCCAGCGTCGATGCGCGGGTGCACGGCGAGGCCTTCGACCTCGCGCCGCTGACCAAGTCGGGCGGCGTGGCGCGTTTCGTGGTCAGGTCCTCGTGAGGCCGCACCGCATTTGGAGCGCCGAGTGACTTCTTCTTCGCAGCAGCCCATTGCCCCGGCCTCGCCGCAGCCGCGCCGTTCGCGGCAGGCGAGGGTGGTCTGGGGCCCGCGCGTGGTCACCGTCGGCGGCGACGCGCCGGTGCGCGTGCAGTCGATGACCAACACCGACACGGTGGACGCGATCGGCACCGCCATCCAGGTCAAGGCGCTGGCGCAGGCCGGCTCCGAGATGGTGCGCATCACGGTGAACACGCCCGAGGCTGCCGCGCAGGTGCCCTACATCCGCGAGCAGCTCGACCGCATGGGCGTGGACGTGCCGCTGATCGGCGACTTCCACTACAACGGCCACCGCCTGCTCACCGAGTACCCGGCCTGCGCCGAGGCGCTGTCCAAGTACCGCATCAACCCGGGCAACGTGGGCAAGGGCGACAAGAAGGACAAGCAGTTCGGCCAGATGATCGAGGCCGCGATGCGCTGGAACAAGCCGGTGCGCATTGGCGTCAACTGGGGCAGCCTCGACCAGGAGCTGCTGGCCAGCCTGATGGACGAGAACAGCCGGCGCGTGCCGCCCTGGGACGCCAAGAGCGTGATGTACGAGGCGCTGGTCACCTCCGCCATCGACTCGGCGAAGCTGGCCGAGTCGATGGGCATGGACGGCAGCCAGATCATCCTGAGCTGCAAGGTCAGCGGCGTGCAGGACCTGATCTCCGTCTACCGCGAACTGGCTCGCCGCTGCGACTACGCGCTGCACCTGGGCCTGACCGAAGCCGGCATGGGCACCAAGGGCACGGTGGCCTCGGCCACGGCGCTGTCGATCCTGCTGCAGGAAGGCATCGGCGACACCATCCGCGTCAGCCTCACGCCGCAGCCCGGCGAGCCGCGCACGCAGGAGGTGGTGATCGCCTCCGAGATCCTGCAGGCGCTGGGCCTGCGCGTGTTCGTGCCCAGCGTCACGGCCTGCCCGGGCTGCGGGCGCACCACCAGCACCACCTTCCAGGAGCTGGCCAAGCAGATCGACGACTACCTGCGCATGCAGATGCCGGTGTGGCGCCACAAGTACCCCGGCGTCGAGGCGATGAAGGTGGCCGTGATGGGCTGCATCGTCAACGGCCCCGGCGAGAGCAAGCACGCGGACATCGGCATCAGCCTGCCCGGCACCGGCGAAGCGCCGGCCGCGCCGGTCTTCATCGACGGGCAGAAGGCCCTGACGCTGCGCGGCGAGAACATCGCTGCCGAGTTCCACCAGATCGTCGAGAACTACATCGAGAAGCGCTTCGGCCAGGCCCACGCCGCCGAAGCCTGATTTCCTGCATTCCATGGCTGAAAAGATCAGTGCCGTCAAAGGCATGAACGACATATTGCCGGCCAGTGTGCCGCGCACCGACAAGCTGCCCGATTCGGCGCTGTGGCACTGGTTCGAGTCGACCGTGCGCCGCGTGCTGGCGCGCTACGGCTACCAGTACATCGTCACGCCGGTGGTGGAGCCCACGGCGCTGTTCGTGCGCGGGCTGGGCGAGGTCACCGACATCGTGGAGAAGGAGATGTACTCCTTCACCGATTCGATGAACGGCGACCGCCTGACGCTGCGCCCCGAGGCCACCGCCGGCATCGTGCGCGCGATGGTGGAGCACAACGCCCTGTACAACGGGCCGCTGCGGCTGTGGACGCTGGGCCCCATGTTCCGCCACGAGAAGCCGCAGAAGGGCCGCTACCGCCAGTTCCACCAGCTCGACGTGGAGGCCCTGGGCTTCCCGGGGCCGGACGTGGATGCCGAGCTGATCCTGATGGTGCGCGCGCTGTGGCGCGAGCTGGGCCTGGTGGAAGGCGGGCACGTGCGGCTGGAGATCAACAGCCTGGGCCAGCCGGCCGAGCGGCAGGCGCACCGCGAGGCGCTGATCCGGCACTTCGAGGCGCACGCCGACCTGCTCGACGCCGACGCGCAACGCCGGCTGCACAGCAACCCGCTGCGCATCCTCGACACCAAGAACCCGGCCATGCAGCCGGTGGTCGAGGCGGCGCCGCAGCTCATGGACTTCCTGGGCGCCGAGTCGCGCGCGCACTTCGACGCCGTGCGCGCGGTGCTCGACGCCGCCGGCCTGGCCTACCGCATCAACCCGCGCCTGGTGCGCGGCATGGACTACTACAACCTCACCGTCTTCGAGTGGGTGACCGACCAGCTCGGCTCGCAGGGCACGGTGTGCGGCGGCGGCCGCTACGACGGGCTCATCGGCCAGATGGGCGGCAAGCCGGCGCCTGCCGTGGGCTTCGGCCTGGGCATCGAGCGGCTGCTGCTGCTGATCCAGGAACTGCGGCTGCCGGTGCCCGACGCGGCGCCGGACGCCTATGCCGTCGTGCCCTCGGCGGCGGCGCTGCCGCAGGTCATGGCCGTGCTCGAACAACTGCGCGCGGCCGGCGTCGGCGTGGTCCAGCATGCGGGCGGCGGCGGCATGAAGGCGCAGTTCAAGAAGGCCGACGCCAGCGGCGCGCGTTTCGCGCTGATCTTCGGCGACGACGAGCTCGCCCGCGGCGAAGTCATGGTGAAGGCGCTGCGTGACGGCAGCGGCGCCCAGGTCGCCCGGTCGTTGGCCGAAGTGGCCGCCTGGGCCGCCACCCTACAATCGCCGGTTCCCTCCAACTGACAGCGCATGGCGACCCATCTCGACCTCGAAGAACAGGAACAGCTCGACCGGCTCAAGGCCTTCTGGAACACCTACGGCACGCTGATCACCTGGGTGGTGCTCCTGGCGGCCGCCTCGGTGATGGCCTGGAACGGATGGCAGTACTACCAGCGCCGCCAGGCCGCGCAGGCCGCCGCCCTCTACGACGAACTGGACCGTGCCGTGCAGGCCGGCGAGGCGGACCGCGTGCAGCGCGCCTTCGACGACATGAAGGCCCGCTTCCCGCGCACAGCCTATGCGCAGCAGGGTGCCCTGCTGGCGGCCCGCAGCCTCAATGACAAGGGCCGCGCCGAGCCCTCGCGTGCCGTGCTGGCCTGGGTGGCGGAGCAGGGCTCCGACCCCGGCTACCAGGCCATCGCCCGCCTGCGCCTGGCGTCCGAGCTGATGCAGGCGAAGTCCTGGGACGAGGCGCTCAAGCAGCTTGCCGCACCCGTGCCGAAGGAATTCGAGGCGCTGGTGGCCGACCGCCAGGGCGACATCCATGCCGCCCAGGGCAAGCGCGAGGAGGCGGCCGCCGCCTACCGCAAGGCCTGGAGCGCCTTCGGGCCCGGCAACGAATACCGCCGCCTGGTCGAGATCAAGCTCAATTCGGTCGGCGTCGATCCCGCGACGCTGGCCGCGCCCGCAGCCGGCGCCGCCAAGACCACCCCCTGAAGCGAACCGCCGAACGCACCATGAATCTCAAGCGTCTCATGCCCGCAGCGCCTGTCCTCCGAACGGGGGCCGCCATGGTCCTGATCGCCGCGCTGGCGGCCTGCTCCGGCACCCCGAAGCCGAAGCCGGCCGAACTGCAGCCCAACCCGTCGACGCTGGGCGTGCGGCAAGCCTGGAGCGCCAAGCTGCCGGCCGTGAACATGCCGCTGCAGGTGGCCGTCAACGGCGACACCGTCACCGTGGCTGCGGCCGACGGCACGGTGGCCGCCATCGACGCCCGCTCGGGCACGCAGCTGTGGCGCGCCAGCGCCGGCGCCGAGCTGACGGCGGGTGTCGGCAGCGACGGCCAGACGGCCGCCGTCGTCACTCGCGACAACGAAGTGGTGGCCCTCGCCGGCGGCAAGGTGCTCTGGAAGGAGCGCCTGTCCGCCGAGACCTTCACTGCGCCCCTGGTGGCCGGCCGCCGCGTCTTCGTGCAGGCGGCGGACCGCAGCACCACTGCCTTCGACGGCGCCAGCGGCCGCCGGCTATGGACGCAGCAGCGCACCGTGGGCGATTCGCTGGTGCTGCGCAAGCCGGGCGTGCTGCTGCCCGTCGGCGACACGCTGGTGGCCGGCGTGGGCGCCCGCCTGGTGGGCATGAATCCGGGCAACGGCCTGTCGCGCTGGGAGGCGCCCGTCGCCGCGCCGCGCGGCACCAACGACGTGGAGCGCCTGGTCGACCTGACCGGCACCGTCAGCCGTGTGGGCGACACCGTGTGTGCGCGGGCCTACTACGCAGCGGTCGGTTGCGTCGACACGGTGCGCGGCATGCTGCTGTGGACCAAGCCCTCGGTCGGCTCCGACGGCGTGGGCGGCGACGAGCGAGCCGTCTACGGCACCGAGAACAACGGCACCGTGGTGGCCTGGCGCCGCAACGACGGCCAGCCGATGTGGTCTGCCGACCACCTGCGGCTGCGCACGCTGACGGCGCCGCTGGCGGTCGGCCGCACGCTGGTCATCGGCGAGGACACGGGCACGGTGCACTTCCTCTCGCGCGAGGACGGCAAGACGATGAACCGCGTCACGCCCGACGGCTCGGCCATCGCGGCCGCGCCGGTGGCGGCGGGCAACACGGTGGTGGTCGTCACGCGCAACGGCGGCGTGTTCGGCTATAGACCCGAGTAACACCCCCAGTCTCCGCGGACTTCGTTCCGCTTCGCCAACCCCCTCAAGGGGGCACATCCAGCGGCCCGGCCCTTCGATAGGCTCAGGACAGGCCAAGGCCGGTTCCGCGGATGTCCCCGCATGGCCTGCTCCGCGGCCTTTTGATCGGAGACGCCGTGCCGCATGAACACGCGGTGTTTCCACGGCCCACGCCGAATCCGGCGCAGGGATACATTTAGCCCATGAAACCCGTCATCGCCCTCGTCGGCCGTCCGAACGTCGGCAAGTCGACCCTGTTCAACCGGCTCACGCAGACGCGCGACGCGATCGTGGCGGACTTCGCGGGCCTGACGCGTGACCGCCACTACGGCAGCGGGCACGTGGGGCCGCGCGAGTTCATCGTGATCGACACCGGCGGCTTCGAGCCCGACGCGGCCGCCAACGACATCTTCCGCGAGATGGCCAAGCAGACCCGCCAGGCCGTGGCGGAGGCGGACGTGGTGATCTTCGTGGTCGACGCCCGCGAGGGGCTGTCGGCGCAGGACCACGACATCGCCGAGGAGCTGCGCCGCCTGGGCAAGCCCTGCCTGCTGGCGGCCAACAAGGCCGAGGGCATGAAGGACAGCGGCCGCCTGGCCGAGTTCTACGAGCTGGGCTTCGGCGACGTGCATCCGATCGCTTCGGCGCACGGGCAGGGCGTGCGCGCGCTGGTGGAACTGGCGCTCGATGCGGTGCCGCCCTCCATGGAGGACGAGCCGGACGAGTCGATCGACGCCGAGTCCCGTCCCATCCGCCTGGCGGTGGCCGGGCGGCCCAACGTGGGCAAGTCCACCCTCATCAACACCTGGCTGGGCGAGGAACGGCTGGTCGCCTTCGACCTGCCGGGCACCACGCGCGACGCCATCACCGTCTCGCTGGAGCGCAACGGCCAGCGCTTCGACCTCATCGATACCGCCGGGCTGCGGCGCAAGGGCCGCGTGTTCGAGGCGGTCGAGAAGTTCTCGGTGGTCAAGACGCTGCAGGCCATCGAGTCGGCCAACGTGGTGCTGCTCCTGCTGGACGCCACGCAGGGCGTGACCGACCAGGACGCCCACATCGCCGGCTTCATCCTCGAGGCGGGGCGCGCGGTGGTGATCGCCATCAACAAGTGGGACGCGGTGGACGACTACCAGCGCGAGCAGGTGCGGCGCCAGCTGGAGAACCGCCTGCCGTTCATGAAGTTCGCGCCGCTGCACTTCATCTCGGCCAAGAAGCGGCTGGGCGTGGGGCCGGTGTGGCAGTCCATCGTCCAGGCCCATCGGGCGGCCATGCGCAAGATGCCCACGCCGGTGCTCACGCGGCTGCTGCAGGAGTCGGTGCAGTTCCAGGCGCCCAGGAAGAGCGGCATGTTCCGTCCCAAGCTGCGCTACGCCCACCAGGGCGGGATGAACCCGCCGGTGATCGTGGTGCACGGCAACTCGCTGGAACATGTGAGCGAAAGCTACCGGCGTTTCCTGGAGGCGCGCTTCCGAAAGGAGTTCGATCTCGTGGGAACCCCGCTTCGCATCGAGTTCAAGACCTCGCACAATCCCTATGCCGACAAGGAGGGGGCTTGAAAAGCCCCTGCGCGGTGCCAGATGCCCCAGGCAGGTGCCGTGGCCCTGCCGGTCCCGCAGCCGGTATTGGCCTATTTTTCGCAGGCTTTTGACGCACCTTGCTGCACCGCGGAAACGCTGTGTTAAGGTGCCCGGTCCAACAACTTCCTCCTATGGAACACGGAGAATATCGTGAGCAACAAAGGGCAACTCCTACAAGACCCCTTCCTGAACACCCTGCGCCGCGAGCACGTGCCGGTCTCGATCTATCTGGTCAACGGCATCAAGCTGCAGGGCCAGATCGAGTCCTTCGACCAGTACGTCGTACTGCTGCGCAACACGGTGACGCAGATGGTCTACAAGCACGCCATTTCCACCATCGTGCCTGGCCGCGCGGTCAACTTCTCGGTCACCGAGAACGACGACGCCGGCAACTGAATGGCGCAGGGCAGGGCGGCTGCGGCCGCCCTGCTTTTTTGATTCGAGCCGTTCCGATTGTCTGAACCCATCACCCGCCGCGAAGGCGCCGCCGTCCTGGTCGGCGTCGATTTCGGCCTCCCCCATTTCGACGCCGACCTCGAGGAACTGGGCCTGCTGGCGCAGACCGCGGGCCTCATGCCTGTCGAGCGCATCACCTGCAAGCGCAAGGCGCCCGACGCCGCCCTCTTCGTGGGCAGCGGCAAGGCCGACGAGATCAAGGCTGCGGCCGACCTGCACGGCGCCAGCGAGGTCGTCTTCGACCAGGCCCTGTCGCCCGCGCAGCAGCGCAACCTCGAACGCCACCTGGGCGTCGCCGTCTACGACCGCACCTTCCTGATCCTGGAGATCTTCGCCCAGCGTGCGCGCAGCCACGAGGGCAAGCTGCAGGTCGAGCTGGCGCGCCTGCAGTACCTGAGCACCCGGTTGGTACGCCGCTGGTCGCACCTGGAGCGCCAGCGCGGCGGCATCGGCGCGCGCGGCGGCCCGGGCGAGACACAGATCGAACTGGACCGCCGGATGATCGGCGACGCCATCCGCCGCACGCGCGAGCGGCTGACGAAGGTGCGCAAGCAGCGCGGCACCCAGCGCCGGCAGCGCGAGCGGCGCGACACCTTCAACATCTCGCTGGTCGGCTACACCAACGCCGGCAAGTCCTCGCTGTTCAACGCGCTGGTCAAGGCGCGCGCCTATGCAGCTGACCAGCTCTTCGCCACGCTGGACACCACCACCCGCCATCTCTATCTCGGCGAGACGGGGCGGCGCGTGTCGATCTCCGACACGGTGGGTTTCATCCGCGAGCTGCCGCACGGGCTGGTCGATGCCTTCAAGGCCACGCTGCAGGAGGCCGTGGATGCCGACCTGCTGCTGCACGTGGTGGATGCCTCCAACCCCCACCATCCCGAGCAGATCGAGGAGGTGCAGCGCGTGCTGGCCGAGATCGGCGCCGACCAGGTGCCGCAACTGCTGGTCTTCAACAAGCTCGATGCGCTGGAGCCCGAGCGGCGCCCCGTGCGCATGAGCGACGAGATGGAGCTGGACGGCGTGCGCGTGCCGCGGCTGTTCGTCAGCGCCCACACGGGCGAGGGCCTGCCGGCCCTGCGCGAGGAACTGGCCCGCCGCGCCGCGGCCGGTGCGCCCGGGGCCGAGCCTATTGCCCCGCCGGCACAGACCGAATTGCAGGGCGTGCCACACTGAGCCGGGCACAATATCCGCCGCTCAAGTGAAGTCGTAAGAGAACCCAACGAATGAAGTCAATGCCTCCCAGCGCCCCCGGGGCCGGACTGCGTCTGGCCCGCCCCCCGAGGGGGACAAGAAAACTTGGGGCGGCCCTGCGTTTTCTTGGGAGCCGGGTTCAGGGCATGTTCAACCTGAACGACGGCCGCTGGGGGCGGAGCGACGAGCCCGGCTCCGAAAGCGGCGATCGCCCGCCTGCCAGCCGGCCCGAGGCGGATCCGCCTGCGCCGCCGCCCAATGGCAACGGAAATCGTCCGCAGGGGCAGGGCCCCAATGCCGGCCCGCCGGACCTGGACGAACTCTGGCGCGACTTCAACCGCAAGCTCGGCGGCCTGTTCGGCGGTGGCCGCGGCGGCAGCCGTCCGCCCCTGTCGGGGCCGGGCGGCAACGGCCAGGGGCCCGACATGAAGAACGCGGGATTCGGCCTCGGCCTGGTGGGTGTGGTGGCGCTGCTGATCTGGCTGGGCACCGGCTTCTTCATCGTCAACGAAGGCCAGCAGGCCGTCATCACCCAGTTCGGCCGCTACAAGGAGACCGTGGGCGCCGGCTTCAACTGGCGCCTGCCGTACCCCATCCAGCGCCACGAGCTGGTGGTGGTGACGCAGATCCGTTCCACCGACGTCGGCCGCGACGCCATCGTGCGCTCCACCGGCCTGCGCGAGTCGGCCATGCTGACCGAGGACGAGAACATCGTCGAGATCAAGTTCGCCGTGCAGTACCGCCTGAGCGATGCACGCGCCTGGCTGTTCGAGAGCAAGACGCCGGGCGAGACCGTCGTGCAGGTGGCCGAGACGGCCGTGCGCGAGGTGGTCGGCAAGATGAAGATGGACGCCGCGCTGGCCGAGGAGCGCGACCAGATCGCGCCGCGTGTGCGCACGCTCATGCAGCAGATCCTGGACCGCTACAAGGTCGGCGTCGACGTGGTCGCCATCAACCTGCAGCAGGGCGGCGTGCGCCCGCCCGAGCAGGTGCAGGCCGCCTTCGACGACGTGCTCAAGGCCGGCCAGGAGCGCGAGCGCGCCAAGAACGAGGCCCAGGCCTATGCCAACGACGTGGTGCCGCGCGCGGTGGGTACCGCCTCGCGCCTGAAGGAAGAGGCCGAGGCCTACAAGGCCCGCGTGGTGGCGCAGGCGCAGGGTGATGCGCAGCGCTTCAGCCAGGTGCTGGCCGAATACCAGAAGGCGCCGCAGGTCACCCGCGACCGCATGTACACCGACGCGATGCAGCAGATCTACAACAACACCACCAAGGTGCTGGTCGAGAGCAAGCAGGGCTCCAACCTGCTGTACCTGCCGCTGGACAAGCTGATGCAGTTGTCCGGCCAGGGCGGCGGCGCCGCACCGGCCGACGGCGCGCCGCCCAGCGTGGCGGGCACGGCGCCGCCGCAGGCTTCCTCCATTCCCGTGGCCCCGCTGGAATCGCGGGCCCGCGACAGCGGCCGCTCGCGCGACCGCGAAACGCGCTGAAGGGGGCTGACACATGAACAGAATCGGATTCATCGGCGTCTCGATCCTCATCCTGCTCTTCCTGGGCAGCTCGATGCTCTTCGTGGTCGACCAGCGCCAGTTCGGCGTGGTCTACCAGCTCGGCCAGATCAAGGACGTGCTCACCGAGCCCGGCCTGAAGTTCAAGCTGCCGCCACCCTTCCAGAACGTCTCGTACATCGACAAGCGGCTGCTGACGCTGTCCAGCCTCGACACCGAGCCCATGCTCACGGCGGAGAAGCAGCGCGTGGTGATCGACTGGTACGTGCGCTGGCGCATCGTGGACCCGTCCGCCTACATCCGCAACGTCGGCCTGGACGAGAACGCCGGCGCCGTGCAGCTCAACCGCGTGGTGCGCAACGCCTTCCAGGAGAACATCAACAAGCGCACCGTGCGCGAGCTGATCTCCACCCGCCGCGACGACGTGATGAACGACGTCAAGCGCGAAGTGCTGGCCGTGGTCAAGGGCGGCAGCGGCTGGGGCATGGACATCATCGACGTGCGCGTGACGCGCATCGACTACGTGGAGGCGATCACCGAGTCGGTCTACCGCCGCATGGAGGCCGAGCGCAAGCGCGTGGCCAACGAGCTGCGTTCCACCGGCCAGGCCGAGGGCGAGAAGATCCGCGCCGACGCCGACCGCCAGCGCGAGGTGACGGTGGCCAACGCCTACCGCGACGCGCAGAAGATCAAGGGCGAGGGCGACGCGCAGGCCGCCGCCGCGTACGCGGATGCCTTCGGCAAGGACGCGCAGTTCGCGCAGTTCTACCGCAGCCTGGACGCCTACAAGCAGAGCTTCAACAAGAAGAGCGACGTGATGGTGCTGGATCCGTCCTCCGAGTTCTTCCGCGCGATGCAGGGCTCGGGCAGCGGCACGGCGGCGGCGCCACGCCGCTGACGTCCGCGCCGTGAGCTGGGACGTCTTCTGGAGCGCGCTGGCGCTGGTGCTGGTGCTCGAGGGCATCTTGCCCTTCGTCTCGCCCGGCGGCTGGCGGCGCGGCTTCAGCCAGCTTCTGCAGCTGCGCGACGGGCAACTGCGCTTCTTCGGGCTGTGCTGCATCGTGGGCGGGCTGCTGCTGCTCTGGATCGCTGCGCCCTGAGCCCCTGCGCCGGGGCGGGCCGCACCGGGCCGCTAGAATCCCTTTTTAACCACGGCCTGTCGCCCCATGTCCGCCTGGGTCCTTCCGGATCACATCGCCGATGTGCTGCCTTCCGAGGCGCGCCACATCGAGGAACTCCGACGCCAACTGCTCGACACTGCCCGCGGCTACGGCTATGAGCTGGTGATGCCGCCGATGCTGGAGCACCTGGAGTCGCTGCTGTCCGGTACCGGCGAGGCGCTCGGCCTCCAGACCTTCAAGCTGGTCGACCAGCTCTCCGGCCGCAGCATGGGCCTGCGCGCCGACACCACGCCCCAGGTCGCCCGCATCGACGCCCACCTGCTCAACCGCCAGGGCGTCGCCCGCCTGTGCTACTGCGGCCCGGTGCTGCACACCCGGCCCGACCGTCCCCACGCCACGCGCGAGCCGCTGCAGTTCGGCGCCGAGATCTACGGCCATGCCGGCCGCGAGGCCGACCTGGAGGCCCTGACGCTGGCGCTGGACTGCCTGCGCGCTGCCGGCATCGAGCGCCCGGTGGTGGACCTGGCCGACGTGCGCATCGTGCGCGCGCTGTTCGGCGGCGTCATCGTCCCGCCGGACGTCATCGAGGACGTGCACGCCGCGCTGGCGGCCAAGGACGCCGCCACGCTGGCCGAACTCACGCGCGATTTCCCCGCCGCCGCGCGCGAGGGCCTGGCCGCGCTGCTCGACCTGTACGGCGACGTCGCGGTGCTGGACGAGGCCGCTCGCGTCTTCCAGGCCACGCCCGGCGTGCAGCCGGTGCTGGAGCAGCTGCGCTGGCTGGGCGGCGAACTGGGCGACGCGCGCGTGGGCTTCGATCTGGCCGACCTGCGCGGCTACGCCTACTACAGCGGCGTGCGCTTCGCCGTCTACCACGAGGGCGCGGCCGACTCGCTGGCCCGCGGCGGCCGCTACGACGAGGTGGGCGCCGTGTTCGGCCGCAACCGCCCCGCCGTGGGCTTCAGCCTCGATTTGCGCGAGCTGGTGCGCGTGGTGCCGCCGCGGCCGCTGCGCGCCGCCGTGCGCGCGCCGTGGGGCGAGGACGCCTCGCTGCGCGAGGCCATCGCCGCGCTGCGCCGCCAGGGCGAGACGGTGGTGTGCATGCTGCCGGGCCACGGCAGCGAGATCGACGAATTCGAGTGCGACCGCGAGCTGGTGCAGCGCGGCGGCAACTGGACGGTCGCGGCGCTCTGAGCCCGCGGTCCGGCCCATCCATTTCCTTTCTTTGCGAGCGATACGAGCATGAGCGTGACAACCGGACGCAACGTCGTCGTCGTCGGTACCCAGTGGGGCGACGAGGGCAAGGGCAAGCTGGTGGACTGGCTGACGGAAAGCGCCCAGGGCGTGGTCCGCTTCCAGGGCGGCCACAACGCGGGGCACACGCTGGTCATCAACGGCGTGAAGACGGCGCTGCACCTGATCCCCAGCGGCATCATGCGTCCCGGCGTGACCTGCTACATCGGCAACGGCGTGGTGCTGTCGGTGCCGAAGCTGCTGGAAGAGATCGAGGGGCTGGAGAAGGCCGGCGTGGAGGTGCGCTCGCGCCTGCGCATCAGCGAGGCCTGCCCGCTGATCCTGCCCTTCCACGCGGCGCTGGACGTGGCGCGCGAGGCCTACCGCGAGAAGGGCGGCATCGAGAAGATCGGCACCACCGGCCGTGGCATCGGCCCGGCCTACGAGGACAAGATCGCCCGCCGCGCGCTGCGCGTGCAGGACCTGAAGCACCCGGCGCGCTTCGCCGAGAAGCTCAAGGTACTGCTGGAGCTGCACAACCACGTGCTCACCCAGGTGCTGGGCGCGCAGCCCATCGACTACCAGCCGGTGTACGACGAGACGATGCGCCAGGCCGAGCAGATCCGGCCCATGATCGCCGACGTCTCGCGCGAGCTGAACGAGGCCCACCGCAACGGCGCCAACCTGCTGTTCGAGGGCGCGCAGGGCACGCTGCTGGACGTGGACCACGGCACCTACCCCTACGTCACCTCCAGCAACTGCGTGGCCGGCAACGCGGCCGCCGGCTCGGGCGTGGGCCCGGGCATGCTGCACTACGTGCTGGGCATCACCAAGGCCTACTGCACCCGCGTCGGCGGCGGCCCCTTCCCGACCGAGCTGGACTGGGAGACGCCCGGCACCGTCGGCTACCACCTCTCGACCGTGGGCGCCGAGAAGGGCGTGACCACCGGCCGCAGCCGGCGCTGCGGCTGGTTCGACGCGGCGCTGCTCAAGCGCTCGGCGCAGGTCAACGGCCTGTCGGGCCTGTGCATCACCAAGCTCGACGTGCTCGACGGCCTGGAGGAGCTGCAACTGTGCACCGGCTACGAGCTGGACGGCGAGCACATCGACATCCTGCCGCTGGGCGCCGACGAGATCGAGCGCTGCAAGCCCGTCTACGAGACGCTGGAGGGCTGGAGCGAGAGCACGGTGGGCGTGACCCAGTACGACAGGCTGCCGGTCAATGCGCGGCTGTACCTGCAGCGCATCGAGCAGGTGACGGGCGTGCCGATCGACCTGATTTCCACCAGCCCGGACCGCGATCACACGATCATGATGCGGCATCCCTATCTGGCCGACTGACACAACCCACCACGACCCGACGGAGAAGAGCGCATGCTGACCGAGGACGGCAAACACCTGTACGTGAGCTATGACGAGTACCACAACCTGATCGAGAAGCTCGCGATCAAGGTGCACCAGTCAGGCTGGGAGTTCGACACCATCCTGTGCCTGGCGCGGGGCGGCATGCGGCCGGGCGACGTGCTCTCGCGCATCTTCGACAAGCCGCTGGCCATCATGTCCACCAGCTCCTACCGCGCCGAGGCCGGCACGGTGCAGGGCTACCTGGACATCGCCCACTACATCACCACGCCCAAGGGCGAGATCGCCGGCAAGGTGCTGCTGGTGGACGACCTTGCCGATACCGGCCACACGCTGCAGGCCGTGGTGGAGCTGCTGCGCACCAAGTACACGCCCATCACCGAGCTGCGCAGCGCCGTGCTGTGGACCAAGGGCGTCTCGACCTTCACGCCCGACTACTCGGTGGAGTTCCTGCCCACCAACCCCTGGATCCACCAGCCCTTCGAGGGCTATGACTCGATGCGGCCGGCCAAGCTGCTGGAGAAGTGGAAAATTTAGACCACCCCCAGCCTGCGCGGACTTCGTTCCGCTCCGGCAACCCCCTGCAAGGGGGCACACGCAGCGGCCCGGCGGAGCCGGTTCCGCGCGTGTTCGCGCACGGCCTGCTCCGCGGCCCCTTGATCGAGAAGATCCGCTGTTACCCGGGTCCCGGCGGCGTGCCGAACAGCGCCGTGTAGCGGCGCTGCATCTCCTCGGGCGTCACGGTCTCGATGGCGTGCCCGATGAGCCAGCGGTGGCCGAAGGGGTCGCGCACGGTGCCGGAGCGCTCGCCGTAGAAGTGGTCTTCCGGTGCCCGCTCCAGCGTGCCGCCGGCGTCGACGGCCCGGGCCACCAGCGCATCGGCGTCGTCCACGTGCAGGTGCAGCGTCACCGGCGTGGCGCCCAGTCCCTCGGGGCTGCGCACGCCCATCTCCGGATATTCCTCCGACAGCATCAGCGTGTGGCCGTCGAGGTCCAGCTCGGCGTGGCCGACGCGGCCGTCCGGCTCCGTCAGGCGGAACAGCTCGCGCGCCCCGAAGGCGCGGGTGTAGTAGTCCATCGCGGCGCGGGCGTCGCGCACGCACAGGTAGGCGTACAGGTGGTGGATGGCCATGGCGGCTCCTGGATCGGCGATGGCCCGATTCTCGGCAGCGCCCGGCGGGCCGTCTTGCAGGAATTTGACCCGCGACTCAGTGCGGCACGTGCCGCGGCGCCGCCGGATCGGCCCGCCGGCGCCAGGCCGAGGGCGTGAAGCCTGCGATCTCCCGGAAGGCGTGCGTCAGGTGCGACTGGTCGGCGAAGCCGGCCGCCGCGGCGATCTCCGCCCAGCCCCGCGCGCCGCAGGCCGCCAGTTCCAGGGCGTGGCCGAAGCGCCGCAGCCGCAGCAGCTCGCGCGGCGCCAGGCCCGTGGCCTCGCGGAAGCAGGCGATGAAATGGCGGTGGCTGAGGCCGCTGGCGCGCACGAGGTCGTCCACGCGCGCATCGCCGCGGTTGAGGCGGGGAAGGGCGCCGGCCAGCGCAGGATGCAGGGCCGGCGGACGGCCCTGCGCGCGTCGGGCCAGCCAGCGCTCGAACGCCGCGAGGCGCGCCGCGCCGCCCCCGGCGGCGTGCAGTTGCCCCAGCAGTGCGTCCACCTCGGCGCGGCCGAGCAGCAGGTCCAGCGGGGTGTGACCGTGGGCCAGCGCGGCTTCGGGTGCTCCGAGCAGCACGCGCGCGGCGCCCGGCCGCAGCATGGCGCCGACCGAGGCGGCCGGTGCCGAGATGTCGCGCACGTGGAAGGCCGTGCGCGCGCCGCCCACCACCGCGTGGCCCAGGCAGTGGCCGCCCGGTTCGGCCGCACCGTCGAAGATCAGCAATGGCGGCCCCGACAGCCGCAGCGCGATGTGCGTGCCGCCGGTGGGCAGGACGTGCTCGCGCATCCCGGGCCGCACCGCCGCGTCGCCGGCCGGCTCGTGCGCCCACAGGGTGTGCACCAGTGCACGCAGCGGCGGGGCGGGGGCGCGTCGGAGATCGGCCATCGCGCCATCCTACGCCGCCGGTGCGGCGCAGGGCGGTGTACTAGCATCGCCCCATGACGCGCACCGCCACCGGCCTCATCCACCATCCCTACACCCCGCCCGACAGCTTCGCCGCGCCGCAGCCGGGGGTGTTCAAGGCCTCCACCGTGTTCTTCAAGGACGTGGCCGCCATGCGCGCGCGCGACTGGCGCAGCAAGGCCGGCTACACCTACGGCCTGCACGGCACGCCCACCACCTTCCTGTTGGAGGAGCGCCTGGCCACGCTGGAGGGCGGCACCGCCTGCCTGCTGGTGCCCAGCGGGCTGGCGGCGATCTCGCTGGTGAGCCTCGCGCTGCTCAAGCGCGGCGACGAGGTGCTGATCCCCGACAACGCCTACGGCCCCAACAAGGCGCTGGCGACGGGCGAGCTGGCCAACTTCGGCATCACCCACCGCCTCTACGACGCGATGGACCCGGCCGACCTCGCAGGCAAGCTGTCGGAGCGCACGCGCCTGGTGTGGCTGGAGGCGCCGGGCTCGGTCACGATGGAGTTCCCCGACCTGCCGGCGCTGGTCGCGGCCTGCCGCGCGCGTGGCGTGACCACCGCGCTGGACAACACCTGGGGCGCGGGCCTGGCCTTCGATCCCTTCGCGCTGGGCGCGGACGTGTCGGTGCATGCCCTCACCAAGTACCCCAGCGGCGGCGGCGACGTGCTGATGGGCAGCGTGGTCACGCGCGACGACGCGCTGCACCTGAAGCTCAAGCTCACCCACATGCGGCTGGGCTTCGGCGTCGGTGCCAACGACGTCGAGTCGCTGCTGCGCTCGCTGCCCAGCCTGCCGCTGCGCTACGCCGCGCACGACCGCGCCGCGCGCGAGCTGGCGTGCTGGCTCGAAGGCCGCGAGGAAGTGGCGCAGGTGCTGCATCCGGCGCTGGAAGACTCGCCCGGACACGCGCACTGGCGGGCCCTGTGCGGCGAGCGCAACCTGGCGGCCGGCCTGTTCTCCGTCGTCTTCGACGAGCGCTTCGGCACCGAGGCGGTGGACGGCTTCTGCGACAGCCTGGCGCTGTTCAGGCTGGGCTACTCGTGGGGCGGTCCGGTCAGCCTGGTGGTGCCCTACGACATCGGCCTGATGCGCGACGCGAGCGTCAGCCGCTGGCCGCACAAGGGCACGCTGGTGCGCTTTTCCATCGGCCTGGAGGACGTGGACGACCTGCGCGCCGATCTGGCGCAGGCGCTGGCGCGGATGGCCTGAAACCCAGGCATTCCCCGAGAGCGGTGCGCGTGCGCGGCGCGAGTTATCGCTTACAGTGGGACGCGGCGCGGCCTCCGCATGGAGGGGCCGCAGCAGGTCGAAGAGGAGCGAAACGACATGGCCACACCCAACTACGGATTCGAGAAGCGCCAGCGGGAATTGGCCAAGAAGAAGAAAAAGGAGGAGAAGCTGCGCGCCAAGGCCGAGCGGAAGCTGCAGCCGAGCAGCCCGGGCCTGATGCCCGGCGACCCGGAGACCGACGTGGCCTCGCTGGAACGCGACCCGCCCACCGTCCCCTCCGAGCCGACCAAGGACGGCTGAGCCGCCCTCCGGCCGCAGCGCAAGAAACAAGGCCGCCCCCGGCACTGCCGGCGGCGGCTTTTTTTTTTGTCGCCGGGCCGCCCCAAGACAAAAAAGCATCCCCCCGGGGGATCGGGCAAACGCGAAGCGGTTGACCGAGGGGTCTTTTTTGTCCTGGCGCTACTTCGCCAGCAGCTTGCGCAGCTCGGGCCAGACGTTGTCGAGCATGCGGGCCTGCGCGCCGGCGTTGGGATGGATGCGGTCGGCCTGGAAGAGGCTGGCGGCATCGGGCGCGTCGGCCACGCCGGCCAGCAGGAAGGGCACCCGCGCCGCCTTCGTCTTCTCGGCCACGCGCGGGAAGATCTCGCCGAAGCGCCGGGTGTAGTCGGCACCGTAGTTGGGCGGCACCTGGATGCCCACCAGCAGCACCCGGGCGCCGATCTTCTGGGCCGCCTGCGTCATCTGCAGCAGGTTGTCCTCGGTGCCGGCCAGCGGCAGGCCGCGCAGGGCGTCGTTGGCGCCCAGCTCCAGCACCACCACGTCGGGCCTGTGCTGCGCCAGCAGGCCCGGCAGGCGGGCGCGGCCGCCGGCGGTGGTGTCGCCGCTGATGCTGGCGTTGACCACGCCGGCGCGCACTTTCTCCTTTTCCAGGCGCTGCTGCAGCAGCGGCACCCAGCCTTCGCCGCGCTTGAGGCCGTACTCGGCCGAGAGCGAGTCGCCCACCACCAGCACCAGCGGGCGCACCGCTCCGGTGCCGGCGGCCGGCTGTTGGGCTTGAGCCATTGCGGGCCAAGACCCCACGCCGGCGGCGAGCACGCCGGCCGCCTGCGCGGCGCGCAGGCTAAAGTCACGTCGATTCATGGTTGCCGCGGTCACGCGCGTCCTTTCCTTCCAAGCCTTCTGTTCATGCCGTCCAGCCCGCCCATCGTCAGCGTCGAGCACGTCTTCAAGTCCGTCACCGATTCCACCGGCACGCTGGACATTCTGCGGGACATCGATTTCACCCTCGGCGCGCGGGAGACCGCCGCCATCGTCGGCGCCTCCGGCTCGGGCAAGAGCACGCTGCTGGGCATCATCGCCGGGCTGGACGTGCCCACCCGCGGCACCGTGCGCATCGGCGGCGAGGACCTGTTCGCCCTGGACGAGGATGCGCGCGCGGCGTTGCGCGGAAGGAAGATCGGTTTCGTCTTCCAGAGTTTCCAGCTCCTGGCCAACTACACCGCGCTGGAGAACGTGATGCTCCCGCTGGAGACCGCCGGCCGCAGGGACGCGCGCAAGGCCGCCGCCGACATGCTGGCGCGCGTCGGCCTGGGCCAGCGCCTCGGGCATTACCCGAAGGTGCTCTCGGGCGGCGAGCAGCAGCGCGTGGCGCTGGCGCGCGCCTTCGTCGTGCAGCCGCAGCTGCTGCTGGCCGACGAGCCCACCGGCAGCCTGGACTTCGCCACCGGCGAGCAGGTGATGCAGCTGATGTTCGAGCTCAACCGCGAGCAGGGCACCACGCTGGTGCTGGTGACGCACGACCGCGGCATCGCCGCACGCTGCGAGCGCCGCATCACCATCGAGGCCGGCCGCGTCGCGGCCAACGAGACCACGGCCTTCGACGAGGCCGCCGTGCCCGCGGACCCGGCGCGCGCGGCCATCGGATCCATCGCGCCCTGACGCGCCCACCGGAGTTTCGCCATGCCGACCCTGCCGCCCGCCGCCATCGCCGCCCTGCAGCGCGGCGACCTGATCGAGGCCATCAAGCTCACCCGCGAAGCCACCGGCCTGGGGCTGAAGGAGTCCAAGGACGCGGTGGAGCGCTACGGCAACGGCGGGCCAGGCGCGGCGGATGACGATGATGCGTTCGACGGCGCCTTCGGCGCCTTCGACGGCTTCGACGCGCCGTCCGCGCATCGGCCGTCGGCGGGCCTGCCGCCCCGCGCCATGGCCGCATTGCAGCGGGGTCGCACCATCGAGGCGATCAAGCTCACCCGCGAGGCCACCGGCCTCGGGCTGAAGGAGGCGAAGGACCTCGTCGACGCGGCGCGCGGGCAGCCCGGCGGCGCGGTGCCCGGCCTGGCCAGCGAGGGCGCGACCTTCGACCCCATGCACGAGCCCGGCCGCGTGCGCGGCGGCGGCGCCGGGCGCTGGGTGGCGCTGGCGGTCGTGCTCGCGTGCCTGCTGGCGCTGGCCTGGATGCTGCTGCGCGGATGATCGTCCCGCAGTTCTGGGCCGAAGGCCGCATCCATCGCCGCGTGGGCGGCCGTTCGATCACCGTGCGGCGCTTCGGCTGGTCCGACGACAGCCAAGCCGAGGCGCAGGCCCATGCCGATGCCCGCACGCAGGAGGCCTTCGACCGCATCGCGGCCGGCGAGCCGCTGGCGCGCCGCGAACGCCGCGTCGGCTACGACGGCGCCCAGGGCCTGCCGATCCGAGAGGAGATCGTCGAACGCCACGGCAGCGCGGTCGTGACCCGCAACAGCTACGGTGCGCGCTGCCTGAACACGCCCGAGGTGCTGTTTGTGGACGTGGACTTCGACGACCAGGCGCCCGCGGGCGCACCGGGGCTGGCCGTCTTCGGCGCGGCGGTGGCCGCCGGGGCCGTGGTGGGCTGGGCGACCGGCGCCTGGACCACCGCCCTGGCAGCCGCCGTGCTCGTGCTGGCGCTGGGCCTGTGGCTCGTCCGCGCGGAGAAGAAGAAAAGAGCGCAGGCCGCGGCGGCGCACGATCCGCTGCAGGCGGTGCGCGCGCGCATCGACCGCTTCATCGTCCAGCGGCCCGACTGGCACCTGCGCCTGTACCGCACGCCGGCGGGCCTGCGCGCGCTGGCCATGCACCGCAGCTTCGTGCCCGACGACGCGGCGGTGGCGGACTGCTTCCATGCGCTGGGCGCCGACCCGGTGTACGCGCGCATGTGCCGCAACCAGCACTGCTTCCGCGCCCGCGTGAGCGCCAAGCCCTGGCGCATCGGCATCGGCGAGCACCTGCGCCCGCGCCCCGGCGTGTGGCCGGTGGCGCCGCAGCGGCTGCCCGAGCGCCAGGCCTGGGTCGCGCGCTACGAGGCGCGCGCGGGCGGCTTCGCCGCCTGCCGCTTCGTCGGCGCGGTGGGCGCCACCGGCAGCACCACCTTCGAGACGCTTGCCGTGCAGGCGCTGCACGACGAGTTGTGCCGGGCCGACAGCACGCTGCCTCTGGCCTGATTCCTACCGGGGGCCGCCACATCCAGCCTCGATAATCCCGAGCGATATGGCTTCTGCTCCCAAAGTGATCTTCGGCTTCCACGCCGTCGGCGTGCGGCTGAAGACCGCGCCCGGCTCGGTGATCGAGGTGCTGTTCGACGCCAGCCGACGCGATGCGCGCATGAAGCAGTTCATCGCCCGCGCGCAGGAAGCGGGCGTGCGCCTGATCGAGGCCGATGGGCTGCGCCTCGCGAAGCTCTCCGGCAGCCACGGCCACCAGGGCGTGGCGGCGCGCGTCGAGGCGGTGGCGCAGGCGCTCTCGCTCGACGACCTGCTGGACGGACTCGACGCCGCCGGCACCATGCCGCTGCTGCTGGTGCTCGACGGCGTGACCGACCCGCACAACCTCGGCGCCTGCCTGCGCGTGGCCGACGGCGCCGGCGCGCACGCGGTCATCGCGCCCAAGGACCATGCCGCCGGCATCAACGCCACGGTGGCCAAGGTCGCCAGCGGCGCGGCCGAGACCATGCCCTACTTCATGGTCACCAACCTGGCGCGCACGCTGAACGAGCTGAAGGAGCGCAACATCTGGTGCGTGGGCACCAGCGGCGACGCGCCCGGCACCCTGTACGACTGCGACCTCGCACGCCCGCTGGCACTGGTGCTCGGCGCCGAGGGCCCGGGCATGCGCCAGTTGACGCGCAAGACCTGCGACGAACTGGTGAGCATCCCCATGGCCGGCGCCGTGGAGAGCCTGAACGTCTCGGTGGCCAGCGGCGTATGCCTGTACGAGGCGATGCGCCAGCGCCGCCACCCGCGCCGATGAGGCGCCACGACACCCCATCCGACCTCTAGCCACACACGGGAGATCTGCATGAGCGACAACCACCCCCAGCACGGCGCCGCCGACGGCCTGGACGGCTTCGAGCCGACGCCGAAGATGGTCTTCGACATGCAACTGGCGCTGTACCTGGACCTGGTCGCCGTGCTGGAGCGCGCCGGCGCCGTGAGCTACCGGCAGATGGCCGCACGGGTGCTCAACCTCAGCATCGCGGCCAAGGGCGAGGGCGACGCGGCGCTGGCCAACGTGTTCGAGGGCATCGCCAGCGGCTTCGCCAGCCAGGAGCGCGGCCTGTCGATCGACGTGCTCAAGGCCGCCGGCGACGTGCGCAACGACGAGGCGCTGGGCGACATTCCTTCGCGGCCTGAAGACCTCTGAACCATCGCATGACCGCCGCCGAAGTCTTCCCCTCGCGGGTCGATGCCTGGCTGGTCGCCGTGATCGCGCTGGCCGTGGGGCTGTGCGTGTGGCAGGGCCTGGCCATGGGCAGCGTGCTGTCGCTGGCGATCGGCGCGGCCACGCTGGCGGCGGTGCTGGCGCTCACCGTGCCCTGCCGCTACACGCTGGAGGCGGACCACCTGGCGGTGCGCTGCGGCCTGATCCGTCAGCGCGTGCCCTATGCGCGCATCCGCGGCGTCCAGGCCAGCCGCAACCCGCTCTCGGCGTCGGCGCTGTCGCTGCGGCGCGTGAAGATCACGCTGGAGCGCGGCTTCGTGCTCGTGTCGCCGCGCGAGCGCGAGCGCTTCATGGCCGAGCTGCGCCGGCGCGCCGGGCTAGCGGGGCGCCGGCCTTCTTGAAGACCGTGCGAAGCAAGGCCTGGCCTGATCGCCGCCCCAAGTCTGCGCAGGACTATGGTGTGTATCGGCAGGGGGATCGCGTCGTTGTGGATCTCACGCGGCGCGGTAAACGGCATCGCAAGGCCTTCCTTTTTTCCACCCACGGAGGCGAACGACAAGCGCTGCGCATGGCCAGGGCCTGGCGCGATGAACTCATCACGGCGCTGCCGCCGCAGCCCCGACGCGATGCGGCGCAGCGCCCGCGGCGGGACTCCAAAGGCATCCCCGGCATCTTCTGTCGGCGCGATGCGAGCGGCAAGCCGTTGTTGTGGACCGCGCACACTCTGGTCGCGGGCAAGCTGCTACAAAAGTCGTTCAGCGTCGGCCGCTACGGCCGCCAGGCGCGGCAGATGGCCATGGCCGAGCGGGCGCGCCAGCTTGAACTGATGCGCGACACTGTTTTTCTGGGCGCCTTGAAGGGAGATGCCGCAGCGCTGGTACAGCGCCATCGAAGGGAGCCATCGCCCATCGCGCTGGACGTCCCTGCGGATCTGCCCAGTCCGTCGGATGTTCCGACCGAGATGTCGAGCAAGCACATCAAGACGGGCTTTGCAGGCGTGGGCTGCCTGCTCGACCGCGAGGGCCGGCCTCGGGCGTGGGTCGCCCGTACGAGGATCGGGGGCGTCGAGCAGCGCAAGTTGTTCTCGATCCGCAAGTACGGTGACGATCAGGCGCTGCAACTGGCGATCGCGGAACGCAAGCGCCAGTTGCGCCGATCGAGGCAGCTCGGCACCGGGCGCTGACCCATGCGTTAAGAAACGTTTATTGACATTGCGGCTGCTTTCGATTTGATCATGCAATACCAACGACCTACACCACTGAATTGAAGGAAGGGAGGCCGTGCTGGCTGTGTGAACAAATGCCTCGCTGATGAAGCTGTTGTCGCCGAGAATCTTCCTGAAACACCTTTTGTTTCCTGATCGTTGCCTGTTGGCGTCGATCGGGCAGCGTGATTTCAGGGACGGCAGGGATGAACAAGA
>NZ_JQKD01000032.1 GCF_000745855.1 Xenophilus azovorans DSM 13620
CGACGGCGACGTGCCGATCTCGAACAACTGGGTGGAGAACCACATCAGGCCCATCGCCCTCGGAAGGTCGAACTGGTTGTTCGCCGGCAGCCTGCGCGCGGGCAAGCGCGCAGCAGCGATCATGAGCCTGCTGCACTCGGCGCGCATCAACGGGCACGAGCCCTATGCGTACCTCAAGGACGTGCTGGAACGACTGCCGGCCCACCCGGCCAGCCGCATCGACGAACTGCTGCCGCACCGCTGGTCGCCTTCCGCTTGAGGGCTGTCACCGGCGACGCACTGGCGGTCAAGGTGACTTCGCCGGACGCATACCGCCGTAGTTCGGCCGCGAGGGAAAGGAATCGACGTGCAGCCGCCGGTCGTCGGCGCGCCAGGACTGGCTGCGCGTCTCCACCTGCGAGGGCCGGTAGCTGGTGGGCGCCGGCCGCAGCGCGGGCACGTAGTGCGGCAGCAGGCCCGCGATGAGCGCGTTCGCCTGCTCGCGGAAACGCCCGATCATCCGCGCCAGCGCCGCCTGGGTGGCCGCGTCGCCGGCGGCGCCCTTCAGGGCGCCATCGACGTTCAGGCTGATGTTGCGCGACTTGGGGTCGCGGATGTCCGGCCGCAGGAAGGCCTTTTCCTCGGGCAGGAACTCGAAGCGCAGGCGCGGGAAGAACAGCACCTTGCCCGCTTCCAGCCCCGCCGTCCACTCCGGCCGGCCGGCCACACCCTGCCACTGGTCGGCGTCGATCTCGATGATCTGCGATTCCATGCTCATCCTCGCGGCCGGCCGAGGCGCCAGAGGAAGGCGCCGGCGCACAGCCATTGCAGAAGATACATCCCGCTGCCCACGCCGTGCCACAGCCGCAGGTTCTCGCGGGCCACGATGCGCGGGGCGACGCCGTATTCGAGCAGCAGCGCCAGCAGCAGCCCGGCCAGCAGGAGCATCAGCCCCGGCGGCGCCGAAGCGCCGGGCCCCGCATCGCGCCGCGTGGTGACGAGCAGCAGCACCAGCACGCAGCCCACCGAGACCCAGCTCTGCGCCGTGAACAGCCTCGCCGCCATCTGGCCGGCCATGGCCGGCGTGGCCAGGTGGGCGAACAGCATCGGCACCACCAGGAAGCCGATGGCCGTCAGGCTGCCCCACCACAGGGCCGCGGCGAGCAGGGCGGCGCGCTGCTTCACTGGTAGCTGACGGCGACGATCTCGTAGCGCTTCTCGCCGCCGGGCGCCTGCACCACGGCGGTGTCGCCCTCCTCCTTGCCGATCAGCGCGCGGGCGATCGGGCTGGAGACGTTGATCAGGCCCTGCTTCAGGTCGGCCTCGTCCTCGCCGACGATCTGGTATTTCACCGCCTCGCCGGAGCTTTCCTCTTCCAATTCCACGGTGGCGCCGAAGACCACCTTGCCGCCGGCGTCGAGTTCGCTCGGGTCGATGACCTGCGCCACCGACAGCTTGCCTTCGATCTCCTGGATGCGGCCCTCGATGAAGCCCTGGCGGTCCTTGGCCGCGTCGTAGTCGGCGTTCTCGCTCAGGTCGCCCTGGGCGCGCGCCTCGGCGATGGCGTTGATCACCGCCGGACGCTCCACCGTCTTGAGGCGGTGCAGTTCCTCACGCAGCTTCTCGGCGCCGCGCTTGGTGATGGGAAGGGTCGTGGCCATGTCGGCAATCTCCGTCGTTGGCAGGCCCGCGCCGCCTGACAGGCAGGGCGGCAGGCCGTCATCAAAAGCAAAACCGCCGGGCGTTGCCGCCTGGCGGTGTCGAGTTGGGTCCATTATGCCGCGCCGGCCGGCCGCATCAAGCGGCCGGCGGCAGCGGCCTCAGGCCGCGAGTTCGGCGTGCATCTCCTGGACGGAGATCACGCCCAGGTCGTTCATGTCCTGCATGCCCTCCACCGCCGCCTCGGCGCCGAAGATGGTGGTGATGGTCGTCACCCGCGCCAGCAGCGCCGAGGTGCGGATGGCGCGCGAGTCGGCGATCGCGTTGCGGCGCTCTTCCACGGTGTTGATGACCAGGGCGATCTCGTTGTTCTTGAGCATGTCCACGATGTGCGGACGGCCTTCGGTCACCTTGTTGACCACCGCGCACGGCAGGCCCGCCGCCTGGATGGCCGCGGCCGTGCCCTTGGTGGCGATCAGTTCGAAGCCCAGCTTGACCAGGCCGCGCGCGCACTCGACGGCGCGGGCCTTGTCGTTGTTCTTCACCGAGATGAAGACCTTGCCCGACTTCGGCAGGATGGTGCCGGCGCCGAGCTGGCTCTTGACGAAGGCCTCGCCGAAGGTCTTGCCCACGCCCATCACCTCGCCTGTGGACTTCATCTCGGGGCCGAGGATGGTGTCCACGCCGGGGAACTTGACGAAGGGGAACACCGCCTCCTTGACGCTGAAGTACGGCGGCGTCACTTCCTTGGTGACGCCCTGCGCGGCCAGCGACTGGCCGGCCATGCAGCGCGCAGCCACCTTGGCCAGCTGCACGCCGGTGGCCTTGCTGACGTAGGGCACGGTGCGCGAGGCGCGCGGGTTGACCTCCAGCACGTAGATCACGTCCTGCCCATCCTTTTCCTGGATGGCGAACTGCACGTTCATCAGGCCGACCACGTTCAGCGCCTTGGCCATCGCGGCGCTCTGGCGCTTCAGTTCGGCCACCGTCTCGGCCTTCAGGCTGTAGGGCGGCAGCGAGCAGGCGGAGTCGCCCGAGTGCACGCCGGCCTGCTCGATGTGCTCCATCACGCCGCCGATCAGCACCTGGCCCTCGGCGTCGCGGATGCAGTCCACGTCGCATTCCACCGCGTCGTTGAGGAAGCGGTCGAGCAGCACCGGCGAATCGTTGCTCACCTTGACGGCCTCGCGCATGTAGCGCTCCAGGTCGCGCTGCTCGTGCACGATCTCCATGGCGCGGCCGCCCAGCACGTAGCTCGGACGCACCACCAGCGGGTAGCCCAGGGCGGCGGCCTTCTCCAGCGCCTCGGCCTCGGTGCGGGCGGTGGCGTTGGGCGGCTGGCGCAGGCCCAGATCGTTGAGCAGCTTCTGGAAGCGCTCGCGGTCCTCCGCCGCGTCGATCATGTCGGGGCTGGTGCCGATGATCGGCACGCCGTTGGCCTCCAGGTCGAGCGCCAGCTTCAGCGGCGTCTGGCCGCCGTACTGCACGATCACGCCGGTCGGCTTCTCCTTGTCGACGATCTCCAGCACGTCCTCCAGCGTCAGCGGCTCGAAGTACAGGCGGTCGGAGGTGTCGTAGTCGGTCGAGACGGTCTCCGGGTTGCAGTTGACCATGATGGTCTCGTAGCCGTCCTCGCGCATCGCCAGCGCGGCGTGCACGCAGCAGTAGTCGAACTCGATGCCCTGGCCGATGCGGTTGGGGCCGCCGCCGAGCACCATGATCTTCTTCTTCGCGGTCGGTTCGGCCTCGCACTCCTCGTCGTAGGTGGAGTACATGTAGGCGGTGTTGGTGGCGAACTCGGCCGCGCAGGTGTCGACGCGCTTGTAGACCGGACGCACGCCCAGGGCGCGGCGCTTCTCGCGCACCGCCGTGTCGGTGGTCTTGAGCTGCCTGGCCAGGCGGCGGTCGGAAAACCCCTTCTGCTTGAGCAGGCGCAGCGTGTCGGCGTCGATGTCGTCGAGCGTCTTCGTTTCCAGCTCGAGCTCGATCTTCACGATCTCCTCGATCTGCACCAGGAACCAGCGGTCGATCTTGGTCAGGTCGAACACCTCGTCCACCGTCAGGCCCTGGGCGAAGGCGTCGCCCACGTACCAGATGCGCTCGGGGCCGGGCTCGCCCAGTTCCTTCTCCAGCACCTCGCGGTCCTGGGTCTTCTCGTTCATGCCGTCCACGCCGACTTCCAGGCCGCGCAGGGCCTTCTGGAAGCTTTCCTGGAAGGTGCGGCCCATGGCCATCACCTCGCCCACCGACTTCATCTGCGTGGTCAGGCGCGAATCCGCGGCCGGGAACTTCTCGAAGGCGAAGCGCGGGATCTTGGTGACGACGTAGTCGATGCTGGGCTCGAAGCTCGCCGGTGTGGCGCCGCCGGTGATCTCGTTGCGCAGCTCGTCGAGCGTGTAGCCCACCGCCAGCTTGGCCGCCACCTTGGCGATCGGGAAGCCGGTGGCCTTGGAAGCCAGCGCCGACGAGCGCGACACGCGCGGGTTCATCTCGATAACGATCATCCGGCCGTCCTTCGGGTTGACCGAGAACTGCACGTTGGAGCCGCCGGTGTCGACGCCGATCTCGCGCAGCACCGCCAGCGAGGCGTTGCGCATGATCTGGTATTCCTTGTCGGTGAGCGTCTGCGCCGGCGCCACCGTGATCGAGTCGCCGGTGTGCACGCCCATCGGGTCCAGGTTCTCGATCGAGCAGACGATGATGCAGTTGTCCGCCTTGTCGCGGACCACTTCCATCTCGTACTCCTTCCAGCCGAGCAGCGATTCCTCGATCAGCAGTTCGTTGGTGGGCGAGGCCTCCAGGCCGCGCTTGCAGATGACCTCGAACTCCTCCGGGTTGTAGGCGATGCCGCCGCCGGTGCCGCCCAGCGTGAAGCTGGGGCGGATGACCGTCGGGAAACCGACGTTCTTCTGCACGGCCCAGGCCTCGTCCATCGAGTGCGCGATGCCCGAGCGCGCAGAGCCCAGGCCGATCTTGGTCATCGCGTCCTTGAACTTCAGGCGGTCCTCGGCCTTGTCGATGGCCTCGGGCGTGGCGCCGATCAGCTCGACCTTGTACTTGTCGAGCACGCCATTGCGCCACAGGTCGAGCGCGCAGTTCAGTGCCGTCTGGCCGCCCATGGTGGGCAGGATCGCGTCGGGCCGCTCCTTGGCGATGATCTTCTCGACCGTGGGCCAGGTGATCGGCTCGATGTAGGTGACGTCGGCCGTGGCCGGGTCGGTCATGATCGTCGCGGGGTTGCTGTTGATCAGGATGACCTTGTAGCCCTCCTCGCGCAGCGCCTTGCAGGCCTGCACGCCGGAGTAGTCGAACTCGCAGGCCTGGCCGATGACGATGGGGCCGGCACCGATGATGAGGATGCTCTGGATGTCTGTGCGCTTAGGCATTCACCGCCTCCGCCTTGTGTTGTTGTTCTGCCTTGTGTTTCTCGATGAGCGCGACGAAGCGGTCGAACAGGTAGCCGATGTCGTGCGGGCCGGGCGAGGCCTCCGGGTGGCCCTGGAAGCAGAAGGCCGGCTTGTCCTTGAACTCCAGGCCCTGCAGCGTGCCGTCGAACAGGCTCACGTGCGTGGCGCGCAGCGTCGCCGGCAGCGATTCCATGTGCACCGCGAAGCCGTGGTTCTGGCTGGTGATGCTGACGCGGCCGGTGTCCAGGTCCTTGACCGGATGGTTGGCGCCGTGGTGGGTGTGGACCATCTTGAAGGTCTGCGCGCCCGCCGCCAGCGCCATGATCTGGTGGCCCAGGCAGATGCCGAACACCGGGATGCCGGTGTCCACCAGCGTGCGGGTGGCCGCGATGGCGTAGTCGCAGGGCTCCGGGTCGCCGGGGCCGTTGGACAGGAACACGCCGTCCGGCTTGAGCCGGAGCACGTCGGCCGCCGGCGTCTGGGCCGGCACCACGGTGATGCGGGCGCCGCGCTGGGCCAGCATGCGCAGGATGTTGCGCTTCACGCCGAAGTCGTAGGCCACGACATGGAAGCGCGGCGTGATCTGCACGCCGTAGCCGGCGCCCAGCTTCCACTCCGTCTCGGTCCACTCGTAGGCCTGCCGGGTGGACACCACCTTGGCCAGGTCCAGGCCCGCCATGGAAGGCGCGGCCTTGGCAGCGGCGATGGCTTGGTCGATGCGCGCCCGGGTAGGCTGCTCGCCCGCGGCCAGGCCGACGATGGCGCCGTTCTGCGCGCCGTTCGTGCGCAGGTGGCGCGTCAGCTTGCGCGTGTCGACGCCGGCGATGGCGACCGTGCCGTTGGCGGCCAGGTACTCGCTGAGCGTGGCCGTCTTGCGGAAGTTGGAGGCGATGAGCGGCAGGTCCTTGACGATCAGCCCGGCCGCCTGGACCTTGTCCGCCTCGACGTCCTCGAGGTTGACGCCGTAGTTGCCGATGTGCGGATAGGTCAGCGTGACGATCTGCTGGAGGTAGCTCGGGTCGGTCAGGATTTCCTGGTAGCCGGTGATGGCGGTGTTGAACACCACTTCGCCGACGGTGGTGCCGGCCGCGCCGATGGAGGTACCGAGGAAGACCGTGCCGTCGGCAAGCGCCAGGATGGCGCGGGGGAAGGTGCCCTGGAGGGACAAAAGCACTGGGTTCTCCGAAACTGGATGACGCCCAAAGCGAACCCAAGGTGCCTGGCGGTCAGGCGAGGGGTTGCGGCTTTCGTCGAATGAGTAGGCTACTAACGCAATGAGCGCGCTGTGGGCAGGGTGTGTGCGGGAAAGCCCTTGATTATAGCCCGCGGGCTCCTTCACCCGGGCGAATTCAGGGCTTGCGCCGCGCTCGCGTGCAGGCAGATCGCCGCCGCCGCCGCCACGTTCAGCGACTCCTCCCCGCCCGGCTGGGCGATGCGGACGTGCGCCGCCGCCAGCGCCTGGAGTTCATCGCCCACGCCCTGCCCCTCGTGGCCCATCAGCCAGGCGCAGGGATGGGGCAGCCGCGCGGCGTGCAGCCACTGTCCCTGGTGCGAACTGGTGGCCACGGCCGGCACGCCCAGCGCCGCCACGTCGGTCGCCGAGGCGCCCTCGACCAGCCGCAGCCCGAAATGCGCGCCCATGCCGGCGCGCAGCACCTTCGGGCTCCACAGCGCCGCCGTGCCCTTCAGGGCCAGCACCTGGCCGAAGCCGAAGGCCGCCGCGCTGCGCAGGATGGAGCCGACGTTGCCGGCGTCCTGCACGCGGTCAAGCACCACCGTGGCGATGCCGGCCTGCGGCAAGGGCGCGGGCGGCAGGTCGATCACGAAGCCCATCGGGGCCGGCGACTCCAGCGTGCTCAGCGCCGGCCAGAGCGCGTCGTCGACCACCATCGTCCGGGCAGCGGCCCCCGCCCACTTCCCCTGCTGCGCCGCCCAGCACGACGCAGCGAACAACGCCGCCGCCGGCCGGACGCCGCGCTGCAGGGCGGCCCGGCACAAGTGATCGCCCTCGACCCAGACCCGGCCGGTGCGGCGGTAGGCGCCGGGGTCGCGCAGCAGGCGCCGCAGTTCCTTGAGCAGCGGATTGGCCGCCGATTCGATGTGGACCGGATCCGGGGCGGTCATGGCGCGGCCCGCACCAGCGTGACCGCCGCCACCTCGGCCTGCACGACGACCGTGACGCCCGCCTCCGCCGCCGGCCCGCGGGCCAGTGCCTCGGCCACCGGCGAGAAGGAGCGCCGGTGGTGCGCGCAGGCGCCGTGGCGCCGCAGCGCCTCCAGGTGCTCGGGCGTGCCGTAGCCCTTGTGGGCCGCGAAGCCGTAGTGCGGAAATTCCTCGTCCAGTTGCCGGCACAGCCGGTCGCGATGCACCTTGGCCAGGATGGAGGCGGCGGAGATGGCCTTGACCAGCGCGTCGCCCTTGACCACCGCCTCGGCCAGCACGTCCAGCGGCGGCAGCCGGTTGCCGTCCACCAGCACCTTCACCGGCCTCAGGCGCAGGCCGTCGACCGCCCGGCGCATGGCCAGCATCGTGGCCTGCAGGATGTTGTGGGTGTCGATCTCCTGCACGCTGGCCTGCGCGACGGAGCAGCACAGGGCCTTGGCCAGGATTTCCTCGTGCAGCCGCTCGCGCTGCAGCGCCGTCAGCACCTTGGAATCGGCCAGGCCCTTGATCGGGCGCTGGTCGTCGAGGATCACCGCCGCCGCCACCACCGGGCCGGCCAGCGGGCCGCGGCCGGCCTCGTCCACGCCGGCGACCAGGCCGGGCGCGTCCCAGGGGAGCCGGGTCTGTTCAGCCTTCAAGAACCTTCTGGATCGCATCGGCGCACAGGGTGGGCGTGTCGCGGCGCAATTGCTCGTGCATGGCGGTGAATTGTCTCTCCAGCGCCCGCACCTCGCCGGGCGACTGGAGCCATGCCAGCGTGGCTTCCGCCAGCGCCTCGGGCGTGGCGGCGTCCTGCAGCAGCTCGGGCACCACGAACTCGTTGCACAGGATGTTCGGCAGGCCGACCCAGGGCTGCAGCTGCTGGCGGCGCATCAGCCGCCACGACATGCGGTTCATGTTGTAGGCGATGACCATCGGCCGCTTGAAGAGGGCCGCCTCCAGCGTCGCCGTGCCGCTGGCGATGAGCGTCGCGTCGCAGGCGGCGAGCACCGCATGCGACTGGCCGCCCACCAGCCGCACCCGGCCGGCCATGCCGCTGGCGGCCAGCATCTGCTGCGCCTCGTCGCGCAGGCTGGGGATCGCGGGCATGACGAACTGGATGTCCGGACGCGCCCGGTGCATCAGCGCGGCGGCTTCGAAGAAGCGGGACGCCAGGTAGCGCAGCTCGGAACGCCGGCTGCCCGGCAGCAGCGCGACCACCGTGCCCTCCTCCGGCAGACCCAGCGCCCGGCGCGCGGCAGGGCGGTCGGGCTGCATCGGGATCACGTTGGCCAGCGGGTGACCGACGTAGCTGGCCTGCACGCCCTGCCCCTCCAGCAGTGCCGGCTCGAAGGGGAAGATGCACAGCACGTGGTCGGCCGCGGCGCGGATCTTCTCGATGCGCTCCGGACGCCAGGCCCAGATCGACGGGCAGACGAAGTGCACCGTCTTCATGCCGCGGCTGCGCAGCGCGGCCTCGAGTTCGAGGTTGAAGTCGGGCGCATCCACGCCGATGAACAGCGGCGGCCACGCCTGCAGCAGGCGCGCCTTGAGCTTGCGGCGGATGCCGGCGATCTCGGCATAGTGGCGCAGCACCTCGATGTAGCCGCGCACGGCCAGCTTTTCCTGCGGCCACCAGCTCTCGAAGCCGCGGGCCAGCATCTGCGGCCCGCCGATGCCCGCGGCCTGCATGCCGGGCCAGCGCGCCTTGAGGCCGTCGAGCAGCAGCCCTGCGAGCAGGTCGCCGGAGGCCTCGCCGGCGACCAGGGCGAAACGACGCGCCTCCTGGCCGGCCATCAGCGCGCGATGCCGCCGACGCTGCTGCCGAGGAAGCCGTCCATCAGCGCCACGTCGTCTGCGGCCTCCGGTGTGGCCTGCGCCAGCCCGCGGATGCCGGCGCGCGCCTCGTCGAGCGTGAGGCCCTGGCGGTACAGCAGCTTGTGCATCTCGCGGATCGCCGCCAGCCGGGCGGCGGAGAAGTCGCGCCGGCGCAGGCCCACCAGGTTGACCCCGCGCACCGCCAGCGGATGGCCGTCCACCGTCATGAAGGGCGGCACGTCCTTGTTGACGTGGCTGGCGAAACCGACCATCGCGTGCGCGCCGATGCGCATGCGCTGCAGCACGCCCGTCAGGCCGCCGATGGTGGCCCAGTCGCCCACCTGCACGTGGCCGGCCAGGGTGGTGTTGTTGGCCATCGTCGTCTGGTTGCCCACCTGGCAGTCGTGCGCGATGTGCACGTAGGCCATGATCCAGTTGTCGTCACCGATGCGGGTGGCGCCGGCGTCCTGCACGGTGCCGAGGTTGAAGGTGCAGAACTCGCGCACGACGTTGCGGTCGCCGATCACCAGTTCGGTGTCCTCGCCGGCATGCTTTTTGTCCTGCGGCACCGCGCCCAGCGACGCGAACTGGAAGATGCGGTTGTCGCGCCCGATGGTGGTGCGCCCTTCGATCACGCAATGTGCGCCCACGCTCGAACCCGCGCCGATGCGCACCCTGGGGCCGATGACGGCATAGGGCCCGACCTGCACCGAGGCATCGAGCTCGGCGCCCGGATCGACCAGGGCCGTGGGATGGATCCGCGTCATGCGCCTGCGGTCACCGGCTGTCGATGCGCCGCATCGCGCACATCAGCTCCGCCTCGCAGGCCAGTTCGTCCCCCACCCGGGCGCGCCCGCGGAACTTGGAGATGCCGGCCTTCATGCGGTCGATCTCCACCTCCAGCGTGAGCTGGTCGCCCGGCTCCACCGGCCGCTTGAAGCGGGCGCCGTCGATGGCGGCGAAGTAGTAGACGGTGTTCTCGTCGGGCACGATGTCCAGCGACTTGAAGGACAGCAGCGCCGCCGCCTGCGCCATCGCCTCCAGCATCAGCACGCCCGGCATCACCGGCCGGTGCGGGAAGTGGCCGTTGAAGAAGGGCTCGTTCATCGTCACGTTCTTCAAGGCCGTGATGCGCTTGCCCTTCTCCATGTCCAGCACGCGGTCCACCAGCAGGAACGGGTAGCGGTGCGGCAGGAGCTTGAGGATCTGGTGGATGTCCAGCGTGGTGGTCGTCATGGTGCAGCGTCGTTCGCGCCCGCCGATTTCTCGAGGGCCTTGATTCGGTCTCTGAGGGTGTGCAGTTGCCGGAGCGTGGCTGCGTTCCTCTCCCACGCCGCATTGTCGTCGATGGGGAACATGCCGGTGTACTGGCCCGGCTTGAGGATCGAGCGCGTGACCACCGAGGCGGCCGAGATGTGCACGCCGTCGGCCAGCTTCAGGTGGCCCAGCACGATCGCGCCGCCGCCGATGGTGCAGCCGGCGCCGATGTCGGCGCTGCCGGCCACGCCCACGCAGCCGGCCATCGCCGTGTGGCGGCCGACGCGCACGTTGTGGCCGATCTGGATCAGGTTGTCGAGCTTGACGCCGTCCTCGATCACAGTGTCTTCCAGCGCGCCGCGGTCGATGCAGGTGTTGGCGCCGATCTCCACGTCGTCGCCGATGCGCACCGCGCCGAGCTGCTCCATCTTCACCCAGGCGCCCTGGTGCGGCGCCAGGCCGAAGCCGTCGGCGCCGATCACCACGCCGGGATGCAGCAGGCAGCGCTCGCCGACGACGCAGTCCTCGCCCACCGTCACGCGCGACTTGAGCACGGTGCCGGCGCCGATGCGCGCGCCGCGCTCGACCACGCACAGCGCGCCGATGGAGGCGCTGGGATCGACCTGAGCGCCCTCCTCCACGACGGCGCTCGGATGGACGCCCGGCCGCGGCGGCCGGCCGTGCCGGGCCTTCCACAACTGCGTCAGACGGGCGAAGTACAGGTAGGGGTCGTCCGCGACGATGCAGTCGCCGCGCTGCGCCGCCGCATCGCGCATGGCCGGCGCGACGATGACGCAGCCGGCCCGGGAAGCGGCCAGCTCCTTGCGGTACTTCGGGTGGCTGAGGAAGCTCAGCGCGTCGGGCCCGGCCGCGGCCAGCGGCGCCAGACGCTCGACGAGGCGCGCACCGTCGCCGTTCAGTTCGCCGCCCAGGGCGGCGACGATCTCATCCAGCCGCAGCGCCACGCCGCCCGCGCATCACTTGCCGCCGCCGTTGCCGGCCTGCGGCGCGTTGAGCGCCCGGATCACCTTGTCGGTGATGTCGTGCTTGGGATTGACGTACACCGCGTCCTGCAGGATCACGTCGTACTTCTCGGCCTCGGCCACCTGCTTGATGGCGCGCTGGGCGCTTTCGTAGACCTTCTGCAGTTCCTCGCTGCGGCGCAGGTTCAGGTCCTCCTGGAACTCGCGGCGCTTGCGCTGGAAGTCGCGGTCCTGGTCGATCAGCTGCCGCTGGCGCGCCCCGCGCTGGGATTCGGGCAGCGTGGGCGCGTCGCGCTCGAACTTGTCGGAGGCGGTTTTCAGCGCCTCTTCCTGGTCCTTGAGGTCCTTCTCGCGCTTGAGGAACTCCTGCTCGAGCCGCGCCTGCGCCGCCTTGGCGGCCGGCGCCTCGCGCATCACGCGATCCGGGTTGACCACGCCGAAACGGAACGCCTCCTGGGCGTGGGCCGCGGCAAGGGGGGCAAGGCTCGCGCACGCCACCACCAGCGCGCCGGCCCAACGGGAAATGGTCTTCATCAGAAAGAGGTTCCGATCTGGAATTGGATACGTTGCACCCGGTCGCCCGGGATCAGCGGCAGGAAGGGGTTGTTGGGGTCCACCACCTCGTCCTGCTTGCGCAGCGGCACGGCGTAGGCCAGGCGCAGCGGCCCCAGCGGGGAGATCCAGCTGATGCCCACGCCGGCCGAGGCGCGCCACTTGCGCTCGGCCTTGTAGCGCTGGTCGCACTGGGCCTGGGTATCGGCGATGCGGCACTCCTTGTCGCCGAACACGTTGCCCACGTCCAGGAAGGTGTACATGCGCAGCGTGCGGTCGTTGCCCGCGCCCGGGAAGGGCGAGGACAGCTCGATGTTGAACACGGCCTTCTTGGTGCCGCCCAGCGACGCCTGCGTGATGGAGTCGCGCGGACCCAGCGAGTTCTGCTCGAAGCCCCGGATCGAACCCAGGCCGCCGGCGTAGAAGTTCTTGAAGATCGGGTAGTCCTTGCCGCCGAAGGCCTTGGCCGCGCCGATCTCGCCGTTCAGCGCCAGCGTGTACTGCTTCGACAGCGGGATGTACTGCTGGTATTGGTAGCTCGCCTTGGCGTACTTGTAGTCACCGCCCACGCCGACTTCCAGGTTGGCGCGCTGCAGGCGGCCGCGGGTGGGCACCAGGGCGCTGTCGCGGTCGTCGCGCGACCAGCCCACCGTCAGCGGGATGCCCCACACCGAATCGCGCGAGCAGTTGAGCGCCAGGTTCACGCCGCCGTATTCGCAGCCGAAGTAGCGCAGGTACGCGTTGGGCACGCTGTTCAGGTAGAGCAGGCGGAAATATTCGGCGTAGTTGGACATGCCCAGCAGGTCGTACCACTGCGACATCGTCAGGAAGGTCGACGAGCGCGGCTGGAACTTGAACCGCTCGATGCCCACGCCGAAGAACACCGTGTCGACTTCGCTGAACGGCACGCCGAAGCGGATCGCCCCGCCTTCGCTGGTCAGCGTGTAGTCGCCGTCGGCAGAGTAGTACGGCGTGGTGCGCTGGTGGAAGATGCTCAGCGTGCGCGAGATGCCGTCCTTGGTGAAGTACGGATCGGTCGTGGTCAGCGAGATCGTGCGGTTGTACTTGCTGGTGTTGACGTTGAAGCCCAGGTAGTTGCCCGAGCCGAACACGTTCTCCTGCGTGATGCCGAAGTTGAACGACACCTTGTCGGCACTGGAGAAGCCCGCGCCCAGTTGCAGGGTGCCGGTGGGCTTCTCGACCACGGCCACCGTCAGGTCCACCTGGTCGGGCGTGCCGGGCACCTCGGTGGTCTCGACGTTGACCTCGGTGAAGTAGCCCAGGCGGTCGACGCGCTCGCGCGAGAGCTTGATGCGGTCGCCGTCGTACCACGAGGCCTCGAACTGGCGGAACTCGCGGCGGATGACCTCGTCGCGCGTCTTGTTGTTGCCGGCGACGTTCACGCGGCGCACGTACACGCGGCGGGAGGGCTCGGCCTGCAGCACCAGCGCCACGCGGCTGTTCTGGCGATCGATCTCGGGGCGCGTCTGCACGCGCGCGAAGGCGTAACCGAAGCTGGCGAAGTAGTCGCTGAAGGCCTTGGTGGTCTCCGTCACCTGGTCGCCGTTGTAGGGCTCGCCGGGCTGGATCTTCACCAGCGTCTTGAACTCGTCCTCGCGGCCCAGATAGTTGCCTTCCAGCCGCACGCCGGAGACCACGTACTTCGGCCCCTCGGTGACGTTGACGGTGATCGACAGGTCCTGCCGGTCGGGCGAGATAGCGACCTGCGTGGAGTCGATGCGGAAGTCCATGTAGCCGCGCGTGATGTAGTGCGAGCGCAGCGCCTCCAGGTCGGCGTTGAGCTTGGCGCGCGAATACTGGTTGGACTTGGTGTACCAGGCCAGCCAGCCGCCGGTGTCCTGGTCGAACAGGTCCAGCAGGGTCGATTCGCTGAAGGCCTGGTTGCCGACGATGCGGATGTCCTTGATGCGCGCCGGCTCGCCCTCGGTGACGGTGAAGGTCAGGTTGACGCGGTTGCGCTCGATGGGCGTGACGGTCGTCGTGACCTCGACGTTGTACAGGCTGCGCGTGATGTACTGGCGCTTGAGCTCCTGCTCGGCGCGGTCGGCCAGCGCCTTGTCGTAGGGCCGCCCGTCGGCCAGGCCGACGTCGCGCAGCGCCTTCTTCAGATTGTCCTTGTCGAACTCCTTGGTGCCCGCGAAGTCGACGTCGGCGATGGTGGGGCGCTCCTCCACGATGACCACCAGCACGTTGCCGTTCACGTCGATGCGCACGTCCTTGAACAGGCCCAGGTCGAACAGCGCACGGATGGCTGCCGAACCGCGGTCGTCCGTGTAGGTGTCGCCCACCCGCAGCGGGATCGACGCGAAGACCGTGCCTGGCTCGACGCGCTGCAGGCCTTCGACGCGGATGTCGCGCACGGTGAAGGGCTCGACGGCCCAGGCTGCGGTCGCCGCCAGCGCGCTGGCAACCACCGCTGCCATGCTGCGCAGGCGAAAGCGACTGATGTGTTTGTTCATCTGTGAAGTGATCCGGCGCGCGACAGGGCCGGCAGAAGAGTTAACCAAAGAGCCGATTCACGTCGTTGAACAGCGCGATCGACATCATGACCAGCAGCAGAGCAACGCCTCCGCGCTGCAGCCGCTCCATCCAGGCGTCGGAGACGCCCTTGCCGGTCAGGGCCTCCCAAAGATAATACATCAGGTGCCCCCCATCGAGGACCGGCAAAGGCATCAGGTTGAGCACACCCAGGCTCACACTGATGAGGGCGAGGAACACCAGGTACTGGGTCAGTCCCAGGCTGGCGGACTTGCCGGCATAGTCGGCGATGGTCAGCGGGCCGCTGATGTTGCGGATCGAGGCTTCGCCGATCAGCATCTTGCCCATCATGCGCACCGTCAGCGCCGAGACCTCCCAGGTCTTGACCGCTCCGCGCCAGAGGCCGTCCACCGGGCCCTGCCGCACGGTGACCATTTCCGGCGGCGCGCCGACGTAGGCGCCGATGCGGCCGATGCGCTGGCCGCCCTCCTCCCGCACGTCGGGCGTCACATCCAGGGTCAGCACGCGCCCGTCGCGCTCGATGCGCCAAGCCTCCGTGCGCCCCCCGTCCGCGCCGATGGCGGTGCGGATGCGCTCGCGCAGCTGCTGCGCGTCCACGATCTCGTCGGCGCCCATCGCCAGCACCAGGTCGCCCTGGCGCAGCCCGTCGCGCTCGGCCGCGCCGCCCGACAGCAGCTCACCGATCGCCGGCCGGGTGAAGGGCGCCAGCACGCCGATGCGGCGGAACATGCCGGGGTCGGCCTCCTTGGCGCCCATGCGGCTGAGCGGCAGCACGACCTCGTGCGGCGGGCGCCCGTTGGCGCCGGCGACCTCGAGCGTCAGGTCGCGGCCGTCGAGCGCCCCGCGGGTGATGCGCCAGCGCAGGTCCTCGAAGGACTCGACCGCATCGAGGTCGCCCTCGAAGCCGGCGCGGCTGATCCGCTCGCCGCCCCTCAGCCCGGCCTCCGCCGCCAGCGACGATGCCGGCGGCTGCCCCAGGACGGCCGTGGGCTCCTGCACGCCGATCCAGTTGACGACGCTGTAGAGCAGCACGGCCAGCAGCAGGTTGGCCAGCGGCCCGGCCGCCACGATGGCGGCGCGCGAGCCCAGCGGCTGGGTGTTGAAGGCGCGGTGGCGCTCCTGCGGATCGACCGGGCCTTCGCGTTCGTCGAGCATCCTGACGTAGCCGCCCAGCGGGATGGCGCCGATGACGAATTCCGTGTCCTGCCCCGGCCGCGGGCGCCGCGGCTTCCAGCGCACGAGCGCCCGGCCGAAGCCGATGGAAAAGCGGATGACCTTGACGTTGCAGGCCACCGCCACGCGGTAGTGGCCGTATTCGTGGACCGCGATCAGCAGGCCGAGCGCAACGACGAAGGCAACGATGGTGAGCATGCGGCGACTCCCGGGGGTGGGGCTTCAGGCAGCCAGCCTCAGCACGGCCTTGCGGGCCGCGGCACGCGCGCTGGCATCCAGCGCCAGCAGGTCCGCCAGCGACGAAGGCTTGGACGGAGCAACGGCCTCCAGAGTTTCCAGGTTGACCGCGTGGATGCGGTCGAAGCGCAGTTGCCGCGCCAGGAACGCCTCGACGGCGACCTCGTTGGCGGCGTTGAGCACGGCGGTGGTGCCGGGCGCCGCGCGCAGCGTGTCCCAGGCCAGGCGCAGCCCGGGGAAGAGGTCGCCGTCCGGCACCTCGAAGCTCAGGTCGGCGAGCTGGCGGAAGTCGAGCCGTCCGGTGCCGCTTTCCACGCGCTCCGGCCAGGCCAGCCCGCAGGCGATCGGCACGCGCATGTCGGGCGTGCCCATCTGCGCCAGCACCGAGCCGTCGACGAACTGCACCATCGAGTGCACCACGCTCTGCGGGTGGATCACCACGTCGATCCGCTCCGGGCCCACGCCGAAGAGGTGGCGCGCCTCGATCACCTCCAGCGCCTTGTTCATCATGGTGGCCGAGTCCACCGAGATCTTGCGGCCCATCACCCAGTTCGGGTGCGCGCACGCCTCCTCCGGCGTCACGTCGCGCAGGCTGTCCGGCGCCCGCCCGCGGAAAGGCCCGCCCGAGGCGGTGAGGATGATCTTCTCGATGCGCCGGGGCCAGGCGGCCGGGTCTTCTGGCAGGCACTGGAAGATCGCCGAATGCTCGCTGTCGATGGGCAGCAGCGTGGCGCCGCCGCGGCGCACCGTCTCCATGAACAGCTCGCCGCCGACCACCAGCGCTTCCTTGTTGGCCAGCAGCAGCCGCTTGCCGGCACGGGCCGCCGCCAGGCAGGGCGCCAGGCCGGCGGCACCGACGATGGCGGCCATCACGATGTCGACGTCCTCGTCGGAAGCGATGGCCTCCAGTGCGTCGTCCGAGCGCAGCACCTGCGTCGGCAGGCCGTTCGCGGCGAGCCTGTCCGCCAGGAGCGCGGCGTGTTCCGGACTGGCCATCGCGGCGAAGCGGGGCCTGAAGCGGGCGCACTGGGCCAGCAGCTCGTCCACGCGCGTGGCGGCCGACAGCGCGAACACCTCGAAGTGTTCCGGGTGGCGCGCGATCACGTCGAGCGTGCTCGTGCCCACCGAGCCGGTCGAGCCGAGCACGGTGATGCGCCGGGGAGGAAGGGACGGGGCCGACATCACAGCGAAGCCAGCATCATCGCCAGCGGCAGCGTCGGCAACAGGGCATCCACCCGGTCCAGCACGCCGCCATGGCCCGGCAGCAACTGGCTGCTGTCCTTGGCGCCGACGCTGCGCTTGACCAGCGACTCGACCAGGTCGCCCACCACGCTCATCACCGCCATGAACAGCGCGCCCAGCACCAGCAGCCACACGCCGCGCGAAGCCAGGTGCGAATAGAGGCTGGGCACGCCCGCGCCGACGGCGCGGTCCACCGCCGCCCATGCGAAGGCCAGCACCAGCACGCCGATCATGCCGCCCCACACGCCTTCCCAGCTCTTGCCGGGGCTGATGGACGGCGCCAGCTTCGCCTTCGTGAAGCGCAGGCCGAAGGCGCGCCCGGCGAAATAGGCGAACACGTCGGCCACCCACACCAGCACCAGCACCGACAGCAGGAAGTTGATGCCGATGTGCCGCGCCTGCACCGCCGCCAGCCAGGCCGCCCACAGGGCCAGCAGGCCGCCCGTGACCCGCACCGCCTTCGGGATGCGCGGCCAGCCCGTGGGGCCGGCACGCAGCAGGGCCCCGCCGGCCAGCACCCAGCCGGCGCCGGCGATGGCCCACAGCACCGGCAGCGGGCGCTGCGGCAGGCCGAGCCACCACGACAGCGCGCACAGCGCCAGCGCCTCTGCCCCGAGGAACAGCGCCACGCCGCCGCCGTAGCCGTTCAGGCGCCCCCACTCCCAGCCGGCCGCGCCGATCAGCGCCAGCATGACGCAGGTGAAGGGCACGGGCGACGGATGGAACAGCGCCGGCAGCAGGACGGCCAGCAGGACGAGCGCGGTGATGATGCGTTGCTTGAGCATGCGCTCTCAGGCCGGCTGCCGCCGGTCGGGTTGCCCGGCGGCATCGGCCACCTGCGCCGAGGTCTGGCCGAAGCGCCGCTCGCGCCGCGCGAAGGCGGCGATGGCCTCGTCCAGCGCCGCCTCGTCGAAGTCGGGCCAGAGGCGCTCGCTGAAGAACAGCTCGGAATACGCGCTCTGCCAGAGCAGGAAGTTGGACAGGCGCTGCTCGCCGCCGGTGCGGACCACCAGGTCCGGGTCCGGCACGTGCGCCAGCGCCATGGCACCGTGCAGGTTCGCCTCGGTCAGCGGCTCGCCGCGGGCCGCCAGGCTGGCCGCGGCCTGGGCGATGTCCCAACGCCCGCCGTAGTTGAAGCACACGTTGAGCACGAGGCGCTCGTTGACCGCCGTTTCCTGCTCGGCCTTGGCCAGGCCGGCAGCGATGCGCTCCGACAGGCCCGAGCGCTCGCCCACGAAGTGCAGCCGCACCCCGTCGGCCGACAGGCGCGGCACCTCGCGCGCCAGCGCACCGGCCAGCAGGTCCATCAGGCCGGACACCTCGTCGCGCGGGCGGTTCCAGTTCTCCGAGGAGAAGGCGAAGACGGTGAGGACGCGCACGCCCCGCACGGCGCAGGCCCGCACGCAGCGGCGCAGCGATTCCACGCCCTGCTTGTGGCCCGCCACCCGCGGCAGAAAGCGGCGCGTCGCCCAGCGGCCGTTGCCGTCCATCACGATCGCGATGTGATGCGGGATGGCGGGGGCGCTCATGGGGCCGTGGCGGAGAAGACGGCGCGCAGAAGGCCGGGACGAAGCAGAGCCCGTGTCCTCAGACGGCCAGGATGTCCGCTTCCTTGGCGGCCACCAGCTTGTCGATTTCCGCGATGTAGCGGTCGGTCATCTTCTGGATCTCTGCCTCGGCGCGCTTCTGCTCGTCCTCGGAGGCCTGCTTGTCCTTGACCAGCTTCTTGACCGCCTCGTTGGCGTCGCGGCGCAGGTTGCGCGTAGCGACCTTGGCGTTCTCGCCCTCGTGGCGCGCCAGCTTGGTCATCTCCTTGCGGCGCTCCTCGCTCATCGGCGGCATCGGCACGCGGATCAGGTCGCCCATGCTGGCGGGGTTCAGGCCCAGGTCGCTCTCGCGGATGGCCTTCTCGATCTTGGCGGCCATGTTCTTTTCCCAGGGCTGGACGCTGATGGTGCGCGCGTCCAGCAGCGCCACGTTCGCCACCTGCGACAGCGGCACCTGCGAGCCGTAGTACTCGACGTGGATGCTGTCCAGCAGCGCCGGGTTGGCCCGGCCGGTGCGGATGCGGGAAAGGTTGTTCTGCAAGGCGGAGATGGATTGCTTCATCTTGCCTTCGGTGGATGCGTGGATGTCGGCAATGGTCATGTCAGTCTTCCATGGCGCTGGCGTGGACCAGCGTGCCCTCGTCCTCGCCCATCACGACGCGCTTGAGCGCCCCGTGCTTGAAGATCGAGAACACCTTGATCGGCAGGTTCTGGTCGCGGCACAGCGCGAAGGCCGTCGCGTCCATGATGCCGAGGTTCTTCGCGATCGCCTCGTCGAAGCTCAGGCGGGCGTAGCGCTGGGCGGAGGGGTCCTTCTTCGGATCGGCGCTGTACACGCCGTCCACCTTGGTGGCCTTGAGCACCAGCTCGGCGCCGATCTCCGCGCCGCGCAGCGCGGCGGCGGTGTCGGTGGTGAAGAAGGGGTTGCCGGTGCCGGCGGCGAAGATCACCACCTTGCCTTCCTCGAGGTACTGCAGCGCCTTCGGCCGCACGTAGGGCTCGACCACCTGGTCGATGGCGATGGCCGACATCACGCGGGCGGTGAGGCCCTGCTTGTTCATGGTGTCGGCCAGCGCCAGCGAGTTCATCACCGTGGCCAGCATGCCCATGTAGTCGGCGGTGGCGCGGTCCATGCCGACCGAGCCGCCGGCCACCCCGCGGAAGATGTTGCCGCCGCCGATGACGACGGCCACCTCCACGCCCAGGTTCACCACCTCGGCCACCTCCTCCACCATGCGCACGATGGTCGCCCGGTTGATGCCGAAGGCATCGTCTCCCATCAGCGCCTCACCCGACAGCTTGAGCAGGATGCGCTTGTGGGCCGGTCGGGTGTCGGGCATGGGGGAAGGTCCTCTGGAGTTGGCGGGAGCGAGTGTAAGGCGGGGCAGTGGAAAGCGCGGCGGGCCGGCAGGCCGCGCCGCGGGGCTGGGAACGGTCAGGCAGTGCCCTTGGCGGCAGCCACCTGGGCGGCCACCTCGGCGGCGAAGTCGTCGACCTTCTTCTCGATGCCTTCGCCCACCACGAACAGCGTGAAGCCCTTCACCGCGGTGCTCTTTTCCTTGAGCATCTGCTCGACGGTCTGCTTGTCGTTCTTCACGAAGGCCTGGTTGTGCAGCGAGACCTCCTTGAGGAACTTCTGCACGCCGCCCTCGATGCGCTTGGCGACGATGTCGTCCGGCTGCGGCTTCTTGCCGGCGGCCTCGGCGGCCTTGCGGTCCTCGTCGGCCTTGCCGGCGGCCACCGCGCGCTCGCGCTCGATCAGCTCGGCCGGCACGTCGGCGGCCGTCAGCGCCACCGGCTTCATGGCGGCCACGTGCATCGCCACGTCCTTGGCGGCCGTGTCGTCGCCTTCGTACTCGACCACCACGCCGATGCGCGTGCCGTGCAGGTACGAGGCCAGCTTGGCGTCGGAATCGAAGCGCTTGAAGCGGCGGAAGCTCATGTTCTCGCCGATCTTGCCGATCAGGCCCTTGCGCACGTCTTCCAGGGTGGGGCCGAAGCCGTCCTGGCTGTAGGCGAGCGCGCCCAGGGCGGCCAGGTCGGCCGGGTTGTTCTTGGCCACCAGCTCGGCCGCGGCCTGCGCCATGGCGATGAAGGAGTCGTTCTTGCTGACGAAGTCGGTCTCGCTGTTGACCTCGACGATGGCGCCGGTCTTGCCGTCGATGTAGGCGGCGACCACGCCTTCGGCGGTGATGCGCGAGGCGGCCTTGCCGGCCTTGCTGCCCAGCTTGACGCGCAGCAGTTCCTCGGCCTTCTCCATGTTGCCGTCGGCCTCGGTCAGGGCCTTCTTGCACTCCATCATGGGGGCGTCGGTCTTGGCGCGCAGTTCGGCGACCATGCTTGCGGTGATTGCTGCCATTGGGATGTTCTCCAGGATGCTTGTCTTGCGTGATACGGATGAAAAAAAGGGGCAGCGAGCCCCTTCACTTCAGGCTGGTGCCGGCGCTCAGGCCGAGGCGCCTTCCTCGACCTCGATGAACTCGTCGCCCTCGCCTTCGCCGGCGGCCTTGGCCACGTCGGCCACGGCGTTGTTGCGGCCCTCGACGACGGCGTCGGCGATGCCGCGGGCGTACAGGGTGACGGCCTTGGAGGAGTCGTCATTGCCCGGGATCACGTAGTCGATGCCCTCGGGCGAGTGGTTGGAGTCCACCACGCCGATCAGCGGGATGCCCAGCTTCTTGGCCTCGGCCACGGCGATCTTGTGGAAGCCCACGTCGATCACGAAGATGGCGTCGGGCAGCGCGTTCATGTCCTGGATGCCGCCGATGTCCTTCTCCAGCTTCTCGATCTCGCGGGTGAAGGTGAGCTGCTCCTTCTTGGACAGCCCGTCCAGGCCGGCCTCCTGCTGGGCCTTCATGTCCTTCAGGCGCTTGATGGAGGTCTTGACCGTCTTGAAGTTGGTCAGCATGCCGCCGAGCCAGCGGGTCTCGACGTAGGGCATGCCGGCGCGGCGAGCTTCCTCGGCGACGATCTCGCGCGCCTGGCGCTTGGTGCCCACGAAGAGGATGGTGCCGCGGTTGGACGCCAGCTGGCGGGCGTACTTCTGCGCTTCCTGGAACATCGGAAGCGACTTTTCCAGGTTGATGATGTGAATCTTGTTGCGGCTGCCGAAGATGTAGGGGGCCATCTTCGGGTTCCAGAAGCGGGTCTGGTGGCCGAAATGGACACCGGCTTCCAGCATTTCGCGCATGTTGGTCGACATTGTTTGCTCCAAAGGTTAGGTCTTGAAGCCAGCCCGTTTTCGCGCATCGCATGCCCGGCGGGCTTCTGGCGACGCTGCGAACACCTTGAGGGGGCTGGTTCGCGGATGCGTTCCGCCTTCCAGCCGCCCCTCACAAGGAGGAAAGTCAGCCTGGGCGAAACCCGAAAAGTATAGCATGGCGGCTCCTTTCCGACGGGGCCGCGCCCCGCCTTCCGCCCCTGCCACCGCCGCCCCGACATGCCCGTTTCCGCCGACCTGAACGCCACCCTCGCCGCCCTGCGCGCCGGCCGCACCGATGCGCCGGCGCAGATCGAGCTCGCCCTCGAGGCCGCCGGCTCGCCGGCCTGCGCGCACGCCTTCGTCGCCCCGCACGCCGAGGGTGCGCGCCGGCAGGCCGCCGCCGCGGCGCCCGGCCAGCCGCTGGCCGGGCTGGCCTTCTCCGTGAAGGACCTGTTCGACGTCGCCGGAGCACCCACCCCCGCCGGCTCCGTGGTGCTGGCCCACGCGCCGGCCGCCGCGCGCAGCGCGCCGGCCGTGCAGCGCCTGCTGGACGCCGGCGGGGCGCTGGTCGGGCGCACCAACATGACCGAGTTCGCCTTCTCCGGCGTCGGCGTCAACCCGCACCACGGCACGCCGGCCAACCCGGCGGACACGGCGATCGCACGCATCCCGGGCGGCTCCTCGTCGGGGGCCGCGGTGTCGGTGGCCGCCGGCGCCGCCTTCATCGGCCTGGGCTCGGACACCGGCGGCTCGATCCGCATCCCCGCCGCCCTGTGCGGCATCGTCGGCTTCAAGAACACCGCGCGGCTGGTGCCCACCGAGGGCGCCGTGCCCCTGTCGACCACGCTGGACACGGCCTGCGCCATGACGCGCTCGGTGCGCGACGCGGTGCTGGCGCACGAGATCCTGGCGGCACGGCGCGTGCGGCCCGACCCGACCCCGCTCGCGCAGCGCCGGCTGGCCGTGGTGAAGGACCTCTTCCTCGACGGCATGGACGCCGGCGTGGGCGCCGCCTTCGAACGCGCCCTGCGGCGCCTGCGGGACGCCGGCGCCCGCATCGACGAGATCGTGCTGCCGCCGCTGGCCGACCTGCCGGCCATCAACGCCACCGGCGGCTTCTCGGCCGCCGAGAGCTACGCCTGGCACCGCCTGCTGCTGGAGCGCAGCGGCGCCGGCTACGACCCGCGCGTGGCGCAGCGCATCCTCAAGGGCGCCGGCATGACGGCCTGGCAGTACCTGGACCTGGTGCGCGAGCGCGCCGCCTGGATCGAGCGCATGCAGGTCCTGATGGCGCCCTACGACGCCCTGCTCTCGCCCACCGTGCCGATCGTCGCGCCGCCCATCGCCGACGTGGCGCCGGGCGCCGAGCGCGACGACGCCTTCTTCCGCGTCAACGCGCTGCTGCTGCGCAACCCCTCGGTGGTGAACATGCTGGACGGCTGCGCCATCTCCATCCCCTGCCAGGCGCCGGGCGAACTGCCCGCCGGCCTGATGCTGTGGCAGGCCGCCCTGCACGACGACACGGTGCTCGCCGTCGCGGCGCAGGCCGAAGAGTTGCTTCAAAAAGAATAGCGATCATCGCCCACCGGGCGGTCGCTTCCGGGCGATCTGCTTCGGATTGGTTTCGTCGATATAATTTCATATGAAATTATCTCAAAAGAAACCATGGACACCGGATCACGCCTTCACCGCCTGCTGGCCGACCGTCCTGCACCGCTGCGGGACGCCGTGATCGCCTCGCGCATGCTGCTGCGCACCGCCTCGCTGCTGGAGCAGCGCATCGACGCCGCGCTGGCGCCGCACGGCCTGACGATGCGCGAATACCTCGCGCTGGTGCTGATCGCCGACGACGCCGTCGAGCCGCTGCGCCCCTCCGACCTCGGCACCTCGCTGAATGCCAATCGCACCCGCATCACGCGGCTGCTCGATGGGCTGGAGGCCCGCGGCCTGATGCGCCGGGTGCCCGATCAGGCCGACCGGCGCAGCCTGCACCTGGCGCAGACCGAGGCCGGCGCCGCGCTGGTGGCCGCCGCCACCCCGCTGGCGCACGCCGCCTACCTGGCCGCCTGGGCTCCGCTGGGCGAGGACGGCACGCGCCGCACCGGCGGCGCCCTGCGCCGGCTGCACGAGCACTTGACGAAAGAAGCGCCGTGAGCATCACGCCGCTGCTGCACCACGCCGACCGCAAGCGCCTGCTGATGCTGCTGCTGGGCCTGCTGGTCGGGCTCGACTTCCTGGAGAACGGGATGTTCATCTTCGCCGCCAGCCACATCGCCGGCGGCGTGGGGGCGGGCCCGCGCGAGTTCGCCGAGGTGCAGGCTGCCTATGCGGTGGCCAGCATGCTGTCCATCGCGGCGCAGCAATGGCTGTCGCGCCACTTCGGCTACCGGCGCTACCTGGCCGGCGCGCTGGTGCTGTTCATCGCCGGCGCCCTGGCGGCCGCGCAGGCCGGCAGCACCGCGGGACTGACGCTGGCGCGCACGGTGCAGGGCCTGGGCAGCGGCGCGCTGTTCACCAGCAGCCGCGTTCTGGTGCAGATGCTGTTCGCGGCGGCCGACCGGCCGGCAGCGACCAAGTGCTTCATGATCGGCGCCTTCGGCACCGGCGCCCTCTCGCCGATCCTGGCCGCGACGATGGTCGAGGCATGGGGCTGGCAGTGGGTCTTCCTGGCCGCGCTGCCGCCGGCCGGCATCGCACTGGCCGGCGTGCTCGCGCTGCTGCCCGGCGGCATCGGCCGCGGCGGCGAGCCGGTGCGCTGGGCGGCCGGGCCGCTGCTCTTCTTCGCCGCGGCCATCGGCTGCGTGCAGTGGGCGCTGTCGGAGGCGCGCTACGAGGTGTTCTCGCACCCGGCACGCCTCGTGCTCGCCGTGCTGGGCGGCGCGGTGCTGGCGGGCGCCTTCCTGCGGCACCAGTGGCACCACCACGAGCCGCTGCTGCGCCTGCGCGAGTTGCGCCACCCGGCCTACGTCATGGGCCTGGGGCTGTACTTCCTCTACTACTGCCTCACCAACTTCAGCGCCTACCTGTTCCCCATCTTCGCCGAGCGCAGCCTGGGCCTGCCCCTGGCGACCACCGGCTGGCTCAACGGCTTCGCCGGCGTGGCGAGCGTGGGCATGGCCTGGCTGTACATCCGCTTCGGGCCGCGCATGGCGAAGAAGAAGCCACTGGTCGCCGGCGGCGCCCTGGGGCTGGCGCTGGCCTCCTGGCTGTTCGCCGTGCTGCCGCCCGAGGCGCCGGCCGCCGCGCTGTGGCTGGGCGTGGCCGTCAAGGGCCTGTTCGGCGTGCTGATGATCCTGCCGGTGGCGGGCCTGACCTTCCGCAGCCTGGGCGAGGCCCAGTTCGCGCACGGCTACCAGAGCAAGAACCTGATGCGGCAACTGGCCGGCTCCTTCTCCACCGCGGTGGCGGCCATCGCGCTGCAGGACCGGCAGTTCGCCACCGCGAGCGACCTGGCCGCACGCCTGAACGCCGCCAACCCCGCCGCCACCCAGTGGCTGGACACGCTGCAGGCCGGCTTCGCCGCCCACGGCATGGCGCCCGCGCAGGCGCACGGCGCCCCCCTGGCGGAACTCTCGCGCGCGGTCGACCAGCAGTCGCTGCTGATGGCCTGCGAGGACCTGTACCGCGGCCTGGGCCTGCTGGCCCTGGCGACAGCGGTGGTGGTGCTGGTGCAACGGCGGCTCAAATAGCGCCCGCCGGCGACCGGCGCGCCGCCGCGCGTCTACTATCCTCGCTACCTCCGGCGCAGCCGCGGCGCGCCCTGTTCCTGCCCCTGTCTTCATGAAAATCGCCATCGTGGGCGCCGGCATCATCGGCGTCACCACCGCCTGGGAGCTGGCCTGCGATGGCCATGAGGTCCACGTCTTCGACCGCCGCAGCGCCGCGGCCGAGGAATCCAGTTTCGCCAACGCCGGCGTGGTCGCGCCCGGCTACGTCACGCCCTGGGCCGCGCCCGGCATGCGCATGAAGGTGCTGCGCTCGCTGCTGTCCTCGCACGGCGCGATCAAGCTGCGCTGGCCGCTCAGCGGGCGCGACGTCGGCTTCATGCGCGCCTGGCAGCGCGCCTGCCGGCTGGAGACCTACCTGGCCAACCGCGCCCGCATGCAGCGCCTGGCCTTCTACAGCCGCCAGCGGCTGCACGGCATCGTGGCGGCGCGCGAGTTCGTCTACGAGCGCAGCGACGGCTACCTGGTGCTGCTGCGCGGCAAGCGCGAGAAGAAGCTCGTGCGGCCCGGCCTGGAGGTGCTGCGCCAGGCCGGCGCGGTGTTCCGCGAGATCGACGCCGACGAGGCGCGGCGCATCGAGCCCGCCCTGTCGCCCGACACCGACCTGGCCGGCGCCATCCACCTGCCCGACGACGAGGTGGGCAACTGCCGCCAGTTCGCGATGCTGCTCAAGCGCGAGGCCGAGGCGCTGGGCGCGCAGTTCTTCTTCGACTGCGACATCGCGCCGCTCGCGCGCGCGGCGCCCCGCTCGCTCTCGCTGGCGGCCGGCTCGCCGGCGCTGGAATTCGACGCCGTCATCGTCTGCGCCGGCGTCGCCAGCGCCGCGCTGCTGGCGCCGCTGGGCGTGCGGGTGCCGCTGGCGCCGGTGTACGGCTACTCGATCAGCGCGTCCATCCGCGAGCCGCTCAACGCGCCGCGAAGCGCGGTGATGGACGAACGCTTCAAGGTCGCCATCTCGCGCATGGGCCTGCGCGTGCGCGTGGCCGGCAGCGCGGAGCTGGGCGGGCGGCCCGGCGAGTTGCATCCGGGGGCCGTGCAGACGCTGTACAAGGTGCTGCACGACTGGTTCCCGGCCGCGGCGCAGATCGAATCGGGCGGCGTGCAGCAGTGGAAGGGCGCACGGCCCATGCTGCCCGACGGCCCCCCCGTCATCGGCCCGAGCGGCGTGCCCGGCGTGTGGCTGAACCTGGGCCACGGCTCCAGCGGATGGGCGCTCTCGTGCGGCAGCGCGCGCGTGCTGGCCGACATGGTGGCCGGCCGCGAGGCGGAGATCGACCTGGAGGGCCTGGGGCTGGAGCGGCTGCTGCCCGGCGCCTGAATCCCCCGCGCGGCGGCAGAATCGGCCGATGCGCCCGATCCGCCCGTCCGACCTCGCCGCACCGCTGCCCCTCTTCGGCGTCGAGGCCTCGCGCCGCATCGAAAGCCTGGCCGCCGCGCCGCTGCCCCCGCACACGCTGATGCAACGCGCCGGCCTGGCCGTGGCGCGGCTGGCGATGGCGCTGGCGCCGCGCGCCCGCACCGTGTGGATCGCCTGCGGGCCGGGCAACAACGGCGGCGACGGCTTCGAGGCCGCGATGCACCTGGCGGCGCGCGGCTTCGCGCCGGTCGTCACCTTCGCCGGCGACGAAGCGCGGCTGCCGCAGGACGCCGCCGCCTCGCTGCGCCGCATGCGCGCGGCCGGCGTGGCGCTGGCCGATGCGCCCCCCGCGCAGTTCGGCCTCGCCATCGACGCCCTCCTCGGCCTGGGCGCGCGGCGGGCGCCGGAAGGCACGATGGCCGACTGGCTGCGCCGGATGCGTTCGGGGCCGGCGCCGCTGCTGAGCGTGGACCTGCCCTCCGGCCTGGACGCCGACAGCGGCCGGTTAGGGCCCGATGGCGGCGCAGCCCCCCGCTTCTGCCTGAGCCTGCTGACGCTCAAGCCCGGCCTGTTCACGGCCCACGGCCGCGACGCGGCGGGCGAAGTGTGGTTCGACGACCTGGGCTGCGCGCCCGGCGACGTGGCGCCGGATGCCCTGCTGGCCGCCGCGCCGGCCCCCGCGGCACGGCCCCACGCCTCGCACAAGGGCAGCTTCGGCGACGTGGCGGTGATCGGCGGCGCCGAGGGCATGGTCGGCGCGGCCGTGCTGGCCGGCACGGCCGCGCTGCATGCCGGCGCCGGGCGCGTGTTCGTCGCGCCGCTGGCGCCGCCGGCCGCTGCGCCGGCATGGGACGGCACGCAGCCCGAATTGATGTTCCGATCGCCCGGCGCGCTGGCGCACCAGGCCGTCGTGTGCGGCTGCGGCGGAGGCGAAGCAGTGCGCGCCCTGCTGCCGCGCGTGATCGACGAAGCCGGCTCTCTGGTGCTGGATGCCGACGCACTCAACGCGCTGGCCGCCGACGCGCCGCTGCGTGATGCCGTGGCGCGCCGTGCCGGCCGCGGCCTGCCGACGGTGCTGACGCCGCATCCGCTGGAGGCGGCGCGGCTGGCGGGCTGTTCCGCCGCCGAAGTGCAGGCCGATCGCCTGCGCCACGCCCGCGACCTGGCGACCGCGCTGGCCTGCACGGTGCTGCTCAAGGGCTCCGGCACGGTGATCGCTTCGCCGGGCGAGACGCCACGGATCAACCCGACCGGCAACGCCCGGCTGGCGACCGCAGGCACCGGCGACGTGCTGGCGGGCATGGTGGGCGCCGCGCTCGCCGCAGGCCTGCCGCCACACGAGGCGGCGGCCGCGGCCTGCTGGCACCACGGCGCGCTGGCCGACGGCTGGCCGCCCGCACGCGCGCTCACCGCATCGGCACTGGCCCGCGCCGCGCAACCAGTCTGAATGCCCCCAGGGCCGGGCTGCGCCCGACCCGCCCCCCGAGGGGGACAAGAAAACTTGGGGCGGCCCGGCGTTTTCTTGGGAAACCGCCTCAGCCGCGCCCGACGAAGGGCATCTTGGTCGCCATCACCGTGTGGAAGAGCACGTTGGCCTCCAGCGGCAGGTTGGCCATGTAGAGCACCGACTGGCCGACGATGTTCACGTCCATCACCGGCTCCACCGCGATCTCGCCGCTGGCCTGCGGCACGCCCTTCTGGAAGCGCGCCGCCAACTCGGTGAGCGCATTGCCCACGTCGACCTGGCCGACGGCGATGTCGTACTTGCGCCCGTCCAGCGAGGCCGTCTTGGTCAGCCCGGCCACCGCGTGCTTGGTGGCGGTGTAGGCGATGGAGTTGGGCCGCGGCGTGGTGGCGGAGATCGAGCCGTTGTTGATGATCCGCCCGCCGCGCGGCGACTGGTCGCGCATCACGCGGAAGGCCTGCTGAATGCAATAGAACATGCCGTTCAGGTTGATGTCGACCACGCCCTTCCACTGCTCGGCCGTCCAGTCCTCGAAGGGACCCTGCGGGTTGCCGACGCCGGCGTTGTTGAACAGCAGGTCGACGCGGCCGAAGCGCTCGACCACCGCGGCGAACAGCGCGGCCACCGATTCCTGCCGGGCCACGTCGGTGGGCACGGCGAAGGCGCGCGCGCCGGCGCCGGATTCGTCGGCCACCGCTTCCAGCGGCTCCAGCCGGCGCCCGGCCAGGGCCACGCTCCAGCCGTCGGCCAGCAGCGCCAGGGCGGCGGCGCGGCCGATGCCGGAGCCCGCCCCGGTGACGATGGCGATGCGGGAGGTCTTGTCGTTCATGCGGTCTTCTCCTTGGGTGCGGACCGGCCGCGCTCAGCCGCGCGGCCCCTTGTTGCTGCGCTTGTTCTTCATCTTGCCGGCGGCCTTCTTGACCGCCGACGTCAGGGCCTGGATGGGCGAGGTCGGGCGCGCGTCGCGCGCCTTGCTGCGCGACTGGCGCTTCTTGTCGGAGGCCTTGGCGGGCACGCCCGAAGGAGGCGCGACGCCCTTGTCCTTCATCGCGCGCGCCGCCAGTTCCTCGCCCTCGCGCACCAGGCGGAAGTCGATCTTGCGGCCGTCCAGGTCGACCCGGCTGACCTGCACCCGCACCCGGCTGCCGATGGCATAGCGGATGCCGGTGCGCTCGCCGCGCAGCTCCTGGCGCGCCTCGTCGAACTTGAAGTACTCGCCGCCCAGCTCGGTGATGTGCACCAGGCCCTCGACGTACATCGCGTCCAGCGTGACGAAGATGCCGAAGGTGGTCACGGCCGTGACCACGCCGCCGTACTCCTCGCCCAGGTGCTCGCGCATGTACTTGCACTTGAGCCAGGCCTCGACGTCGCGGCTGGCCTCGTCGGCGCGGCGCTCGTTGGCGCTGCAGTGCAGGCCGGCGGCCTCCCAGGCCTGCACTTCCTTGCTGTGCGGCGCCGCCGGCTTGGCCTGCCGGGCGACCGGCGCCTTCACCCGCGAGGCCAGGCGCTTGGCCAGCTTGGCGTGCGCCTCGCCCGGCGTGGGCAGCACGGGGAGCTGGTACTTGGTGTTGCCCAGGATCGCCTTGATCACGCGGTGCACCAGCAAGTCCGGATAGCGGCGGATCGGGCTGGTGAAGTGCGTGTAGGCCTCGTAGGCCAGGCCGAAGTGGCCGCTGTTGATCGGCGTGTAGATCGCCTGCTGCATCGAGCGCAGCAGCATTGTGTGGATCTGCTGCGCGTCGGGGCGCTCCTTGGTCGCCTGCGCGATGGCCTGGAACTCCGACGGGTGCGGCTCGTCGCTGATCGACATGCCCACCGCCATCGCCTTGAGGTAGTTGCGCAGGATCTCCTTCTTCTCGGGCGTGGGGCCTTCGTGCACGCGGTACAGGCCCGGATGCTTGCCCTGCGCGATGAAGTCGGCGCTGCACACGTTGGCCGCGAGCATGGCCTCTTCGATCAGGCGGTGCGCGTCGTTGCGGATGCGCGGCACGATCTTCTCGATGCGGCCGGCGTCGTCGCAGACGATCTGCGTCTCGGTGGTCTCGAAGTCCACCGCGCCGCGCTTCTCGCGCTGCGACAGCAGCGCGCGGTACACGTCGTGCAGGTTCAGCAGGTCCTGCACCCTCTCCTGCCGCCGCATCGCCTCCGGCCCGCGCGTGTTCGCCAGGATCGCCGCCACCTCGGTGTAGGTGAAGCGGGCGTGGCTGAACATCACGGCCGGGTAGAACTGGTAGGCCTCGATCTCGCCGGCGCCCGTCACCACCATGTCGCACACCATGCACAGGCGCTCGACCTCGGGATTGAGCGAACACAGCCCGTTGGACAGCTTCTCCGGCAGCATCGGGATCACCCGGCGCGGGAAGTACACGCTGGTGGCGCGGTCGTAGGCGTCGATGTCGATCGGCGAACCGGTCTTCACGTAGGCGCTGACGTCGGCGATCGCCACCAGCAGGCGCCAGCCGTTCTTGGCCGACCGGCCGCGGCCGATCTTCGTCGGCTCGCAGTACACGGCGTCGTCGAAGTCGCGCGCATCCTCGCCGTCGATGGTGACCAGCGGAACGTCGGTCAGGTCCACGCGGTTGCGCTTGTCGGCGGGGCGTACCTTGTCCGGCAGCGCCTTGGCTTCCGCGAGGCAGGCCTCGGAGAACTCGTGCGGCACGCCGTACTTGCGCACCGCGATCTCGATCTCCATGCCCGGGTCGTCGATCTCGCCCAGCACCTCGGTCACACGCCCGACGGGCTGGCCGAACAGGGCCGGCGGCTCGGTGAGCTGCACCACCACCACCTGGCCCGTCTTCGCGGCGCCGGTGGCGCCCTTGGGGATCAGCACGTCCTGCCCGTAGCGCTTGTCCTCCGGCGCGACCAGCCAGATGCCGCCTTCGTGCAGCAGCCGGCCGATGATCGGCTGCTCGGGCCGCTCGATGATCTCTACCACGCGGCCCTCGGGGCGGCCGCGGCGGTCGGTGCGCACGATGCGCGCCTTGACGCGATCCTTGTGCAACACCGCGCGCATCTCGTTGGGGGGCAGGTAGATGTCGGCCTCGCCGTCGTCGCGCTGCACGAAGCCGTGCCCGTCTCGATGCCCCAACACCGTTCCTTCAATTTCTTCCAGCAGACTGCCGGAGTGGCCTGAATTTTTGATATGATCTCCTTCTGTTCTGAAACGCAGACGTTCTTGCCTTAAGCGAGAACATCAGCCCAGGTGGCGGAATTGGTAGACGCACTAGTTTCAGGTACTAGCGAGTAACATCGTGGAGGTTCGAGTCCTCTCCTGGGCACCAAACACACAAAGCCACCGGCAACCCCGGTGGCTTTTTCTTTATTCCTTCGAGCGGGAAGACGGGCGGTCACTCGAAGGGATTCTCAGACGGGCAGCGCGACGAGGTCGTGGCCCTCGGCCGCCACGATCCGCGCCCGGGTGAACTCGCCCACCTTCAGCTGCTTGCTGATCTTCTCGGGCGGCAGCAGGCGCACGATGCCGTCGATCTCGGGCGCATCCGCATAGCTGCGGCCCACCCCGCCCCGCCGCCCCATCGCCGGCGCCGAATCCACCAGCACCTGCATGTTCGCGCCGATGCGGCGCTTCAGGCGCTCGGCCGACACGACCTCGGCCACCTCCATGAACCGGGCGCGGCGCGCCTCACGCTCGGCCTCCGGCAGCATGCCGGGCAGCTCGTTGGCGGTAGCACCCTCCACAGGGCTGTAGGCGAAGCAGCCGGCGCGATCGATGCCCGCCTCTCGCACGAAGTCGAGCAGGTGCTCGAACTCCGCTTGCGTCTCGCCCGGGAAGCCGGCGATGAAGGTGCTGCGGATCACCAGCTCGGGGCACATCTCGCGCCAGCGCGCGATGCGCTCCAGGTTCTTCTCGCCGCTGGCCGGGCGCTTCATGCGCCGCAGCACATCGGGGTGGCTGTGCTGGAAAGGCACGTCCAGGTACGGCAGCACGCGGCCTTCGGCCATCAGCGGGATGACCTCGTCCACGCTCGGGTACGGGTATACGTAGTGCAGCCGCACCCAGGCGCCGTAGGGCTCGGCGATCTCGCCCAACGTGCGCACCAGCTCCAGCATGCGCGTCTTGACCGGCTTGCCGTCCCAGAAGCCGGTGCGGTACTTCAGGTCGACGCCGTAGGCCGAGGTGTCCTGGCTGATCACCAGCAGCTCCTTCACGCCGCCCTCGAACAGCGCGCGCGCCTCCTTCAGCACGTCGCCCACCGGCCGCGACACCAGGTCGCCGCGCATCGAGGGGATGATGCAGAAGGTGCAGCGGTGGTTGCAGCCCTCGCTGATCTTCAGGTAGGCGTAGTGCTTCGGCGTGAGCTTGATGCCGGCCGGCGGCACCAGATCCACGAAGGGGTCGTGCGGCTTGGGCAGGTTGGCGTGGACGGCGTCCATCACCTCCTGCGTCGCGTGCGGGCCGGTCACCGCCAGCACGCTGGGGTGCATCTGCCGCACCAGGTTGCCGCCTGCGTCGCCCGTCTTGGCGCCCAGGCAGCCGGTGACGATCACCCGCCCGTTCTCCGCCAGCGCCTCGCCGATGGTGTCCAGGCTCTCCTTCACGGCGTCGTCGATGAAGCCGCAGGTGTTCACGATGACGATGTCCGCGCCCTCGAAGGTCTTGGACGTGCTGTAGCCCTCGGCGCTGAGCTGGGTGAGGATGAGTTCCGAATCGGTCAGCGCCTTGGGACAGCCCAGGCTGACGAAGCCCACCTTGGGCGCTGCGGCGGCCGGCGGGCTGGTTCGTTCGGGGGAGGCAACTTCGCTCATCGCGCTATTGTCCCAGTTCCGGGGCGCCCCGGCCCGATGGCGCCCCGCCCGCGCGGGGTGTTCAGGGCCGCTTGATGCCGAAGGCGCCGAGGACCTGCTCGGTGTTCTTCTGCATCTGCTCCTGCATCTGCAGGAACACGTTCTTGGACTGCTCGACGTAGCTGCCCATCAGCCCCTGCAGCATGGGCGACTGCATCGACATGAAGCGGGCCCACATCTCGGGCGTGAGGCTCTGCGCCTTTTCGGCCAGCTGGGCCTGAACCTCGGTCATGGCCTGGATGTTCTTCTCCAGGTACGGCGCCATGAAGCCCTGCATCGCGTGGCCGTAGAAGCGGATGATGCTGGCCAGCACCTGCTCGGTGAACATCGGTGCGCCGCCCGCCTCTTCCTCCAGGATGATCTGCAGCAGGATGCTGCGCGTGAGGTCGTCGCCGGTCTTCGCGTCGCGCACCACGAAGGGCGCGTTCTCCATCACCAGTTGCTTGACCTCGGCCAGCGTGATGTACGCCGAGGTGTCGGTGTCGTAGAGCCTGCGGTTGGGGTACTTCTTGATGACGCGCTGCGGCGACTTGGAAGCGCCCTTCTTGCTCTGCACTGCTCACTCCTTGCGGCGCCCGCTGGCGGGGCGGTCCGGATCATTCTAGGAAGCGGCATTGCTGCACCGCGCCAAGGTTTACCCTGACCGGCGCTGCCCGCCTCAGGGGGTGGTGGCGTACTCCGCGCCGCAACTGCGGCACCGGCCCGTTTCGGTGATGCCGTCGCCGGCGCGGTGGAAGCTCAGCACGTGCTTGAAGCCTCCGAGCACCCAGCAGCGCGGGCAGTGTTCGTGGCCGGCCACCGGCAGGTAGGCGCGCGCCCGCTGCTCGACGCGCTCGCGCGTCACGGCGGCACCGTGGCTTTCCGCGCGCAGCACGTCTTCGGCCGCCATGGTGTCGACGCGGCCTGCGGCGCGGTCGTTCATGCCGTAGACCGCCCGCGCGAACTCCAGCGGCGCCTGGCGCATGAGCGCTGCCAGGCGCGATTCCACGGCCTGGAGCTGCGGGGCGTCGATGGAGGTCATGGGCTGGAAAAAGTACGGATCAGGCGGCATGCGCATGCCGGCGTCAAGGTACCACAAGCCAGGGGCCGCCTCCAGACATGCGCCGCGCACGAGGGCCCGGAGCCTGCCTCCCGCAAGGGAGGCCTCTGGAGGCAAGGAGAGAAAGGAAATTGGTAGGCGCGATTGGACTCGAACCAACGACCCCCACCATGTCAAGGTGGTGCTCTAACCAGCTGAGCTACGCGCCTAAGGGTGTTCGAGAAGCGAGATTGTAGCAGGAAGAACGCGGCCTTCTTCGGGCCGCGCCCCTCTCTTTCCGTTTCTGCTCAGCGCCGGCGCGCCCAGCGCACGCCCGGCACGTTCGCCACGACGCCGAGCACCTGCGCCAGGCGGCTCGTGTCGGTGATCTCGATGGTGAAGGTCATCCATGCCGTGCCGCGCACCGACTGCGTCTGCACGCCGATGACGTTCATCTTCTCGCGGGCGAAGACGTCCGAGATGTCGCGCAGCAATCCCTGCCGGTCGGCGGCCTCGACCGCCACGTCGACGGCATAGACCGAGTCGCCGGCGCCGGCCTTGGGCTTGCCCCACTCCACCTCGATCACGCGCTCGCGGTTGCGGTTGGCCATGTGCCGGAAGGTGCTGCAGTCGGCACGGTGCACGCTCACGCCATGGCCGCGCGTGACGAAGCCGCTGATCGCGTCCGGCGGCGCGGGCCGGCAGCACTTGGCCAGTTGCGTCATCAGCGACGAGACGCCGACCACCAGCACGCCGCCCTTGCTGCCCTGCTCGCTGCCGCGCGGCTTGCGCACCAGGGGCACGTCGTCGGCCGGCGGCGCGGCCTCCTGCGGGCGCAGCAGGTTCTCGATGTTGCGCAGGGAGAACTCGTCCTTGCCCACCACCTCGAACAACTGGTCGGCCGAGCGGAAGCCCAGTTGCGAGGCCAGGTCGTCCAGCTTGAGCGCCGTCCTGCCTTCCCGCTGCAGCAGCCGCTCCACCGCCTCGCGGCCGCGGGCGACGGTCTCCTGCGTCGCCTGGGCGTTGAACCAGGCCCGCACCTTGGCGCGTGCGCGCTGGCTGGCCAGGTAGGCCAGGTCCGGGTTGAGCCAGTCGCGCGAGGGGCCGCCCTCCTTGGCCGCGATGACCTCCACCGTCTGCCCGTTCTGCAGCGGCGTGTTCAGCGGCACCATCGCGCCGTCGACCCGCGCGCCGCGGCAGCGGTGGCCCAGTTGCGTGTGGACGGTGTAGGCGAAGTCCACCGGCGTGGCGCCCTGCGGCAGCTCGACGATGGCGGCATCGGGCGTGAGCACGTAGATGCGGTCATCGAACAGCCCCTTGCCCTGGTCGCCGCCGGCGAGGTCGCGCTCCCAGGCCAGCAACTGGCGCAGCACGGCGATCTTGGCGTCGTACTCGCCGCCGGCCCACACCCCGGCGTAGCCGCGCGGGCCGGCCTCCTTGTAGGCCCAGTGCGCGGCCACGCCGTGCTCGGCGTGCTCGTGCATCTGCTCCGTGCGGATCTGGATCTCGATGGGCTTGCCGGCCTGCCCGTTCGCCACCTCGCGCACCACCGTGTGCAGCGACTGGTAGCCGTTGGCCTTGGGCCGGGCGATGTAGTCGTCGAACTCCTCGACGATGGGCTGGAAGTGCGAATGCACCCAGGCCAGCACCGCGTAGCAGTCCTTCACGTCGGTCACGATGACGCGCAGCGCCAGGATGTCGAACACCTGGCCGAAGTCCAGCGACTTGCCGCGCATCTTCTTGACGATGCTGTAGATGTTCTTCGGCCGCCCCTGCACGGTGGCGGTGATACCCTGCGCCGCCAGCTCGCGCTCCAGGCGCTCGCGCAGCTGCGCCACGTAGCCCTCGCGCTCCACGCGCTTCTCGTCCAGGAGGCGCGCGATGAGCTTGTAGGTCTCGGGCTCCAGGAAGCGGAAGGACAGGTCCTCGATCTCCCACTTCACCTGCCAGATGCCCAGCCGGTTGGCCAGCGGTGCGAAAACCTGCAGCGACTCGCGCGCCAGGCTCTCGGGCACCGGCGTCCTGGAGGCCGCCGCGTGCCGCAGCGTCTGCAGGCGCGAGGCCAGGCGCAGCATCACCACCCGCAGGTCGCGCGAGAAGGCGAGCAGCATCTTGCGCACGTTCTCGGTCTGCGCGCCGGCGTCCTGGTGGGCGGTGACGACCGAGCGGGTCTGCTTCTGCACCTGCACCAGCTTGGTGGTCTCCACCGCCAGCGCGGCGAAGTTGTCGCCGAAGACTTTCGCGATGACTTCCTGCGGCCGGTTCAGATGCTGACAGGAATAGACCAGGTAGGTCGCCGCCTGCATGGCTTCGGAGCCGCCCATGGACGCGACGATGGCGGCCACCGCGTCGGCATGCGCCAGCGTGTTCTCGCCGGTGTCGAGGAACTCGCCCTCGATCAGCGGCGCGGCGAAGGCGCGCGCCCGCTCCAGCATGTTCGCGATCGCCGGCTGCCCCTGCGCGGTGGCGGCGGACAGCGCGTGCTCGGCCGGCGCCGGCCGGGTGGTCGTCTCGGTCATCGAGCGCACGTCGCCCTCACCGGTCCAGCAGGAAGGACGCGACGGCCCCGCTCTGCGCCGGATCGATCAGCGTCGGCGCATGGCCGACCCCGGCGAACTCGACCAGCCGTGCGCGCGGGCCGCGCTGCGTCATGGCCTGCGCGGTGGCTGGCGAGAGCAGATCGGACTGCGCGCCGCGCAGCAGCAGCGTGGGCACGCGGATGGCGTCGTACAGGGCCCACGCGGCCTGCTCGGCCTGCGCGGCAATCTCGGGCGTGAGCGCGCGGATCGGCTCGGCGAGAGCCGGGTCGTAGTGCAGCACCACGCCGTCGCCGCCCTCGCCTGTGCCAGGCGCCTGCTTGCGCCGGCCGTCGGCGCTGCGCTCGCCCGCCGGCACGACCATCGGCCGCGTCAGCGCCAGCCACTGCTCGGGCGTGTGGGGACCGAAGCCGGTGGAAATCGACCACAGCGCATCGGCCGCGGCCTGCACGTCCGGGTAGCGTCCGCCGCGGCCGACATACGAGGCGATGCGCGCGATGGCGGCGGCCTCGATCGCCGGCCCCACGTCGTTGAGCACGAGCCGGCGCACCGGTGCGGGCAACGGCAGGTCCTTGGCGCCTGCCAGCACCATGCCGATCAGCCCGCCCATGCTGGTGCCCACGACGTCGAGCGCACCGATCGGGGCCTCGGCCTGCAACGCCGCGAGCAGCGCCAGCACGTCGCCGGCGTACTGCGGCACCTGGTAGCCCTGCGGATCGCGCAGCCAGTCGCTGCGGCCACGGCCGACGATGTCAGGGCAGACGATGCGCAGCGGCCCGTGCGCCTGCGCCAGCAGCACGCGCGCCAGCGTGTCGAAGTCGCGGCCCTGGCGCGTCAGGCCGTGCATGCACACGACGACGCGCGCCGCGGCGGGATCGCCCGGGCTGCTGTTCCATTGCCAGTACGCCATGCGATGACCGCCCTGCCCGTCGGGGCAGTTCACGAAATCGAGCCTGGGTTCAGTCATTCGAAGGGTCCGTCTTGCTGCGGATAATGGGCCGGTTCATCGTAATTGATCCGGAGTTCTCGCATCATGCTCAAAGGCAAAACCGCCCTCGTCACCGGCTCCACCAGCGGCATCGGACTCGGCATCGCCAAGGCCCTGGCGCAGCAGGGCGCCCACATCGTCCTCAACGGTTTCGGCGACTCGGCCGCGCCGAAGGCGGAGATCGAGAAGTTGGGCGTGCGCGCCGAGTACCACGGCGCCGACATGAGCAAGCCTTCGGAGATCGAGGACATGATGAAGTTCGCGGCCGCCAAGTTCGGCCGCGTGGACGTGCTGGTCAACAACGCCGGCATCCAGCACGTGGCGAAGGTCGAGGACTTCCCGCCCGAGAAGTGGGACGCCATCATCGCCATCAACCTGTCCAGCGCCTTCCACACCACGCGCCTGGCCGTTCCCGCCATGCGCGAAGCCAACTGGGGCCGCGTGATCAACATCGCCTCGGCCCACGGCCTGGTCGCCTCGGCGCAGAAGTCGGCCTACGTGGCGGCCAAGCACGGCATCGTGGGGCTGACCAAGGCGGTGGCGCTGGAGACGGCCACCACCGGCGTGACCTGCAATGCCATCTGTCCCGGCTGGGTACTGACGCCGCTGGTGCAGAAGCAGATCGACGACCGCGCGGCGCGCGAAGGCATCCCGGTCGAGCAGGCGCGCAACGAACTGCTGGGCGAGAAGCAGCCTTCGCTGCAGTTCACCACGGTCGATCAGCTCGGCGGCCTGGCGGTGTTCCTGTGCTCGCCTGCCGCCGACCAGGTGCGCGGCGTGGCCTGGCAGGTGGACGGCGGCTGGACGGCCCAGTGAAGGCCGGGCCGGCAGCTTCCTCTACTTGAGCTGCACCGAGCCTGAGACGTCGATGGTCACCGCCGTCGTGCCGGCTTCCACCGGCACCGGCGCATCGGACGAGAAGGACTTGGCGGCCGCAGCCATCACGCGCGGCTGCACCGGCCCGCCGTGGCTGGAATTGACCGATACCTCGCGCAGCGAATAGCCCGAGAAGCCGAAGCCGCGGGCCAGCTCGTCGGCCTTGCGCCGGAAGTTCTCGATGGCCAGCTGCTGCGCCTCGGCCTCCGACTTCTGGCGCTGCTCGCGGCTGAGGGCAAAGCCCACGTGGCTCACGGTCAGGGTGTCGATGCGCGAAGCGGTGCGCGTGATGCGGGCGAAGTCGCGCCCTTCGAGGATCAGCTGGGCGCTGCCCTGCCAGCCGCTGATCTTGCCCTCCCGGCTGTAGCGGGGACTGAGGCTGAAGTTGCCGGTGCGCACGTCGAGCTGGCCCGGCTGGGCTTCCTTCTTGGCCTGCGCCAGCGCCGCGTCGAGCGCGCTGCGCACCTGGGACTGCACGGTCGCCGCGTCCGCGCCGTCGCGCGTGGTGCCGAGCGTCATGTTCAGCAGGTCCTGCTGGACCTCGACCGTTCCGCTGGCGGACAGCTGCAGCACGTTCTGCGGCGGGGTCCACGGGACGTTCTGGGCTGCCGCCGCACCGGCGGCAGCCAGCGCGGCGCAGACCGCGATCAGCTTCATGGCATTCAAATTCAAGACAGGCTCTCCCTGTAGTGGGTGTGGATGGCTGGATACGGGAAGGGAACGGCGCGGCCCGGCGCCGTGCCGGCTCACTGCCGTGAGTTGGACGCCCAGGGCCAGAAGACGCGCCAGCCGCTGCCGGCCGGCTGTCCGCTACCGCCGGACGATACCGCCGGGCCGGACTCGGCCGTCTGCGTCGCCTCGCTGCGGGCCGCCCATTCGCTGCGCAGCTGCTCGCGCAGCTGCGCCCTCTCGGCCGCCGTCAGCCGGCGCCCGGCCATGGCCTCGTCGGCGCGGATCTGCTCGCGCTGCTCGGCGCGGTGGTCGGCCACGGCGCGCCGCACGTCCAGGCGGTCGGGCTCGCCCGCACGCAGCCATTGCGCGCCCGCTGCCAGGGGCACGGCGACGGCGGCAAGGCACAGCAGACGCAGAATGACGGAACGGGGCATCGGCTCAGGCATCCATTGAAAAGCCTGACACTGTGCCACCCCAACGTGTCGCTTCGGCAAGGCGGGCGCGAGCGTGCGCAAGTTTTGTAGCTTAGTGTCAGACGACACCGATTTCGCGGCAGACGTCAGAAGAACGCCTTCAGAATCGCCGCTGTTACAAATTCATCTCTCGGAACTGTTGCTCCAATGACTCAAGCACCCGCCCGAACCGACAAGATCGTCATCGTCGATGACGATGCCCGCATCCGCGACCTGCTGCGCCGCTACCTGACCCAGGAAGGCTTCGAGGTCATCGTGGCGGAGGACGGCAAGGCGCTCAACCGCATCCTGCTGCGCGACACGGTCGACCTGATCGTGCTCGACCTGATGATGCCCGGCGAGGACGGTCTGTCGGTGTGCCGACGGCTGCGCGCCGCCAACGACCGCACCCCGATCATCATGCTCACCGCCAAGGGCGAGGACGTGGACCGCATCGTCGGCCTGGAAGTCGGCGCCGACGACTACCTGGGCAAGCCCTTCAACCCGCGCGAGCTGCTGGCGCGCGTGCATGCGGTGCTGCGCCGCCGCCCGCCGCAGGAGGCGCCCGGCGCCCCCTCGACCGAGAACGAGATGGTCAGCTTCGGGCCCTTCGAGTTCGACCTGGGTTCGCGCACGCTCAAGAAGGACGGCGAGGAGCTTTCGCTGACCACCGGCGAGTTCGCCATGCTCAAGGCGCTGGTGCGCCATCCGCGCCAGCCGCTGTCGCGCGAGAAGCTGGCGCAACTGGCGCGCGGCCGCGAGTTCGAACCCTTCGACCGCAGCCTGGACGTGCAGATCTCGCGCCTGCGCAAGCTGATCGAGTCCGACGCCGCCGCGCCGCGCTACATCCAGACGGTATGGGGCGTCGGCTACGTGTTCGTGCCGGACGGCACGGCGTGACGCATCGTGGCGGCCGTCGCCGGCCCTGATACGACGCAGCCCAGCCCGCTGGCTGAGGATACGGCGTCGGTCACCCTGCCCACGCCGCTGGAGATGCGGCCGCACCGCGGCCGCCGGCGTCGCCTGCGGCTGGGCTTCAGCCTGTTCTGGCGCACCTTCTTCCTGCTGGCGCTGCTGCTGATGGGCTGCATCTTCGTGTGGCTGCAGACCTTCCGTTCGCTGGAGGACGAGCCGCGCTCCGTGCAGACGGCGCACCAGATCGCCTCGCTGGTCAACCTCACGCGCGCGGCGCTGGTCTATTCGGACGCCATCACCCGCGTGTCGCTGATCAAGACGCTGGCCGACCAGGAGGGCGTGCGCATCCTGCCGCGCGAGCCGCACGACCGCTTCGAGGCCTACACCCAGGGCACGCTGGACCGCCGCGCGACGGAGGAACTGGTGGACCGCCTGGGGGAAGGCACGGTAATCGCCAGCCGCGTCAACGACGAGCCGGGCCTGTGGATCGGCTTCGCGATCGATTCGGACAACTACTGGCTGCTGCTGGACCCGGCGCGCTTCTCGCGCGTGGGGGGGCGCACCTGGCTGACCTGGCTGATCACGGCCGTCGCGCTGTCGCTGGCGGGCTCGGCGCTGATCACGCGCTTCATCAACCGGCCGCTCAAGCAGTTGTCGCGCACCAAGGAGATCCGCGACGTCAACGTCGGCTTCAACCGCATGGCCGACCAGCTCGCCAAGATCGAGCAGGAGCGGGCCGTGATGCTGGCCGGCATCTCGCACGACCTGCGCACGCCGCTGGCGCGCCTGCGGCTGGAAACCGAGATGAGCGTGGCCGACGAGGACGCGCGCGCCCACATGGCCGCCGACATCGCGCAGCTGGACGCCATCATCGACAAGTTCCTCGACTACGCGCGGCCTGACCACGTGCAGTTCCTGCCCGTGCTGTTGCGCGACGTGATCGACGCCAGCATCTTCAGCGTGCAGGACTACGACGACGTGGAGATCAAGGTCGAGGTGGACCCGGAGCTGGCCGTGATGGCCGACGAGGTGGAGCTGATTCGCGTGATCTCCAACCTGGTGGAGAACGCCCGCCGCTACGGCAGGACGCCCGGCACCGAGGTCGCGCAGATCAACATCCAGGCCCAGGCGCACAACGACGCGGTGCTGCTGAAGGTGCGCGACCACGGGCCGGGGGTGCCGCAAGCGCTGCTGGTGCAACTGACCAAGCCCTTCTTCCGTGGCGACGCGGCGCGCACCTCGGCGGCCGGCGCCGGGCTGGGGCTGTCGATCGTGGCCAAGAACATCGAGCGCATGGGCGGCAGCTTCGCGCTGACGAGCACGCCGGGACGCGGCTTCGCGGCCCACATGCGGCTGCAGCGGGCAGCCACCAGCCAGGCGGTGGCTGCGAAGAAGCAGAAGGCCGAAGGCAAGACGGCCCGGATGGTCTGAGCCTCAGCGGTGCAGCAGCACCGCGGCGCGCGCTTCCATCGCGCGGCCCTCGCCCACCGGGCCGAGCTTCTCGGCCGTCTTGGCCTTCACGTTGACCTGGCCCGCATCGAGGCCGAGCACGCGTGCCAGCCGCTCGCACATGGCCGGGATGTGCGGCGCCAGCTTCGGCGCCTGCGCGATGACGGTGCTGTCGACGTTGCCGATCCGCCAGCCGGCGGCGCGCACGCGCCGCGCCGCCTCGGCCAGCAGCACCATCGAGTCGGCGCCGCGGAACTGCGGGTCGGTGTCGGGGAAATGGCGGCCGATGTCGCCGAGCGCCGCGGCGCCGAGCAGCGCGTCGGTGATCGCATGGGCCAGCACGTCGGCATCGGAATGGCCGACGAGGCCCTTGTCGTGCGCGATCTCGACGCCGCCCAGCACCAGGCGGCGGCCTTCGGCGAGCTGGTGGACGTCCCAGCCCTCGCCGATGCGGATGGAGAAGGGGGCGGCAGGCGCGGATTCGGTCATGGGATGCGGCGCGCCCCGGCGGTGGTGGCGCGCGCGGCAAGCACGGCCTCGGCCAGGGCGAAGTCCTCGGGATAGGTGATCTTGAAGTTCTGCGCGCTGCCCGGCACCAGGCGCGGCGCCAGGCCGGCGGCTTCGATGGCGCCGGCCTCGTCGGTGATGGCGTCGCCGGCTTGCGCCAGCGCCTCGGCCAGCGTGCCCAGGCGGAACATCTGGGGCGTCTGCGCCAGCCACTTGCCGGCCCGCGGCAGCGTGCCTGCCACGCGGCCCTCGGGTGTGGCCGCCTTGAGCGTGTCGGGCAGCGGCAGCGCCAGCAGGCCGCCCACCGGGTCGTCGGCGCAGTCGGCCACCAGCCGCTCGACCAGCGCCGGCGTGACCAGGCAGCGCGCGGCGTCGTGGACCAGCACCCAGTCCTGCGCGCCCGCGCCCGCCGCAGCCAGCGCGCGCAGGCCGTTCGCCACCGTGGCGGCGCGGGTGGCGCCGCCCACGCGCAGCAGCCGCTCGCCGGCGCGGGGAAAGTCCGGCAGCACCTGCTCGACGAACGCGTCGTCCGGCGCCACCACCAGCGCCAGCGTCGCCAGCCGGCGGCCCAGCGCGCGGAACGCCTCGACGGTGTGCGCCACGATCGGCCGCCCGGCCAGCGGCGCGTACTGCTTGGGCCCGGCCGCGCCGGCGCGCGCACCCACGCCGGCACACGGAACGAGCACATGCAGACGGGGTGCGGACATGGATGGATGCGAGGGTTGGCGCGGGGCGGCAGGCCCTGCGGAAAGAGGGGCGCCATTCTAGAATCGGGCCTCTCACACCCCTCGCCCCCACGGCGCGGGGTGTTTGTCATTTCCCGCACCGATGCAACTCCCCACCCTCCTTCCCGGCAAGCGCTTCACGCTGCCGCGCCCGCCGGCCTCCGGCGACGCGCTGCTGCTGGCGCGGCTGGCCGAGCGCGAGCAGCAGCACGGCCGCCTCGTCGCCCTCTTCACGGCCGAGGCCACCGACACCCAGCGCCTGCTCGACGAGATCGCCTTCTTCGCGCCCGGCCTGCGCTGCGCCGTCTTCCCCGACTGGGAGACGCTGCCCTACGACAGCTTCTCGCCGCACCAGGACCTGATCAGCGAGCGGCTGGCGACGCTGTGGCGCATCTCGCAGCGCGAGGTGGACGTGGTGCTGGTGCCGGCCACCACAGCGCTGTACCGCCTGGCGCCGCCGGCCTTCCTTGCCGGCTACACCTTCCAGTTCAAGACCGGGCAGAAGCTCGACGAAGCGAAATTCAAGGCCCAGCTCACGCTGGCCGGCTACAGCCACGTCACGCAGGTGGTCAGCCCCGGCGAATACGCGGTGCGCGGCGGGCTGATCGACCTGTTCCCGATGGGCTCGCCGCAGCCCTTCCGCGTCGACCTGTTCGACGACGAGATCGACTCGATCCGCACCTTCGACCCCGACTCGCAGCGCAGCCTCTACCCGGTGCCCGAGGTGCGCCTGCTGCCCGGCCGCGAGTTCCCGATGGACGACGAGGCGCGCGCGCGCTTCCGCGCCCGCTGGCGCGAGTTGCTGGAGGGCGACCCGACCAAGAGCCGCATCTACAAGGACATGGGCAACGGCGTCGCCACCGCCGGCATCGAGTACTACCTGCCGCTGTTCTTCGACGAGACGGCCACCGTGTTCGACTACCTGGGTGAGGCCAGCACACTGGTGCTGCACGGCGACCTGGAGGCCGCCTTCCAGCACTTCTGGCAGGACACGCGCGAGCGCTACCGGCTGGTGCAGGGCGATCCGGAGCGGCCTGCGCTGCCGCCGGAGGCGCTGTTTCTGTCGGCGGAGCAGTTCTACGGCAAGACCAAGGCGCATCCGCAACTCGCTGTCCGCACCCCCTCCCCCGTTCGCGCTGAGCCTGTCGAAGCGCCGGGCCCGGCTTCGACAAGCTCAGCCCGAACGGTGGGAGAGGAATCCACATCCGCCTACGCCGAGTTCGAATCGCTGCCGCCCCTGGCCGTCTCACGCGGCGCCGACGACCCGCTCACCCGCCTGAAGGAGCACATCGCCCGCACGCCGCACCGCGTGCTGGTGCTGGCCGAGAGCGACGGCCGGCGCGAGAGCCTGCTGGACTTCCTGCGCGCCAGCGGCGTCAGCCCGCCGGCCTTCGACTCGCTGGCGGAGTTCGAGGAAGCGGAAGGCGAGAAGACCGGCATCGCCACCGCCGCCGTCGCGGCCGGCTTCGCCTGGAACGAGGCCGGCATCGACTTCGTCACCGAGACCGAGCTGTTCGCCACCGGCCCCACCACGCGCCGGCGCGGCAAGCGGCAGGAGGCGACCAGCGACGTCGATGCGCTGATCAAGGACCTGTCGGAGCTGAAGGTGGGCGACCCGGTCGTGCACAGCGCGCACGGCATCGGCCGCTACCGCGGGCTGGTCAACATGGACCTGGGCTCGAAGAACGCCGACGGCACGCCGGCCCTGCAGGAGATGCTGCACCTGGAGTACGCCGACAAGGCCACGCTGTACGTGCCGGTGTCGCAGCTGCACCTGGTCAGCCGCTACACCGGCGTGAGCGCCGACGAGGCGCCACTGCACAAGCTGGGCAGCGGCCAGTGGGAAAAGGCCAAGCGCAAGGCTGCGGAGCAGGTGCGCGACGCCGCCGCCGAGTTGCTGAACATCTACGCCCGCCGCGCCGCGCGCGAGGGCTTCGCCTTCCGCTTCTCGGCGGCCGACTACGAGGTCTTCGCCAACGACTTCGGCTTCGAGGAGACGGCCGACCAGAAGGCCGCGATCCACGCCGTCATCCAGGACATGGTGTCGCCTCGCCCGATGGACCGCCTGGTCTGCGGCGACGTCGGCTTCGGCAAGACCGAGGTGGCGCTGCGCGCGGCCTTCGTGGCGGTGACGGGCGGCAAGCAGGTGGCCTTCCTCGCGCCGACCACGCTGCTGGCCGAGCAGCACCACCAGACGCTGGTGGACCGCTTCTCCAAGTGGCCGGTGAAGGTCGCCGAGATGAGCCGCTTCCGCTCCGGCAAGGAGATCGCAGCCGCTGCCAAGGGGCTGGCCGACGGCAGCGTGGACATCGTGGTCGGCACGCACAAGCTGCTCTCCGGATCGGTCAAGTTCAAGAACCTGGGCCTGCTCATCATCGACGAGGAGCACCGCTTCGGCGTGCGCCACAAGGAGGCGATGAAGGCGCTGCGCGCCGAGGTGGACGTGCTCACCCTCACCGCCACGCCGATCCCGCGCACGCTGGGCATGGCGCTGGAGGGGCTGCGCGACCTCTCCGTGATCGCCACCGCGCCGCAGCGCCGCCTGGCCATCAAGACCTTCGTGCGCAACGAGGGCACCGGCGTCATCCGCGAGGCGGTGCTGCGCGAACTCAAGCGCGGCGGGCAGTGCTACTTCCTGCACAACGAGGTCGAGACCATCGAGAACCGCCGCCAGAAGCTGGAGCAGATCCTGCCCGAGGCGCGCATCGCCGTGGCCCACGGCCAGATGCCCGAGCGCGAGCTGGAACGCGTGATGCGCGACTTCGTGGCGCAGCGCTACAACATCCTGCTGTGCTCGACCATCATCGAGACGGGCATCGACGTGCCCACCGCCAACACCATCGTCATCAGCCGCGCCGACAAGTTCGGCCTGGCGCAGCTGCACCAGCTGCGCGGGCGCGTCGGCCGCAGCCACCACCAGGCGTACGCCTACCTGATGGTCCCCGACATCGAGGGCCTGACCAAGCAGGCCGCGCAGCGGCTGGACGCGATCCAGCAGATGGAGGAGCTGGGCAGCGGCTTTTACCTGGCGATGCACGACCTGGAGATCCGCGGCGCCGGCGAGGTGCTGGGCGAGAACCAGAGCGGCAACATGATGGAGATCGGCTTCCAGCTCTACAACGAGATGCTGGCCGAGGCGGTGAAGTCGCTCAAGGAAGGCAAGGAGCCGGACCTGCTCTCGCCGCTGAACGTGACCACCGAGATCAACCTGCACGCCCCCGCCCTGCTGCCCGACGACTACTGCGGCGACGTGCACCTTCGCCTGTCCTTCTACAAGAAGCTGGCCACCGCGAGGACCTCCGACCAGATCGATGCGCTGCTGGAGGAGATCGTCGACCGCTTCGGCAAGCTCCCCGCCCAGGCGCAGACGCTGATCGACGTGCACCGCCTGCGCGTGCTGGCGCGGCCCTACGGCGTGGTCAAGGTCGACGCGGCGCCGGGCGTCATCCACATCACCTTCAAGCCCAACCCGCCGGTCGACCCGATGGCGATCATCGGCCTGATCCAGAAGAACCGGCACATCAAGCTCGCCGGCAACGAGAAGCTGCGCATCGAGCGCGAGTTGAAGGAGCCGAAGGACCGCGCGCAGATGGTGCGCGACGTGCTGCGCTCGCTGGGGCAGCCGAAGGTGGAAGCGCAGGCGGTGCCCGCCTGAGCCGCCGCGCCCGCGCCATGCTCGCCGAAGCCGCCCTCCTTCTCGTCGCCCTGGCGGCGGCGCTCGCGCTGCGGCCGTGGCGACTGATGCCGCACGGGGAGCGCCTCGGCCCGCTGCTGGCCGTGCTGGTGCTGCTGCCGTGGGTGTGGGCGCTGCCGGCACTGCATCCGGTAGCTTCTCAGTTGCGCTGGTCGGGCGCCTGCCTGGCCGTCCTGCTGCTGGGCTGGCCGGTGGCGGTGCCCGCGCTGCTGGCCTGCGCCGCGCTGGCCTGGCTGATCGCCCCGCTTGGCCTCGACGACGTGGTCGGCATCGCCTTCTGGCAGGGCGTGCTGCCGGCCACGTTGGCGCTGGGCCTGGGCGCGCTGCTGCGGCGCTGGCTGGGAGAGCATCCCTTCGTCTACCTGCTGGGCCGCGCCTTCCTGGGCACCGTGGCCTGCGTTTTCCTGGCCAGCGCGCTGCAGGTGTGGGCGGGCGAGCGCCTGCCCGGCACCGAACCCGGCCTCGCGCTGGTCGCCCACTGGCTGATGGCCTGGGGCGACGGCATCGTCACCGGCATGCTGGCCAGCATCTTCGTGGCCTTCGCGCCGCAGTGGCTGGCCACCTGGTCCGATACGCTCTACCTGCGCCGGCCCTGAGGGCCGCGCTCCTTCCCGACTTTCCGCCTCCACCGATGTCTTCCGCCCCGCTTCCCGCTCCCGTCGAATTCGCGCCCGGCCTCGTGCTGCGCGGCGTCCAGCCGCCGCTGGCGCTGTCGGACTTCCGCCTGATCGCCTTCGACATGGATTCGACGCTGATCACCATCGAGTGCATCGACGAGATCGCCGACGCGGTGGGCAAGAAGGCGGAGGTCGCCGCCATCACCGAGGCCACGATGCGCGGCGAGATCAAGGACTTCAAGGAAAGCCTGCGGCGGCGCGTGGCCCTGCTGCGCGGCGTGCCGGCCGGCGCCCTGCAGGAGGTGTACGACCAGCGGCTGCGCCTCACGCCCGGCGCGCCCGAGCTGGTGGCCGCCTGCCGGGCGGCGGGGCTGAAGGTGCTGCTGGTCTCCGGCGGCTTCACCTTCTTCGCCGACCGCGTGCGCGAACGGCTGGGCATCGACTTCGTCCGCTCCAACCTGCTGGAGCAGGACGGCGGCATGCTCACCGGCCGCGTGGTGCCGCAGAGCTGGGGCGACATCTGCGACGGCGCCGAGAAGCGCCGCACGCTGCTGGAAGTGGCCTCGCTGCTGCGCATCGACCCGGCGCAGGCGATCGCGGTGGGCGACGGCGCGAACGACCTGCCGATGATGGGCGAGGCGGGCCTGTCGGTGGCCTACCGCGCCAAGCCCCGGGTGCGCGAGCAGGCGATGGTCGCCATCGACGAGGGCGGGCTGGACCGCCTGCTGGCGCTGTTCGAGGGCTGAGCGCCCTCGCCGCCGGCCTGCTTCAGCGCGGGTCGCGGAACCAGTTGCCGGCCTCGACGCGGATCAGCACCTTGTCGGGGTCGAAATTCACGCCGGCCGGGTTCCTGCCCTCCTGCACCGCCTTGATCTGCTGGCGCAGCGCGCGGCGCAGCATGCCCACGCCCTTGTCGCTGGTGGCCAGGTGCTCCTCGTTGTGGAAGGTGATCGGCCCCTGGCCCACCTGCGCCTCCCAGTCGCCGGGGTAGCGCTGCCGCTCCTCCTCGGTCATCTTCGACCACGGGCGCAGGTTGGGGCTGCGCGGCAGCGCGTTCTGGTCCTCGGGGATCTTCATCGCGAAGCACAGGCGGAAGTGGGTGTCGTCCACCGGCACCACGAAGCCGATGCCGCCGGCGGCGCCGTGGCGCAACTGCACGTTGGGCACCATGCGCACGTAGGGGAAGCTCGCCGCCGTGATGCGGTCCATTTCTCGCCCGTCGTCGAGCTTGCGGTAGGCGGTGTAGCGGATGCCGTCGTCGGTGTACTCCCATTCCACCTCGGGCATCACGCCCATCTCCAGCACGAACTGCACGCCGCTGAAGGTGGTGTGCAGCACCGGGATGTGGAAGGGGTCCATCACGTTCTCCCACTCCTGCAGCCAGTTGCAGGGCACGATCTCCACGTCGTCGTCGCCGCCGGCGTAGAGGCTGGAGTGCGAGACGTGCAGCTTCATGCCGGGCTCGATGGTCTCGAGGATGTCCCAGCGCGGCAGCAGCGGCATGCGATCGGGCGGGCCCATGTAGGCCCAGAGGATGCCGTAGCGCTCCTGCACCGGGTACCAGGGCTGGCGGATGCGCTCGCGGTTCGCGCCGCCGCCCTTCTCGCAGGGCTGGTCCAGGCAGCGGCCTTCGACGCTGAACAGCCAGCCGTGGTAGCAGCAGCGGATGCCCTCGGGCTCCACGCGGCCGTAGAACAGGTCGGTGCCGCGGTGCGCGCAGCGGTTGTGCAGCAGGCCGGCGCGGCCGCTGCGGTCGCGGAAGACGATCAGGTCCTCGCCCAGGATGCGGATGCGCGCCGGCGTGGTGGTCACGCGCTCCGACAGGGTGACGGGGTGCCAGTAGCGGCGCATGAATTCGCCGCAGGGCGTGCCCGGCCCCACCTCGGTGAGCAGGGCGTCGTGCTGGCCGGCCGGGCGGCCGTAGGCCACGCCGGTCAGGTCGGGTTTCTCGTAGGCGCTCAAGTTCTTTCTCCAGGTGCCCGCCGATCGGCGTCGTGGGTCCGCATCTGAATTTGTCCAAACGGTCAAATAAGATCATACGAACACGCCATGCCACAGCGCAATGCCCTGGGCAAGCCCGGATCTCGGGGAAAGCGATAATTTGACCGAATGGTCAAACCTCCCCAGAATCGCGACCCGCCTCCCCACAACTCTTCTGGGCGTTCGTCCATGACGCCCGACAAGGAATGCCCACGATGAATCTGCCGCGCCTCTCCCGCTGCGTCCGGTCGTTCGCCACCTGCGCGCTGATCCTCGGCAGCGCGACCGCGGTGCTGGCACAGGACAAGGTGACCTTCGCCACCAACTGGCGCGCGCAGGCCACCCACGGCGGCTTCTTCCAGGCCGTGGCCGACGGCACCTACAGGAAGTACGGCCTGGAGGTGGAGATCCAGCAGGGCGGCCCGCAGGTGAACAACCGCGCCATGCTGCCGGCCGGGCGCATCGACTTCCTGATGACCGGCGGCCTGCTGACGGCGCTGGAGAACACGCGCAACAAGGTGCCCACGGTGATCGTGGCGGCCTACTTCCAGAAGGACCCCACCGCGCTGATCGCCCACAAGGGCGAGTACAAGAACTTCGCCGAGTTGAAGAACGCCAAGAGCGTCTTCATCGCCAAGAGCAACCAGTTCGGCTTCTGGCAGTGGCTCAAGGCCGAGCACGGCTTCAGCGACGAGCAGTTCAAGCCCTACACCTTCAACATCGGCCCCTTCATGGTCGACAAGAAGTCCGTGCAGCAGGCCTTCGCCACCTCCGAGGTGCTCTATGCGCGCGACCAGGGCGCCGAGGTGGACGTGTTCCTCCTGGCCGACCAGGGCTACAACACCTACGGCAACCTGATCGAGACGCGTACCGAGCTGGTGAAGAACAAGCCCGACCTGGTGCAGCGCTTCGTGGACGCCTCGACCATCGGCTGGAACAACTTCCTCTACGGCGACCCGAAGCCCGGCCTCGATCTCATCAAGAAGTTCAACCCCGACGTCAACGACGCCAAGCTGGCCGCCGAGCGCGAGCAGATGATCCGGCTGGACCTCGTCGACTCGGGCGACGCCAAGACCAAGGGCATCGGCGCGATCGACATGCCCCGCGTGCGCGACTTCGCGGCCCGCATGGTCAAGGCCGGCATCTACAAGCCCGGCGAGGTCGACGCCGACCTGGCGGTGACCGACCGCTTCGTCAACAAGGGCGTGGGCGTCAAGGCCGCCAAGTGATGCGCGGCGCCGCGGCCGTGCTCGCCCTTGCCTGGGGGCTCCTGCCGATCGGCGCTGCGGCCGCTTCGCCGGCACCCCAGGCGCCCATCGTCCGCACGGCGCTGGGCCCGGTGCAGGGCAACTGGATGGAAGAAGGCCGCGTGGCGGCCTACCTGGGCATTCCTTTCGCCCAGCCGCCCGTCGCAGACCTGCGCTTCGAGAAGGCGCGACCGGCCAGCCCCTGGGGGCCGCAGCCCCTGCAGGCCACGCGCTTCAAGCCCGCCTGCATGCAGCAGGGCCAGGTGCCGGCGGACGTCGGCATGTCCGAGGACTGCCTGTACCTGAACGTCTATGCGCCGCAGGCCGCATCCGATGCGGGCCCCCGGCCGGTGATGGTCTTCCTGCACGGCGGGCGCTACTGGACGGGCCGCGCCTCCGAGAACAAGGTCGAGAAGCTGGCGGCGCGCAGCGGCGCCGTCGTCGTGACCGTGGCCTACCGCCTCAACGCCTTCGGCTTCCTGGCGGACCCGGCCCGCGCCCGCGCCGGCGACGCCAACCTCGGCCTGCAGGACCAGCAGCTCGCGCTGCGCTGGCTGGCGCGCCATGTGCACGCGTTCGGCGGCGACCCGCGGCGCGTGATGCTCTTCGGCGAAAGCGCCGGCGCCGGCAGCGTGTTGGCGCAGTTGCTGGACCCTGCCGCCGCGGGCCTGTTCCAGCGCGCGATGCTGCAATCCACCTGGCAGTGGCGGCTGCCCACGCTGGCGCAGGCCACGGCCGGCACCCACGCGCTGGCGCGGCGCCTGGGCTGCACGACGGACGACGCCGCCGCGATGGTCGCGTGCCTGAAACGCGTACCGGCGGAGAAGCTGCTCCCGCCCCTGGCCGACAGCCATGCCTTCCAGCCCACCGTCGATGGCGTACGGCTGAAGGCGCAGCCGCTGGCCCTGCTGGAGCAAGGCCGCTTCCAGCGGCAGGTGCCCGTCCTCGTCGGCCTGAATGCCGAGGAAGGGAACTTCATGGCCATGTCCCGCACGGGCTGGAAGCGGCCCGACCAGCCGGTGCACGACGCCGCCTACCTGAAGGCCGCACGCGATGCGCTCTCGCCCTTCTACCCGGCCGGCCAGGTGGAGGACATCCTCTCGTGGTACGCCCCGCAGCGCGCCACGCAGGGCAACTGGCACGCGCTGAGCCGGCTGCTGGGCGACTTCTACCTGAACTGCGGCAGCTACACGGCCGCCGCCGCACTGGCCCGGCACGGCCGGCGCCCGGCCTACGCCTACTGGTTCGCGCACGTGAGCCGGAACCATCCCAAGGCCTACCTGGGCGCGACGCACGGCGACGAACTGGACCTGCTCTTCGCCGCGCCGGTCTATCCGCCCGGCTATCCGCTGGACCCGGACGACCGCGCGCTCTCGCATCGCATGATGCAGGCCTGGGGCGCCTTCGCCCGCAGCGGCGTCCCCGTCCAGGGCGAAGGCCACGGCCCATGGCCGCCGCTCACCGCCTCGTCCCGCATCGCGCCCGTCTGGTCCGAGCCCGCCGCGGCGGCGCCGCACCGCTTCGAGGACGCATCGGGGCAGTGCGCGAGATGGCACGCCCTCCTGCGCTGAGATTCCCGCCCCCCCGAACCCACACGGCCCAGCCCATCCCCATGCCAAGCCTCCAGCCGCCCTCCGCCGCCGCCTCGCCGCCGCCGCTGTTCAGCATGCGCGACGTCGGCAAGCGCTTCCCGAACGGCACCCTCGCCCTGCAGGGCATGTCGCTGGAATGCGGCGACCACGAGTTCATCAGCTTCCTCGGCCCCTCGGGCTGCGGCAAGAGCACCGCGCTGCGCCTGATCGCGGGCCTCACGCGCATCAGCGAAGGCGCCCTGGAATGGCCCGAGCGCCCGGCGCCGGCGGACGGCCAGCGCGAACTGGGCTTCGTGTTCCAGGAGCCCACGCTCATGCCCTGGGCCAAGGTCTTCGACAACGTCTGGCTGCCGCTCAAGCTGGCCGGCGTGAAGCGCGACGCGGCGGCGCCCGTGATCCGGCAGGTGCTGGAGATGGTGGGCCTGTCGCGCTTCGCCGACGTGTACCCGCGCGAGCTGTCGGGCGGCATGAAGATGCGCGTGTCCATCGCCCGCGCGCTGGTCACGCAGCCGCGCCTGCTGCTGATGGACGAGCCCTTCGCCGCGCTCGACGAGATGACGCGCATCAAGCTCAACAACGACCTGCTGGCCATCTGGCGCGAGCACCGCTTCTCGGTCGTCTTCGTCACGCACAGCGTCTACGAGTCGGTGTACCTGTCCAGCCGCATCGTCGTGATGGCCGCCCGGCCGGGCCGCGTGGTCGAGACCTTCGGCATCGAGGAGCCCTACCCGCGCGGCGAGGAGTTCCGCACCTCCAGCCGCTACAACCAGCATTGCATGGCGGTGCAGCGCTCGCTGCACGGCGCGCTGGGCGGCCAGGACATCGACCACTGAGAGAGCGAGGCGAACGTGAGCAAGCCCCACCTGGACGCACACCAGCGCAAGGCGCAGCGCCGCGAGGCCGTCATGCGCGTCGCGGTCCCGGCCGTCATCATCCTTGCCATCCTCGTCGGCTGGGAAATGATGGTGCGCGTCAACGAGATCCCGCACTACATCATTCCCGCGCCGTCGCTGATCTGGCGCACGCTGCTCGACAACTGGGCCACGCTGTGGCCGGCCCTGTGGTTCACCGTCAAGCTGACCCTGTTGGCCCTGCTGGCGGCCGTGGTCGGCGGCGTGCTGCTGGCCATCGCCTTCGCCCTGTTCCGCTGGGTGGAGATCGGCTTCTTCCCCATCGCCGTGGTGCTGCAGGTCACGCCGATCATCGCCATCGCGCCGCTGATCCTGATCTACGTGTCCAACACCACGGCGGCGCTGCTGCTGTGCGCCTGGATCGTCGCCTTCTTCCCCATCCTGTCGAACACGGTGATCGGGCTCAAGAGCGCCGACAGCAACCTGCGCGACCTGTTCCAGCTCTACAAGGCCACGCCCTGGCAGCGCTTCCGCTACCTGCTGGTGCCCAGCGCCCTGCCCTACTTCATGGCGGGCCTGAAGATCGCCGGCGGCCTGGCGCTGATCGGCGCGGTGGTGGCCGAGTTCACTGCCGGCACGGCGGGCCGCGAGACGGGCCTGGCCTCGCGCATCCTGGAGTCGAGCTTCCGCACCGAGATCCCGATGATGTTCGCCGCGCTGTTCCTGGTCTCCGCGCTGGGCGTGGTGATCTTCCTGGTCTTCGCCGTCCTCTCGAAGATGGTGCTGGGGCACTGGCACGAGAGCGAGATGCGCCGGGAGCAATAGCAAAGATGACCGACATGCCGATCTCCATTCCCGCCGCGCCGCCCACCGGCCACGCGGGCTTCGCCTACGACCTGTCCCGCGTGGACTGGCAACAGGTGCAGGCCGACTTGCAGGGCCTGGACGTGATCACGCGGCTGCCGCAGCGGCGGCAGCTGTCCAAGGACTTCTTCTGGTACAGCCCCGTGCTGGTCGACCTGCTCGCCGACTGCGTGGCCGACGTCGTGGTGCGCGTGGGCACCGAGGAGGACGTGCGCCAGGTGGCGCAGGTGGCCGCGCGGCATCGGGTGCCGCTGACGGTGCGCGCCGGCGGCACCGGCAACTACGGCCAGTGCGTGCCGCTCAACGGCGGCATCGTGATGGACGTGAGCGGCCTGGCGCGCGTGCTCGACATCCAGCCCGGCCGCGTCCGCGCCCAGGCCGGCGCGCGCATGTACGACATCGAGATGGCCGCGCGCGAGACCGGCCAGGGCCTGCGCATGTGGCCCTCGACCTGGCACGTGGCCTCCATCGGCGGCTTCATCTCGGGCGGCTTCGGCGGCATCGGCTCGATGCGCAACGGCATCCTGCGCGATCCCGGCAACATGCTGCGCGCGCGCGTGATGACGGTCGAGCAGGAGCCGCGCATCATCGAGCTGGCGGGCGACGATATCCAGAAGGTGCAGCATGCCTTCGGCACCAACGGCGTGATCCTCGACGTGGAGGTGGCGCTGGACCCGCACGTGGAATGGCTGCACACGACGGTGCTGTTCCCGACCTACCGCGGCGCGCTGGACTTCGCCTGCGCCGCCAGCACGCCCGCGCTGGACCTGTTCCTGCTCTCCACCGTGGAAGCGCGCTTCTCGCCCTACTACACCAGCATGGGCGACAGGTTCCCGGCCGACCGGCATGCGGTCTTCACCATGGTCTCGCCCGACTCCATCGGCGAGGTGCGCGCGCTGGCGCGGCGCATGGGCGGCGAGATCTCGGTCTGCGGCACCGAGCAGGAGCTGCTGGACGCCGGCCTGCCGCCGGCCTACGAGTGCGCCTACAACCACACCACGCTGCAGGCGCTGAAGGTGGACCGCAGCTGGACCTACCTGCAGGTGGCCTACGCCCAGCCCTTCGACCCGGCCGTGGTGCAGCGGCATCTCGACGTCTTCGGCGACGACGTGCTGCAGCACCAGGACTTCGCGCGCGCCGGCGGCGAGTTCGGGACCTTTGGCATCATCCTGGTCCGCTGGAAGGGCATCGAGCACCAGTACGAAGTGATCCGCGAAATCGAATCGCAGGGCGGCTGCCAGATCTTCAATCCTCACGTGGTCACCATCGAGGAAGGCGGCATGAAGGCGATCGACGACCAGCAGATCGATTTCAAGAGACACGGCGACCCGATGGGCCTGATGAATCCCGGCAAGACGCGCGGCTGGCGGCCGGAGATGGCCCGCCCGGCCTGAACCCAACACCTCATTCGTCAACCGGAGTAGCACAGCATGCGCAAGAAGCTCTTTCTCGGCCTCGGCCTTGGGATGTCCCTGCTCGCCCACCTCGCCGCGGCGCAGGACAAAGTGACCCTCGCCACCAACTGGCGGGCCCAGCCCGGGCACGGCGGCTTCTACCAGGCGCTGGCCGACGGCACCTACAGGAAGTTCGGCCTGGACGTGACCATCCAGCAGGGCGGGCCGCAGGTGAACAACCGGCCCATGCTGCCGGCGGGCCGCGTGGACTTCCTCATGTCCGGCAACATGCTGCTGCCCTTCGACAACCTCAAGGCCGGCGTGCCCACCGTGGTGGTGGCGGCCTACTTCCAGAAGGATCCGCAGATCCTCATCGCGCACCCGGGCCAGGGCTACGAGAAGTTCACCGACCTGACCCGCGCACCCACCATCCTCATGGCCAAGGACGGCCAGATCAGCTACTTCCAGTGGATGAAGAAGGCCTACGGCTTCCGCGACGAGCAGGTGCGACCGTACAACTTCAGCCTGTCGCAGTTCCTGGCCGACAAGAAGGCGGTGCAGCAGGGCTACGCCACCTCCGAGCCCATCTCGGTGGAGGCGCAGGCCGGCTTCAAGCCGCTGGCCTTCTCGCTGGCCGACGCGGGCTGGTCCACCTACGGCATGGTCATCGAGACGCGCAGGGATCTGGTCGGGAAGGAGCCCGACCTGGTCAGGCGCTTCGTCGAGGCCAGCAACATCGGCTGGTACAACTACCTCTACGGCGACCGCACGGCAGCCGACAAGCTGATCCGCGAATCCAACCCCGACATCACGCCCGAGTACACGGCCAAGTCCATCCCGATCCTGCGCGAGCACATCGACAGCGGCGACGCGCTCGCCAAGGGCATCGGCGCGATCGACCCGCAGCGCATCAAGGACTTCCACGCCAAGACCGTGGAGGCCGGCCTGTTCACCGCGGGCCAGATCGACCCCGAGGCCTCCTACACCACCCAGTTCGTGAACAAGGGCACCGGCCTGGACGTGCGCAGGCAGCTGACCGGCGGCAAGTGATGAAGAAGAACGAGAAGTGAGCCAAGCATGAGCCAGACGCGCATCCTCACCCTGCGGGTGGCGCGCATCACGCGCCAGACGCCCGAGATCCTCGGCTTCGAGCTGGCGCATCCGTGGGGCCGGGAACTCCCCGCCTACGAGGCCGGCGCCCACATCGACGTGCACATGCCCGGCGGCTTCTCGCGCCAGTACTCGCTGGCGCAGGCGCCGCACGTGGCGGACAACCGCTACCTGATCGGCGTCAAGCGCGAGCCGGCGGGCCGCGGCGGCTCGGCCTCTATGCACGAGCGCGTGCGCGAAGGCGACCTGCTGCCGGTCGGCGAGCCGCGCAACACCTTCACCCTGGCGCCCGGCGCGGCGCACCACATGCTGCTGGCCGGCGGCATCGGCATGACGCCGCTGCTGGCGATGGCGCAGACGCTCGCGGCGCGCGGCGAGCGCTTCACGCTGTGCGTGTTCGCGCGCAGCCCCGAGCACCTGGCCTTCGCCGACGCGCTGGGCGCCTCCTCGCTGGCGCCGCACGTGCGGCTGCACTTCGACGAGGGCGGCACGCCGGCGCAGAAGATCCGCCTGGCCGAGCTGCTGGCCGCGCCCGCCGCCGGCTCGCACCTGTACATGTGCGGCCCGGCGGGCTTCATGCAGGCGGTGCGCGGCGCGGCCGGCGAATGGCCCGAGGACAACATCCACGCCGAGTACTTCGCGGCGCCCGACGGCATGGTCGCCTCGACCGGCCGGCCCTTCACGCTGCGGCTGCTCCAGCGCGGCATCAGCGTGCCGGTGGCGGCCGAGCAGACCGCCGTGGAGGCGCTGCACGACGTGGGCATCGACATCCCGGTGTCGTGCCAGCAGGGCCTGTGCGGCACCTGCGTGGTGCCGGCCGAGGGCGACGGCGCCGAGCACCGCGACTTCTGCCTCAGCGGCACCGAGCGCCGCCACAAGGTCGCGCTGTGCTGCTCGCGCGCCAGGGGCGACCAGTTGAGCCTGCACATCTGACGACAATGCCGCGGATGGCCAACGCGAAGCCGCACCGTCACTCGCCCGAGGAACTGCACGCGCCTGCGCCGGGCAGCGAGGCGCTGCAGCAGCGCGGCCGCTCGCGCAAGTACGCGCAGGTGATGGCGCAGATCCACGCCGCCGCCATCGAGGTCTTCGCCAGCGAGGGCCCGGCGGGCGCGACGACGCAGGCCATCGCCGACCGCGCCGGCCTCTCGAAGGCGCAGCTGCACTACTACATCGAGACCAAGGACGCGCTCTACCGCGAGGTGATCCAGGACATCCTGGACGACTGGGTGGCGGTCTTCGGCTACGGCGACGAGGCGCTGGGCCCACGCAAGGTGCTGGGCGACTACATCCGCCGCAAGATGGTGTTCTCCTTCGAGGAGCCGCTGCGCTCGCGCATCTTCACGGCCGAGATGATGCGCGGCGGCCCGGTGGCGCTGCCGCTCATGGGCGGCAGCGGCCGCCGCACGTGGCAGGCCGACTCCGTGATCCGCAACTGGATCCAGGCCGGCCTGATGGCGCCGGTGGACCCGCTGCTCTTTCTCTTCCACATCTGGGCGATCACGCAGTTCTACGCGGACCAGGCCGCCCAGGTGCACCTGTTCCTGCCGGGCGAGCTGGACAGCGCCGAGGGGCGCCAGCGCCTCATCGACGAGGCGACGCTGCACATCTTCCGCGCGGCGGGCATCGAGGCCGCACCGCCCGGCGCGCCGGCCTGAGCCTCAGCGCCGCGGCAGGTACATCGTCGCCTCGACCTCGACCAGCACCTCGTCGCCGGGCAGGAAGCGCGACACCTCGACCACCGTGCTGACCGGCGGCTCGCCCGGATAGAACAGGCCGCGCACGCGGTTGTAGGGCGCGTAGTCGCGCAGGTGGCGGAAGTACTGCACCAGCTTCACCACGTCGTCCATGGTCCCGCCATGCTCCGCCGCGAGCTGGCGGATGCGCTCCAGAACGAACCAGCTCTGCGCCACGATGGCCGCCTCGAACACGTCCACCGACATCTGGCCCGTGACGTAGCCCAGGCCCTGCAGGGCCGTGCGCGCGTGCTCGGGCAGTTCGTCGTAGTGCGCGACGGCGCGGCGCGTGGCCGGATTGGTGGCGACCACGCCGCTCATGAAGACGAAGTCGCCCACGCGCTTCGCGGCGGCGTACCTGGCCATGGGGGTTCCGGTGTTCATGCGGGCATCTCCAGAAGGCGTCCGGCGCGGATCACCCGCCGGGCGCGGCCGTGCGGGCCGATGAGTTCGTATTCGCTGCGCGCGGCCAAGCACAGCAGGTCGGCGGGGCAGCCTTCGTGCAGGCGGCCGTCCCAGGCCAGGCCCAGGGCACGCGCGGGGTTGGCGGTGATGGTGTCGATCCAGTCCAGCGCGGGCGCCAGGTGTGCGGCCTGCACGCCCAGGCCGAAGGCGTCGAGCAGGTCGTAGCCGCCGTAGGGATAGAAGGCATCCTGCACGTTGTCGGTGGCCAGGCTCGTGCCGACGCCGGCCGCGCGCGCCTCGCGCAGCCGGGTGATGCCGCGCGGCACGGGCGTGCGCTCCCAGGCGCCCTGGAGGTAGAGGTTGGTGCTGGGCAGCGCCACCAGGTGCAGGCCGGCGCGGGCGCACAGCGCCAGCGTGGCTTCGGCCTCGTCGTCGGGCTGGACCGACAGCGAGCAGGCATGGCCGCAGACCACGCGGCCCTGCATGCCGTGCTCCAGCGTCATCTGCGCGATCAGGGCGAGGCCCTGCGCGTCCCGGTCCAGACCCTCGTCGACGTGGAAGTCGAGCGCCAGCCCGTGCTGCGCCGCCAGCGCGAACACGCGCCGCAGCCTGGCTGCCAGGTCGGCGTTGCGGTAGACGAAGGCGCCGAGCACGCCCCCGGCGCGCCGCACCTCGCGCGCGATCCGCGCACCGGCCGCCTCGTCGGCGTACACGTCCAGCGGCGTGAGCGCGACGAACTGCAGCTCGATCCGCCCGCGCCAGGCCTCGCGCAGCGCCTCCAGCACGGCCAGCGAGGCCGGCGGCGCGGCGCCGCCCCAGTCCAGGTGGGTGCGCAGCGCGCGGGTGCCGAAGGCCCACGCCTCCTGCAGCGCGCGCTCCATGCGCGGCCGCAGGGTGGCGCCGCTCCAGCTTGCGCGATGCGCCTCCATGCGCCGGATGGCGCTGAACAGGTCGCCCTGCGCGCCGCCGGTTTCCTCCACGGTGTAGTTCTTGTCGATGTGCGCGTGCGCCTCGACGGGTGCGCTCAGGAGCAGGCCGCGCGCGGGCTGCGCGCTGGGCCGGATCGCGGCGACGCGGCCACCTTGCAGCGCCACGTCGAAGACCTCGACACCGCCCGCGTCGAAGGCGCGCAGCGCGCGGGGGATGTGCAGGGCGGTCAGTTCCACGCGCAGGGGCTCAGCGCCACGCGGGCTCGTTGGCCAGCCGCGCGAGCGGAAAGCGGTCGACTTCCTGCAGCAGTTGCACGAAGCGCCGCCCCACGTGGTCGAGCACCGCCGCGCCCTTCTGCGCCGTGGCGCGCGAGGCATCGCCGGCCGCCCCCCAGGGGTTGATGTCGTGCATCTGCCAGCCAAGCTTGCCGCTGGGCGTGATCGAGAGGAAGCTGTTCTCCGCCGCGAGGTCCTGTGTCATCGAGTGGAAGTTTCGCAACTGGCCGTGCTGCACGTCGTCGGGGGCGACGTGCATCATGATCGAGGATTCGAGATCGCCCGCGTGGATGCCGTGGCGGCCCTCCTCCTCGGTGAACATGCCCTGCGGCAGGCCCAGCGTGTACCAGTTGGCCGCCACCACCATCATGCCGTGCGCCTCGCGCAGGTCGCGCGCGACGATGTCCATCGGCGCCATCTGGCCGCCGTGGCTGTTGTAGAGCACCAGCTTGCGCACGCCGGCGCGGGCCACGCAGGCGCCGATCTCCATCCACAGCGCGATCAGCGTGCTGGCCGAGACCGTCAGCGTGCCCGGATAGCGCGAATGCTCGTTGCTCTTGCCGTAGGGCACGGTGGGCAGGAAGAGCACGGGCAGCTCGCCGGGGAGATAAGGCAGGCAGGCCCGCACCATCGCGTCGATGGTCACGGTGTCGGTGGACATGGGCAGGTGCGGCCCGTGCTGCTCGGTGGCCCCCACGGGCAGCACGGCGATGAGGCGCTCCCGGTCGAGCCGCGAAAACTCCTCGCTCGTCAGGTCGGACCAGTAGCGTGTGCGCAGTTTCATGGGATCGGGCGTGTGGGGTGGAGAAGATCGAAATTTATCCAATCGGTCAAGAAAGGGGGAGCGGGACAACCCACACCCGAGTGGGGCCGGTGGGCTTTGGCGGCGCCTGCACGGGCACGGCCCCGCCCGGCGGGCGCCGCTACAGTGGCAGGCCATGACCGCCGCCGCATCCACCGTCCGCGAGGCCGTGCAAAGCCGCCTGTCGGTACGCGCCTTCCTGCCCGACCCGGTTCCGCCCGACATCATCCGCCAGGTGCTGGAGGACGCCGCCCGCGCGCCCAGCGGCGGCAACCTCCAGCCCTGGCACGTCGACGTGCTGGCCGGCGGCACGCTGGCGCGCTTCAAGGCGCTCATGCAGGCACGCCTGGCCCCCAATGCCGAGCCCGAGACGCCGGCCTACGACGTGTACCCGCCGCAGTTGCCCTCGCCCTGGCGCGAGCGGCGCTTCCGCGTCGGCGAGGACATGTACGCGCTCCTGGGCATCCCGCGCGAGGACAAGCCCGCCCGCCGGCGCTGGTTCGCCAACAACTTCGCCTTCTTCGGCGCGCCGCTGGCGCTCATGTGCTCGGTCGACCGGCGCATGGGGCCGCCGCAGTGGTCCGACCTGGGCATGTTCCTGCAGACCGTGATGCTGCTGCTGCGCGAACGCGGCCTGGACAGCTGCGCGCAGGAATGCTGGGCCTTCCACCCGCAGACGGTCGGCCGCTTCCTCGGCTGGCCCGACGAGCGCATGATCTTCTGCGGCATGGCCATCGGCCGGCGCGACCCGGAGCACCCCGTCAACCGGCTGCGCAGCGAGCGCGCCCCGCTGGACGAGTGGCTGCGCTTTCACGACTGAGACCCGAGGAGACCGAGACATGAGCCTGCGCATCGTGCGCCTGGGCAGCCCGCGCGCCGAAGGCGAAGGGCTGCGCATCGGCACCGTGCGGCGCCCGCCGCGCGGGGTGCCCAAGAGCGAGTTCGCCAGCGGCGACTGGTACGACGTGTGGTTTCCCGAGCTGGCGCCCTCCGCCGAGACGGTGAAGCAGGCGCAGGCCGCGCAGACGCCCGCCGAGTGGAAGGCCTTCCAGCGCCGCTACCGCAGCGAGATGAACGAAGCGCACGCCAGCCACAGCCTGGACCTGCTGGCGGCCCTGTCGCACCGCAGCGCGCTGTCGGTGGGCTGCTACTGCGAGAACGAGGCGCACTGCCACCGCTCCGTCCTGCGCGAGCTGCTGGCCGAGCGCGGCGCCGACATCGTGGATTGAGAAAGTGCTGCCGGTGACATCGACCCCCTCCCCCTCCCCCTCCCTCGCCCCGCTGGCCGGCGTGCGCGTGCTCAGCCTCGCGCTCAACCTCCCGGGCCCCGCCGCCCTGCTGCGCTGCCGCGCCATGGGCGCGCACTGCCTCAAGCTGGAGCCGCCCTCGGGCGACCCGATGCGCCTGTACCAGCCCCGCGCCTACGCCGACCTGCACCAGGGCATCGAGGTGCGCGAGGCCGACCTCAAGACCGCGCCCGCGCAGGCCGCCCTGCGCGAGGAACTGGCCCGCACCGACGTGCTGCTCACCTCCTTCCGCCCCTCCGCGCTGCGCAAGCTGGGCCTGAACTGGGAGGTCCTGCACGAACGCCACCCGCGGCTGGCGCAGGTCGCCATCGTCGGCGCGGCCGGCGCGCGCGCCGAGGAGCCCGGCCACGACCTCACCTACCTGGCCGATGCCGGGCTGGTGGCGGGCACCACGCTGCCGCCCACGCTGTTCGCCGACATGGCCGGCGCCCTGATGGCCGCCGAGGCGGTGCTGCAGGCCGTGCTGCACCTGCGCACCCACGGCGCCGGCACGTGCGTCGAGGTGGCCCTGCACGGCGCGGCCGAGTGGCTGGCGCTGCCGCGCACCTGGGGCCTGACCACGCCCGACGGCGCCGTGGGCGGCGCGCATGCCGGCTACCGCGTCTACCCCTGCGCCGACGGCCGCGTGGCGGTGGCCGCGCTGGAGCCGCACTTCGCCCGGCGCCTGGCCGAGGCGGCCGGCCTGGACACGGCCGACCTGGGCGCGCCCGCCGCGCACCGCGGCGTGGCCGCGTGGATCGCCGGCCGCACGCGGGCCGAGCTCGACGCGCTCGCGGCGGAGCGCGACATCCCGCTGCACACGCTCCCGCCCGAGCCAGCGCCGCAATGACCGCGACACGGGTTTTTGAGCCACATCAAACCACCAGCGTGCAATCGGCCCACACTCGGCAGCATCGAACCACCACAAGGAGCCTTCCATGTACCAACGCATCCTGGTCCCCATCGACGGCAGCGCCACCTCGCGCAAGGGCCTGGACGAAGCGGTCCGCCTGGCGAAGCTCACCGGCGGGCAGCTGCGCCTGATCCACGTCGTCGACGAGCTGTCGCTGGCGGCCGGCATGGGCGGCTACGCCGGCCCCATCGAGGGCTGGACCGAGCAGTTGCGCGACGCCGGCCAGAAGGTGCTGGACGAGGCCGCCGCCACCGCCAAGGCGGCCGGCGTCGCCTGCGACACCGCGCTGCACGACAACATCGGCGCCCCCGTCACCGACGTCGTGCTGCACGAGGCGCAGGCCTGGCCGGCCGAGCTGCTGGTGATCGGCACCCACGGCCGCCGCGGCGTGGGCCGCATGCTGCTGGGCAGCAGCGCCGAGACCATCGTGCGCGCGGCCACCGTGCCGGTGCTGCTGATCCGCGCGCCGGAAGAGGCGGCCGCGCCCGAGCAGGAGGAAAGGCGCACCATCCGCGTGAGCCTGCCCACCGCCGCGCTGAAGATCGAGTAGGCCCGGGCACCGCCGCCGCGCGCCGGCGGCCTATCTCCTTCGCGGGATCGGCAGCGCTGTTGACGTTAGTTCACAATTCTGCGCGCCAATGCCCGCCGACGCCGCGCCCCTGCTCGCCCCCGAGCACATCGCCCTGATCGACAAGGGCGTGTCGGCCATCGTCGCCTCGCGCGACGCCGCCGGGCAGCCGAGCCTGATGCGCGCGGTCGGCACCGCCATCCGGGCCGACGGCCGCCACGTCACGGCCTACCTGTGCCGCAGCCAGTCGCGCCAGCTCCTGCAGGACATCGCCGCCACCGGCCAGGTGGCCGTCGTGTTCAGCCAGCCGCTGAGCCACCGCACCGTGCAGCTCAAGGCCGACGGCGCCGCGCTGCGGCCGGCCAGCGAGGACGACCTGCCGCACCTGACCCGCTACCGCGCCTCGATGGTGGAGGAGATCGCCGCCGTCGGCTTCGAGGCGCGCTTCGTGCACGCCATGCTGGACTTCGCGCTGGACGACCTGGTGGCCGTCGAGTTCGCGCCCGGGCAGGCCTTCGACCAGACCCCCGGCCCGCGCGCGGGCGCCGCGCTGCCGGCCGGGACCGCATGAACGACGACGCCGGCGTCACCGCCCTGCGCGCCTGCTTCGAGGGCGCCATCCCGGCCATGATGGCCACCTGCGCCGCCGACGGCACGCCCAACGTCGCCTACCTCTCGCAGGTCTACTACGTCGATGCGCAGCACGTCGCGCTGTCCTTCCAGTTCTTCAACAAGACGCGCCAGAACATCCTGGCCAACCCGCGCGCCACCGTGCTGCTGACGGACCCGGGCACCTCGGGCTTCCACCGCCTGCACCTGCGCTACCTGCGCACCGAGACCGAGGGCCCGCTGTTCGAGGGCATGAAGGCGCAGCTGGCCGGCATCGCCTCGCACGCCGGCATGGCCGCGGTGTTCCGCCTGCTCGGCGCCGACGTGTACCGCGTCGAACAGGTGGAGCCGGTCGCCGGCCGGCGGCTGCCGCCCCCGCCGGCGCGCACCGGGCTGCTGGCCGCCGTGCGCCGCGCGGCCGAGCGCTTCGCGCAGTGCACCGGCACCGACGAGCTGCTGCGCGCCGCCCTCTCGGTGCTGACCGACCACCTCGGCGTGCGCCACGCCATGGTGCTGGTGCACGACGCCACGGCGCAGCGCCTCTACACGCTGGCCAGCACCGGCTACGCGACTTCCGGCGTGGGCTCGGAGATCCCGCTCGGCCACGGCGTGATCGGCGTGGCCGCACGCGAGCGCGCCGCCGTGCGCATCGGCCACATGACCAACGCCGCCAGCTACAGCCATGCGGTGCGCAGCAGCATCCGCGCCAGCGCGCCCGAGCTGGCGCTGGAGACGGAGATCCCCTTCCCCGGCCTGCCGGCGCCGCGCAGCCAGGTGGCGCTGCCCATCGTCTCGGCCGGGCGGCTGCTGGGCGTGCTGTTCGCCGAGAGCGAGTGCGACATGGCCTTCAATTTCGAGGACGAGGACGCGCTGGCCGCCATCGCCGGCCACCTGGGCGCGGCGATGGACCTGCTGCAGGCGGCGGACGAGCCCGTGCCCGAGGACGCAGCCGCCCCGCTCCCGGGCACCTGCCCGCCGGCCGCCGGCGGAGCGCCGCTGGCCGTGCGCCGCTACGCCGCCAACGACAGCGTCTTCATCGACGGCCGGTACCTCATCAAGGGCGTGGCCGGCGCCATCCTCTGGAAGCTGCTGCGCGAATACACCGGCGACGGCCGCACCGACTTCAGCAACCGCGAGCTGCGGCTGGACCCGTCGCTGCGCCTGCCCGAGGTGGCCGACAACCTGGAGGCGCGCCTCGTGCTGCTGCAGCGCCGGCTGCTGGAGCAGTGCCCGCAGATCCGGCTGGAGAAGACCGGGCGCGGGCGCTTCCGGCTGTGCCTCGCGCGGCCGGTCGCGCTGAGCGAGGGCGCGTAGCGGCGTTGTTCAGCCCGGCAGCGCCAGCGCCGCGGCCAGCTTGTCCCATTCGCGCCCGGCCAGGTGCGGGCGCACCACCTCCAGCGCGGCGGCGAAGGCCGGCACCGGCGCATGGGCCCGCATGTCGCGCAGCATGGCTGCGCGCTCGGCCGGGTTCATGAAGGGCACCAGCCAGCGCAGGGTGAACATCATCTCCTCCGGCGGGATCGAGGCCACCAGCGCGTCGTGGATGGCGACCAGCTCCGCATCGGTGTAGCGGGCCCACAGCACGGCGTTGTGCGCCGTCTCCTCGACGTGCATGTGCTCGAAGTTGTGGGCGATGAAGAGCGAGACCTGCCGGTACAGCGCCAGCGCACCCGCGGCGCGCGCTTCCTGCGGGCAGTGCAGCAGGCCCGTGGCCAGCGCCGCCAGGCGGGCGATCTCCGCTTCGTGCTGCGCATGCTCGTGCGCGATGGCCTCGCTGGCGCCGGCGGCGCGCGCCTCGATGGCGGCGTGGACGAACTCGTTCTCGTGCTGCAGGTGGCCCCGGCAGAAGTCCAGCAACTGCTGCAGCTTCTGCGTGCCCTCGGCCAGCTCCAGCGCATCTTCCGGGTCCATGCGGCCGAGGGTGAGCAGGGTGTCGGCCATCATGGCCCGGATGGCCTTGTGGATGCCGGCATAGAGATCGAAGCGCGGCGCGGCGGCCGCTTGCGCGCAGGCCACGGCCTGCAGTTCCTGGGGAGCGATGTGCATGGTGGATGGTTCGGAAAAAGGCAGCATCCGTGCGTGGGGCGACATGCCTTGCGTGCTGCTGGAGGCAGTCTAGGAAGCGCCCCCGCGCCGCGCCGCTAAGAATTGCTTAACGGCTTGCTAAGAACTTCTTAAGCGCGCGGCACGGCGAGAATCCGCCGCTGAAGAGGGACGCGAGGACATCCACATCCGCCATGACCAGGACAGGCACCATCCACCGCTGGGACGCCGCGCGCGCCTTCGGCTTCATCCGCGGCGACGGCGGCGGCGCGGAGGTCTTCTTCCACGTGCGCGACTGGCAGGGGTCGCATCCGCCGCAGCCCGGCGCCCGGGTGCGCTACGAGGAGATCCACGTGGGCGGCAAGGGACCACGCGGCATGGCGGTGGTGCCGGCATCGGGCACCGCAGCCCGCCCTGCCCCGGCGCGGGCGGCTCGCCCGGCCGCTTCGGCGCGAAACCAGGCCCGCAACAACGCGCGGCGGCCGGCCGCCTCCGGCGGGCAGGCGTGGATCTGGCTGGCCCTGCCGGCCTGGACGGCGGTGCTGGCAACGGGCATCGCGATGGGCCGGCTGCCTTCGTGGGCGGCCGGGGCGCTGCTGGCCCTCAACCTCGTGACCCTTGCCGTCTACATGGCCGACAAGGCCGCCGCGCAGAGCAACACCCGGCGCACGCGCGAAAGCACGCTGCACCTGCTCTCGCTGCTGGGCGGCTGGCCGGGCGCCCGGCTGGCGCAGGGGATGTTCCGGCACAAGTCGAGCAAGGCGTCCTTCCAGCAGGCGTATGCCGCCACGGTGCTGGTCAACCTGGCGCTCAGCGCCGGCTGGGTCTTCTGGGGCGCGAGCCGCTTCGCGGCCCTGCACTGACCGTCGGGATTCAGGGCTTCCTGCGCGCCGCCCGCGGCTTGCCGGGGCCGCTGCCCGTCTCTCGCGGCGGCAGGCCGGTGTGCTGCGTGAGCAGCGTGCCCTTGCGCGGCGCCGGCGTGGAGTTCTTGCGCCGCGCGCTCTGGTAGCCGCCGTCCGTGGCCGGCTGGAAGCTCGGGATGAGGTGCTGCTTGCCGTTGCCGATCAGGTCGGCCCGGCCCATGCTTTTCAGCGCCTCGCGCAGCAGCGGCCAGTTGTTCGGGTCGTGATAGCGCAGGAAGGCCTTGTGCAGCCGGCGGCGCTTCTCGCCGCGCACCACGTCCACCGATTCCTCCTCCACGTCGCGCATCTCGCGCCGCACCTTGGTCAGCGTGTTGCGGCCGGAGTGGTACATCGCCGTGGCGGTGGCCATGGGGCTCGGGTAGAAGGTCTGCACCTGGTCGGCGCGGAAGCCGTTGCGCTTGAGCCAGACCGCCAGGTTCATCATGTCCTCGTCGCGCGTGCCGGGGTGCGCGGCGATGAAGTACGGGATCAGGTACTGCTTCTTGCCCACCTCGGCACTCGCCTGCTCGAACATGCGCTTGAAGCGGTCGTAGCTGCCGATGCCCGGCTTCATCATCTTCGCGAGCGGGCCCTGCTCGGTGTGCTCCGGCGCGATCTTCAGGTAGCCGCCCACGTGGTGCTGCACCAGCTCCTTCACGTACTCGGGCGACTTCACCGCCAGGTCGTAGCGCAGGCCCGAGCCGATCAGGATCTTCTTGATGCCCTTCAGGCCCCGCGCGCGGCGGTAGATCCTGATGAGCGGGCCGTGGTCGGTGTGCAGGTTCTGGCAGATGCCGGGATACACGCAGCTGGGCTTGCGGCAGGCGGCCTCGATCTCGGGCGACTTGCAGCCCAGCCGGTACATGTTGGCCGTCGGGCCGCCCAGGTCGGAGACGATGCCGGTGAAGCCCTCGACCTTGTCGCGGATCTCCTCGACCTCGCGGATGATCGATTCCTCGCTGCGGCTCTGGATGATGCGGCCCTCGTGCTCGGTGATGGAGCAGAAGGTGCAGCCGCCGAAGCAGCCGCGCATGATGTTCACGCTGAAGCGGATCATCTCCCAGGCCGGAATCTTGGTGGCACCGTCGTGGCGGCCGTGCTCGTCGGCGTAGCGCGGATGCGGGCTGCGCGCATACGGCAGGTCGAACACGTGATCCATCTCGGCGGTGGTGAGCGGAATGGGCGGCGGGTTGATCCACACGTCGCGCGCCGTGGCGCCCTCGCCGTGCGCCTGCACCAGTGCGCGGGCGTTGCCGGGGTTGGTCTCCAGGTGCAGCACGCGATTGGCATGGGCGTAGAGCACCGGGTCGGCTCTCACCTGCTCGTAGCTGGGCAGGCGGATCACGGTGCGCTCGCGCGGCGGGGCCTTCAGGCGCACGGCCGGGTTGGCGATGAAATGGATGGGCTGCGCGCCCGCAACCGTTCTCGCTGAGCCTGTCGAAGCGCCGCTCCGGGCTTCGGCAGGCTCAGCCTGAACGGTCTGTCGGGCATTGGCCGCGTCGGCGGCAGCCTGCGCCTCGTCCTCGCGCGCGCAACTCTGGCCCTGCGCCTTCGCCTGCTCCGAGACCATCAGGTAGGGGTTGACGTGCGCGTCCACGCGGCCGGGCTGGTCCACCTCGGTGGAATCGATCTCGAACCAGCCTCGGGCCGAATCGTCGCCCTGGCGGCGCACGAAGGCGGTGCCGCGCACGTCGGTGATGCGGTGCACCGGCTCCCTGGCGGCGATGCGGTGCGCCACCTCGACGATGGCGCGCTCGGCGTTGCCGTACAGCAGCAGGTCGCACTTGCTGTCGAGCACGATGGAGCGGCGAACCTTGTCGCTCCAGTAGTCGTAGTGGGCGATGCGGCGCAGGCTGCCCTCGATGCCGCCGAGCACGATCGGCACGTCGGGGAAGGCCTCGCGGCAGCGCTGGCTGTAGACGATGGCGGCGCGGTCGGGCCGGGCGCCGCCGGCGTCGCCGGGCGTGTAGGCGTCGTCGCTGCGGATCTTCCGGTCGGCGGTGTACCGGTTGATCATCGAATCCATGTTGCCGGCCGTCACGCCCCAGAACAGGTTGGGCCGGCCCAGTGCCTTGAAGGGCTCGGCGCTGGTCCAGTCGGGCTGCGCGATGATGCCCACGCGAAAGCCCTGCGCCTCCAGCACGCGGCCGATCACGGCCATGCCGAAGCTGGGGTGGTCCACGTAGGCGTCGCCGCTGACGATGACGATGTCGCAGCTGTCCCAGCCAAGCTGCGCCATCTCCTCGCGCGAGGTCGGCAGGAACTTCGCCGTGCCGAAGCGATGCGCCCAGTACCTGCGGTAGCTGGTGATCGGCTTCGCGGCGCGCGCGAAGAAGGAGACGTCGACGGGGGCGTTCATGCGGGGCGTGTGGGGCAGCCCGGCGTCCGGCGCAGGCAACGGGCGATTGTAGAAGTCCGGCGCCTTCCTGTCGCCCTTGCAAGGCATTCACCACACTGTCCGGCCAGGCCATATATTTGCCTTTGTCAATTTATTTAGATGACTATGGCAAACGAAATCGATGCTACGCAGGTCAAGGCGCTGCGCCGCTTCAACCGCTTCTTCACCCGCCGCATCGGCGTGCTGGACCCGTACCTGGCCAGCGATCTCTCGCTGACGGACGTGCGGGTGCTGTACGAGCTGGCGCACCGCGAAGGCCTGACGGCGACCGTGCTGCAGCGCGAGCTGGGGCTGGACGGCGGCTACCTCAGCCGCATCCTCAAGCGCTTCGAGGCGGCCGGCTGGCTGCTGCGCACGCCCAGCCCGAAGGACGCTCGGCAGAGCCTGCTGGCGCTGACGGAAGCCGGCCACGCTGCCTTCGCGCCGCTGCAGCAGAAGTCCCGCGACGAGGCGGCCGCGTTGCTCGCCGGCCTGGCCCCCGGCCAGCGCCAGGAACTGGTGGCATCGATGGAGCGCATCGAGTCGCTGCTCGGCGCCGAGGGCGTGCCCGCGCCCGCCCCGACGCGCACCGTGGTCCTGCGCGACCCGGTGCCGGGCGACATCGGCTGGGTCGTGCAACTGCACGGCGAGCTGTACTGGCGCGAGTACGGCTGGAACACGGAATTCGAGGCGCTGGTGGCCGACATCGCCGCGCAGTTCGTGCGCAAGTTCCAGCCGCAGTGGGAGAAGTGCTGGATCGCCGAACTGGACGGCCGGCGGGTGGGTGCGATCTTCGTGGTGCGCAAGTCGGCCACGGTGGCGCAGCTGCGCATGCTGATCCTCTCGCCCGAGGCGCGCGGCCTGGGCCTGGGCGCGCGGCTGACGGACGAGGCCATCGCCTTCGCCCGCGGCAAGGGCTACCGCCGGATGGTGCTGTGGACCAACAGCAACCTCACCGCCGCGCGGGCGATCTATTCCCGGCGCGGCTTCGTGCTCGACAAGTCGGAGCCCTACGAGGGCTACGGGCAGAGGCTGGTCGGCGAGACCTGGTCGCTGCGGCTGTAGCGGCCGGGCTCGGTGTCTTCCCGGCTTGCCCGCCGCGCGCGCCGGCGCCTAAGGTCGGCCGATGCACTGCCCTTCCCCTGCCGGCCGCCGCCGGCCCTGACGATGGACCCGGCGACCGCCTCCGCCATCCTGGCGCGCGCATTGCGCTCGCTCGCCGCCGGCCGGCCCGAGATGGCCGCGCACGACGCCGAGATCCCCGTGCGCCACTACCTGGACGCCGACCGCTTCGCCCGCGAACTGCGGACGCTGCGCCGCCATCCGGTGCCGATCGCCGCGGCCGCCGACCTGGCGCAGGCCGGCGACCACGTGGCGGCGCATCGCCTGGGCGCCCCCCTGCTCGCGGTGCGCGGCGACGACGGCGTGCTGCGCGCCTTCCTGAACGTGTGCCGCCATCGCGGCGCGCAGGTCGTGCCGGACGGCCAGGGCCGCGGCGCAAGGCGGTTCGCCTGCCCCTACCACGCCTGGACCTACGGCAGCGACGGCACGCTGCGCGGCCTGCCGCAGCGCGACGGCTTTCCCGGCCTGGACATGGGCGCCGCCGGCCTGCGCCCGCTGGCCGTGGCCGAGGCGGCCGGCGTCGTGTGGGTGCTACCCGACCCGGACTGCGCGGGCCACGACCTGCGCGCGCAGCTCGGCCCGCTGGCCGCCGAACTGGACGCGATGGGCTTCGGCATGCACGTGCCCTTCGCGCCGCGGCGGCTCGAACTGCGCTGCAACTGGAAGCTGCTGGTCGACGGTGCCTTCGAGGCGTACCACTTCAAGACCGCGCACCGCGACACCATCGCCTCGATGTTCGCGGACAACCAGCAGGTGATCGACGAGTTCGGCCCGAACCGGCGCCTGTACCTGGTCAAGGCCGGCCTGGACACACGCACCGCGCCGGCGCCGGCGGACTTCCGGCCGCGCGAGCACGGCAACCTCATCTACTTCTTCTTTCCCGGCACGGCGATCCTGGTGCAGGGCGACCATGCCCAGTTGAGCCACTGGGAGCCGATCGCCCCCGACCGCACGGCGGTGCACGAGCTGACGCTGCTGCCCGAGGCGCCGGCCGGCGACAAGGCGCTGCGCCACTGGGAACGCAATGTCGCGCTGTACCGGCGCACGCTGGCCGAGGACTACGCGCTCGCGGAATCGATCCAGGCCGGGCTGGCCAGCGGCGCCAACGAGGCGCTGCGCTTCGGCCGCTTCGAGTTCGCCGCGCCGCGCTTCCATGCGCAACTGGAAGCGCTGTGCACGGCCGGGGCGCCTAGCGGCGCTCGATGAGCTGGCCGCGCAGTTCCCCGCCCGGGTTCTGCGCGGTGTGCAGGTTCAGGTACCAGCGTCCGGCCAGCAGGTCGCCCGCCTGCACCGGCGTGAGCTGGATGCGGCCCTCGTAGGGGTTGGGGAACGGCGGGTTGAGCGTGATCACCGGCGCCGCGTTGGCGCCCACGTCCGCCGGCCCGTGGAAGTGCGCCGTGGTGATCGGCCCGCTGAGGTTGGAATAGCCGATGCGGAAGCGGAACAGGCCGGTGTCGCGGTCCAGCACCGCGTCGACCGTGCCGGTGCCCATGCTGTAGACCGGCGGCACCTCGTTGCGGCCGTCCAGGCGGGTGCTGAAGGCGGCCAGCTGCGGCTCGCGCACCGGCGCGGGCGCCGACGTCACCGGCGGGGGCGGTGGCACCGGCGTGGCCTGCACCGGCGGCGGCACGGCCGGGATGGTCTGCACCGGCGGCGGCGCCGGGTACGGCGTCTGCGGAGACGGCGGGTAGGGCTGCCGCGCGGAGGGCGGCTCGTCCAGCGAGACCGAGGTACAGCCGGCCAGCACCATCGCCGCCAGGGCGGCAAGGCCCGCGCCGCGGCGGGTGGCAGGCGACACGAACGACGAACGGAGGGAGGACGGTTGGGCGCTCATGGCCGCAACCTTATCACCGCCGCGCCCCGCATCGTCCACCCGAAGCAGCTTCAGCCCGGCGCGCCGGGGTGGCGCACCCGCGCCGCGCCCGGCTCGGCCAGGTCGTAGGTGGTCACGCCGCCGGCCTGCGCGTGGGGCCGCAGCCATTCGGGGTGGTCCAGCGTGCGGCACATGTCGTGCATGCCGGCCTGCCAGTGGTCTTCCACCGTGATGCGGGAGAACTCGTAGTCCTTGGACTCCAGCTCGTAGGGCTTGTGGCGGTAGATCAGGTGCACGATGTCGATCGGCTCGCTGCGCAGATGCCCGCACAGGGCGGCGACCTCGGGTTCGTCGCGCAGGTGCAGCGGCAGGCGGTCCAGCAGCGCGGCCAGCGCCTGCTGCAGGTTGACGTTGGCCGCCAGCGCGTCGGTGTTCATGCGGGTGCGGCTGGAGTACTGGATGTCCTTCTGCCGCATCGCCACGTCGCCCAGCGTGCGCGGCAGGGTGCCGCGGGCGCTGAACAGGTCCACCTGAAGCACCAGCAGGCGCCGCGTGCGCAGGTGCTCGTCCAGCACGTATTGCAGCGGCGTGTTGGAGACGAGGCCGCCGTCCCAGTAGTCCTCGCCGTCGATGTGCACCGGCGGAAAGCCCGGCGGCAGCGCGCCGCTGGCCATGATGTGCTCGGGCCGGATCGCCACGCTGCCGTTGTCGAAGTACACCGAGTTGCCGGTGCGCACGTTCACCGCGCCGACCGAGAAGCGCATGCCGCGCTGATGGTTGATGCGGTCGAAGTCCACCAGCCGCTCCAGCGTGGCCTTCAGCGGCGCGGTGTCGTAGTAGCTGAGCACCGGCGCCGCGGGGCCGAGGAACAGGGCCGGCGTCATGCGCGGCTCGAAGAAGCCGGGGATGCCGGCCACCATCGCCGAGGCGGCGCTGAACTGGTTCAGCCAGGTGCGCTCGCCCGCCCAGCCCGGCAGCATCTGGCCGGCGCCGGAGGACACCAGGCGCCAGAACTCGCGCAGCCGCTCGACGCGCCGCGCCGGCGGGTTGCCGGCGATCAGCGCGGCGTTGATGGCGCCGATGGAGACGCCGGCGACCCAGTCCAGGTCTTTGTGCTGCTCGAACAGCGCCTCGTACACCCCCGCCTGGTAGGCGCCGAGCGCGCCGCCGCCCTGCAGCACCAGCGCCTTGACGGCGGAGGCCGTCGCGTCGGCCGGCGAGGCGGCCGCGGGCTGCGGCCGGGACGCCAGGGAAGACGAGGACGCACGCGCCGGCGGGCGCGGTGAAGTTCTGCGGGTCGAGCTCATGCGCCCATTGGACACGGCCGGCCGGAAGGATTCCAATGTGGACAGCGTCCAGCGATCCTGCTATTGTTTGTGGACGGCGTACACAAAATGCGATCGCGCAGTGTTGCTGCCGCTTTTCCCTCCTCTCTTTTTCCCACCCAGGAGCCCCCATGCAGATCCAGCCCTATCTCTTCTTCGAAGGCCGCACGGAAGAGGCCATCGAGTTCTACAAGAAGGCCCTCGGCGCGCAGGTCGAGATGCTGATGCGCTTCAAGGACGCGCCGCCCGACCCGGAGGGCGCGAACAGCGACGCCGGCGGCTGCGCCCCGGCGCCCGCCGACATGGACAAGGTGATGCACGCCAGCTTCCTCGTGGGCGGCCAGCGCATCATGGCCTCCGACGGCATGAACTCCGGCAAGGCCGAGTTCAAGGGCATGGCGCTGTCGCTCTCGTACCCGACGGACGCCGAGACGAAACGCGCCTTCGACGCGCTGGCCGACGGCGGCCAGGTGCAGCAGCCGCTGGTCAAGACCTTCTTCTCCTCGGCCTTCGGCATGGTGGCCGACCGGTTCGGCATGAACTGGATGGTGATCACCGACACGGGCAACCCGCCGGCATGACGGCCGCCGCCCCCGACGCGCGCCGCCGCTGGCTGGCGCTGGTCGTGCTGTGCCTGGGCGAATTGATGATCGTGCTCGACACGACGATCGTGAACGTCGCCCTGCCCTCCATCCGCACCGACCTGGGCTTTTCCGAGACCGCGCTGGTGTGGGTGGTCAACGCCTACATGCTGACCTTCGGCGGCTTCCTGCTGCTGGGCGGACGGCTGGGCGACCTGTACGGGCACCGGCGCCTGTTCCTCGCCGGGCTGGTGCTGTTCACCGCGGCCTCGCTGGCCTGCGGCGTGGCGGCCTCGCAGGCGGTGCTGGTGGCCGCGCGCGCCGTGCAGGGCCTGGGCGGCGCGGTGGTCTCGGCGGTCGCGCTCTCGCTGATCATGAACCTCTTCACCGAGCCGGGCGAGCGCGCCAGGGCGATGGGCGTGTACGGCTTCGTCTGCGCCGGCGGCGGCAGCGTGGGCGTGCTGCTGGGCGGCATGCTCACCAGCCAGCTGAGCTGGCACTGGGTCTTCCTGGTCAACCTGCCGATCGGCCTGGCGGTGTACGCCTTCGGCGCGGCACTGCTGCCGGCCTCGCGCGCGGCCGCGGCCGACGCGCGGCTGGACGTGGCGGGGGCTGTCACCGTCACCCTGTCGCTGATGCTGGCGGTGTATGCCGTGGTGGGCGGCAACGAGGCCGGATGGACCTCGCCGCGCACGCTCGCGCTGCTGGGCGCGGCGGCGGCGCTGATGCTTCTGTTCCTCGCCATCGAATCGCGCGTGGCGCATCCGCTGGTGCCGCTCGCGCTGTTCAGGCTGCGCAACGTGGCGGTGTCCAACGTCACGGGCGTGCTGTGGTCGGCCGGCATGTTCGCCTGGTTCTTCCTCTCGGCGCTGTACATGCAGCTGGTGCTGGGCTACACGCCGATGCAGGTGGGCCTGGGCTTCCTGCCGGCCAACATCATCATGGCGGCGCTGTCGCTGGGGGTCTCGGCGAAGCTGGTGATGCGCTTCGGCGTCCGCCGGCCGCTGGCGGCCGGGCTGGCGCTGGCGGTGGCGGGCCTGGCGCTGTTCGCGCACGCGCCGGCCGGCGGCAGCTTCATGCTGGACGTGCTGCCCGGCATGCTGCTGCTGGGCGTCGGCGCGGGCATCGCCTTCAACCCGATGCTGCTGGCGGCAATGAGCGACGTGGCGCCGTCCGATGCGGGGTTGGCCTCGGGCGTGGTCAACACCTCGTTCATGCTCGGCGGCGCGCTGGGGCTCGCGGTGCTGGCGAGCCTGGCCTCGGCGCGCACGGCGGCGCTGGGCGCGGCGGGCGCGGACCCGGTGCAGGCGCTCAACGGCGGCTACCAGTGGGCCTTCCTCGTCGGCGCGGTGTTCACGGCCGTCGCCGCGCTGCTGAGCGGTATGCTGCTGCGCACCCGGCTGCAGCCCGGCGCACAGGCGCTGGCCGCTCACTGAATCGCTCCTCCTCCCCCCGCATGTCCCCCAGCTTCCTGATCACCGAAGATGTTGATTTCCATCCAGAACTGACCCACTTGGCCCGGTAATTTCCATCCAAATCTGACCCACGTAAGAACCCTAACCTGCTGCTTTTGGTGGCAGGAGCAATAGGAGTGATTGACGTGGCGACACTGAGTGTCATCAGACGTTGGGCCTTGCGCGAGCAACTGTCCATCCGCGAGATAGCCCGGCGCACGGGCCTGTCTCGCAATACCATCAAGAAGTATCTGCGCGCGGAGGCGGCCGAGCCGCGCTATGCCAAGCGTGTGAGTCCGAGCAAGCTTGACCCCTATGCCGAGAAGCTCTCGGCCTGGCTCAAGAGCGAAGCATCCAGGTCTCGCAAGC
>NZ_JQKD01000033.1 GCF_000745855.1 Xenophilus azovorans DSM 13620
TGTTCAGCCGCTCGGCGGGGTTCTTCTCGTCGTAGGCCGCGCCGCAGCGGCCCTCGACATCCAGTTCCATCAGGCGCTGGGCCATGAACTGCACCATCTGGCGCAGCACGTCGATGTCGGCTCCCTTCTCGGCAAGCTCGGTCAATGCCATAGTGGCGTTGGTCATCGTGATTTCCTTCGAGGACAGGTTTGGTGGGTCGCACCTCAAACCTTATCCGGACCTCACGATGGCCACCCCGAACAGGAGCGCCGCCGCTGGGCGGCAAGCCGCTTCGGGCTACGCCCTACGCGCCTTGCCGCCCAGCGAGTGAAAGAAGACTTACACCACTTCCTGGGACATCAACAAAATTTCCCGGCGCCAGAGATGCCACATTCGTCGAGAGGTGTCGCACATTCCTTGAGTTGCAACTCCGAGCACAGCGGCCAAGGCTGATCTTGACGCTGGGACAGTGGGTGCCGAGCTTTTTGGCCCCTCTGGCCGAGCGTCTTTCTGATTGGAAGTCATTGACGAGCCTCAATGCGATCGACCGTGCCGGCCCGGTTCGACACGAGGTGCGTTTCAATGGCAACGATATGGCGCCATGCTCCGTCGTGTGTCTTACTCATCCGAGCTTTCGTCCGCTCAACGTCAAAAAGCGTGAATATGGAGGTTCCAAGGGTGGAGATGCGGAGCACAAAATGGTCATAGACGCCATTTGCCAGTCAGGGGTTACCTTGCCATGAAGCCCGCCACATCTCACGCCCTGCTCGCCCGTCCCTGGGTGCCCGCCGCCTCGGAGGACCTCGTCCAGTCCATCGCCGCTGATGCCGCCGAGCGCGACGCGGCCTCCCTGGCCGGCGAGATCAACCGGCTCGTCGCCGAGAACCACCGCCTGCACGACACCGAGGGGTTGAACCTCAACCCCGCCACCAACGTGATGAACCCGGCGGCCGAGCGCCTGCTGGCCTGCGGCCTGGGCTCGCGTGCATCGTTGGGTTATCCCGGCGACAAGTACGAGATGGGCCTGGAGGCCATCGAGCGCATCGAGGTCGTCGCCGCCGAACTGGCGGCCGAGGTCTTCGGCGCGCGCTTCGCCGAGGTGCGCGTGGCCTCGGGCGCGCTGGCCAATCTGTACGTCTTCATGGCCACCTGCCGGCCGGGCGACACGATCATCGCGCCGCCGCCGAGCATCGGCGGCCACGTGACGCACCACGCCGCGGGCGCGGCGGGCCTGTACGGCCTGAACACCGTGCCCGCGCCGGTGCAGGCGGACGGCTACACCGTGGACGTGGACGCGCTGCGCGCGCTGGCCCTGGAGGTGCGGCCGCGCCTGGTCACCATCGGCGGCAGCCTGAACCTGTTCCCGCATCCGGTGGCGGCCCTGCGCGGGATCGCCGACGCCGTGGGCGCGCGGCTGATGTTCGACGCGGCGCACCTGTCGGGCATGGTGGCCGGCCGCGCCTGGCCGGACCCGCTGGCCGAGGGTGCCGACGTCATCACCATGAGCACCTACAAGAGCCTGGGCGGCCCGGCCGGCGGGCTGGTCGTCTCGAACGACGCGGCGCTGATGGAGCGCATCGACGCCATCGCCTACCCCGGCCTCACGGCGAACTTCGACGCCGGCCGCGTGGCCGCGCTGGCCCGTTCGCTGCTGGACTGGAAGGTGCACGGCCGGGCCTACGGCGCCGCCATGCGCGAGACGGCGCAGGCGCTGGCCGCGGCGCTCGACGCGCTGGGCCTGCCGGTGTTCGCGCGCTCGCGCGGCTTCACGCAGTCGCACCAGCTCGCGCTGGAGGCCGCCCGCTGGGGCGGCGGCCAGCGGGCCGCCAGGACGCTGGCCGAAGGCGGCCTGCTCGCCTGCGGCATCGGCCTGCCGGTGGCGCCGGTGGAGGGCGACGTCAACGGCCTGCGCCTGGGTGTGCCCGAGATCGTGCGCCTGGGCCTGGGCCCGCAGGACATGCCGATGCTGGCCGGCTGGATCGCCCGCGCGCTGGCCGGCGAGGGGGCGCAGGTGCGCGAGGAGGTGAAGGCGCTGCGGGCGCGGCTGGGGCCGCTGCGCTACGTGGTGAACTGATCCGGAGGTGAGGGCCGCTCCTCCGGAACGGTCACCGCCGCCCCGGTCTTCACGCGGTCCAGCGCGACGAGGCTGCGGTAGCTCTTGACGGCCTCGTTCTCGGCGAACAGGCGCCGGGTCAGGCGCTCGTAGGTGCGCATGTCCGAGGCGACGATGACCAGCACGAAGCTCGTGCCGCCCGTCACGTAGTAGCACTGCTGCACTTCCGGCGTGCCACGGAACAGGGCCTTGGCGGCGTCGACGGTCGCGGCGCGCTCGTCGTGCAGGTGCACCTCGACGATGGAGGTGATGGTGGCGGAGAGGGCTTCGGGGTCGACCAGCGCGACATTCGCCACGATGACGCCGGCCGCCTCCATGGCGGCGATCCTGCGTTGGATGGCCGCGGTGGACAGCGCCACCGCCTCGGCGATGACGCGCTGCGGCGTCTTGTTGTCCTGCTGCACCAGGCGCAGGATGGCCCTGTCATACCTGTCGAGAACGAACGGTGGCGACGCGCGCTTGCCGGGCATGTGCGAGTGATTTTTGCGTTGGAGGTCCGAGTTTCGAGCCAATTCAGCGCGACGTCGAGAATAAGATTCATCGATGACCCCGGACCCCGCCATGCCCATGACCGCCGCGCCCACGAGGGCGGCCGCCGGCATCGCCTACGGGGCGGGTGCGGGGGCCTTGTGGGGCCTCGTCTTTCTCGCTCCCGAGCTGGTGCGGGGCTTCGGTCCGCTTCAGCTGAGCGCAGGGCGCTACGCCTTCTACGGACTCATCGCCGCGGTGCTGATCGCGCCTCGGTGGCGCGCGATCCGCGGCTTCGTGTCGCGGCGCCAGTGGGTCAACCTGTTCTGGCTGGCGCTGGCCGGCAACACGCTCTACTACATCCTGCTGTCCGCGGCCGTGCAGATGGGCGGGATCGCGATGACCTCGCTGGTGATCGGCTTCCTGCCGGTGGCCGTCACCGTCATCGGCAGCCGTGACCGGGGCGCCGTTCCCCTCGGCCGCCTGCTGCCTTCCCTGTCCCTGTGCGCGCTGGGCGCCCTGTGCATCGGCTGGCAGGCGCTCGTGGCGCCGGCGGCGGGGTCGCCGGGCCGGCAGGCGGTGGCGCTGGCGTGCGCCGTCGGCGCGCTGGTCTCATGGACCGCCTTCGCGGTGGGCAACGCGCGCTGCCTGGCGCACCTGCACGAGGTGTCGGCGCACGACTGGAACCTGCTGACCGGGCTCGTGACGGGGGCGCAGAGCCTCGTGCTGATCCCGCTGGCGTTCGCGCTGGAGAGCACGGGCCAGGGCGCGGCCGAGTGGACGCGCTTCGCCGCGGTGTCCGTCGCGGTGGCCGTGCTGGCGTCCATGCTCGGCAACGCCTGCTGGAACCGCATGAGCCGCCTGCTGCCGCTGACCCTCGTCGGCCAGATGATCCTGTTCGAGACGCTGTTCGCGCTCGTCTACGGATGGATGTGGGAGCGCCGTGCGCCGACCCTGGCCGAGACGCTGGCGCTCGGATGCGTGGTCCTGAGCGTGCTGTCGTGCCTGGCGGCCCATCGCCGCGTCGGCGGCCTGGGCGCCGCGGCAGGCCCGGCGGGCGCCTGATCCCCTCAGCGCTCCACGGCCGGCCGCAGCGCCATCATCTCGCCGAACACGCCGGCGACGGCCGCCGGCGGCGCCTCGTCCTGCCGCCAGCGCACCGTCTGCGCCGACGCGCCCACGCCGCGCACCAGCGCGCAGCTCATGTTGCCGCCGCCCGCGTCGTCCTGCTGGCCGAAGCGCGCCTCGTCCAGCGCCTTGTTCCAGCGCGCGACCAGCGCCGGGTCGGTGCGCAGCAGCGCCGGCGGGTCGGCACGGCCGATGCCGCGGGTGAAGGTGCTGATGCGGCCGTCCGGCTGCGCCTCGATGCCGTGGAACAGCGCCGCGAAGCCGCCGCCGCATTCGGCGCGCAGCGGTGGCATGAAGGCATTGGGCGCGGAGGCCGGCGCGCCGCAGCCGGCCACCAGCAGCAGCGCGGCGGCGGCCAGCGCCGCCCGCACCGGTCCGGGGCGCTTCATCGGTGGGTTCATCGTGTTCTTCCTTGTCGGTACATGCCGGTGGCGCTGCGCTGCAGCGGCGTCGCCTGCGCCAGCCGGGCCAGCGTGCGGCCCACCTGGGCATGGGTGATGGCCAGGCCCAGCGCGTCGGCCGCGTCGGTGCCGGGCAGGCCGGGCAGGTCGAGCAGGCGGCGCACCATCTCCTGCACCTGCGTCTTGGCCGCCTTGCCGTGGCCGGCCACGGCCTGCTTCATCTGCAGCGCGGTGTATTCGGCCACCGCCAGGTCGTGGGCCACCAGCGCCGTCAGGCAGGCGCCGCGCGCCTGGCCCAGCAGCAGGGTGGACTGCGGGTTGACGTTGACGAAGACGATCTCCACCGCCGCCGCGTCGGGCCGGTAGCGCGCGGCCAGCTCGCCGATGCCGTCGAACAGTACCTTCAGCCGCGCCGGCAGCTCGCCTCGCGCCAGGTGCTTGGTGCTGATGGTGCCGCTGGCCACGTAGCGCAGTGCGGCGCCGTCCGCGTCCACCACGCCGAAGCCGGTGGTCTGCAGGCCGGGGTCGATGCCGAGGATGCGCATGTCACGGCACCTCGACGGCGCCCATGCGCGCCGTGATGGTGGCGCTGCGGCCGTTGAGGTAGGGCGAGTTCGGCCGCTGCTCGTAGAAGCGCGGGCTGGGCAGCATCACCGCCAGCCGCGCCGCCTCGCGGGCCGTGAGCTGCGCCGCGCTCTTGCGGAAGTAGCGCTGCGCCGCCGCCTCGGCGCCGAAGACGCCGTCGCCCCATTCCACGCTGTTGAGGTAGATCTCCAGGATGCGGCGCTTGCCGAGGAAGGTCTCCAGCGCGTAGGCGAGCACCAGTTCCTGGCCCTTGCGCAGCAGCGTGCGCTCGCCGGAGAGCAGCAGGTTCTTGGCGAGCTGCTGCGTGATGGTGGAGCCGCCGCGCAGTTGCGGCGGGCGCACTGGCTTGCCGCGCGCGGCGGCGCGGGCGGCGCGCTTGGCGGCCAGTTCCTCGGCCTTGGCGTTGCGCTGGCGGGCGCGCTCGATGGCCTCCCATTCCACGCCCTCGTGGTCGGTGAAGGCGGCATCCTCGCTGGCGATGACGGCGCGCTTGAGGTTGTCGTGGATGCGCTCGTAGGGCACCCACTGCTGACGCCAGCTCGCCTCGCCGCCGTCGCGCAGCGCGATGCGCCACATCTCGGAGCGCTGGAAGGTGGTGGACTGCGGGTCGATGGCCGCCATGGCAGCGATGCGCACGAGGAAGAACAGCTCCAGCGCGATGCCGGCGACGATCAGGCAGCTGATCCAACGCGCCAGCGCTCTCATGCCCTGGTATCGACGATGCGCCGCAGCTCGGCCAGCACCTCGGCGGCCGGCGGCGCCACGCCGCGCCACAGCGTGAAGGACTCGGCCGCCTGCTCCACCAGCATGCCCAGCCCGTCGCGTGGCTCGGCGCCCTGCGCGCGCGCCCAGGCCAGGAAGCCGGCGGCGGCGGGGCCGTACATCATGTCCACCGCCAGCGCGCCCTCGCGCAGCACGCCGGCGGGCACCGGCACGGCGTCGCCGGCCAGGCTGGCGGCAGTGCCGTTGACCAGCACGTCGAAGCGACCCGACACGCCGTCGAGCGGCTGCGCCTCCAGCACCACGCCCTGCGCCCGGGCCGGCGCGGCGTGGCGCTGCACCAGCGCGACGGCCTTGTCCCGCGTGCGGTTCGCGACCACCAGCCGGCGCACGCCGGCGTGCAGCAGCGGGCCGAGCACGCCGGCCGCGGCGCCGCCGGCGCCGACCAGCAGCAGCTCGGCGCCCGCCAGCGGCCGGCCGGCGTTGCGCTCGATGTCGTTGACCAGGCCGACGCCGTCGGTGTTGTCGCCGTACACGCTGCCGTCGGCCTCGAAGCGCAGCGTGTTCACCGCCTGGGCCAGCTCGGCGCGCTCGCTGCGGCGGTCGGCCAGCGCGGCGGCGTCGAACTTGAAGGGCACGGTGACGTTGCAGCCGCCGGCGCGGCCGCCCTGTGCCGCGGCCTCCTCGCGGAAGGCGGCCACCGCTTCGGCGAAGCCGCCCAGCGGCACCAGGCGCCGGCCGTAGTCCATCGGCTGGCCGGTCAGTTCGGCAAAGCGGGCATGGATCCACGGCGAGCGCGAGTGCTCCACCGGGTTGCCCATCACGCAGTAGCGGTCCATGGCGTTCTCGTCAGTTCTGCGGCTGCGTGGAGACGGCCGTTTCCAGCGTCTGGTCGCGCGTGAACTTGAAGCGCGAGGGCATCAGCAACTGGTCGGTCTGGCGGCGCATGGCGTCGGTGAAGCGGCCGAAGTTGCCGATGCTGGCGACGATGGCCTGCGCGCGGCGGTCCAGCTCCTTGTTGCCGGAGCTCTCGACGATCTCGGTGCCCAGCAGCGTGCCGTCGTGGTTGACCGCCACGATCATCGTCAGCTCGCCGTAGAGCTTCTTGCCGCCCGCCTCGGGGAAGCGCTCGGTGCCGCGCGCCTCGATGCGGCGGCGCAGCGCGTCCACGTAGACGGCGTAGGTGGCCTCCTTGGTGGCGGGGCTGACGAAGCGGCGCTTGGGCCGCGCGTTCTCCTCGTTGACGCGGCGCTCGATCTGGGCGAGCAGCTCCAGCAACTGGCGGCGCTTTTCCTCCTGTGCCGCCCGCTCGGCGGTCTGGCCGGTGCGGCGCGGGTCGGGCTGCGGCATGGCGGCGAGCTGGCGCTTGATCTGCGCCAGCAGCAGGGTCTGCTGCTCCTGCATCGCCTCGATCTGCCTTTGCGCCTCTTCGGCGGAGTCGCCGATGGCGGTGAAGGCCGACGGCGGCAGCGGGCTGGTGGCGCGGCCCTTGGCCAGGTCGCCGCCGCCGGCCAGGGAGGTCTGGGCCAGCGCGGCGGGCTTGTCGGGCACCTCGCCCTGGCCGCGCGCGTTGACCAGGATGATCTCCAGCGGCGATTCCTGCAGCAGGCGGTCGAAGCGCTCCGGGTCGGCGAAGCGCACGGCCAGCAGCCCCAGGTGCACGGCCACCGACAGGCCGAGCGCGATCTGCATCGTGCTGAGGTCGCGGATGTTCATGCGTTCGGCGGGCGGGTCAGGCGGGGTTCACCTCGGCGCCGGCGGGGCGCTCGCCGGCCTCGGCATCGTCGACGTCCACCGCGATGGCCAGCGGGCCGGCGGTGGCTTCCTCCTCGTCGGCCGCTTCCTCGTCGAGGGCGGCGGGCGCCGCGGCGGCGTCGAGGCGCTCGACCACGGTGCCGTTGACGGCCAATGCGATCTCGTCGACGTCGCCCAGGCGCACGCGCAGCCGGCTGCCGCGCGGCAGGCCCTGCGCGCCCAGCACCGGCAGCACCAGCGGCAGCGCGTCGGCCCGCGCCAGCGCCTCACCGGCGCCGGCATCGCGGATCAGCGTGGCCTCCAGTTCGCGGATGCCCTGCTGCTGCAGGTACTTGAGCGTCCAGAAGCGCTCCATGCCGGCCTGGTGGGCGTTGTAGGCCGTGTAGGCGGCGTCGAAGGCGGACAGGATCGCCATCAGCTGCGCGTCCTTCGGCTTGAAGGGCGCGGCCAGCGCGGCCGTGCGGCCGTGGCGGGCGGCGGCGATGATCTGCCACTGGTTCACCAGGTCGGTGTAGCGGCGCAGCGGCGAGGTGCTCCAGGCGTAGCTTTTCACGCCCAGCCCGGCATGCGGCAGCGCGCGCGTGCCCATGCGCACCTTGATGCCCGGCGCCAGGCTGGCCTGGCTGCGGTAGAGCGCCGGCACGCCCAGCTCGGCCAGCCAGCAGCCCCAGTGGCTGTTGGCCAGGATCATGGCCTCGGAGACCATCAGGTCCAGCGGCGCGCCGCGCCGGCGCGTGGTGATCTGCACCTGCTCGCTGCCGTTCGGTTCGCCTTCGCTTCCGACCAGGCGGAAGGTGTAGTCGGGCCGCGAGAAGCTCTCCGGCTTGCCGCGCACCACCTCGCGCGCGGCCTTCAGGTGCCGCGCCAGCCGCCACAGGAAGGCCAGCGGCGCGCGCAGCGCCCAGGCCTCGGGCGGGCCCTGCTCGGCGGGGGCATGGGCCAGGTCCAGCCAGGCCTCGTCGATCACGCCGTCGAGCCGGTCGTGGCGCAGGTTGGCCACCACCGGCACGCGCTCCAGGCGCGTCTCGGCGCCCTGCAGTTCGAGCGTGGCCTCGTCGAAGCGGGCGTACAGCGAGACGGCCGGCCGGTCGCCGCCGTCCAGCAGCGTGTAGGCGTCCACCACGGCGTCCGGCAGCATGGTGATCTTGTGGCCGGGCATGTAGACGGTCGAGAGGCGGTTGCGCGCCACCTGGTCGAGCGCGTCGCCCGGCGCCAGCGCCAGCCCCGGCGCGGCGATGTGGATGCCGACCGTGACCGTGCCGCTGCCCAGGCCCTGCACCGACAGCGCATCGTCGATCTCGGTGGTGTGCGAGTCGTCGATGGAGAAAGCCTGCACGCCCTCGGCCAGCGGCAGCGCTTCGGTGATGGCCGGCGCCGCCAGCCCGCCGGGGAAGCCCGGGCCCTTGGGGAAGTTCTCGAACAGGAAGCGCTGCCAGTGGAACTGGTAGGCCGAGTCGATGGCGCCGGCGCGCTCCAGCAGCGCCAGCGGCGCGGTCTGCGTGCTGCGGGCGGCCTCCACCACGGCCTTGTACTCGGGCGCGTTCTTGTCGGGCTTGAACAGGATGCGGTAGAGCTGCTCGCGTATCGCGTCCGGGCAGCGGCCCGCGGCCAGTTCGCCGGCCCAGGCGGCGATCTGCGCCTGCACCGCCTTCTTCTTCTCGATGGCGGCGAGCGCCTGCTGCACGATCTCGGCCGGCGCCTTGCGGAAGCGCCCCTTGCCGGCGCGGCGGAAGTAGTGCGGCGCGTCGAACAGCGCGAACAGCGCCGCCGCCTGCTGCGCCAGCGAGGGCTTGTCGCCGAAGTAGTCGGCAGCCAGGTCGGCGAAGCCGAATTCCTCCTCGGGGGCGAAATCCCAGGCGAGCTGAAGGTCCACGCCGGCGGCCAGCGTGCGCGCCTCGGCGATCAGTTCAGGGGGCGTGGGCTTGTCGAAGCGCAGCACCACGTTGGCTGCCTTGACCTTCACCCGCTTGCCGGTCTCCAGTTCCACCTGGGCCGAGGCTTCCGCCTCGGAAAGCACGCGGCCACCCAGGTATTTACCGGCTTCTTCGAACAACACGAACATCGCGCGATTGTCCCATGCGCCCGGGAGCGCAGAGCCCCTGCCGGCTGCGTTCGCCCCTGGCGCGGCCCGGCGGGCTCAGGCCAGGTCCAGGAACGCCAGCACCGCCTCCAGGTGCGCCGTCTCGAAATCGGAGATGGCGTGGTCGCCGCCCTCGATCAGGCGCACGCGGCTGTCGGGGTAGCGGGCGGTCATCTCGCGCCAGTCCAGCACCTCGTCGCCCTTGGCGATCACGGCCATCGCGCGCTCCGGCCGGGGCAGGGGGCCGGCCTGCAGGGCGCGCAGCTCGTCCACGAAATCGGCGCGGAAGAAGAAGCGCTCCTGCGGGTCGTGCCAGGCGGTCTGTTCGCCGATGTACTTCTGCAGGTCGCGCTCGGGGTGCACCGCCGGGTTGAGCAGCACGGCGCGGCAGCCGGTGCGCGCGGCCACCCAAGTGGCGTAGAAGCCGCCCAGCGAGGAGCCGACCACCGCCATCCGTTCGCGCGGCCAGCCGGCGATGCCCGCCTCGATCAGCGCCGCCGCCTCGCGCGGCGAGGGCGGAAGCTGCGGGCACCACCAGTGCGCCGCCGGGTGGCGTGCGGCCACCGCGCGCGCCATGGCCTGCGCCTTGGCCGAGCGGGGAGAGGAACGGAAGCCGTGCAGGTACAGCAGGTGGGTCGCTTGCATGGGCGCCACTCTAGATGCTGCCGCGGCCACGAAAAAGCCCCGCCGGAGCGGGGCTGCAGGGACGGCGCGTGCTCAGAAGCTCTTGTACAGCGCGATCTGCTTTTTCATCTCCACCTGCCGCGCGCTGCGCGCCCACAGCTCCATCGAGTTGAAGGAGACGCCCTGCGCGTACTGGAAGGGCCCCACGCCGGGCACGGCGCTGTAGCAGTGCACGTCCGCGGCCGACTGCGGCGAGCAATACAGCATGGCGGTGCGGGCCGTGTTGCGCACCAGCGTGCCGTCGTTGAAGCGCTGGCTGCCCTGGGCGCCCACGCGTCCGGTCACCGAGAAGCTGGTCGGGGCGAGCGCACCCGCCGGCACCGTCCAGGCGTCGCCGCCGCCTTCGCTGCTGAAGTCGATGTTGTTCGGGTCGCTGTCGCTGGGGGCGCCGAAGGTGATGCGGCCGGTCACGGCGGTGGCCGCCAGCAGTTCGGCCCGCTGCGCCGGAGCGAGCTGCGCGAACTTCAGCTGCCGCACCTCGTTGATGGTCTGCGCCCGCGCCAGCGTGCGGTAGCTCTGCACCACCGGGCTGCCGGCCACCGGAAAGAACTCCATCTTCCACACGCCTTGGTCCTTGAGCGCGCGGATCTGCGCCTCGCCGTACTGCGGATCGACGAAGAAGATGTTGGGCTCCTCGTCGGCCAGGTTGCCCGCGGTGGCCGGGTCGGCGTAGCCGGTGGCCAGGCGGACGATGCTGGTCACCGTCCTGCTGTCGTCGGCGCGGTGCGCCACCAAGTAGGACAGGCCGCTCTCGGGCGAGAACTTGATCACCTGCCCCCACGGCGCCGTCACCAGCACGTGGCTCAGCACCGGCTGGCCGCTGCCGTTGATGCGGTTGTCGATGCTGATGTTGTAGCCGGTGGTGAAGGCGTTGTAGGCCGGCATGTTGAGGTACTCCCGGTCTTCGGAGACGGGGCGGACCGTGGCGCCGTAGCCGTAGCTGTTGCCGGTGAGCTTGAGCGCGCCGTCCTGGTTGCGCACCACCAGCGTCTCGTTGTCGGTGTTGCCCAGGCGGTCGGTCCAGCGGTAGCTCAGCACCAGGTCGGTCTGTCCACCCTGGACGCGGAAGAACTCGAAGTTGCCGCGGTCGTGCCTGAGCCCGGTGGGGCCGAAGCGGAACAGCGAGGACCAGGCGCCGCGGCCCTGCGCATTGCGGCCGACGGTCCCGCCGTTGGCCGCATAGGTGGCCGGGTCGTCGTCGACGAACAGCGTGCGGCAGGCCGGCGCGGTGACGTTCGCCGCGGTGCCGGTCGCGTCGGCGTCGTCGCTGGTGGCGGTGTCCACGCGCTGCGTCACCGGCAGGGCGAAGCAGGCGTCCAGCCGCTGGAAGAAGCCGGCCACCTGCGCCGGCGTCGGGATGGCCGAGAGCTGGTCGGCCGTGACCGCGGGCAGCACGGGGGCGGCCTCGTCGGAGGTGCGGTAGCTCAGCGAGACCGGCTGGCCGTCCGCGCTGGGCGCCTTGACGGTGATCTCGATGTTGGCGGCGGTGCCGTCCGGGCGCACGCTGACGGTGATTGCGTCCAGCACCCGGTCCTGGCCGGTGCCGTCGGCCACCAGGGGGCCGCCGAAGGGATCGATGCCTGCCTGCCCCAGCGCCTGCAGCAGCGGCTCCAGGGTCGCCAGCAGGGCCTGCACCTCGCTGCGGATCGCATCGTCGTTGACCAGATCGGGGTTGCTCTGGATCGCCTGGGCGAGGCTGGCGGGGTTGCCGTCCGGCGCCAACTGGGCCGCCACGATGGTGGTCAGCGGGGTGATGTTGAGCGTGCCGCCTTCCGCGCTGGCGCTGATGCTGTAGAGCGCCTGCTCGTCGCGCAGCACGCGCACCACCAGCGGCGCGGCGGTGTCGACGGGCAGTTCGCAGTCGTAGCTGCCGGCGGCGTCGGTGACGGTGCTGCACACGGTCTGGCCGCGCTGGTCCAGCACCTCCAGCCGGGCGTCGGCGAAGGCGGCGCCGGTGGCCGCCACGCCGCGCAGCACGGCGCCGCCGGAGGGTTCCGGCGTGGTGGGGGTGCCCGGCGTGGTCGGGTCGCCGCCGGTGCCGCCGGTCGGCGGCAGGAAGGCCAGGCCGCCGCCGCCCCCGCCTCCGCCGCCGCAGGCGGCCAGGGTCAGGAGCAGGGCGGCGGCGCTGGCGAGGCGGGACGCAGCGGGACGGGGTGCGCGCATGGAGGATCTCCGGAAATGTGAAAAGTTGTTATCGAGGCGCGGCGAGTGTCCGGAAATCCTCCGGAAGTCCCCATCCCATGAACATGTGAGCCGACGTCGCGCACCGGCGACGCCGCTGTTGCGACGTGTATCCTCCGCCGCCATGGAGCGCATGCCGCCGATCGACGCCCGCCCCCCGGCCGAGGCCTGGGGCGTGCTGGCCGTGGAGGACGACCTGCGCGCCCGGGCGTTCTTCGAGTCCAGCGTGCGGGCCTGCGCCGGGCTGCGCTGGCTGGCGGGGCTGGGCAGCGTGGCCGAGGCGCTGGCGTGGCTGCAGGGCGCGCCGCAGCGGCCCGACGTGCTACTGGTCGACCTGGGGCTGCCGGACGGCAGCGGCGTGGAGGTGATCCGGGCCGTGCGCGCCCGCTGCCCGGACTGCGAGCCGCTGGTGGTGTCGGTGTTCGGCGACGAGGAGAGCGTGCTGGCCAGCATCGAGGCCGGCGCCGTCGGCTACCTGCACAAGGATTCGGCGCCCGAGGACATCGCCCAGACCATCCTGGAGGTCAAGCGCGGCGCCTCTCCCATCTCGCCCATGATTGCGCGCCGCGTGCTGGCCAAGTACCGCAGCCTGCGCGCCGCGGAGCCGGGCGCGGCCCCGCCGGAGCAGGCGGCGGACGTCGTGCCGTCGCTGCTGTCGGTGCGCGAGCAGGAAGTGCTCACGCTGATCGCGCGGGGCTTCTCCTACGCCGAGATCGCGCGCCTGAAGGGCCTGAGCGTGCACACCGTGCAGACGCACATCAAGAACCTGTACGGCAAGCTGGCCGTGCACTCGAAGAACGAGGCGGTGTTCGAGGCGACCCGGCTCGGCCTGCTGTGAGCGGATGGCGGCGCGCGGCCTGCGTGGCCGCCTGGCTGTGCTGCTGGGGCCTGGCCGCCCTGCTGCCGCCGGCGGCGCGGGCGGCGCAGGACGAGCCGGTGCAGGCCCTGCGCATGGCGCGCATCCAGGCCGTGATCGACGGCCGGCCGCAGGACTGGCGCACCGTGCCGCTGCCCTACCACTGGGACCGCCTGCACCGCAACCACGGCGGCCGGGCCGTGGTCGAGGCCCGCTTCGACCTGCCCGGCGGCCCGTCCGCCCAGCCCTACACGCTGTACTTCCCGCTGATCGGCAATGCCGCGGCCGTCTGGCTCAACGGCAAGCTGCTGGTGCGCTACGGCGACCTGGACGCGGCCGGCCGCGACGACTACGGGAAGATCGCCCGCCAGGTGGCGGTGCCGCCCGCCCTGCTGGCGGCGCACAATCTCCTGCGCATCGAGCTGCGCGCCGACGGCGGGCGGCGCGGCGGCCTGTCGGAGATCTACATCGGCCCCACCGAGCAGGTGCAGGCCCATCCCGCGGCCCGCGCCGGCGCGCTGCGCTACGCGGGCTCGCTGTTCCTGGGCGCCTTCAGCCTGGTGGTGGGCTTCATCGCATTGATGTGCTGGGCCAGCCAGCGCGTGGTGGACGCCGACGGCCGGCTGCGCCGCGAGACCCTGTACCTGTGGGCCGGGCTGGCCGAGCTGTGCTGGTCGGTGCGGGTGTTCGACGCGCTGATCGAGCACCCGCCGCTGGCCTGGCCCCTGTGGGGCGTGCTGATGACCGGCACCTACGCCGGCTGGGTCGGCGGCGTGCTGCTGTTCTGCCACCGCGCGGCGGGCTGGGAGCACCGGCGCTCGATGCGCTTCATGCAGGCCGCGGCGGGCGCGCTGGTGGTTGCCGGGCTGGTGTGCTCGGCCCTGTCCTTCGCCTGGTTCCGCCCGGTGCTGCTGACCGGCTGGCTGGGCGCGGTGAACCTGTGCGCGGCCCTGTACGCACTGGTCTACATGGCGGCCACGGTGCGCCGCCCCACCACCGCGCGCGTGCTGCTGGCGGCCGCCGGCGTGCTCAACGTGGCCGTCGGCGTGCGCGACTGGGTCACCATCCGCCTCGGCAACGACCTGGGCGCCGTCACCTGGAACCGCTACGTCTCGATCGCCTTCGGGCTGGCGCTGCTGTACATCGTGCTGCGGCGCTTCCAGCAGGCCAGCGGGCAGGCGCGCGAACTGCTGGGCACGCTGCAGGCGCGGGTGGCCGCGCGCGAGCAGGAGCTGGCCAGCACCTACGGCCGCCTGGAGGCGGCGGCGCGCGAGCAGGCCCGCAACCACGAGCGCGAGCGCATCCTGCGCGACATGCACGACGGCGTCGGCTCCCACATCAGCGCCGCCATCCGGCAACTGCAGTCGGGCCGTTCCACCTCGGACGAGGTGCTGCGCACCCTGCGCGACTCCATGGACCAGCTCAAGCTGTCGATCGACGCCATGCAGCTGCCGCCGGGCGACGTGCAGGCGCTGCTGGCCGGCCTGCGCTACCGGCTGGAGCCGCGCCTGGCGGGCGCCGGCCTCGCGCTGGAATGGGCGGTGCAGGAACTGCCCCCGTGGCCCGGGCTGGACGCGCAGGCCATGCGGCAGTTGCAGTTCCTGCTGTTCGAGGCCATCTCCAACGTGCTGCAGCACGCGCATGCCCGCGTGCTGCGGCTGGAGGCCGGCGCCGGCCCCGGCGGGCTGGCGATCCGCATCGTCGACGACGGGTGCGGCTTCGATGCCGGCCGCGCGCCGCGGGCGCTGCAGGTGCGCGCGGCGTCGCTGGGCGCGCGGCTGGGCGTGCGCTCCGCGCCCGGCCGCACCGAGGTGGCGTTCACCCTGCCCGCCGCCTGAATCCGGCCGGCGCCGCGCGGATAATCGCGCCGCCATGTCCGCCGTCTTCCAGCAGCCCTCCCTCTTCCGGCGCATCCTGCCGGTGTTCCAGGGTTTCGACGGGCTGCTGGCGCTGGCCGTGCTGATGCTGTGCGGCGCCGGGCTGGTCACCATGTACTCCTCCGGCTACGACCACGGCAGCCGCTTCATGGACCACGGGCGCAACATGCTGCTGGCCGCGGGCATCATGTTCGTGGTGGCGCAGATCCCGCCGCAGCGGCTGATGAGCCTGGCGCTGCCGCTGTACGTGCTGGGCGTCGGCCTGCTGGTGGCGGTGCTGCTGTTCGGCATCACCAAGAAGGGCGCCACGCGCTGGATCAACATCGGCATCGTCGTGCAGCCCAGCGAGCTGCTCAAGATCGCCACGCCGCTGATGCTGGCCTGGTGGTTCCAGCGGCGCGAGGGACAGTTGCGGCCGCTGGACTTCGCCGTCTCCTTTTTCCTGCTGGCGCTGCCGGTGGGCCTGATCATGAAGCAGCCCGACCTGGGCACCTCGCTGCTGGTGCTGGCGGCGGGGCTGGCGGTGATCTTCTTCGCCGGGCTGCCCTGGAAGCTGATCGTGCCGCCGGTGGCCGTCGGCATCGTGGCGGTGTCGCTGATCGTCGGCTTCGAGTCGCAGCTGTGCGCCGACGGGGTGGACTGGAAGGTGCTGCACGACTACCAGAAGCAGCGCGTGTGCACCTTGCTGGACCCGACCAAGGACCCGCTGGGCAAGGGCTTCCACATCATCCAGGGCATGATCGCCATCGGCTCTGGCGGCGTGGGCGGCAAGGGCTTCATGCAGGGCACGCAGACGCACCTGGAATTCATCCCCGAGCGCACCACCGACTTCATCTTCGCCGCCTACTCCGAGGAGTTCGGCCTGGCGGGCAACCTGTTCCTGCTGTTCTCCTTCCTCTTCCTCATCGGCCGCGGGCTGATGATCGCGCTGGAGGCGCCGACCCTGTTCTCGCGCCTGCTGGCCGGCGCGGTGACGATGATCTTCTTCACCTACGCCTTCGTGAACATGGGCATGGTCAGCGGCATCCTGCCGGTGGTGGGCGTGCCGCTGCCCTTCATCAGCTACGGCGGCACGGCGATGGTCACGCTGGGGCTGGCGCTGGGCATCCTGATGTCGATCGCGCGGGCCAGGCGGTTGATGCAGACCTGAAGGCCCTGGGCAGAATGGCGCCCGAGACACCACCACAAGGAGAGCTCCCGCCATGCACCCGTCCCTCGCCCGATGCGCCGCCGGCGCCCTGCTCGCCGGTACGGCCCTCGTGAGCGCCGCCCAGATGCCGCCCGCCGCGCCACCCCTCTCGGCCGCCGACAGCGACCCCGTGCGCCTGGGCTGGATGCAGGGCGCGCCGGTGCCCCCCGACAAGCAGGTCACCTTCCAGAACGCCGGCCGCTTCCCGCAGATCCGCTGGGCGCTGCAGCACATGCGCGAGCTGGTGCCCAGCCGCAACGTGTGGCGCGGCAGCGGCGCCGCCTTCGAGTTGCCGCGCGGCGAGCGCGACTGGTCCGCCTTCCGCTTCGCCGGCGTGGACGGCCAGCCGATGGACATCGACGCCTACGCCGCCGGCACCTACACCGATGCCCTGCTCGTGCTGCACCGGGGCCGGGTGGTGCTGGAGCGCTACTGGAGCGGCATGACGCCGAACACGCCGCACTCGGTGTTCTCCGTCACCAAGTCGATCACCGGCGTGCTGGCCTCGCAGCTCATCGCCGAAGGCAAGCTGGACCCGGACGCCCGGGTCACGCAGTACATCCCCGAGCTGGCCGGCACCGCCTGGGACGACGCCACCGTGCAGCAGACGCTGGACATGACCGCCGGCGTGCACTTCCGCGAGGACTACGCGGACCCGACCTCCGAGGTGATCCAGTACGCCATGGCCTCCGGCCTGGTGCCCTCGCCGCCCAGCTGGAACGGGCCGCGCGACACCATCAGCTTCCTGCGCACGCTGAAGAAGGAGGGCGAGCACGGGGTCGGCTTCTCCTACAAGACGGTCCACTCCGAGGTGGTGGGCTGGCTGGTGCTCAAGGTCACGGGCAAGCCTTTCTCGCAGAACCTGTCGGAGCGCATCTGGTCGCGCATGGGCACCGAGAACGACGCCAGCATCAACATCGACCGGCTGGGCTTCGAGTCGATGGGCTCGGGCTTCAACGCCACCGCGCGCGACCTGGCGCGCTTCGGCGAGATGCTGCGCAACGAGGGCCGCGTCGGTGGCCTCTTCAGCCGCGAGCAGCTGGTGCCCAAGGCGGCGGTGGACATGATCCGCGCCGGCGGCGACCGCGAGAAGTTCAAGGCCGGCAACCAGGCGGCGCGGCCGGGCTACTCCTACCGCAACCAGTGGTGGGTCCTGCACAACGCCGACGGCGCCTACGAGGCCTCCGGCATCCACGGCCAGTACATCCACGTCAACCCGGCGGCCGAGGTGGTGATCGTGCGCCTGGGCTCCTCGCCCGTGGCGGCCAACGGCCCGGCGCACCCGCTGCACATGCGGGCCTTCCAGGCCATCGCCGACGCGGTGCGCTGAAGCCGCCCGCCTTCAGGGCAGCGCGAAGGCCATGACGTAGTCGCCGCGCTCCTTGGAGTAGGCGGCGCCGCCGGCCGAGATCACCACGTACTGCTTGCCCGTCCTGGGCGACACGTAGGTCATGGGCGTGGCGCTGCTGCCCACGGGCATCGCGTGCTTCCAGACTTCGGCGCCGGTCTGCGCGTCGTAGGCGCGCAGGTAGAAGTCCTGGGTGCCCGCGAAGAACACCAGCCCGCCCGCCGTGGCCAGCGTGCCCGCATAGGTGGGCATGCCGATCGGCATGGGCAGCCCCAGCCGCACGCCCAGCGGGCCGAGCTGCTCGGCCGTTCCGGCCGGCACCTGCCAGGCCACCTTGCGCGTCTTCAGGTCGATGGCGGTGAGGGTGCCGAAGGGCGGCTGCACGCAGGGCACGCCCAGCCTGGAGAACCAGATGGTGGTGTAGATGCCGTAGGGCGTGCCGGCCTGCGTCGAGGGGCCGTGCCCGTCGCTCACCGGCGGGTACTTCTTGGCGAAGGCGGGGTAGTCGTCGCGCGGCACGAGCTGGAACACGCTGGGCACGCGGATGTCGTTGAGGAAGACGCGCTGGTTGGCGGTGTCCACCGACACGCTGCCCCAGTTCAGGCCGCCGACGTTGCCCGGGTGCTCGATGGCGCGCTGCAGCCCGGGCGGGGTGAAGTCGCCGTCATAGCGCAGGGTGCGGAACTCGATGCGGCACAGCAACTGGTCGAACATCGTCATGCCCCACATCCTGCGTTCGTCCAGCCGCTCGGCGCCGACGGTGGGCATGCCGACCGAGTAGGGCTGGGTGGGCGAGAGCGTCTCCTCGGGCACGGCGCCTTCCTGCGTCACGGGCTTCTCGGCGACCTCGGCCAGCGGCTGGCCGGTGGCGCGGTCGAGCAGGAAGAGCTGGCCGCGCTTGGTGGTCTGCAGCACGGCGGGCACCGTGCCGCCCTTTCCGTCGGGCAGGTCGATCAGGGCGGGCTGCGAGGGCAGGTCGTAGTCCCAGATGTCGTGGTGCACCGTCTGGAACTTCCAGCGCGGGCGGCCGGTGGCCACGTCGAGCGCGACCAGCGTGGCGTTGTATTCGTCCGAATGCGCCGGGCGGCCCTGCCCGAAGTAGTCGGGCGTGGCGTTGCCCAGCGGCGCGTAGATCAGGCCGAGCTTGTCGTCGTAGGCGGCCGTGGTCCACATGTTGGGCGTGCCCGGCGTGTAGGTCTGGCCCTCGGGCGGCAGCTTCGTGATGTCCGGGTTGCCCAGGTCCCAGGCCCAGACCAGCTCGCCGGTGCGGGCGCTGAAGGCGCGGATCACGCCCGAGGGCTCGCCGCGCATCTGGTTGTCCACCACCCAGCCGCCGACGACGATCAGGTCGCGCGCCACCAGCGGCGCCGAGGTCTGGAAATAGAAGCCGGGCCGCACCGTCCCCATGCCGTGCGCCAGCGACACCGTGCCCTTGTCGCCGAATTCCTCGCAGGGCTTGCCGGTGCGGGCGTCCAGCTCGATCAGGCGGGCGTCGATGGTGGTCTGCACGATGCGCTCGCGGCAGGCGCCCTCCGGCGCGGCGGCGGCTTCCTGCGGCGCCTTCCAGTAGCCCAGGCCGCGGCAGCGCTGCCAGAAAGGCGACTTGGCCTGCGGGTCGAAGACCCAGCGCTCCTGGCCGCTGTCGGCATCGAGCGCGATCAGCTTGTCGTTGCGCGTGCAGCTGTAGACCAGGTCGCCGATCTGCAGCGGCGTGTTCTGGTCCACGCCCGGCTGCGTGTCGCCGGTGCGGTAGCTCCAGGCCAGCTTGAGCTGCGACACCGTTTCGCGGTTGATCTGGTCGAAGGGCGCGTCGCGTCGGCCTTCCGTCGTGCGGCCGTAGGCGCTCCAGTCCACCGGCCGGTTGTCGCCGCCCGGCGGCGTATAGGCCATGGATGCATCGGGGCGCACCACGCCGTGCGGCATGAAGGCCAGCCCGAAGCCGAGCACGAAGAGCAGCGCGAACACGGCGCCGGCGAGGCGCCAGGGCGCGGCGCTGCCGCCCTCGGGCGCGCGCGGCGCCAGCAGCAGGGAGACGGCGGCCAGCGCCAGCGGCGCCATCAGGCGCGGGAACAGCGCCCAGAAATCGAGGCCGCTCTCCCACAGCGCCCAGGGCAGGGTGAGGACCGCCAGCGCCGCCACCCACAGCGCGCTGCTGCGCCGCCGGCGCCACATCTGCAGCGCCGCCCACAGCAGGACAAGCCCCGCGGCCACGTAGTAGGGCGACCCCCCGAGCAGAAGCAGCCGGGCGCCGCCCAGCGCCAGACCCAGACCCATGAGCGCCACCAGCAGCGCCCACACACGCGATACGACAAGCATGCTTTCCCTTGTTTCAAGTCGAGACCGCGCCGACTCTAGGGAACATCGCCCGCCCGCGGGATCGCCATGAGGACACGGTGGGCATTCGATCCGGCCCGCGCGCGCATGGGCTTGCCGGTGCTAGGCGACGCGCCGGCCCGCGTCTTCCTAGAATGGCCTTCATGATCTCCCGCGAACCCACCCTCGAGCGCCTGGCCACGGCGCAGCAGCTCCTGCTCGCCCCCTTCGGGCTGGACGAGACGCACCTGGCGAAGGCGCTGGCCGAGATCCGCGCCCACAAGGTGGACGACGCCGACCTGTACTTCCAGTACACCCGCGCCGAGGGCTGGAGCCTGGAGGAGGGCATCGTCAAGACCGGCAGCTTCAGCATCGACCAGGGCGTGGGCGTGCGCGCGGTCAGCGGCGAGAAGACCGCCTTCGCCTATTCGGACGACATCTCCGAGGCCTCGCTGCTGGACGCCGCGCGCACCGTGCGCGCCATCGCCGCGGCCGGCAAGTCGGCCCGGGTGAAGGCGCCGGCGCGCAAGGTGGCGCCCAGCCGGCAGCTCTACGGCGGCATCGACCCGATCGCCAGCCTGGACAGCACGGCCAAGGTGCAGTTGCTGGAGCAGGTCGAGCAGCTCGCCCGCGCGCGCGACCCGCGCGTCGTGCAGGTGATGGCGGGCCTGGCCAGCGAGTACGACGTGGTGCTGGTGGCGCGCGCCGACGGCACCCTGGCGGCCGACGTGCGGCCGCTGGTGCGCCTGTCGGTGACGGTGATCGCCGAGCAGAACGGGCGGCGCGAGATGGGCTTCGGCGGCGGCGGCGGGCGCTTCGGGCTGGCGTACTTCAGCCAGGCGCAGATCGCCGAGTACGTGGAGCAGGCGGTCGGCGCGGCCCTCACCAACCTCGAGTCGCGCCCCGCCCCGGCCGGCGAGATGACGGTGGTGCTCGGCCCCGGCTGGCCCGGCATCCTGCTGCACGAGGCCATCGGCCACGGCCTGGAGGGCGACTTCAACCGCAAGGAGTCCAGCGCCTTCTCCGGCCGCATCGGCCAGCGCGTGGCGGCCAAGGGCGTGACGGTGCTGGACGACGGCACCATCGCCGACCGGCGCGGCTCGCTCAACGTGGACGACGAGGGCAACCCCAGCCAGCGCAACGTGCTGATCGAGGACGGCATCCTCAAGGGCTACATCCAGGACGCGCTCAACGCCCGGCTGATGAACGTCAGGCCCACCGGCAACGGCCGGCGCGAGAGCTACGCCCACGTACCCATGCCGCGCATGACCAACACCTACATGCTCGGCGGCGACAAGGACCCCGACGAGATCGTCGCCAGCATCGGCAAGGGCCTGTACGCCACCAACTTCGGCGGCGGCCAGGTGGACATCACCAGCGGCAAGTTCGTCTTCTCCGCCAGCGAGGCCTGGTGGGTCGAGAACGGGAAGAAGCTCTATCCAGTGAAGGGCGCCACCATCGTCGGCAACGGCCCCGACGCGCTCACGCGCGTGAGCATGATCGGCAACGACATGGCGTTGGACAGCGGCGTGGGCACCTGCGGCAAGGAAGGCCAGAGCGTGCCCGTCGGCGTCGGCCAGCCGACCTTGCGCATCGACGGGCTGACGGTCGGCGGCACGGCTTGACGGCCCGGATGATGGCAATCCGCAACAGTCTTTCCCGCCGCCGTGTGCTAGAGTCGGCCCCTATGCCCGCCGCACGCGCTTTCTACTTTGCCTACTTTTGGTTCCCGGACTCCGGCGGACGAGTGGCGCGCGCGTAAAAGCAGACAGACCGAACCTCGAAGAACCGCCGGTGCGAAAGCCCCGGCGGTTTTTTCTTGGCCGCTCCGAATCACATCACAGCACCCGAGGAAGAAAAAAGCATGAGCCCCCAAGCGACCCCCGGCACCAGCGAGTCCTGGTATGCGCAGCCCGTCGAGAAAACAGGCCAGACCGACGACCAGCGCATCAAGGACATCAACGTGCTTCCCCCGCCCGAACACCTCATCCGCTTCTTCCCGATCCGCGGCACGCCGGTGGAGACGCTGATCGGCCAGACCCGCCGCAGCATCCACAACATCATGGCCGGCAAGGACGACCGGCTGCTGGTGATCATGGGACCGTGCTCCATCCACGACCCGGCCGCGGCGGTGGAGTACGGACGGCGCCTGAAGGCCGAGCGCGACAAGTACGCCGGCACGCTGGAGATCGTGATGCGCGTGTATTTCGAGAAGCCGCGCACCACGGTCGGCTGGAAGGGCCTGATCAACGACCCCTACCTGGACGAGAGCTACCGCATCGACGAGGGCCTGCGCATCGCGCGCCAGCTGCTCATCGACATCAACCGCGTCGGCCTGCCGGCGGCCAGCGAGTTCCTCGACGTGATCTCGCCGCAGTACATCGGCGACCTGATCAGCTGGGGTGCGATCGGCGCGCGCACCACCGAGAGCCAGGTGCACCGCGAGCTGGCCAGCGGCCTGTCGGCGCCGATCGGCTTCAAGAACGGCACCGACGGCAACATCCGCATCGCCACCGACGCCATCCAGGCGGCGGCGCGCGGGCACCACTTCCTCTCGGTGCACAAGAACGGGCAGGTCGCCATCGTCCAGACCAAGGGCAACAAGGACTGCCACGTCATCCTGCGCGGCGGCAAGGCGCCCAACTACGACGCCGCCAGCGTCGAGGCCGCCTGCAAGGACCTGGAGGCCGCCAAGCTGCCGCCCACGCTGATGGTCGACTGCAGCCACGCCAACAGCAGCAAGCAGCACGGCAAGCAGATGGACGTGGCGCGCGACATCGCCGGGCAGATCGCCGGCGGCAGCCGCCGCGTCTTCGGCGTGATGGTGGAAAGCCACCTGCAGCCCGGCGCGCAGAAGTTCACCCCCGGCAAGGACTCGATCGCCGCGCTGGAATACGGCAAGAGCATCACCGACGCCTGCCTGGGCTGGGACGATTCGCGGGAACTGCTCGAGACGCTGTCGCAGGCCGTCAAGCAGCGCCGCGGCTGAGGGTTCAGATGAACCGCGCGAGCGCCGGCCAGTGGTGGCGCAATGCGGCGGCCTCGTCGCCGGCCGCATCCATCAGCGCGAAATCGGCGAACTCGAAGCCCGGTGCCACGGCGCAGGCCAGCAGGCTGTAGTCGCCGGCCGGGTGCTGCGCCAGCGGCTCGGCCGCCTGCCACTGGCCGGCCGGCACCACGTGCTGCGGGCGGGTGCCGTGGTCGTCCACCGGACCGAGGCGCACGTGGGCCGGCGCGGTGCGCAGGGCAGGGTCGGCGGTCCACAGGGCCAGCGGCACGCCTTCCAGATGCGTCCACAGCTCGTCGGACGCCACCCGGTGCCAGCGCGAGTGCCGGCCGGCTTCCAGCAGGAAGTAGATGCTGGTCAGCGCCGCGCGGGGCGCGCGGCCGTCGGTGCACTGCACCTGCGCGCCGGAGCGGAACATCTCGCGGTACCAGCCGCCCTCGGGGTGCGGCTGCAGGCCCAGCGTGTCGATCAGGTGGCGGGCGCGCATGGGCGGGCTCCTTTGGCTTCTTCTTCAGTGCCGCAGCGCGGCCAGCAGCCGCTCGTGGATGCCGCCGAAGCCGCCGTTGCTCATGCAGACGATGTGGTCGCCCGGCCGGGCGGCGGCGCTGACCTGCGCCACCAGCGCATCGATGCTCCCGGCGGTGGCGGCGCGCGCGCCCAGCGGCGCGAGGGCCGCGGCGGCATCCCAGTCGAGGCCGGCGGTGTGGCAGAAGGCGAGATCGGCGTCGCGCAGGCTGTCGGGCAGCAGCGCGGCCATGGTGCCCAGCTTCATGGTGTTGCTGCGCGGCTCGAACACGGCCAGGATGCGCTCCGCCTGCCGGCCCTCGCCGTCGAGCCGGCGGCGCAGCCCGTCCAGCGTGGTGAGGATGGCCGTCGGGTGGTGCGCGAAATCGTCGTACACGCGGATCGACGCCTCGCCGGGCCGTGCCGCCTCGCCGCGCAGCTCCATGCGCCGCCGCACGTTGCGGAAGGACGAGAGCGCCTGCGCGGCGTCGGCCGGCGCCACGCCCACGTGCTCCGCCGCCGCGATGGCGGCCAGCGCGTTCATCTGGTTGTGCGCGCCGGTCAGCGCCCACGCGACGCGCCCCACCGGCCGGCCGTCGCGCAGCACGGCGAAGGCGTGCTGCGCGCCCTCGGCGCGCCAGCGCGCTTCGCCGCGGCTGCCGAAGCCTTCCACGCCGCTCCAGCAGCCCATCGCCAGCACGCGCGCCAGGCTCGCCTCGTCGGCGTTGACGACCAGCCGCCCGCTGGCCGGCACGGTGCGCACCAGGTGATGGAACTGCCGCTCGATCGCCGCCAGGTCGTCGAAGATGTCGGCGTGGTCGAACTCCAGGTTGTTCAGGATCGCCGTGCGCGGGCGGTAGTGGACGAACTTGCTGCGCTTGTCGAAGAAGGCGGTGTCGTACTCGTCGGCCTCGATGACGAAGCCGTTGCCCTGGCCGAGACGTGCCGACACGCTGAAGTCCAGCGGCACGCCGCCGACCAGGAAGCCCGGCGCGAGGCCCGCCTGCTCCAGCACCCAGGTCAGCATGGAGGTCGTGGTCGTCTTGCCGTGCGTGCCGGCCACCGCCAGTACGTGGCGGTCGGCCAGCACGTGCTCGGCCAGCCACTGCGGCCCGCTGGTGTAGCGGGCGCCGGCATCGAGGATCGCCTCCATCAGCGGGAACTTGGGCGATCCATCCGCCAGGCGCGTTCGAGAGACCACGTTGCCGATCACGAACACGTCGGGCGCCAGCGCCATCTGGTCGGCCGCGTAGCCCTCGATCAGCTCGATGCCCAGGGCGCGCAGCTGGTCGCTCATCGGCGGGTAGACACCGGCGTCGCAGCCCGTCACGCGGTGGCCGGCCTCGCGCGCGAGTGCCGCCACGCCGCCCATGAAGGTGCCGCAGATGCCGAGGATGTGGATGTGCATCGCGGCATTCTAGGAAGCGCCGCACCCCGCCCTGCGGCCTTTGCGGGTCTTGCCGCGGGGCGCCGGGTGCGCGGGCACAATGCGCCGATGGACACCGGCAAGCGTGAGATCGCCGCGGCTGCAGCCCGCCTCGTGGTCGAGGAGGGGCTGGAGTACGGCGCCGCCAAGCGCCGCGCGCTGCGCGACCTGGGCCTGCCGGTGCGCACGGCGCTGCCGGGCAACGACGAGGTCGAGGCCGAGGTGCGCGACCACATCCGCCTGTTCTGCGCCGACACCCAGCCGGGCGAGCTGCTCGCGCTGCGGCGGCTGGCGCTGCAATGGATGGAGCGGCTGGCCGAGTTCCGCCCGCACCTGGGCGGCGCCGTCTGGCACGGCACCGCCACGCACCTGTCCGACATCTACATCCAGCTCTTCTGCGACGACCCCAAGTCGTGCGAGATCGCCCTGATCGACCACCACGTCGACTACGAGCCGCGCCAGGTCACGGGCTTCCACGGCGAGCGGGTGGAGGCCCTGAGCATCCACGCGCTGTGCCGCGAACTGGGCATCGAAGTCGGCGTGCACCTGCTGGTGTACGACCTCGACGACCTGCGCGGCGCGCTGCGGCCGGACTCGCAGGGGCGCACGCCGCGCGGCGACCTGGCGGCGGTGCGCCGGCTGCTGGAGCAGGAGGAATGAGCACCGCCGGGCCGTCCGATGGCGCGGGCAGCGCAGCCCCTCGGGATGAAGCCGCGCCCGCGAGCGCATCCCGCCGATCCTGGCTCCGTGCCGGAGTGGCCGTGGCGGCTGCCGCGGCGGGCGCCGGCATGTGGTGGCGCCGCCGGGCCGAGGGGGGCGCCGGCGGCGGGACGCTGGATGCGTCCTTCTGGGCGCTGCGCTTCGATCGCCCCGAGGGCGGCGAACTGCGCATGGATGCGCTGCGCGGGCAGCCGCTGCTGGTCAACTTCTGGGCCACCTGGTGCCCCCCCTGCGTGGAAGAGTTGCCCATGCTCGATCGCTTCTTTCGCGATCAGGCGGCCAACGGCTGGCAAGTGATCGGATTGGCCATCGACCAGCCCAGCGCCGTGCGCAAGTTCCTGGCCCGGCTGCCGCTGGCGTTCCCGGTGGGCCTGGCCGGCCTGCAGGGCACGGAACTGGTCAAATCCATGGGCAATCCGGGCGGCGGACTGCCGTTCAGCCTGCTGATCGGCAAGGACGGCCAGGTTGCGAAGCGTAAAATCGGCCAGCTCGAGCCCGCCGACCTGGAGGCGTGGCGCCGTGCAGTTCACGGCTAGAATCCGGCGGTTTGGTCGGTAGATGGCGTTCAAACGCCGCAGTAAGCCGATTTTCAGGTGAGTTGATTCCTTTTGGCCGGTGATGCCGGCGCGGGAGCCCCATGGATCTGCGCAAACTCAAGACACTGATCGACCTGGTGTCTGAATCCAATATTTCCGAACTCGAGATCACGGAAGCCGAAGGCAAGGTCCGCATCGTCAAGGGAGGCGAGCCCGCTCCCGTCCAGTATGTGCAGACGGTCGCCGCAGCACCCGCCGCGCTGGCGCCTGCTGCTGCCGCGCCCGCCACGGCCGCTGCGCCTGCGCCGGCTGCCGCGGCACCCGCCGCGCCGGCCGGCCACATCGTGAAGTCGCCCATGGTCGGCACCTTCTACCGCGCCGCCAGCCCCGGTGCCCCGGCCTTCGTCGAGGTCGGCAGCCAGGTGAAGGAGGGCGACACCCTCTGCATCATCGAGGCGATGAAGATCCTCAATGAGATCGAGGCCGACAAGTCCGGCACCGTGACCCAGATCCTCGGCGAGAACGGCCAGGCCGTCGAATACGGGCAGCCGCTGTTCGTCATCGAGTGAGCCTCTGATGTTCAAGAAGATCCTGGTGGCCAATCGGGGCGAGATCGCCCTGCGCATCCAGCGCGCCTGCAGCGAACTGGGCATCAAGGCGGTGATGGTCTATTCCGAGGCCGACCGCGAGGCCAAGTACGTCAAGCTGGCGGACGAGGCAGTGTGCATCGGCCCGGCGCCTTCGTCGCAGAGCTACCTCAACATGCCGGCCATCATCTCGGCAGCCGAGGTGACGGACGCCGAGGCCATCCATCCCGGCTACGGCTTCCTCTCCGAGAACGCGGACTTCGCCGAGCGCGTGGAGCAGAGCGGCTTCCAGTTCATCGGCCCGACGCCCGAGTCGATCCGCATCATGGGCGACAAGGTCTCGGCCAAGCAGGCCATGATCAAGGCCGGCGTGCCCTGCGTGCCGGGCTCCGACGGCGAGCTGTCGGACGACGCGGCGGCCAACAAGCGCATCGCCAAGGCGATCGGCTACCCGGTCATCATCAAGGCGGCCGGCGGCGGCGGCGGGCGCGGCATGCGCGTGGTGCACACCGAGGCGGCGCTGATCAACGCCATCCAGATGACCAAGGCCGAGGCGGCCGCGGCCTTCAACAATCCGGCCGTGTACATGGAGAAGTTCCTCCAGAACCCGCGCCACATCGAGATCCAGGTGCTGGCCGACAAGCACAAGAACGCCGTGTACCTGGGCGAGCGCGACTGCTCCATGCAGCGGCGCCACCAGAAGGTGATCGAGGAGTCGCCCGCGCCGGGTATCCCGCGCAAGCTGATCGAGCGCATCGGCGAGCGCTGCGCCGCCGCCTGCAAGAAGATCGGCTACCGCGGCGCCGGCACCTTCGAGTTCCTGTACGAGAACGGCGAGTTCTATTTCATCGAGATGAACACCCGCGTGCAGGTGGAGCATCCGGTGACGGAGCTGGTGACCGGCATCGACATCGTGAAGACGCAGATCATGGTCGCCGCCGGCGAGAAGCTGCCCTTCACCCAGCGCCAGATCCAGGTGCACGGCCACGCCATCGAGTGCCGCATCAACGCGGAAGACCCGTACAAGTTCACGCCGTCGCCGGGCCGCATCACCATGTGGCACCCGCCGGGCGGGCCGGGCGTGCGCGTGGACTCCCACGTCTACACCAACTACTTCGTGCCGCCCAACTACGACTCGATGATCGGCAAGATCATCGTCTACGGCGACACGCGCGAGCAGGCCATGGCCCGCATGCGCACCGCGCTGAACGAGACGGTGATCGAAGGCATCCTCACCAACGTCCCGCTGCATCGCGAGCTGATGGTCGACTCGAAGTTCATGGCCGGCGGCACCAACATCCACTACCTGGAAGAGTGGATGGCATCCCACAAAAGATAACCCCCCAGCCTGCGCGGACTGCGTTCCGCTCCGGCAACCCCCCAAGGGGGGCACACCCGGCGGCCCGGCCGAGCCGGTTCCGCGGGTGTTCGCGCATGGCCTGCTCCGCGGCCTTCTGATCGGAAGCGCGCGGCGCTCAAAGTGAAAAGGCTGACATCATGTTTGAGTTGCGTTTGCTGGTGCCCGAGGAGCGGGTCGAGATCGTCGGCGAGGCGCTGGACGAACTCGATGCGCTGAGCGTGTCCGTGGAGGACGCGGATGCGCAGACCGAGGCCGAACAGGCGCTGTTCGGCGAGCCCGGCATGCCGCCGCCGCGCGAGGGCTGGCAGCGCTCGCGCGTGGTGGCGCTCTTCGATGCCGAGGCGCCGGCCCGCCACGCGGCCCAGGTGCTGGCGGCGCAGGACTTCTTCGCGGACTGTCGGGTGATCGGCGTGGCGGAACTGCAGGACCAGGACTGGGTGCGCCTGACGCAATCCCAGTTCGCGCCGGTGGAGATCACGCCCAGCTTCTGGATCGTGCCCACCTGGCACGAGCCGCCGGCGCAGGCCGAGCGCATCATCCGGCTCGACCCGGGGCTGGCCTTCGGCACCGGCACGCATCCCACCACGCGCATGTGCCTGCGCTGGATCGCCCGGCAGGGCGAGGGCGGCGCAGGCCGGCGCGTGCTCGACTACGGCTGCGGCTCGGGCATCCTGGCCATCGGCGCGGCGAAGTTCGGCGCGCAGGCGATCGACGCGGTCGACATCGACCCGGCGGCGGTCGAGTCCACGCGGCTGAATGCCGAGGCCAACGGCGTGCGGCTGCAGGCCGCGCTGCCCGATGCGGCCGAGGGCCGCTACGACACGGTGCTCGCCAACATCCTCGCCACGCCGCTGAAGGTGCTGGCGCCGCTGCTGTGCGCGCACGTCGCCGAGGGCGGCTCGCTGGTGCTGGCCGGCATCCTGGAGCGCCAGGCCGACGAACTCAAGGCCGCGTACGCACCCCACCTCGCGCTGGAGGTGGCGGATGCGGAGGACGGCTGGATCCTCATGACGGGCCGCGGCTGAAGGCGCGCCTGCGCAGCGGAACCGCTCCTTACAATCCCTGCCCCATGAGTGCAGTGCCGGGGCCGGATCACACGAAGCGAAGACCTCGCCGCGGCGCGGTGCGCATCGGCGTGCGGGGCCTCGCCGCGTGAGCCTCGTCACCCGATGCCCGGCCTGCGGCACCGCCTTCAAGGTGGTGCGCGACCAGTTGCGCATCTCCGACGGATGGGTGCGGTGCGGGCGCTGCAGCGAGATCTTCGACGCGATGCCCGGGCTGATGGATGACGCCGACGGTGCCGAGGGCGCGCCGGCGGAAGACATCTCGCCGCCGCCGGCGTCGCAGCCGGCTGACCCCGCGCCCGTCGACGCGACAGCATCGGAGGCGCCCGCGGCGCCCCGGCCGGTGCCGTCGCCCTGGCCGGACGCGCGGCTGCTGGATTTCTCCACGTCCGCGCCGGCCGTGGCACCGGCCGACATCGCTTCCCCCTTGCCCACCGAAGCAGCATCGTCCGCGGACGATGCTGCCGAGCGCGACGCACCGGCGAGTTGGTTCAGCCGTCCCGACCTGCCCGTCATCGTGGCCGACGAGCCGTGGCCCGAGCTGCCGGCGCTGCCCGTGCAGGCCCCCGCGCCCGGCAGGTCCGAAGCGCCTTCGCCGGTGGACGAGGCCGTCGACGCGCAACTGCAGAAGGCCCTGCGGCGCGCCCGCATCCAGGCCCTGCGCGAAGCCCGGCGCCGGGAGCGTGCGCAGCCGGGAGAAGCGAGCGCATCCGATGCACCGGCACAGGCGCCGGCTGCCGCTGCGCCGGCCGACGAGCCGGCCGACCCGGGACTGCCCGCCACCACCGTCGCGGTGGCAGCCCTGCGCGAGGCGTCGAGCGACGTCGCCGCGCCCGTGGCGGCGCCCTCCGTGGCGCCGGCGCCGTCCTTCTTCGATGCGCCGCTGCCGGCCGCCGACGCGCCGGCGAAGCCGGCCAGGGGGAAGACGGCGCTGTGGGGGACGGCCGTGGTGCTGGCCGCCCTGGCGCTGGTGTTCCAGGTGCTGCGCCACGAGCGAGAAACCCTGGCAGCCGCGCAGCCGGGCTGGCAGCCGCTGCTCGCCGCCGTGTGCGCGCTGAGCGGCTGCGAACTCGGCCCGCTGCGCCGCATCGATGCCGTGCACATCGAGGGCTCGGGCTTCACGCCGCAGCGCAACGCCCCCGGCTACCGGCTGGACTTCACCCTGCGCAGCGCGTCGGCACAGCCGCTGCGCATGCCGTCCGTCGAACTCACCCTGCTGGACAGCAGCGAGCGCCCCGTGGTGCGGCGGGTGCTGCATCCGCAGGACATGGGCGCACCGGCCACGCTGGGCCCGCACGCGGAGCAGGCGGTGTCGCTGCCGATGGCGCTGCAGCCGCCGGCCGGTGCCGCGCTGCCTGCCGTGATCGGCTATCGGCTGGTGCTTTTCTATCCCTGAGCCCTCTTCTTCCTTCTTCTTCTCACCTTCCTCGTCTGGATCTCTCATGGCAGCAGTGATTTGCGGTTCCCTGGCTTTCGACACCATCATGGGCTTCGAGGGGCGCTTCGCCGAGCAGATCCTTCCCGATCAACTGCACATCCTGAACGTGTCCTTCCTCGTGCCGTCGCTGCGCCGCGACTTCGGCGGCTGCGCCGGCAACATCGCCTACGCGCTGAATGCGCTGGGCGGCCGGGCGCTGCCGATGGCGGCCGTGGGCAGCGACGGCGCGGAGTATGTGCAGCGCCTGCGCGAGCTGGGCATCGGCACCGAGTTCGTCCGCGAGATCGGCGACACCTACACGGCGCAGGCGATGATCATGACCGACCGGGACAACAACCAGATCACCGCCTTCCATCCCGGCGCGATGCAGCAGGCGCATCTCACGCGCGTCGAGCCGCGCGCCGACATCCGCCTGGGCATCATCGCCCCCGACGGTCGCGATGCGATGCTGCAGCACGCCGAGCAGTTCAAGGCCGCCGGCATCCCCTTCGTGTTCGATCCCGGCCAGGGCCTGCCGATGTTCGGCGGCGAGGAACTGGCGCGCTTCGTCGACCAGGCCGATTGGGTGGTGGTCAACGACTACGAGGGCAAGATGCTCAGCGAGCGCACCGGCTGGAGCAGCGAGGAGATGTCGCGCCGCGTGAAGGGCCTGGTCGTCACCCTCGGCGCGGAAGGATGCGAACTGTGGGAGGACGGCCGCTCCACCCGCGTGCCGGCCGTGCAGCCCGAGGCCGTGGTGGACCCCACGGGCTGCGGCGACGCCTGGCGCGGCGCCCTGCTCTACGGGCTGGAGCAGGGCTGGGACCTGCGGCGCTGCGCGGAGCTCGGCAACCGCCTGGGCGCGCTCAAGATCGCCGTGCGCGGACCGCAGAACTACACGGTGGACCGGCAGGCCCTGGGCCTCTGACCCAAGCAAAAAGGCCCGGCACCTTTCGGTACCGGGCCTTGGACGGAAGGCGAGCCGATCAGGGCTTGCTGGCCGTCGGGAAGGGCCAGGCGGCCTGCGGGTTCAGCGTCGTCTGCGCCGCGGGGGCGGGCGCAGGGGCGGCGGCTTTCGCGGGAGCAGGCTTGGCGGCCTTCTTGGCGGCAGGCTTCTTGGCAGCGGGCTTTTTCGCAGCCTTCTTCGCCGCCGCCTTCTTGGCGGGGGCCTTCTTCGCTGCAGCCTTCTTCGCAGGCGCCTTCTTGGCGACGGCCTTCTTGGCAGCAGCCTTCTTGGCCGGCGCCTTCTTGGCAGCGACCTTCTTCGCCGGCGCCTTCTTCGCCGCCGCCTTCTTGGCGGGAGCCTTCTTCGCCGCGACCTTCTTGGCCGGCGCCTTCTTGGCTGCGACCTTCTTCGCAGGCGCCTTCTTGGCCGCGACCTTCTTGGCTGCAACCTTCTTCGCCGGCGCCTTCTTGGCGACGACCTTCTTGGCTGCGACCTTCTTCGCCGGTGCCTTCTTGGCTGCGGCCTTCTTGGCCGGCGCCTTCTTCGCGGCCGCTTTCTTCGCCGGCGCTTTCTTTGCAGTTGCCATTTCTTTCTCCTTGATCAAGTTGAAAACATCAACCTCTGGAAGCACTCCATGCATCGTCTGCGAGCATGAAGCGATTCATGGCGTTGGAGCAGACTCCAGCGCCATGAACACGGGAACCCCGGCCGCTGCACTCTGCGGTGCATGGAGCGGACGGGGCGATTCTTGAATCCATTCGTTCTTGTTTTTGGAAATTCAATCCCAGGACAGAGCGCCACCCGACTGGTATTCGATCACGCGGGTCTCGAAGAAATTGCGCTCTTTCTTCAGGTCGATCATCTCGCTCATCCAGGGGAACGGGTTTTCCTCGTTCGGGAAGAGCGCTTCCAGGCCGATCTGCGTGGCCCGCCGGTTGGCGATGTAGCGCAGGTAGCCCTTGAACATGGAGGCATTCATGCCGAGCACACCGCGCGGCATGGTGTCTTCGGCGTAGCGGTACTCGAGCTCGACCGCCTTCTGGAACAGGGCCTTGATCTCGGCCTTGAACTCGGGCGTCCACAGGTGCGGGTTCTCGAGCTTGAGCTGGTTGATCAGGTCGATGCCGAAGTTGCAGTGCATCGACTCGTCGCGCAGGATGTACTGGTATTGCTCGGCCGCGCCGGTCATCTTGTTCTGCCGGCCCAGCGCCAGGATCTGGGTGAAGCCGACGTAGAAGAACAGGCCCTCCATCAGGCAGGCGAAGACGATCAGGCTCTTGAGCAGCGTCTGGTCGTTCTCGGGCGTGCCGGTGTGGAACTGGGGGTCCATGATCGCGTCGATGAACGGGATCAGGAACTCGTCCTTGTCGCGGATCGACTGCACCTCGTTGTAGGCGTTGAAGATCTCCGCCTCGTCCAGGCCCAGCGACTCGACGATGTACTGGTAGGCGTGGGTGTGGATCGCTTCCTCGAAGGCCTGGCGCAGCAGGAACTGGCGGCACTCGGGCGCCGTGATGTGGCGGTAGGTGCCCAGCACGATGTTGTTGGCGGCCAGCGAGTCGGCGGTGACGAAGAAGCCGAGGTTGCGCTTGACGATGCGGCGCTCGTCCTCGGTCAGGCCGTTCGGGTCCTTCCAGAGGGCGATGTCGCGGTTCATGTTCACTTCCTGCGGCATCCAGTGGTTGGCGCAGGTGGCCAGGTACTTCTCCCAGGCCCACTTGTACTTGAACGGCACCAGCTGGTTGACGTCGGTCTGGCCGTTGATGATGCGCTTGTCGGCGGCGTTGACGCGGCGGGTGGAATGCGAAGGTGCCGAGGCGGCAGGCGCCGGCGCGGCGGGCGCGAAGCTGTGCGTGGCGAGGGCCGGCTGCGCGGCGGAAGAAGTCGGCGGGGCCGCCATCGATGCGCCAGCGGTGGCGGTCGATGCTGTGTGCGGCTGGCTCCTCGGCGTGGAGGGCTTGACTTCGTCGTCCCAGGTCAACATAGAAAAATCCAATGCTCAATTATCAGAGCAACCGATGCGCGTTGAAAAGTTGTCCGCATGCATCGTGCTCGAATTCTGTTGTGCGAAGGCATCGTGCGTGTCGGCCGATGCCGAGAAGGTGGAGAAGAAAACGGTCCGCATGCGGACCGTTGTTCATTCATCGACTCACTGGCAGGCCTCGCAGCCCGGGTCGTCGATCGCGCAGAACTTGATGTCGGTGGCCGGCGTGTTGTCGGCGGCCTGCGCCTGCGCCATCTGTGCCTGCGCCGCGGCGGCGGCGCGCTCGAGCGCACTCGGCTGAGCCGCTGCCGCGAGGCCGCCGCCCGCATCGGAGGACACGGCGTTCAGCCGGCCCGACTGCACGGTGGACTTCTCGGCGTGCGTGGCGCTGATGGTGCGCAGGTAGTAGGTGGTCTTCAGGCCGCGCGTCCAGGCCAGCGTGTAGGTGTCGTGCAGCTTCTTGCCCGAAGCGCCGGACATGTAGATGTTCAGGCTCTGCGCCTGGTCGATCCACTTCTGGCGCCGCGCCGCGGCCTCGACCAGCCATTGCGGCTCGATCTCGAAGGCGGTGGCGTAGAGCTGCTTGATGTCCTGCGGCACGCGGTCGATGGGGCGCAGCGACCCGTCGAAGTGCTTGAGGTCCATCACCATCACGTCGTCCCACAGGCCCAGGCGCTTGAGGTCGCGCACCAGGTAGTGGTTGATCACGGTGAACTCGCCCGACAGGTTGGACTTGACCGACAGGTTGCCGAAGCAGGGCTCGATGGAGGCGTCCACCCCGATGATGTTGGAGATGGTCGCCGTCGGCGCGATGGCCACGCAGTTGGAGTTGCGCATGCCGTCGCGGGCGATCTTGGCGCGCAGGGCGTCCCAGTCCAGCGTGCTGGAGCGGTCGATCTCGACGTAGCCGCCGCGCGCCTGCTCCAGCAGGCCCAGCGAGTCCATCGGCAGGACGCCCTTGTCCCACAGCGAACCCTTGAAGCTGGAGTACTTGCCGCGCTCGGCCGCCAGCTCGGTGGAGGCCCAGTAGGCGTGGTAGCAGACGGCTTCCATCGAGCGGTCGGCGAAATCGACCGCCTCCTGGCTGGCGTAGGGGATGCGCAGCTCGTACAGCGCGTCCTGGAAGCCCATCACGCCCAGGCCGACCGGGCGGTGGCGCAGGTTGGAGTCGCGCGCCTTCTTCACGGCGTAGTAGTTGATGTCGATGACGTTGTCGAGCATGCGCATCGCCGTCGAGATCGTCTTCTTCAGCTTCTCGTGGTCGACGCCGCCGTCCTTCAGGTGCTGCAGCAGGTTGACCGAGCCCAGATTGCACACGGCCGTCTCGGTGTCGCTGGTGTTCAGCGTGATCTCGGTGCACAGGTTGGAGCTGTGCACCACGCCCACGTGCTGCTGCGGCGAGCGCACGTTGCAGGCGTCCTTGAAGGTGATCCAGGGATGGCCGGTCTCGAACAGCATCGAGAGCATCTTGCGCCACAGGTCGGTGGCCGGCACTGTCTTGCTGGGCTTGATCTCGCCGCGGGCGGCCTTTTCCTCGTAGGCGACGTAGGCGCGCTCGAAGTCGGCGCCGAACAGGTCGTGCAGGTCGGGACAGGAGGAGGGCGAGAACAGCGTCCAGCTGCCCTTTTCCATCACGCGGCGCATGAACAGGTCGGGGATCCAGTTGGCCGTGTTCATGTCATGCGTGCGGCGGCGGTCGTCGCCGGTGTTCTTGCGCAGCTCCAGGAACTCCTCGATGTCCAGGTGCCAGGTCTCAAGATACGTGCAGACGGCGCCCTTGCGCTTGCCGCCCTGGTTGACGGCCACGGCGGTGTCGTTGACCACCTTGAGGAAGGGCACGACGCCCTGCGACTCGCCGTTGGTGCCCTTGATGTGGCTGCCCAGGGCGCGCACGCGGGTCCAGTCGTTGCCCAGGCCGCCGGCGAACTTCGAGAGGAGCGCGTTCTCCTTGATCGACTCGTAGATGCCGTCCAGGTCGTCCGGCACCGTGGTCAGGTAGCAGGACGAGAGCTGCGAGCGCAGCGTGCCGCTGTTGAAGAGCGTGGGCGTCGAGGACATGAAGTCGAAGCTCGACAGCACCTCGTAGAACTCGATGGCGCGCGCCTCGCGGTCGATCTCGTTCAGGGCCAGGCCCATCGCCACGCGCATGAAGAAGGCCTGCGGCAGCTCGATGCGGGTCTTGCGCACGTGCAGGAAGTAGCGGTCGTACAGGGTCTGCAGGCCCAGGTAGTCGAACTTCAGGTCGCGCTCGGCCTTCAGCGCCGCGCCCATGCGGGCCAGGTCGTACTGCAGCAGCTTCTCGTCCAGCAGCTCGGCCTCCACGCCCCGCTTGATGAACTGCGGGAAGTAGTCGGCATAGGCGGTGCCCATCTCGGCCTGCGTGGTCTCGCGGCCCAGCACTTCCTTCAGGATGGTGTGCAGCAGCAGGCGCGCGGTGGCGTAGGTGTAGTCCGGGTCCTTCTCGATCAGGGTGCGGGCGGCCAGGATCGAGGCCTTGTAGACCTCGTCCAGCGGCACGCCGTCGTACAGGTTGCGCATGGTCTCGGCCACGATGGGCTCGGCCTTGACGCCCTCGCCCAGCCCGGCGCAGGCCGACTGCAGCAGCGCGTGCAGCGCGTTCACGTCCAGCGGCACGCGCTCGCCGCCGTCCAGCACGTGGATCTGCGGCAGCGCCGCCGGCGCAGCCTGCTCGCCCTGCTTCAGGCGCTCCTGCGCGCGGCGCTCGCGGTACAGCACGTAGGCGCGCGCCACCTCGTGGTGGCCACCGCGCATCAGGCCCAGCTCGACGCTGTCCTGCACGTCCTCGATGTGGAAGGTGCCGCCGCCCGGGCGCGAGCGCACCAGTGCCTTGATCACGGCCTGCGTCAGGCCCTCGACCGTCTCGCGCACGCTGGCCGAGGCCGCGCCCTGGGTGCCGTGCACGGCCAGGAAGGCCTTCATCATCGCCACCGCGATCTTGTCGGGCGCGAAGGGCACCACGGCGCCGTTGCGGCGGATGATCTGGTAGTGGGCGAGGGCAGGCCCGGCGGCGCCCGCCACGTCACGCCCGGGCGAGGCGGCCTGGGGCGGCGTGGCACGGGGCGTCGTCGGGGTGGTCTGGGCAGCTTGCATTGGGTGTGTTCCTCGGGTTCCTGCGTTGGTTGTCATGGACCGTGCCGGGCGCTGTCGCGAACGGCGGGGCTGGTCAGGCGAGGCACACTATATCTAGGGGGGAATGGGGGTTCAAGGCACTAGATGTAGTGTTTTTCACGAACGTCAACGGCAACGTTGCGAATCTTGTCCCGCGGGAGCGGCGCCTTGTGCCGCATCTGGGTTGGCACTGCTTGCTCCGACCCAGCAGCGATGCGGCCTCGGAGGCGATTCAGGCCGGCAGGCCGCATGGTTGCTGCATGGCGGGCGATGCTGCAGCGCCAGGGTGCGGCCGGGAGGGGACCCTTCCCGCGGCGGCCGTCCGATAGAAAAAATTCAGCGCGTCCCCGGGGGAAATGCCTCGGCCGGCCAGCCCAGCGCCGCCCGCAGCCGCGGCCAGTCGAAGCCGGGGCCGGGGTCCTGCTTGCGGCCGGGCGCGATGTGCTCGTGGCCGGCCACGTACCGCACCGGATAGCGCCGGGCGATGGCCGGGCACAGGTGCGCGAGCGCCTCGTACTGGGCGGGCTCGAACGGCCCGCCCTCCAGCCCTTCGAGCTCGATGCCGACAGAGTCGTCGTTGCAGTCGGCGCGGCCGCGCCAGCACGAGGCGCCGGCATGCCAGGCGCGGTCGTCGCAGCCGACGAACTGCCAGAGCGTGCCGTCGCGCCGCACGTAGAAGTGCGCCGAGACCTCGATGCCGCGGATCTGCTCGAAGTAGGGGTGCGCGGACCAGTCCAGCCGGTTGGTGAAGAGCCGCTGCACTTCGTCGCCGCCGTACTGGCCCGGCGGCAGGCTGATCGAGTGCAGCACGATCAGGTCGACGCAGGCGCCGGCCGGGCGCGGGCCGAAGTTGGGCGATGCCAGCCGGTGCGCGGATGCGTACCAGCCGCCTTCCTGCCACGGCGTGGTGGCGGCGGGCGCATCAGCCATCGTCGCCCGAGGGCATGGGGATGCCCAGCCGCACGATGCGGTAGCGGATCTGCCGCAGGCTCAGGCCGAGGCGCTGGGCGGCCGCGGTGCGGTTGAAGCCGGTCTCCTGCAGCGCGCGCAGCAGGATCTCGCGCTCCTTGTCGTCGAGGTAGCGCTGCAGGTCGCTGGGCATGGCGTCGGTCGTCGGCCGTGCCGTCGGCGCCGCCGCCTCCGGCAGCAGGCCGTCCGGCGGGAACAGTGCCGGCGCGTCGCCGGCTCCGTGCGATGCCTCGTCGTCGGCGGGAGGCAGGCCGTCGCCGGCGTCGAGTTCCATCGACAGCTCGCCGCCCTCGCTCAGCGCCACCGCGCGGTGCAGCAGGTTCTCCAGCTCGCGCACGTTGCCGTGCAGCGGCTGCCGGCGCAGCGCGTCCAGCGCGCGGGCCGACAGGGCCGGCACGGGCATGCCGGCCTCCTGGCCGATGCGCTGCAGCAGCGCGGTGCACAGGGTCGGCAGGTCCTCGCGCCGCTCGCGCAGCGGCGGCAGCATCAGCTCGATCACGTTGAGGCGGTAGTACAGGTCCTGCCGGAAGCGGCCGGCCTGCACCTCGGCCTGCAGGTCCTTGTGGGTGGCGCTGACGATGCGCACGTCCACCGCGTCCTCCTGCGTGGAGCCGATGGGGCGCACGCTGCGCTCCTGGATGGCGCGCAGCAGCTTGGACTGCATCGCCAGCGGCAGGTCGCCGATCTCGTCGAGGAAGAGGGTGCCGCCGCGGGCCGCCTGGAAGTAGCCGTCGCGGTCCTGCGCCGAGCCGGTGTACGAGCCCTTGCGCGCGCCGAAGAACTCGGCCTCCAGCAGGTTCTCGGGGATCGCGCCGCAGTTGACGGCGACGAAGGGGCCGTCGCCGCGCTGGCTGCAGGCGTGCACGGCGCGCGCCACCAGCTCCTTGCCGGTGCCGGACTCGCCGCGCACCAGCACCGGCGCCATGCCGCGCGCGACCTTGACGATGCGTGCCTTCACCAGCCGCATCGGCTCCGATTCGCCGACCAGCCGCTCGAGCGCGCCGGTGGCCTGCGTCGTCACCGGTGCCGGGTCGGGCGCCGCGCCCGGCGGCGCCGGCGCGGGGCGCGGCGCGGTGGCCTGCTCGTGCACGGCCGAGGCGACCACCGCGCGGAACTGCTTCAGGTCCACCGGCTTGGTGAGGTAGTCGAAGGCGCCGGCCTTCAGCGCCTCGACCGCGTTCTCGGCCGAGCCGTAGGCCGTCATCACCACGCAGCGCTCGGCGCGCTGGCGCTGCTGCAGGCGGTGCAGCAGCTCCATGCCCAGGCCGTCGGGCAGGCGCATGTCGGTGATCACGGCGTCGAAGCGGCCGGCCTCCAGGTGCTGCCAGGCCTCGGCCACGCTGCCGGCGGCCTCGACGCGGTAGCCCTCGCGCAGCAGCGTCATCTCGTACAGGGTGCGCAGGTCGGGCTCGTCGTCGACGACGAGGATCTGCGCTGCACTGCGGGCGGTGGGGCTGTTCACGCCGCTATTGTGGCAAACGCTCCTGCGCCGCCGGTGCGGTCTGCGCGGCCGGCGCGAAGCTGATCACGAAGGCGTTGCCTTCCGGCCCGTCGCCGTCGAGCGTGCGCCGCTCGTAGCCGATGGCGCCGCCGTGGCGCCCGCACAGCTCGCGGCAGATGTACAGGCCGAGGCCGCTGGAGCGGCTTTCGGACGAGAAGAAAGGCTCGAACAGGTGGCGCTGCACGGCCGGGTCCAGCGGCGCGCCGTCGCTCCACACCAGCAGCTGCGGCCGGCCCTGCGGCGGCCAGGCGGTGACGACCTGGATCGCGCCTTCCTCCTGGCTGGCGTAGCGCGCCGCGTTGTCCAGCAGGTTGACCAGGATGCGCCGCAGGTGCTCGGCCTCGAAGCGCACCTGCGCCTGGGCGCCCAGCGCATGCCGCACGCCCGCGCGCCCGGTCTGCTGCACCCATTCCTCGACCATGGTGAGCACCATCGGGTCGAGCATGAGCTGCTCGCCCTCCAGCGGCAGCGCCCGCTGCTGGCGCGCGCGCGAGACGTCCAGCACATCGTCCACGATGCGCGCTAGGCGCTGCGCGTTGTGCTGCACCATCTCGTTCAGGCGCCGCTGGCCGGGGTCGGTCAGGTCCTCCGACAGCAGCGCGCTGGCCTGCGCGATGGCGGCCAGCGGGTTGCGGATCTCGTGCGCCACCGCGGCCGACATGCGGCCCATCGCGGCCAGCTTCTCGGTGCGGATGCGCGCCTCCAGCTCGCGCAGGTCCTGCAGGAACATCACGCACAGCCCCTCGGTGCGCGCTCCGGCCGCCGGCGTGAGGCGGGTGCGCACCCGCAGCTCGCGCGGGGCGCCGCGCGCCTGGGCGATCGGCAGCTCGGCCGACTGCGCGCTGCGGCGCTGGAAGGTGCGCGCCGCCAGTTGCGCCAGCGCGTGCCAGGCGGGCTGGTTCTCCAGCGCGAAGGGCATGTCGGCCGCGCCCAGGCCGCGCCCGAGGATCGCGTCCGCCGCCGGGTTGGCCGCCTGCACGCGGCCGTCCAGGTCGATCACCAGCACGCCCTCGCCCAGCGCCTCGATCACCAGCGCGTTGACCTGCGCCTGCATCTGCGCCGTGCTGCGGCTGTGCAGCGAGCGCTCCTCCTCGCGCGCCAGCCGCAGCGCCAACTGGTGCGCCAGCAGCGAGACGACGAACAGGCCCGTGCCCGTGAGCGCCGCCTGCAGGAAGCGCGCGGGCGCGTCGGCCCCCTGCAGCAGCTGGTAGCGCAGCGCGTCGCCCAGCAGCAGCAGCGTGACGAGGGCCGTGGTCGCCAGCCCCACAGGCAGCGAGCCGACCACGGCGCCCATCAGCACCGGCAGCGCGAACAGCGGCGTGTAGTTGATGCTCGCCGCCTGCAGGGTCTGGAGCACGGCGAAGGTGGCCAGGTCCACCCCGATGCTGCCCAGCCAGGCCAGGCCCATGCCGCGCAGCGGCGGGCGCGGATGCAGGTAGCGCGTGCCCAGCAGCGCCGCCGCGAAATACGCGACCGACACGCCCAGCGCCAGGTGGTTGAGCGGCTGCCCCAGCGCGAAGGTCACGCCCTGCAGCAGCACCAGCACCACGCCGACGAACACGCGCGCTGTCATGAAGCCGCGCCACAGGCGCACCAGCCCGCCCGAGCCGCGCGGCGTCAGCGCGCCGCTGCCGGTGTCCAGGCCGGCCCAGTCCGTGGCCGGAGCACCGCCGCGCGACCAGGGGGAGGCCATCGAGCTACCCAGGATGCCGGGCGTCGTCCGCATCGCACGAGGCGAAGCGGTACTGGCGGCCGCGGAGCAGGCCATGCGCGAACACGCACGGAACGGGCTTTGTCCGGCCGTCGCGTGTGCCCCCTTGAGGGGGTTGGCGAAGCGGAACGAAGTCCGCGAAGCCTGGGGGTGTTTTCATGTTTCGCCGAGGCGGCGATGCGTTTCGCTGCAGTAGCTGCCCTGCCGGCCGGCCACCGCATCGGCGGCGGGCAGGTGCACGCCGCAGTGCGCGCAGCGCAGCATGGCCTGCGGGCCGGGCACGGCGCGCGGACGGGCCGCGGCGCGCTCCTGCGCTTCCTCGCGGCGGTTCTGGCGCCAGACCCAGATCGCCACCACGACCACCGCCAGCACGATCAGGTACTTCATGCGACGCCGCGCCCCAGGATCACTTCCAGCACGAAGCGCGAGCCCACGTAGGCCAGCAGCAGCAGGGCCGCGCCGGCGTAGAGCACGCGCAGCGCGATGCGGCCGCGCCAGCCGAAGCGCGCGCGCCCCAGCAGCAGCACGGCGAAGGCCAGCCAGGCCAGCACCGAGAACACGCTCTTGTGGTCCCACTTCCAGCCGCGCACCGAGGGGCCGTACAACTGCTCGCTGAACAGCAGGCCGGCGGCCAGGGTGGCCGTCAGCAGCACGAAGCCGGCGGTGACGAAGCGGAAGGTCAGGCGCTCCAGCGTCAGCAGCGGCAGGCCGGCCTGCGGCTCGGCCGCCTGGCGGATCTGCTTCTCGGCGCGCCGCATCAGCCAGGCATGCACCACCGCGGCGGCGAACAGGCCGTAGGAGGCGATGCCCAGCGCCAGGTGCAGCGGCAGCCAGGGCGAGGCCGCCACGTGCAGCGGCGCGCCCGGGAAGACCGCCGCCAGCAGCACCGCCACGCCGCCCAGCACGGCCAGCGCGCGGCGCACGGTGAGCTGCGGGAAGAGGCGGCTCTCGACGGCGTAGACCGTCAGCACCAGCCAGGCCGTGACGGACAGGGCGGGCGCCCAGCCGAAACGGGCCTCGCGGCCGAGCAGGCCGGTGCCGAGGGTGAGCGCATGCAGGATCCAGGCGAGCGCGAACAGGCCCTGGGTGCCCTGGCGGCCGAGCCGCGTCGCCGCGGCGGCGGCCACGCCGTAGGCGGCCGCGGTGGCGATGCCCAGTGCCACGCTGAGCGGGGAGGGGCTCGCTAGAATCATCCGGGCGAGTTTAGCGGCTCGCCCTTTCCTTTTCGGGTGGTGCAACGCCGCCCCTCACGCCCTTCCGCTTTCCCTCCGGACACTCCCCCATGGCCACCGCCCTCTCCGACAAGTTCTCGCGCCTCGTCAAGCAGATGAGCGGCCAGGCGCGCATCACCGAAGCCAACGTGCAGGACATGATGCGCGAGGTGCGCATGGCGCTGCTGGAGGCCGACGTGGCGCTGCCGGTGGTGCGCGACTTCGTCGCCCGCGTCAAGGACAAGGCGATGGGCGAGGAGGTGCTGGGCTCGCTCAAGCCAGGGCAGGCGCTGGTGGGCATCGTGCACCGCGAGCTGGCGGCGACGATGGGCGAGGGCGTGTCCGACATCAACCTCGCCGCGCAGCCGCCGGCCGTGATCCTGATGGCCGGCCTGCAGGGCGCCGGCAAGACCACCACCACCGCCAAGCTGGCCAAGCACCTGATCGAGAAGCGCAAGAAGAAGGTGCTGACGGTGTCGGGCGACGTCTACCGCCCGGCCGCCATCGAGCAGCTCAAGACGGTGACGAAGCAGGCCGGCGCCGAGTGGTTCCCCAGCACGCCCGATCAGAAGCCGCTGGACATCGCCGCCGCCGCGCTGGACTACGCGAAGAAGCACCACTTCGACGTGCTGCTGGTCGACACCGCCGGCCGCCTCGCCATCGACGAGGTGCTGATGGAGGAGATCAAGTCGCTGCACGGCGCGCTCAAGCCGGTGGAGACGCTGTTCGTCGTCGACGCCATGCAGGGCCAGGACGCGGTCAACACCGCCAAGGCCTTCAAGGACGCGCTGCCGCTCACCGGCATCGTGCTGACCAAGATGGACGGCGACTCGCGCGGCGGCGCCGCGCTGTCGGTGCGGCAGATCACCGGCGTGCCGATCAAGTTCGCGGGCGTCTCCGAGAAGATCGACGGCCTGGAGGCCTTCGACGCCGAGCGCCATGCCGGCCGCATCCTGGGCATGGGCGACATCGTGGCGCTGGTCGAGCAGGTCTCGGCCGGCGTGGACGTGGAAGCCGCCAAGAAGCTGGCCAGCAAGGTCAAGAGCGGCCACTTCGACCTGGAGGACTTCCTCGCCCAGCTGCAGCAGATGAAGCAGATGGGCGGCCTGTCGGGCCTGATGGACAAGCTGCCCGCGCAGCTGGCCGGCAAGGCCACCGACGCGGACTTGACGCGCGCCGAGCGCGACATCCGCCGCAAGGAGGGGATCATCCACAGCATGACCCCGACCGAGCGCCGCAAGCCCGAGATCATCAAGGCCACCCGCAAGAAGCGCATCGCCGCCGGCGCCGGCGTGCAGGTGCAGGAAGTCAACCGCCTGCTGGGCGAGTTCGAGCAGATGCAGGGGATGATGAAGAAGATGAAGGGCGGCGGCCTGATGAAGATGATGAAGCGCCTGGGCGGCGCCAAGGGCTTCCCCGGCATGGGCGGCCCCGGCGGGCCGGGCGGCCTGCCGCGCTTCTGATCCCTGCGCACCGCCGAACGGCCTAAGCCGCCGGCCAGCACTTCCGGCGAATGGCCTGCCGGGGCCGCGCCTGCCCACAATGCGCGCCATCCCAGGCAAGAGGAGGCGCGCCATGGCCACCCGCAAAGCCGCCCGCCGGCCCGCCGTCCAGGCGCTGCCCGCGCGCGATGTCGTCAAGGCCGACCCGATCGACTTCCGCGACCGCCTCTACGTGCCGCCGGTGCGCCTGCGCCCGGGCGCCGAACTGCGGCCGGCGCGCGCCGTGCCGGTGCTGAACCAGGGCCGCACCAGCGCCTGCACCGGCTTCGCGCTCGCCACCGTCGTGCACTGGCTGCTCTCGGCCGACGGCGAGGCGGCCGAGCAGGTCTCGCCCTTCATGATCTATTCGATGGCGCGGCGCTACGACGAATTCCGCGGCGCCACGCAGGACACCGGCTCCAGCCTGCGCGGCGCGCTCAAGGGCTGGCACAAGCACGGCGTCTGCCGGCGCGAGCTGTGGCCGCGCGAGCCGATGCCCAAGGAAGTGCCCGCCGACCCGCGCGACGACTGGTGGCCCGACGCGATGCGCCGCCCGCTGGGCGCCTACTACCGCATCGACCCGCGCGCCGTCGCCGACATGCACGTGGCGTTGGCCGACGTCGGCGTGCTCTATGCCAGCGCCCAGTGCCACGCCGGCTGGCGCGAAGGGCAGGACGCCGCCCGGCGCGGCGACGAGCCGTGGGCCATCCCGCAGCGCGAGCTGGCGCCCGGCGACGGCGGCCATGCCTTCGTCATCCTGGGCTACACGCACGAGGGCTTCATCATCCAGAACTCCTGGGGCGAGGGCTGGGGCAGCGGCGGCCTGGCGCTGCTGCGCTACGAGGACTGGAGCGCCAACGCGATGGACTGCTGGGTGGTGCAGATGGGCGTGGCGACCTCGCTGCACCTGGCCATCGCGCGCAGCCCGGCGCTGCGCATGCCGCGCGCCGGCAAGGTCGAGCTGGCGACCGAGGAGCGGCTGCGCAACCACGAGCTGGCGCCCTACATCGTCAACATGGAGAACAACGGGCGCCTGTCCGACTCGGGCGACTTCCGCACCAACCCCTCCGACGTGGAGGCGCTGGTGGGCACCTACCTGGAGCGGGCCCGCGCGCAGTGGAAGCTGCCGGCCAACGCGCCGGTGGACATCGCCATCTACGCGCACGGCGGCCTGACCAGCGAGGGCGACGCGGCGAAGACGGCCGCGCAGTGGATCCCGGCGCTGTACGAGCGCCACGTCTTCCCGATCTTCTTCATGTGGGAGACGGGCCTGATCGCCACGCTCGGCAACATCGTCAAGGACATCTTCAGCGGCGAGCGCGAGCGCGCCGGCGGCATCCAGAACTGGTGGAACGAGCGGCTGGAGCGCACGCTGGCCCGCCCGGGCACCGCCATCTGGGGCGAGATGAAGGAGAACGGGCGGCTGATCTCGTCGGCGCGCAACAGCGGCGGGCGCGTGCTCTACGACTGCGCGATGCGCTCCGGCGCCTTCAAGCTGGGGCGCGACCGGCTGCACCTGATCGGCCACTCCGCCGGCGGCATCGTCCACTGCCACCTGGTGGACCTGCTGGCCGGCCTGGGCTGGCGCTTCCACAGCGTCAACCTGATGGCGCCGGCCGCGCGGGTGGACCTGTTCGAGCAGAAGATGCTGCCGCACATCACGAGCGGCAAGGTGCGCCAGTACAACCAGTGGCACCTGTCCGATCCGCTGGAAAGCGCCGACGCCACCTGCCGGCCGATCCTGGGCTACGGGCGTTCGCTGCTGTACCTGGTGTCCGAGTCCTTCGAAGGCGGCAAGCGCACGCCCGTCGTGGGCATGGCGAAGTACGTGCCGCTCGAACTGGCCGCCCGTGCCAACGTGCAGCTGTGGGCGGCGCAAAGCCGCGAGACGAACAGCACCACGCACGGCGGCTTCGACGACGACGAGGCGACGCGCGCAAGCGTCATCCGCAGCATCCTGGCGGCCGGCAACGCCTGAACGCCGCCCGCAAAGGAAAAGGCCCGCCGAGGCGGGCCTTTTCAGGGGGTGTGACAGCAGTTTTCTCGATCAGGCAGCCAGCAGCGCCTTGGGCTGCGAGAGGCGGTCGGCGTGCATCCAGGCGCGGCGCAGCACGGCCGGCGAGCGCGATTCCTCGGGGATCAGCAGGTAGCTGCGCTCGCGCATCGCGCTGCCCAGGGCGATCTGGCTGGTGACCACGGCCATCGGGATGGCCAGCAGCAGCGGCAGGCCCACCGGCATCAGCCACACCAGCGCGCTGGCGTCGACCAGGGCCACGGCGGCGGCCAGCACGGCGACGATCCCGCTCATCGGCAGCAGGCGGGCGGCGGCCTCGCGCCACGGCACGGCGGCGGCTTCCCGCGGGGGCGACTTCCAGTCCAGCTTGATGCCGGTCAGCGCCACCACGACGAACAGCGAATGGGCCAGCATGCGCACCGGCGCCTGCACGATCGCCATGCCGGCTTCCAGCACCGAGCTCTTGAAGAGCGCGAACAGGCCGCCGAACTGGCGCTGCTCCTTGCGCAGCAGCACGGCCACCAGGCCCAGCACGCGGGGCAGGAACAGCAGGCACAGCGTCCACAGCCACAGGCCGGCCAGTTCCATCGGCATCACCATCCAGTAGTCCACCAGGCTGGAGCCCGACAGCCACAGGGCGGTGCCCAGGGTCATGAAGGCCAGCCACAGCGGCGCCGAGACGTAGGCCATGGTGCCGGTCACGAACATCGCGCGGTGCACGGAATGGATGCCGGGCTCGGCCATCAGGCGGGCGTTCTGCAGGTTGCCCTGGCACCAGCGGCGGTCGCGCTGCAGCTCGGCCAGCAGGTCCGGCGGCTGCTGCTCGTAGCTGCCGACCAGGTCGGCGCACAGCCACACGTGGTAGCCGGCGCGGCGCATCAGCGCGGCCTCGACGAAGTCGTGGCTCATGATGCCGCCCGACATGCCGCCCGTACCCTTGATCGGGGCCAGCGCGCAGTGCTGCATGAAGGGCTCGACGCGGATGATGGCGTTGTGGCCCCAGTAGTGCGATTCGCCCAGCTGCCAGAACTGCATGCCCAGGGTAAAGAGGCGCCCCGTCACGCGGCTGGCGAACTGCTGCGCGCGGGCGTGCAGCGTCACGTGGCCGATGGCCTGGGTGGCGGTCTGGATGATGCCGGCGGAGGGGTTCGCCTCCATCAGCTTGACCATGTTCGCCAGGCAGTCGCCGCTCATCACCGAGTCGGCGTCCAGCACGATCATGTAGCGGTAGTCCTTGCCCCAGCGGCGGCAGAAGTCGGCCACATTGCCGGCCTTGCGGTGCGTGCGGCGGGTGCGCAGGCGGTAGTAGACCTCGACCTGCGGCTGGTTCCCGTTCTCGGCCAGCGCGGCGCGCAGGTCTTCCCAGGCGGCGCGCTCGGCCCTGGCGATCTCGGGGTCGTAGCTGTCCGAGAGCACGAACACGTCGAACTGCTGCGCGTGGCCGGTGTTGGCGACCGACTCGCAGGTGGCGCGCAGGCCGGCGAAGACGGTGGCCACGTCCTCGTTGCAGATCGGCATGATGATGGCGGTGCGCGCCTCGGGGTTCATCGGGTGGTGTGCCACCTGCTTGGCCGAGAGGGCGTGCCTGTCACCGAAGAGCGAGACGTAGAAGCCCATCAGCGCCGTCACGAAGCCGGTCACGACCCAGCCCGAGAGCAGGCCGTACAGGGCGATCTGGCCCCATTCGAGGAACTTGTTGTCGTAGTCGGGCTGCACCTGCGCGAACAGGGTGGAGGCGACCACCGTGCTGAGCACGGCCAGCAGGATGAAGACGGCGCGGCGCTGGCGCGCGGCGCGCTCCCAGGCCTGCTTCGGGAAGTGCACGGCCTCGGGCGCGGGCTCGCCGCCGACGCCCAGCTTCAGCAGCAGGGCGGTGCCGATGCTGTTCCAGAAGCCGCGCCAGGGGCGGGGCGTCATCGAGCCGCGGTGGATCGGCGGCGCGGTGACGGCGTTGGGATGGCGCTCCTCGCGCAGCGGGCTGCGGGTGGAGGGCACGGGCGCGGCCTCGAAGTCGGCCGGGGTGAGCACCTTCAGGTGGGAGAAGTCGTTCGGCTTCATGGACGGCTTTCTCCTTACCAGCGGGCCGACACGGCGTGGGCGGCGGTGTCGCCGATGGAGGGCATGCGCTTGAAGACGCAGTCCGCGGCGGCGCCGGCGGCGTTCAGGGCGCCGGAGGGGGCTGCATGGCCGGCGGCGCGCGGGCGCGCGGCGGCGAAATGGGGTTTTTGACGCAGACCGCCGCGCTGCGGACGCAGTGCGGAAGAGGGGCTGATCAGGTGGTTCATGCCGGCTATGGGGCAAAGCCCGTGCCAGCATGAAAATCTTATTTCACCTCAACGACTTAGGTCGATTTTCGAGAGGCTTCGACGGCTGTTTCCGGGCCCCCGGCCCGGAAAACCCCTGTTTCTGTCGCCGCCGCCCGACAGGTGGGGGGCGGGTGGTGATGAAACTGAATCAAATCAAGCACTTAGCCCTGTCGCTACTCGGCGACAGGGTCGCCGGGGGGCGATCCGGCCTCGGCCTTGAAGTGGCCGGGGGTGAGCGCATGCTTCTGCAGCAGGCGATAGAACTCGGTGCGGTTGCGGTCCGCCAGCCGCGCGGCGTCGGCGACGTTGCCGTCGGTCAGCTTGAGCAGGCCCACCAGGTACTCGCGCTCGAAGCGCTGCTTGGCGTCCGCATAGGTGAGCACTTCCACGGTGGGCACCCGCAGCGCCCGCTGCACCAGCGCCAGCGGGATCAGCGGCGAACTGGACAGGGCGCACACCTGCTCCACCACGTTGAAGAGCTGCCGCACGTTGCCCGGCCAGGGCGCGGTGGTCAGCGCCTTCAGCGCCTCGGGCGCGAAGCCCGAGAGGCGCTTGCCGTACTTGCCGGCCAGCTTGTGCAGGAAGTGGTTGGCCAGGAGCGGGATGTCCTCGCGCCGGTCGGCCAGCGAGGGCAGCGTCAGGGTGACGACGTTCAGGCGGTAGTACAGGTCCTCGCGGAACTGGCCGGCCGCCATGGCGGCGTCCAGGTCGCGGTGGGTGGCGGAGATGATGCGCACGTCCACCGCGATGGCCTGGGTGGCGCCCACCGGGCGCACCGCGCGTTCCTGCAGCACGCGCAGCAGCTTGACCTGCAGAGCAGGCGGCATGTCGCCGATCTCGTCGAGCATCAGCGTGCCGCCGTCGGCCTGCTGGAACAGGCCCTTGTGGTTGGCGTGCGCGTCGGTGAAGGCGCCCTTGACGTGGCCGAACAGCTCGGACTCGAGCAACGCCTCGGGGATCGCGCCGCAGTTGACGGCGACGAAGGGCTTCTTCGCCCGCGCGCTGGCCTTGTGGATGGCGCGCGCCAGCACTTCCTTGCCGGTGCCGGAGTCGCCGCGCAGCAGCACGCTGGCGTCGGACTGGGCAACCATGCGCGCCTCGGCCAGCACCTCGGCCATGCGGCTGGAGCGGCTGACGATCTCGCTGCGCCAGGTCTCGTCGCCGGCGGCGGCGGGCGTGGCCGCCGGCGCGCCCAGGGCCAGCGCCTGGCCGATCTTGTCGAGCAGCTCGCGCGGCTCGTAGGGCTTGGTCAGGTAGGTGAAGACGCCGCGCGAGGTGGCCTCCACCGCGTCGGGGATGGTGCCGTGCGCGGTCAGCAGGATCACCGGCAGCGCGGGGTGGCGCTTGCGGATCTCGTCGAAGAGCTGCAGGCCGTCGCGCCCGGGCAGCCGCACGTCGCTGAGCACCAGGCGCGGGTGCTCGATCTCCAGTTGGGTGAGCGCCGATTCGGCCGAGGTGACGGCCGTGACCTGGTAGCCGGCGCCGGTCAGCCGCAGCGACAGCAGCCGCAGCAGGTCCGGGTCGTCGTCGACGACCAGGATGCGGGCGCCCTTGGCCGTGGCTTCGCTCACTGAACTGCCCTCCGTGCTTCGCACTGCGGGTGCGAGCGCCTTCGGAACGGCCGGGCGGCGCTCATGGCCTGGGCCCTCCGTTGACGGGCGGTGGCGGCGGCGCGGGCGGGCGCGCGAAGCTGCGTTCGATGGCGCGCAGCGCCTCGATGCGGTCGTTGAGCTGGTCGATGCGGCGCTGCGCGTCCTTGAGCTGCTGCACCTGGCGGTCGCGGTCGTCCTCCACGCGGCGCTGCTCCAGGTAGCGCGCGGCCAGCAGCCGCGCCAGCGGCGCCAGCGACAGCCCCTCGGGCGAGGCATTGCCGGCCACCCGCTGCATCAGGCCGGCGGCGCGCGCCAGGTCGGGCGGGTTGCGCGTCTGCGCCAGCGCCAGGCCCAATTGCATCTGGGTGGCGGGGTCGTTCGGCTCGCCCAGGCGCGCGATCTCGGCGTTCAGCTCGCCGCCCGGCAAGCCGCGCACCCGGTCGGCGTAGGCGAGCATGGCGCCGATCGGGCCGGGCAGCGGCGGCATCAGTTGCGTGGCGGGCGCCTGCGGCTCGGCCTCGACCGGCATCACCGGCGGGGGCGGCGGCGGGACGCTGATCCGCGGCGGGGGTGTCGGCGGCGCGGGTGCCGGCGCCGGCGTGGTGCAGGCGGCCAGCATCAGCGCCAGGGCGGCGGCCGATGCAGCGGCGAAGCGGAGCGGGGTCCGCGAAGTCTGGGGGTGTGTCATGTCAAGCGTTGCGCGGCAGCTCGATGCGGAAGCGCGCGCCGGGGCCGCTGGGCAGCAGTTCGATGCGCCCACCATGGGCCGCAATGTACTCCTGCACGATCGAAAGCCCGATGCCCGTGCCCTTGACCGCGTGCTCGGGCTGGCGTTCGCCGCGGAAGAAGGGCTCGAAGATGCGGTCGCGGTCCTGCTCCGACACGCCGGGGCCGGCGTCGGCCACCTCGATGACGGCCAGCGAGGGCGTGCTGGAGACGTGGAAGGCGATGGTGCCGCCGCGCGCCGAGAAGCGGATCGCGTTGGACAGCAGGTTGCCCAGCGCCGTGCCGAGCTTCACCGGGTCGACCGACACCGCCACCGGCTCGCCCTCGGCGTGCACCGTGAGGCCGCCGGCCTGCCACTGCAGGCGCTGCGCCTCGATCTGCTGCTCGATCAGCGGCAGCAGCGGCGTGCGCTGGCGGTTGAGCTGGCGCGCCTCGAAGGCGGCCGCGTTGAAGCGCAGCAGCGCCTCGATCTGCCCCTGCAGCGCCACCGTGTTCTGCTGCAGGATCTGCACCACCTCGCGCTGCGCCGGGCTGAGCTGGCCGGTCACGCCTTCCTCCAGCAGCGAGACGCCCTCGCGCAGTGCGGCCAGCGGGGTCTTGAGTTCATGCGAGACGTGCCGCAGGAAGCGTGCCTTGTCCGCGTCCAGTTCGGTCAGCCGCAGGCGCAGCCAGTCCAGCTCCTGCGCCACGCGGCGCACGTCGGCCGGGCCGCGGATGTCGATGGGCTCGTCCAGGCGGTTCTCGCCCAGGCCGTGGATGGCGCGCTCCAGCCGCTTGAAGGGCCGCGCCAGCCAGATGCCGAAGGCCAGCGCCATCGCCACCGCCAGCGCGCTGGCGGCCAGCACCTGCTGCATCAGGCGCCGGCGCGCGCGCTCCAGCCGCTCGGCCAGGGCGTTGTTCTGCGTCTCGATGAGGAACTGCGCCTGCTGCGCGATCTGCGTGTTCAGCGCGTCCAGCTCGCGGAACTGCACCGCCATCGAGGTCTCGCGCGTGAGGGCGGTGTCGGACGGGCCGTTCATCAGCCCCTCGATCACGTCCAGTTGCGTGCGCCAGGCCTCGGCCGACTGCGGCAGCATGCCGTTGTCCACCAGTTGCTGCACCACGCCCTGCGCATCGTGCGCGGCCTCGCCGAAGCGGCGGCGCAGCACGGCGTCGTTGAGCACCAGCGACTGGCGCCCGGACCGCTCCATCACCGCGCTGCGCTCGGCCAGCGACTGTGCCGCGCCCGACAGTTGCAGCGCGCGCTTGGCGGCGTCGCGGCTCTGCACCATCAGCCGGTCGTACTGCACCAGCGCGCGCAGCGACACGCCCACCAGCAGCGCCGTGATGAGCAGGAAGGCGAACAGCAGCAACTGCTGGAACGAGCCGCGGGCGCGGCGCGGAGTGGTCATGCGGCCAGCGGCTCGCTTTCGTCCGCGGCGCCCGTCACGCGCGTGACGACCTCGCCGCGCAGCGTGTGCGACAGCGCACGGGTGATCCGCACCTCCACCATCTGCCCCGTCAACCGCGGCGGCGCCTCGAAATTGACGACGCGGTGGCAGTCGGTGCGGCCCATCAGCTCGGCCGGGTTCTTCTTCGACGGGCCTTCCACCAGCACGCGCTGGGTGGTGCCCACCAGCGCTTCCGACAGGCGCTTCACGTTGTCGTCGATGGTCTTCTGCAGGTGCTGCAGGCGCGCGAGCTTCACCGCGTGCGGCGTGTCGTCGGGGAACTGGGCGGCCGGCGTGCCGGGGCGCGGGCTGAAGATGAAGGAGAAGCTCGAGTCGAAGCCCACGTCGTCGATGAGCTTCATCATCTTCGCGAAGTCCTCCTCCGTCTCGCCGGGGAAGCCGACGATGAAGTCGCTCGACAGCGCGAGCTGCGGACGCACGGCGCGCAGCCTGCGGATCGTGCTCTTGTATTCCATGGCCGTGTAGCCGCGCTTCATCGCCATCAGGATGCGGTCGCTGCCGTGCTGCACCGGCAGGTGCAGGTGGCTCACGAGCTGCGGCACCCTGCCGTACACCTCGATCAGGCGCGGCGTGAACTCGTTCGGGTGGCTGGTGGTGTAGCGGATGCGCTCGATGCCCGGGATCTCGGCGATGTACTCGATCAGCAGCGCGAAGTCGGCGATCTCGCTGGTGTCGCCCATCCTGCCGCGGTAGGCGTTCACGTTCTGGCCCAGCAGCGTCACCTCCTTCACGCCCTGGTCGGCCAGGCCGGCCACTTCCACCAGCACGTCGTCCAGCGGGCGGTTGACCTCCTCGCCGCGGGTGTAGGGCACCACGCAGTAGCTGCAGTACTTGGAGCAGCCCTCCATGATCGAGACGAAGGCGGTGGCGCCCTCCACCCGCGCCGGCGGCAGATGGTCGAACTTCTCGATCTCGGGGAAGGAGATGTCGACCTGCGGGCGCTTCTCGGCGTCGCGCCGCGCCAGCATCTCGGGCAGGCGATGCAGCGTCTGCGGGCCGAACACCACGTCCACGTAGGGCGCGCGCTCGATGATGGCCGCGCCCTCCTGGCTGGCGACGCAGCCGCCCACGCCGATCTTCACGCCGCGCGCCTTCAGGTGCTGCACGCGGCCGAGGTCGGAGAACACCTTCTCCTGCGCCTTCTCGCGCACCGAGCAGGTGTTGAAGAGGATCAGGTCGGCTTCCTCGACGTCCTGCGTGGGCTCGTAGCCCTCGGCGGCGGCCAGCAGGTCGGCCATCTTGTCCGAGTCGTACTCGTTCATCTGGCAGCCGAAGGTCTTGATGAAAACTTTGCGGGTCATGCGGCAACTCCCGTGGCGGTTGCGGTGAAAGTCCATGGCGTGCGCCGCCCGCGGGGCGAGCGGCGGGCACGGCCCCAGCCGGCGCGGCTACTCGTTCTGCGCCTTCGTGGTGAAGGGCCAGAAGTTCAGGAAGGGCTTGTTCGCCGCCTCGCGCTCGGCGGCGGCCTCGGTCGGCGTGAGGATCCACACCTCGCTGACCAGGCCGGCCGCGTCGCGCCGGTAGTTGACCGCCAGGTCCTGCCCCGTGAGGGTGGCCGGCGGCACGATCATGTTCTGCGGGTTGCGGATGCGCGCGCCCGGCGCCAGGCGCTCGGGCCGGCCGTCCAGCGCGGCCTCCGGGAAGCCGGTGATGACCAGCCTGCCGCGCAGCGTGTTGACGGGGAAGTTGCGGCCGCCCACGGCGGCCTCGTTCTGGGTCTGGACCTGGAACTGCGCATGCGCCGGCGCAGCGGCCAGCACCAGTGCGGCAGCCGCCGCCAGGACGGCGGCGCGGGTCGGACGGGCAGGGGAATCGTGGGGGGCGGGGCAGCGGTTCATGGGGTACATCCAGAGGCTGGCAACCCGCGATTCTAGGAGGGCGACGCGTTCCGCCGCGGCGCCCTCAGCAGCCGGCCAGCGCAGGGGCGGGCCGGGCGGCCCGGCCGGCCGCCGCGCCCGCCGGCGCCACGGCCGTGCGCTGCTGCACGCGTCGGGCCCAGTCGCAGGCCAGGTCGAGGAAGACGCGTTGCGACGCCAGCGTCACCAGGGTGTGCTCGATCGCCGGCTCGAAGCGGTACTCGATGTGCTGCGCGAAGGGCTCGCCGGCCATCTCGCCGAGCTGGTCGTGTCCGCGGTCGGCCACGTGCAGGCTCCCGGAGGACAGCATGAGGACCGGGGTGCCGCGCGCGGCCAGGGCCGACATGGCGGCGCGGAAGCGCTGCGCGTGGTCTTCCGGCGTCGGCGCGTCGGCGAGCTGTGCGCCGCGCCCGTGGATGCGGCCGCGCAGGGCGTTGGCGATCTTCTCGCGCAGCGAGGCGTTGAAGGGCAGCGCCACGATCCGGCGCAGCGCCAGCGCCAGGGCGGCGCGGCGGCGCGGGAAGGCGAAGCTGTCGAACAGCAGCAGCCCCGCCACGCGCGGGTCCTGCTGCGCCAGCGCCGCGCCGTACACCCCGCCCATGCACAGCCCGATGTGCAGGAAGCGGCGGATGCCGGTCATCGTCTCGACCAGCTGCATGGCGGCCAGCAGGTCGGCCACGCCCTGCTCGACGTGGCCGCCGTTGCCGCGCGGGGCGTCGCTGTCGCCGAGGCCGGCGAGGTCCAGGCGCAGGCTGGCGATGCCCTGCTGCGCCAGCCGGCGGGCCAGCTTGACGTTGATGCGGGCGGGGCCGGTGCGGTGGCCGGCGCCCTGGTTGATCAGCAGGCAGGCCAGCGGCGCGGCCGGCAGGGCGTCGGGCACGGTCAGCACGCCCATCAGCCGGGCGTCCTCGGGGCCGAAGCGGACGGGGGTCTCGGTCATGCCGTCGCTTCCGCGGGGGCGCGCAGCCGCTGCAGCAGTTGCTGCAGCGGTTCGGCCGGCACCATCGTCGCCTGGCCGGGCCGCTGCTGGTCTTCCGTCCAGCCCCAGGTGTGGGCGAAGGGCACCCGCTGCACCGGCCGCGCCAGCGCGCGCTGCGCCTCGGCCCAGGCCTGCGCCGTCGCGTCCTGCGGCATCGCCAGCACCGTCGTGCCGTGCGCGGGCGAGAGCGCGACGCGCTGCGGCACGAGCTCGCGCAGCTCCTGGCGCAGGCGTGCGGACAGCCCGTAGCCCAGCGGTCCCTCGGTGTAGGCGTCGGGCTCGGCGGCCAGGCGCCGGCGCAGCCCGGGCACCGGCAGGCAGAAGCTCTTGATCAGCACCGAGGCATGGGCCTCGCGCAGCGCGCGCAGATAGGCCGCGCCATCGAGGACCGGGTCCCACATCAGCAGGTGCTGCGGGCCCTGCGCCGCGGCGTGCGCGGCCGCGGCGGCGAGCGTGGCGCCGAGCCGTGCGCCGCACCAAGCCACCGGGACGGCGCCGGCGCGGCGCCGCAGCTCGGCATGGGCGGCCGCGACGTCGCCCTGCCAGCCCGCCATGTCGCCGTCCTCGTCGTCGCCGGGCGAGTCGCCGGTGCCGTGGTAGTCGAAGCGCAGCACGGCCACGCCGGCGCGCGCCAGCCGGTCCGACAGCACGCGCAGGAAGCGCTGCGCGCGGAACAGCTCCTGCCCCATCGGCGGGCACAGCAGCACCGCCGAGGCCGGTGCCAGGCCGGTCGCCGGCGCATGGAAGATGCCGAACAGGCGGCGCCCGGCGGGGCCGAAGGTCAGCGGCGTCATGCGGGCACGGCCTCCGCGAAGACGGGTGCCGGCGCGCGGACGGCGCAGCGCGCCACGGACACGATGGCACCGGGCAGGTCGAGCGTGGCCAGTTCCACCGTGGCCTGCCGGCCCGACGGGCCCGGGACCTGCACGCGCGCGAGGTCGCCGTCGAGGCCGGTGTACGGCGTCTGCGGGTCCAGCCCGAGGCCGGTGCCCACGGCCTTGAGCACGGCCTCCTTGCGGGTCCAGGCGCGCAGGAAGGCCGTCGCGCGCAGGGCGGGCGGCAGGGCCTGCAGCGCCGCGTGCTCCGCGGCACGGAAATACGCGGCGGACAGGTCCAGCGCGTCCGGCACCGGCCGCAGCAGCTCGATGTCGACGCCCACCTCGTGCGTGTCGGACACCGCCACCACGCCCGTCGCGCCGCTGTGGCTGAGGTTGAAGTGCGGCGTTGCCGCGTCGGCCAGCGCCGGCTTGCCGAAGGGACCGGTGCGCCATTCGGCGGCCAGGGCGGCACGGCGAGGGCCGCGTACCGCGCAGAGGATGCCGTGCAGCGCCGCATGGGCGCACAGGTAGCGCCGGCGGTCCTGCTCGAAGGCGAAGGCATCGGCGCGCGCACGCTCCTGCGCCGACAGCCGGGCGATCGCCTCGGCCGGCACCGGCTGCGCCAGGTCGATGCGCCAGAGCCGGCAACCCGGCCAGGGGCTGTCGATCGATGTCGCGAGACGGTGCATGCCGTTCACTGGCCGCGGCCCGCGAACAGGCGGGACAGCAGGCCCCGCTTCGCCGCGCCGGGCGCCGCCACGGCGGCTGCCGCTGCCGGCACCGCGGTGCGCGGCGTGGCCGCCAGTTGCGCCAGCGTCTCGAAGACGTAGCGCCGCGGCTCGATGCGCAGGCCCATGGCTGCCTCCGCCTGCTGGATCACCCGCATGGCCATCAGCGAGTCGCCGCCCAGGTCGAAGAAGGTGTCGGAGGGCCGGATCTCGTTCACGTCGATGCCGATGACGCTCGCCCAGACCTGGGCCAGCTCGGCCTGCTCGGGCTGCAGCAGCGCCGCGGCCTGCGCGGCCTGCGCCGGGGCGGCCTCGGCGGCTGCCGGCGCCTCGGCCGAACGTTCGGCCAGCGCCCGCAGGTGCGCCGCGGCGCGCGAGGCGGGCGCGTCCAGCAGCGCCGCCAGCGGGGCGCGCGGGTCGGCCGCCACGGCGGCGAGCAGCTCCATGTAGCGCTGGCACAGGGCCTCGCCGGTCTCGGGCAGGTAGATGTCGGCGTTGTAGTTGATGGCGCCTTCCAGGCCATTGGGCTTGTCCATCAGCCACAGGCCCAGGTCGTCGGTCGCGGCCTGCTGGCGCAGGTGGATCTGGCGGTGCCCCAGGCCGCCGATGTCGGCCGGGCGGGCGCGCGCGTCCTGGAAGGAGAACAGCGCCTGGTACAGCCCGGCGCCCTGCATCCGCTCCGCGAACTCGGGCTCGGTGGCCACGCGCTCGAAGGGCACCTGCTGGTGGTCCATCGCCGCCACCAGCTCGCGCTTGAGCTGCTGCACGAAGGCGCCCAGGTCCAGGCTGCGGTCGAGCGTGAAGGGCAGGGGCAGGACGTTGTTGAAGAAGCCCATCACCGGCTCCAGCCCCGGCTGCTCGCGTCCGCGCACCGGCGTGGCGACGACGATCGAGCCGTTCGGGCTGAGCGACGCCATCATCAGCACGTAGACGCCCAGGCACAGCATGCTGAGGGTCACGTCGTGCCCGCGCGCCGCCTCGCGCAGCCGCTCGGCCAGCGGCTGGTCGACGCGCACCCACAGGTTGCCGCCGGCGCCGGTCATGCCGGCGCGGCGGGGCAGGTCGGTCGGCAGCGGCGCGGGCCGCGGCGCCTGGGCGAAGCGCTGCTTCCAGAAGGCGAGCTGGCGGGCGCACTCGGGCGACTCCAGCCACTGGGCGAACCAGGCGGCGTAGTCGCCGTAGCTCACGGCCAGCGCCGGCAGTTCCGGCGCGCGGCCGGCGGCCAGCGCGCGGTAGGTCTCCGACAGCTCGGCCTGGAACAGGTCGAAGGACCAGCCGTCCCAGATCAGGTGGTGCGGCACGAAGAGGAAGGCGTGCTCCTCGTCGGTCAGGCGGTACAGAGCGAAGCGGAACAGCGGGCCTTGGTGGATGTCGAAGGGCGCGTCCGCGCCGGCCTGCATCAGCGCCTGCAGCCGCGCCTCGCGCTCGTCGGCAGGCAGGGCGCGCAGGTCCACCACCTCCAGCGCCGGGTCCAGTTCCGCCAGCACCTCCTGCACCGGCGCGCCGGTGTTCGGATCGGTGCCGACGCGGGTGCGCAGCGTGGCCTGCCGGCGCACGATCGCGCGCAGCGCCTCGTGGAAGCGCGCGATGTCCAGCGCGCCGGTGAAGCGGTGGGCCGAGGGGCCGTTGTAGACCGCGCGGCCGGGGTACATCGTCTCGATGAAGCGGATGCGCTCCTGCTGCGGCGTGAGCGGTGCGCTGCGCTGGTCGGCGCGCTGCGCGATCCGCTCCAGCGCCGTGGCCTGGCCGCCGGCGCGCAGCGCCTCGATGGCGCGCGCCAGGCGCGCGGCGGTGGGCGACTCGAACAGGGTCGCCAGCGACAGCTTCATGTCGAACTCGCGCCCGAGCATCGCCGTCAGGCGCGCCGCCAGCAGCGAGTGGCCGCCGAGCGCGAAGAAGTCGTCCTCCATGCTCAGGCCGGGCAGGCTCAGCACCTGCTCCATCAGGCCGAGCACGCGGCGCTCCAGCTCGCTGGCGGGCAGGGCGCGCACGCGCGCGCCGGCGCCGCCGAGGATGGCGTGCAGGTCGGGCGCGGGCAGCGCCTTGCGGTCCAGCTTGCCGCTGGTGTTCAGCGGCAGCTTGGGCAGCACGACGATGGCGGCCGGCACCATGTAGTCGGGCAGCGATGCGCCCAGTGCCTGGCGCAGCTCCGCCGGCGAGAGCGTGGCGCCGCCCTGGGCGCTGACGTAGCCGACCAGGCGCAGGTCGCCGGGGACGTCCTCGCGTGCGATCACCGCGGCCTCGCCCACGCCGGCGCAGGCGGCCAGGCGGGCCTCGATCTCGCCCAGTTCGATGCGGAAGCCCCGCACCTTGACCTGGAAGTCGTTGCGGCCGAGGTACTCCAGGCTGCCGTCGTTCAGGTAGCGGCCCAGGTCGCCCGTCTTGTACAGGCGGGCGCCCGCCTCGCCGGAGAAGGGGTCGGGGATGAAGCGCTCGGCGTTCAGCTCGGGCCGGTTCAGGTAGCCGCGCGCCACGCCGGCGCCGCCCACGTACAGCTCGCCCACCACGCCGATGGGTACCGGCCGGCGCTGCGCGTCGAGCACATGGATGGTGAGGTCGGGGATGCGCTCGCCGATGGGGCTGGTGCCGATGCGCTCGGCGTCCTGCGCGCTCAGCGGGCGGTAGGTCACGTGCACGGTGGTCTCGGTGATGCCGTACATGTTGACCAGTTGCGTGGCCTGGTTGGCCGCGCGCTGGTACCAGGGCCTGAGCATGCTGGGCTCCAGCTTCTCGCCGCCGAAGACCACGGTGCGCAGCCTGTGCCGCGCGCCCGGGCCGGCCTCGGCCTGCGCGGCCATCAGCTGGCGGAACGCGCTGGGCGTCTGGTTGAGCACCGTCACGCCCTCGTCGCACAGCAGCTGGTGGAAGGCCTGCGGGTCGCGGGTGGTGAGCTGCGGCACGATCACCAGCTGCCCGCCGTGCAGCAGCGCGCCCCAGATCTCCCACACCGAGAAGTCGAAGGCGAAGGAGTGGAACAGCGTCCACACGTCCTGCGCGCCGAAGTGGAACCAGGGCTGCGTCGCGCCGAACAGGCGGCTGACCTGCCGGTGCTCGACCAGCACGCCCTTGGGCACGCCGGTGGAGCCGGAGGTGTAGATCACATAGGCCAGGTGCGCGGGCGTGAGGCCCAGCGCGGCCGGGTCGGGGTCGTGCGCGGGCTGCGCGGCCAGCGTCGCGTCGTCCAGCAGGATCACCGGCGCGTCGCCCGGCGGCACGCGCGCGGCCAGGTGCGACTGCGTCAGCAGCGCCGCCGGCGCGCTGTCGCGCAGCATGTGGGCCAGGCGGTCGGCCGGGTAGGCCGGGTCCATCGGCACGTAGGCCGCGCCGGCCTTCAGGATGCCGAGCAGGGCGGCCAGCATCTCCACGCTGCGCTCGGCGCACAGGCCGACCAGGCTGTCGGGGCGCAGGCCGAGCGCCAGCAGGCGGTGGGCGATGCGGTTGGCCTGCGCGTTCAGCTCGCCGTAGCTGACGGTGCGCCCGTCCAGGCGCAGGGCGGGCGCCTGCGGCTGCGCCGCGGCCTGCCGCTCGAAACACACGTGCAGCAGCTCCTCGCGCGGCGCGCCCTCGGCGCGGCGGTTGAAGGCGGCCAGCAGTGCGCGGTCGGCCTCGCCGGGCGCGAAGGCCTGCGCCACCGTCAGCGCGGGATCGGCCGCGAAGCGCTCCAGGCCGGCGCGGAACAGGGCCAGCCAGCGCAGCACGCTGGCCTCGTCGAACAGGCCGGTGTTGTACTGGCACTCCAGCCGCAGGCCCTGCGCGGTCGGCGTGCAGTTGAGGAACAGCTCGAAGTTCTCGAAGTGGCGCGGGTTGGCCACGATGTCCACGGCCAGGCCGGGGAAGGCGCCGGCGGGCACCGCCGCCTCGCGGTCGAGGTTGAACACCACGCTCACCAGCGTGGGGCGGCTCGGGTCGCGCTGCAGCTGCAGCTTGCGCAGCAGCGTGCCGTAGGTCAGCGTCTGGTGCTCGAAGGCGTCGAGCAGCGTCGTGCCGGACTGCCGCACCAGCGCCTGCATCGCCATGCCCTGGTCGACCGCGATGCGGATCGGCAGCAGGTTCACGCAGTGGCCCACCAGCGTGGGCATGTCGTGCGCGGACTGGCCGGCGGCGGACACGCCGATCACCAGGTCGTCCTGCTGCGTGAGCCGGTGCACGGTGCCGGCGAAGGCGCCGAACAGCGTGGCGAACAGGCTGGCACCCGAGGCGGCGCCGCGCTGGCGCACCTGCTGCACCAGCGCCGCATCGACCAGCACGTCGACCCGGCGCGAGTCGAAGCCGCGCGTGGCCGGGCGCGGCCGGTCGGCGGGCAGGTCCACCACCGGCGCCTCGCCGCCGGCGAAGCGCTCGACCCAGAAGCGCGTGTGCGCCTCCATCTCCGGGCCCTGGGCCTCGATGCGTTCGCGCTGCACGTAGTCCTCGTAGCGGGCCGGCGCGGGCGCCAGGCCGCTGCCGTCGCCGCCCACGCCCTGTGCGTAGAGCAGGCCGATGTCCTCGATGACCTGGCCCCAGGACCAGCCGTCGCACACGATGTGGTGCGCGGTGAGCAGCAGCTCGTGAAGATCGGGCGCGCAGCGCAGCAGCACCGCCCGCAGCAGCGGGCCCTGCTCCAGGTCGAAGCGCGTCTCCACCGCCTCGGCGCGCGCCTGCGCCAGCGCCGCCTGGCGCGCGGCCTCGTCGAGCCCGGCGAGGTCGCGCAGCGGCAGCTCGCGCGGCGCCGGCTCGTCGATCAGGAGCTGCATGCCGTCGGCCGAGATCGTCGCGCGCAGCGATTCGTGGCGCGCCACCGTCTGCTCGATCGCCCGGCGCAGCGCATCGGCGTCCAGCGGGCCGCGCAGCACGAGGCTGACCGACTCGTTGTAGGCCAGCGAGGCCTGCGGCGCCAGGCGGTCGGCGAGCCACACCTCGCGCTGCGCCTCGGTCGTGGCGATGACGCGCTCGATCGCGCCGGCGGCGAAGGGGTCGAAGTCCAGGTCTTCGGCGGTGGCGGTGGTCGTGATGGTGCTCATGTCTTCCTCAGGCTTCGACGCGCTTGAACTTGCCGGGGGCGGCCGGGTCCGGCACGAACCAGGCGGGCTGGCCATCCTTGTCGCGGCCCAGGCGCGCATGCGGCACCGGCGGGCGCGCGGCGTCGAAGCCGCTTTGCGCGGGCGCCTTGCGCGGGATGAACTCGGCCTCCTGCAGCTCGGCCACCGCGGCCTTGAAGGCCGACTTGATGGTCGCGATGTCGTCGTGCGTGTGCGCCGTCGTCAGGAAGCAGGGGAAGTTGTCCAGGATGTGCACGCCGCGGCTGCGCATCATGGCGAACAGCAGGTCCTGCAGCGGGTGGTCTTCCAGCCAGGTCACGCGCCACAGCGAGGCGAAGTGCCGGATCTCGATGGGCGCGCCTACCTCGCGGCAGTAGGCCGTCAGCTCGTCGGCCAGCGCGGCGGTGTGCAGGTTGAGCTGGGTCTGCAGGCCCTCGCCGGCCTGCTTGAGGTGGTCGAGCGAGGCCTTGCAGGCGGCCAGCGCCAGCGGGTGCCGCACGAAGGTGCCGGCGAAGTAGGTCACGCCCACGGTGGGGATGGAGTCGTCGCCGTACTGCCAGGCGCCGCCGTCCAGCGCGTCCATGTACTCGCGCTTGCCGGCGATCACGCCGACCGGGAAGCCGCCGCCGATCACCTTGCCGTAGCTGGCCAGGTCGGCGCGGATGCCGAACAGCGCCTGCGCGCCGCCCAGGTGCGAGCGGAAGCCGGTGATCACCTCGTCGAAGATCAGGCAGATGCCGCTCTTCTCGGTGATGGCGCGCACCTCGCGCAGGAACTCGCGCGGCTGGAAGTCGGGCCGGCGGCTCTGCACCGGCTCGGTCAGCACCGCGGCCAGGTCGTCGGCATGGGTGCGGATGTATTCGAGCGATTCCGGCGTGCCGTAGTCCAGCACCCGCACGTCGCCGAACATGCCCGGCATGATCCCGGGCGCCGCCGGCAGGCCCTTGGCCTGGCGGCCGGCGCGCACCAGCACCTCGTCGAAGGTGCCGTGGTAGGCGCCCGAGAACACCACCACCGTGTTGCGGCCGGTGACGGTGCGCGCGATGCGCACGGCCGCCATCACTGCCTCGGAGCCGGTGTTGCACAGCGCGGCGCGGTCGAAGCCGGTCAGCTCGCAGATGCGCTGCGTGACCTCGGCGGCCAGCGGGTGCTGCGGGCCGATCTCGTAGCCCAGGTCGAGCTGTTTGCGCACCGCCTCCTGCACGAAGTCGGGCTGCCAGCCGAACAGGTTCATGCCGAAGCCGTTGAGCACGTCCACGTACTCGTTGCCGTCCAGGTCCCACAGGCGCGAGCCCTTGGAGCGCTCGATCACGATCTGGTAGGTGATCTCCTTGGTGGCCGGGCGGAAGCCGTTGACCACGCGCGGGTCGGCCATGTGGGCGCGGTTGTCCTGGGTGAAGGCCTTGCTCTTCGCCGTGCGCTCCACGTAGCGGCGCATGAAGGCATTCAGCCGCGCCTTCTGGCGCTCGGTCGGCTCCTTGCTCTGCGTGTGGATGCGCGCGATGGCGCCGAAGGCCTTCTTGACGTCGTACTGGATGGGCCGGGCCGGCTCTTCGTCGGCCGCGGCCGCGGCCACGGGGGCCGGCGCGGTGTTGGACGCCGGGGCCGCGGCGGAGCCCCCGTGCGTGGATTGCTCCACCGTCGGCACCGGCAGCGCGAGGCTGGCCGGTACCGACGGTGCCGCCGACAGCAAAGCGAGTTGCTGCTGCATGAGCTGCATCTGTTGTGCGATGACCTGCTGCACCAGCGTGCCGCCGGCGGCGGCCGGCACGGCCTGCATCGCGGGCAGGACCGGGGCCGGGGCGTTCTGCGGCAACGTCATGGCGGGCGCCGCCTGGACGGCCGGCGCCGCGGGCTGCGCGGGCGCGGCCTCCGGCGGCAGCGTGGCGTCGAGGAAGGCCGCCAGCGCCTCGAAGCTGCGATAGCTCTCCATCAACTGACGGAAGCTCAGGTTGACCTGGAAGCTCTTCTTCACCTGCAGCGCGGCCTGGGTGAGCGTCAGCGAGTCCAGGCCGATCTCGACGAAGGGCGCGGCGCTGTCGACATCGCCCATGTCGATGCCGGAGATGTCTTCGAACAGCGTGCGCAGGCGGGCGTCGAGGCTGGCCGTGCGGGAGGAGGTCGCGGCGGTGGAGGCGGTCATGGAGGGCTCCGTGGGAACGGGAAGGGGGACGGCGTCGGCAAAGGCGGCGGGCGGCGGCACCGCTGCTGCGGCCGGGGCGGCGGCGGGCGCGATGTCGACCCAGAAGCGCTTGCGCTCGAAGGGGTAGGTGGGCAGGCGCACGCGGCGCTTGCGCTGGCGCGTGTCGAACGCGCCCAGGTCGATCTCGGCGCCCAGCGTCCAGAGGCGGCCGGCGGCGAGCTTGAAGGCGGCGTCCTCGTCGTCGGGCCGGCTGCCGAGGACGGCGACGGCCTGCACCGGCTGCGCCTTCTGCGCATGCTGGCGCACCAGCGTCGCCAGCGTGCTGCGCGGCCCGAGTTCGACGAAGACCGGTTGCGCCAGCGTGTCGAGCAGGGCGCGCACGGCCGGCGAGAAGCGCACCGTCCCGCGCAGGTGGCGGCCCCAGTAGGCGGGGTCGGTCGCTTCCTCGGCGGCGAGCGGGCGGCCGGTCAGGGTGGAATGGATCGGCAGCGCCGGCGCGCACAGCGTGCAGGTGCGCACCAGCGCGGTGAAGGGCTCGACGGCCGGGTCCATCATGGCCGAGTGGAAGGCGTGCGAGGTCTGCAGCAGGCGCGCGGCGACGCCGCGGCGCTCCAGCTCGGCGCGCAGCGCCTCGACGGCGTCGGCGGGGCCGGCGGCGACGCAGGCGGTCGGGCCGTTGTCGCCGGCCAGGCTCACGCCTTCGGGCAGCAGCGGCAGCAGCTCCTGCGCGGGCAGGCGCACCGACAGCATGTCGCCCGGCGGCAGCGCCTGCATCAGCGCGCCGCGGCGGGCCACCAGGCGGGCCGCGTCGGCCAGGTCCATGACGCCGGCGATGACGGCGGCCGCGAACTCGCCCACGCTGTGGCCGACCAGCGCGGCCGGCTGCAGGCCCAGCGCGAGCGCGCGGCGGGCCAGCGCGTACTCGACGGCGAAGGTGGCCGGCTGCGTGACGGCGGTGGGCGCCAGCGCCTCCGGGTCGTCGCTGAACAGCTTCTCGCGCAGGTCGAAGTCGGTGACGCCCTCGAAGGCGGCGAGGCATTCGTCCAGCGCGGCGCGGAACAGCGCGTCCTGCGCATGCAGGCCGCGGCCCATGCCGGCGTACTGCGCGCCCTGGCCGGGGAACATGAACACGCACTGCGGCAGCCGCGTGCCGGGGGCGCCGACGGCGCGCCAGGGCGAGTCGGTGGCGCGCAGCGCCGCGACGGCGCCCGCAGGGTCGGCCGCCGCCACGCAGGCGCGGTGGGCGAAGGCCTTGCGGCCCACGCGCAGCGTGTGGGCGACGTCGGCCAGCGGCACCGATGCGCCGTGTCGCTCCAGGTGGTCCGCCAGGCGCACGCAGGCCGCAGCCAGCGCCGTGGGCGTGCGGGCGGAGAGCACGAGCATCTGCGCGCCCGCGCCTTCCTCGGACGGCGGCGGCTCGGGCGCCTCTTCCACGATCAGGTGCGCGTTGGTGCCGCCCACGCCCATGGCGCTGATGCCGGCGCGGCGCGGCCTGCCCTCGACGCGCGGCCAGGGCGTCAGCCGGTCGTTGACGCGCAGGTGGGCGCCGTCCAGGTCCATCGCCGGGTTGGGCGCGGTGAAGTGCAGCGAGGGCGGCAGCGCCTCCTCGTGCAGCGCCAGCGCGGTCTTGATCGTCGCGCCGACGCCGGCGGCGATCACCATGTGGCCGACGTTGCTCTTGAGCGAGCCCAGCGCGTAGCGGCCGGCCTCGGGCGCGTGGCGGCCGTAGGTGCGCGCCAGGCCCTCGACCTCGATCGGGTCGCCCATCGGCGTGGCGGTGCCGTGCGCCTCCAGGTACGAGATGCTCGCGGCCGGCACGCCGGCGCAGGCCAGGGCGGATTCGATCATGCGCACCTGGCCGTCGACGCTGGGCGCGGTGAAGCTGGCCTTGGCGCCGCCGTCGTTGTTGATGGCCGCGCCCCGCAGCACCGCATAGATGGTGTCGCCGTCGCGTTGCGCATCCGACAGGCGCTTGAGCAGCACCACGCCCGCGCCGTCGCTGAACACCGTGCCCTGCGCGTTCGTGTCGAAGCTGCGCGTGTGCCCGTCGGGCGAGAGCATCGAACCTTCCTGGTACAGGTAGCCGCTGCGCGGTGGGCAGGTGATCGACACGCCGCCGGCCAGCGCCATGTCGCACTGGTGGCTGCGCAGCGCGTGGAAGGCGGTGGCGATGGCCACCAGCGAGGTCGAGCAGGCGGTGTGCACGCTCACGGCCGGACCGGTGAGGTTCAGCCGGTTGGCCGCGCGGGTGGTGATGTAGTCCTTCTCGTTGGCCAGCATCACCTGGAACTCGCCCACCGCCTCGATCAAATCGGGCCGCGTCGCCACGTGGCGCTGGAAGTACGAGGCGTTGTACATGCCGGCGTACACGCCGACGCTGCCCGGCGCCTGGTCGGGCACGTAGCCGGCGCGCTCCAGGCATTCCCAGCAGATCTCCAGGAACAGGCGCTGCTGCGGGTCCATCAGCTGCGCCTCCTTCGGGTTGATGCCGAAGAAGGCGGCGTCGAAGTCCTCCACGCCGTCGATCACGCCGCGGGCGCGCACGTAGGCCGGGTCGGCGCGCAGCGCGGCGCTCACGCCGGCGTCCAGCGCGGCGTCGTCGAAGAAGGTGATGGTCTCGCGGCCGGCCAGCAGGTTGTCCCAGAAGCCTTCCACGTCGGCCGCGCCGGGGAAGCGGCCGGCCATGCCGACCAGGGCGATCGGCTCCAGCGCATCGGGCTGCGCGCGGCGCACGACAGCGGCGGGCGCGGGGGCGTCGGCCGGTGCCAGCGCCGGTGCGATGGCGCGCGGCGTCGGGTCCTGGAACAGCAGCGTGGTGGTCAGCGGCCGCGCGGCCAGCGGCTGCAGCAGGGCGATCACGCGCAGCACGCGCAGCGAGTCGCCGCCGAGGTCGAAGAAGTTGTCGTTGCGGCCGACGGCGTCCAGTTCTAGCACCTGGGCGAAGGCGTCGCAGACCTGCTGCTCGGCCGGGCTGCGCGCCTCCTCGTAGGGCTGGGCCATCTCGGGCCGCTGGCGCGAGGGCGCGGGCAGCGCGCGGCGGTCCAGCTTGCCGTTGGGCGTGACGGGAAGTTCCGCCAGCCACACCTGCGCCGAGGGGATCATCGGCTCGGGCAGCGTCGCCGCGAGGTGGGCGCGCAGCACCGGCCAGGCGGCCGGCTCGCCCTGCGCGACGAGGTAGGCCACCAGCCGGATCTGGCCCTGCGCGTCCTGGCGCGGCACCACCGCGCAGGAGCGCACGGCCGGATGGGCCAGCAGCGCGGCCTCGATCTCGCCGACTTCGATGCGATGGCCGCGGATCTTGACCTGCCCGTCGATGCGGCCGACGAACTCCACCGTGCCGTCGGGCAGCCAGCGCGCATGGTCGCCCGTGCGGTACAGGCGCTCGCCGGGTGCGCCCCACGGGTCGTCCACGAAGCGTTCCGCCGTCAGGTCGGGCCGGCCGAGGTAGCCGTGCGCCAGGCCGCGCCCGCCGATGCACAGCTCGCCCACGCAGCCGGGCGGCAGCAGTTCCAGCGAGGGACCGAGCACGCGCAGCACCGTGTGGCTGATCGGCCGGCCGATCGGCACCGAGCGCGCATCGGCCGGCAGTTCGCGCGGGATGCGGTGCACCGCGGCGAAGGTGGTGCATTCGGTCGGCCCGTAGCCGTTGAAGAGGGTGGTGTCGGGCAGCGCGTCCAGCGCGCGGCGCACGTGCGGCACCGACAGCGCCTCGCCGCCCGTCAGCAACTGGCGCAGGCCCGCCAGATGGGCCGGGTCGTCGTCCACCACGGCGTTGAACAGGCCCGCCGTGAGCCAGGCGGTCTGCACGCCGTGGTGCGCGATGGTGCGGCGCAGGCCGGGGCCGGTGGGCACCGTCTCGTCGTGCACCACGCACTCGCCGCCGTGGAGCAGCGGGCCCCAGATCTCCAGCGTCGAGGCGTCGAAGCCCAGCGGCGCCGCATGCAGCACGACCGGGAAGCGCGGCAGGTCCACGTACTGCGCATCGACCACCAGGCGCAGGATCGCGCGGTGGCTGATCTCGATGCCCTTGGGCGTGCCGGTGGAGCCGGAGGTGTACATGACGTAGGCGACGGCCTCGCCGCCTGCTGCGGCATCGGCCGCCGGCGCCGGGCCGGCGCACAGGGCATCGACGTCGAGCACCTCGGCCTGCGCCGGCAGCGCCAGGGTGTCGCCGGCGCGGGCGATCACGTGCCGCACCTGCCCGTCGCGCAGCATGAAGGCCAGGCGCTCGGCCGGCAGGCCGGCCTCCAGCGGGAAGTAGGCGGCGCCGGCCTTGAGGATGCCCAGCACCGAGACCACGGCCGCGGCCGAACGGCCCAGCGCCACGCCGACGCGCTCGCCGGCCTGCACGCCCGCGGCCCGCAGGCCGGCGGCCAGGCAGCCGGCGCGATGGTCCAACTCCGCATAGGTCAGGCGGCTGCCGTCGGCGGCGTCCGTCAGCGCGATGGCTTCGGGGTGCAGGCGCACCTGCTGGGCGAACAGCCCGTGGACGGTGGCTGAGGGGTCGGCTGGCGCCACCGGCTGGTTCCACTGGTTCAGCAAGCGGTCTTGTTGCGGCGGAGGCAGCAGGGGCAGGCTGTCCAGCGGCGCGTCGGCGGGCGCGTCGACCAGCGCGGCGGCCAGCCCGGCCACGGCCTCCAGCACGGCCAGGGCGGCGTGCGGGTCGAGCAGCGCATCGTCGTGCTCGAGGGCCAGCGCCGGCTGCGGGCCGGGCGTGAAGACGAGGCGCAGGCGGGCGGCCGCCTCGGCCCCGGCGCGGCGCAGCCGCTCGGCCTGGTCGAGCCAGGCGCCGCAGCCGGGCCCTTCGGTGCCGGCGGTCCGGCCCATCCATCGGGCTGCCGCCCAGGACCAGGCGGCGGCATGGGGCGTGTCCTCGGCCAGGCCGCGCTCGCGCGCCCGGAGGGCGACGGCCTGCACCGCCGGCGCGTCCAGCGCAAGGGCGACGCGGCGCCGGCCGGCGCCCGCCGCCGTGCCCAGCATGTCCATCAGTGCGGCTTCGAGGCCCGAAAGGCCGTCCGCCAAGGCAGAAACGAGGGTGTGCATGGCTCAGATGTCCGAATCTGGTCCCGCTTGTCTCGGGCACCCAGGGCCGCGTCATCCCGGGCCGGTTCGGCGCCCGCGGTGCGACACAAAGGTGAATCAGGAGGCATGGGTGTTACATAAATACTTACATTGAAACCCAGTATCCCCCAGTTTCTGTAAAAAATGAATACCAAAAGCTGACATATGCCCTTGCGCCTATGTGCCCGGCCTGCCCCCGATGGGTGACAAAAGTCACATCGACGGCCGCGGCAGGGCCGCCGGGCGCGCGGGCCGGGCTTTCGAAAGGGTGGGGAAGGGGCCGGCCTCAGCCGGCGGTGGTGTCGTCCAGCGAGGCCTGGAGATGGGCCGCATCGCCCCAGCCGACCAGCGACAGGCCCTGGGGCGTCCACAGCAGCCGGTTGATGGCGGCATTGCCGAGCAGCCAGGTGCGCGGCGCCTGCAGATCCTGGCGGGTGGCGGCGCGGTAGAGCACGTCCAGCACCCCGCCGTGGGCGACCAGCACCACCAGTTGGCCGACGTGCCGCGCCGCCAGGTCGTGGGCGGCGGTGGTGATCCGCGCGCGGAAGTCGATCAGGCTCTCGCCCCCCTCGGGCGGCGCGAAGCCCGGGTCGCGCTGCCGCCAGCGCAGCGCCATGCCGGGCTCGGCCGCCTCGATCTCGGCGAAGGTGCGGCCCTCGAACCGGCCGAAGGCCCGCTCCCGCAGGCGGGCGTCGGCCGTGGGCGCGACCGGCTCGGCCTGCGCCCGGGCGATGGCCTGGGCCGTTTCCCAGGCGCGCCGCAGGTCGCTCGAATAGATGGCCGCCACCGGTTCGCCGGCCAGCGCCTCGCCGGCCCGGGCGGCCTGCCAGCGGCCGATGTCGTTGAGCGGGATGTCCAGATGGCCCTGGATGCGGGTGTCGACGTTCCAGGCTGTCTCGCCATGGCGCACGGCGATCAGTCGGGTGGCTTCCATGGCGGGGATTCTAGAAAGCCCGCCTCGCCATGCTGCAGTGCGGGATCGCGTCAGCGCGGCGCCGGGGGCGGCGGCGCCTTTTTGCCGCCGATCTCGACGTCCACCCGGCGCTCGCCCTGCGGCGGGTGCGGGAAGCCCTGCAGCGCGGCGCGGAACATCGCCGGCAGCACGGCGCGGCTGTCGCCGTAGGGGCCCTCGTGGCGGGCGCGCGTCTCGTAGACCACCTCGTTGCCGGGCAGGGCGCGCAGCACGACGCTGACCTCGCGGTCGAACCAGGTGTCGGCCGGCGGCAGCCAGGCCGGGCCGAAGGGGCCGCCGTACCAGCCCGGGCCGTGCCAGGGGCGGTAGCGGTAGTAGCCGGGGCCCCAGTACCACGGGTCGGCCCAGGGCGAGAGTTCGGTGTCGACCCGGGCGCCGACCTGAACGCTGTAGCGCGGGGCCGCATCGTCGCGGCGCAGGCCCGCGGAGGCCAGCGCCGGCTCGGCCATGGCCTCCAGTTCGGCCTGCGCCTCGGGGCGGGCCTGCTGCGAGGGCAGGCGCTCGAAGCGGTAGGTGGCATCGGCCGGCACCGTGGCCGGCAGGGCCGAGAAGCTGTGGACCTGGCTGTCCACCGTCCAGGAGGTGGCGCAGCCGCCCAGGGCCAGGGTGGCGGCGAGCAGGAGGGGTGCCGGTGCGGATCGCATGGGAGGTCGAAGGCAGGTTCGTTGCACGGCCGCCCCGTCCGGCGCGCCGTGCCTACAGGCGGACCACCTGGAGGCCGGGCAGGGTGCCGGGCGCCGCGTCGGGCAGCTCGGGCGGGTCGAAGGCGCGGTCGCCGTTCTCGTCGGCCACGCCGGTCGGGGTGAGAGCCTTGAAGTCGTGCAGCGTTCCGTCCAGCAGGTGCGAAGGCGTCACGTTCTGCAACGCGCGGAACATGTTCTCGATGCGGCCCGGGTGCTTGCGCTCCCACTCGCGCAGCATGTCGGCCACCACCTGGCGCTGCAGGTTCTCCTGGCTGCCGCACAGGTTGCACGGGATGATGGGGAAGGCGCGGTGCTGCGCCCAGCGCACCAGGTCCTTCTCGGGCACGTAGGCCAGCGGGCGGATCACCACGTGCCGGCCGTCGTCGCTCACCAGCTTGGGCGGCATGGCCTTGAGCTTGGCGGCGAAGAACATGTTGAGGAAGAAGGTCGCCAGGATGTCGTCGCGGTGGTGGCCCAGCGCGATCTTGGTGGCGCCCAGCTCGTCGGCCACGCGGTAGAGGATGCCCCGGCGCAGGCGCGAGCACAGGCCGCAGGTGGTCTTGCCCTCGGGCACCACGCGCTTGACGATGCTGTAGGTGTCTTGCTCTTCGATGTGGAAGGGCACCCCCACCTGGCGCAGGTACGCGGGCAGCACGTCCTCCGGGAAGCCGGGCTGCTTCTGGTCGAGGTTGACGGCGATCAGGTCGAAGTGCACCGGCGCGCGGGCCTTGAGCTTCAGCAGGATGTCGAGCATCCCGTAGCTGTCCTTGCCGCCCGACAGGCACACCATCACCTTGTCGCCGGCCTCGATCATGTTGTATTCGCCGATGGCGCGGCCGACCTCGCGGCACAGGCGCTTCTCGAGCTTGTGCGCCTCGCGCTCGATCTTCGGGCTCGGCGCGGCGGCTTCTTCCGTCCAGACGGCGTGCATGGAGAAGCCTTCGCCCTGACGGGCTGCGGCGCGAGCGCCTTCGGGCGGCCGGGCGGCACTCATCTCATTTGCTTCCGAATACTTCGACGCCCACCGCCTCGCAGTCGGGATACACGTCGGGCTTCTGCGTCGACACGCGCGCCGCCTGCACCTTGGGGTGCGCCAGCATCTGCGCCAGCAGGTCGTCGCACAGCGTCTCCTGCAGGTGGATGTGGCCCTTGGACAGGCGCTGCGCCACCGTGCGGCGGATGAAGTCGTAGTCGACCACCTCGTCCAGCTCGTCGGCCTTCGGCGTGGACAGCGCCAGCGGGATGTACAGGTCCACGTTGATCAGCACGCGCTGCTCGGCGCGCTTCTCGAAGTCGTGCACGCCGATGTTGATCCACACCTCGTAGTCGCGCAGGAACAGGCGCCGGCAGCTCGTCAGCAGGGGGTCGATGGCGGTCATGGGGATGGAGGGTGTTTCAGCAGTTCGTCGACGACGAACATGATGTCGCGCGGCAGGGGCACGAGGTGCTGCCCATTGTCGACGCTCAGCGTGGTGCCCGTGACGCTCGGGGTCTCTGCCAGGAAGACGCAGGCCCTGGCCACGTCGGCCGGGTCGATCGGCCGGCGCAGCAGGTTGGCGCGCGAGGCGAGGGCGAAGTTCGCCTCGTCCTGCGGGCCGCTCGGGTAGAGGATGCCCGGCGCCACGCCGCACACCCGCACCCGCGGCGCCAGCGACTGCGCCTGCAGCGCCACCGCGCGCTCCAGCGCCAGCTTGGAGACGGTGTAGGAGAAGTAGTCCGGGTTCAGGTTGTAGACCTTCTGGTCCAGCACGTGGATGGCGCTGCATTCGTGCGTGCCGGGCTGGGCGCCGAGCAGGCGCGCCAGGTCCAGCGGGGCGACCAGGTTCACGCCGATCTGGCGCAGCGCCGCCCCGTTGTCGAAGTCCGCGCCCGTGTCGGGCTCGAAGGCCGAGGCGTTGTTGACCACACAGGCCAGCGGCGCCTCGGCCGCGACCTGGCCGAAAAGCGCGCGGCGCCCGGCCTCGGTGGTGATGTCGGCCGCCACGGCGCGCACGTCCAGGCCCTCGGCGCCCAGCCGCTGCGCCAGCGCCTGCGCCTCGGCGCCGGAGGCGCGGTACTGGCACCACACCCGCCAGTCGGCGCGCGCGAAGGCCTCGCACACCGCGGCGCCCAGGCGGCGTGCGCCGCCGGTCACCAGCACGGCGCGGCGGTCGGGAGATGGAAGAGGGGAAGACATCGCTCTCGATAATGCCCGGATGACGCAGGAGCCCGGCGCGCACGGCGCCACCCCCTCGGACCGGATGGCCCGGATTATCGATGCCGCCCTCGCCCGCGACGGCGGCTGGCTGCCCTTCGACCGCTTCATGGCGCTGGCGCTGTACGCGCCCGGCGCCGGCTACTACGCGCACGGCAGCCGTCAGTTCGGCCACATGCCCGCGTCGGGCAGCGACTTCGTCACCGCGCCCGAGCTGACGCCGCTGTTCGGCCGCGCGCTGGCCGTGCAGGTGGCCGAGGCGCTGGCGCAGACCGGCACCGGCGAGGTGTGGGAGTTCGGCGCCGGCTCCGGCGCGCTGGCCGCGCAACTGCTGGAGACATTGGGCGAACGTGTGGCGCGCTACACCATCGTCGACCTCTCCGGCAGCCTGCGCGAGCGCCAGCGGCAGACCCTGGCCGCCTGGGGCGGCAAGGTGCGCTGGGCCGGCGAACTGCCCGACCGCTTCGACGGCGTCGTGGTGGGCAACGAGGTGCTCGACGCCATGCCCGTCAAGCTGCTGGTGCGCCGGTCGGGCCGGTGGCACGAGCGCGGCGTGGTCCGCACTCCCGGCGGCGCGCTCGCCTGGGAAGACCGGTCCACCGCGCTGCGTCCGCCGGTGGAGATCGAGAGCGACCACGACTACCTGACCGAGATCCACCCCCAGGCGCGCGCCTGGACCGCCACCCTGGCCGAGCGCCTGGCGCGCGGCGCGGTGTTCCTGCTCGACTACGGCTTCCCGGAAGCCGAGTACTACCATCCGCAGCGCCACATGGGCACGGTGATGTGCCACCAGGGCCACCTGGCCGACGACAACCCGCTGGTGGCCGTGGGCGGCAAGGACATCACCGCGCACGTCGACTTCACCGGCATCGCGCTGGCCGGCCAGGACGCCGGCCTGCACGTGCTCGGCTACACCAGCCAGGCGCGCTTCCTCCTCAACTGCGGCCTGCCCGACCTGATGGCACAGGCCGACGCCGCGCAGCGCGCCATGGCGGCGCGCCTGATCCACGAGCACGAGATGGGCGAACTGTTCAAGGTGATCGGCTTCGCCGCCGCCGGCAGCACGCCCTGGGACGCCGTGGGCTTCCGCGCGGGCGACCGCAGCCACGCGCTGTAGCGGTGCCGTGCGTCCGGCGACGTTCGATCTGGAATCAATTGTTTGCAGTCTGAGATCCCCTCGAATGGGGATTCAGGTGGGTGCGTTGCCCCGACCGTGAATTAGTGCCTGCCTGGAAGGCATGAGCTGATCCCAGAATCCGACAGCAACACGTTGTGTCACCAGCGTGTTGCTGTCGCACATCGATCGGTACACCGATCGCTCAGGGAGAGGAAAAGCATGAATCGGGGAGTACACCGCGTCGTCTGGAACGCGGCGCGCGGGCTGCGCATGGCGGTGGCGGAGACGGCGCGCGGGATGGGCAAGGGTGCTGCGCGCGCCACGGTGGAGGCCACGGCCGTGCTGGCGCTGCTGGCCGCGCCAGCGGTCCAGGCCCAGATCGTCGCCAACCCCTTTGCCGCCGCCGCGCAGCGCCCGCAGGTGCTGGCGGCGCCCAACGGCGTGCCCCTGGTCAACATCACCACGCCCTCGCCCGCCGGGGTGAGCGTCAACCAGTACCAGCAGTTCGACGTCCACGCCGCCGGCGCCATCCTGAACAACAGCCGCACCACCGCGCAGACCCAACTGGGCGGCCTGGTGCAGGGCAACCCCTGGCTGGCCGCGGGCCCGGCGCGTCTCATCGTCAACCAGGTCAGCAGCGCCAACCCGAGCCACCTCAACGGCACCATCGAGGTGGCCGGCCAGCGCGCCGAGGTGGTGATCGCCAACCCCTCGGGCATCAGCGTCAACGGCGCGGGCTTCATCAACGCGAGCCAGGTCACGCTGACCACCGGGGTGCCGCAGTACGGCGCACTGGGCAGCCTGGACGCCTTCCTGGTGCAAGGCGGCACCATCCGCATCGAAGGCGCGGGCCTGGACGCGGGCAGCACCGACTACGCGGCCATCCTCAGCCGGGCGCTGCAGGTCAACGCCGCCCTCCATGCCAACGAGCTGAAGGTGGCCACCGGCGCCAACCGGATCTCGGCGGACCACGGCCAGGTCACCCCCACGGCAGGCAGCGGCCCCGCGCCCACCTTCGCACTGGACGTGGCGGCGCTGGGCGGGATGTACGCGCGCAAGATCACCCTGATCGGCACGGAAGCGGGCCTGGGCGTGCGCAACGCGGGCCGCATCGGCGCGGGGGCGGGCGCCCTGGTGGTGACGGCGGCCGGGCGGCTGGAGAACACCGGCACGCTGGAAGGGCAGAGCGTGCGGCTGTCCAGCGGCAGCGAGATCGACAACCGCCACGGCACCATCCGCCAGGCCAGCGCGGCGCGGCTGGACATCGGTGCGCCGACGCTGTCGAACACCGACGGCGGGTGGATCGGCGCCGAGCCCATCGCCGCGGGCGGTACGAGCGCAGGCACAGGCGGCACCGGCACAACGGGCACAACGTCGAGCGGCGCCACCGCCGGCGCGCCCCCGGCAGGCGGCTCGACGGGGAGCACGGCCGCCACGGCTCCGGCCGCCACCCCGGCAGCGCCGCCCGAGCCCGGCGCCATCACCGCTGCCGGCGCCCTCCTCAACGACGGGGGCCGGATCTACGCGGGCGGCCCGATCGCGCTGCACAGCCCGAACATCGTCAACCGCGGCGGCACGCTGAGCGTGGGCAGCCTGGCGCTGAACCAGGCGAGCTTCAGCAACCAGGACGGCACGCTGAACGTCAGCGGCGCCTTCAGCGCGCAGGTCGATCGCTTCGACAACAGCGCCGGCACCGTGCGCGCGGGCAGCCTGGACATCGCCAGCGCGGGCGAGCTGGTCAACACCGGGGGCACGCTCACCAGCGAGGGCGATGCAGCCTTGCGCGCGGGCGGCGGGCTGAACAACACCCGGGGCACGATCACCGCCGCAGGCGCAATGGGTGTCGAGGTTGCCGGCGCCATCCACAACGGCGCCGGCACGCTTGCCAGCAATGGAGCGCTGACCATCGCTGCCGACAGCCTGACGAACCGGTCGGGCGCCATCCGTGCGGCCGGTGCATCCCCTCTGGGCATCACCACCGCCGGCCTGCTGGACAACCGCCAGGGCGAGATCGGCGCGGGCGGCAACGCCACGCTCGCTGCGGGCGCCCTGAACAACGATGCCGGCCGCATCACGGCGGCGGGCGATCTGCTGGCCCACGTCGCCGGCGCCGCCAGCAACCGGGCCGGCACCCTCGCTGCCAACGGCAGCACCACCCTGAACGCCGGCAGCTACGACAACCATGGCGGCACGACCGCGGCCGTGGATGGCGATCTCACCGTCACCACCGGCGGCGCCACCACCAACGCCGGCGGCACGATGCAGGCCGGCGGTGCCACCCTGCTGGCCAACGCCGGCCTGGACAACACCCAGGGAAGGATCTTCGGCGAGCGCATCGGCGTCGACACGCACGGCCAGCAGTTCGCCAACG
>NZ_JQKD01000034.1 GCF_000745855.1 Xenophilus azovorans DSM 13620
GAAAAAACCCAGCCTTCTCGCGAACCACGAGTACTTCTGTGCTTGAAGTACTGCTCTCCACGATAGGAGAATAAAAAAACCAGCAGCGACAACAGCTTACCGAGCCGCGAACCTTCACTGGGTTGCGGCGATCGCTCAGGGTTCGCAAGTGATTGTGGACTTCAGAAAACCAAAGGTGCGTTCAGATCGAGAACCGGCTTGGCCCCGATGTGCTCTACCTTGCTCTGCCACTGTCTGCCCAGGTAGTAGAAGCGCAAACTGTCCTGGGTGGTGTCGATGATCTGCACCAGCCGGTGCTTCAAGGCGACCCATTGCGCAGGGTCCACCTCGATCTCGAAGACGGAGAACTGTACCCGCTGTCCATAGTCCAGGCAGGCCCTGGCGATGCGTCGCAGCCGACGCGCGCCCGCCTTGTCCTGGGTGCTGACGTCATAGCTGACCAAGACCATCATGGGCGCACCTCATTTCCACAGGAAGGGCGGATAGGCGTCCAGGTCACCGCGCAGATGGCGGGCCAGCAGTTGCGCCTGAATGAAGGGAAACAGCCCGATGGCCGCCTTTTCCTCGACGAAGACATGACGCAGTTCCTCGCGCTTGCGCTCCTGGTAGGCCGTCAGCACGGTCTTGCGCGATGTCTCCGTCAGCAGCACGGCGCCGTTGTCCATGTATTGGAAATCCCGCTCACCGATCTGCTTGCGGTTGATCAGCGACAGCGCCAACCGGTCCGCCAGCAGCGGGCGAAACTCCTCGAGCAGGTCCAGTGCAAGGCTGGGCCGGCCGGGCCGGTCCCGATGCAAGAAGCCGACGGCCGGATCCAGGCCCACGCTCTCCAGGGCTGAGCGGCAGTCGTGCGTGACTAGCGTGTAGAGAAAGGACAGCAACGCATTGACCGCATCGCGCGGTGGCCTGCGGCTGCGGCCTTGAAAGCGCATGGCTGGGTTGTCGATACGGATCAAATGGTCGAACACGCCGAAATACGCCTGCGCGGCTTCGCCTTCGTAGCCACGCAGCAGATTCAGGTCCGTTTCCGGCATGAGCTTGTCGGCCAGCCGGTCCAGCCGTCGATGAGCGTGGGTCAGCGCGGCTTCGTCGTCGGGCCTGAGCTTGTCGCCGTGGTCGCGCAGAGCCCGACCCAGCACGGCGCGCTGGTTGTGCAGCTTGCCCAGCAGCACGTTGCGCACGATGGCCGCACAGCGCTGCGGATCGTCGGTGGCGCGGTACTGCTGGCGGCGCAGCAGCACGTTGCCGGAGACCGGCCCTTCCACGCGCGCCAGAAAGCGCCCGTTGGGCGTGAGAAAGCTCGTGCAGATGCCTTGCTCCGCGCAGTAGCCGAGCAAGGGCGGCGACACCAGCACGCGCCCGAAGCAGACCAGGCTTTCGAGCATGTGCACGGGCAGCCGGGCGCGCTCCTGCTGTTCCACTTCCATGACGATGTTGGCCCCATCCTTGCGCAGCCAGGCGCCTTCGGTGGTCACGTACAGGGTGTTCAGTTGTCTTCGCACGGCGCGCCTTTCGCTTCCGTTTCCTGACGCCATTGCGCCGCCAGCCAGTCGTTGACGCTGCGCGTGCGCCCCAGCAGCTTGGGTTGGCACAGATCCAGCAGAGAACACGCGTCGCAGCGCCGTCGGTCGTAGCGGGCCGTGGGTGTGACGCCGGCCGCCAGCATGGTTCGCACGGCGGCGATGGTGTTCAGCGTCAATTGCCGCAGCGGGGCATCGAACGGCACATCGGTGCGGCGGCGGGTCTGCCCGTAGTACAGCGCGCCGGCGGGGACGGTTTGCCCCAGCATGGATTCCAGGCACAGGGCCTGGGCGCAGAGTTGGACTTCGTCGGCCTGGTGGGCCTTGGGACGGCCGCGCTTGTACTCGACCGGGAAGGCGCGTTCCCCATCTGCCGTCTGGTGGAACTCCACCACGTCGGCGATGCCCGTGATGCCCAACTCAGGCGCAGCCAGCGGCATGGCCAGGACCGTGCGCACGCCCTTGCGGCGCTCGATCCTGGGTTTGTCGGCCTTCTCGTGCAGCACGCGGCCTTCGGCCGTGTGCCGGTTCTCCTCCCAAAGCTGCTCCACATGGATCAGCGCGCACTGCCGCGGACAGTACAGGTGGTGCTGCAGGGCAGAGAGGGGGATGGCGTCGTCATCCATCGCCAGGCCCCTCGCGCAGGTGGCTTCAGATCAGCTCGCGCACCGTCACGCCGGCCGGAATGGCCGCGCGGTCGATGCTCACCTCATAGTCCGCATAGGCACGCGGTGCTGCGGCCTCGTCGCCCCGCGCGGGCTGCACCTTGACGGCGTCGAACAGCACGTGCGCGGGTGCGTTGCCCATTGCGCTTTCGTGCTCGAACACGATGAGCTTGCGCGCGGCCATCTCGCCGCGGGCGGCGGAGCGATCGTGCTCGAACATGTTGATGAGCGCGCGCCAGAACAGATCGAGATCCTCGTTCGAGAAGCCCGTGCGCTCGGCCAGCTTGGCCGAGATGAAGCCATGAGCGCGGTACAGGCCATAGGGAATGATGTGCTTTCGGCCCATGGTGCGGTTGTCGCCGCTCTGGGCTTCAGCTTCCTTCTCGGTGGTCACGGCCATGCGGGTGATAGAAATCTCCAGCGGCACCACCGGGTCGATGGAGGTGGCGAAAGCCATCTGGATCGGCCCGCGCACCTGGCCCGCGTTCACGCCCGTGGTCATCACGGCGCCGAAGCTGCGGATGTCGAAGAAGTTGGCGCACATCCAGGCCGTGATCTCGCGCGCCTTGTCCTTGTCCCTGGGCAGCTTCTTGTCCTCGGGCTTGACGTCGATGGCGTCATAAGCCTTGCGGTGCTGGTTGTTCAGGATCTCCTTTTCCTGCATGTAGATCGCGTAGCCTGCGGCACCCTCCTTGTCCAGGCTCACGAAGTTGCGGACCTTGCGCTTGAGGCACACGTCCGTGACGAGCCCTCGATTGGTCTCTGGGTCCAGGCGCGGTAGGTTGCCCGCGTCGGGGTCGCCGTTGGGGTTGCCGTTGGTGATGTCGAACAAGTAGACGAATTCGTAGCGATGGGCGATGGCGGTCATGCGGAGGCTCCCTCGGTGGTGGAATCGGTGTCGGCATCGCTGCCGTCTGCGGCCTTGCGGAAGCGGCTTTGCGACTGGTGGTAGTAGCCGATCGCGAACTGGCCCTGGGCCTCGATACGCAGACTGCGGGGAAAGTGCTCGGGCAGGCCATCCACAATTTCCGCGATGTCCTTTTCCAGGTTGAAGGCGAAGCCGGGCTTGTCCTTGCGCAGCTTGCCCAGGTGGTTCTGGGTATTGCGCAGCAGCACCGGGAACACCGACGCCGGCGTGGCCGAGGCCGCGCCGTAGTAGCGGTCGCGGATGGTGGCGTTGACCTGCCCGCCCAACGCTGCGCGCTGCACGGACTCCAGCACGGCGAACAGACGACCCAGCCGGTAGCCGGGGCTCGTGGATTCCTTGTCAAGACTCACAGGTACCTCCTCGTTGGAATTGCAGTTGAATCGCCGTTGGCGTGCCAGAAAGGCTTTGCAGATGGCAACGCGAACACCCGACAAATCACCGTCGGTGCGCATGCGCATCAGGACATTGGCCAGCAGGCTGCCGGGATAGCGCGTGCCACTCAGAACGGCGCGCATCAGATCGCCGGCCAGTTGAGGTGGTACATCCTCTGCCTTGGCTCGTCCGTCACGTGAAGGTGCCGTGGCCAGCACCAGACGCCATAGCGCAGGCATTCCGCTCCAGGGGGCCGGCTCCAGATGCATGTCATGCGCATGCCAAGCCACGTTCCGGGCGAGGGCACCCAAGGTGTCGACATACCAAAAGCGGATCGAAATGCGTGATGCGTTCGGCGCCAGCCCCAGGACGTAGATCCGTGTCGATGCGCTCAAGCGCGGATCGATCTCATGTAAAGGCTTGCCTTGAACCAGTTTGGCCAAAGCCAGGCCCATGGCGTTGTTCTCCTGGGCATCGGTGGGGCGATCGTCCCAGTTCCATGTGTTGGCCAGAAACTCTTCCGCAGCTTCGGCTTCATCATCGGCTTCCGCCTCGGCCCAGAACACCACGCTGGCATCGCCGATCTGGATACGCTGGCGGTTGTGCTCGCTGCGGCGCAGCAGGTGGTTGAGCACGGTGGTGTAGGCAAACGCGGCCTGCTCGGAAATCGGGGCGTTCTCGCCCTGGCTCTTGCCATAGGACGCGAACGACTCCAGGTTGAACGACACGATGGAGGCGCCCGAACTCTGCGCGCCGTTCACGCCCTTGATGGGGGGATGCAAGCGTGCCATCGGCAGGCGCTCGCCGGTCACCAGGCAGGGCGCCGCCAGCACAGCAGCCTCGCCATCCTCGCCTGCGAGCAGCCGGGCGCGAATCGCCTGCGCGGCCGGGCGCTCGTGCAGGTACGTCTTTTCTCCGTCCAGGCGGAACACCATGTTGGCGTCCCGCATCTCCTCGGTGAAATGCGATTGCGGCTCCGAGAAACGCTCTGGAGTCCAAGCCGCAAGAAAGGCCAGCAATGCCTTCAGGCCCGGATCGTCGGTGCCGGCCAGGCTTTCCCGGTGCAGTGTCTTGAAGGCCTCGTGCTCCTTGTCGGCACGCTTGCTGGTGGTGCTGACGCCCAGCACATAGCTGGTCTTGTCCCAGAGAAAGTTCGACTTGATGCCGACCGTGCGTTTCTCGGGCTGAGGCACGTTCATCAGGCGAGGCAGGGGCTTCCTGCCCGAGGTGTCGCGGATGTCGTTCACGTCCACCACGCGGCCGTCGGGCGCGAGCAGGATCTCGTAGCCGATCTTCTCGGGGCTGTAGCCGAAAGGGGCCAGCCCTTCCTCGCCGCGCGTCAGCAGCCGCTGGTAGTAGCCGTTCAGGGCCTGGAGGATCATGCCCGCACCTCCTCGCTGTGCCAGGGCGGCACGTCGATCACGCCGTCCACCATCTGCGCGCGGAAGAAGCGCGGCGTCATGTTCCGCTCGAAGTCGATGTCGTGCAGCATCCAGCCCAGGTCGCGCTCGCCGCGCAGGCTGTCGTGCGCGCCGGGCAGCGGGGCACCCTCTTCCAGCAGCGAGAAGTCTGCCGGGAACTCCCGAACGCCCATGCACGGCATCTGGAAGCACTGGCCCTTGCGCGCGCGGCGATTGAAGATGTCCAGGTGCTTGCCCACGGAATCGTCGGCGCCAGCCTGCGCCGTGAGGTCGAAGTGCGCCTCGATCACATAGGCCACGTCGCGCAGGATGGTGGCTGCGCGCTGCTGGCGGTCCTCATCGACGTAGTTCGCCAGGCCCGCGGTGGACTTCGCCTTGATGGCCTTGGCCACGCTGGCCGGCGAGATCTTGCCGCCAACCTCGTTGCGGCGGATGGACTCGAAGCGGATGGGATTCAGTACATGGATGCGGTCGATGCGCCATGCGATCGCCGGCTTCCAGTGGATCGCGCTGAGGATGCCGCGTGCAGCGGAGGGGGTGATGACGTCATAGGAGACGCGCTCGACCTTCATCTCCGGCCTCGTAAAACAGGCGCGCTCACCACTGAGCTTGAGTCTCACTCCATACCCCATGGGTCTTCCCTCCGGCAGGCTGTCTCAGATGTTCGTTTACAAAATATTACCAGCTCAAGAGATCCGGGCGGATGAGCGTTGGGTTATCCCAACTCAGGCCGAAATGCGGGTCGTACAAACCCTCGTGCGCCAGCACCATGAACTGATCGCCCCATTTCTCTGGCGTCACCGAAATTACGGCCCCCGCCTTGTAGAGGGCATCGAAGCCCTGACGTGGCAACTGCACCAGATAGGGCTGAAGCTTGCGTGCCAGACCTGCACAACCTTGGGCATACGTCAGGGCATCGATGACCTTTTTCGCGTCATCGTCATACGGCACGATGACTGGCATCTGCACGCTGTCGATCATGCGGAACTTGGCGGCCAGAGTTTCCATGGGCAGGCTGTCGGGGCGGCTGTCCCTGAGCTGACCCATGAGGTTGGGCTCGTCGAGCCGCTCGCTGCCCTTTTGCCAGTACAGCAGCGAGAAGTAGCGTTCAATGGCCTCGGGCAAGAGCGGATCGTCTTCGCATTGGCGCAAGACTTCGCGGGCAGCCTGGGCATATTGTTTGAGTTCAGGAGGCGGTGCCCAGTCCTCGTTCTCCGTTGCGAACACCAGAACGTCGCTGGCGTTGAGGGCACGCCTTCCCTCGCGATTGCAGCGGCCGGCGGCCTGGGCAATCGAGTCCAAGCCTGCTTCGGCGCGCAGCACCGTGGGGAAATCGACGTCGACGCCAGCCTCAATGAGGCTGGTGCTCACCAGCCGGCAGGGTAGTCCCTCCTTGAGCATCTGCCGCACCTCGGCCAGCACCTTGCTGCGATGCTTGGCGCACATCAGCGTAGTCAGATGTCGGGCGCCCGGCAGATCGGCCATGGCCTGATAAACGGCGCGCGCGTGGCGGCGGTTGTTGACGATGCACAGCACCTGTTCGCGCGAGCGCATGTGCTCGGCCAGTGCTTCGTCGCTCAGGGTGCCGATATGCCGCACGCGTACCCGTTCCAGTTGCCTGAACAACTGCGTCGGCTCGTGCGTCAGCTCGCGTACGTCCGTCAAGCCGCCCTCGAACGCCGGCGCCTCCAGTGCCGGCTGCGTGGCCGTGCACAGCACCACGCTGCTGCGGTAGTTGCGTGCGAGTTCGTCGATCGCCGCCACGCAGGGGCGCAGCAGCTTCAGCGGCATGGTCTGTGCCTCGTCGAGCACGACCACGCTGCCCGCGATGTTGTGCAGCTTGCGGCACTGCGAGGGCTTGGCCGCGAACAGGCTTTCGAAGAACTGCACGGCGGTGGTGACGACGATGGGCGCGTCCCAGTTCTCCATGGCCAGCTTCAGCTTCTCCAGGGACTGGTAGCGCTCGGGGTCGTCGCGCGGCGGGTCGGCCTGCACGAAGGCGCTGTGGTGTTCGAGCACGGCCGCCTCGCCCAGCGGCCCCAGGGCCTGGCGGAACACCGCGGCGTTCTGCTCGACGATGCTGGTGAACGGGATCACGAAGATCACGCGCCGCAGCCCGTGCGCGATGGCGTGGTCCAGCGCGAAGGCCAGCGAGGCGAGGGTCTTGCCGCCGCCGGTCGGTACGGTCAGCGAGAACAGGCCGGGATCGCGTGCGGCCTGCTGGCGGACGTGGCGCAGGATGTCGCTGCGCAATCGGTTGACCTCGCTGTCGGCCTTGAATTGGCCGAGATGGCTGTCGAGCTGGCTGCGTAGCGCCTCCAGCGGCGGCGCGGGTGGGCCCGAGTTGCGGTGATCGGGCTCATTCTCCGCTTGGCGGTAGAAGCGCTCGGTATCGATGAAGTCCGCATCGACCAGGCACGAGAACAGCATGCGCGTGAGAAATGCCAGTTGGAAGGGCTGGCGATCCTTGGCTTGCTGGCGAGTCTCGCCATAGAACTTGAAGCCCGATGGCAGGCCGAGTTTGTCGGGCAGGGCGATGTCCCGCTCCCAGACGGGATCGAGCACGGGCAGGTCCGCGCTGCGAAGGCGATCCGCCAGTGCGGTGCGTTCGCCTTCGCCCTGGCCGTTGGCCAGTCCGGCATGGTGTCCTGCGATGCCATAGGCCAGCAGCTGTCCGGCCAACCCGAAGCGCTGCTGCGCGATGATGCGTGCGCCATGGGTCGAATGATCGACGCGCAAGGGGCTGCCGCGCAGCCGTTCCTGGAAGGGCAGGGTGTACTTGCCCAGGTCGTGAAGCCAGCCCTGCACGGTAGCCAGCATCTGGGCATCGAAGACGCTGGCGAATGCGCCGGCAGCCGCGCCGACGTTCAGGAGGTGCGCCGGCAAGGGTTGCCAGAACCGCTCGTCCTCGCCTGGCAGTGAGTGCGCGAAGTACGTGGTTGCCGATGTGCCGCGGCTGCAGCCTTTTTCGTCCATGGCTTTGTTCTCCCTCGTGTCATGGATGCTAGGCGGGGGGTGAATCGCAGCTGCTGGGGGAAAACCAGCGGCCCCGCGCCTTCACGCCTGCCGCCGGTCCAGCTTGCGGCTGAGCACGATCGAGGTCTGCGTGTGGTCCACGCCCTCGGTCTGGCCGATGCGGTCGAGCAGGGCGTCCAGCTGCTCGTGCGTCTCGCAGCGCAGGAAGGCCAGGACGTCGAACTGGCCGCTGACGGTGAAGACTTCCTCCACCTCGGGCAGCCGCTCCAGCGCGCGCAGCACCGCCGCGTTGCTGCGCGGCTGCACGCTCAGCGCGCACCAGGCGCGCACCGCGCCCTGTTCCAGCCGCCGGCCCAGGCGCACGCCGTAGCCGGCCACCACGCCTTGCCGCTCCAGCCGCGCGATGCGCGCCACCACGGTGGTGCGCGCCAGGCCGAGCCGGCGCGCCAGCTCGGCCGTGGGCGCGCGCGCATTGGCCTGCAGCAGGGCGAGCAGGCGGCGGTCGGTGTCGTCCATGACGACGGAATGTAGGAGCCGGTCGCCGTTTCGACAAACACGAAGGCGTTCTTCGACGGATCGGGGGCTGCGGATCGTCGGCACTCCGGCCTAGCATCGAGGCACCTGCCGCTGCTTCGAGGAGCCTGTCATGACCGCCTCCACCGCCTCTCGATCCGCCGCCGTGCCGGTCGCCGTGCTCGGCGCCGGCCGCATGGGCCTGGCCATCGCGCGGATGCTGCGCCATGCCGGCGGCTACACGCTGCGCGTGGCCGACCGCGACCCGGCGCGGCTGGCGCTGGCCGCGGCGCTGGGCTGCGAGACGCTGGCGCTGGACGGCCACGACGCCGCCGCGCTGGCGCGCGCGGTGCGCGGCTGCCACGCCGCGCTCAACGCGCTGCCCTTCCACTGCGCGGTAGACGCGGCCACCGCCTGCCGGCAGGCCGGCGTGCACTACTTCGACCTGACCGAGGACGTGCCGAGCACCCGCGCCATCCAGGCGCTGGCCGAGGGCGCGCGCACGGTGCTGATGCCGCAGTGCGGGCTGGCGCCGGGCTTCGTCGGCGTGCTGGGCCATGCGCTGGCGGCGCGCTTCGACCAGCCTGCCGCGCTGCACCTGCGCGTGGGCGCGCTGCCGCGCCGGCCCGACAACGCGCTGCGCTACAAGCTCACCTGGAGCACCGAGGGGCTGATCAACGAGTACTGCAACCCCTGCGAGGCCATCGCCGGCGGCCGGCGCGTCGAGTTGCCGGCGCTCGAAGGACTGGAGCGGCTGGTGCTGGACGGCGTGGCCTACGAGGCCTTCAACACCTCCGGCGGGCTCGGCACGCTGACGCACACGCTGCCGGCCTCGGTACGGCGAGCCGACTACAAGTCGATCCGCTACCCGGGGCACGGCGCCATCATGAAGCTGCTGCTGAACGACCTGCGCCTGCGCGAGCGGCGCGACCTGCTGCGCGAGATCTTCGAGTCGGCCCTGGGCACCACGCTGGACGACGTGGTGCTGATCGCGGCGCGCGCCAGCGGCCTGCGCGGCGGCCGGCCGGCGCGCGAACGCTTCTCGGTGCGCATCCTGGGCGCCGAACTCGACGGACACGCGCTGTCGGCCATCCAGCGCTGCACGGCCGCCGGCATCTGCGCGGCGCTCGACCTGGTGGTGCAGGGCGTGCTGCCGCAGGCCGGTTTCGTCGGCCCGCAGCAGGTGCCGCTGGCGGCGCTGCTGGCCAACCGCTTCGGTGCCGTCTACGCCGAACGTGCGCCGCAGGCGCCCGGTGCCGGCCGTGCCGAGAAGGAGTTCGCACCATGACCGCTGCCCCTCATCCCGAATTGCAGGCCCTGTTCGATGCGCTGGGCCTGACGCTGCCGGCTGCGGCCGCCGATGCGGCGACGGCCTGGTCCGTGCGTTCGCCGGTCGATGGCGCCCTGCTGGCCTGGCTGCCGCGCACCGGCGAGCGGGCGCAGCAGGCCTCGGCCGAAGCCGCCGCGGCTGCCCAGTCGCGCTGGGCGGCTCTGCCGGCGCCCGCGCGCGGCCAGGCGGTGCGCGCCTTCGGAGAGCAACTGCGCCGGCACCGCGACACGCTGGGCCGGCTGGTGACGCTGGAGACCGGCAAGATCACCGCCGAGGGCCGCGGCGAGGTGCAGGAGATGATCGACATCTGCGACTTTGCGCTGGGCCTGTCGCGCCAGTTGCATGGCCGCGTCATCGCTTCCGAGCGCGCCGAGCACAAGATGCTGGAGACTTGGCACCCCTTCGGCGTCTGCGGCGTGATCTCGGCCTTCAACTTCCCGGCGGCGGTGTGGTCCTGGAATGCGGCGCTGGCGCTGGTGTGCGGCAATGCCGTGGTGTGGAAGCCCTCCGAGAAGGCGCCGCTGTCGGCGCTGGCGGCGCACGGGCTGCTGCTGCGCGCACTGGGCGAGGCCGTGCCGGGGCATGAGGCGGTCGCGCAGCTCTGGCTGGGCGGGCGCGAGGCCGGCGAGGCGCTGGTGGCGCACCCGGCGGTGCGGCTGGTCAGCGCCACCGGCTCCACCGGCATGGGGCGTGCGGTGGGCGTCGCCTGTGCGCAGCACTTCAAGCGCAGCATCCTCGAGCTGGGCGGCAACAACGCCGCCATCGTGCGCCCCAGCGCCGACCTGGCACTGGCTGCGCGCGCCATCGTGTTCGCCGCCGCTGGCACCGCCGGCCAGCGCTGCACCACGCTGCGGCGCGCCTTCGTGCATCCCGACGTGTACGAGCCGCTGCGCGAGCGGCTGCAGCGCGCCTACACCTCGCTGCGCGTCGGCCATCCGGCGGCCGGGGGCACGCTGGTCGGCCCGCTGATCGACGGCGCCGCCTTCGAGGCCATGCAGCGCACGCTGGCCGAGTGCCGCGATGTGCACGGCAACCGCGTGTGGGGCGGCGAGCGCGTCGCTGTGCCCGGCTGCGAGGGCGGCTTCTACGTCCGCCCCGCGCTGGTGGAGACCGAGGTGCAGCATGCCGCCATGCTGCGCGAGACCTTCGCGCCCATCCTGTACCTGCAGCGCGTCGCCGCCCTGGAGGAGGCGATCGCGCTGAACAACGCCGCCGCGCACGGCCTGTCCTCGTGCATCTTCACCGAGTCGCTGCGCGAGGCCGAGCAGTTCATGTCGCAGGCCGGCAGCGACTGCGGCATCGCCAACGTCAACATCGGCACCAGCGGTGCCGAGATCGGCGGCGCCTTCGGCGGCGAGAAGGACACCGGCGGCGGCCGCGAGTCGGGCTCCGACGCCTGGAAGGGCTACATGCGCCGCGCCACCAACACCATCAACTACGGCCGCGCGCTGCCGCTGGCGCAGGGGGTGCGCTTCGAGGTGGACGGCGCCGGCGGGTAGCCGTTCCGGAAGGCGGCGCGGCCGGGGCTACTTCTTCTTGCGGCCCGCCGCGGGTGCCGCCGCCGGCGTCTCGCCCAGTGCATCCATGCGCGCCTCCACCTGGGCGATCTCCGGATGGGTGCTGTCCATGCCCAGCCGCGCTTCCACGGCGCGCACCAGCGGCATGATGAGCTGCCGGTAGGTGACCGAGAGCGAGAGCAGCGCGTCGACCATCCGCTGGTCCTGCGCGGAGCTGCTGTGGGTGTTCAGCGCCTGCGTGCTCTCGCGCAGGGCGTGCAGCGCGGCCGCGCTGGCGTCCAGGCTGGCGCGCAACTGCTGCTGCGCGCTGGTGTCGCCGGCCTGCAGTTGCCGTGCCAGCGTGCCCAGGTCGGCCAGGGGCTGTTCCAGGCGGGCGAGCAGGGCACGCTGCTCGGGGCCCGCAGCGGCCAGTTGCTCGGCGATGCGTGACAGCGGCGCCAGCGTGTCCACGCTGCGCGCGATGTCCAGCAGGCCGCGCGTCACGCGCACGCTGGGGTCGTCCTCGGCGCCGCCCAGCTTGCGCTGGCGCTGGTAGTCGCCGGTGATCTGCTGCCAGCGCGCCTGTTCCTCCGGCGTGGCCAGGCCGATCAGGTGGGCCAGTTGCAGCAGGTTCTCCTCGGCGCCGGTGGTCAGGGTCTGCGCCTCGCCGCGGTAGTGGTCGCGCAGCAGGGCGTCGATCTCGTCGTCGCGCATCAGCGACGTGACCTGCGGCGCCAGCCGAGCCATGTTCCGGTAGCTGCCCTGCAGGCGGAAGGGCGGCTTCTCGCGGTAGCGGTCGTCCTGCGCGGCCGACTCGATGTAGGCCAGGTTCACCTTCAGCAGCACGTCGCGCACCTTGAACAGGCGCTGCAGCAGGCCCTTGAGTTCGTCCAGTTCGACGGCGCTGTACGGGTGCGCGAAGCGGGTGGCGTCGATCGCCTCGCCCTGCGCCAGGCGCACGAGCAGGTGCACGTCGCCGGGCTCGCGCGCGGCCAGCGGCTGCGTCACCGGGTGCGAAGTCAGGCTGTTCTCGATGTACGAGAGCGCGAACACCGCCTCGCGGCCCGAGAGCACGTCGCCCAGGTTGTAGATGTCGGCGCGGTTGGCCAGCATGTCGGGGATGCGGAACACGTCGCCCGACTCGGTGTACGGGTTGCCCGACATGACGATGGCGAAGCGCTTGCCGCGCATGTCCCAGGTGCGCGGCTGGCCCTGCCACACGCCCTCGATGCGGCGGGTGCCGTCGGCCAGCGCGATGAACTTCTGCAGGAACTCCGGGTGCGTGTGCTGGATGTCGTCCAGGTACAGCATCACGTTGCTGCCCATCGCCAGGCCGAGGTTGAGCTTCTCCAGCTCCTGCCGCGCGGCGCTGTTGGGCGCGGTGGCCGGGTCGATGCTGGTGACGCCGTGCCCCAGCGCCGGGCAGTTGATGCGCACGAAGACCAGGCCCAGCCGGTTGGCCACGTATTCCATCAGCGTGGTCTTGCCGTAGCCGGGCGGCGAGATGAGCAGCAGCATGCCCATGCGGTCGGTGCGCGCGCTGTCGCCGGCCGCGCCGAGCTGCTTGGCCAGGTTGTCGCCGATCAGCGGCAGGTACACCTCGTCGATCAGCCGGTTGCGCACGAAGGTGGCCAGCGGCCTGGCCTGGAACTGCTCCAGGTGCAGGCGCCGCTTTTCCTCCTCCAGCAAGGCGTGCCGCAGCGCCTGCAACTGGACGAAGCCGCGGACCGCGTGGCGGCGGTGGTGGCGCACGCGGCGGCGGAAGTCGTTCAGGTTGAAGGGCAGGGATGCCTCGCGGATGCGCGGGTGTTCGCTGCGCAGGCCGGTCACGGTGGCGTCGAGCGCGGCGTTGATGCGGCGGCGCGCGCCCTGGAACGTCATGGCCGTGGCGGCGTCGTCGATCCAGGCCAGCGCCGTCGCAGCGCCGTCGCCGGCTGCCTGCGACTCGGCGAGGGCCCGCAGCCAGCCGCGTGCCATGCGCCACCGCTCCAGCGGCTCGGCCGCCTGCAGGTCGCGCTGGAGCGCGCCGGCCAGGCCGCCGCGGTCCAGCGCGCGCTGCAAGGCCTGCGCCAGGTCTTCGCCGGCGCTGCTGATCACCCAGTGCGGCGTGGCGGTGGCGAGATCGGCGGCGGCATCGGCCTGCGCCAGCTCGCGCACCAGGTAGGCCGCGGCCTCTTCGGCCAGAGTCTGCAGCAGCGCGTCGTGCGCCGGGTCCTCCTGGTCGTCCGCGGCCGGCGCAATGCCCAGGGCCTGCGCCAGCTCGGGCAGCCATTCCTGCCGCAGTACCCGCTGGGCATCGAGGAAGTGGCGCAGGCTCTGCGCCGTCTCGCGCTCCAGGGTGTCGCGCGGCGCCGTCCGGCCGAACAGTTGCGTGATGTGCTGCGCGCTGCGGGCGCGGCGCGCCAGCGACTGCCGGCTTTCCTCGCGCAGCTCGAGGTGCCAGAACAGCTTGGCCAGCGCGCGTTCGGCGCAGCCGTACAGCAGGAGGCCGGCGGCGTCCTGGATGGGCGCGAGCACGCGCACGATGGCGAGCGCGTCGTCGTCGTGGATGCCGCGCTGGTAGCCCTCCTGGTAGCGGCTGGCCGCGAAGCGGCGCAGCGAGTCGAGCAGGGCGGCCGGCGGCGGCGCGTCGGTGGCGGCGGCGTTCCTGGCGTGTTCGGCCAACTGGACCAGCAGCTCGGGCCAGCCGGGCTCGGCCTCGCCGCGCTGCAGCGCGTCCAGCCATTCGGCGGCGAGGTATTCGGCCCGCGCGAGCTGCGGCGTCTCCGACACCAGGGCCTGCGGCCAGAAGGGGCGCAGCGCCTCCAGCCGTGCATCGATGGCGGGCGCGAGGTAGTCGGTGCCCGTGATCTGCCAGGCCAGGCCGTCGCCGTGGCCCACCAGCGTGAGGTCCAGCGGCTGCCTGTTGACGGTGAAGGTGTGGGCGCCCAGCCTGATGCCGCCTTCGGCGCCCGAGGCCAGTTCGCGCTGGTCGCGCACCGCGCGCACGGCCTGGTCGCGCGCCGTCTTCAGCCGGGTGTCGATGTCGTCGGCGGCCACCGCCGCGCCGAGCCTGCGCAGTTCGGCCACCTGCTCGCGCAGCTTGGCCAGCATCGGGTCGGATGCGAAGTAGCTGTGCACCTGCGCCAGCTCGCCGAAGCCCGCCACGCGGCGCGGCACGCCGTCGAGGATGCGGCCCGCCGCATCGGCCAGTGCCTTGGCGCGGCGCTGCTGCCCCTCGACCAGGCCCTGGCGCCGGGCCGACAAGGCCTCGTACACGGTCTCGCGCTGCGTGGCGATGTCGGCGAGGAATTCTTCCTGCTCGGCGAAGCGGCCCTCGATGTCTTCCAACTGGGCCAGCAGCCGCGTGAGCGCCTCGTCGCACTTCTGCGGCGTGTCCGACAGCTCCAGCGCGTTCTCCACCGCCTGGCCGAAGAGCTTGAACTGGGCGCCGAACTCGGCGCGCTGCTCGGCCGCACCCAGGCTGCGCCGGCGCGCGCGTGCATCGGCGCGCAGGCGGTTGATGTCGGCGTACAGCAGCGCGATGCGGTCGAGGATCGCGGTGCGCTGCACCGCATCGCCGCCGGGCAGGTTGCCCAGTTGCTCGCTCAGCAGGTCCAGTCCGGCCGCCTCGGCGTCGAGCGCGTCCAGTTGTTCCGAGAGCTGCGTGGCCGTCGCCGCCTGCGGCAGCGCGGCGGCCACGGCGGCCAGCGCCTTCTGCTGCCCGTCGAAAGCCTTCTCGTCCGCGAGGAACTGCATGGCCCGCTCGCCCACGCGCTGCTGCTCGGCGGCCAGTTGCCCGGCCATGGCCTCGATGCGCGGCACGTCGGCATAGCGCAGCTCGCGCAGCAGATGCAGTTCGCCCTGGCGCTGGCGCAGGCGGTCCAGCGCACGCACGAAGTCCTGCGGGCCGCGCCACATCTGGCTGGCGATGTCGGTCATCAGCTCGCGTTGCTGGCCCTCGGCCTTAAGCAGGGCGCGCGCCGTGTCCTGGCGGATGCTCTCCACCTTCTCGAACTCGCCCAGCGTGGCCTGTGCGGCCTGCTCGATGGCCTGCAGGTCGGCCGCGGCGCCCTGCGCCTCGTGGGCGTCGAGCCAGAAGTAGGCGTCGCGCGCGCGCTGGCACTGGCGGATCAGGTCCTCGTAGGCGGTGCGCGTGGGGGCCTGCTCGCGCACGGCGCGCGCGATGCCCAGCAGGTCCGAGATGCCGCGCACCAGGTCGGCATTGCCCACGCGCGCGAAGAAGCCCGTGCCCGCCGGCTGGCGGCTGGCGTATTCCTCGGTGGCGAAGGGGGTGCGCCACAACTGCATGAGGTGCACGCGCGTGGCCTCGCCGCGTGCGGCCTGGAAGACCAGCAGGCGGCCGTCGGGGAAGCGGCTGTAGCCGTCGGCCAGGATGGGCGTGGCCAGCGACTTCTCGATCAGGTTGTAGGTGAAGAAGGCGTAGCAGCCGGCATCGAGCGTGGCCGGGCTGCCCTGCGGCGGCGGCACGGTGCCATAGAAGATGTAGGCCACGTCCTCGCCGTTGGGCGAGCGCAGCATGCGCGTGAAGCGCAACTGCTCGGTCAGCTCGGGCGGCAGGTCGAAGCGCTTGTGCTCGCCCGACTGCAGGTAATAGCCGCCGGGGAAGATGATGCCGTGGTCTTCGGGCAACTGCATGCACGAGGCGCCGATGGCGTCGATGCGCAGCACCTGCTGCGTGCGCTGGTTGTAGACCAGGTAGCGCGCGGCCTGCTCGCGGTAGGGCCGCACCTGCAGCAGGATCAGCAGGCCGAGCCGGGCGTAGGCGATCTCGGCGTCGCCCAGCGCCTGGTTGGCGTCCTCGACGGGTTCCTCGTAGATGCCCAGGCCGGTCTCGGTGTTGTTCTCGACCTTGACGGTCAGCGAGCCGCCGGTGGTCTCCACGAAGATCGTGTCGAGCACGTTGATGTGCGGGTGCGCGCCGCCCACGTGGTGCTCGCGCGTGAGCGGGGTCCACGCGAAGTCGTGGCTGGGCGGCGGTGCCAGGTCGCGCTCGCCGCGGTTGTCCACGTACTGGAGCGTGCCGTCGTTGCCGCGCGCCCAGCGGAACACGCGGATGTCCTGCGCCTGCTGGCCGATCTGGAAGGCCGCCAGCAGGTAGTCGGGCGTGGGCCGCAGCAGCTGCAGCGTGGCCTGCTTGTAGTAGGTGTAGAGCTCGTTGAAGTCGGCGACGAAGCGCGGGTCGGCGAGGAAGCTGCCTTCCAGCGGCACCTGCACCAGTTCGTCGCTCTCGGGGTTGCCGGCGGCGTCGGCGTCGTGGTGCGCCAGCGCGTAGATCGCGAACACGTCCTCCACGCGCGTCTCGCGCTTGAGGCCCATGAACACGTTGTAGCCGAGCAGCAGGCGGTTGCCGCCGATGTAGACCAGGTCGCGCGCCACGCAGTTGTGCTCGGTGCGCGCGCGGGTGCGCAGCAGCAGTTGCTGCTCGCGCTGGCCGAACTGCGCGATGCGCTCGGCGTTGAGCGCCTGCGCCTTCGCCAGGAGCTGGTCGCCCTGCGCCTGCAGGCGCTTCTTGAGCAGTTCGTAGCTGCTGCTCTCGGCGACGCTGGCGTCGACGGCGGCGCGGTCGGCCGCTTCGTTGGGGGGGCTGGACATGCGGCGGCGTCAGCCGGGCTTCCTGAAGCTCTGCACCAGTTGCTGCAGCGCGTGCCTCTGGCTGTCCGTGCCTTCGCTCATCACCTTACCGATCAGGGCCGACACGCTGAGGTTCTGCAATTCACCCGCCGACTGCCCCGCTGCGCCGAGGATCTGCTTGACGTCTTCCACCACGTCGCGCTCGCCCGCCAGTTGCTCCTTGAACGCCACCTGCAGCGTATCGCTCTTGTTCACGGCCGCGTCGATGCCCTTGCCCACCGACAGCGCGCGCACGAAGCTGTCGAAGTAGTCTCCCTGGCCGCCCACGATGTCGATGCGGGCGTTCTTCAGCGCCACGCCCAGCACCTCCGCCTGCTCCCGGGCGATGGCCTGCTGCGCGTCGATCTGCTTGAGTGTCTCGAGGTGCGCGCGCTCCAGGCGCATGCGGTATTCCTCGTGCTCGCGCGTCTCGGGGCTCATGGCCTTCATGGCTTCGAACTTCTCCTTCAGGCCGCGCGCCTCGGCGCTGAACTTCACGTCGATGTTGTGCGCTTCGGCATCGCCCTGCTTGGCCAGCGCCTCGGCGTCCACGGTGCGCACCAGCGCATCGGCCTGGCCGATCTTTTCCTTGCCGGCGGCCTCGGCCTCCATGCGGGCGCGGATGCCCACGGCGTCGGCCTGCGCCTGCACCTCGGTCACCTGCGCCTCGGCGCGGCCCACCTTCTCCTTGCCGGTGGCCTCGGCTTCCATGCTGGCCAGCTTGGCGCTGGCCCCGGCCACCTGCACCTTGGCCTCGGCCAGGCCGGGCGCGGCCGTCAGGGCCTCGATGCCCTCGGCCTCGCGCTTCTTGGCCTCGGCCTCGCGCTCGGCCACCTTCAGGCGCGCATCGGCCAGCACCAGGTCTTCGGCCGCCTTGTGGCGCGCCTTGCGCTCCTGCGCCTCGGCCGCCTTCACCTCGAGGATCACCTTCTCCTCGGCAGCCGCCTCGGCGCCGATCACCACCGCCTTGCGCGTGCGGTCGGCCTCTGCCACCTCGCGCACTTCCTTGATCGCCTCTTCCTGCTCGGCCACCGTGCGCTCGACCACGATGCGCTCGCGGATGACGTCGGCGATCGCCTTCTTCTGCACCTCGACGGCCTTGTCCTTCTCGATCTGCTGCAGCGTCACTTCCTTCTCGCGCGCCACCACTTCCAGGTCCCGGGCGCGGGTCACGCGCTCCTGCTCGATCACGACCGCGCGCTTGCGGTTGTTCTCGGCCACCTCCTTCTCGCGCAGCACGTTCTCGTTCTGCACCGAGATCTGCTGCTCGGCCTGCAGCCGCGCCATCTCTGCGCGGGTGTGCTCCTCGGCCTGGATCTTGGAGGTCTCGGCCTCCTCGCGGGCCTTCACGCTGGCCACCTCGCGCGCCTGGCGCGCCGTGGCGTCGGCCTGCTGGCGCTCCAGCTCGAGCAGGGCCTCCTGCGTTTCCACGTTCTTCTTCTTGATCTGCATTTCCTCGTTGCGGCGCAGCTCGTTGGTGGTCACGTGCTCCACGGCGGTGAGCTGCGTGATCTTCTTGATGCCCTGCGCATCGAGGATGTTGTTGGCGTCCAGGCGCGCCAGCGGCGTCTGCTCCAGGTAGTCGATGGCCGAACTCTCGAGCACGTAGCCCGACAGGTCGTTGCCGATCTGGCTCATGATCTTGTCGCGGAAGGCGTCGCGCGCGTCGTACAGGTCGACGAAATCCATGGCCTTGCCCACCGTCTTGAGCGCTTCGGAGAACTTGGCCGAGAACAGGTCTTCCAGCGTGGACTGGTTGGAGGCCCGGTCGCAGCCGATGGACTGCGCCACGTGCAGCACGTCCTCGGCGGTCTGGTTCACACGCACGAAGAACTTCACCTTGATGTCGGCGCGGATGTTGTCGGCGCAGATCAGGCCCTGGTCGCCCGAGCGGTCGATCTCGATGGTCTTGATCGAGATGTCCATCAACTCGGCCTTGTTGATGATCGGCAACACCAGCCCGCCGGTGAAGGTGACCTTGGGGTCGCCGCGGAAGGGGTTGATGATCAGCGCGTGACCCTGCTCCACCTTGTGATAGAAGCGGGAGAACATCGCGAAGATGCCGAAGATCACGATCACCGCGATGGCGGCGAGGACCAGGAAGGTGATGATCGAGGGAGACAGGGACATGCTGAGGCTCGCTTGCAAGGAATTTTTAGGGCCGGCGGGCGGGATGAAGGGCAGGAGCGAGGCGCTCTCAGGGCGATCGTGCGGCGGATGGCGGCACGGGTCGGCACCGGCCGGGCGGCCGGGTCGTCGTTCGGTGCATCACGGTTCTCCCTCCATGGGTTGCACGAGATAGCGGCGCCGGGCCGCGTCGTAGTCCACGATCAGCGCCCGGCTGCCGCGGCGCAGCGGGTTGGGGCTGGGCGCCCACACCTGGATGAGGATGCCCGCGCCGCGCTGCGCCACTTCGGCATGGCCCTCTCTCTCGTCGACCACGCCGGTGGTGATTGTGCAGGGCTGGCCGATCAGGTCGCTGTTCTGGCGGGCGTATTGCGTCACGAAGGCGCCGCGCAAGGGGCGCACCAGCCGCGCCGCGATCACGATGGACAGCGCGAAGCAGGCCGCGAGCACCACCAGCCCCGCCACGACCTGCAGCGCCAGCGTGGGCACCCAGGCCAGCAGCCAGATGCCGGCCAGCGTGCTGAGCGTCCAGCCGATCACCACCAGCAGCGTGACCACGATGGAGAAGGGCACGCCGGACAGGCCGAAGGCCACCACGTAGCCGGCGATGGCGCCCAGGTCGTCCGCGCTCGCGTCGGCGTGCTGGGCGATGTCCAGGTCGATGCTGCTCTCGCCGAAGTCGACCAGGCCCACGATGGCGGCGATCCAGTAGACCAGCATCACCGCCAGCAGCAGGCTGTAGATGAATGTGGGAAAGCCGAAGACGACGGAGAGGAATTCGCGCATGGTGCCCTTGTTCTTGTGAGGTGGCGAAGCGGGTTCGGCGGCCGGACGGTCAGCGTTTGCGCTTCCTGGCGGCCGGGCTGCGCGATGGGGCGCCTTGCGGCATGAAGTTGATCAGCTCGCGCGTGGCGGCCTCCTTGATGCCCAGCCGGTCTTCGGGAGACAGGCCGTAGCGCCGGGCCAGCAGCACGTAGTCGGACTCGTCCAGCGTGACGGTCAGGCGCGGCCGCTTGGGCTTGCCCGCCACCGGCAGGCCCAGCACGTGGCGGATCTGCGTGGAGGTGGACACGTTCTCGCGGAAGGCGGCGGCGCGGATCGCCTCCATCACCGCCTCCTCCACGTCGAAGGCCACCTGCACGGCGCGCAGTGCCGATTCGGAGCCTTGCCAGCGGGCCGGTGTCTTTCGCTTCGTGCTGTTGTTGTCCATGTTGGTGACGTGCGTGTGACGCTGGATGCCGGGCGGCCCGGCCGCCGCGCGGGTCGGCCGGTGCGCGCCCTTCAGGCGGCGGGCGCGCCGCCGTCGCCTGTGCCTGCGGCGCGGCGCGCCCGCAGCCGCGCCATCACGGCCTCGGCGCGGCTCTTGTCGCTGTCGCCGATGCCGGCCGCGGCCAGTTCGTTCTCCAGTGCCTTGTGGCCGAACTCCTGGTCCAGTTCCTCGGCGGCGGCCATGCGGTCGGCCAGGTCCTCGTGGCGCTTCTTGATGCGGTCCAGCGATTCGCGCGCGCTCGTGAGCCTGGAGCCCGTGCTGCCGATGCTGTCCGAGATGCTCTGCGTGGCGCGGTACACGCTCTCGGTCGTCTTGGCGATGCCGATCTCGCGCTCGTGCTCGCGCACGCGCGCCTCGGCGCTGCGGATCAGGTCCTTGAGGCGGCCCACCTGCACGGCGAAGCCGGCGTGCGCCTGCGTCTGCACCTGCATCTCGCCCTCCAGCGCCGCCACCCGCTCGGCCACCTTCAGCGCCAGGCCCTCCTCGGTCTTGTCCAGGGCCTGCAGGGCCATGTCCTCGTGGCGGCGGATCTCGCCCTTGATGCGCTCGATGTCGCGCGCGGTCTGCATCTCCTTGGCCATCACGGCCGTGAGTTCGGTCTTGGCCTCGGCGATGCTGGCCTTGGCGTCCACGATCTCCTGTTCGTAGATGCGCGTGGCGTTGTTGTCGACCACGCTCTGGCCCAGTTCGCGGGCGCTGCCGCGTAGCAGGGTGACGAGTTTCTTGATGACGGTCATGTTCGGCTCCTGTGTGGGTTCGGGGCGGGGAGGTCAGCGCAGGTAGTCGGCCAGCGCATCGAGGGCGTCGAGGGCGTTGTCGCTGAGCACGGCGACTTCGTGGGCCACGTCCTCGGCGCGCGCGCTGCGGGCCAGGGCGCCCGTGAGCACGTAGCGTTGGCCCACGCGGCCGAAGGACGACAGCGGCACCGACGGGTTCAGGTCCAGCAGGGCCTCGTGCAGCTCGGCGCGGCGGTCCGCGCGCACGTCCTCGTCGGTCCAGAGGTAGCACAGGCAGATCAACTGCGTGTCCGAGCAGGTCACGAAGATCGGCAGCTCGTCGCGCCCCTCGATGCAGACCTGGATCACCGGCACCTCGCCGGCGATGGGCTGCAACTGCACACCGACGCCGCCCATCACGGCCGACGTCAGCGTGTCCAGGTTGCTGAGCTGATGGAGCAGAACGGTCATGGTGCCCTCCTAATCGTGATGGCCGTGGATCGGATGCCTCGCCGGAGCCCGACGGTGAATGCAGTATGCGGTCGCGCGACATATCATGTCAACGGATTTTTGACATGAAATGTCAAGGATCCTCCGCCGGACGGCCCCGTGCGGCGGCGGTGCGCGGCGCCCTTTCTATAATTCGCCCACTTCCGAGGAGCGTTGCAGCGTCCCCCGCCCGGAGCGGAGCGGTCGCGAGGCTCGGACCGATTCTTTGCAACGACGCTCGCCCACGGCTCTGTGCGGTGAGTTTCCCCAGAACGTGGTCGTCTTCAACCTGCCGTATGGAGTATTGATGAACGCGCCTGCCACTTCCAAACAACTGACCAACGTCGACTGCGCGATCGCCGACCTGGGCCTGGCGGCCTGGGGCCGCAAGGAGATCGCCATCGCCGAGACCGAGATGCCCGGCCTGATGGCGATCCGCGACGAGTACGCCAAGAGCAAGCCGCTCAAGGGCGCGCGCATCGCCGGCTCGCTGCACATGACGATCCAGACGGCCGTGCTGATCGAGACGCTGCAGGCGCTGGGCGCCGAAGTGCGCTGGGCCTCGTGCAACATCTTCTCGACGCAGGATCACGCCGCCGCCGCCATCGCGGCCGCCGGCACGCCGGTGTTCGCCATCAAGGGCGAGTCGCTGAAGGACTACTGGGACTACACGCACCGCATCTTCGAGTTCGGCCTCAAGGGCAGCAAGGCCGAAGGCCCGAACATGATCCTGGACGACGGCGGCGACGCCACGCTGCTGATGCACCTGGGCGCGCGCGCCGAGAAGGACATCAAGGCGCTGGGCAAGGCCAAGAGCGAGGAAGAGAAGATCCTGCACGCCGCCATCAAGGCCCGGCTCAAGGACGACCCCACCTGGTACAGCCGCCGCCTGAAGAACATCATCGGCGTGACCGAGGAGACGACCACCGGCGTGCACCGCCTGCAGGAGATGTCGGCCAAGGGCACGCTGGCGCTGCGCGCGATCAACGTCAACGACTCGGTGACCAAGAGCAAGTTCGACAACCTGTACGGCTGCCGCGAGTCGCTGGTGGACGGCATCAAGCGCGCCACCGACGTGATGGTGGCCGGCAAGATCGCCGTGGTGTGCGGCTACGGCGACGTGGGCAAGGGCTCGGCCCAGGCGCTGCGCGCGCTGTCGGCGCAGGTGTGGGTCACCGAGATCGACCCGATCAACGCCCTGCAGGCCGCGATGGAAGGCTACCGCGTCGTGACGATGGAAGAGGCCGCCGACAAGGCCGACATCTTCGTCACCTGCACCGGCAACAAGGACGTCATCACCTACGCGCACATGGCGGCGATGAAGGACCAGGCCATCGTCTGCAACATCGGCCACTTCGACAACGAGATCGACGTCGCCTCGCTGGAGAAGCACTGCCAGTGGGAAGAGATCAAGCCGCAGGTTGACCACGTGATCTTCCCCAGGCAGGGCAGGAAGCCGGCCAAGCGCATCATCCTGCTGGCCAAGGGGCGCCTGGTGAACCTGGGCTGCGCCACCGGCCACCCCAGCTACGTGATGTCCTCCAGCTTCGCCAACCAGACCATCGCGCAGATCGAGCTGTTCTCCAAGTCCAGGGACTACCAGCCGGGCAAGGTGTACGTGCTGCCCAAGCACCTGGACGAGAAGGTGGCGCGGCTGCAGCTGTCGAAGCTGGGCGCACAGCTCACGAAGCTGACCAAGGAGCAGGCCGCCTACATCGGCGTGCCGGTGCAGGGCCCCTACAAGCCCGATACCTATCGCTACTGAGCGAGGGGCTGCGATGCGCGCCGACCAGTTGCTGGTGGAGCGCGGCCAGGCCGCCTCGCGTGCGCAGGCGCAGCGGCTGATCGCGGCCGGCGTGCAGTGGCGGCTGGCGGGCGGCGCGTGGAGGCGCGTCGCCAAGAACGGCGAGGAGCTGCCGCCCGCGGCAGAGCTGCAGCCGGAGGACGACGCCGAGACGCGCTATGTCTCGCGTGGCGGCCTGAAGCTGGAGGCCGCGCTGCGCCTGGCTGGCGTGGATGCCGCCGGCCTGGTCTGCCTCGACGTGGGCCAGTCCACCGGCGGCTTCACCGATTGCCTGCTGCGCCACGGCGCGGCGCGCGTGGTCGGCGTGGATGTGGGGCATGGCCAGTTGCACGAACGGCTGCGTGCCGACCCGCGCGTGACGGCGCTGGAGGGCGTGAACGCCCGTGCATTGACCGCCGCCGGCCTGGGCGGCGCGCTGCCGCCGGGCGGCTTCGGCCTCGTGGTCGGCGACCTGTCCTTCATCTCGCTGGCGCTGGTGCTGCCGGCGCTGGCGCCGCTGCTGGCCGCCGGCGGCTGCATGCTGCTGCTGGCCAAGCCGCAGTTCGAGCTGCAGCCGGGCCGCATCGGCAAGGGTGGCATCGTGCGCGACGCGGCCGCTTACGACGAAGTACGCGACAAGCTGCGCGGTGCCGCCGACGCGCTGGGCCTGGCCTGGGCCGGCTGGCACGACAGCCCGATCCTGGGCGGCGACGGCAACCGCGAGTTCCTGATGGTGTTGAGGAAAACATGACGACCGCCTCCCCGCTCTCCCTGAGCTTCGAGTTCTTTCCGCCCAAGACGCCCGAGGGCGTGGTCAAGCTGCGTGCGGTGCGCCAGCAGCTCTACGCGATGAAGCCGCAGTTCTGCTCCGTCACCTACGGCGCCGGCGGCTCCACCCAGGCCGGCACCTTCGGCGCGGTGCGCGAGATCCTGCAGGAGGGCGTCGATGCCGCGAGCCACTTCTCCTGCATCGGCGCCACGCGCGAGACGGTGCGCACGCAACTGGCCGAACTGAAGGCGATGGGCGTGAAGCGCCTGGTGGCGCTGCGCGGCGACCTGCCCAGCGGCTACGGCATCGGCGGCGAGTTCCAGTACGCCAGCGACCTGGTGGGCTTCATCCGCGAGGAGACCGGACGCGACTTCCACATCGAGGTGGCCTGCTACCCCGAGGTGCACCCGCAGGCGCGCAGCCCCGAGGCCGACCTGCGGGCCTTCGCCGCCAAGGTGCAGGCCGGGGCCGACTCGGCCATCACCCAGTACTTCTTCAGCCCCGAGGCGTACTTCCGCTTCGTCGAGGACGCGCGGGCGCTCGGCCTGGACGTGCCCGTGGTGCCGGGCATCATGCCCATCACCAGCTCCACGCAGCTGATGCGCTTTTCCGACGCCTGCGGCGCCGAGATCCCGCGCTGGATCCGCCTGCGCCTGCAGGCCTACGGCGACGACGTCGCCTCGATCCGCGCCTTCGGGCTGGACGTGGTGGCGCAACTGTGCGAGCGGCTGCGCGCGGGCGGCGCGCCGGCGATCCACTTCTACACGATGAACCAGTCGCAGGCCACGCTCGGCGTGCTGCAGCGGCTGGGCTGGGGGGCATGAGGAGGGCATCGGCGGCCATCCGTCGGGCGCGCTGGCTGGGCGCGGCCTGGCTGCTCGGCCTGCTGGGCGGCTGCACCACGCCGCCCGCCGAGCCGCCGGCCGCGGCGGGTGCTTCCGCGGAGCCGCTGAAGCCGCTGGCCCGCCAGGCCGGCACGCCGCTGGAGGCGCCGCGCTCCCGCGTGCCCTCCGTGCGCTACGACCTCGCGATCGGCCGCGCCGAAGACGAGTTGCCGCCCGACGACGGCGCGCCCGGCGACCAGCCGCCCGGCGAGGTGTACGAGCGCGGCGGCGCCTCCTGGTACGGCATCCAGTTCCACCAGCGCAGGACGGCCAGCGGCGAGCGCTTCGACATGGGCGCGTTCACTGCCGCGCACAAGAAGCTGCCTTTCGGCACCCGCGTGTGCGTGCGCAGCCTGGTCAACGGCAAGGAAGTGCTGGTGCGCGTCAACGACCGCGGCCCCTACGCCGCCGGCCGGGTCATCGACCTGAGCCGGGCCGCCGCCGAGCAGCTCGACATGATCGGCCTGGGTATCAAGCAGGTGACGCTGACGCTGATCGGCGCCGAGGGCGGGCGTTGCAATGGCGCGGCGGTGGACGTGGCCGAGAACGGCGCCTCTTCGGGCGTCGATGCGGATCCGGCGCCCCCCGCGCCATCCGCGCGCAAGGCCGCCCCGGCTCCCCGGCCGGCCCGCCGGCGCCGGTAGTCCGCGTCAGTACATCTGCGGCGCAGGGTCGCGCGAAGGCCGGCGCCAGATCTCCTGCGTCAGGTGGTTGATCTTGCCGCCCAGTCTCGCAGCCTGCGCCATCTGCAGCATCGCGGGGCTGTGCAGGAGGTTCAGCAGGGCCCGGTCGACCTGCTCGCCGAAGGCCCGGTCGCCCTTGCGCAGCATGAGCGCATAGGGCTCCACCGTCTCCAGCGTGCCGCGGCGCGCGATATCCGGGTCGAGCGGCACCAGCACGCTGTCTGCGAACAGCGTGTCGATCCGCTTTTTCTTCAGCATCTCCACGCCGGCGTCATAGCCGGGCACCGGCACCACGGCCTCGACCCGGGCCGCACCGCCCTGTGCCGCCCGCTTTTTCATGATGCCCTCGGCGGTCGAGCCGGCGACGACGCCCACCCGCCCGAACTCCATCGGATGCGCGTAGCGAACCTCGTCCTTCCGGTAGGACACCACGATGCCCGAGACGAAGAAGGTGTGGCTGAAGTCGACCTTCTGCGCGCGCTCGGCGGTGTGCGTCGTGCTGCCGCACTGCAGGTCGATGCGGCCGTCCGCGAGCATCTCGAAGGAGCCGGGCAGCGAGACCGGCGTGGTGCGGATCTCGATCGGCCGCCTGAGCTGGGCCTCCAGCTCGCGCACCAGCGCGCGGCACACGTCCCACGCGAATCCGGCCGGCCTGCCGGCGGTGTCGTGATACGCGAAGGGCGGCGCGTTGTCGCGCACGCCGATGCGGATGACGCCCTCCGCCTGGATCCGCGTCAGCGTGTCGACCCGTTTTCTTTCCTGCGGCTGTGCCGGAGCTGCCGCCGTGATGCACACGGCCAGCGCCAGCCAGCGTGCGAATGCCCGCTTGTCCACGTATCTCTCCCTCGATTGCCCGATGTGTGACGGGCCCGAATGTAGGACGGGAGAGCCGCGGTGAAAATAGACCGGAAGTCGGTTTTTTACAACCTGCAGGATGAAGCGGCGGACGGCGTGAACAACTGCACGCATGGCCGTCGGCCCGCCGTTGGCGGCATGTGCCGCCCGCGCTGTGCCGTGCAGCCTAGGCTGATGCGCCGTCCAGCGTGAAGTCGGCGTGCCGGTCCTGCGCCAGCTGCGGCGCCAGCCAGGCCAGGGCGGGTCGCAACTGCTCCGCCAGCGTGTAGGGTGGGTTCAGCACGAACATGCCGCTGGCCGGCAGGCCGGGGCGGCGCGCCTGTCCGTCGGGCGTGGCCACGACCTTGCTCGACTTCACCGTCAGCGTGGCGTGCAGCCACGGCTTGCCGGCGCGGGTGGCCAGGGTGCGCAGGCGGCGCGGCAGGTCGTGCGCCTCCGGCCGGGGAATGATCGGATGCCAGACCACGTAGACGCCGGTGGCGAAGCGCTTGAGCGCCTCGCCCACGAAGGCGGCGGTGCGGGCGTAGTCGGTCTTGATCTCGTAGCTGGGGTCCACCAGCACCATCGCCCGGCGCGAGGGCGGCGGCAGGAACTTCGTCGCCGTGCCGAAGCCGTCCTCGCGCAGCACCGCCACCTGGCGGCCCGCCTCCAGCTGGGCGACATTGGCGGCCAGCGTGCGCGCGTCGGTAGGGTGCAGTTCGCACAGCTTGAGCCGGTCCTGCGGGCGCAGCAGGCGTTGCACGATGAAGGGTGAGCCGGGGTAGACACGGTTGCCGCCGCCGGGGTTGAAGCCGCGCACCACCTCGAGGTAGCGGGCCAGGGCCGGCGGCGGGGCCGGCTCCGGCGTGCCGGCGAGCAGCCGCAGCACGCCATCGGCCGCCTCGCCGCTGGTGCCCGCGTAGTCGCCGTCCAGGCGGTACAGGCCGGCGCCGGCATGGGTGTCCACCACGGTCAGCGGCGTGTCCTTGTGCAGCAGGTGCTCCAGCACGGCGATCAGCACCGTGTGTTTGAGCACGTCGGCATGGTTGCCGGCATGGAAGGCGTGGCGGTAGCTGAACATGGGAGGTGGGACGGATGAAGGGGATGATGCCGCCAGAGCGGCGAACCCGCGATTGTCGGTGCTCGGCGGCAGCCCCTGGGCAATTGGCCCCAGCCGCGCTACAATGGCGGGCTTTGCAGCGATTTCGGGCCCCGCGGCAAAGTCATTCTCCCACCTAAGAGCTTCCCGCCGCACGCCGTGTCCTACGTGACATTTGGGGTGCACCATGAGGAGGCCGACCGTGGAAAAGGGCCCGCCAAACCGCTTCCCTACAAGGAAATCTCATGTCTACGTTCAGCGCCAAGCCCGCTGACGTGAAGCACGAGTGGTTTGTGATTGACGCAACCGACAAGGTTCTCGGACGGGTCGCCAGCGAAGTGGCCCTCCGACTGCGCGGCAAGCACAAGGCCATCTACACGCCTCACGTCGACACGGGCGACTTCATCGTCATCGTCAACGCTTCCAAGCTTAAGGTCACGGGCGCCAAGTCCACCGACAAGGTGTACTACCGTCACTCGGGCTATCCCGGCGGCATCACCGCCACCAACTTCCGCGACATGCAGGCCAAGCACCCCGGCCGCGCGCTCGAGAAGGCCGTCAAGGGCATGCTGCCCAAGGGCCCGCTCGGCTACGCCATGATCAAGAAGCTGAAGGTCTACGGCGGCGCGGAGCATCCGCACACCGCGCAGCAGCCCAAGGCGCTGGAAATCTGAGGAGTCTTGAGATGATTGGTGATTGGAACAATGGCACCGGCCGTCGCAAGTCCAGCGTCGCCCGCGTGTTTCTCAAGAAGGGCACCGGCAAGATCACGGTCAACGGCAAGCCGATCGAACAGTTCTTCGGCCGCCAGACCTCGATCATGATCGCCAAGCAGCCGCTGGTGCTGACCGAGAACGTCGAGGCCTTCGACATCCAGGTCAACGTCCACGGCGGCGGCGAATCGGGCCAGGCCGGCGCCACGCGTCACGGCATCACCCGCGCGCTGATCGACTACGACGCGAACCTCAAGCCGCTGCTGAGCCAGGCCGGCTTCGTGACCCGCGACGCCCGCGAGGTCGAGCGCAAGAAGGTCGGCCTGCACTCCGCACGCCGTCGCAAGCAGTTCAGCAAGCGCTGATCCCCTGCTTGGCTGCTGCCACCGGAAAAACCGCCCTCGAGGCGGTTTTTCTTTGGCTGGGGTAGCATCCCCTCATCGGCTGCCCTCCGCCCCTGGAAGGCCGCCCCCACGGAGAACCGATTCCATGAGCGCTGTTGCCGAAACCATCGCCACGCCGGCCGCGATGCCGGACCCGATCGTCTTCACCGACGCCGCCGCGGCCAAGGTGGCCGACCTGATCGCCGAAGAGGGCAATCCCGACCTGAAGCTGCGCGTGTTCGTGCAGGGCGGCGGCTGCTCGGGCTTCCAGTACGGCTTCACCTTCGACGAGATCACCAACGACGACGACACGACCATGACCAAGAACGGCGTGTCGCTGCTGATCGACGCCATGAGCTATCAGTACCTGGTCGGCGCCGAGATCGACTACAAGGAAGACCTGCAGGGCGCGCAGTTCGTGATCAAGAACCCCAACGCCAGCAGCACCTGCGGCTGCGGCTCCAGCTTCTCGGCGTGAGCCTGACCATCCTGTGCACCGCGAGCCGCCTTCGGGCGGCTTTTTCATTGCCGTCTGCATCCTTCCTGCGATGAGCGATTCCCTCGTCCCGCCCCTGGCCTCCACCGCCGGCAGCCGCCGCCTGCTGCTGTGGCTGGTCGCCATCGGCTTCTTCATGCAGACGCTGGACGCGACCATCATCAACACGGCGCTGCCGGCGATGGCCGCCAGCCTGGGCGAGAGCCCGCTGCGCATGCAGTCGGTGGTGGTGGCGTACTCGCTGACGATGGCCATGCTGATCCCCGCCTCGGGCTGGCTGGCCGACCGCTTCGGCACCCGGCGGGTGTTCATGCTGGCGATCGTGCTGTTCTCGCTCGGTTCGCTGGCCTGCGCCGCCTCGCGGGGCTTGAGCGAGCTAGTGGCCTCGCGCGTGCTGCAGGGGCTGGGCGGGGCGCTGTTGCTGCCGGTGGGGCGGCTGGCGGTGCTGCGCACCTTCCCGCGCGGGGAATTCCTGCAGGCCATGGCCTTCGTCGCCATCCCCGGCCTCATCGGCCCGCTGCTGGGCCCCACGCTGGGCGGCTGGCTGGTGCAGGTGGCCTCCTGGCACTGGATCTTCCTGATCAACCTGCCGGTGGGCCTGATCGGCCTGCTGGCGACCTGGCGCTTCATGCCGGATGCGCGCAACGCCGACACGCCGCGCTTCGACCTGGCCGGCTACGCGCTGCTGGCCTTCGGCATGGTGTCGATCTCGCTGGCCATCGAGGGCGGCACCGAGATGGGCCTGGGCCGCGGCAACACCGCCGTGCTGGCGGTGTTCGGCTTCGTGGCGCTGGTGGTGTACTGGCTGCATGCGGCGCGCCATCCGCGGCCGCTGTTCTCGCCGGAGTTGTTCCACGTGCGCACACTGTCGGTGGGGCTGATGGGCAACCTGTTCTGCCGGCTGGGCAGCGGGGCGATGCCTTTCCTGATCCCGATCTCGCTGCAGGTGGCGCTGGGCTATTCGCCCTTCAACGCCGGCCTGATGATGCTGCCCACCGCGCTGGCCGGCATGGCGATGAAGCGGGTGGCCACGCCGCTGATCCTGCGCCTGGGCTACCGCACGGTGCTGGTGGCCAACACCGCGATCATCGGCGTGCTGATGGCCAGCTTCGCCCTCGCCACGCCGGCCACGCCCTGGGCGCTGCACGTCGCGCTGCTCGCGACCTTCGGCGCCTTCAACTCGCTGCAGTTCACGGCCATGAACACCATCACCCTCAAGGACCTGGACGGCGCCAGCGCCAGCAGCGGCAACGGCCTGCTGTCGATGGTGCAGATGCTGGCGATGAGCCTGGGGGTGGCGATCGCCGGCGCCGTGCTCTCCGGCTTCAGCCGCGCCTTCGGCGCCGGCGTGGAGCCCGGCGCGGCGCTGCACGCCTTCCAGGCCACCTTCGTGACGGTGGGGCTGATCACGCTGGCCTCGGCGGCGGTGTTCTGGCAACTGCCAGCCGAGGCGCGGGCGCCGCAGCCGGAGGGCCCGGAAGTGTCAGGCCACGGCTGAGGCTTCAGGTCGGGTACAGAGCACCCAGGACGCGCGGCCCGGCGGCGCCGGTCACGCTGGGCAGGTTGCCCGGCGCGCGCGCGAGCATGCGCCAGGCCAGCCAGGCGAAGGCGGCTGCCTCCACCTGCTGCGGCGGCAGGCCGTGCGCGGCGGAGGACTCGACGGCCACGCCCGGCAGCAGGGTGGCCAGCCGCCGCATCAGGTGCGCGTTGAAGGCGCCGCCGCCGCAGACGATCAGGCGCGGCAGCCCGGCACCGTGGCGCTGCAGATGCTCGGCGCAGGTGCGCGCCGTCAGTTCCGCCAGGGTGGCCTGGACGTCCTGCGGATCGGCCGAGGCCGCATCGCCGAGGCGGGCCGCAAGCCAGTCGGGGTGGAACAGGTCGCGACCGGTGCTCTTGGGCACGGGGCGGGCGAAGTAGGGCTCGACCAGCAGCCGCGCCAGCAGGTCCGGCAGTACCTGGCCGCCGGCGGCCCAGTCGCCGTTCGCGTCGTAGGGTGCGCCGCGGTGGCGCTGGCACCAGTGGTCCAGCAGGGCGTTGGCCGGCCCGCAGTCGAAACCCAGCACCGCGCCGTCGCCGGGCGGCAGCAGGCTCAGGTTGGCGATGCCGCCCAGGTTGAGCACCGCCACGCCCTCATCACCGGGCGCGAACAGCGCGGCATGAAAGGCCGGCACCAGCGGCGCGCCCTGGCCGCCGGCGGCCACGTCGCGACTGCGCAGGTCGGCCACCACGTCGATGCCGGTCAGCTCGGCCAGCAGCGCCGGGTTGTTGAGCTGTACGGTGTAGCCGGTGCCGTCGAACTCGCCGGGGCGGTGGCGCACCGTCTGGCCGTGCGCGCCGATGGCGCGCACGGCCGCGGGAGGCAGGCCGGTGTCGACGAGCAGGGCCGCGACGGTGTCCGCGTAGACGCGCACCAGGGCGTTCGCGGCCAGCGCCGCGCGGTGCAGTTCGTCCCGCCCGCCGGGGGTGTTGAGGGCCAGCAGTTCTTCGCGCAGCGGCGCGGGGAAGGGGCGCGCCGCGTGGGCGCGCACGGCGATGCGGCCGGCGTCCAATTCGGCCAGCACGCCGTCGACGCCGTCGAGCGAGGTGCCCGACATCAGGCCGATGAAGCGCTCGGTCATGCGGAAAAGAAAAGGGCGCCCGTGCGGCGCCCTGTTTTCAGGATGGGTGTCACGCGAGGGTCAATCCGCGCTGGCCTGGACCACGGAGAAGGCTGCGGCCAGTTCGGTGCGGGAGGCGCTCGCCAGCTTGTCGAAGGCCGGCCGCAGCGCGGCGGTGAGCGCGGTGCTGCCCTCGCTCTGCTGGGCGATGGTGCTCGGGTCGTGGTACTCGCCGTTGATGCGGAACTCGAAGTGCAGGTGCGGCCCGGTGGCCCAGCCGGTCGAGCCGACGGCGCCGATGGTCTGGCCCTGCTCGACCTGCTCGCCTTCCTTGACGTTGATGCGAGAGAGGTGCGCGTAGGCCGTCTGCTGGCCGTTGCGGTGGCCGATGATGACGATGTTGCCGTAGCCGTTCTGCTGGCCGGCGAAGTCCACCTTGCCGTCGCCTACGGTGCGCACCGGCGTGCCGGTGGGCGCGGCGAAGTCGATGCCGTTGTGCTGGCGCCAGCTGTTCAGGATGGGGTGCATCCGCATCGCGAAGCCGCTGGACACGCGGGTGAACTCCACCGGCGAACTCAGGTAGGCCTTGCGCAGGCTGTCGCCGTTGGGTCGGTAGTAGCCGCCCTTGCCGCCGGGCGGCTGGAACCACAGCGCCTGCCATGTCTTGCCGGCGCTTTGCATCTCGGCGGCCAGCACGCGGCCGGTGCGCAGGACCTGGCCGTCGGCGTCGAAGGTCTCGTACACCACCGCAAAGCGGTCGCCCTTGCGCAGCTGGCGGAAGTCCACGTCGCCCGAGAAGATGTCGGCCAGCTGGCTGGCGATGCTGTCGGGCACGCGCGCGGCGTCGGTGGCGGCGAACAGCGAGCTCTTCACCACGCCGCTGGCCAGGCGCGAGCCGGGCGTCAGCGCCTCGGCCTCCATGCGGGCGACGAAGCCGCCCGGCATGCGCTCGACCACGAAGCGGCGGAAGCTGCCGTCGACGTCGGGGATCCAGCGCGCCGACAGCCTGATCAGGCGGTCGTCCTGGCCGAGTTCGGCCGACACCGTGCGGCCGACGCGGTTGAACAGCGCCGCGCGCGCCTGCGCGTTGCCGCGCACGAAGGCGGCGGCATCGCCGTCGGCCACGCCCAGGCGGCCCAGCAGCGCCTCGGCGGTGTCGCCGGCGCGCGTCTGCTCGCTGCGGAAGAGGGTGAAGCGGTGGCCGTCGAGTTCGGCGCCCTGGCTGTCGATCGGCAGGGGCGTGACGGCCTCGAACACCTGCCGCACCGGCAGGTCGGAGGCATCCGGGCCCAGGTTGGCCACGGCGAAGGCACCGCCGCCGGCGCACAGCAGCAGCGTTGCGATGGCCGCGGTGATCTGGCGCGGGTAGGTCTTGACGGTATGCGCGACGCGGGAGGCAACAGCCTCCTCCGCGGCAAGAATGCCGTTGATCAGTTTGGACAAAACGAGAAACCCAGCTTGGAGTCAGCGACCGCCGGCTGCCGCATGTCGCGGGCCGCGCCCGGCGGGGCGAGGAAGCGGCGCGCTCTCTACAATGCACCGCTTTGGCAAAACGGGCGGAGTATAGCGCCGGCCGTTGCTTTCTCCACAAAAATTCGAATGACTTCCGAGTTTTTCACTAGTCAACCGCCGTCTGATCGTGTAAGACAAGCGCTTGACATTTCACTTCGTGGTGTGGACGAGCTCCTGCCCCGGGACGAGTGGGTCAGGAAGCTGCAGCGCTCGGAAGCCACCGGCCAGCCGCTGCGCATCAAGCTGGGCTTGGACCCGACGGCGCCCGACATCCACCTGGGTCACACCGTGGTGCTCAACAAGATGCGCCAGTTGCAGGACCTGGGGCACACCGTCATCTTCCTGATCGGCGACTTCACCAGCCTGATCGGCGACCCCTCCGGGCGCAACACCACGCGCCCGCCGCTGACGGCCGAGCAGATCCGCGCCAATGCCGAGACCTACTTCGCCCAGGCGAAGCTGGTGCTGGACGAATCGAAGACCGAGATCCGGTACAACTCCGAGTGGAGCGACCCGCTGGGCGCGCGCGGCATGATCCAACTGGCCGCCAAGTACACGGTGGCGCGCATGATGGAGCGCGACGACTTCCACAAGCGCTTCCACGCCGGCCAGTCGATCTCGGTGCACGAGTTCCTCTACCCGCTGATGCAGGGCTACGACTCGGTGGCGCTGAAGAGCGACCTGGAACTGGGCGGCACCGACCAGAAGTTCAACCTGCTGGTGGGGCGCCACCTGCAGCAGGAGTACGGCCAGGAGCCGCAGTGCATCCTGACCATGCCGCTGCTGGAGGGGCTGGACGGCGTCGAGAAGATGTCCAAGAGCAAGGGCAACTACATCGGCATCAGCGAGGACGCCAACACCATGTTCGCCAAGGTGCTGTCGATCTCGGACGAGCTGATGTGGCGCTGGTACCTGCTGCTGAGCTTCCGCTCGCTGGCCGACATCGAGGCGCTGAAGGCCGAGGTGGCAGCGGGGCGCAACCCGAAGGACGCCAAGGTGATGCTGGCCAAGGAGATCACCACGCGCTTCCACAGCGCGCAGGCGGCCGAGGCGGCGGAGCAGGACTTCGTCAACCGCAGCAAGGGCGGGGTGCCCGACGAGATCCCGGAGGTGGCGCTGACCGGCGCGCCGCTGGGCATCGCGCACCTGCTCAAGCAGGCGGGGCTGGCGTCGTCCACCTCGGAGGGCAACCGCCTGATCGACGGCGGCGGCGTGCGGGTGGATTCGGCCGTGGTGAGCGACAAGGGCCTGAAGCTGCCGGCCGGCACCTACGTCGTGCAGGTGGGCAAGCGCAAGTTCGCGCGGGTCACGGTCGGCTGACGGCCGCTGGCGGCAAGGAAAACGGGGCCCGCGGGCCCCGTTTGTCTTTCGGCGCGGCCGCCGGAATTCAGCGTACGTCGATGGTCACGCGGCGGTTGCGCGGCTCATCCACCTCGTCGGCGGTGGGAACGGCCAGTTCGCGTTCGCCGCGGCCGACGGCCTCGATGCGCACGGCGGGAAAGCCGCGCTGCACCAGCATCTGCCGCACCTCGGCGGCGCGTTCGCGCGACAGTGCATCGTTGCGCGGGCCGGCGCCCATGGTGTCGGTGTGGCCGGTGACCACGATGTCGGCGCCCGACCGCGCCAGGGCGGCCGCCAGCATCTCCTGCACGGTCAGTTGCGAGGCTTCGGTGAGCACCGTGCCGCCCGAGACGAAGTACAGCGTGTAGTGCTGGGGCGCCGGAGGCCGCAGCGCGAAGAGCTGGGGGTGGTCGCGCTGCAGTTCGGCGGGGTCGACCGTGTCCACCGTCGGCGCGGCCTGGGTGCCGTGCGGCGCCGTGGCCTGCAGGTAGGGCCGGTCCAGCACCTGCTGGCCGTTCTCGGTGCGGACCACCACGGCCGAGGGCTTGCCGTCTTCCTGCGGCAGCAGCACGACCCGCGTGGCGGGCGTCGTGCAGGCGGCCAGCAGCGCGGCGCCGGCGAGCGTGCACAGGGCGGCCAGCCGCCGCGCGGTGGCCAGGGCGGGGGAGCGGGGTGCGGTCGGGCGGCTCACGGCTGGCCGCTGTCGGTCACGATGAAGTCGGTGCCGCGGATGCCGATGGTGGCGGTCTGCGTTTCCACCCGCACCGCGTCGGGCTGGGTCCGGCCGATGAGGCCGGTGATCATGCGCATGGACCCGCGCAGCAGCGACACCAGGATGCCGCCTTCCTGCGTCGTCGGGTCGAAGTGGAATTGCTTCAGGTCGACCCGCGACTCGGGGCCCATCACCAGCGTGGTGCCGTCGCGCAGGACGAGGCTGGCGCCGCTATCGGGGCCGGTGCTCACGCGGTCGATCGGCAGGACGCGGTCACCGGGCCGGGCCGGGCGGCCGGTGCCGTCGGTGCCCAGCACGCGCACGTCGCCCTGCGCCGACTTGATGAAGCCGGCCGCTGCTTCGGCGCCGGCTTCGGCCGAGGGCTGCGGTGCCGCGGCGGGTGTCGGCTGGGCGAAGGCGGCGGCCGCCGCCAGCAGGCCCGCGCACAGGATCGTCAGGCGGTGGCTCATGGTGCTCCGGGGGTGTTTCGGGGGGCGTCAATGGTAAGCGAGCAGGGCGCGCCCTTCATAATCGCGGGCTTCCGCCGGCCCCCGGCATCGTGCTGTGCTTCACTTTTCCCCGCGATCTTCCTTGGCCGCGCCGAGCCCCCGCACCCTGCTGCGGCTGTCGGTGGCGGTGGCGCTGCTGACCATCGCCCTCAAGGGGGCCGCCGGCTGGATCACCCATTCGATGGGGCTGATCTCGGACGCGATGGAGTCCTTCGTCAACCTGGCCAGCGCCGTGTTCGCGCTGGCGATGATCACCATCGCCAACCGGCCGGCGGACGAGGGCCATCCCTACGGCCACCACAAGGCCGAGTACTTCTCTTCCGGCTTCGAGGGCATCCTGATCATCGCGGCGGCGCTGGCCATCGGCTGGGCGGCGGTCGGCCGGCTGCTGGCGCCGCAGCCGCTGGAGCGGCTCGGCTGGGGCATGGCGCTGTCGGTGGCCAGCGCGGGGCTGAACGCGGCGCTGGCGCTGCTGATGCTCAAGGCGGCGCGGGTGCACCACTCCATCGCCCTGGAGGCCGACGGCCGGCACCTGATGACCGACGTGTGGACCTCGGCCGGCGTGCTGGTGGGGGTGCTGGCCGTGATGCTTACCGGCTGGCTGTGGCTGGACCCGTTGCTGGCGCTGGCCGTGGCGGCCAACATCGTGCGCGAGGGCGCGCGGCTGGTGTGGCGCTCCAGCCAGGGCCTGATGGACCACGCGCTGGAGCCGGCGCAGCAGGCCGCCATCCAGGCCGTGCTGGACCGCTTCGCCGCCGAAGCGCCGGACGGCGGCGTCCTGCGCTTCGACGACATCGCGACGCGGCGCTCGGGTCAGCGCCTCTTCGCCGACATCCACATGCACGTGCCGGGCCAGTGGACGCTCCAGCGCGCCGCCGGCCTGCGCGACGCGCTGGAGCAGGCGCTGATGGACGCCGTGCCGGGCTTGCGCGTCACGCTGCAACTGCTGCCGCTGGACATGGAGGCGCGCGCCGTGCAGGCCACTGGGGAAGGGGATACGCGATGAAGGCCCTGCTGCAGCGCGTGAGCGAGGCGCGCGTGGAGATCGCCGGCGAATGCGCCGGCCGCATCGGCCGGGGGCTGCTCGTGCTGGTGTGTGCCGAGCGGGGCGACGACGAGGCGGTCGGCGAGCGCCTGCTGGCCAAGATCCTGAAGCTGCGCATCTTCAGCGATGACGCCGGCAAGATGAACCGCAGCGTGCAGGACGTGGGCGGTGGCCTCCTGATCGTCAGCCAGTTCACCCTGGCGGCCGATGCGAGCGGCGGCAACCGGCCCAGCTTCACGCAGGCCGCGCCGCCGGACGAGGGCCGGCGGCTCTACGACGCCTTCGTCGCGCGCGCCCGGGCGCTGCACCCGGAGGTGGCTACCGGCGTCTTCGGCGCCGACATGCAGGTGCACCTGGTCAACGACGGGCCGGTGACCATCCCGCTGCAGATGGCGCCCTGAACCACTATCCCTTCCAGAAGAACAGCGCCGCCATCGCCAGTCCCACCAGCACGATGCCGGCGCGCAGCCACTCGGGCCGGATGCGGCGTGCCAGGCGGGCGCCGCCGTAGCCGCCGGCGGTGGCGGCCACCATCATCATCAGCGCCTGTGGCCACTGCACCAGGCCGCCGGCGGCGTAGATCGCGACGGCGATCGCCGTCAGCAGCGCCGACACCAGATTCTTCATGCCGTTCATCGCATGCAGCTGGGTCTGGCCCAGCAGCGCGAACAGCGCCAGTAGCAGGATGCCCAGCCCGCCGTTGAAGTAGCCGCCGTAGGCCGAGACCGCCAGCACGCCGAACGCCGCCTTGAGCGGCGAGGCGCCGTGGGCGCCGGCCGTCCAGCGCCGGATGCGCGGGCCCAGGGCGAACAGCAGCGTCGCCGCCAGCAGCAGCCAGGGCACGATCAGGCGGAAGGTGCTGTCCGGCGTGAGCAGCAGCAGCGCGGCGCCCGCGGCGCCGCCCACCAGCGACCACAGCACGATGCTGCGCATCGTCAGCCCCGGTGGGCTCTGCCAGTCCTCGCGGAAGCCCCACGCGCCGGCCAGGTAGCCCGGCAGCAGCGCCACCGTGCCGGTGGCATTGGCCACCACTGGCGGCACGCCGGTGAACACCAGCGCCGGCAGGGTGAGGAAGCTGCCGCCTCCGGCGACAGCGTTGAGCGCGCCGGCGACGAAGGCAGCGGCCAGCAGCAGGGCGATGTCGAACATGGCGGCGTTCAGCGTCCGCGATAGGGGTCGGCGATGCCCAGCCCGGCCAGGATCGCGGTCTCGCGCGCCTCCATCGCCTGCGCGTCTGCCTCGCCGGTCTCGTGGTCCCAGCCCTGGGCGTGCAGGGTGCCGTGCACCAGCAGGTGCGCATAGTGGGCCGCCAGCGTCACGCGCAGCTCCTTCGCCTCGCGCGCCACCACGGGCGCGCACAGCACCAGATCGGCCATGACGACCGGCGAGGCGGCGTAGTCGAAGGTCAGCACGTTGGTGGCGTAGTCCTTGCCGCGGAACTCGCGGTTCAGGCGCCGGCCTTCGTCGGCATCGACGATGCGCACCGCCAGCTCGCCGGGCAGCGCCAGCGCATGGCGGATGCAGCGTGCCACCCGGTGCCGCGGCAGGGCGGCGCGGTGCCGCGCCACGCCATCGAAGCGGGCGAACTGCAGGGACAGCGACAGCTCGGGCAGCGCCATCGCTCAGGCCCGCTTGCCGCTCTTGTCGTAGGCGTCGACGATGCGCGCCACCAGCGGGTGCCGCACCACGTCGCCGCTGTTGAAATGCGTGAAGGCCAGCCCGGCCACGCGCTTGAGCACCCGCTCCGCGTCGATCAGGCCGCTGGTCTGCTGCTTGGGCAGGTCGATCTGGCTCACGTCGCCGGTCACCACGCACTTGCTGCCGAAGCCGATGCGCGTGAGGAACATCTTCATCTGCTCGGGCGTGGTGTTCTGCGCCTCGTCGAGGATCACGAAGGCGTTGTTCAGCGTGCGCCCGCGCATGAAGGCCAGCGGCGCGATCTCCAGCGCGTTGCGCTCGAAGGCCTTGTTCACCTTCTCGAAGCCCATCAGGTCGTACAGCGCGTCGTACAGGGGCCGCAGGTACGGGTCCACCTTCTGTGTCAGGTCGCCGGGCAGGAAGCCCAGGCGCTCGCCGGCTTCCACCGCGGGGCGGGTGAGCACGATGCGCTGCACCGCGCTGCGTTCCAGCGCATCCACCGCGCAGGCCACGGCGAGGTAGGTCTTGCCGGTGCCGGCGGGGCCGATGCCGAAGGTGATGTCGTGGCCGGCGATGTTGTCGAGGTAGACGCTCTGATTGGGCGTGCGGGCGCGCAGGTCGGTGCGGCGCGTGCTCAGCAGCTTCACGCCGTCCTCGTCTTCTGCCAGGGTGCCGTCACCGGCCAGCGTGAGCTGGACCAGCGTGGCGTCGATGGGCCGCTGCGCGATCTCGTACAACGCCTGCAAGGTTTCCATCGCGCGCGTGGCCTTCGCCTTGGGACCCTCGACCTTGAAGGCCTCGTTGCGGTGGCTGACTTTCACCTCCAGCGCGTCCTCGATCTGGCGCAGGTGGGTGTCCATCGGGCCGCACAGATGGGCCAGGCGGGTGTTGTTCGGGGGGGTGAAGCTGTGGCGGAGAATCACGCGTTTCTTGGAATGGGGCCGCAGCGCGGCCTGGACCGTTGATGATAGGCAAACTCACCGGCATCCTTGCCGAACGCAACCCGCCCCAGGTGGTGATCGACTGCCACGGCGTGGGCTACGAGGTCGACGTGCCGATGGGCACCTTCTACAACCTGCCGCCGGTGGGCGAGAAAGTGTCGCTGCTCACGCATTTCGTGGTGCGCGAGGATGCGCAGGTGCTCTACGGCTTCGGCACCGCCGCCGAGCGGGCGGCGTTTCGCCAGCTCATCAAGATCTCCGGCGTCGGGCCGCGCACCGCGCTGGGGGTGTTGTCGGGCATGAGCGTGAACGAGCTGGCGCAGGCCGTGTCGCTGCAGGAGCCGGGGCGGCTGGTCAAGATTCCGGGCATCGGAAAGAAGACCGCCGAACGGCTGCTGCTCGAACTCAAGGGGAAACTGGGCGACACCCTGGGCCAGGCTGCCGGACTGGCGCAGCCGGCCAGTGATGCGCAGGCCGACATCCTGCAGGCGCTGCTGGCGCTGGGCTACAGCGACAAGGAGGCGGCGGCCGCCCTCAAGGCCCTGCCCAAGGACGTGGGCGTGAGCGAAGGGATCAAGCTGGCGCTCAAGGCGCTGGCGAAGTAGGCCATCGGGCCTTCACCTTCTTCAATGCGGCAGGCAGGGCTCCACTACGGGGTGGGCCACCTCGCGGCCCATCATGGCGCGTGCATACAGGTAGTTGTGTCGCGACTGTTCGCTGAGCGCGTCCAGGTCCACCTCGCCGCTGGCGTCGCAGGGGAAGGCGTAGCCGCGCCCTTCGTTGAACAGCGAGCGGAAGCGCAGCTGGAAGTGCCGGGTATCGAGCAAGGTGTTCATGGTCGTCGACCTCCTGCCAATGGGTCCGATGTCGCCCAATATGCGTCAGAACGGTCGACCATGGGCCATGTTGAAGGCCCGGCCTCCCACAGGCCGGCTAAGCCGTGCGGTCTATCACGAAAAACAGGTGGCGATGTGGCGGCGATGCATCAGTACCGCGCGCATCAAGGTACCCACCAGTAGCGCAGCGCGTGGAAGTAGATGGGCGCGGCGAAGATCACCGAGTCCAGCCGGTCGAGCATGCCGCCGTGACCCTCGATCATGGTGCCCCAGTCCTTGACGCCGCGGTCGCGCTTGATGGCGGACATCACCAGCCCGCCGAAGAAGCCCATGACGCAGATCATGAAGGCCATGAGCGCTGCCTGCCACGGCGTGAAGGGCGTCGCCCACCACAGGGCCGCGCCCAGCAGCGTGGCGCTGGCCACGCCGCCGACCAGGCCTTCCCAGGTCTTGGAGGGCGACAGCTCCGGCGCCACCTTGCGCCGCCCGAGGAGCTTGCCCCACACGTACTGCAGAACGTCGCTGCCCTGCACCACGATGACGAGGAAGGCGATGAGCAGCAGGTTGCCGCCCTCGAAGCCGGGGATGTGCAGCGTCAGCAGCGCCGGAACGTGGCTGATGCAGAACACGCACACCATCAGGCCCCACTGCACTTTCGACGTGCGTTCCAGGAAGCGCTTGGTGTCGCCGCCCAGTGCCGAGAGGATGGGCAGAATCAGGAACACCTCCACCGGGATGAAGATGGCGAACATGCCGTACCACTCGATCCAGACGAGGAAGTACTGCACCGGCAGCGCGATGTAGAAGGCCGCCGCCATCGCCAGGTGGTCGCCGCGCCGCGTGTAGGTCAGGCTCATGAACTCACGCAGCGCGTAGAACGAGATCAGGTAGAACAGCACGATCACGCCGCCCTTGCCGAAGGCGAAGGCCAGGCCGATCACCGCCACCATCACCCACCAGGTATTGACGCGGGCGTTGAGGTTGTCGATGACCGCGTGCGGGGCGCCGTGCGCGACGCGCCACTTGAGCAGCGCGCCAACGGCGGAGGCCAGGATCAGCACGCCGGCCACGCCGGCGAACAGGTGCAGGGTGGGGCTCATGATGCGCTCGCCTCCTCCTTGTCGTGCTCGGGCCGCAGGTCCAGCATCGCCTGCTGCGCCCGCGCCAGGAAGGCGGCCTTGTCCTCGCCCTCGGCCAGCGCGATGGGCGCGCCGTAACGCACCGAGCAGGCCAGCGGCACCGGGATGAGCTGGCCCTTGGGCAGCACGCGCTTGAGGTTCTCGATCCACACCGGCACCAGCCGCACCTGCGGGCAGGCGCGGGCGATGTGGAACAGCCCGCTCTTGAGCGGCAGCATCACCTCCTCGCCGGTGTTGCGCGTGCCCTCCGGGAACATGATCAGCGAGTCGCCCGACTGCAGCGCCTGCACCATCTGGTCGACCGGGTTGGGGCCGTCGCCGCTGCCGTCGCGGCGGATCATCAGCGCGTTGAACACGTCCTGCCCGATGAAGCGCCGCGCCTTCGATGCCAGCCAGTAGTCCTGCCCGGCGACGGGGCGTGTGAGGGAGCGCAGGTCGGGCGGCAGCGTGGCCCACAGCAGCACGAAGTCGCCGTGGCTGGAGTGGTTGGCGAAGTACAGGGTCTGGTCGGCCACCGGCGCGGAGCCGCTCCAGACGGCGCGCACGCCGGTCAGCAGCTTGGCGATGAAGACGATCAGGCGCGCGGCGGCGAAGGTGCCGGCCCGGCGCAGCAACTCGCGCGGCGGCGGGGCGTCGGAGGTGAAGGCGTCGGTCATGGGAAGGCGAGGCGGGCCGCGATGGCGGCGAGGAAGACGAGACTTTGCACGGCCACGATGCTCGCATGCCCGCGCACCAGCCGGCGCGTGCCGCGCAGGCGGTCGGCCAGGGGCCGCGTTCCGCCTTCGGGCGCGGTGCGCAGGCCGATGTGCGCGAGCGAGCGGTCCAGCGCCGCGAGGTCCGCGATGCGACCGGCGGCCAGGGCGTCGAAGAGCCGCTGGTCCAGGCGCAGCCGGAAGGCCAGGTAGCGCTCCGGCAGGCCCAGCAGCGCCGCGGCCGACAGAAGCAGGGCGGCCGCCCCCGGAGCGGGAACGAAGCACAGCGCGGCCAGCGCCAGGGCCGAGAGCCACAGGCTCCACCGGGCCAGCGTGTCCTGGCCGGCCAGCAGCGCGGCGAGCGCGGCGCAATCGGCGCGGTCCTGCGTGTCCAGGCTCATGATGCGGGGCCCTTCCCGGTCCACGCCGAGCCCAGCATGTCGCGCCAGGCGGGACGCAGCACGATCTGCGGGCGTACCTGCCGCACGGCGGCTTCCGCGCCGGCCAGGTCGGCCGTCGTGCCATGCCGTCGCAGCCAGCCGACCAACGTGGCGGCGCTGCGCGAGAAGCCCAGCGCACAGCAGACCCAGACCGGGCCGCCGCGGCGCTGGCCTTCCAGCACGGCAACGGCGCGGCGCAACTGCGCCGGCGAGGGCATCGCCAGATCCAGCATCGGCACGCAGCGTGCGTGCGGCACGGGGGGCAGCTGCAGTTCGGCGCACAGGCTCAGCAGGCGCGGCCGGCCGGCCGCTTCCCACTCGGCCCGCGAGGGCAGGCGGCCCAGCCGCACGCCCGGCACCACCTCCGCGCTGGGCGGCAGCCGGCGCGTCCAGGCCCAGGCGTTGACGGCCGCGCCGAGGCGGTAGGGCGCGAACAGCCAGCGCGCCGACCAGTGCATGCGTCCCCGTGCGTCCATGGCGAAGCCGCGTGCGCCGAAGCCGGCGTAGTTGAGCGCCACCAGCATCAGCGAGGCGGCGGGCCAGCCCAGCCACAAGGCGGCTCCGCCGCCGTACAGGCCCAGCGCCAGACAGGCGACCGCGCCGAGCGCATAGGCGGCGGCCAGCTTCCAGCGCTGCGGATCGCGCGCCAGCCGCCAGGCGCGCGGCAGCGCCACGCGGCGCTCCAGCGGCCACAGCCACACGCACACGAGGCCGAGCAGGGCGCCGGTCGGGATGTCGATGAAATGGTGCTGCCAGGTCGTCAGCACCGAGCCGCAGATGGCCAGCGCCCACAGATGCAGCACGGCGCGCGCCCAGCGGGCGGTGATCAGCCGCCGGTACCAGTCCCACAGGATCACGGCCAGCGCGATGTGCAGCGAGGGCGCCTGGTTGAAGGGCCTGTCGAAGCCGCGCAGCGCCTCGAACAGGAAGGCCGGGGCGCCGCTCACCGCGGGCTGGCCGAAGCTGAAGGCGAGCGGCCACAGCACGAAGCAGGTGACGGCCAGCGCCTGCGCCGTCAGCAGCCGTGCCGCGTGCCGGTCCACCAGGTGTTTGGTGCGGCCAAGGAAGAGCGAGAGCGCGTAGAAGGCATTGATCGACCAGTAGGGAAAGATCGTCCACGCCCAGAAGGGCATGCCGCGCTCCCACTCGAACACGACCGAGGGCACCTGCGCCCGCGTGCCGGCCCACCAGTTCGCCAGGCCGTAGCTCAGGTAGAACAGCGGCCCGAGCAGCGCCAGCCACGCGGCGGCGCGCTTCCAGGGGCGCGGCGGGGCAGGGCGCGTCATCGCTCCACGCGCTGCGCCAGCGAGACGGTGAAGATGCCCCACTCGTCCACCCGCTGCGCGACCTTGCGGAAGCCCGCTTCTTCCACGAGCTGGTCCATCTCGGCCTGCGTGCGCCGGCGCATCACCCAGGCCTGGCCCTGGCGATGGCTGGTGAGGGCGCGGGCGATCATCTCGAGCTGCGGGTGCCAGGGCTGGCCGGTGTAGACCAGCCAGCCGCCGTCCTCCACCGCGTCGCCGACGCCGGCCAGCGAGCGGCGCACCATCTCGTTGTCGGGGAACAGCTCGTACAGGCCCGAGACCACCGCCAGCGTGGGGCGCGGCATCACGCTGGCCAGGCTGACGCGGTCGAAGGCATCGGCCTGCACGAACTGCGCGCGGTCCTGCAGGCCGCGCTCGGCGATCAGATGCTGGCCGTCGCGCACGTTGATGTCGCTGTAGTCGCGCAGCAGGATGGACTGCGCCTTCACCGGGCTGGCGGCCACCGCGTCGAGCACGTAGCGGCCGTGGCCGGCGGCGATGTCCATCACCCGCACCTCGCGCTGGGCGGCGGCCAGGCGCTCCATCGCCTCGCGCAGCAGCTCCTCCACGTGCAGCTTGCGCTGGCGGATGCCGCGCCAGCCGATGGAGTCGAGGTACGTGCGGTCGACCAGCTTGCCGACCAGCGGCGCGCCGGCGGCCTCGTTGCGGTAGACGTAGTCCAGCGTGCTGCCTGAGTCGAAGCCCGTCTCGTGCCCCAGCGCGATGCCGCGCGAGAGCTTGCCGCCGAGCTTCAGCCCGGCCCGCGTGAACGTCCAGTACGCGCCGCGCGGCGACAGCGGTGCGAGCGGCTCGGCCAGCGCGCGCGACTCGTCGGCGGTGGCGCCGGCCTTGTCCGCCTCGCGCAGGTCGACCGGTTCGGGCGGCGTGTCGAACAGCTTCAGGATGAAGGCGCGTACCGACTGCACCGCCGGCGCGCGGTCGCGCTCGCCCAGGGTGTCGTGGAAGAAGCCGGGCAGTTCGATCTTCTCCTTGACGCGGCTGCCCAGGCGCTCGAAGAAGGCGTGCTGCGGCTTGTGGTGCACCACCCAGTCGGCGCCGGAGATGAGCAACTGCGTCGGCAGCACGATGGCGTTGGCGTCCTGCACCACGCGCTCGGCCGTCTCGTACAGGTCGAGCAGGATGTTGACGGCGATCGGCCGGGTGATCAGCGGATCGCTGTCGTAGCTGGCGATGCGCTCGGGGTCGTGCGTGAGGAACTTCGCCTTCACGTAGCTGTTGACGAAGAACAGGCCCCGCAGCTTGTGCATCAGCGCCAGGCCGGGCCGTGCGAAGGGCACGTACAGCTTGACCTTGAAGGCGGGGGAGGCGAGGGTGAGGCCGCGCACCTTCGGCGCGTAGTCGTGCGCCCAGGTCGAGACCAGCACCGCGCCCACGCTCTGCGCCACGACATGGATGTCTTCTTCGGCGATGCCGTGCTGCGTGCCGATGTGCTCGATGAAGGTCTGCACGTCGCGCGCCGAGTGCGCGAAGCTCGGGCTGTATCCGCGCTGGCCCGGCGAGCGGCCGTGGCCGCGGGCGTCCCAGGCGAAGAAGTCGAAGTCCGGCAGGTCCAGCTCGTCCACCAGGTGCGCCATGCGCGCGCCGTGCTCGTGGCCGCGGTGGAACAGCACCACCGCGCCGCGGCGCGCGGGGCCGGCGGCCGGCCAGTGCCGGTAGAACAGCGATTCGCCGTCGTGCGTGCGGAAGTGCAGCTCGTCGGCCGTGCGGGAAGAAGAGGAGGTCATGGTGTGGTTCATCGTCGGATCAGCGCGGCGCCGCCTCGGCCAATGCGGCGCGCACGCGGCGAACCGTCGTCCAGCCCACCAGGGCGGCCACCAGCGGCATCAGCGCGGCCGTCCAGTCCGGCAGCGGCCCGCCCAGGGCGATGTACAGCCCGAGCGCGCCAAAGACGAAGGCGCGGTCGCTCTTGCCCATCGGGCCGTCGTAGCGGCGGCTGGCGCCCACGCTCGGCCCCAGGGCGCCGGCGAACTCGGACAGACCGGCCAGCACGATCACCGCGCCGACCCAGAAACCGCCGTGGGGCGACAGCGCCGCGAAGTACGTGGCGAAGGGCAGGTACAGCGCCGCGTCGGACAGCACGTCCGTCAGTTCGTTGAGGAAGGCGCCCAGGCGGCTTTGCTGGCCGTGCTCGCGCGCGAGCATGCCGTCCACCGCGTTGAAGGCCATGCGAAGGAACATCCACAGCGGCACCATGGCGAAGGCGTCGGGGCTCGGCTCGGCGAAGAAGAGCCAAAGGCCCAGCGCCACGGAGATCGCGCAGGCGGCCACGGTGACCTGGTTGGCCGTGACGCCGGCAGTGGCCAGGCGGCGCACCAGCGGCCGCAGCAGAGCCTGGAAGCGGGGTTTGAGCTGGTAGATCGACAAGATGGATGGGCGCGGCGGGCGCGCGGAAGGGCGACGGGCGGGATTCTGCCTATCGGCCCGGGCGCCCCCGCCCATGCCCTGCCAAGTATTGCCGCTTCCGGCAGGCGGTATCGCCTGGTGCACCCGCGCGGCCTGTCCGGCGACGCCCACCTACAATCCGGCGCTTCGCACCGCGCCATGTCCATCCAGACCGACGACTTCGCTCCGGCCCCGCCTCGCGTGGTGTCCGCCGCGCCGGCTTCGCCCAACGAGGAAGCCATCGAGCGCGCCCTGCGCCCCAAGCTGCTCGACGAGTACGTGGGCCAGGCCAAGGTGCGCGAGCAGCTGGAAATCTTCATCGGCGCCGCCCGCAAGCGCCGCGAGCCGCTCGACCACGTGCTGCTGTTCGGCCCGCCGGGCCTGGGCAAGACCACGCTCTCGCACATCGTCGCCGCCGAACTCGGCGTCAACCTGCGCCAGACCAGCGGCCCCGTGCTCGAAAAGCCCAAGGACCTGGCCGCGCTGCTGACCAACCTCGAAGCGCACGACGTGCTCTTCATCGACGAGATCCACCGTCTCTCGCCGGTGGTCGAGGAAATCCTCTACCCGGCGCTGGAGGATTACCAGATCGACATCATGATCGGCGAGGGCCCGGCCGCGCGCAGCATCAAGCTGGACCTGCAGCCCTTCACCCTGGTCGGCGCCACCACCCGCGCCGGCATGCTGACCAACCCGCTGCGCGACCGCTTCGGCATCGTGGCGCGGCTGGAGTTCTACACCGCCGAGGAGCTGGCCCGCATCGTCACCCGAAGCGCCGGCCTGCTCAACGCGCCGACCGACGCCGACGGTGCCTTCGAGATCGCCCGCCGCTCGCGCGGCACGCCGCGCATCGCCAACCGCCTGCTGCGCCGCGTGCGCGACTTCGCCGACGTCAAGGGCGACGGCCGCATCACGCAGGACATCGCGCACCGCGCGCTGGCCATGCTCGACGTCGACCCGCAGGGCTTCGACCTGATGGACCGCAAGCTGCTGGAGGCGGTGATCCACCGCTTCGACGGCGGCCCGGTGGGCCTGGACAACATCGCCGCCAGCATCGGCGAGGAGGCCGGCACCATCGAGGACGTGATCGAGCCCTACCTGATCCAGCAGGGCTACCTGCAGCGCACGCCGCGCGGTCGCATCGCCACGCTGGCGGCCTACCGGCACCTGGGCGTGGCCGCGCCCAGCGGCCGCGTCGGCGACGCGGACTTGTTCGGCGCCTGAGGTCCCGGCCGCCACAATGGCGGCCATGCACACGCACGACCTCGGCCCCTGGCAGCACAGCCACCAGTTCGACACCGGCAACGCTTCCGCGGAGCGCAGCACGCGCCTGGTGATGTGGATCACCGCCGTGGCGATGGTGGCGGAGATCGCGGCCGGCTGGTGGTTCAACTCGATGGCGCTGCTGGCCGACGGCTGGCACATGAGTTCGCACGCCGTGGCCATCGGCCTGAGCGCCTTCGCCTATGCGGCCGCGCGCCGCTACGCGAAGGACTCGCGCTTCGCCTTCGGCACCTGGAAGATCGAGGTGCTGGCCGGCTACAGCAGCGCGCTGTTCCTGGTCGGCGTGGCCGTGCTCATGGTGGCGGGCTCGCTGGAGCGGCTGTGGTCGCCGCAGCCCATCCACTACCGCGAGGCGGCGGCCGTCGCCGTGCTGGGGCTGCTGGTCAACCTGCTGAGCGCGCGGCTGCTGGCCGGGCATCACGCTCATCACCACGGCCACGATCATCACCACGACGGCCACGCGCATCACGGCCATGACCTCAACCTGCGCTCGGCCTACCTGCACGTCGTCGCCGACGCGGCGACCTCGGTGCTCGCCATCGCAGCCCTGCTGGGCGGCTGGTTCTTCGGCTGGCGCTGGCTCGACCCGGCGATGGGCCTGGTGGGCGCCGCGCTGGTGGCGTGGTGGGCCAAGGGCCTGCTGGCGGAAACCGGCAAGGTGCTGCTGGACCGCGAGATGGATCATCCGGTCACCGACGAGATCCGCCAGGGCATCGAGGCGGGCCTGGCCGATTCCGAGACGCGCGTGGCCGACCTGCACGTCTGGCGCGTGGGCCGCGAGGCCTATGCCTGCGCCGTCACCGTCGTCACGCATTCAACCGTGCTCACGGCCGACGAGGTGCGCGCCACCTTCGCCATGCACGAGGAGATCCGCCACTCGACCGTGGAGATCCAGCGCTGCGGCTGAGCGCGGCGGGCCGCCGCCGTGTCACGCGCCCGTCATCGCATCGACACACCCGGGTCACCGGCCCGCGCGATGCTGCGGGGCCATGCAACGCGACGACGCTTTCCTGCGCGCCTGGCGCGACAACGCGGCCCGGCTGCTCGACACCGGCGACGAGGGCGGGGACGCGCGTCCGCCGCAGCGCTACCGCACGCTGTGGATCTCCGACCTGCATCTGGGCACGCCGGGCTGCCAGGCCCATGCGCTGCTCGACTTCCTGAAGCACACCGAGAGCGACACGCTGTTCCTGGTCGGCGACATCATCGACGGCTGGCAGCTCAAGCGGCACTGGTACTGGCCGCAGGCGCACAACGACGTCATCCAGAAGCTGCTGCGCAAGGCGCGCAAGGGCACCCGCGTGGTCTTCGTGCCGGGCAACCACGACGAGTTCGCGCGCAAGTACCTGCACCACAACTTCGGCGGCATCGACGTGGCCGAGGAGTGGATCCACGAGACCGCCGACGGTCGCAAGCTGTGGGTGATGCACGGCGACCTGTTCGATGGCGTCATCCAGTGCGCCAAGTGGCTGGCCTACGTGGGCGATTCGCTCTACGAGTTCACGCTCAAGCTCAACCGGCACCTGAACTCGCTGCGCGCGCGCATGGGACTGCCGTACTGGTCGCTGTCGAAGTACCTCAAGGGCAAGGTCAAGCGCGCCGTGAGCTACGTGGGCGACTTCGAGGCCGCCGTGGCGCGCGAGGCGCACAAGCGCGGCGTGCAGGGCGTGGTGTGCGGGCACATCCACCACGCCGAGATGCGCGAGATCGACGGCATCCTCTACTGCAACGACGGCGACTGGGTCGAGAGCCTCACGGCGCTGGCCGAGCATGCCGACGGCCGGCTGGAGATCATCGACTGGGCGCAGCGCATGCGCGCCGGGCTGCCGCAGCAGGCGGCGAGCCAGGGCGCCTGAAACGCGAACGGCACCGCCAGGGTGCCGTTGCGTCGCCAGGGCCCCGACGGGCCGGGGCTACGCTACTCCTCGACGAAGGCCTCCTCGCGCTTGGCCTTCACCGACGGCAGCAGCACGATCGTCAGCAGCGCCGCCGAGGCGATGATCAGGCCGAGCGAGATCGGCCGCGTCACCAGCACCGACCAGTCGCCGCGCGAGAGCAGCAGGGCGCGGCGCAGGTTCTCCTCCATCATCGGCCCGAGGATGAAGCCCAGCAGCAGCGGCGCCGGCTCGCACTTGAGCTTGAGGAACGCGTAGCCCACGATGCCGAAGATCGCCACCATCCACACGTCGAAGGTGTTGTTGTTCTCGGAGTACACGCCGACGGCGCAGAACAGCACGATGGCGGGGAACAGCCACTTGTAGGGGATGGTCAGCAGCCGGATCCACAGGCCGATCATCGGCAGGTTCAGGATGATCAGCATCAGGTTGCCGATCCACATGGACGCGATCAGGCCCCAGAAGAGTTCGGGGTTGCTGCTCATCACTTGCGGGCCGGGCTGGATGTTGTGGATGGTCATGGCGCCGACCATCAGCGCCATCACCGGGTTGGGCGGGATGCCCAGGGTGAGCAGCGGGATGAAGGAAGTCTGCGCGCCGGCGTTGTTGGCCGACTCGGGGCCGGCCACGCCGCGGATGTTGCCCTGGCCGAAGGGCACCTCGCCCGGCTTCAGGCGGCTGCGCTTCTCGAGCGTGTAGGAGGCGAAGGACGACAGCAGCGCGCCGCCGCCCGGCAGGATGCCCAGGCAGCAGCCGAGCGCGGTGCCGCGCAGCACGGCGGGCGTCATGCGCTTGAAGTCTTCCTTGGTCGGCCACAGGCCCTTGACCTTGGCGGTGAACACCTCGCGGTGCTCCTCCGGCACGGACAGGTTGCCGATGATCTCGCCGTAACCGAACACGCCCATCGCGATGGCGATGAAGCCGATGCCGTCGGTCAGTTCGGGAATGTCGAAGGAATAGCGCGCCACGCCCGAGTTGACGTCGGTGCCCACCAGCCCCAGGGCCAGGCCCAGCAGGATCATCGTGATGGCCTTGAGCAGCGAGCCGGAGGCCAGCACCACGGCGCCGATCAGGCCCAGCACCATCAGGCTGAAGTATTCGGCGGGGCCGAACTTGAAGGCCAGCTCGGTCAGCGGCGGCGCGAAGGCGGCCAGGATGATGGTGCCCACGCAGCCGGCGAAGAAGGAGCCCAGGCCCGCCGCGGCCAGCGCCGGCCCGGCCCGGCCCTGCCTGGCCATCTGGTAGCCGTCGATCAAGGTCACCACCGACGACGACTCGCCCGGCAGGTTGACCAGGATGGCGGTGGTGGAGCCGCCGTACTGAGCGCCGTAGTAGATGCCGGCGAGCATGATCAGGGCCGACACCGGCGGCAGCGCGTAGGTGGCCGGCAGCAGCATGGCGATGGTGGCCACCGGGCCGATGCCGGGCAGCACGCCGATCAGCGTGCCCAGCAGGCAGCCGACGAAGGCGTACGCCAGGTTCTGGAAGGTGAACGCGACGCCGAAGCCGGTCGCGAGATTGCTGAGAAGGTCCATGGGGCCGTTCGGTTCTGTATGTCTCGGTTGTCGTAGGCGCCGTTCAGGCGATGAAGGTCGGCCACACGGGGAACTGCAGCTTCAGCGCGACCACGAAGGCCAGGTAGCTGCCGACGGCCAGGATGGTGGCCAGGATGGCCGTGGCCTTGGCGTTGAAGCGTTCGCCGGCCAGGCTGGCGACGAAGGTGAGGGCGTAAATCGCCACGATCAGCCCCATCGGCGGCAGGCCGATGCTGGGCAGGCCGCCCAGCAGCAGGCCGAACAGCAGGTTGGCACCGATGATGAAGATCAGGGGGCGCCAGGCGATCTTGCCGACCGGTTCGCCGTCCTCGGTCTCGACGACCAGCGCCTTGAGCGTGATGGCGACGCCCATGATGGCGATCAGCACCCCCACGATCATCGGGAAGTAGCCGGGGCCCATGCGCGCCCCGGTGCCGACCGTGTAGGTCGTGGCACCCCAGGCGAAGGCCACGCCGAAAGCGCAGAAAAGGACTCCCGCGAAGAAGTCCCGCTGACTCTTGATGTTCACTGACTGGTCTCCTGTGGATCGCCCCGGAGATGAAAAAAAAAGGGCGCAGGCGATCGTAGGAAAGGCGCGCGACGGCGTGCATGACCGGACCATTGCCGTTCGGCAATGTGCGGGGCGCCGCCCGGTGCTCAGGTGCCGGCGGCCGGCAGTTCCACGCGCACGCGCAGGCCGGGCTGCGCGTCCTCGTAGTGCACGCGCCCGCCGTGCAGCGCCACCACCGCCTGCACGCCGGCCAGGCCCAGGCCGTGGCCGCCCACCTGGGGGCGCAGGCGCACGAAGCGCGTGCCGATGCGTGTGCGGTCCGCTTCCGGCACACCCGGGCCGTCGTCCTGCACCGTCAGCAGGCCCCAGCCGTCCCGGGCCTCGGTGCCCACGCGCACGGTGCAGGTGGGGCCGCCGTACTTGAGCGCGTTGTCCAGCAGGTTGGCCGCCACGCCGGCCAGCAGCTCGCGGTCGCCCCGCACCTGCAGCGCCTCGCACGGCTCGCGCAGCACCGTGGCGCCCTGCGCCTCGGCCACGGCGCCGTAGAGCTCCACCACGTCGTCGGCGATGGTGTGCAGCGCCACCGCGCCGAAGCGGCCGCGCTGCGCGCCGGCCTCGGCCTCGGCGATCTGCAGCAGCTTGCCGAACACGCGGTTCAGGTCCTCCAGCTCGGCGATGGCGGTCCGGATCGCCGCCCGGCGCTGCCCGGCGTCGGCGCCGTCGTCGTCCGCCGCGCGCAGGCGCGCGAGGATGCGCGTGAGCGGCGTGCGCAGCTCGTGGGCGATGGTGTCCGAGACGTGGCGCACGCCATCCATCAGCGACTGGATGCGGTCCAGCATGGTGTTGACGTCCTGCTCCAGCAGTGCGAACTCGTCGTCGTCTTCCGACAGCGGGACGCGATGGCGCAGGTCGCCCAGCGCGATGCGCGCGGCCGTGCGCCGCACCGCGCCCACGCTGCGCTCCAGCTCCTGGCGGAACACGAACACGCCGCCGGCCAGCAGCAGCATGGCCACGAAGGCCGCGGCGGCGCTGGCGCTGACGATCAGTTCCTCCAGCGCCTGCTGGTCGCTCAGGTCGCTGCCCACCACCAGCACGTGGCCCTGGGCCACCGGACGCACCACCAGCCAGGCGCGCACGCTGCGGCCCTTGCGCAGCACCTGCCGCTGGCCGTCGGCGCCGGGCGCCGGCAGGGTGTCGAGGTTGCCCGCCAGGCGGCGGCCCTGCGCGTCCACGAGCAGCAGCATCTCCTGGTCGGTGCTGCGGCCGTCGGCCAGCGTGCGCTCGATCTCGCGCACCACGGCGTCGGCGCCTTCGCGCTCCAGCAGCGTCGCGAGCTGCTGCGCGGTGGTGCTCACCTGCCGCGCCATGCGTTGGTGCAGCACGCCCACCGTCTGCAGGTAGATGATGGCCAGCGCCGCCAGCATGGTGATGCCCACCAGCAGCGCGTAGTGCGCGGCCAGCCGGAAGCCGGCCGAGCGCCACAGCCGGCGCAGCGCGTTCATGTCTGCGCGGCGCCGTCGCCGGATGCCGGCGCCGCGAGCCGGTAGCCCACGCCGCGCACGGTGTGGATCAGCGAGGGGCCACCACCCGCGTCCAGCTTGGCGCGCAGGCGGCTGACCTGCACGTCGATGACGTTGGTCTGCGGGTCGAACTGGTAGTCCCACACGGCCTCGAGCAGCATGGTGCGGGTGAGCACCTGGCCCGCATGCAGCGCCAGGAAGGCCAGCAGCCGGAACTCGCGCGGCTGCAGCGCGATGGGCCGCCCGCCGCGCTCGGCCTTGCGGCTGCCCAGGTCCAGGCGCAGGTCGGCCACCTCGACGACGCGGATCTCCGGGCCGGGGCGCGAGCGGCGCACCAGCGCCTCGGCGCGCGCGGCCAGTTCCGAGAAGGCGAAGGGCTTGGCCAGGTAGTCGTCGCCGCCGGCCTTGAGGCCGCGCACGCGCTCGTCCAGCGCGCTCAGGGCGCTGAGCACCAGCACCGGGGTGCGTCTGCCCATGGCGCGCAGCGCGGCCAGGATGCCCAGCCCGTCCACGCCGCCGGGCAGCATGCGGTCGAGGATGATCAGGTCCCAGGCCTCGGCGCTGGCACGCGCCAGCGCCTCCGGCCCTTCGCGGCAGATCACGGCCACATGCCCCAGGCCGCGGAAGCCGTCGGCGATGTAGCGTGCGTTGTCGGCGTCGTCCTCGACCACCAGGCAGCGCCACATGGCGGTGCCCGTCGCGCCGGCCGCCGGCTGTGCGGATGAGGGGTGCGTCTGCATGCTGTCGGTGCTCGGGGCCATGGCCAAATTGTCGAGCCTCGCGCGGCGTCTACACTGCGAACCCGCCCGCGGGCAAATCCCCGCGGGCGATTTCGTATCTCAAGGAGCAGTTTTGAATCGTATCGAGTTCATCGAAAAGATCGTCGCCGCGCACGGCGTGTCCAAGGCCGAGGCCGGCCGCATTCTGGAGACGGTGACCAGCACCATCGTCGGCGCCGTGAAGAAGGGCGACAGCGTGTCGCTGGTCGGTTTCGGCACCTTCAAGCAGGTGGCTCGCGCCGCGCGCACCGGCTTCAACCCGCAGGCCGGCGAGAAGATCAAGATCGCCGCCCAGAAGGTGCCGAAGTTCGTGCCGGGCGCAGCCTTCAAGGCGGCCGTCGATCCGAAGGCCGCCAAGCGCAAGGCCGAGAAGGCCGCCGCCAAGCCGGCGAAGAAGCCGGCCGCGAAGAAGGGCGCGAAGAAGTAAGAAGCACGGCACCTGCCGATCCTTCGAGATGGCCCTTCGGGGCCATTCTTGTTGGTGGCTCCGGCGCTCGATGACACTCTGCAAGGTGCCGCCCGGCGCATGGCTATGTCCTAAGACACACAGAAAGCGTAAAGAACTTCCCTTTTGCGGCGAAGTTCGGCGTACTCTCGATCGCTGGAGAGCACGAAATGAAACTGGATCGCCCTGGAGCGCCGCACGAGGCGCCTCTGGCCCCCGAGGATTGGACGATGGACATGATCCGCGAAGGCGATCAGCACATCGCGGAGTTGCGGCGTGACGGCAAGGTGATGTGCCGCCTGTCTATCATGCTCAACGAGCAGGAAGGCGACGCTGTCCGCACGGTGATCGCCGAGAAGGCGCGGTGGTGGATCCACGAATACCTCCACCGGCCGCCGTCCGGCTTCGCGGCCTTGGAATGAAAAGGCCGCCCGGAGGCGGCGTGCGGAGCGCCTTGGTCAGCCTCGCTGGCCGGGCTGCTGTCCCTGTCCCGGTTGCTGCTGTCCCGGCTTGCCCGGATTCTGCTGCTGCTGGTCGGGGTTCTGCGGGTTGGGATTCTGTTGGTTCGGCGCTTGAGGGGTCGTCATGAGGATCTCCTGTGAGTGAAGCGGATTGCTTCAACCCCAAGGTATCCAGCGTGCCTCTTGGCCGGCGTAGGCGCCGGGCTTGCGCCCCGTAGGATTTCAGGCGCCGTGCGTCGACCGTGACATGCTTGTGGACCGTGTTGCGCGCAGATGCTGGCGCGATGCTGTGGTGCCTGTGCGCGATGTTGTTGGGCGCATGTGCGGCATTCAGCGCATCCTGACCTGTCCCACGAGACCGCCCCATGCCATGCTGCAGCGGATGGCAGACTCGGAACTGAACGGCGCAAACGCCAGCAGAACGGGCACGCTTGCCGCCAGCTTCAGCGGGCGCATCGTCCGCGGCAGCGACCGACCGAGTTCCTTGTGGATGAGCACACGCGAGACGCCCTCCCAATACGCCCGCCGCGTGGCCCAGCGCACAGTCAGCCGCTGCGCAGGAATGCAGTGCTCGACGCCGAAGCGATCGTCATAGCGCGTCTTCAGGCCCTGCTGTGCCAGCCGTTCGATCAGGAACGATTCCTCGCCGCTGATCAGCCGCTTGCCCACCCGGCCCAACGTCGAAGGAAAGCCGCCGACAGCCTGCAGCGCCGCTCGCCGCACGGCCAGATTGCCGCCGCAGATGTCGAAGCCCGGCACCGGTCCGGAGCCCTCGCGCTCGGTGCACGAGAGCAGCAGCATCCAGCGCCGGCCGACGCGCTCAGGACTGGCACCTGCAGGCCAGCGCGGCCGGATCAGGCCGCCGATCATCGCTACATCGTCGGGTGCAGCCTGCAGGCACTGCGCCAGCGCGGCAGCCCAATCCGGCAAGGCCCGGATGTCATCATCGATGTAGACCACCCATTGTCCCTGGGCATGCGCCGCAGCTGTATTCCGCGCGAGCGATATACCGGGTTCATCGCACCGAACCAGCAGAGCATCGAACTCGGTCGTGATGGCTCGCAGCGCGGCCGCGTGGCCGGGGCTGGACCCGCTGTCCACCACCAGGATGGCGAAACCGACGGCCTGCGCTTGCAATGCGATCGCGGCCAGGCATTGCCTGATGTCTTCCGATCGATCATGGGTGCAGATGGCAATGGTGGCGAGTGGTGCGCCAGCGTATCCAATCACGGCAGGAGGCCTATCGGGAGACCAAGGGAGGCGTAGTGTGCGCGATCCCGATAGCAGCGGGCAGGAGAATGAAGAAAAAAGATCTGCGAAGCAGGTCTCGATCGCACTTGCAGCGCTCAGCTGCCCCGAACCGGATGATCTGGCTCTTATTCCTGATGGAGCGCGTCCGGCCCCCGTTCCCCGAATCCTCTTGCATCCGCCGCTACATCAGCGAAAGCTGTCGCCAAAGACAAAGCCCCGCGCTACAGTGTTTGTAGCAGCGGGGCCAGTAGCCGCAAGGGCTGTATGTGGTGGCGCTTCACGGACTCGAACCGCGGACCTGTGGATTATGATTCCATCGCTCTAACCGACTGAGCTAAAGCGCCGAGCCCGAAATTATAGCCACAGTCGGACGAGCCCTGCCAAGGGCCCGCCGCAGCACCGTCTCTTCCCCGCCGGCTGCCTTTTCGCCAACCCCTCGCGCGGGCCTGCGCCGTACAAGAGGCGGTGACAATCCCCCGATGCTCGCTCCCTCGCCCGTCGACGCGCAGCGCCACGCCATGGCCGACGACCAGTTGATGCTGGCCTATGCCGGCGGCGATGCGGCGGCGTTCGAGGTGCTCTACGCACGCCACGAAGGCGCGCTGTTCCGCTTCGTGAAGCGCCTGCTGGGCGCGCGGCTGGCCTCGCAGGCCGACGAGGTGTTCCAGGACACGTGGCTGCGCATCGTCTCCGCGCGCAGTTCCTTCTCGCCGCAGGGCGCGAGCTGGCGCACCTGGGCCTTCACCATCGCGCACAACCTGGCGATGGACCGCCTGCGCGTCAGCGGCCGCGAGGTGGCGCTGGACACCGGCGGCCATCCCGACGACGAGGACATGCCGACGCTGCCTTCGCTGGAGCGCGGCATGCACGCCGCCGATGGCGCAGCCGATGCCTCGCATCCCTCGGCGGAGGAACTGGCTTTCTGGCGCGCCGCCGGCCGGCGCCTGCTGGCCTGCCTGGACGAACTGCCGCCCGAACAGCGCGCGGCCTTCCTGCTGCACCACGAGGACGGGTTGAGCGTGCAGGCCCTGGCCGCGCAGCTCGACCTGGGCTTCGAGACGGTCAAGAGCCGGCTGCGCTACGCGCTGCAGAAGCTGCGCGGCTGCATGGCGCGCTACCTGGCGGCGCTGGAGCAGCGGGCATGAGCGACACGTTCCGCGACGACGAAGACGGCAGCATGGCCCCCGACGCGCGCCTGCGCCGCATGCTCGACCATGCGCCCGACGCCGACGCGGCGCCGCATCCGGCCACGCGCGAGGCGATCCTGAAGGCCGCTCGCAATGTCGCGGCGTCGTCTTCCCCCGTGGCCCCGGCCGCTGCGGCGCGAACGCCCTGGTGGCGCAGGCTGCGGCCGTCGGCCGGCGGCAGCCGCATGCCGTGGAACGCCGCTTTCGCAACGGTGCTGGTCGCGATGTTCGTCACGGTGATGTGGCAGGGTGAACCGGTGCCCGATGCACGGCTGGACGCGCCGGCCCCGGCGCCTGCGACGCCGCGCGTCGAAGTCGCTCCAGCACCCGCGCCGGCGATGCCCGCGACGCCGCCGCCGGCACCCGCGGCCGAGCCCGTCCCGCCACCTTCGGCGTCCCCCGATCGCGTCCGGCGCGAACGCGCTGCCGAATCCAAGGCGGCTGTGCAGGAGCGCCGCGAAATGCAGGAATCCGCCCGGCGCGCGCCTTCGGCCGACGCCGGCGCGCCTGCGGAAGAAGAGCATGCAGCGGCCGCCGACGCATCGCGCGTCCAGCCGGCCGCGCCATCCGCTGCCGCTCCCCGCCCGGCACCGCCCGCGCCGGCGGCAGCGGCCGGCGCAGCCGCCCCGGGGCTTGCAGCCGCTCCGCAGATGCAGCGAAGGGCACAGGAGACAGCCGGCGTCCCGGCCGGCGCCTGGCGCGGCTGGACGCACCTGCGCATCGTGGCGCCGGACGGCCGCACGCGGCGGCTGACGCGGGCCGAGGCCGGCGAACTCGCCGGTCTGATCGAGGCGGCCGTGCCGTCCGGCCTGCCGGCGGCCGTGCCTGAGGATGGCAGCCGCTGGCAGATCGTCCTGGAGGCCGGTGGCGGCGCCCTCGCGGCGCTGGAGGTGGGAGGGAGGCAGGTGCGCTGGCGCGAAGGCGGCGCGGCCGCCACGGCGGCCGAGCCGCCGGCATCCGTGCTCGACGCCTTGCGCGCCGAGCTGGAGCGCCGCTTCGCCGCGGGCCCCTGAGCGGGCCGCGCCGGCGGGGCCGCGTCAGTGGTTCTTGAACTCCGCCTTGCGCTTGTTCATGAAGGCGTCCATGCCTTCCTTCTGGTCCTGCGTGGCGAAGAGGGCGTGGAACAGGCGCCGCTCGAACATCACGCCGTCCGACAGCGTGCCCTCGAAGGCGCGGTTGACCGACTCCTTGGCCGCCATCACCGCGATCTGCGAGAAGTCTGCGATGGTGAGCGCGGCGCCCAGCGCCTCGTCCATCAGCTTGTCGTAGGGCACCACGCGGCTGACCAAGCCTGCTGCTTCAGCCTCGGCGGCATCCATCATGCGGCCCGTGAGGGCCATGTCCATCGCCTTGGCCTTGCCCACGGCGCGCGGCAGGCGCTGGGTGCCACCGGCGCCGGGGATCACGCCCAGCTTGATCTCCGGCTGGCCGAACCTCGCGTTGTCGGCGGCGATGATGAAGTCGCACATCATCGCCAGCTCGCAGCCGCCGCCCAGCGCGAAGCCGCTCACGGCGGCGATCACCGGCTTGCGGATGCTGCGGATGGTCTCCCAGTTGCGGGTGATGTAGTCGCCCTTGTAGACGTCGGTGAAGCTGTACTTGGCCATCAGGCCGATGTCGGCGCCAGCGGCGAAGGCGCGCTCGCTGCCGGTGAGGATCATGCAGCCGATGGCCTCGTCGGCGTCGAAGGCCTTGAGCGCGGCGCCCAGCTCGGTCATCAGCGCGTCGTTCAGGGCGTTCAGCGCCTTGGGGCGGTTCAGGGTGATGACGCCGACCTTGCCGGCCTCGGTGCGCACCTCGATGTTCTCGTAGCTCATGCTGTCTCCGGGGAGGGAATGAAGGGGGAAGGATGGATCCTCGGGCCGGGTCACTATACCCAGCCCGGCAGCGCGTGTTTGGTGCTCTACTTGAGAATGGTTCGCAAATAGAATGCCGCCGACATGGAGCCGACGATGCAGGAACACACCGTGCTGCTGCGGGCCTACGCCCGGGTGCAGGAGCGCTGCTCGCGCCTGGTGGCCGAGCAGGCCGCGCGCATCGCCGAGCTGGAGTCGCAGTTGGTCCGGCTGCGCGGCGCGCTGGTGCAGCGCGATTCGGCCGTGGCCCTGGCGCGCGAGGAGGTGGCTGCGCGCGCCGCCGCCCGCGGCCTGACGCTGCCGCAGCGCGTGCTGGGCCTGCTGGCGCCCGGCCGCTGGCGCCGCGCCGTGCCGGCGGCGGCGTCCGTGGTGCCGTCGGACTTGCGCGAGAAGGCGGTGCTGTGCATCGGCCCCGAAGGCGAGGCGGCGGGGCTGGCGCGCCAACTGGTGGAGATCGCGGGCGGCCGCTTCCTGCAGCACGCGCCCGACGTGCTGGAGCAGGCCGACGAAGCCGCCTTCGAGGCCAGCCTGCGCGAGGCCGACCTGGTGATCTGCCAGACCGGCTGCGTCAGCCACGGGAACTGGTGGCGCGTGCAGGATCACTGCCGCCGCACCGGCAAGCCGTGCGTGATGGTGGGCGCGGCCGAGCAGCCGGTGCAGTTCGTGCGCCGCGCGCAGGAGGGGGTGGCGCCGGGCCCCTAGCCCAGCCAGCCGTGCAGCAGCGCCGCATCCCGCGGGGCCAGGCGCAGCGTGGTCTGCGCCGGCGGGATCGCCAGCGGCAGGCGCAGCAGGCGCCGGTCGCGGGCGACGAGGGCGGTGCACTTCTTCGCGTCGCCCAGGTACAGCGGCAGGTCGTCGAGCCGGCTGATGCGCCAGGCCTCGGCCGTGCGGCCGCCCCGGCCGGCGGGCAACTCGATGCCCAGCCATTCGTCGTTCGCCGAGAAGCCCGCCTTCTCGGCCGCGCCGCCGCGCAGCACGACCTTGACGGTCACGCTGCCGTTCTTCTCCTCCACCCGCAGGCCCAGCGCCTGCGCGCGCTGCGCCGGCTCGTCGAGCGCCGCCACGCCGTGCGCGGCCAGCAGCCCGGCCAGCGGCAGTTCGCCGGTGCCGTGCACCCAGCGGCGGAACTCGGGCGCGAAGCTGCGTCCGCCCACGGCCTCGAAGGCGGCGGCGATCTGCGCCTCGTCCACCGGGCCGCCGCCGCTGCGCTGCCACAGCAGGCGCATCACGTCGTCGAGCGTGGCGTGGCCCTCGCTGCGCAGCGTCAGGTCCAGGCACAGCGCCACCAGCGCGCCCTTGGTGTAGTAGCTCACCGTGGCGTTGGGCATCTGCTCGTCGGGCCGGTAGTACTTGATCCAGGCGTCGAAGCTGGCCTCGGCCACCGACTGCGCGTGGCGCCCCGGCGTCTGCAGCACCTGGTTGGCGGTGCGCGTGAGCAGCTTCAGGTAGGTGGCGTCGTCGAGCAGGCCGGCGCGGCGCAGCAGCAGGTCGTCGTAGTAGCTGGTGAAGCCCTCGAAGAACCACAGCAGCCGGGTGTAGTTCTCCTGGCCGTAGTCGTAGCGTGCGAACTCCGCCGGCCGCAGGCGCTTGACGTTCCAGGTGTGGAAGTACTCGTGGCTGATCAGGCCCAGCAGCGTGGTGTAGCCCTCCGCCTGCTTCGCCGCGCCACGCTGGGGCAGGTCGGTGCGGTTGCAGATCAGCGCCGTGCTGTGGCGGTGCTCCAGCCCGCCGTAGCTGTCGCCCACGGCGTTGAGCATGAAGACATAGCGGTCGTGCGGCGGCCGCGCGGCGGCGTCGCGGGCGCCGGCGCGGGCCTTGGCGCCGTGCCAGAAGCGCATCTGCGCCTCGCAGATGGTCTTCGTGTCGGCAATGAGCCGCTCGCCGTCGAAGCCGGCGGCGGCACCGGCCACGACGAAGCGGTGCGGCACGCCGAGCACGTCGAATTCCGCGCTCCAGAAGGGGCCCAGTTCCACCGGGCTGTCGGCGATCTCGTCGTAGTCGTCGGCGCGGTAGACGCCGAAGCCCTGCCGGTCCACCTTGACCGGGCGCAGTGCGGTGGCGCATCGCCAGCGATCGGCGGTGCCGGCGGGTGCGTCGATCTGCAGCGTGCAGGGCGCATCGGCCTGGCCTTCCACGCGCAGGCACAGGCTGGTGCCGTTGAAGAAGCCGCGCTGCGCGTCGAGCCAGGCGGTGCGCACCGAGTGGTCGTAGGCGCAGACCCGGTAGCGCAGCACCAGCGGCTCGCCGGCGCGGCAGTCGATCTGCCAGGTGGCCTTGTCCTGCTGCACCACCGGCACGCCGCGGCGGCCCTGCGTGGCCGTCAGGTCCGAGAGCTGGCGCGCGAACTCGCGCACCAGGTAGCTGCCGGGGATCCACACCGGCAGCGTCACGCGCTGCTGCGCGGCGGGCGCGTCGATCTGCAGCTCGACCTCGAACAGGTGCGCGTGCAGGTCGGCGCAGCGCACCCGGTAGCGCAGGGCGGGGCGGGCCGGCGCGGCGGCGGCGCGGCGGGCCATCAGCGGCTGGCCTGCTTCAGCATCGTCTCGACCTGGGCCGCGGGAATGGCGCCCGGCGTGCGCGAGCCGTCCTCGAAGATCAGCGTCGGCGTGCCGGTGATGTTGTACTTGCGGCCGAAGGCCACGTTGCGCTGCAGCGCGCCGACGTCGCACTCGGCGGTGGGCGGCCGGGTGCCGTCGATCATCCAGCTGGTCCAGGTCTTGGCCTTGTCCTTGGCGCACCAGATGTCGCGCGACTTGACGGCCGAGTCCGGCCCCAGCACCGGATAGAGGAACAGGTGCACCGTCACGTTGTCGACGTTGCGCAGCTCCTTCTCGAAATGCTTGCAGTAGCCGCAGTTCGGGTCCTCGAAGACGGCCAGCTTGCGCTTGCCGTTGCCGCGCACGATCTTGAAGGCGTCCTTCAGCGGGAGCTGGTCGAAGGCGACGGCGCTGAGCTTCTCGATGCGCTCCTCGGTGAGGTTCTTCCTCGCCTTGACGTCGATCAGGTGGCCCTGCATCACGTAGCTGCCCTGCTCGTCGGTGTAGTAGATGTCGAAGCCGGTGCGCACCTCCCACACGCCGGGCATGGGCGACTTGCGCACCTCGTCGATCTGGCCGAGCTGCGGGATCGCGCCCAGGTTCTTGCGGATCTCGGCCTCGCCGGCATGGGCGGCGGTGGCGGCGAGGAGAGCGGCGGCCAGCGCGGCGGCACGGCAGTTCGGAAGCTTCATGGTGCGGGGTTCGTGTGCGCGGTGCGCCAAAGGTTCATCAAGCCAGGCCCATCGCCTGGCGCGCGATCCAGTTCTTGATGAGACGGGTGCGGTCGAAGCCGCGCATGCCCCAGTTGCGCAGTTGCGGCAGCGGCTCGAGCGTGTGCGAGAAGAGCTGCTGCAGCCCGTCGGTGGCCAGGCCCATCGCCAGCACGTCGGCGCGGCGGGCGCGCTCGTAGCGGCGCAGCAGGCGCTCGTCGCCGACGCTGCGCCAGTAGTCGCGCGAGCGGATCACCTGCGCCAGCCCGGCGGCATCGGCCAGGCCCAGGTTCAGGCCCTGGCCGGCCAGCGGATGCACGGTGTGCGCGGCGTCGCCGGCCAGCGCCCAGGTGCCGCCGGGGCGGCCGTCGTCGCCGGCGGGGAAGCGGCCGATCCAGCGCTCGGCGGTGGCGCGCTGCAGCGGCCAGGCGGCGCGCTCGCTGGTGAGCGTGAAGGCGCCCAGCGCGCCGCCGCAGGCTTCGCGCACGCGCTCGCAGAAGGCATCGGCGTCCAGCGCCATCAGCTCGGGTGCGCGGAACTGGTCCACCGACCACACCAGCGCCAGGTGCCGGCTGCCCGGCCCGCCCAGCGGCAGCAGTGCCAGCACCTCGCCCTGGGCGTCGAACCACTGGCGCGCGGTGTCGTCGTGGGGCGTCTCGGCCTCCAGGCGCGCGGCGATGGCGTGCTGCGGGTAGCGCGTCACCTCGTGGTGCACGCCGAGCAGCTCGCGCGTGGCGCTGGCACGGCCCTCGCACACCACGGTCAGCGGCGCGGCGACGGGCGAGTCCACCACCTCCACCTGCGGCGCGAAGCGCACCGCATCGGCGAGCTGGCGCTCGAGCGCGGGCACGTCGACGATCCAGGCGAGCGCATCGACCGCATGGCGGCGCGCCTGGAAGTGCACGCGGCCGCCCCCGTCGCCGTGCACCAGCATCTCGCGCACCGGCGTGGCGTGGGCCGCGTCGGGCCAGGCGCGCAGGGATTCGAGCAGCGCCTTCGACGCGGCGTTGAGCGCGTAGGCGCGCACGTCCTTGCGGGCCGTGCCGCCGGCCGGCGCCACCAGCGCCACGCGCACGCGCTCGCGCGCCAGCAGCAGCGCCAGCGTGCGGCCGACGATGCCGGCGCCGCGGATGCAGACCTCGGGGGGAAGAGCCATCGCGGCATTGTAGGGACGGGCTTCCTTGCGGGGAGGGGGAGGCCGCCCCCTGCTGCGGGAGAATGCGCAGCACCATGACCGCTTCCCACGCCGCCGCCCCGGCCCTCGACGACAGCTTCGACGTCCGCGGCACCATCGCCCGCCTGTTCGTCTATCCCGTCAAGTCCTGCGCGGGCGTGGAGGTGCGCGAGGCGCTGCTCACCGAGACCGGCCTGGAGTTCGACCGCGCCTGGATGGTGGTGGACGAGCAGGGCGAGTTCGTCACCCAGCGCGAGCTGCCGCGCATGGCGCTGATCCGCCCGCAGATGAAGCACGCGGAGATGGTGCTGCGCGCGCCCGGCATGCTGGCGCTGCACGTCGCCTACGACCGGGTGGAGGCGCCGGTGCAGGCGACAGTGTGGAAGGACACCGTCGCCGCCTACGACATGGGCGACGTGGCGGCGCAGTGGTTCAGCGACTTCCTGTCCGAGCCGGGGCGGCCGCGCCGCCTGCGCCTGGTGCGCTTCGATCCGGAGCACAGGCGCCTGTCGAGCCTGAAGTGGACCGGCGGCATCGAGTCCGAGGTGCAGTTCGCCGACGGCTACGCGCTGCTGGTGGCGAGCGAGGCCGCGGTCGACGACCTCAATGCGCGGCTGGGCGCGGCGGGCCATGCGCCGGTCGGCATCGAGCGCTTCCGCCCCAACATCGTGCTGGGCGGCGTGGAGGCGCACGACGAGGGCCGCCTCGACATGCTGCATGTCGCCGGCGACGAGGGCGTCGTGCGGCTGCAGCCCGTGAAACCCTGCACGCGCTGCCCGATCCCCGACATCGACCCCGCCACCGCCGTCAGCAGCCCCGAAGTGGGCGACGCGCTGCGCGCCTACCGCGCCGACGCACGCGTGGACGGTGCGGTCACCTTCGGCATGAACCTGATCGTGCGCGAGGGCGTGGACCGGATGCTGCGGGTGGGGCAGGCGGTGGGCGGGAACCTGCGCTTCGACTGACGGTAGGCCGCACGCGGCATCGGCGGCTTACGAGCGCGGCTCCTGATGCCACTCGATCGGGTGGCCCGTACTCAGCGCGGCCATGCACAGCCGGCGCAGGGGCGTGGTGACGGCGCCGTGGTCGGCGGCCGACTGGTATGCCGCATCGACGCGCAGCCGCAGCGCCTGCGCCGGTCGCGGCCCGATGCACAGCGCTGCGCACTCGAAGCACTGTCCGCCGGCCGTGTCCTGCCACAGCACGGCCTCGCCGCCGGGCAGCGGCGTCTGGGTGAAGGCATGGCTGCTGAAGAGGAGGTGCTGCTGCGCGTCCTCCACCACGAAGCCCTGCCGGGTCGCTCCCAGGCGCAGGGCCTTCCCGTGCGACGCGAGGAGATGGGTGTCGCGCGCCGGGCGGCGGCTGTCGAGGTAGGCCAGTGCGGGCGGCAGAGCGGGCACGGTGCCGTCCTCCGGCCGCACTGCCCACCAGCGTTCGGCCGCCGGCGTCAGCGCGTTCCACACCGCTTCGCCGTACAGCGTGGTCCACAGCACCTCGCCGCTGTCGGCATCGCGCAGGACGAACTTGACGCCGAAGTGGCCGTGCCGCTCGAAGGCCTTCAGGTCGTCCAGCATCCGCCGCGCCAGCGCCGGCGGCGTGCCGCCCCAGGCCGTGCCGTCGTCCGGCAGTTCGTCCAGCAGGGTGGCGAAGCGGCCCACCGGGCCGTAGCGGCTGGAGCGCTCCATCAGCACCGGGCCGTCGCCGTGCGGGCGGTCCAGCAGATCGTCCATCGCGTGGCGGGTGATCTCCTGGGCGCAGATCAGCAGGGCGTCGCGCAGCGCGTCGCATTCGTACCAACTGCCCACTGCGGTGTGGACGAGGTCCATGTCCGGGTGGGGGCAGGCGTTGAGGCGCCAGGCGCGCAGGGCGTCGTATTCCTCCTGCGTGACCTCGCCGCCGCCGGGCGGCCGGCCCAGCGTCAGGTCGTTGTCTTCCTCGTCCACGCGGATGCGCGAGGCCAGCGGCGTGGGCGCGACCTGCCCGCGCTCGAAGCAGTCGCATCGGACCAAGGCAAACAGGTTCTTCACGGCAGGGCTCCCATGCGCCGGGCCCGGCGCATGGGCTTCATTGCAGCAGCCTCGCGCCGTGCCGGGAACTGGCCGGACGCACTGGCCAGTCGGCTCCGCTTCAGCGCGGCGCGCTGCCCAGCGCGCCGGTCGCGAAGGCCAGCGAGACCGCGGCCGACTGCGCCGCGGCGCGCGCATCGGCCAGCGCCTGGCCGGCCTGCAGCATCTGCGTGTCGGCCAGCGTCACGGCGGTGATGGTGCCCACGCCATGGCGGTAGGCCTCCAGCGCGGCGTCGTGCGTCAGCGCGGCGGTGGCCTGCAGCGCCTCGGCGGCCTCGGCGGAGGCCAGTGCGGTGCGCAGCGCGTCCTGCGCCACCACGATCTGCTGCACCGCCTGCTGGCGCGCGCGGTCCAGCCGCGCCTGGGCCGCGTCGACGCGCTGTGCGGCCTGGGCCTGCGCCGTCTCGCGCGTGCCGCCGTCGAACAGCGGCACCGTCACACCGACGAACACGCCGGCGCCCGAGCCGCTGCCCGAGAGGTCGAGCGCCGGCCCCTGCTGGCCGATGCCCGGCAGCGCCGTGACGCTGGCGGCGCCGGTGCTGCGCGAGGCCGATGCGGCGAGGAACACCTTGGGCAGCCGCGCGGCATCGGAAGCCTTCGCGCCGGCCCGGCTGGCCAGCAGCGCCGCATGCGCGGCCTGCACGTCGGGCCGGCGCGCCAGGGCCTCGGCCACGATGCGCTCGACCGGCGCCTCGCTGGCGCGGCCCAGTGCGGGCGTCGGCGCATCGGCCACCTTCAGCGGCGCGAGCGGCGAGATGCCCATCGCGGCGACCAGCGCGTGGTGGGCGTCGCGGGCCCGGCCCTCGGCCTGCACGCGGGCCAGCTCCGCCTGCGCCACGCCCTGGCGCGCCTGCGCGACCTCGATCACCGCGCCGATGCCCTGCCGCTGGCGCGCCTGCGCGGCCTCCAGCACCTGGCGGCTGTTGGCCAGCGAGCGCTGCGCGACGCCGACGCGCGAGCGCGCCGCGCCGTGGGCGTAGTAGGCCAGGCTCACCGACTCGATGAGCTGCTGGTGCGCGGCGGTGAAGCCGATGCCGGCGACGACCGCGCCCTGCTCGGCGCCCTCGGCCAGCGCGGCGCGCTCGCCGAAGTCGAACAGCAGCCACTGCAGCGAGAGCACGCCCACCGCGCCGTGGCCGCGGGCGTCGTCGTCGATGGACAGGAAGCGGCCTTCGCTGCCGCCGCGCCGCCGCTGGTAGCCGGCCAGCACGGTGGCCGAGAGCTGCGGCAGCCAGCTTCGCTGCGCCGCGCCGGCCGCCAGCGCGGCGTTGCGCGCGTCGATCCAGGCGATGCGGGTGGCGGGGTGGTGGCGCTGCGCCAGGTCGATCAGCTCGGGCAGGGTGTAGGCGTGCGCCGGGTCGATGTCGGGCGTGGGCGGCAGCTCGGCCAGCGCGGGCTGGGGCGGCAGCACGAAGCCGTCGGCGGGCGGGGCGCCGGGCGGCTGCCAGGGGGCGTCGGCGCGCGCGGGGGCGAGGTCCGGCGCGGTGCCGGCGCAGGCGGCGACGAGGAAGGCGAGGGCCAGCGCGGCGACGAGGTCAAGGCGCGGCATGCGCGGTGTTTCCGGGGTGAGCTGTGGATGCGTCCGGCCGCTGAATGGAGGCCGCGAGCGCCTGCAGCGGCCGCGCCAGCCAGTGCGGGAGGGCGGGCGGCAGGGCGGGCTGCCGGCGCCGCGCCAGCGCGTCCAGCGTCGATGCGACACGGGCCGATGCGCCGGACTGCAGCGCCAGCGGCGCGGCCAGCGCGCCTGCGCAGTCCAGCGTGCGGCGGCGCTGCGCGATCCAGTCCGCGTCCGGGCGCACGTGCGGCGGCTCGTAGGCCAGCAGCGCCAGGTCGGCGGCGATGGCGCCGCGCTGGGCTTCCGCCTTGCCGGCCTGCACGGCTGCGAGGCGGCTGTCGGGCGCCTCGGCCATGCGCGCCAGCCGGCCCAGCAGCGCCGCCAGCGCGGCGTCGATGCGGCCGGCCACGCTCACCGGCCACAGCCGCGTGAAGACCAGGTACACGGCCGCGTTGCCGATCAGGATGCCGATCACGCGGTCGCGCGCGACCGCCAGGTCGTACGACGGGCCGCTGCCCTGCAGCACGCACAGGAAGAAGGCGAAGGCGATCTGGAAGCCGGCGTAGGCGATGCGCGGGCTGCCGGCGGCGACCCAGGTGGCGCCCAGCGCCACCACGAAGATCAGTGCCAGCAGGCCCGGCAGGCCGTGGATGCCGGGCAGCACCCACAGCAGCGCCGCCACGCCGGCCAGCGCGCCGGCCAGGCAGCCGGCGATGCGCAGGCTGAGTTTCTCCACCGTCTCGCCCGCCGTGCCCAGCGCGACGATGAAGCAGGTGATGAAGGCGGTGTGGATGCCCTGCCAGCCCAGCGCGTTGTAGAGCAGGTAGCAGAACATCGCCGCGCCGGTGGCCTTGAGCGCGAAGCGCACGTGCGCGGGGCTGCTGAAGGCGTCGGGTGCGAGGAAGCCGGCGGGCGGGTCCGGGTCCGGCGGAGCGGTGTCGGCATCGGCGAAGTGTGCGAGGGTGCTGCGCAGCGCGGCCAGCGCCTGGCCGGCCGGCACCGGCAGCGGGGTGGCGGCTGTGACGGGCGGCAGCGTGATCTCGACCGGGTAGCCGCCGTGCGCAAGGATGTCCGCCATGCGCTCCAGCGTGCCGGCCGCGGCGGCGCGGGCCTCGTGTGCGGCGGGCAGGGCGGCGTCCAGCATGTCCGTCAGCAGCAGCACGCGCGTGGTGGCGTCGCAGGCGTGGCGCAGCGCGGCGATGTCCTGCGGTGCGCTCGTGTGCTCCACGGCGGCCAGGCGCAGCCAGCCCTGGATCTCCCCAGGGCCCTCCGTACGCAGGCGCTGCAACGCCTCGCGGTGCGCGGCGTCGCCGTGGCGCAGCGCGTCAGCCGCGGCCTGCAGGCGCAGGGCCAGCGCGCGCTGCGCCAGGGCACGCGGGGCCGGGCCGATCAGCAGGTTGACCACGGTGGAGACGCCCACCGGAATGCCCACCATCAGCCAGGCGTACAGCAGCGCGCGGGTGGCCAGTTCGCCCTCGGGCGCCAGCGCGATCAGCGACAGCGCGAAGGTGGTGATCAGCGCCAGGATGCCGCCCACCGGCGCCAGCTTGCTGGCCGAGGTCAGGAAGAACAGCGCGAAGGCGATCAGCGTCATCGACGCCAGCAGCGCGGCCGGGCGGCCGACAAGCCCGTTGGCCATCAGCGCCACCAGCCCGATCAGCACCGAGGCCAGCACCAGCATCGCCGCGCCCATCACGATGCTGGTGGTGCGGTCGGCGCGCAGCAGGAAGAAGCCGACGTAGGCGGTCAGCGCCGGCTCCGGCGTCTGGAACCACTCGGCCACGCCGGCGCTCGCCGTGCACACCAGCGCCAGCCGCAGCGCGAACTCGAGCCGGCCCGGCGCGGGCGCCAGCAGCGCCTTCGTCGCGCGCCAGTCCGGCAGCGGCAGCGGCCGTGCCCGGGCGGCTTCAGCGGCAGGCGTCGCCATGGCGGATCTCGACCACCGCGCTGGCGCCCAGGCGCACCAGCGCCTCCGGCGGCTCGTGCAGCTGCACGCGCACCGGGAAGCGCTGCGCCACGTGCACCCAGCTCATCGACTTCTGCACGTAGGGCAGGTTGCGCGGCAGCTGGACGCGCTCGGCGTCCAGCACGCCGGCGCCGATGCCCTGCACCGTGCCGCGCAGCGGCCGGCGGCGGTCGATCATCGAATAGACCGTGGCGCAGTCGCCCACCGCGATGCGCGACAGGTCCGACTCGCGCAGGTTGGCCACGGCCGCCCATTCGTGCGAGAGCACCAGGGTGAACAGCGACTGCGAGGGCACGACGATCTCGCCGCTGGAGACGGCCAGGCCGACCACGCGCCCGTCGTGCGGTGCGCGCACCGTGGCGCTGGCCAGCGCGTGCCGGGCCAGCGCCAGCGCGGCCTCGCGGGCGCGCACGGTGGCCTGGCCGCCGTCTTCCGTGCCCACCGCCTGCACGGCGGCGCGTTCCTGCTCGCGCGCCTGGCGCAGCGTGGTCCGCGCGTCGCGCTCGGCGGTCTCGGCCTGGTCGAGCTGCTGCTGCGGCACATAGCCCTTGGCCGCCAGCGGACGCAGGCGCTGCACGGTGCGCTGCGCCAGCGCCAGGTTCGTCTCGGCGCGGTGCGTCTGCTCGGCTGCCTGCGCGGCGCCCGAGCGCTGCGTGCCGACGCCGCGCTGCTGGGTGGCGAGCGAGGCACGCGCCAGCGCCAGGTCGGCCTCGGCCTGGTTGACGGCCAGTTGCAGCGGCTCGGGGTCGATCTGGAACAACTCGTCGCCGGCCTTCACCGCGCTGTTCTCGCGCACCGCGATGCGCACGATGCGCCCGCCCACCGTCGAGGCGATGTGGACGACCTCGGCGTCCAGCGTCGCATCGTCCGCGGAGACCACCTGGCCGCGCCGGTGCAGCACCCAGGCGCCCGCGGCCAGCGCCAGCACCACGACGGCGATCACGATGCCGCGCCGCGCGGGCGCGATGCGGGGCTGCCCGGCGGCCTTCATGGCAGGCCTCCGGTCATCAGCAGCCACAGGCCCAGCGCCAGCAGGAAGCCGGCGGCCGTGCACAGCGCCAGCGGCCAGGGCCAGTGGGTACCGCCGCCCGCCAGCACCATCGCGACGCGCACGCCGGCCGCCAGCAGCACCCACAGCAGCGCGAACAGCAGCCAGGACGGGAAATAGGCGCCGAAGAGCACATGGCTGGGCGCGCTGGCCGTGCCGCAGCCTGCCAGCAGGCAGGGCAGGGCCGCCAGGACGAGGCGGGGGCGGAAAGGCAGGCGCGGCATGGCGAAGCGTGCGGGGAAACCGGCTGGAAGATAGCCGATGCCGAGAGGTGGGGGGCGGTGCCTGGCGTCCGCGCGGTTCCCTGGCCCTTCTTCCGGTCAACGCGTGGGGCGCTTCAAGGTGAATGGTATTTATTGGGTGAGAGTTTGGTAAAAGCCGGCATACCCGCTGATTCTTCGGGCCCGCGGAGGGATCAATGGGCCAATAGCGTTTTCGATGGCTTGACACATTGTCTTACTGGGAAGATTATTTGTGCCGCCATCCCGGATGGCCCCCTCATGCCGCCTGCGGCAGCCATCGGCAACCTCCCTCAAGAAAAAGGACCACCGTGCCCCACATCACCGCAGGCCTGCGCCGTCGCGCCAGGCGTGTTCGTTTCGCGCTGGCGGCGATCGCCGTCGCAGGCAGCCTGGGCTGCGCCCCGAGCTTCGCGCTCGACGTCCCGGCGCTGAAGGCGCAGATCGGCGCCGTGCTGGACCAGAGCTATCCCGAACTCGATGCGCTCTACAAGGACCTGCACCGCCATCCCGAGCTGAGCTTCCAGGAAGTCGAGACCGCGCGCCGGCTGGCCGCGGAGATGCGCCGCCTCGGCTTCGAGGTGACCGAAGGCGTCGGCAAGACCGGCATCGTGGCGATCCTGCGCAACGGACCGGGGCCCATGGTGCTGGTCAGGACCGAGCTCGACGCGCTGCCGATGGAAGAGAAGACCGGCCTGTCCTACGCCAGCCGCAGCAAGGCCGTCTGGAACGGCAAGGAGACCTTCGTCGCGCACAGCTGCGGACACGACATCCACATGGCCGCCTGGGTCGGCACGGCGAAGGCGCTGGTCGCCACGAAGGCGCAGTGGCACGGCACGCTCATGTTCGTGGGGCAGCCCGCGGAGGAGGGCGGGCACGGCGCCCGGCGCATGCTCGAGGACGGCCTGTTCACCCGCTTCGGCAAGCCCGACGCCGGCTTCGCGCTCCATGTCGGGCCGGGGCCGTATGGAGAGATCGGCTACCGGCCCGGCGTGTTCAGCTCCAGCGCCGACAGCCTCCAGATCGGCTTCCACGGCAAGGGCGCGCACGGCTCCATGCCCAGCGCGTCGATCGACCCGGTGGTGATGGCCTCGCGCTTCGTGCTCGACGTGCAGACGGTCGTCAGCCGCGAGAAGGACGCGGGCGCCTTCGGCGTCGTGACGATCGGCGCGATACAGGGCGGCACCGCCGCCAACATCATTCCCGACAACGTCGTGGTGCGCGGCACGGTCCGCTCCTACGAGGAGGACGTGCGCAGGAAGCTGCACGCCGGCATCGTCCGGACCGCGAAGGCGGTGGCCGACATGGCGGGCGCGCCCGAGCCCGACATCCGGATCACCGACGACTACAACGCCGTCATCAACGACGACGCGCTGACCGCGCGCACCGCCGAGGTCTTCCAGGCTGCGTTCGGCGACAAGGTCAAGCGGCGGCCCACGCCGACGCCCGCCAGCGAGGACTATTCCGACTTCGTCATGGCCGGCGTGCCCTCCCTCTATTTCGGCCTCGGCGCGCTGGATCCCCGGGACATCGCCGCGGCCCGCAAGGCGGGCAAGCCGGTGCCGGTCAACCATTCGCCCTTCTTCGCCCCCGTGCCCGAGCCGACGATCCGCACGGCGGTCGAGGCGATGAGCCTCGCGGTGCTCAACGTCCTGCAGTGAGGCGGGGGCACCGGACGGCCGGGGTGCCGCGGCGGTCCATGGCGCCGCCGGTCAATACAATCGGCGCCAGTTTCCCCCAGGCAGGACGAGGGCCGGGCCCTCTCGGGATCGCCGGCGCGATGCGCCCAGGCTGAAGGATCCCGGCCCGCCGCGCCCGGCACAGGCCGGGTGCCCCGGCCACGCCCGCATCGGGCGCGGCGATGCGCAAGGGGGCGTTTGCAAAGGAATTTCCATGAGCCTCAAGTGCGGCATCGTCGGCCTGCCCAACGTGGGCAAGTCCACCCTCTTCAACGCGCTGACCAAGGCCGGCATCGCGGCCGAGAACTACCCCTT
>NZ_JQKD01000035.1 GCF_000745855.1 Xenophilus azovorans DSM 13620
GTGCCGCGGCCCGAGATGGAGAACACGTCTTCCACCGGCATCAGGAACGCACCGTCCACCGCGCGCTCGGGCGTGGGGATGTAGGTGTCCAGCGCCTCGGCCAGCTTCAGGATGGCCTGCTCGCCCAGCTCGCCCTTGTCGCCTTCGAGCGCCAGCTTGGCCGAGCCGTGGATGATCGGGGTGTCGTCGCCAGGGAACTCGTACTTGTCCAGCAGCTCGCGCACCTCCATTTCCACCAGCTCCAGCAGCTCCTTGTCGTCGACCATGTCGCACTTGTTCAGGAACACGATGATGTAGGGCACGCCCACCTGGCGGGCCAGCAGGATGTGCTCGCGCGTCTGGGGCATCGGGCCGTCGGCGGCCGAGCACACCAGGATGGCGCCGTCCATCTGGGCAGCGCCGGTGATCATGTTCTTGACGTAGTCGGCGTGGCCCGGGCAGTCCACGTGGGCGTAGTGGCGGTTTTCCGTCTCGTACTCCACGTGCGCGGTGTTGATGGTGATGCCGCGCGCCTTTTCTTCCGGAGCCGCGTCGATCTCGTCGTACTTCTTGGCCTCGCCGCCGAACTTGGCCGACAGCACCGTGGCGATCGCCGCCGTCAGCGTCGTCTTGCCATGGTCCACGTGACCGATCGTGCCCACGTTCACGTGCGGCTTGGTGCGCTCGAACTTACCTTTTGCCATTTCTCAACTCCAAACAAAGAGCAATGCCCGTGTGTTGGTTTTACGTCTGCACCGCGTTGCTCGATCCTTCGCCACGGGCAACGAAGGGCACGCGATCGCAGACAGAACGGGTTTACTTGGCGCGCGCGGCGACGATGGCTTCCGACACGTTGCGCGGGGCTTCCGCGTAGTGCTTGAACTCCATCGTGTAGGTGGCGCGGCCCTGCGTCATCGAACGCAGCGTGGTGGCGTAGCCGAACATCTCCGACAGCGGCACCTCGGCCTTGATGGCCTTGCCGCCGCCGACCATGTCGTCCATGCCCTGCACCATGCCGCGGCGGGACGACAGGTCGCCCATCACCGTGCCGGCGTAGTCCTCGGGCGTCTCGACTTCCACGGCCATCATGGGCTCGAGGATGACGGGGCTCGCCTTCCGCGCGGCTTCCTTGAAGCCGAAGATGGCGGCCATCTTGAACGCCTGCTCGGACGAGTCCACGTCGTGGTACGAACCGAAGGTCAGCGTGACCTTCACGTCGACCACCGGGTAGCCGGCCAGCACGCCGGTGTTCAGGGCCTCGATCACGCCCTTTTCCACCGCCGGGATGTACTCGCGCGGCACCACGCCGCCCTTGATGGCGTCGACGAACTCGAAGCCCTTGCCGGCTTCCTGCGGCTCCAGCGTGAACACCACGTGGCCGTACTGGCCCTTGCCGCCGGACTGGCGCACGAACTTGCCTTCGACGTCGGTGACCGTCTTGCGCACGGTTTCGCGGTAGGCCACCTGGGGCTTGCCCACGTTGGCTTCCACGTTGAACTCGCGCTTCATGCGGTCCACGATGATTTCCAGGTGCAGCTCGCCCATGCCGGCGATGATGGTCTGGCCGGATTCCTCGTCGGTGCGCACGCGGAAGGACGGATCCTCGGCGGCCAGGCGCGACAGGGCGATGCCCATCTTTTCCTGGTCGGCCTTGGACTTCGGCTCCACGGCCTGCGCGATCACGGGCTCGGGGAAGGACATGCGCTCGAGCACGATCGGCGACGCCACGTCGCACAGCGTCTCGCCGGTGGTCACTTCCTTCAGGCCCACGCAGGCGGCGATGTCGCCGGCACGGATCTCGTCCACCTCGATACGCTCGTTGGCGTGCATCTGCACGATGCGGCCGATGCGCTCCTTCTTGCCCTTGACCGAGTTGAACACGGTGTCGCCCTTGCTCAGGACGCCCGAGTACACGCGCACGAAGGTCAGCTGGCCCACGAACGGGTCGGTCATCAGCTTGAAGGCCAGCGACGAGAACTTCTCGCTGTCGTCGGCCTTGCGGGCGAGGTGCTTTTCCTCGTTGTCCGGGTCGGAGCCTTCCACGTCAGGGATGTCCACCGGCGAGGGCAGGTAGTCGATCACCGCGTCGAGCATGCGCTGCACGCCCTTGTTCTTGAAGGCGGTGCCGCACAGCATCGGCTGGATCTCGGTGGCGATCGTGCGCTGGCGCAGACCCGCCTTGATGTCGTCCTCGGGCAGGTCGCCCTCCTCGAGGTACTTGTTCATCAGCTCTTCGCTCGACTCAGCAGCAGCCTCGACCATCTTCTCGCGCCATTCCTTGGCGGTTTCCAGCAGGTCGGCCGGGATGTCCTGGTAGTCGAACTTCATGCCCTGCGAGGCCTCGTCCCAGATGATGGCCTTCATCTTGAGCAGGTCGACCACGCCCTTGAAGTTGTCCTCGGCGCCGATCGGGATCACCACCGGCACGGGGTTGGCCTTCAGGCGCAGCTTCATCTGGTCGTAGACCTTGAAGAAGTTGGCGCCGGTGCGGTCCATCTTGTTGACGAAGGCCAGGCGCGGCACCTTGTACTTGTTGGCCTGGCGCCAGACGGTTTCCGATTGGGGCTGCACGCCGCCCACGGCGCAGTACACCATGCAGGCACCGTCGAGCACGCGCATGGAACGCTCCACCTCGATGGTGAAGTCCACGTGGCCCGGGGTGTCGATGATGTTGAAGCGGTGCTCGGGGTAGGACATGTCCATGCCCTTCCAGAAGCAGGTCACGGCCGCCGAGGTGATGGTGATGCCGCGCTCCTGCTCCTGCTCCATCCAGTCGGTCGTGGCAGCGCCGTCGTGCACTTCGCCCAGCTTGTGGGTCACGCCCGTGTAGAACAGGATGCGCTCGGTGGTGGTCGTCTTGCCGGCGTCGATGTGCGCCGAGATACCGATGTTGCGGTAGCGCTCAATGGGGGTCTTGCGGGCCATGGTGGGCTTTCGTGTCTTGGAGAACGGATGAAAGCCCGGCCACCACAGGGTGGGACGGGCCTCCAGCCGAAGGTTTACTACGGGACGCGGCTCAGAAGCGGAAGTGGCTGAAGGCCTTGTTGGCCTCGGCCATGCGGTGCACCTCGTCGCGCCTCTTCATCGCGCCGCCACGGCCTTCCGTGGCTTCCATAAGTTCGTTGGCCAGGCGCAGGGCCATCGACTTCTCGCCGCGCTTGCGGGCGGCTTCCTTGATCCAGCGCATCGACAGCGCCAGGCGGCGCACCGGGCGCACTTCGACCGGCACCTGGTAGTTGGCGCCGCCGACGCGGCGGGACTTCACCTCGACCATCGGCTTGACGTTGTTGATGGCGATGACGAAGGCTTCCAGCGGGTCCTTGCCCGGGTTCTTCTTCTCGATGAAGTCGAGCGCGCCGTAGATGATGCGCTCGGCGACCGCCTTCTTGCCGCCTTCCATGATCACGTTCATGAACTTGGACAGCTCGACATTGCCGTACTTCGGGTCCGGCAGGATTTCACGTTTGGGAACTTCGCGACGACGTGGCATTTTTCTGAACCTCTTTGCTTCAGTTGGCGCCGCCTTCCGGCTGCACCGCGAGAGCCATCAGGACCCTCACTTACTCGACCCGCGCCACCATGGCGCTTCGGGTCACTACGTTCGAACCAACCGCCAGGCAGCCGAACACCGATGGAAACGAAAGCCGGTCAGGCCTTCTTGGGACGCTTGGCGCCGTACTTGGAACGGGCCTGCTTGCGGTCCTTGACGCCCTGCAGGTCCAGGGAACCGCGGACGATGTGGTAGCGCACGCCGGGAAGATCCTTCACACGGCCGCCGCGCACCAGCACGACGCTGTGCTCCTGCAGGTTGTGGCCTTCGCCGCCGATGTAGGAAATCACTTCGAAGCCGTTGGTCAGACGGACCTTGGCCACCTTGCGAAGTGCCGAGTTCGGCTTCTTGGGGGTCGTGGTGTAGACCCGGGTGCAGACGCCGCGGCGCTGCGGCGAGTTCTGCATGGCAGGGCTCTTCGACTTGGTCGTCTCGACCTCGCGACCCTGGCGCACCAGTTGGTTGATGGTTGGCATGAATGAATAAGTTCCGAAAAACACCCCCGGACCGGCCGAACCCGAAAAGACGGCGGGGACCCGAAGATCCACCGGGGAAATGACGAAAACGTGAAACCCTTCGGAAAATTCCGAAAAGCCCGCGATTCTAGCGCGCCGTGCGCCGGACGGCAAATGGCCCGGGATCAGGCCCCCGAGCCGGCGCCAGGGGCATGGCCCGGGGCGCGGAAGCGGCCGCCGGCCTCGCCGCTCACTTGATCCACAGCCGCACGGCGTCCCAGGCCCGGCCCAGGATGCCCGCCTGCTCGACGGGCTCCAGCGCCACCAGCGGCACCTCGGCCAGGGGCTGGTCGGCCAGCGTGATCTTCAGGGTGCCCAGCGGCTGGTTCTTGCCGAAGGGCGCCACCAGCGGGTCGGGCCGCTCCACGTGGGTCTTGATCTTCGAGGCCTGGCCCGAGGGCACGGAGACCACGATCGGCTCGGCGCGGCCGAGCTTGACGGTGTTGGCCTTGCCCTTCCACACCTGCGGCGTCGCCACCGGCTGGCCGGCGTCGAACAGGCGAACCGCGTCGTAGGCGGTGTAGCCCCAGTTCAGCAGCTTCTGCGATTCGTTGGCGCGCGCGTTGTCACTGGCGGCGCCGAGCACGATGCTCAGCAGGCGCCGGCCGCCCGGCAGGTTGGGGAAGTCGCGCTTGGCCGTGGCGATCAGGCAGTAGCCGGCGGCCTCGGTGTGGCCGGTCTTCAGGCCGTCCACCGTCGGGTCGCGGAACAGCAGCAGGTTGCGGTTGGTGTCGTTGGCGGCCGGCGTGCCGGGGTAGCGGTACTTCTTGATCGCGTAGTAGTGCAGGTATTCCGGGAAGTCGCGCATCAGCCGCGTGGCCAGGATGCTCAGGTCGCGCGCCGTGGTCGTGTGGCCCGGCGCCGTCAGGCCCTCGGGGTTCTTGTAGGTGGTGTTCTTCATGCCCAGCGCCTTGGCCTGCTCGTTCATGAGCTCGACGAAGCGCTCGGCCGTGCCGCCCACGCCCTCGGCCAGCGCCATGGTGGCGTCGTTGCCGGACTGGACGATCATGCCCTTGATGAGGTCGTCCACCGGCACCTGCATCTTGGGGTCGATGAACATGCGCGAGCCGGGCATCTTCCAGGCGCGCGTGCTCACCGGCAGCGTCTGGGTCAGGCTGATCTTGCGGGCACGCAGGGCGTCGAAGACCAGGTACTGGGTCATCAGCTTGGTCAGCGAGGCCGGCTCGACCGGCGTGTCGATGTCCTTGCTCGCCAGCAGCTGGTTGGAGGTGATGTCCATCAGCAGGTAGCTGCGCGCGGCCACCTCGGGGGCGGCGGGCGCCTGGGCGGCGGCGATGGAGGCGGCCATGCAGGCCAGCGCGAGAACGAACGTGCGCAGCACGTCAGGCAGACGGATCATGGAAGCGAAGCGGCGAAAGGAATGGAGGGGAGGCGGCGTCACGGGTGCGCCCGGTCGGGCGTCCCGGCGCGCAGGTGGCGGGTCACCAGCCCCTTGAGGAGCGGCAATTGTCCGTGAAAGAAATGCCCGCCCCCGGGGACGACCGTGACAGGAAGTGACTGCGGCCGGGCCCAGTCCAGCACGGCGGCCAGGGGCACGGTGTCGTCCTGCTCGCCGTGCACGACCAGCGTGCGCTCGTGCGCGTCGGCCGGCACGGGCGCGACCGCGAAGCGGGCCGCCGCCGTGCCCACCAGCACGATCTCCCGCAGCCCGCGCGCCGGCCACAGCGCCTCGATGGCACGGCTGGCGACGAAGGCGCCGAAGGAGAAGCCGGCGATGGCCAGCGGCCCCTCGGGCGCGGCCTGCCGCACGACGGCGAGGAAATCCTCCGTCTCGCCGCGGCCCTCGTCGTGCACGCCTTCGCTGGCGCCGACGCCGCGGAAATTGAAGCGTAGCGCGGTCCAGCCGCAGGACACGAAGGCGCGCGCCAGCGTCTGCACCACCTTGTTGTCCATGGTGCCGCCGAAGAGCGGATGGGGATGGGCGATGACCGCGACGCCCGCCGGCGCGACGCCCCGGGCGGGCGCGTCGCGCAGCGCCTCGACGATGCCGGCGGCGCCTTCGAGGCGCAGCTTTTCCGTATGGACGTTCATCTCATCTGCCCACGTCGGGCGGCAGCAGCAGCCGTTCGACCACCTCGCCCTTCTTGAGGTGCGATTCGACGATCTCGTCGATGTCGGCCTCGTCGACGAAGCTGTACCAGACGGCCTCGGGGTAGACCACCGCCACCGGCCCGCCGGCGCAGCGGTCCAGGCAGCCGGCCTTGTTCACGCGCACCCGGCCCGGACCGGCCAGGCCCTCGGCCTTGACGCGCGCCTTGCAGTGCGCGAAGCCGGCCTGCGCGTTGTGCCGGGCGCACGAATCCTCGCCGGGCTTGCGTTCGTTGAGGCAGAAGAAGATGTGGCGGGCGTAGTAACCGCCGTCACGCGGGGGCGACAGGGACATCCGTCGGATTCTAGGGATGCTCTTCATGAATCGAGCGGAAAGCATGCGCTGCGGATCGGGATGGGCTGCGAGGCGCAAAGCGCAGCAATAGCAGAGCTATTGCGAGCATTTGCAACGAAGCAGACCGCCCGAGCCCGCAGATGCATGCGACGCGAGCATTCGTGAAGAGCATCCCCAGGAGTGCCGCATTCACCCGATGCCCGTGCGGGCGGGCCGCCGCGCCAGCGCGGCCAGGGCGTAGACGATGGCGGCGAAGGGCCACGCCCAGCCCAGCCACTGCGCCAGCCCGTGGAAGCGGATGAAGCGCCCCTGCTCCCAGGTGGCCAGGGTCTGGGCGAAGTAGGCGCTCTCGGGCGCCTGGTTTAACAGCCCCAGGTGCACGCACAGCGCCAGCAGCAGCAGCGCGGTGCACAGCCGGCGCGGCAGCGGCAGCAGCAGCAGCGCCAGCACGGCCGCCGCCACGATGCCGACCTGCACCGGCGGCCCCATCCACGTCCAGGCGTGCTCCGGGCCGTAGCTCAGCGCCGCCGACAGCGCGCTGGCCGCCAGCCCCAGGCCCAGCATCAGCGCGGCCAGCACCACGCGCCGCGGCCAGGCGCGCGCCACGCCGTAGGCCAGCAGGCAGGGCACCAGGGCGCCGAGCATCACGCACAGCATCTCCACCGCCGGCACCAGCGGCTGCAGCTCGAACTGCCGCACCGGCAGCCAGTCGAGGAAAGGCGTGTCGGCCAGCCAGCCGGCGATCGCCGACTCCAGCCGCTCGAAGACCTGGCCCAGCCCGAACGGCACCGCCGCCGGGAAAAGCAGCGCCGCCGGCCACAGCGCCAGCAGCAGCAGCGCGCCGCGCGCGTCCTGCACGAACCAGCCCGAGCGCAGCCGGCTCCAGCGCGCCAGCGCGCCCAGCCGCTCCAGCACCGCCGCCAGCACGGCCCCGACCAGCGTGCCCAGGGCGTTCAGGCCCAAGTCCACGTTGGACGGGATGCGCGCCGGCAGGTAGCTCTGCAGCGTCTCCATCGCGAAGGCCAGCACCGCGCCCGCCACGGTGGCGCGCAGCACCGCCTGCCAGGCGCCGGCCTGCGGCCGGGTGCGCAGCACGGCCAGGGCGCACAGGAAGCCCAGCGGCACGTAGCCCGCCACGTTGATGCCGAAGTCGAAGCCGGTCCAGTAGCGCGGCCAGGGCGCCGCCAGGTAGGCCCAGGGCACGATGCCCTGGTCGCGCCAGTCGGCGAAGGGATACAGGCTCGCATAGACCACGAGCGCCGCATAGGCGAGCGCCAGCGGCAGGGCCGTGGTCTTGTGCGAGGGCGACGCGGTCACGCGCAGGCGGGGCTGGGCTTCAGAAGGGCTTGACCACCACCAGCACCACGATGCCCAGCAGCAGCAGCACCGGCAGTTCGTTGAACCAGCGGTACCAGCGGTGGCTGCGCCGGTCGGCGCCCTGCTCGAAGCGCCGCAGCAGCACCCCGCAGCCGTGGTGATAGCCCAGCACCAGCAGCACCAGCGCCAGCTTGGCATGCATCCATCCGCTGCCCGGACCGCGGCCGATGCCATAGCCCAGCCACAGCCACAGGCCGAAGCCCACCGCCGGCAGCGCCAGCAGGGTGGTGAAGCGCATCAGCTTGCGCGCCATCAGCAGCAGGCGCTGGCGCTCGGCCACCGATTCGGGCGGCACCATCGCCAGGTTGACGAAGATGCGCGGCAGGTAGAACAGGCCGGCGAACCAGCTCACCACGAAGACGATGTGGAAGGACTTGATCCAGAGCATCGGCGGCAGTGTAAGAAACCGGTCACCGCCCCGCGGGGCGGCCCGCGCGCCGCCGCGGTTCGGCAAAAAAAAGCCCGGCGTTCTTGAACGCCGGGCTGCGAAGCCCTTTTGCTGTCACACATCAAGGCACCCGCTCAGGGAGGAAAAGCGGGGGACGGCAAGCCGTCCGAGACAGAATTTAACAAAGGCGGCAAAGCCTATCAAGCACGGGGGTAACTTTTTTTTGACGTTTTCGCACCACGAGATGGTTTCCCCTCATCACCAAATCCGCCGGGCCGCAGCAAGGCCGGCGCCGGCGGGACGGGCAGGAGGGCTTGGGGCACAATTTTCACCATGACCGTGCTCGCCCCCTTTCCCGCCGGCCGCCCGCGCCGCCTGCGCCGCGATGAATTCACACGCAACCTGGTCCGTGAGCATGCGCTCACTCCTCATGATCTGATCTATCCGGTGTTCGTGCAGGAGGGCCAGGGGCAGCGCCAGGCCGTGCCCTCCATGCCGGGCGTCGAGCGGCTGAGCCTGGACCTGCTGCTGCCGGTGGCCGAGCAATGCGTGGCGCTGGGCATCCCGGTGATGGCGCTGTTCCCGGTGATCGATCCGGCGCTGAAGACGCCGGACGGCGCCGAGGCCTTCAACCCCGACGGGCTGATCCCGCGGGTGGTGGCGGCGCTGAAGAAGGCGTTCCCCGCACTGGGCATCATGACCGACGTGGCGCTGGACCCCTACACCAGCCACGGCCAGGACGGCCTGCTGGACGACACCGGCTACATCCTCAACGACCCGACGGTCGAGGTGCTGGTGAAGCAGGCGCTGGCGCAGTCGGCCGCCGGCGTGGACATCGTGGCGCCCAGCGACATGATGGACGGGCGCATCGGCGCGGTGCGCCAGGCGCTGGAGGCGCGCGGCGACGTGCACACCCGCATCATGGCCTACAGCGCCAAGTACGCCAGCAGTTTCTACGGCCCCTTCCGCGACGCGGTCGGCTCGGCCGCCAACCTCGGCCGGAGCAACAAGAAGGTCTACCAGATGGACCCGGGCAACAGCGACGAGGCGCTGCGCGAGGTGGCGATCGACATCGCCGAGGGCGCGGACATGGTGATGGTCAAGCCGGGCATGCCGTACCTGGACATCGTGCGCCGCGTGAAGGACGAATTCCGCGTGCCCACCTTCGCCTACCAGGTCAGCGGCGAATACGCGATGCTCAAGGCGGCCGCCGGCAACGGCTGGCTGGACCATGACGGCGTGGTGCTCGAATCGCTGCTGGCGTTCAAGCGCGCCGGGGCGGACGGCATCCTCACCTACTTCGCGCTCGATGCGGCGCGGCTGCTACAGAAACAGTAGCTTCACCTGCCCGTGCGGCGGGCGCCGGCGTATAACGGCAGCCCACCATGCGTATCTTCGAGATCACCCCCGCCGAGGCGCGCGAGCTGCCCGGGCTGCACGCCTGCCCCGCCGCGGGCGCACCGGCCGACGGCTATCTCTGGCTGTCGCTCACGCGCACCGAACTGCGCGAATCGCTCGCCGACGTGCAGCGCGCGCTGCAGCGCCTGGGCGGCACGCCGCTGGTCGACCTGCACGTGAGCGACCTGCTCAACGACCAGCTTCCTTCCCACTACGACGCCACCTCGCAGTACGACGTGCTGGTGATCCGCCGCCTGGCCGCCGGCGCCGACGCGGCGGCCGCCGGGCCGGCCCTGCGCAACGCGGGACCGCCGGCACTGCGGCGCATCGACACGCGCCCGGTCGGCTTCGCCGTGTTCGACCGCGTGCTGCTCTCGGTCCACCCGGAGGACGGCGCGGTGCGCGACGCCGTGGCGGCGCGGCTGGGCGCGCCCGCCGCGCAGGGGCCGGCGCTGGACGTGCGCGCCACCTCCGCGCGACTGCCCGCCAGCCCGGCCGACCTGATGCTGCGCGTGGTCAATCAGATCGTCGACAGCTACCTGGCCTTGCGGCGCGACCTGACGCGCCAGCTCGACCACTGGCAGGCCGAGCTGATCGACCCGAGGACGCGCTTCTCGAACTGGGGCGCGCTGATGCAGTCGCGCCAGGCGCTGCGCCACCTGGACGAGATCTGCGAGGACCAGCGCAGCGCCATGCAGGACTGGCTGGAGGCACTCGACGCCCTGCCCGCGCCGGACACGCCGGCCGCGGCGCGCGAGCGCGAGCTGCTGCTGGTGCGCAGCCGCGACGTGCTGGAGCACATCCAGCGCGTGGTGCACCACGTGCGCCGGCTGGAGCAGAACGCCGAGACCGCCGTGCAACTGCACTTCAGCGTGCAGAGCCACCGCACCAACGACATCATGCGGGTGCTGACGGTGCTCACCGCGGTGTTCCTGCCGCTGAACCTGATCGCCGGCATCTTCGGCATGAACTTCGAGTTCATCCCGCTGGTGCACAAGGCCGACGGCTTCTGGATCGCGATGGGGTCGATGCTGCTGATCGCGGTGGTGCTCACGGCCGTCTTCTGGCGCAAGCGCTACCTGGCGCGCACCGCGAAGTAGGCCGGACATGAAAAATGGCCCCTCGGACAACCGCTTCGCGCTTGTCCGATCCCCCGAGGGGATGCTTTTTCATCTTGGGGCGGCCCGGCGATGAAAAAGCCCGGCGGCGCACGAGGCGCCGCCGGGCGGTCGGGCCGGAAGCCGATTACAGCTTGCGGGCGCCGTCGGCCTGGGCGCGGGCGCGCACGTCGACCGGGTTCTCCAGGGTGGAGATCACCTTGCTGTCGACACGCGAGCCGGACGAGACGTTCTGGTCGGGCGCGGCGGCAGCGCGGACGGCCTCGGCCTGCACCAGCGCGCGGTCGCGCGGGCTGGCCAGCGGCGCCAGCACCACCGAGCCGGAGGGCACGTTCTGGTTCGGCGCGTGCGCGGCACGGACGGCTTCGGCCTGCACGTCGGCGCGGCTCAGGGCCGACACCGGGGCCTGCACGCCCTCATAGGTTTCCGCATGGGCGCCGGCAGCGGCGACGAGCGACAGGGCCAGGGCGGCGACGAGACGTTGGCGGGTCATGGTGATGTTCTCCAGTGGAAGAAAGGAAGGTCGGAAGATCAGAGCGCGGCGCTGCGCTCGGCGGCGCGGCGCTGGGCCAGGCTGCCGTTCGTGTACTGCTCGGGGATCTGGCTGTTCACGAACGCCTTGGCGTCCAGGTTCGACGTCGGGTTGTGCGCCGCGGCCACCGCCTCGGCTCGCACCGTCGCGCGGTCCTTCTGCCCCACCACCGGCGCGCTCAGCGCACCACCGGCCGCTTCGCCATACACGTCGCCCTGACGCGCAGCCGCGATGGCCTGCTGCTGCACTTCGGCACGGCTGTACGTCGAGTCGATGCTCAGCACGCCCTGGTATTCCTCCGCCTGCGCGGCGCCCACGGCGGCCAGCAGCGACACGGCGGCAGCGGCGATGATCTTCGAGGTCTTCATTTCTTACTCCTTGTTGGCATGGTTGGCGTTTGAACAAGAGCGATGCAGGCACCTGCCCGCTTCGCTTCGGGTCTGCGTTCAAGCGCTGGCCCGTGAGAAGAATTGTGGGACGCGAAGATCGGTAGAAACCCTCACAATCCGAACCACCGTGTTCATGAAACGGAAACAATGAACTTGAAAGGACCGAAGGCATGGACAGCCTCGATCTGATCCGCGCCTTCCGCGAGGTCGCGGCGCTCGGCAGCTTCTCCGCCGCCGCCAAGCGGCTGGGCATGTCGAAGGCCACGGTGAGCAAGTACGTGGCGGAGCTGGAGACGCGCTTCGACGTGCGCCTGCTCAACCGCTCCACCCGCTCCGTGAGCCTGACCGACGCGGGCGAGCTGCTGCTGGCGCGCAGCGCGCCGATGCTGGAGATGGTCGAGCTGACGCAGGCCGAGCTGGCCGAGCGCGCCAGCACGCCGCGTGGGCGGCTGCGCATCGCGGCGCCCTATGCGATGGCCAGCGGCGACCTGCCCAACATGCTGGCGGAGTTCATGGGCTTCTACCCCGAGGTGACGGTGTCGCTGCAGCTGTCCAACGAGGTGGACCTGGCCGAGAACGGCATCGACGTGCACCTGCGCTTCGGCCCGATCGAGAACGAGAACCTGATCGTGCGCCGGCTGCTGCGCATCCCGATGATGGTGTGCGCCTCGCCGCTGTACTGGAAGAAGCACGGCAAGCCGCGCCACCCCGACGACCTGCGCGAGCACGACGCGCTGACGCTCACACGCAGCGGCGCGCATCCGGTGTGGCGCTTCGAGGACGAGGGCCAGCCGCTCGACGTGCCGGTGAAGAGCCGGATGGAGGCGTCGGAAGGGCCGCCGCTGATCCAGGTGGCGATGCACGGGTTCGGCGTGATCTACGTGCCCTCGCTGGCGGTGCAGCCGCAGGTGGACCACGGCGAGCTGGTGCCGGTGCTGCAGGGTTACGGCCGCACGGACATGTGGCTCTCGGCCGCCTACCTGGAGCGGCGCCACAACAGCGCGGCCCAGCGCGCGCTGCTGGACTACCTGGAATCGCGCATCGGCCAGCGCGGCCGCTATGCCGGCAAGCCGCTGCGCGCGACGGCCAGCGCCGTCAAGGCCGCGGCGCAGGCACGCTGAACAGCGCCGCCGCGTTGCCCCAGGCCACGCGCTGCGCGACCTCGGGCGGCAGGCCGCCCAGCCAGCGGCGGTAGGCCTGCATGATCTCGTCGTAGCCGCTCCAGCGCTGGTTGATCCAGGTGTCGGAGCCGATGACGAAGCGCTCGGGGAAGTCGAGGATGAGCGTGCGCCACTCGGGGCACAGCTGGCCGTCGGCGCAGGTCAGGCCGGGCCGGTACGACAGCTCGCCGACCAGGCGCGGATAGCGCTCCAGCAATTGCCGCACGCGCGCCACGGGCGCACCGCCGATGCCGGTGTGCGCCCAGATGAAGCGCACCGCCCGCCCCTGCGAGGGCGTGTGCGCCATGAGCCGGTCGACCGCGACGTCGTCCACGTGCGCCAGCACGGCCAGCTCGCGCTGCTCGGCCAGCACCATCAGCTTCTTCGCCACCGGGCCGTCGGCGTTGGCGCTGTCGTAGAGGTGGAACTCGCCGATGCCGCGGTACGGCCCGCTGGCCGTGCCGCGCGCCAGTTCGGCCAGCACCATCTCGTGGATGCTCTCGTCGCGGAACCAGTTGGTGTAGTCGGCGCGGTTGCGGTACAGGCGCACGAAGGGCACCACGGTGACGCCGGCCGCGGCCGTCTCGCGCGCCGCGGCGACGATGCGCGTGCCCTCGTTGGGCCGCGAGTTGCCGACGATGGCGCGCACGCCGTTGCGCCGCATGCGCGCGAGCGCGTCGGCCGGCGGGAAGGGGCCGGCCGCGCCGTTCCACGCCTCCTCGTTGTAATGCAGGTGGGTGTCGAACACCGGGCCGGCATGGTCCGCCGCGCGCGCGGGCCAGGCCGCCGCGGCCAGGACGGCGAGGACCGCTGCCGCCATGAGCCCCGGCGCGTTCATGGCGCTGCGCCTCAGCCCAGGTGCTTGTCGAAGAAGGCCAGCGTGCGCTCGCGCGCCAGCGTCGCCGCGGCGGCGTCATAGGAGCCGCGCTGGTCGCAGTTGAAGCCGTGGTCGGCGTCGTAGAGGTGCACCTCGGCGTCCGGATGCGCCTGCTGGAAGGCCTCGACCGCCGGCACCGGGATCCAGTGGTCCTTGCGGCCGAAGTGGGCCAGCACCGGCACCCGGGGCGTGCGCGCCACCTCCGCGGGCCCGGTCATGCCGCCGCCGTAGTAGGGCGCCGCGGCGGCCAGGCCGTTCAGTTCGCAGGCCGCGCGCCAGGTCAGCAGGCCGCCCCAGCAGTAGCCCACGATGCCGACCTTGCCGGCGCGCGCCGCGTATTCGATGGCGGCCTGCACGTCCTGCAGCACGCCCGGCCAGGGCAGCGCCTCGGCGGCCGCCTTCAGCGCCGAGCCGGCCTTGACGTCGGCCTCCGCGTAGCCCAGGTCCACGCCCGGCTGGACGCGGTGGAAGGTGGCAGGCGCGACGGCCAGCCAGCCCGCGGCCGCGTAGCCGTCGGCCACGCTGCGGATGTGCGAGTTGACGCCGAAGATCTCCTGCAGCACCACCACCGCGCCGCGCGGGGCGCCCGAGGGCTCGGCCACGTAGGCAGGGAAGGTGAAGCCGTCGGCGGCGGTGAGATCGATGAACTGGCCCATGTCTGGCTCCTGAAAAGGGTGAAGAAAAAAGAGGGGTTCAGCCGCGCAGCCTGCGCTCGACGAAATCCAGCCGGTCCTGCCCCCAGAACAGCTCGCCGTCGATGACGTAGGTCGGCGCGCCGAAGACGCCCAGGTCGATGGCCTCCTGCGTGAAGGCGTCGTAGCGCGCCTGCACGCCGGGCTTGCGCGAGGCCTCCAGCAGCGCGGCGGGCAGGCCCTGCGCGGCCAGCAGGTCGGCCAGCACGGCGGTGTCGGCGATGTCGCGCTCCTCGGCCCAGACGGCCGCCAGGATGGCGCCGGCCAGGCGCAGGGCCGCGCCGGCGCCCTTGGCGTCGGCCGTCTCGGCGATCAGCCGCGCCGCGTCGTCCGAAGCCACCGGGAAGTGGCGCGGCTGCGGGTTCAGCGGCACGCCCAGGTGCTGCGAGAAGCGCTTCAGTTCCACCAGCCGGTAGGCCTGCCGCTGCGGCGGGCGCTTGGCCAGCGGCAGCCCGCCGGAGACGGGGAACACGCGCGCCAGGTCGATGGGCTTGACGTTCACCTGGGCGCCCGTCTCGCGGGCGATCTGCACGAAGCGGGCGTGGCCCAGGTAGGTCCACGGGCTGTGCGGGGCGAGGTAGTAGTCGACGGTGCGGCTCAAGCGGGTCTCCATGGCGCGGGTTTGGTGTAATGCCGGCGGCCCTCGGTTGTACCCGAGGCGCGCAACCCGTGCAGGAGAAGCAGGCTTGGACTCACCACAGGTGCTCTTGATCACCGGCGGCAGCCGCGGCATCGGCGCGGCCACGGCGCTGATGGCGGCCCGGCAGGGCTGTGCGGTGGCGGTCAACTACGCCAGCCATTCGCTGGCGGCCGACGAGGTGGTGCGCCGCATCCGCGCCGAGGGCGGCAGCGCGATCACCGTGCAGGCCGACGTGGGCGACGAGGCGCAGGTCGAGGCGATGTTCCGCAAGGTGGATGCCAAGTTGGGCCGCCTGACGGCGCTGGTCAACAACGCCGGCGTGGTGGACGCGACCGCCCGCGTGGACGAGATGGACGCGAAGCGGCTGGAGCGCATGCTGCGCATCAACGTGATCGGCAGCTTCCTGTGCGCCCGCGAGGCGGTGCGCCGCATGAGCACCCGGCACGGCGGGACGGGCGGCGCCATCGTCAACCTGAGCAGCGCCGCCGCGCGGCTGGGCTCGCCCGGCCAGTACGTGGACTACGCGGCCAGCAAGGGCGCCGTCGACACCTTCACCATCGGCCTGGCCAAGGAGGTGGCGGCCGAGGGCATCCGCGTCAACGCGGTGCGGCCGGGCCTGATCGACACCGAGATCCACGCCAGCGGCGGCCTGCCGCGGCGCGCCTTCGACCTGGCGCCGACGGTGCCGATGCAGCGCGTGGGCACGGCCGAGGAGGTGGCGGCGGCCATCGTGTGGCTGCTCTCGCCCGAGGCCGGCTACACCACCGGTACCCTGCTGGACGTGGCTGGCGGCCGTTGAAAGGCACCCGATGGCCACCTCGATGGACCTCATCAAGCCGCTGGTCACGCTGGTGGCGATCGTCAACCCGCTGGGCATCGTGCCCTTCTTCATCCACTACACGCAGGGCTACAGCCACGCCCAGCGCCAGCGCACCGCGCGGGTGTCGGCCCTCAGCGCCTTCCTGGTCATCAGCCTGAGCGCGCTGCTGGGCCAGCAGCTGCTGAACTTCTTCGGCATCTCCATCGCCAGCTTCCAGGTGGGCGGCGGGCTGCTGCTGCTCATCAGCTCGCTGTCGATGCTCAACGCGCAGCCGGCCGAGGCCAAGGGCAGCGCGGAGGAGGTGCGCGCCACCGAGGCCAAGGCGGCGATGGGCGCCTCCATCGCGGTGGTGCCGCTGACCATCCCGCTGCTGACCGGGCCCGCCACCATCTCGACCATGGTGATCTACGCCACCCAGTCGCGCCACTGGTGGGAGCTGGGCCTGCTGGTCGGCTACGGCGTGGTGGTCGCCGTCATCAGCGCCCTCACCTTCTCGCTGGCCGACCCGATCTCGCGCGTGCTCGGCAAGACCGGCATCAACGTCATGACGCGGCTGATGGGCCTGATCCTCGCCGCGCTGGCCGTGGAGGTGATGGCCACCGGGCTGGGCAAGCTGTTTCCGATCCTGGAGCGGGCGGGCTGAGCGGGCGGTTACGCCGGTGCCCAGTGCCACTCGACACGGTGGCGGCCGGTGTCGGGGTGGATGCTCCGGCCGGCCGGCCGCAGACCCGCTGCCGCATAGAAGCGCTGCGCCTTGCGGTTGTTTTCGGCCGCATGCAGGCTCCACCCGTGCGGCATCCGGTCGCACGCCTGCGCCAACAGGCGGCGGCCGATGCCGCAGCCTTGCCAGGCGGGGTCCACATGCAACTGGGCTACATAGCGTGTCGCCGGCTCGATCACCAGGAAGCCGCGCAGATCCGAACAGCCTGCCATCCAGCATTCCGCGGCGCCGAAGAACTCATGCCGCGCGCGTTCAAGCCAATGCGCATGCGGCGCGACGGCGTCCTCGTGCACCTGCGGATTGGCCGATCGCCAGGCGCGCTGCCAGAGCCGGGCCAGGGCTTCGGCATCGCCCGGCGAGGCCTCTCGGAGAACGCCGTCGGCCAGCGTCAACGTCCCTGCTGATTCACCCACTGCACGATCTCGCCGATCGCCGCCTCGCTGGCCGCGGCCAGCGCGCGCGCGCCCCCGGCGGCATCGGCGCTGGGCGCCGGGCGCTGCACGGCGAACACGCGCTGGCCGAGCACCTGTTCACCGGAGGGCGAGCCGCGCACGAGCGTGGCACGCACGCGCACCAGGCCCGTGCTGGCGGCGGGCGACTCGAAGTAGTGGCTGAACTCGTCGAGCGAGATGCGCAGCACGTCGATGCCGCGGCCTTCGCGCGCGAGGTTGCCTGCTTCCAGCGTCCCGAGCACGGTGCGCTGGGTCCCGAGCGCATCGCGCAGCCGCTGGCGCAGCAGTTGCAGGGGCGGCTGCGTCCAGCGCGAGCCCGCGTAGGGACGCAGCATCTGCGGGTCGTCGTAGCCCAGCCGGTAGTTCAGCGCCGTGCCTTCCAGGCGCGAGGCGCTGGTGTCCAGGTCGGCCAGGGTGATGGGCGGCAGCGGCTGCACGGCAGGGGCGGCCGGGGCCAGCGGACCCGGCCCGAAGTCGTACAGCGCGATGTGGGCCGGCTTGTCGGGCAGTGCGCCGCAGCCGGCCAGCAGCAGGAGCGCCAGGCCGGCGGCGACGCGCACCTTCCTGTCGAGGAACATCGATGGCATGGTCTTCCTTTTCTCCGTTCAGGGCTGCCGCGGGGCCGGCGCGACGAAGCCCGCCTCGCCCGGGCCCGGCGCGGCGACGCCGTTGCCGTAGATCAGCGACTGCGGGCTGTCGGCGATGGCGTCGGCCATGCGGCCGACGCGGCGCGCGGCCAGCGAGGTGTCGTCCGCCGCGCGGTTCAGGCGCGGCAGCGTGGTGGCGTTGATGGATTCCAGCGTCTGCTGCAGCGCCGCCGTGCCGCTGCCCAGCCGCTCCAGCGGGCCGCCCTGCGCGTTGAGGCGCGTCAGCGAGGTGTTGAGCGTCTGCGCCGCGCGCGCGAAGTCCTGAGCCGTGCCGCGCACGCTCTGCGCCAGCGGCGGGATGGCGGCCAGGGCCGGGTCGATGCGGTTCTTCAGCGTGTGGTCGAAGGCGCGCGTGACTTCGTTGGCGCTGGCAGCCACCTGGGCGATGCTCTCCAGCGCCTGGGCGATGCGCTGCTGGTTCTGGTCGTTCAGCAGCGCGTTGGCACGGCGCGAGACCTCCTCGACCTGGCCCAGGATCGCTTCGCCGCGGTCCTGCAGCTGCGCCAGCACCGAGGGCTTGAGCGGGATGCGCGGCGGGTCGTCCTCGTCGGGCGCCAGCGGCTCCTGCGATTCGCCCTTGTCGTCCAGCGCGATGAAGGCCAGGCCGGTGACGCCCTGATAGCTCAGGGTGGCGAAGGTGGACTTGGTGAGCGGCACGCGCTCGTCGATGGCCATGCGCACGCGCACGTTGCCCTTGTGCTCCGGGTCGAAGTCGATGCTGGTGACCTTGCCCACCGCGATGCCGCGGTAGCGAACCGCCGCTTGCGGCTGCAGGCCGCTCACCGCGTCGCGCGTGGACAGCTCGTAGGTGTTGCGCACGGTGTCGTCGCGCGTGAACCAGAGCACCAGCGCGACGAGCACGGCCACCAGGCCGAGCACGAAGGCGCCGGCGGCCAGGGCATGGGACTTGTTTTCCATGGGCTTGGCTTCCTTTCAGGGCGTCTCGGTGGTGTGGTCCTGCAGCGCGAGCAGTGCGCGCCGGCCGCGGCCGCCGAGAAAGTAATCGTGGATGAAGGGATGGTCGAAGGCGATCACTTCCTGCGCGGTGCCGGCGACGATGACCTTGCGGTCGGCCAGCACGGCGATGCGGGTCGACAGGTCGAGCAGCGTGTCCAGGTCGTGCGTGACCATCACCACCGTCAGGCCCAGCTCGCGGTGCAGGCCGCGCAGCAGGTCGCAGAAGCTGTCCGAGGCGGCCGGGTCCAGGCCGGCGGTGGGCTCGTCCAGCAGCAAGAGGGGCGGGTCCATGATGAGGGCGCGCGCCAGGGCCACGCGCTTGATCATGCCGCCCGAAAGGTCCGAGGGCATCTTGTTCGCGTGCTCGGGCGCCAGGCCCACCATCTGCAGCTTGACCAGCGCGGCGTCGCGGATCAGTTCCTCGGGCAGCAGCTTCAGCTCGCGCAGCGGCAGGGCGATGTTGTCCAGCACGTTGAAGGCGGAGAACAGCGCGCCGTGCTGGAACAGCATGCCCACCACCGCCGCGCCCTTGGCGCTGAGCTCGGCCGGCGCGCGGCCCAGCACGCGCACCTCGCCGCGCGTGGGCTTCTGCAGGCCCAGGATCTGGCGCAGCAGCACCGTCTTGCCGGTGCCGGAGCCGCCGACCAGCGAGAGGATCTCGCCGCGCTCGATGGTGAGCTCGAGGTCCTGGTGCACCACCTGCTCGCCGCCGTCGTTCTGGAACACCGTCCACAGCCCGTGGATCTCGACCACGCCGGCATGGTCGTTGCCGAGGGATTGCCAGGCAGAGACGCTCATCGCCGGCCCTAGAAACGGAAGCCGATGCCGCGGAACAGCACGGCGAACAGGGCGTCGACCAGGATCACCATGGTGATCGAGCTGACGACGGAGGAGGTGGTGCCGCGACCCAGGCTCTCGGTGTTGGGCTTGACGCGCATGCCGTAGTAGCAGGCGATGAGCGCGATGAGCACGCCGAACACCACCGACTTGGCGCAGGCCAGCACGATGTTGCTGAAGGGCACCGCGCGCGGCAGTTGCCGGAAGAAGAACTCGGGCGAGATGTCCAGCGACATCTGCGCCGCCAGCATGCCGCCGGCCAGCGCCGCGATCGAGGTCCACAGGCTGATCAGCGGCATGGCGATGGCCAGCGCGATCACCCGCGGCATCACCAGGCGGAAGCCGTGCGGGATGCCCATGACGCGCATGGCGTCCAGCTCCTCCGTCACGCGCATCACGCCGATCTGCGCGGTGATGGCCGAGCCCGACCGCCCTGCGATCAGCACCGCCGCCAGCACCGGCCCCAGCTCGCGGATCAGCGACAGGCCGAGGATGTTGACGACGAAGGACTCCGCGCCGTAGCTGCGCAGCTGGTTGGAGATCAGGTAGGCCAGCACGACGCCGATGAGCGCTCCCACCAGCGCGGTGATGGGCAGCGCGGTGGCGCCGGTCTGGTAGAGGTGGCCGGAGATGTCGCGCCAGGGCGCGCGGTGCGGCGCGCGCAGCAGCGTCAGCAGGTCCAGCGCGAGCTGGCCCAGCAGCGCGGTGCCTTCCTTGCCCACGCGCCACAGCACCGGCCCCTTGGCCAGGTGGCGGCGCAGGCTGTCCCAGAAGCCGGGCGCCGGCTCCTCCGGCGGCCGCGCGCCGAAGCGCTCCACCTGGTCGAGCACCGCCTTCTGCGATTCGGTGAGTTCGATCTGCGCCGGCCAGGCGCGGCCCCAGTGGTTCCACAGCAGCTGGGCGCCGATGTGGTCGAGCTGCTCGATGCCGCGCAGGTCCCAGGCGCCGCCGGCGCCGGCGTCGTCGAGCTGGCGCTCCAGCGCCTCCCACTGCCGCCGCGAGGAGAAGGCCAGCGCCGTCCAGCGCCCGCGCGGCATCCACGGGCCCGGGCCTCCGGCCTGGGCGCGTTCGACGCGCGGGGACGCGTCGTCGGGAGATCGCCGGAGCGCGGTGGAAGACATGGACGCGGATCGGGCTGTCTGACCTGAGGCTGAACAGCCGGTGATGCTAACCGCTGGTTCCTGCCGCCCGCGCCGGGCGCGGCGCCGGGCGACAGGCGGCCGCGCCCTTCACTGACGCACGCCTTCGGCCCGCGGCCCGAAACCGCCGGCGAAGGCCTCGCGCAGCCAGGCGACGAAGACGCTCACCGCCCGCGGCACGTGCGGCGTGTAGGGCCGGATGGCGAACAGGTGCTCGCCGAAGGCGCCCACCGGCTCCCAGCCGGGCAGCACCTCCACCAGCCGGCCGGACTGCAGCGCCGCCTGGGCGCTGAAGTCGGGCAGCAGTGCGATGCCCAGCCCGCGCAGCGCCGCGTCGCGCAGCGCCTCGCTGTTGTTGGCGGCGAAGGGGCCGGCCACCGGCACGGTGATGCGCGGCGGCTCGGCCCTTTCGCGCCCGCGCGGCGCGGCGCGCTGGCGGAAATGCCAGGCCGGCGTCTCGCGGGCGCGCGGGTAGTGCAGGCAGTCGTGCGACGGCAGTTCCTGCGGGCGCTGCGGCGCGCCGCGCCGGCGCAGGTAGGCGCGGCTGGCCACCAGCACGCTGCGCGTGGCGCACAGCGTCCAGGCGACGTGCGTGTCCGGCGGCGCGGCGGTGTGGCGCACGGCCAGGTCGAAACCCTCGGTGGCAAGCGAGACGAGGCGGTCCGACAGCTCCAGCTCCAGCCGCACCTCGGGGTGCGCGCGCAGGAAGTCCGGCAGCCGCGGCACCAGTTGCTGGCGCGCCAGGGCCACCGGCGCGCTCACCCGCAGCAGGCCGCGCGGCAGCTCGGCCAGGTCGCGCACGCCGGCGAAGCTCTGGGCGATGGCGTCGAAGGAGGCGCGCGTGCCGTCCACCAGCCGCTGGCCGGCTTCGGTGAGCCGCACGCTGCGGGTGGTGCGCAGCACCAGCGGCACGCCGGCCTCGCGCTCCAGCTCGGCGATGCGCTGGCTCATGCCGGCCTTGCTCACGCCGAGCCGGCGCGCGGCCGCGGTGAAGCTGCCCTGCTGCGCCAGCACCGTCAGCCAGTGCAGGTGGGTCCACAGGCTCTCGATCTTTTGGTATTCCATTGAATGATTGTTCACTACAGCAAACAATCAGTTCAAGCGCAGGCGGCTAGGCAGGCTCCGGAGGCGGTCCTAGACTGGCCGCGACCCCCCTCTTCCCCTTTTCCGGAGACCGCGCGTGAAGAACAGCATCGCCGCCATCGACCACTACATCCAGGGCCGCCTCGTGGCCAACGCCTCGGGCCGCGCACAGGACGTGACCAACCCCGCCACCGGCGCCGTCACCGGCCGCGCCGGGCTGGCCGGCGCCGACCAGGTGGGCGCCGCCGTGGCCGCCGCGCAGGCCGCCTTCCCGGCCTGGGCCGACACGCCGCCGGTGCGCCGCGCGCGGGTGATGTTCCGGTTCCTCGAGCTGCTGAACCGGCACCGCGACGAGCTGGCCCACCTGATCACCGCCGAACACGGCAAGGTGTTCACCGACGCGCAGGGCGAGGTCACGCGCGGCATCGAGGTGGTGGAGTTCGCCTGCGGCATCCCGCAACTGCTGAAGGGCGACCACACCGAGCAGGTCTCCACCGGCATCGACAACTGGACAATCCGCCAGCCGCTGGGCGTGGTGGCGGGTATCACGCCCTTCAACTTCCCGGTGATGGTGCCGATGTGGATGTTCCCGGTGGCCATCGCCGCGGGCAACACCTTCGTGCTCAAGCCCAGCCCGATCGACCCCAGCCCCTCGCTGCGCATCGCCGAGCTGCTGAAGGAGGCCGGCCTGCCCGACGGCGTGTTCAACGTGGTGCAGGGCGACAAGGCGGCCGTCGACGCGCTGCTGGAGCACCCCGACGTGAAGGCCGTCAGCTTCGTCGGCTCCACGCCCATCGCCAACTACATCTACGAGACGGGCGCGCGCCACGGCAAGCGGGTGCAGGCCCTGGGCGGCGCCAAGAACCACATGGTGGTGATGCCCGACGCCGACATCGACCAGGCGGTCGATGCGCTGATCGGCGCCGGCTACGGCTCGGCCGGCGAGCGCTGCATGGCGATCAGCGTGGCGGTGCTGGTGGGCGACGCGGCCGACCGGATCATTCCCAAGCTGGTCGAGCGCGCGAAGACGCTGAAGGTGCTCGACGGCGAGAACCTGGCGGCGGAGATGGGCCCGATCGTGACGAAGGCCGCGCACGAGCGCATCGGCGGCTACATCGCGCTGGGCGAGCAGGAAGGCGCGAAGCTGCTGGTCGACGGCCGCGGCTTCGACGGCAGCCGCGCCGGCGAGGGCTGCGACGGGGGCTTCTGGATGGGCGGCACGCTGTTCGACCACGTCACGCCCGAGATGCGCATCTACAAGGAAGAGATCTTCGGCCCCGTGCTCGGCTGCGTGCGCGTGAAGGACCTGAAGGAGGCTGTAGACCTCATCAACGCCCACGAGTTCGGCAACGGCGTGGCCTGCTTCACCCGCGACGGCAACGTGGCGCGCGAGTTCGGCCGCCGCATCCAGGTGGGCATGGTCGGCATCAACGTGCCGATCCCGGTGCCGATGGCCTGGCACGGCTTCGGCGGCTGGAAGCGCAGCCTGTTCGGCGACATGCACGCCTACGGCGAGGAAGGCGTGCGCTTCTACACCAAGCAGAAGTCGATCATGCAGCGCTGGCCCGAGAGCATCGGCAAGGGGGCCGAATTCGTGATGCCGACGGCGAAGTGACGCGGCGCGAGGCGGGTGCTACCATGGTGTTACCGCAAGGAGTTGCCATGTCCACCACCTCGCTCAAGCTGTCCGACGAACTGAAGCAGACAATCCAGCACTTCGCCGAAGAGGACCGCGTTTCCGCGCATGCCTTCATGTTGCGAGCCCTGGAAGACGAAGTGCGCCGCAGACGGCAGCGTGCGGAGTTCCTCAGCGATGCGCAAGCTGCGGCGGCGGACATCGACGCGGGTGGGCCTGTCTACGCCGCCGAAGATGTCTTTGAATGGCTGCACGCGCGCATCCGCGCGCACGGCACGGACGAGGTCATTCCAGAGCCTGCGCCGGTGCGTGGCCGGGGAGCCAAGCCGGGCACAAGGCGTAAGAAAGCCGCATGAGCCGGCTCGTTCTGAGTCCGCGGGCGCGCCAGGACCTGCGGCGGCTGGTCGACTTCCTCCTTCCCACCGACCCCATCGCAGCCGCCGATACCGTGAACGTGATTCGCCAGGCGCTGGACATCCTCACACACCAGCCGCGCGTCGGCCGGCCCGCGCCGGGGCGTCTGCGCGAACTGGTGATCCAGCGCGGCAGCACCGGCTACCTGGCGCTTTACCGGGTGAACGCGGACCTGTCGGATGTCGAAGTCCTCGCCATCCGTCACCAGCGTGAATCGGGCTACCACGACGACGACATCTGAACAGAGAGCCCGCAAAGAGGCGCCGGAGACGACACCATGAGCGACACCACCTTCGACTACATCGTCATCGGCGCCGGCACGGCGGGCGCGCTGATGGCCAACCGGCTGAGCGCGGACAAGAGGCGGCGCGTGCTGCTCATCGAGGCCGGGCGCAAGGACGACTACCACTGGATCCACATCCCGGTGGGGTACCTCTACTGCATCGGCAACCCGCGCACCGACTGGCTCTACCAGACCGAGCCCGACGCCGGCCTGAACGGCCGCGTGCTGCGCTACCCGCGCGGCAAGACGCTGGGCGGCTGCTCCAGCATCAACGGCATGATCTACATGCGCGGCCAGTCGCGCGACTACGACGGCTGGGCGCAACTCACCGGCGACGACGCCTGGCGCTGGGAGAACGTGCTGCCCGCCTTCAGGCAGCACGAGGACCACTACCTGGGCGACGCCGCCGAGGCCGCGCGGCGCGACGCGGACTTCGATCGCTTCCACGGCCACGGCGGCGAGTGGCGCGTGGAGCGCCAGCGGCTGCGCTGGGACATCCTCGACGCCTTCGCCGAGGCGGCGGTGCAGGCCGGCATCCCGCACACCGCCGACTTCAACCGCGGCAGCAACGAGGGCGTGGGCTACTTCCAGGTCAACCAGAAGGCCGGCTGGCGCTGGAACACGGCCAAGGCCTTCCTGCGGCCCATCTGCTACGGACGGCCGAACTTCGAGCTGTGGACGGGCGCGCAGGTCACACGGCTGGTGGTCGAGGCGCAGCCCGACGGCCCGCCGCGCTGCACCGGCGTGCAGGTGTGGAACGGCAGCGAGCTGGTCACGGCCAGCGCCACGCGCGAGGTGCTGCTGTGCGCAGGCAGCATCGGCTCGCCGCAGCTGCTGCAGCTCTCGGGCATCGGGCCGGGCGATCTGCTGCAGCAGCACGGCATCCCGGTGGTGGCCGACCTGCCCGGCGTGGGCGCCAACCTGCAGGACCACCTGCAGATCCGCGCCGTGTTCAAGATCGACGGCGCGCCCACGCTCAACGTGCTGGCTTCCTCGCTCTTCGGCAAGGCGCGCATCGGGCTGGAGTACGTCCTGCGCCGCAGCGGGCCGATGAGCATGGCGCCCTCGCAGCTCGGCGCCTTCACCCGCAGCGCGCCCGGGCACGCCTGGCCCAACATCCAGTACCACGTGCAGCCGCTCTCGCTCGATGCCTTCGGCGACCCGCTGCACAGCTTCCCGGCCTTCACCGCCAGCGTGTGCAACCTCAACCCGACCAGCCGCGGCTCGGTGCGCATCAAGAGCCCGCGCTTCGAGGACGCCCCGGCCATCGCGCCGTGCTATCTCTCCACCGACGCGGACCGCAAGGTGGCGGCCGACTCGCTGCGCGTGACGCGCCGCATCGCGGCCCAGCCCGCGCTGGCGAAATACCGGCCGCAGGAGTGGAAGCCCGGCCCGCAGTACGAGAGCGACGAGGACCTGGCGCGCCTGGCCGGCGACATCGCCACCACCATCTTCCATCCGGTGGGCACGGCGAAGATGGGTGCGGCCGACGACCCGATGGCCGTGCTCGACGCCCGCCTGCGCGTGCGCGGCGTGCAGGGCCTGCGCGTGGTGGACGCCAGCGCCATGCCCACCATCACCAGCGGCAACACCAACAGCCCCACGCTGATGATGGCCGAGAAGGCCGCCGCCTGGGTACGGGCCGACGCCGCCGGCGGCTGACTCGCACCCTTCCGGGGAGGGCCGCTCACATCCGGTCACATTTCTGCAGCGGGTTATTCCCGATGCACTGGGACGGTGCACCCCCTAAAGTCGCCGCACTCGCCAACGGGCCCTGCCTCGTTGCTCTGCGAGGGACCGAGGAGACAAACCGCCCGACCCCAGAACAAGATCATTCAAGGTGCCCGCCCATGAGGCACCCATCGTTTTTCAAAGCGCCGCCGGTCGGCGCTTTTCTTTTTTCCGCACCCGCAACGGGATGCACCGCCGGAGACAATGCCCGGATGGAAGGATGGTGGCTGGGGCTGGCCTCGCTGTTCGCGGGCTTCGTGGATTCGATCGTGGGCGGCGGCGGCCTCGTGCTGGTGCCGGTGCTGTTCGCCACCTTTCCGGGTGCACCGGCAGCGACCCTGCTGGGCACCAACAAGAGCGCCTCGGTCTGGGGCACGGCGGCGGCCGGCGCCCAGTTCGCGCGGCGCGTGCACCTGCGCTGGCCGGCGCTGGGGGCGGGCATCGGGGCCGCCTTCGCCGGCGCGCTGGCCGGAGCCTGGACGGTGTCGCTGGTCTCGCCGGCGGCGCTGCGCAAGCTGCTGCCCTTCATCCTGCTGGGGCTGCTGCTGTACACGCTGGCGCGCAAGGACCTGGGGCGCGAGCATGCGCCGCGCCTGGCCGGCCGGGCGGAGATCGGGGCCACCGCCGCCATCGGCGCGCTGATCGGCTTCTACGACGGCTTCTTCGGCCCCGGCACCGGCAGCTTCTTCATCTTCCTGTTCGTGCGCTGGCTGGGCTACGACTTCCTGAACGCCTCGGCCTCGGCCAAGCTGCTGAACACGACCACCAACGCCGGCGCGCTGCTGCTGTTCGCCCTGAAGGGGCACGTGTGGTGGCACTACGGCCTGCTGATGGCCGTGGCCAACGTGGCCGGCAGCATCCTGGGCGCGCGGGTCGCGCTGCGCCACGGCGCGGGCTTCGTGCGCAAGGTGTTCATCGGGGTGGTGGGCGCGCTGATCCTGCGCACCGGCTACGACGCCTTCCTGCGCGGCTAGGGCCTGTCAGGGCGCGGTGCTGGCGCCGCCGGCGGTCGGCGGCCAGGGCATCTGGCTGGCCACCAGCGGCTTGCCGATGGGCGCGGAGGCCTTGCCGATGCGCACGGCAGCCATGTCCTGCTCATTGGGGTACTGGTCGGCCAGCCAGTAGTCGAACACCCGCCGCACGATGGGCGCCGCATGGGCGGCGCCGAAGCCGGCGTTCTCCACGATCACCGCGACGGCGATGCGCGGGTCCTCGGCCGGCGCGAAGGCGGCGAACAGCGAGTGGTCGCGCTGGTGCTCCTCCAGCGCCTTGGCGTTGTACCTCACGCCCTGGCCCAGCGAGACGGCCTGCGCCGTGCCGGTCTTGCCGGCCGAGGTGTAGGCGGCGCCGGCGAACACGCGCGTGCCGGTGCCGCCCTTGTTCACCGCCACCAGGCCGGCGCGCACGACATCCACGTTCTTCTTCTGGTAGCCCAGGTCCTCGCCGGGCGGCTGCGGCACCAGGTCGACCTGGCCGGTGACGGTGTTCTTGATGGCCCGCACCAGGTGCGGCCGGTAGCGGGTGCCGCCGTTGGCCAGCGTGGCCTCGGCCAGCGCGAGCTGCAGCATGGTGAAGTTGTTGTAGCCCTGGCCGATGCCCAGCGACACGGTCTCGCCCGCGTACCACTTCTTCAGCTCGGGGCGCTTGTAGTTGTTGCGCTTCCACTCGGTGCTGGGCAGCACGCCGCGCACCTCGCCGCCCAGGTCGATGCCGGTGACCTGCCCGAAGCCCAGCGGCTTCATGAAGTCGTGGATCGCGTCCACGCCCATCTCCACCGCCAGCGAATAGAAGTAGGTGTTGCTCGAATACTGGATGGCGCGGACCATGTCCACGCCGCCCAGCCCGCCCTCGTGGCTGCGGAAGGTGTGGCCGCCGTAGGTGAAGTAGCCGGGGTCGTTCACCACCACGTTGGGCGCGCGCTTGCCCAGCTGCAGCGCGGCCAGCGCCATGAAGGGCTTGTAGGTGGAGCCGGGCGGGTAGGTGCCGCGCAGCGCGCGGTTGAGCAGCGGCTTGTCGATCGACTCGTTGAGCGCCTGCCAGCTCTCGGTGTCGATGCCCTCGACGAAGAGGTTGGGGTCGAAGGTGGGCTTGGAGACGAAGGCCAGCACCTCGCCCGTGCGCGGGTCCAGCGCCACCAGCGCGCCACGGCGCTCGCCGAACATGTCCTCCACCAGCTTCTGCAGCTTGATGTCGAGCGTGAGCATGACGGTGTCGCCGGGCGTGGCGGGGTGGCTGGCGAGGCGGCGCACGGCGCGCCCGCCGGCGGAGGTCTCCATCTGCTCCACCCCGGTCTGGCCGTGCAGCACCTTCTCGTAGCTCTGCTCGACGCCCAGCTTGCCGATGTAGTCGGTGCCCTTGTAGTTGGCCTGGTCCTCCTCGGGCCAGTCCTCCATGGCGGCCTTCTCGCGCTGGTTGATGCGGCCGATGTAGCCCAGCACGTGGCTGGCCAGCTCGCCGTTCGGGTAGTTGCGGAACAGGCGCGCCTTGATCTCCACGCCGGGGAAGCGGTAGCGCTGGGCGGCGAAGCGGGCCACCTCCTCGTCGGTCAGGCGGGTGCGGATGGGGATGGAGTCGAAGCTGCGCGAGTCCTCGCGCAGGCGCTTGAAGCGGCGCCGGTCGCGCGGCTGGATGTCGACGATCTGCGCCAGCTCGTCGAGGGTGTCCTCCAGGTCTCCCACCTTCGACGGCGTGATCTCCAGGGTGTAGGCCGAATAGTTGGAGGCCAGCACGATGCCGTTGCGGTCGAGGATGAGGCCGCGGTTGGGCACCACCGGCACCACCGCCGTGCGGTTGCTTTCGGCCTGCGCGGCCAGGTCGTCGTGGCGGGTGACCTGCAGGTAGAACAGGCGCATCCCCAGCAGCGAGAACGCCGCCAGCACCGCCAGCGAGATGACCAGCACGCGCCGCCGGAAGCGGGCGAGGTCGGCGGCGACGTTGCGGATCTCGGTCATGCACGCGGCGCTGCTACAGGGGGCGGTTGTCGTCGGGCTCGGGCGCGCGGCGCTGCGGCGCCAGCAGCAGCCAGGTGGCCAGCGGCCACAGCGCGGCCTCCACCACCGGCGCGATCATCACCTGCCAGCCGGGGAAGAACCCGCTGCCGACCATGCGGATGCCCAACTCGATCAGGTGCGACACCGCGAACAGCGGCACGAGCTGCAGCGCCTGCGACAGCACCGGATACCACAGCAGCCGCCGGTGCAGCGTGATGGCGAAGAAGCACAACGTGGCATAGGACAGCGCGTGCTGCCCCAGCAGCGCAGACTGGTGCACATCCATCACCAGCCCGAAGACGAAGGCCGCGCCCAGGCCGATGCGCGCGGGCTGGTGCACGCTCCAGAACACGAGCGCCAGCGCCAGCAGGTCGGGCATCCAGGCCAGGCGGCCCAGCGGCAGCAGGTTCAGCAGCAGCGCCACCGCCAGGCTGCTCCAGATGAAGGTGGGCCGCACGGGCAGCAGCAGCTGCTCCTGGCCAGGGCGCATGATCATCGGCGGCCTCCCGCGGCCGGGGACTGCCCTTCGCCGGGGCGGCCCGGGCCGGGCTTGCGGGCGGCGGCGCGGCCTTCGGGCTGCTTCTTGGACGAGGCGGCCTCCGGCGCCGCCGGCTCGGAGGCCGGGGCCGGGGCCGCCGCCGCGCCCACCGGCGCGAGCACCATCACGTAGCGCACCGCGCCCACGCGCGCCATCGGCACGCAGTGGATGCGGGCGAAGGGGGTGTCGGCGCGCTTCTCGATGCGCTCCACCCGGGCCACGGGCAGGCCGGCGGGGTAGACGCCGTCCACGCCGCTGGTGACGAGCAGGTCGCCCTCCTGCACGTCGGCATTGGCGGAGGTGAAGCGCAGTTCCATCCCGGCGCCGCCGGCCGAGGCGTCGCCGAAGGCCACGCTGCGCACGCCGGTGCGCGCGTTCTGCACGGGGATGGACAGGTTGCGGTCCACCACCAGCGTCACCTCGCTGCCGAAGGGCTGCACCAGGGTCACCTGGCCGAGCACGCCCTGCTCGTCGATCACCGGGGAGCCGGGCTGGATGCCCTGGGTGAGCCCCTGGTCGATGACGATCTTGCGGGTGTAGGGGTCGGCCGCGTCGTACAGCACCTCGGCGGCGCGGCCCGGCACCGTCGTGTTCTGGCGCAGCTCCAGCAGGGCGCGCAGCCGGGCGTTGTCGGCGGCCAGCGCGTCGGCCTGGCTGGCGCGCTCGGCCTGCAGCACCATGGCGCGGCGCGCCTCGGCCTCGCCGCGCTGGGCGCCCTGCAGGTCCTCGAAGTAGCGTCCCGCCGCCACCACGCCCTGCACCGGCTTGAGCGCCAGCCACTGCAGCGGGTAGAGCACCGCGCCCACCGCCTTGCGCACGGGGCTGACCATGTCGAAGCGGGCGTCCGCCACCATCAGCAGCAGCGCCAGCGCGCTGAAGAAGACCAGCCGCGACAGGGCCGAGGGACCCTGGTTGAACAGGGGCGGGGCGGTTCTGTCGAGCGTGCCGAGCGGCATGGACGGATGAAGAAGAGGTGCAGCGCCAGAGGCTCAGTCAGATGACAAAAAGCCGGCCTGTGCCACCACAGTCCGGCCTGCTCGCGACAGCGCGCAAATTTACTCGCTCGTGAAGATGCTGCCCAGCCGGTCCATGCGCTCGAGCGCCATGCCGCAGCCCTTGACCACGCACTGCAGCGGGTCTTCGGCCACCAGCACGGGCAGGCCGGTCTCCTCGGCCAGCAGGCGGTCCAGGTCGCGCAGCAGCGCGCCGCCGCCGGTGAGCATCATGCCGCGCTCGGCGATGTCGGCGCCCAGCTCGGGCGGGGTCTGCTCCAGCGCGTTCTTGACGGCCGAGACGATGTGGTTGAGCGGGTCGGTCAGCGCCTCCAGCACCTCGTTGGAGCTGATGGTGAAGCTGCGCGGCACGCCTTCGCTGAGGTTGCGGCCCTTGACCTCCATCTCCTTGACCTCGGAGCCGGGGAAGGCCGAGCCGATGCTCTTCTTGATGATCTCGGCGGTGGGCTCGCCGATCAGCATGCCGTAGTTGCGGCGGATGTAGTTGATGATGGAGTCGTCGAAGCGGTCGCCGCCGACGCGCACGCTGCCCTTGTAGACCATGCCGCCGAGCGAGATGATGCCCACCTCGGTGGTGCCGCCGCCGATGTCCACCACCATCGAGCCGCTGGCCTCGCTGACCGGCAGGCCGGCACCGATGGCCGCGGCCATGGGCTCCTCGATCAGGTACACCGACGTGGCGCCCGCCGCCTCGGCCGCGTCCTTGATGGCGCGGCGCTCGACCTGGGTGGAGCCGCAGGGCACGCAGATGATGATGCGCGGGCTGGGCGTGAACAGCGAGCGCGGGTGCACCATCTTGATGAACTGCTTGATCATCTGCTCGGTGATCACGAAGTCGGCGATCACGCCGTCCTTCATCGGGCGGATCGCCTCGATGTTGCCGGGCACCTTGCCCAGCATGGCCTTGGCCTCGTGGCCCACGGCCTGGATCACCTTCTTGCCGTGCGGGCCGCCCTCGTGGCGGATGGCGACGACCGAGGGCTCGTCGAGCACGATGCCCTTGTTGCGGGCGAAGATGAGGGTGTTGGCGGTGCCGAGGTCGATCGCGAGGTCGGTCGAGAAGTACCGACGGAAGGCTCCAAACATGGCGACAGATCCTTGGGGGCACGGCAGGCGCTTCGGCCGGGCGTCGCCCCTTGTTGTTGGATGGGGGAAGTTGACTGCGCTTGCGGCAAGACAGGGCCAGTCAGGGCACCAGTTCGCGCATGTTGCGGCAAAGGCCGGATAATACCTGATTCCCCCTTGCTCCCGGCCATCGGCGCCCCCCGTTCGACGCGCCGGAGCGGCACTTTTCGGCGTCCCCGACGACGCGCCCATCCCGATGGCCCTGAACTCCTCCGATATCGCGCGCATCGCCTCGCTGGCGAAGCTGCAACTGAATTCCGACGAAAGCGAGCGCATGCTCACTCAGATCAACGGCTTCTTCGGCCTGGTCGAGCGCATGCAGGCGGTGGACACCGCCGGCACCGAGCCCCTGGCCCACCCCGTGGCCGCCTTCCAGGACGTGACGCTGCGCCTGCGCGAGGACGCGGTCAGCGGGCCGGACGACCGCGCCGCCAACCAGCGCAGCGCGCCGGCGGTGGAGAACGGCCTGTTCCTCGTGCCGAAGGTGATCGAATGAGTGCGCCCCTGCACCACCGGGGTGTGGCGGCCCTGGCCCGTGCGCTGGCGGCGCGCGAGGTCTCGGCCGAGGAAGCGGCGCGCCACTTCCTGGGCCGCATGAAGGCGCACCAGGACCTGGCCGCCTTCGTGTCCGTCGACGAAGAGGCCACCCTGGCCCAGGCCCGGGCCGCCGACGCCGCCCTGGCCGCCGGCAAGGCGGGTCCGCTGGCGGGCGTGCCGATCGCCCACAAGGACATCTTCGTCACCACCGGCTGGCCCAGCACCGCCGGCTCGCGCATGCTGGCGGACTACCGCTCGCCCTTCGACGCCACGGTGGTGCGCAAGCTGGCCGGGGCCGGCATGGTCACGCTGGGCAAGCTGAGCTGCGACGAGTTCGCGATGGGCTCGGCCAACGAGAACGTCGCCGTGCCGGCGGCCGGCCTGGACGCCGTCTCGCCCGTGCGCAACCCCTGGGACCGCGAGCGCGTGCCCGGCGGCTCCTCCGGCGGCAGCGCGGTGGCCGTGGCCGCCGCCCTGGCGCCGGCCGCCACCGGCACCGACACGGGCGGCTCGATCCGCCAGCCGGCCTCCTTCTGCGGCATCACCGGCATCAAGCCGACCTACGGCCGCGCCTCGCGCTACGGGATGATCGCCTTCGCGTCCAGCCTGGATCAGGCCGGCCCGATGGCCCGCTCGGCCGAGGACTGCGCCCTGCTGCTGTCCGCGATGTGCGGGCCCGACCCGGACCGCGACTCCACCTCGCTGGACGTGCCGGCCGAGGACTTCTCGCGCCAGCTCCATGCCTCGCTGGAGGGCCTGCGCATCGGTGTGCCGAAGGAGTTCGTCGGCGAGGGCGTGGCGCCCGGCGTGCGCGCCGCCATCGAGGCGGCGCTGGCCGAGTACGAGAAGCTGGGCGCCAGGCGCGTGGAGGTGAGCCTGCCGCGCACCGAGCTGTCGATCCCCGTCTACTACATCCTGGCCGCGGCCGAGGCCAGCTCCAACCTCAGCCGCTTCGACGGCGTGAAGTTCGGCCACCGCGCCGCGCAGTACAAGGACCTGGCCGAGATGTACGCGAAGACGCGCGCCGAGGGCTTCGGCGACGAGGTCAAGCGCCGCATCATGATCGGCACCTACGTCCTCTCGCACGGCTACTACGACGCCTACTACCTGCAGGCGCAGAAGGTGCGCCGCATGATCGCCGACGACTTCCAGCAGGCCTTCAGGGACTGCGACGTCATCGCCGGCCCCGCCGCGCCCACCGTGGCCTGGAAGATCGGCGAGCACGGCGGCGACCCGGTGGCCGACTACCTGGCCGACGTGTTCACCCTGCCGGCCTCGCTGGCCGGCCTGCCGGGCATGAGCGTGCCCTGCGGCTTCGACGGCAGCATGCCCGTGGGCCTGCAGCTGATCGGCAACTACTTCGGCGAGGCGAAGCTGCTGAACGCCGCGCACCGCTTCCAGCAGGCGACCGACTGGCACCGGAAGACGCCGGAGGGCTTCTGACATGAACGACACCGTGAACACCTTCGAGGCGCAGCAGCAGGGCCGCCCCACCGGCCCGCTGGTGCAGGGCTACGAAGTCATCATCGGCTTCGAGACCCACGCGCAGCTGTCCACCGCCAGCAAGATCTTCAGCCGCGCCAGCACGGCCTTCGGCGCCGAGCCGAACACCCAGGCCTGCGCGGTGGACCTGGCCCTGCCCGGCACGCTGCCGGTGATGAACAGGGGCGCCGTCGAGCGCGCGATCCGGCTGGGCCTGGCGCTGGGCAGCACCATCGCGCCGCGCAGCGTCTTCGCGCGCAAGAACTACTTCTACCCCGACCTGCCCAAGGGCTACCAGATCAGCCAGTACGAGATCCCGGTGGTGCAGGGCGGCTCGGTGAGCTTCTACCTCGACGGCGAGCTGAAGACGGTGCGCCTGGTGCGCGCGCACCTGGAGGAAGACGCCGGCAAGTCGCTGCACGAGGACTTCGTCGGCATGAGCGGCATCGACCTCAACCGCGCCGGCACGCCGCTGCTGGAGATCGTGACCGAGCCCGACATGCGCTCCACCGCCGAGGCGGTGGCCTATGCCAAGGAGCTGCACAAGATCGTCACCTGGATCGGCATCTGCGACGGCAACATGCAGGAGGGCAGCTTCCGCTGCGACGCCAACGTGTCGGTGCGCCGGCCGGGCCAGCCGCTCGGCACGCGGCGCGAGATCAAGAACCTCAACAGCTTCCGCTTCATGCAGCAGGCGATCGACTACGAGATCCGCTGGCAGATCGAGCAGTTGGAGGACGGCCACGCGATCCAGCAGGCCACCGTGCTGTTCGATCCCGACACCGGCGAGACGCGCGCCATGCGCACCAAGGAGGATGCGGCCGACTACCGCTACTTCCCCGACCCGGACCTGCCGCCGCTGGCCATCGCCGCCGAATGGATCGAGCGCGTGAAGGGCGAGATGCCCGAGCTGCCGCGCGCCATGGCCGAGCGCTACGTGCGCGAGCACGGCCTGACGGACTACGACGCCACGCAGCTCACGCAGAGCCCCGCCCACGCCGCGTACTTCGACGCGGTGGTGGGGGCAGGCGCCGCGCCCAAGCTCGCCAGCAACTGGCTGCAGGGCGAGATCTCCAAGCGGCTGAACGCGCAGGAGATCGGCATCGAGGCCGCGCCGGTGAAGCCGGCCCAGCTCGCGCAGCTCATCGGCCGCATCGGCGACGGCACGATCTCCAACGCCGCCGCGCGCCAGGTGTTCGAGGCGCTGTGGAGTGGCGAAGGCAGCGACGTGGACGCGCTCATCGAGGCCAAGGGCCTCAAGCAGATGAGCGACGCCGGCGCGCTGGAAAAGATCGTCGACGAGGTGCTGGCGAAGAACGAGAAGAACATCGCCGAGTACCGCGCCGGCAAGGACAAGGCCTTCAACGCGCTGGTCGGCCAGGTGATGAAGGCCAGCCAGGGCAAGGCCAACCCGGCGCAGGTCAATGCACTGCTGAAGGCGAAGCTGGGCTAGGGCGCGGGCCGCCGCGCCCGGCCGCCGTTCTCGGGCGACCAGAGCTGCACCAGCCGGGTCCGCTCCTCGTCGAAGCGGCTGGCGATGCGGCGCTTTTCCTCTTCCTGCTCGCCGATGAAGCGCTTCTGCACCTTCACAGCCTGGTCGTTGTCCTCGACCTGCCGGCGCAGCGAGGCGGGGGCCTTGCCCGGGTCGCCGGCGTAGAACTCCATCTCGCCGTCGATGCGGCGGCGCTCCTCGCCCAGTTCCGACAGGCGCTTGCGGGCCGCCTCGATGACGGCGTCCACCTGCTTGAGGGCCTCGGCGCGCTCGCGGTCGTGGGTGGCGGCGCTGGGGTAGCGCACCAGCAGCGCGCGCTCGCGGCGGCGCTCCTCGCGCTGGCGCAGCGCGGCCTGTTCGGCCTCGCGCGCGCGCGCCTCGATCTCGGCGCGCTCCCTGGCGGTGTAGCGCGGCTCGATGCGGCGCTTGACCGTGCCGGACGAGTTCAGCTCGACCTGCTCGCGGTCGAAGCAGGCCGGGATGGGCCGGTCGGAGGTGATGGTGCGGCCGCCGGCGTCGACGCAGCTGAAGATGCTGCCGGTGTTGGACACGCCGCCCTTGCCGTCGGACTGCGCAAGCGCCGCGCCGGAGGCGGCGAGGCAGGCCGCCGCGGCCAGCAGCCTGGCCAGCGGGCGCACATGATGGATGACGGCAGGTGACAGCACGGCGTATCGACTCCTTCGATGCCTTCGGCGGGCCTCAGCCGGCGCCGTAGCGCGCGCGGTAGGCCAGGACTCCCTCGCGGTGCGTGCGCAGCTCGTCGCTGGCACGCTGGCCCAGATAGTCCAGCAAGTCGGCCAGGGTGGCAATGGCGACAACCTCCATGCCGAGCTGGCTGCGCACGTACTGCACGGCGCTGTAGGGCACGTCGGCGCCGTTCTCGGTGGCCTTCTCCTGCCGGTCCAGCGCGATGGCGACGGCATGCGGCGTGGCACCGGCCGCGCGGATGAGGGCGATGGACTCGCGCACCGCGGTGCCGGCGGACATCACGTCGTCCACGATCAGCACCCGGCCCTTCAGCGGCGCGCCGACCAGCGAGCCGCCCTCGCCGTGGTCTTTCGCCTCCTTGCGGTTGTAGGCGAAGGGCACGTTGCGGCCGCGCCGCGCCAGCTCGGCCGCCACGGTGGCGCCCAGCGGGATGCCCTTGTACGCGGGGCCGAAGATCATGTCGAACTCGACGCCCGAGGCGAGGATGCGCGCTGCATAGAATTCCGCCAGCCGCGCGATGCGCGCGCCGTCGTCGAACAGCCCGGCATTGAAGAAATACGGGCTCATGCGGCCGGCCTTGGTCTTGAACTGGCCGAAGCGCAGAACGCCCGACTCGATCGCGAACTGCACGAAGTCCTGGGCCAGCGCGCCGCCGCCGTTCTCGCCTGTCGTCACCGCACCAGCCATCGGAATTCCTCGCACGTGTTCAAACTCACCAGCCTCAATCTCAACGGCCTGCGCTCGGCGGCCACCAAGGGGGTGGCCGACTGGGTCGCCGAAACGGCGCCGGATTGTATTTGCATGCAGGAGATCCGCGTCTCGGCCAGCGACGTGCAGGGCCGCTTCGAGGAGATGGCGGGCCTCACGGGCCATTTCCACTTCGCCGAGAAGAAGGGCTACGCCGGCACCGCCGTCTACACGCGGCACGCGCCCAGCGAGGTGGTGGTGGGCTGGGGCGACCGGGAGTTCGACGCCGAGGGCCGCTACCTGGAGCTGCGCTTCGACACGCCGGCGCGCAAGCTCTCGATCATCAGCTGCTACTTCCCCAGCGGCAGCTCGGGCGAGGAGCGGCAGGCGGCCAAGTACCGCTTCCTGGCGGGCTTCTTCCCGCACCTGGTGCAGCTGAAGAAGGAGCGCGAGTTCATCCTGTGCGGCGACATCAACATCGCCCACAGGGAAGCGGACCTGAAGAACTGGAAGAGCAACCAGAAGAACAGCGGCTTCCTGCCCGAGGAGCGCGCCTGGATGACGCGCCTGCTCGACGCCGGCGCCGAGGGCGCGGGCCTGGTGGATGTGTACCGCCGGCTGCAGCCCGACACCACCGACGCCTGCTACACGTGGTGGAGCAACCGCGGCCAGGCCTACGCCAAGAACGTGGGCTGGCGCCTGGACTACCACCTGGCCACCCCGGCGCTGGCCGAGCTGGCGCGCAGCGAGCACATCTTCAAGACCATCAAGTTCAGCGACCACGCGCCGATCACGGTGGACTACGACTTCACGGTCTGACGAGGACGCGGCGCAGCGCGCGGATGCGCTGCCACAGCTCGGACGGCGTACGGCGCACGTCCATCATCTGCATGCAGCGGACCAGCCAGCCCGGACGCTGGCGCATGCCGTCGATGGCGCGCGCGAGGTCGCGCGGCACGGCCTCGCCATAGGCGGCCTCGGCCTTGGCCAGCGCCTGCCGCAGCAGGCGCAGGGGCGGCTGCATCATGGCGAGGTCGATCAGGTCGCGGCTGAACACGCCGTCGTCGGCCCAGCGGTCGGAGTTGGCCAGCAGCTTGCTCGCCGCCATGTCGAGCACGGTGAGCATGGGCACGCCGCACAGGTCGTCCGCGGCGCCCGGCGGCGCCAGGAGGATGCGCCCTTCGTGGACGATCTCGAACTTGATGGGCTGGCCGTCCACCAGGATGCGCGCGCGGATGCCGTACCGGTCGGCACGGATGTCGCCGGCGCGCTCGAGGGGCGTGGCGCCCGACCGCTGGAGGACCGCCAGCCCGTGGGCGCCGGTGAGCGCCAGCCGCAGTTGCTGGTAGGCCGCGAGGTCGGAAACGAGGAAGTCCATGTCGACCGATTCCCGGTACTCGCCGAAGCGCAGCGCGATGGCGGTGCCGCCGCCGAACAGGCAGGCATGCGCGCGGAGCACGGCGCCATCCAGCGACTGCAGCACGCGGCCGATGCGCCGGTGGTGGGGCCGCTCAAACATCGAGGGCCGAGGAAGGATCGGCCAGGGCCAGGCGCAGGGCGTCGAGGAGGTCCTGCTCCTCGGGCGTCATGTCTTCGGGCCACGGATGGTGCGCATGGCGTTCGTAGATGGCCAGGGCCTCGCGCGGCGTCAACGGTCGGTCGCCCGTGACGTGCCACGCGAGCTGCCGCAGAACCGGATAGTCGGCCAGCGACACGCGGGCGGGCAGCCAGCCCTTGCGCCGGGGTGCCGGCGCAGCGGCCGCCTCGCCGGCGGCCGGCACCCAGGCCAGCGCCAGCCCGAGCGCCGACCCGGCCTGCGCATACGCCCCCGCGGTGACGGAAGCCTCGCCCTTTTCGATGCGGTGCAGGGTGACGCGGGACAGGTGCGCGGCCTCGGCCGCCGAGACGGCATTGACCCGCAAGGCCTTGCGGCGGCTGCGCAAGGCATGGCCGAGCTGCTGCAGCGAGCGGGCCGAATCAGGCGTCAGGGGCGGGCTGGGGGCAGGCATTGTGTTTCTCATTATGTTCATTTCATCTGAAATGTCCACTATGAGATACATTTCAAGGCATCCCCGATGCCTCCGACCACCTGAAGACATGCTGCGCTACCGCACCCTGCCCGTCACCCCTTTCCAGCAGAACTGCTCCATCGTCTGGTGCGACCGGACGATGAAGGGCGCGGTGATCGATCCCGGCGGCGAGCTGGACCGCATCGTGGAGGCGGCCCGCGTGCTGGGCGTGACGCTGGAGGCGATCTGGCTCACCCATGCCCACATCGACCACGCCGGCGGTGCCGGCGAGCTGGCGCGGCGGCTGGCGCTGCCGATCGTCGGCCCGCACCCGGGCGACCAGTTCTGGATCGACGGCCTCGCCGAGCAGAGCCGCATGTTCGGCTTCGCGCCGGCCGAGCCCTTCACGCCCGCGCGCTGGCTGCACGACGGCGACACCGTCACGCTGGGCGAGGAGACGCTGGCGGTGCGCCACTGCCCGGGCCACACGCCGGGGCACGTGGTCTTCCACTCGCCCGGCGCGCAGCGCGCCTTCGTCGGCGACGTGCTGTTCGCCGGCAGCATCGGCCGCACGGACTTCCCCGGCGGCAACCACCAGCAGCTGATCGACAGCATCGTGCAGCGGCTGTGGCCGATGGGCGGCGAGACGGTGTTCATCCCCGGCCACGGGCCGGAAAGCACCTTCGGACGGGAGCGGCAGGGCAACCCCTACGTGGGCGGCACCTGAGGCGCCGGGCCGGCCGGCGCCAAAGATGTCCGGCTCATAAGGAACCAACGAAACGATCGTTCCCTTGCGCCGGGCGCCTCCGCACAATGGCGCGCCCATGAATTTCCAACAGCTTCGCTCGGTGCGCGAGGCCGCGCGCTGCGGCTTCAACCTCACCGAGGCGGCCCAGGTGCTGCACACCTCCCAGCCCGGCGTGAGCCGGCAGATCCGCGAACTGGAGGACGAGCTGGGCATCGCGCTGTTCGTGCGCGCCGGCAAGCGGCTGACCGGGCTGACGGAGCCGGGCCGCCACGTGCTGCCCATCGTCGAGCGGGTGCTGATGGAAAGCCGCAACCTGCGGCTGGCCGGCGAGGAGTTCGCGGCGCAGCACAGCGGGCGGCTGTCCATCGCGGCCACGCACACGCAGGCGCGCTACGCGCTGCCCGAGGCGGTGCAGGACTTCCGCCGCCAGTTCCCGGGCGTGCGGCTGCACCTGCACCAGGGCTCGCCGCGGCAGGTCGCGCAGATGCTGATCGAGGGCGAGGCCGACGTGGGCATCGCCACCGAGGCGCTGGCCGACTACCCGCAGCTGGCGGCCCTGCCCTGCTACCGCTGGACGCACGCGGTGATCGCGCCGCCCGACCATCCGGTGCTGCGCGCCCCGCTGAGCCTGGAGGCGCTGGCGCGCCACCCGCTCATCACCTACGACGCCGGCTTCACCGGCCGCACCCGCATCGACGAGGCCTTCGCCCGCGCCGGCCTGGCGGCCGACATCGCGCTGGCGGCGATGGACGCCGACGTCATCAAGACCTACGTGGAGCTGGGCATGGGCGTGGGCATCGTCGCCGGCGTGGCCTTCGAGGCCGAGCGCGACACGCGGCTGCGCGCCGTGGACGCCGGCGCGCTGTTCGGCATCAACCACACGCGGCTGGCGGTGCGGCGCGGCAGCTTCCTGCGCAACTACGTGTACGCCTTCATCGAGGCCTTCGCGCCTACGCTCACGCGCGAGGCAGTGGACGCCGCCATCGCCTGAAGCGAGGCGACGCCCGTCAGTTCAGGCGGGCGCCGCTGTCGGCGTCGAACAGGTGCGCATGGGCCGCCTGCGGGCGCAGCGACAGCCGTTCGCCGGGGCGCAGCGCCAGGCGCTCGCGGAACGCCGCCACGATGGGCTGCCCGCCGGCGTGCCCGAGCCGCAGCGCCACCTGCGTCTCGGCGCCGGTGGGCTCGACCACCACCACCTCGGCCGGCAGGCCCTCGCCGCCGTCGAGCGCGAAGTGCTCGGGCCGCGCGCCGTAGAGCACGCGCGTGCCCTCCGGCGCGGCCGGCGGCTGCGGCAGGGGGAGCGCCAGCCCGTCGTCGGTCAGCACCACGCGTGCGCCGTCCGCCAGCGCCAGCCGGCCGGGGATGAAGTTCATCGCCGGCGAGCCGATGAAGCCGGCGACGAAGGCGTTGCGCGGCCGGTCGTACAGATCCAGCGGCGTGCCGACCTGCTCCACGTGCCCGTCCTTGAGCACCACGATGCGGTCGGCCATGGTCATCGCCTCCACCTGGTCGTGCGTGACGTAGACGGTGGTGGTGCCCAGGCGCTGGTGCAGCGCGCGGATCTCGGTGCGCATCTGCACGCGCAGCTTGGCGTCCAGGTTGGACAGCGGCTCGTCGAACAGGAAGGCCTCGGGCCGGCGCACGATGGCGCGGCCCATCGCCACGCGCTGGCGCTGGCCGCCCGAGAGCTGGCGCGGCAGGCGCCCCAGCAGCGCGGCCAGGCCCAGCACCTCGGCCGCCTCCTCCACCCGGCGCGCGATCTGCGCCTTGTCCACGCCCTGCAGTTTCAGGGCGAAGGCCAGGTTGTCGCGCACCGTCATGTGCGGGTAGAGCGCGTAGTTCTGGAACACCATCGCGATGTTGCGCTCGCGCGGCGCCACGTCGTTGATGACGCGGCCGCCCAGGCGGATCTCGCCGCCGCTGATGTCCTCCAGCCCGGCGATGGCGCGCAGCAGCGTGCTCTTGCCGCAGCCCGAGGGCCCGACCAGCGCGACGAACTCGCCGTCGGCGATGTCGATGTCCACGCCGTGGATGACCGGCGCGGCGCCGTAGTGCTTGACGATCTGGTGCAGTTGCAACGAAGACATATCAGTGATCCATGATGTTGCGCGCCACCCGCAGCCGATGAAACACAACGGCCTTCCCTGATCCGAAGGCCGCGGAGCAGGCCATGCCAGGGCACCCGAGGAACTGGCTTGGCCAGGCCTCTGGGTGCGCCCCCCTCCCGCCGGAGGCGAGAGAGGGGGGAGCCGCGAAGCGGCTTGGGGGGTGCTTCATTTCAATCTTTCACGCCGCCGGCCGTCAGGCCGCGCACGAGGTAGCTGCGCACCAGCACCGTGAACACCACCACCGGCAGCGCCACCAGCGTGCCGGCGGCGGCGATCTTGGCCCACTCCCAGCCCTCGTACTGGAGGAAGTTGACGATCGCCACCGGCGCGGTGACGGCCTGGGTGCGGGTGAGGATGAGGGCGTAGAAGAAGTCGTTCCAGGAGAAGATGAAGCACAGCACCGCCGTGGCCGCCAGGCCCGGCGCCGTCAGCGGCAGCGCGATGCGCCAGAAGGCCTGCCACACGCCACAGCCGTCGATGTAGGCCGCTTCTTCCAGGGCAGGCGGCACCGCCTCGAAGAAGGTCTGCATCAGCCAGATGACGATGGCGAGGTTGAAGGTGAGGTACACCAGCGCCAGGCCGACGAGCGTGTCCTGCAGGCCGAGCCAGCGGAAGGCCAGGAAGAAGGGGATGGTGAAGGCGATCGGCGGCGCCATGCGTGTGACCAGGATCCACAGTGCCACCTGGCGCCGGCCGCGGAAGCGCCAGCGCGTGAGCGCGTAGGCCGCCGGTACGCCGATGGCCAGCGACAGCGCGGTGGACAGGGTGCTCACCGCCAGGCTGTTCCAGAACGAGCGCAGGAAGTTGCCCTGGAGCAGGCTGGCGAAGCCCTCCAGCGTGGGCGTGAACAGCAGCGCGTCGTCGAAGATCCCGGCCGCAGGGCGAAAGGCCAGCTGCACCAGCCAGAGGAAGGGGAACATCACCCCCGCCAGCACGGCCAGCGCCGCCAGCGCGCGGCCGTGCCGGCGCAGCCAGCCCGGGCGCCGGCGGCGCTCGGCGACGGCTTCCGCCGGCGCGGGCAGGACGACGGGGGCTTCAGCGGTCAGGGTGCTCATGGGTGTTCCATCCCAGCTTCCCGATGCCCCAGCTCAGCAGGAACACGCCGGCCAGGATCACCATCGCGATCGCGCTGCCGTAGCCCCAGTACGAGAAGTTGAAGGCCTGGATGAAGCCGTAGTAGTTGGTGACCTCGGTCACGTTGCCCGGCCCGCCGTCGGTCAGCACGTAGATCAGCGGGAAGGCCTTGAAGCTGTCGATCAGCCGGAACAGGCCGCACACCACCAGCACCGGCCGGATGTGCGGGAAGACGATGTAGCGGAACAGCTGCCAGCGGTTGGCGCCGTCCAGGCTGGCCGCCTCCACCGGGTCGGCCGGCAGCGTCTGCAGCGCGGCCAGCACCATCAGCAGCGTGAAGGGGAACCACTGCCAGGTGTCGGCGAAGGCGATGGCCCACAGGGCCGTGTCGGGGTTGGCGATGAGCGAGCGCACCGGCCAGCCGGCGGCCTCGAGCGCGCGGTGCACGGGGCTGACGTCGGGCGTGTAGATGATCTTCCAGATCAGCGCCACCACGATGGGCGGCAGCACCATCGGGATGAGGAACGCGGTGCGCGTGGCGCGCAGCACGGCCGAGCGGCCGTCCAGCAGCAGCGCCAGGCCCAGGCCGACGCCGAGCTGCAGCGCCACGCTGGCCACCGACAGTTGGAGCTGCGTGCCGATGGAGCCGAGGAAGCGCTCGTCCTCCAGCAGGTGGCGGTAGTTGACCAGCGGGTCGTCGAAGCGGAAGGTGCCTGCCGGATCGGTGAGCGACAGCGGCGTGAGGCTGCCCACCAGCAGCGCGGCGGCCGGCAGCAGCGTGATGACCAGCAGCACGGCCAGCGCCGGCGCCAGCCCGAGGGCGAAGGCGCGGCGCCGCTCGGCCTGCCAGCCGCCCGCCGGCGCGGCGATGAGGGATGCCATCGGGCTACAGGCTCAGGCCGGCGCGCTTGAGCTCGGCGATGGACTGGGCCTGCGCCTGCTGCATCGCCTGCTTCGCGCTGGCCTGCCCGCTGGCGATGAGGGCGATGGCCTTGTTGAGCTGCTGGTCCACCTGCGGGTAGACGGCCACGGTGCGGTACTTCATGTGCCCGGTGCGCGAGGCCAGCTCGATCGAGTCCAGCGCGAGCTGCGCCAGGTCGCTGCCGTTGATGACCTGCTTGTCGCGGAAGACCCTGGAGTCGATGTCGCTGCGCCGTGCCGGCGAGCCGTAGCCCGCGGCCACCGCACGGCGGGTGGTCTGCTTCGACAACGCCCACTGGATGAAGGCCCAGGCCGCCTCCTTGTTCTTCGACCCGGCGGGAATGCCCAGCCCGTGCACCGCCGTGCCCGGGAAGCGCCCGGCCGGCCCCTTGGGCACGAGGCCGAACTTCACGGTCTTCACCGTCTTGCTGGTGGCCGGGTCGCCGAGCTGCGCCAGGTGGAGCTGGCCCGAGTCGGTGAAGTTCACGCGGCCCTGCTTGAGCGCCTGCGTCACCTGGTCGGGCTGGTAGGTGATGGCGCCGTCGGGGCCGAACTCCTTGAGCAGGTGGGCGTAGTAGTCGGCCGCGGCCACCGCCTCGGGCGTGTCCAGCGTGGGGAACAAGTCGTCGGGCGCCTTGCGGAAGACGTCGCCGCCGAAGGCGTGCAGGTAGGGCACGAAGGTCCAGCCGTAGTGGTTGTCGGCCACGAAGCCGGCCACGCGCTCTTTCTTGTTCACGGCGCGCAGCACCTTCACCAGGTCGTCGGTGGTGTCGGGAAACTGAAGGCCGGCCTGCTGCACGAGATCGAAGCGCGACGACGCGGTAAGCAGCGCCTCGGCCGTCCACGGCACGCCGTAGAGCTTGCCGTCGCGCCCGGTCTCCGGCGCGCGTGCGCCGGCCAGGAAGTCGTCGATGTCGAAGTCGGCGGCGGTGAGGTTGGGGTTCCGGATGTAGTCGTCCAGCGGCGTGAGCCAGCCGGAGTTGATCCAGCGGCTGGAGTAGATGAAGGTGACGTTGACCACGTCGTATGCGGCGCCGCGGGTGGACAGCTCCAGGTCGGCGCGCTGGTTGTAGACCGGGAAACTGGGCGCGTCGTAGTTCACCCTGGCGCCGGTGGCGGCCTCGAACTCGGGCAGCCACTGCTGCAACAGCTTGGGGTAGGCAGCGCTGAAGGTGGAGACGTTCAGCGTCACGCCCTGGAACTTCTTCGCGCCGCCCTGCGCGGGCGCCTGGCGCGGCAGCAGGGCGGAGGCGCCGACGGCGGCGCCGGCGGCCAGCAGGTGGCGGCGGGTGGGTTGGGAAGCAGTCATGGCGTGCGGTGTCCTCATGCCGTGGTGGCGATGAGCGCGTCGATCTGCGCGTCGTTGCTGGCCTCGGGCCGGCGGCGCGTGCGGCTGCGCCGGCCGTCCACCGACACGGCAGGCTCGCCGTGCACCGTCACGCGGCGCACCACGCGCGGCTGGTCGCCGTAGTCGTTCACCGCGTAGTGCTGCGTGGCGCGGTTGTCCCAGATCGCCACGTCGTCCTGCCGCCACTGCCAGCGCACGGTGTTCTCCAGCCGGATGGCGCGCGCCTGCAGCAGTTCGAACAGGCGCTGCGACTCGGTGCTCGCCAGGCCGACGATCTTCTGGATGAAGTGGCCCAGCAGCAGCGCGCGCTCGCCCGTCTCGGGATGCACGTGCACCAGCGGGTGCTCGGCCTCGTACACGGCGGAGACGAACACCTCGTTGTGGTGGCGCAGGCGCTCCTTCGAGATCTCGGTGCGGTCGGCGCCGTAGTCGTAGTCGTTGCTGTGCACCGCCCACAGCTGCTCCGCCAGGCGCTTGAGCGGCTCGGGCAGGCGCTCGTAGGCGCGGGCGGTGTTGGCCCACACGGTGTCGCCGCCGTAGGCCGGGATGGTCACGCCGCGCAGGATCGATATCTTGGGAAAGGCATCGACGAAGGTCACGTCGGTGTGCCAGGAGTCGGCACGGCCGCCGCCCCTGGAGGCGTCCAGCTCGAACAGCTTGGTGCCGCCGGGCGCCGGCACCGTGGGGTGCGCGACGATGCGGCCGAAGCGCTCGCCGAAAGCCTGGTGGGCGGCGTCGTCCAGCTGCGACTGGCCGCGGAAGAACAGCACCTTGTGCGCCAGCAGCGCCGCGTTCAGGTGCGCGAACAGCTCCGGCGAAAGGTCCGGCCCGAGCTTCAGGTCGAGCACTTCGCCGCCGATGTGCCCGGCGACGCGGCGGATGCGCAGCTCGCCGAAACGGGTGTCGATGCTGTCGGGATGGAATGGGGCGGACACGTCGGGCTCCTCGGGATGCATGAAGGAAAGAAGGCAGGCCGATGCTAGGCAGCCGCGGCCCGCCGCGTTGGAACGAATCCGCATGAGCAACGGCGCTCGCCGCCTTAGATGATTTGGTTGTTTGCACCCGACGAATCGTTCGTTCCCTTGCCGCGGCGCCTTGCCTAGAGTGCGATGCTTCGACCCGATTCACGCACTGCATGTCCGCTCTCCCCACGGCCCCGGCCGCCCCCTCCGGCACGCAGGACTTCGAGATCCGTCCCCTGCCCGGCAGCTTCGCGGCCGAGGTGTTGGGGCTGGACCTGTCCCGCCCGCTCGCGCAGCAAGACATCGATCGCCTGCACCGCGCGCACCTGGCGCATCACGTCGTCGTGTTCCGCGGCCAGCGCATCACGCCCGCGCAGCAGGTGGCCTTCAGCCGCCGCTTCGGCCCGCTGCAGATCCACGTGCAGAAGAAGTTCCAGCTCGCCGGCCACCCGGAGGTGCTGATCGTCTCGAACATCAAGGAGAACGGCGAGCCCATCGGCCTGGGCGATGCCGGCCACTTCTGGCACTCGGACCTCTCGTACAAGGACAGGCCCAGCCTCGGCTCGCTGCTGCATGCGCAGACCCTGCCCGCCGAGGGCGGCGACACGCTGTTCGCCGACCAGCATGCCGCCTACGACGCGCTGCCCGAGGCGCTGAAGACGGCGATCGCCGGGCTTCGCGCCGAGCACAGCTACCTGGCGAAGTACGAGGAGCTGCGCGCGCGCAGCCCGTGGCGGCCCGCGCTCACGCCGGCGCAGCTGGAGGAAGTGAAGCCCACCGTGCATCCCGTGGTGCGCACGCACCCCGAGACGGGCCGCAAGGCGCTGTTCGTCAGCGAGCACTTCACGACGCGCATCGTCGGCCTGCCCGAGGACGAGAGCCGGGCGGTGCTGGACGAGCTGTTCGCCGCGAGCACGAGACCGGAATTTCTCTATCGCCATCGATGGCAGCCGCACGACCTGGTGTTCTGGGACAACCGCTCGGTGATGCACCTGGCGGCCGGCACGCCCGACCACCTGCCGCGCAAGCTGTACCGCACGACCATCGAGGGCGATGCGCCGTTCTGAAAAGGCCGTGCGTTCCACCGCGATGCCCCGTTCACGCTGAGCCTGCCGAAGCGCGGCGCGAGGCTTCGACAAGCTCAGCCCGAACGGTGTTTGAGGATCAAACGTCTCTCCGCATGAAGCGCCCTTCACTTCTCATTTCCACCCCAAGACCTTCGCCATGAAATCCATCACCCGCCGCGCCGCGGCCCTCGCCGCCACCTTCGGCCTCGCCACCGCCTCGCTCGCCGCCCATGCCGAAGGACAGATCCGCATCGCCCAGCAGTTCGGCATCGTCTACCTGCTGCTCAACGTGGCGCAGGAACAGAAGCTGATCGAGAAGCACGCCAGGGCCGCCGGCGTGGACGCCAAGGTGGAGTTCGTGCAGCTCTCGGGCGGCGCCGCGGTGAACGACGCGCTGCTGTCGGGCAGCATCGACATCGCCGGCGCCGGCGTCGGGCCGCTGTTCACGCTGTGGGACCGCACCAAGGGCCGCCAGAACGTCAAGGGCGTGGCCTCGCTGGGCAACTTCCCCTACTACCTCGTCACCAACAACCCGCAGGTCAAGTCCATCGCCGACTTCACCGACAAGGACCGCATCGCGCTGCCCGCCGTGGGCGTGTCGGTGCAGTCGCGCGTGCTGCAGCTGGCCTCGGCCAAGCTCTGGGGCGACAAGGAATACGCGAAGCTCGACAGGATCAGCGTGGCCCTGCCGCACCCCGACGCGGCGGCCGCCATCATCAAGGGCGGCACCGAGATCACGGCCCACTTCGGCAACCCGCCCTTCCAGGAGCAGGAACTGGCGGGCAACCCCAACGCGCGCATCGTGCTGAAGTCCTACGACGTGCTGGGCGGCCCCTCGTCGGCCACCGTGCTGTACGCCACCGAGAAGTTCCGCGCCGAGAACCCGAAGACCTACAAGGCCTTCGTCGCCGCGCTGGACGAGGCGGCGGCGTTCATCCGAGCCCAGCCGGAGCAGGCCGCCGACATCTACCTGAAGGTGACGGGGGCGAAGACCGACCGCGCGCTGCTGCTGAACATCATCAGGAACCCCGAGGTGCAATTCAAGACCGAGCCGCAGAACACGCTGGTGCTGGGCCGGTTCATGCACCGCGTGGGCGCCATCAGGAACGCGCCGCAATCGGTCAAGGACTACTTCTTCGACGACGTGCTGGGCGCCGCTGCCAACTGAGCCCATGACCGCCGCCACCGCTGCCCTGCGCACCGCTCCGCCCTTCGCGTCCGTTGCCGCATCGGCGGCCGCAGCCGTACCGGTCGCGGCCGCCGGCCCCGCGCCGCTGCTGCAGGTGGAGGGCGTCAGCCTGGAATACCGCACGCCCGAGCGCGTGGTGCGCGCCACCCATCGCGTGAGCTTCGACGTGCATGCGGCCGAGCGCTTCGTGCTGCTCGGCCCGTCGGGCTGCGGCAAGAGCACGCTGCTCAAGGCGGTGGCCGGCTTCATCCCGCCGGTGGAGGGCGAGGTGCGCCTGGACGGCCGGGCGGTGCGCGGCCCGGGGCCGGACCGCATCGTCGTCTTCCAGGAGTTCGACCAGTTGCCGCCGTGGAAGACGGTCAAGCAGAACGTGATGTTTCCGCTGCTGGCCTCGCGCAGCCTGGGCCGCAAGGAGGCCGAGGCGCGCGCCCTGCACTGGCTGGACCGAGTGGGCCTGGCCAAGTTCGCCGGCGTGCATCCGCACCAGCTCTCGGGCGGCATGAAGCAGCGCGTGGCCATCGCCCGCGCGCTGGCCATGCAGCCGCGCGTGCTGCTGATGGACGAGCCCTTCGCCGCGCTGGACGCGCTGACCCGCCGCCGCATGCAGGAAGAGCTGCTGGCGCTGTGGGAGGAGGTGCGCTTCACGCTGCTGTTCGTCACCCATTCGATCGAGGAGGCGCTGGTGGTCGGCAGCCGCATCGCCCTGCTCTCGCCGCACCCCGGGCGCATGCGCGCCGAGATCAACAGCCACGCATTCGGCCTGGCCAGCCAGGGCGGCACCGACTTCCAGGCCGCGGCGCAGCGCATCCACCGCCTGCTGTTCGAGCACGAGCCGCAGGCCACGGAGACCGCCGCATGAGCAGCCTGCTGCCGCCGCTGCCGCCCGTGCGCGCCGAGTACGAACGGCCGCTGGAACCCTTCACCGCCGCTGCGGTGGAACGCCCGCTACTCCTGCTCACCCGCCTGTGGGGCCATGCGTGGCTCCGCAAGGGCCTGATCCTGGCCGTGCTGGCGCTGCTGTGGGAGCTGCTGGCGCGCTGGCAGGACAACGACCTGCTGCTGCCCACCTTCGCCGCCACCGCGCGGGCGCTGGCCGAGGGGCTGGCCAGCGGCGAGCTGCTCGCCAAGACCGCCATCTCGCTCGGCGTGCTGGTGCAGGGCTACGCGCTGGGCGTGGCGCTGGCCTTCGGGCTCACCTCGCTGGCCGTCTCCACGCAGCTCGGCCGTGACCTGCTGGGCACCTTGACCTCGATGTTCAACCCGCTGCCGGCCATCGCGCTGCTGCCGCTGGCACTGCTGTGGTTCGGCCTGGGCCAGGGCAGCCTGGTCTTCGTGCTGGTGCACTCGGTGCTGTGGCCGCTGGCGCTGAACACCTACGCCGGCTTCCAGGCGGTGCCCGAGACGCTGCGCATGGCCGGCCGCAACTACGGCCTGACCGGCCTGCGCTACGTGCTGCAGATCCTGGTGCCGGCGGCGCTGCCGGCCATCCTGTCGGGGCTGAAGATCGGCTGGGCCTTCGCCTGGCGCACCCTGATCGCGGCCGAGCTGGTGTTCGGCGCCAGCTCCGGCAAGGGCGGCCTGGGCTGGTTCATCTTCCAGAACCGCAACGAGCTCTACACGGACCGCGTGTTCGCCGGTCTCGCGCTGGTGGTCATCATCGGCCTGCTGGTCGAGAGCCTGGGCTTCGCGACGCTGGAGCGGCTGACGGTGCGGCGCTGGGGGCAGCAGCGCTGAGAAGCCTGCCGGGTCGCCTCACGCCCCCGCATGCCACAGCGCCGCGAAGAAGTGGCAGGTGCTCCCGCCCAGCACGAACAGGTGCCACACGAAGTGGGCGTAGCGCACCCGCGAATCGAGCAGGAACACGATCGCGCCGATCGTGTAGGCGATGCCGCCGGCCAGCAGCCACCACAGCCCCGCCGCGGACATGCGCTCGACCAGCGGCACCGCCGCCACCACCGCCACCCAGCCCATGGCCACGTACAGGCCGGTGGACCACAGCGGGTGCTGCAGCCGGTCGAGCAGCTTGGCGCCCACGCCCAGCGCCGCGGCGGCCCAGACGACGGCGAACAGCGACCAGCCCCAGGCGCCCTTGAGCACGCCCAGCACGAAGGGCATGTAGCTGCCGGCGATGAAGAGGTAGATCGACGCATGGTCGAGCCGGTTGAACCAGACCTTGGCGCGGCCGGCCGGCAGCGCGTGGTACAGCGTGGAGACGAGGTACAGCAGGATGGCCGTGCCCGCGAACACGCTGGCCGCCACGACCTGCGTCGGGTCGCCGCGCAGAGCGGCATGGTGCACCAGGATGGGCAGCGACGCGATCGCCAGCAGGCAGCCCAGCCCGTGGCTGATGGCGTTGGCGATCTCTTCGCCGAGGGTCTGTTCGCGGATGAGGGCGGCCATGACAGGAAGACGAACAAGGGTGCGCCGACTGCAATCGGCACGCCGCGGGCCGCACGCGGGCCATGGTGCCCGACGGCCGCAGCGCAGGAGAAGGAGCTCATCCTAGCCGCCGGGCATGACGGCACTGCGGCAATCCCGCGGCGCGCGCGGGTGCTCGTCAGCCGCGGCCCGTGGCGGCGCGGTACAGGCCCTCGACCTTGGGCACGTTGGCTTCGAGCCGCTTGATGCGGTCCGGCCCCGTGGGGTGGGTGGACAGGAAGCTCAGCGCGCCGGGCGTGCCGCGGGCGTTGCCTACCTGGCCCATCTTGGTCCACAGGCTGATGGAGGCCCTGGGGTCATAGCCGGCGCGGGCGGCCAGTTCCAGCCCGACCAGGTCGGCCTCCCTTTCGTCGTCGCGGCTGAACTTGAGCGCCAGCGCCTGCGCGCCGCCGCGCGCGGCCAGGTCGCCCCAGTCGCCCAGCCCCAGCAGCGAGGCGCCGATGCGCAGCGCGGCGCTGGTCCCGGTCGTCTTGGCGAGGCGCTCGCGCGCATGCTCGCGCAGGGCGTGGGCCATCTCGTGGCCCATGACCATCGCGATCTCGTCGTCGCCGAGTTTCAGCGTGTCGAGGATGCCGGTGAAGAAGGCGATCTTGCCGCCCGGCATGCAGAAGGCGTTGACCTGCTGGCTGCCGATGAGGTTGACCTCCCACGTCCAGCCGGCGGCGCGCTCGTTCCACTTGCCGGCGAAGGGGATCATCTTCCTGGCGATGCCGCGCAGCTTCTGCAGCCGCGGGTCGCTGTCGGCCACCAGGGCGCGCTTGGCCCGGGCCTGCTGCAGCAACTGGCCATACTGCTGCACGGCCGCCTGCTCCAGCGTCTCGGCCGGCACCAGGGTGCGCGTCGCCGAGGGCTTGCCGACATCCACCTGCGCCAGCGCGGGCGTGGCCGCCGCTGCCGCCGCGGCGAGCAGGAAGGCGCGCCGCGCCTGCCAGGGCGAGGCGGGGGCGGCGCGCGAAGAGGCGCCCCGGGACGAGGTACAGCGCAGGCACATGCGCGCAAGATAGGGCCGCGGATGCGAAAACCCAAGGCGCGGCCGCCAAAGGCCGGCGCCCGCTCGGGGAGAATGGCCGCCCATGCCCGCTTCTTCCCGCCCTGCCGCCGACACGGCGGCCGACCGCCGCGCCGACCCGGATGCGGCGGCGGCCGCGCTGCCCTGGCGCGAAACGCTGAAGGTCTACCTCGAACCCGCGACGCTGCGCATGTTCGCGCTCGGCTTCTCGGCCGGCCTGCCGCTGCTGCTGGTGCTGGGCACGCTGAGCTTCCGCCTGCGCGAGGCCGGCATCGACCGCGCCACCATCGGCTACCTGAGCTGGGTCGGCCTGGCCTACGGCTTCAAGTGGGTCTGGGCGCCGCTGGTGGACCGCCTCCCGCTGCCGCCGCTCACCTCGCTGCTGGGCCGCCGGCGCGGCTGGCTGCTGGCGGCGCAGGCGATGGTGATCGCCGGGCTGGCCGGCATGGCGGTGAACGACCCGCGCGCCGGGCTCGAGCCCATGGTCTGGTGCGCGCTGCTGGTCGCCTTCGGCTCGGCCACGCAGGACATCGCGCTGGACGCCTTCCGCATCGAATCGGCCGAGGCGCGCAAGCAGGCGGCGCTGGCCGCGGCCTACCAGACGGGCTACCGCCTGGCGATGATCTGGGCCGGCGCCGGCGTGCTGTGGGTGGCGGCCTGGGCCGAGGGCGCCACCACCGGCAGCTACCAGAACATCGGCTGGCGCACCGCCTACCTGGTGATGGCGGCCTCGATGGCAGTGGGCGTGCTGACGGTGCTCTTCTCGCCCGAGCCGGCGCGGCGCGCGCTGCCGCCCGCCAAGGGCCCGGCCGACTGGCTGCGCAGCGCCCTCGTCGAGCCCTTCGCCGACTTCATCCGCCGCTACCGCTGGCAGGCCGCGCTGATCCTGGCGCTGATCGCCGTCTACCGCATCAGCGACGTGGTGATGGGCATCATGGCCAACCCCTTCTACGTGGACATGGGCTTCACCAAGGACGAGGTCGCCACCGTGAGCAAGGTCTACGGCGTGGTGATGACGCTGGCCGGCGCCTTCGTCGGCGGCGTGCTGTCGATGCGCCTGGGCGTGATGCGCGTGCTGATGCTGGGCGCGGTGCTCAGCGCCGCGAGCAACCTGCTGTTCGCCTGGCTGGGCACCCGCGGGCACGACCTGACGGCGCTGGTGGCGGTGGTCTCGGCCGACAACCTGGCCGGCGGCATCGCCTCGGCGGCCTTCATCGCCTACCTGTCCAGCCTCACCAACATCAGCTACTCGGCCACGCAGTACGCCCTGTTCAGCTCGATGATGCTGCTGCTGCCCAAGTTCGTGGCCGGCTACTCGGGCGCCTTCGTCGACGCCCACGGCTACGGCAGCTTCTTCACCAGCACCGCCGCGCTGGGCGTGCCGGTGCTGGTGCTGGTGGCGCTGGCGTCGCGGATGAAGGCCCGCACCGGGCCGGCGGACGGCGGCGAATCACCCTGAAACCATGCCTGCCGGGGGCTGGTACGCTTGGACGCCCGCACTTTCCCAGCCCGCGCGCCACCCCTGGACTCCGACCGTGCCCCAGCCCATTCCCCCGCTTTCCGTCACGGCCTACACGGCCACCACCGCCCTGGGCGTCGGCAAGGCCGCGCTGCGCTCGGGCCTCGAAGCCTCGCGCAGCGGCCTGCGCGCCAACGACTTCGGCGAACCCGCCGGCCAGCGCCTGGCCACCTGGATCGGCCGCGTCGACGGCGTGGAGGCGGTGCAGCTGCCGGCCGCGCTGGCCGACCTGGACTGCCGCAACAACCGCCTGGCCTGGCTCGGCCTGGGGGCCGACGGCTTCCTGGAGGCGGCACTGGCCGCGCGCGAGCGCTACGGCGCCGGCCGGGTGGCTGTGATCATGGGCACCTCCACCTCCAGCATCGGCGACACGGAACTGGCCTACACGCTGCTCGACGCCGAGGGCCGCATGCCCGCGCCCATGCGCAGGAGCGAGATCCACACCACCCACTCGCTGGGCCTGTTCGTGCAGAAGGCGCTGGGCCTGGCCGGGCCGAACGAGACGCTGTCCACCGCCTGCTCCTCCAGCGCCAAGGTGTTCGCCTCGGCCGAGCGGCTGATCCGCCTGGGCCTGGCCGACGCGGCGGTGGTCGGCGGCGTGGACACGCTGTGCGGCAGCGTGCTGTTCGGCTTCAACTCGCTGGAACTGGTGTCCGACCAGCCCTGCCGGCCCTTCGACGTGGCGCGCGGCGGCATCAGCCTGGGCGAGGCAGCCGGCTTCGCCTTGCTGGAGCGCGTTTCCACTGCCCCCACGCTCGCCGCCTTGGGGCGGCCCGGCGGCGGCTCGGGCGCGAGCGCCGCCGCGCCGCGCCTGCTGGGCTACGGCGAGGCCAGCGACGCGCACCACATGTCCACTCCGCACCCCGAGGGCGCCGGCGCCGAGCGGGCGCTGAACGACGCCCTGGCGCGCGCCGGCCTGGCGCCCGACGCGATCGACTACATCAACCTGCACGGCACCGCCAGCGCCAAGAACGACGAGGTGGAGGCCGCGCTGGTGGCGCGCCGCTTCCCGGCGCGCACGCATGCCAGCTCGACCAAGGGCTTCACCGGCCACACCCTGGGCGCCGCCGGCATCGTGGAGGCGGTGATCAGCCTGCTGGCGCTGGACACCGGCCTGATGCCGGGCACCGTCAACAGCACCGCGCTGGACCCGGTATGCGGCCCGCAGATCCGCCTGGCGCCGGCGCACGGCGAGGTGCGGCACGCGCTCTCCAATTCCTTCGGCTTCGGCGGCAACAACTGCGCGCTCATCTTCGGAAAGGGCGCCGCGGCATGAGCGCAAAGACACCAACGCTGTACATCGAGGGCCTGGCCTTCTGGGCGCCCACCCTGCCCGGCTGGGACGTCGCCCGCGCCGCCTTCCGCGGCGAAGGCGCGCCGGCCGACCCGCCCGCGCGCCGGCCCTCGCCCCAGGTGCTGGCGCCGGCCGAGCGCCGCCGCGCGCCCGACTCGGTCGCGCTGGCGCTGGAAGTGGCCGGCGCGGCGGTGGCCGCCAGCGGCCGGCAGGCGGCCGACCTGCCCTGCGTGTTCGCCTCCGCGCACGGCGACCTGGCGATCAACGACTACATGTGCAGCACGCTGGCCGCCACGCCGACGCAGCTCTCGCCGATCAAGTTCCACAACTCGGTGCACAACGCGGCGGTGGGCTACTGGACCATCGGCACCGGCTGCATGCAGGCCAGCAACTCGCTCAGCAGCTTCGACCACAGCTTCGCCGCGGCGCTGCTGGAGGCCGCCGCCCAATGCGCGGCCGACGCGCAGCCGGTGCTGCTGGTCGGCTTCGACGCCGAGGCGGTGGGACCGCTCAGGCAGGTGCACGTGAGCGAGGGCCTGCTGGCCGGCGGCCTGGTGCTCTCGCCCGAGCGCAACGAGCGCACCGTGGCGGCGATGGACTGGTCGCTCGTGCCCGGCCCGGCGCAGCGCGCCCCGCTGGCCTCCGACGCGGCGCGCGCCCTGCCCCCCAACGCCATCGGCGACCTGCTGCCGCTGTTCGAGGCGCTGGCGCAACTGCCCGACCGCCCCGCCGCCGCGCCGCTGCACATGCCGCTGGACGCGCAGCTCTCGCTGGCACTGCGGCTGGCGCCCTGAGAGCGGGCGGCGGCGCGGCCGCGCTTTACGGGAGCTTTACGGAGCGTTCAAGCGCACTTTCCCGCCGCGGGGCACCATGGACTGTCGCCCCGGCGCTCCGGAGCGCGAGACAGGCTGAAGGAACACACATGAGCACGCCGCCCCGACTCCTGATGATCGAAGACGACGCCCGCCTGGCGCAGATGGTGGGCGAGTACCTGACCCAGTCGGGCTTCGCCGTCACGCACCGCGGCGACGGCGCCGGCGGGCTGGAGGAACTGCAGCACCAGCCGCCAGACCTCGTCATCCTGGACCTGATGCTGCCCGATACCGACGGCCTGGACGTGTGCCGCCGCATCCGCGCGCTGCCGGCGCCGCTGGGCAAGGTGCCGGTGCTGATGCTCACCGCCAAGGGCGATCCGATGGACCGCATCGTCGGCCTGGAACTGGGCGCCGACGACTACCTGCCCAAGCCTTTCGAGCCGCGCGAGCTGCTGGCGCGCATCCGCGCCGTGCTGCGGCGCCGGGCCGATGCGACCATGGCCGCCGCGGCGCCGGCCAACACGGTGATGCGCTTCGGCTCGCTCGAGATCGACCGCGACGCGCGCACCGTCACCGTCGGCGGCCAGCCGGCGGAGCTGACCTCCTACCAGTTCGACCTGCTGGTGACGCTGGCCGAGCGCGCCGGCCGCGTGCTCACGCGCGACCAGATCATGGAGGCCGTGCGCGGCCGCGAGCTGGAGGCCTTCGACCGCAGCATCGACGTGCACATGGGCCGCATCCGCGCCGCCATCGAAGCCGACCCGAAGAACCCCAAGCGCATCCTCACCGTGCGCGGCGTCGGCTACGTCTTCGCCAAGCAGCAGGACTGAACCCCGGCGGCCGATGATCAAGCTCTTCACCCGCCACCTCTACGTGCGCATCTGGCTGGCCGTGCTGGCCGGCGTGGCCGTGGTCGTGTTGGCCGCGGGCTGGGCCTGGCAGGTGGCCGAGGAGCAGCGCAGCGCGCCGCTGCCGCGCGACGTGACGCTGCGCAACCCGCAGGACCAGCAGATCGCCACCGGCAAGTCGGTGCGCACCAGCCGGCCGGGCGAGCCGCTGGAGTTCCAGATCACGCTCGATGACGGCCAGCAGTTCACCATGGAGCTCGGGCCGCGCACCGACCGCCGGCCGACGCCGCCGCCCTGGCTGCATCCGCAGACGGGCATCTTCTGGCTGCTGGGCATGGTGGGGCTGGCGACGGCGGCGGGGCTGTTCCCGATCGTGCGGCGGCTGACGACGCGCCTGGAAGGCCTGCAGCGCAGCGTGCAGCGCTTCGGCGAGGGCGACCTGGCGGTCCGCGCCCCGGCCGACGACGGCGAGGACGAGGTGGCCGACCTGGCGCGCCGCTTCAACGACGCGGCCACGCGCATCGAGCAGCTGGTGCGCTCGCACAAGTCGCTGCTGGCCAACGCCTCGCACGAGCTGCGCTCGCCGCTCACGCGCATCCGCATGAGCCTGGAGCTGATGGGCCAGCAGCCCAACCCGGCCGCCAAGGTCGAGATCTCGCGCAGCATCGCCGAACTGGACCAGCTCATCGACGAGATCCTGCTGGCCAGCCGGCTGGACGCGCGCGAGGCCGACATGGGCACGATGGAGACGGTGGACCTGATGGGCCTGGCCGCCGAGGAATGCGCCCGCGCGCAGGCGGAGCTGGACATCGCCGAGCGGACCGATCTGGACGCGCTGACGGTGCGCGGCGTGCCGCGCCTGCTGCGCCGCGCCATCCGCAACCTGCTGGAGAACGCGCGCCGCTACGGCGCGGGCGAGATCGCGACCGAGCTGTCGGCCGACGGCGCCCATGCCCGCGTGCGCGTGAACGACCGCGGCCCCGGCGTGCCGGCGGCCCTGCGCGAGCGCATCTTCGAGCCCTTCTATCGGCTGCCGGGCGCCAGCGAGCGCGAGGGCGGCGTCGGCCTGGGCCTGGCGCTGGTCAAGTCCATCGTGGAGCGGCACGGTGGCCGGGTGCGCTGCGAGGGCCGCGACGGCGGCGGCGCCAGCTTCGTCATCGAACTGCCCCGGGGGGCCTGACGGGTCCTGAAAGACAATCGCGCCGATGCGCAGATTGCTTCTCCCCCGCGCCGCGGCCTGCCTGTGGGGCGCGGTGGTGTTCATGCCGGTGGGGCTGAACTACCTCGGCCTCTTCCTCGTCCTGATCTCCTTCCTCTTCGTCGGCGACTGGCGCGAACGGGCGCGGCGCGTGCGCTCGCACGCGCTGTGGTGGCCGCTGGCAGCGCTGGTGGCATGGCAACTGGTGGTGCTGGCCATCGGCGGGCACTACCCCGAGACGGGGGTGAACCTGTGGCACGGCCTGCGCGTGCCGCTGACGGTGCTGCTGGCGCTGGCGCTCACGCGCGAGGAGGCGCAGTGGGCGATGCGCGGCTTCCTGGCCATCGTGGCGGTCAACGTGGCCTACATCGCGGTGTTCTACGGCCTCATCGTGCTGGCGGGCATCACGCCGCCGGTGCCGCCGGGCATCTTCCGCAGCGTGATCTTCCTGGTGGGCAACAAGTCGATCAACAACGCGCTGCTGTTCACGCTGCTGGGCGCCTGCGCGGCGGCGGTGGGGCTGGCGCTGCTGGCGCGGCACCGGCCGTACGCCGCGCTGGCCGCCTTCTGCATCACGGCCATCACGCTGGTGATCATCAACTTCAACCTGGTCTCGCGCACCTCGCTGCTGGCGCTGCTGGTGGTGATGCCGCTGATCTGCATCCACCAGTGGCGCCGCCAGTGGCGCACGCTGGCGGCGGCGCTGCTGGTGGGCGGCGCGGTGCTGGGCGCGGCGGCCTGGAAGGCGCCGCAGGGCATCGAGCAGCGCCTGGCGCTGGGCATGCAGGAGATCGAGGCGGCCAAGGCAGGCGCCGTCTCCGAGGGCAGCTGGGTGGTGCGCTACTACATGTACACCGAGACGGCCCGCATGATCGCCGAGCGCCCGCTGGCGGGCTGGGGCATCGGCGCGTGGAACAGCGAGTGGCGCAAGCGCGGCCCGGCGCTGCTGGCCGACTACAACATGCCGCACAACGACTACCTGTGGATGGGTTCGCAGACCGGCCTGCCCGGCGCGCTGGCGCTGCTGGCGATGGTGCTGGCCGGCGTGTGGCAGGGCTGGCGGCGGCCCGACCTCACGGGTCGGCTGGCCTTCGCGTCGATGCTGATCCTGCTGATGGCGACCTGCGCCAACTCGGCCCTGCGCGACGCGCAGATCGGGCTGTCGCTGCTGTGGATCGCGATGGTGGTGCTGCGCATGGCCGGCGAGGCCGGCATGCCCTGGCTGCCGCTGCTGCCCAAGCGCTGGCGGGGGACGCTGCAGGAGGCGTGAGGAAGGCGCGGACCGCAAAAGCAAAAGGGCCGCGATGCGGCCCTTTTGCTTGAAGCGTCATCCGACGCTCAGTGGTGGTGCCCGAAGTGCTCCCCCGCCTTGAGCCGGTAGACCGTGCCGCAGTACGGGCACTTCGCCTCGCCCGTGCGGGCCACGTCGAGGTACACGCGGGGGTGGTTGTTCCACAGCTTCATGTCGGCCTTGGGGCTCGGGCAGAAGACGCCGCCCTGGTGGTTCAGGTCCTTGGCGGCGAGTTCCACCAGCGAGCGGCGCTCGGCGGACTTGACCTGGTCGACGAGGGAACTGTTCGATGCGGACATGGGACCTCTCGGATCAGACCTTGGTGAGCCAGTGGGCGTACTTGGGGTTCTTGCCGTTCACGATGTCGAAGAAGGCGCTCTGCACCTTCTCCGTCACCGGGCCGCGCGAGCCGATGCCGATCTGCACGCGGTCCAGCTCGCGGATGGGCGTCACCTCGGCGGCGGTGCCGGTGAAGAAGGCCTCGTCGGCGATGTAGACCTCGTCGCGGGTGATGCGCTTTTGCACCACCTCGATGCCGAGGTCCTTGGCGATGTGCAGCACCGTGTTGCGGGTGATGCCGTTGAGCGCGCCGGCCGACAGGTCGGGCGTGTAGATCACGCCGCCCTTGACGACGAAGATGTTCTCGCCCGCACCCTCGGAGACGAAGCCGGCCGAATCCAGCAGCAGGGCCTCGTCGTAGCCGTCTTCCGTGGCCTCCATGTTGGCCAGGATGGAGTTGCTGTAGTTGCTCACCGCCTTGGCCTGCGTCATGGTGATGTTGACGTGGTGGCGGGTGTAGCTGCTGGTCTTGACGCGGATGCCGCGCTTCATGCCTTCCTCGCCCAGGTAGGCGCCCCAGGCCCAGGCCGCGACCATGGTGTGGATGGTGTTGCCCTTGGGGCTCACGCCCAGCTTCTCGGAGCCGATCCACACCAGCGGGCGCAGGTAGCAGCTTTCCAGCTTGTTCTCGCGCACCACCTGCTTCTGCGCCTCGTTCACCTGCTCCCTGGAGAAGGGAATGTTCATGCGCAGGATCTTGGCGCTGTTGAACAGGCGCTCGGTGTGCTCTTCCAGGCGGAAGATCGCGGTGCCGTTGACGGTGTTGTAGGCGCGCACGCCCTCGAAGACGCCGCAGCCGTAGTGCAGGGTGTGGGTCAGGACGTGGATCTTCGCGTCGCGCCAGTCGACGAGTTCTCCGTCCATCCAGATCTTGCCGTCGCGGTCGGCCAGCGAGGGAATCGCGCTCATGAGTTGTCCTTGGGGGTGGCTTCGGGGGAAGCCGGCGATTTTACGGCGCGGGGCGCCGCCGGGCTTTACCGGTGCTTACCGCCGGCCGGCCGCGGCGTGCACGCACAATCGCCCCCTTTCGCTTCTGCTCTCCCTCGTACCGCCGTGCCCCGCTTCAAGAACGCCCTCGCCTTCCGCATCGAACCCTCCTGGAACCCCGACTTCGACGCCGCCCAGCAGCAGCTCGACGGCCTGCGCTTCGTGCCCTGCGGCCCCTCGCAGGAGTCCTCCACCGGCTGGGTGCCGCCGCGGGGCGCCGAACATGGCCTGCTGCTCGAATCGGTGGGCGGCCAGTGGCTGCTCGAATACATGATCGAGAGCAAGACGCTGCCCGCCTCGGTGATCCGCCGCAAGGTGGACGAGCGCTGCGCCCAGATCGAGGCGCAGACCGGCCGCGCGCCCGGCAAGAAGGAGAAGAAGCAGATCAAGGAGGACGTGACGCAGGAACTGCTGCCGCTGGCCTTCACCCGCCATGCGCGCGTCGCCGTGTGGATCGACCCGCAGGCCCGCCGGCTGACGCTGGACACCTCCAACCAGGCCCGCGCCGACGCCGTGGTGACGGCGCTGGTGCAGGGGCTGGACGGCTTCGCCGTGGCGGCCTTCCACACCCAGGTGGAGCCGGCCAGCGCCATGGCCGGCTGGCTGGCCACGCAGGAGCCGCCGGCCGGCTTCACCATCGACCGCGAGTGCGAGCTCAAGGCCACCGACGACTCCAAGGCGGTGGTGCGCTACGCCAAGCACCCGCTGGACATCGACGAGGTGCGCGGCCACATCGAGGCCGGCAAGCGTCCGACGCGGCTGGCGATGACCTGGGAGGACCGCGTCTCCTTCGAGCTGACCGAGGGCATGCAGCTGCGCAAGCTGCAGTTCCTGGAAGGCGTGTTCGACGGCGGCGGCAGCGACGCCAAGCAGGGCGACGAAGGCTTCGACGCCGACGCCGCCATCGTCACCGGCGAACTGGGCGCGCTGCTGCCGGCGCTGATGGAGGCGCTGGGCGGTGAGATGGCGATGGGCCAGCCGGCGCCGAAGGCCGAGGCCGCACCGGCGGAAGCGTCGGCGCAGACCGAGGACGCCCCGTTCTAGGCGCGGCGCCTGCTCAGGCCGGCGGCAGCGCCGCGTTTTCTCCCTTTTCCTCCTCGGCCGATTCCTGCGGCGGCTCGGGCCGGGTCAGCGCCCACTGCACCAGCTTGCCTTCGGCGAAGGTGGCGTCCACGTACGAGCCGCCGCCGTCGGCCCAGCGATAAACCTCCGGCTGCTCGTCGCGCGGCGAACGCAGCTCGCCGAGCGAGCGCGTCATGGCGATCACGTGCAGCAGCGTCATCTTCGGCTTGAGCTTGGCGTTGAGCATCACGGCGCTGCCGATGTAGCCGATGGGCCGGTCGGCGGCACGGCGCATGACCTGCATGGTGCGCGTGAAGTGCAGCAGCAGGAACATGACGATGCCACCGGCGACGGCCGCCACGCCGCTCCAGCCCCACGAGCGGTAGCCGACGATCAACAGGACGAGGCCGCCGAGCGGCACCAGGATTTGCTGCAGATTCATGGGGCGCGATTGTCGCCGTCGATGCTGCGCAGCAGCTCGATGGCCTGCTCCACCCGCTCGACGGGGTGGATGGTGAGCCCCTCCAGCTCGCGCATCGCCTTCTTCGGGGCGTTGGCCTTGGGCACCACGGCGATGGAGAAGCCGAGCTTGGCCGCCTCGCGCAGCCGCTCCTGCCCGCGCGGCGCCGGCCGCACCTCGCCGGCCAGCCCCACCTCGCCGAAGGCGACGAAGCCCTTGGGCAGCGGCTTGCCGCGCAGCGAGGAGGCGATCGCCAGCATCACCGACAGGTCGGCCGCCGGCTCGCTGATGCGCACGCCGCCCACCGCGTTGACGAACACGTCCTGGTCCATGCAGGCCACGCCCGCGTGCCGGTGCAGCACGGCCAGCAGCATCGCCAGGCGGTCGCGCTCCAGGCCCACCGACAGGCGCCGCGGACTCGGCCCGCCGTCGTCCACCAGCGCCTGGATCTCCACCAGCATGGGCCGCGTGCCTTCCAGCGTGACCAGCACCACGCTGCCCGGCACCGGCTGCTCGTGCTGGCTGAGGAAGATCGCGCTCGGGTTGGCCACGCCGCGCAGGCCGCGCTCGGTCATGGCGAAGACGCCGATCTCGTTGACGGCGCCGAAGCGGTTCTTGATGGCACGCACCAGGCGGAAGCTCGAATGCGTGTCGCCCTCGAAGTACAGCACGGTGTCGACCATGTGCTCCAGCACGCGCGGGCCGGCGAGCGCGCCCTCCTTGGTCACATGGCCCACCAGCACCACCGCCGTGCCGCTGGCCTTGGCGAAGCGCGTCAGGTGCGCCGCGCACTCGCGCACCTGCGCCACCGAGCCCGGTGCGGAGGTGAGCTGGTCGGAGTAGATGGTCTGGATCGAGTCGATGACGGCGATGGCGGGGCGGTGCGTGTCCAGCGTGGCGAGGATCTTCTCCAGCTGGATCTCGGCCATGAGCTGCACCTGCGAGCGCTCCAGGCCGAGGCGGCGCGCGCGCAGCGCGACCTGCGCGCCGCTCTCTTCGCCGGTGACATACAGCGCCATCTGGCCGGCGTTCTGCAGCGCGTCGGTGGCCTGCAGCAGCAGCGTGGACTTGCCGATGCCCGGATCGCCGCCGATCAGCGTGACGCCGCCGGCCACGATGCCGCCGCCCAGCACGCGGTCCAGCTCCTCGATGCCGGTGGGCGTGCGCGCCACGTCGGCCGCCTCGATCTCGGCCAGCACCGCCAGCTCCGACGAGCCCGCCAGCGCGGCGTAGGACTGTCCGAAGCGGTTGTTCTGCGCGCCGCCGCCGGCCGGCGCGGCCGCCTGCTCGATCAGCGTGTTCCAGGCGCCGCAGGCGGGGCACTTGCCCAGCCACCTCGGGCTGGTGCCGCCGCATTCGCTGCACACGTAGGTCGTCTTTTCCTTGGCCATGCTTGTCAATCGAGGGGGATGCGGTAGCGCAGCTCGGTGTGGTCGCCGTACGGCGCCGGCGTCGCGAAAGACTCGACGAAGCGGCCGCCGCACTTCTCGATCACGCGCTGCGAGGCGATGTTGTCCGGCTGCGTCGTCAGCTCCAGGTAGCCCATGCCGGCCAGCAGGTCCGTGGAGCGCAACTCGCGCAGCAGCGTCTGCAGCGCGAAGCTGGCGACGCCGCGCCTGCGGTGCCACGGCACCACGCCGTAGCCGATGTGGCCCAGGCAGTAGGGCGGCAGCGCCGAGGTGCCGCGCGCGAACCGGAAGCCGATGGAGCCGAGGAAGGCGGGCGCAGGGCCGTCCGCTTCCGTTTCCAGGACCCAGCGCCGGAAGCCGGGCAGGCGGGGCACCGCCGAGCCGTCGGGCATGCGCAGGTCGCCGCCGCGGGCGTCGAGGTCGTCCAGGCCCGCCACGAACCCGGCGGGGTCGGCCTCGATCCGCTCCAGCTCCTGGCGCCGGGCCTGCTCGGGCGAGAGGTTGTCCGGCGACCAGCCGCGCAGCAGGGCGTCCCGGTAGCTGCCGAGCAGCGGCACGGTGGGAGTGGCCAGGATGTACATCCGGTGATTATCGAGACACAGGGGTAACTACCTAGACGCTGCATCCGATCTATATTTAATATGTTAAATAAATCGACGAAGCCAGCCTCCTGCCGTGACCCACACGTCCTTCGCGCACCGCAACCTGCCGCGCCTGCTCCTGCAGGCGCGCGAGGCCGTGATGGCCCACACCCGGCCCAGCCTGCGCGAGCAGCAGTTGTCGGACCAGCAGTGGCGCGTGCTGCGCGTGCTGCGCGTGCTGGGCGAGCACGGCGCGGTGGAGACGGGCCGCGTCGCGCGCGAGGCCTTCATCCTGGGCCCCAGCCTCACCGGCGTGCTGGCGCGCATGGAGCGCGACGGGCTGATCACCCGCCACCGCGACGCCGCCGACCAGCGCCGCACCGTCATCGAGGCCACGCCGCAGGGCAAGCGGCTGGTGCGGCGGCTGTCGACCACCATCGAGGCGCACTACCAGTGGCTGGAGCGCTCGCTCGGCAAGACCAAGCTGTCGCAGCTCTACGCCCTGCTGGACGACCTGATCGCCCTCGAACAACCCGCGCCGGCGCCTGCCACGCTGGCGGAGGAAGCCAAGGAATGAGTTTTCTACCCACCGGCACGGTGTACGGCGTGCTGCTGAACTTCCGCGCCGAATTCGACGCACTGGCGCCACGGATGCACGAGCCGCCCTACAAGGCGCCGCCGAAGGCGCCCGTGCTCTACGTCAAGACCGCCAACACCTGGACGCCCTCGGGCGGCGCCATCGCGGTGCCCGCGCGCGTGCCCGAGGTGGAGGTCGGCGCCACCATCGGCATGGTGTTCGGCGAGGCCGGGCGCGTGGCGGGCTACGTGCTGATGAACGACCTCTCGGTGCCGCACGCCAGCTTCTTCCGCCCGCCCGTCAAGTTCAAGTGCCTCGACGGCTTCCTGGGCATCGGCCCGGCGCTGCGCGAAGGCGGTGATCCGGACGGCTTCTCGCTCGAAGTGCGCATCGACGGCGAGCTGCGCCACACGGCCGACTTCTCGCAGCTGGTGCGCAGCGCGGCGCAGCTGCGCGCCGACGTGGGCGAGTTCATGACGCTGCGCGCCGGCGACGTGCTGATGCTCGGCTGCAACGCCGGCCGGCCGCTGGCGAAAGCGGGGCAGCGCATCGAGATCACGGCACCGGGCTTCGAGCCGCTGGCCAACACGCTGGTGCAGGAGGCCGCATGAAGCACGCACGCGTCGTCTTCGAGGGACGGACCTTCGACGCCACCGAACGCGACGGGCAGCTGCTGCTGGCCGACGGCCGCACCGCCGCCTTCGACGCGGTGCAGTGGCTGCCGCCGCTGGCGCCTCTCGCCTCACCCACGCGTCCGCGCACCATCCTCGCGCTGGGGCTGAACTACGCCGACCACGCGAAGGAGCTGGAATTCAAGGCGCCCGAGGAGCCGCTGGTCTTCGTCAAGGGCGAAGGCGCGCTCATCGGCCACCGGCAGACCACGCGCCGGCCCGCCGGCGTGCAGTTCATGCACTATGAGTGCGAGCTGGCGGTCGTCATCGGCCGCACCGCCAGGAAAGTGAAGCGCGGCGACGCCCACGACTTCATCGCCGGCTACACGGTCGCCAACGACTACGCGATCCGCGACTACCTGGAGAACTGGTACCGCCCGAACCTGCGCGTGAAGAACCGCGACACCTGCACGCCCATCGGCCCCTGGCTGGTGGATGCGGCGGACGTGCCCGACCCGCAGGCGCTGGCCCTTTCGACCACCGTCAACGGCGAGGTCACGCAGCGCGGCAGCACGAAGGACATGATCTTCGACGTGCCCTTCCTGATCGAGTACTTCAGCAGCTTCATGACGCTCTCGCCCGGCGACCTGATCCTGACCGGCACGCCCGATGGCGTGGTGGACTGCAAACACGGCGACGTGATCGTCACCGAGATCGAGCGCATCGGCGCGCTCGTCAACACCATCGAGGAATCCTGATGCGCATCGACCACCTGATCGACGGCAAGCCCGTCGCCGGCCGCGACTACTTCGAGACCGTCAACCCCGCCACGCAGGAGGTGCTGGCGGAAGTGGCCTCGGGCGGCCAGGCGGAGGTCAATGCCGCCGTCGCCGCCGCCAAGGCCGCCTTCCCCAAGTGGGCGGGCACCCCCGCCGACGAGCGCGCCAGGCTCATCCGCAAGCTGGGCGACCTGATCGCCAAGCACGTGCCCGAGATCGCCCGGACCGAGACCAACGACTGCGGCCAGGTCATCGCCCAGACCGGCAAGCAGCTCGTGCCGCGCGCGGCCGACAACTTCTACTACTTCGCCGAGATGTGCACCCGCGTGGACGGCCACACCTACCCCACGCCCACGCACCTGAACTACACCCTGTTCCACCCGGTGGGCGTGTGCGCCCTCATCAGCCCCTGGAACGTGCCCTTCATGACGGCCACCTGGAAGGTCGCTCCGTGCCTGGCCTTCGGCAACACCGCGGTGCTGAAGATGAGCGAGCTGTCGCCCCTGACGGCCGCCCGGCTGGGCGAGCTGGCGCTGGAGGCGGGCATCCCCGCCGGCGTGCTCAACCTCGTGCACGGCTACGGCAAGGAGGC
>NZ_JQKD01000036.1 GCF_000745855.1 Xenophilus azovorans DSM 13620
GGCGTGTTCGGTGATGCGGTGGTCGCCACAGCGATCCTGGACCGGCTGCTGCACCACAGCCACGTGATCACGATCCGCGGCGACAGCTACCGCCTCAGAACGAAGCGCCGCGCTGGCCTGGTTAACCAGGCCAGCGCGAATACCGAAGCGACAACGAACTGATCATCAACCGGGGGGCAGAACTCAATGTCGTCAGGGGGCCAGATCTGGATGGCGCTTGACACTTTCCGAGCGTGGCATTCAGCCTTTCCCTCTCGCTCAGTTTCAATTGCTCGATTCCCTTGTCCAGCGTCCTGACTTCGTCATCGATTCTCTTCAGGGCATCCGACAGCTTCGCGGCATCCGAACGGGCCCGCTCCTGTTCCTGCGCCATGCCCGCCATGAGAACAGCCAGTCCGTTCAATTGCTTCCGGTTGCCCTCGATCTTGTTCTTGAGATAGTTCGCGACCATCAGCAGCAGAAGCGCGATCAACGAATAGCCGATCCAGCGGAGCCATGTGTTCTTCTTGTTCATCTCTTGGTGGGGAAGCGGTCGTTGCTCATCAAGGAGCCCGGTCAGCGGGGCGCGGCGGCAGCGCCGCCGGGGGAGTGTGCCGCCGCTCAGGTGTCCTTGCTGACCGTGATGGTCGGAAATTTTGCCGAGAAGTCCTTGGCCTTGAGCGCGATGCCCACCGCCACCTGGCGCGCCACCTCGCGGTACAGGGCGGCGATCTCGCCCTCGGGCTCGGCGACCACGGTGGGCCGGCCGCCGTCGGCCTGCTCGCGGATCGACAGGGCCAGCGGCAGCGCCCCCAGGTAGGGCATGCCGTAGTCGGCCGCCATCTTCCTGCCGCCCTCGGCGCCGAAGATGTGCTCCACATGGCCGCAGTTCGTGCACACGTGCACCGCCATGTTCTCCACGATGCCGAGGATGGGCACGCCCACCTTCTCGAACATCTTGATCCCCTTGCGCGCGTCCAGCAGCGCGATGTCCTGCGGCGTGGTGACGATGACGGCGCCCGTCACCGGCACGCGCTGGCTCAGCGTGAGCTGGATGTCGCCGGTGCCGGGTGGCATGTCGACGATCAGATAGTCCAGGTCCTTCCAGTTCGTCTGGCGGAGCATCTGCTCCAGCGCCTGGGTGGCCATGGGGCCGCGCCAGATCATGGCCTGGTCGGGCTCGACCAGGAAGCCGATGGACATGAGCTGCAGGCCGTGCGCCCGGATGGGCTCCATGGTCTTGCCGTCGGTGCTCTCGGGCTTGCCGCCGGCGCCCATCATCATGGTCTGGCTGGGGCCGTAGATGTCGGCGTCCAGCAGGCCGACGCTGGCGCCCTCGGCGGCCAGCGCCAGCGCCAGGTTGGCGGCGGTGGTGCTCTTGCCCACGCCGCCCTTGCCGGAGGCCACGGCCACGATGTTCTTCACGCCCGGCAGCAGCTGCACGCCGCGCTGCACGGCATGGCTGACGACGTTGAGCGTGAAGCCGACCGACACGTTGCCCACGCCGGGCACGGCCCTGGCGACATCGACCAGCGCGCGGCGCAGCGCGTCGTGCTGGCTCCTGGCCGGATAGCCCAGCTCGACCTCGAAGGCGACGTCGTCGCCGTCGATGCGGATGTTCTGGAGGGACTTGCCGGCCGCCAGAGGCTTGCCGGTGTTCGGGTCCGCGACGGCCTGAAGCGCGTCCGCAAGGACCCCTGGGGTGACTGCCATTGATGAAACTCCTCGTGGGCGCTTAGTCTACGGGTCCTCTCCATGTCCTCGGCCTCACCCTCCACAAGCCCCTCATCCCCTGTCGCCGGCCTGCTGCTCACGGGCGGCGGCGCGCGCGCCGCCTACCAGGTGGGCGTGCTGGAGGCGCTGGCCGAACTGCGGCGCGGCGCCCGGCGCAGCGGCAACCCCTTTCCCGTCATCACCGGCACCTCGGCCGGCGCCATCAACGCCGCCGCGCTGGCCTGCGGCACGGCGGACTTCGACCGGGCGGTGAGCCACATCGCCGAGGTGTGGCGCGACTTCCGGCCCGAGCAGGTCTACCGCACCGACCCGCTGACGCTGCTGGACGCACCCGGCCGCTGGCGCATGCTGATGGGCCTGGCGCGCCTGCTGGCGCGCTGGCGGCGGCGCCAGCCGCGCTCGCTGCTGGACAACGCGCCGCTGGCCGAGCTGCTGGCGCGCCTGGTGCCGCTGGAGCGGCTGCCGGCGCTGATGGCGGCCGGCCACCTGCGCGCGCTGGCGGTCACCGCCTCCAGCTACAACACCGGCGAGCATGTCACCTTCTACCAGTCGGCCCGGCCGATGCAGCCCTGGGTGCGCTCGCAGCGGCTGGCCGTGCCGGGGCCGATCACGCACGCCCACCTGCTGGCTTCCTCGGCGATCCCCTTCGTCTTCCCGGCCACCGCCATCGCGCGCGGCGACCATGTGGAGTACTTCGGCGACGGCTCGATGCGCCAGTCGGCCCCCATCGCGGCGGCCATCCATCTGGGCGCCGAGCGCATCCTGGTGGTGGGCGCCGGCCGCATGCGCGAGCCGGTGGACGCGGCCGGCCCCAACACCTTCGGCGGCGAGCCCAGCCTGGCGCAGATCGCCGGCCATGCGCTGTCGAGCATCTTCCTGGACGCGCTGGCGGTGGACGTGGAGCGCGCCGAGCGCATCAACCAGACGCTGGCGCTGATCCCGGAGGAGGCGCGGCGCCACACCCAGCTGCGGCCGGTGCAGCTGCTGGTGATCTCGCCCTCGGAGCGCGTCGACGTGATCGCCTCGCGCCACGTGGGCGCGCTGCCCGGCGTGGTGCGCCGCGCCTTCGGGCATCACAACGGCGGCAACGGCACCAGCGCGGCGCAGTCGGCCGCGCTGGCCAGCTACCTGCTCTTCGACAGCGGCTTCACGCGCGAGCTGATGGCCCTGGGCCGCGCCGACACGCTGGCCCGCCGCGACGAGGTGCTGCGCTTCTTCGGCTGGTGCGGCGCCGCGCCGCAGGGCTGACGGCAGCCCCTGTCCTCAGCCGGCGCCGCCCTGGCGCGCCTGCAGCATCGCGGCCATCTTCTGGTGGATGAGCTGGATCGCCTTGAGCGGGCGGATCATCACCTTGAACTCGGTGATGCGGCCCGCGGCGTTCCAACTGATGATGTCCACGCCGTTCACCTCGACGCCGTCGAGGGTGACGGCGAACTCCAGCACCGCATGGTCGGCCGCGACCGTCTCGCGCACGTAGCGGAAGCTGTCGTCGAAGAAGACCTGGAAGGCCGCACCCAGGTACGCGGCCGCCAGCGCCCTGCCGCGCTGCGGCGTGTGCACCACGGGCGAATGGAACACGGCATCGTCGTCGAGCAGCGCGGGCAGGCCGGCGGCATCGCGTTCGCGCACCAGGCGGTGCCATTCGGCGAGGGCGGTCGGGGTGGTCATCGGAGCGCCTCCTGCGGGCAGTGAAAGGCCGCACGGTAGCGCAGCCGGCGAGGCAGCGGCGTCCTGCAGGAGACGCCCGCCGCCGTCACGCCTTCAGCATCGCGACGGTGCGCCAGGCAGTGAAGACGATCGCCGCCACCAGCACGAGGGTGGCCACCAGCATGGGCCGGCTGCGGCGGCCGGTCGCCAGCTGCCATGTGCCGTTGGCCATGCTGAGCGCCCCGAACAGGCCGACCAGCACCAGCAGCCACAGCACCTGCCGCCCCTGGGGCGCCGTGCCGGTGAAGCGCGTGCCGCCCGCATCCGCCATGCCGGGATTCAGCAGGCCCGGCGCGAGGAGCCAGACGAGGACGGCCATGCCGGCCGCCAGCAGCAGGCCGAGCCCCAGCATCAGGCAGCCGAGCACGGCCACCCGGCGCGCGGACCAGGTGGGCCGGCCGCAGGCAGGGCATCGGTCGGCCGGCTCGGCCAGGGCGTGGCCGCAGCGCAGCGAGGAACAGACGGCAGCGGGCTTGGTCATGACGAGGACCTCCGGTGCGCCGTATTGAAGCGGCCGGCGGCGGCGCCGGCCATCCGACGGGCGCCATAGCCCGACCGGCAGCGCTCAGCCGGCCTCGATGCCCAGTTCGCCGCAGACCTTCGCCAGCGCGCCGCGCAGGGCGGCCACCTCGGCTTCCAGCCGGTCCACGCGCTCGCGCAGCGCCGCGAGTTCGCCCGCATCGGTGGCGCCGGCCGGCAGCGCCGCCGGCGCGGCGGCCAGTACCTCGGCCGCGACCGGGCCGCCCAGCAGGTGCGCCCAGCGGCTCTCGCGCGCGCCGGGCAGGCGCGGCAGCTTCACCACCAGCGCGCCGGCGGCGCGTTCGGCCATCTCGTCGAGGAAGGCCTCCACCGAGGAGATGTCGGCGAAGTTGTGCATGCGGTCGCTGGCGATGCGCAGCTCGCCCGCCGTCTGTGGGCCGCGCAGCATCAGCACTGTCAGCAGGATCAGCGACTGCGAGGGGATGCGCAGCACGCGGTCGGCGTTGTGGCCATAGCGCAGCACGCGGCCGCCGCTGGTCTCGTCGACCAGGCTGCGGCGGCGCAGGCTCTCCAGCGCATCCTGCACCTCGGCCTCGGACAGTTCCATCACCGGCTGCCGGCTGGTCTTCTGGTTGCAGCCGGCGAGCAGGCTGTTGAGCGTGAGCGGGTAGCTGTCGGGCACGGTGCGCTGCTTTTCCACCAGCACGCCGAGCACGCGGGCCTCGACGGGCGAGAGGATGGGCAGCGCCGGGTCCGTTGTCATCTCAGGCGCCGCCCTTGATGCGTGCGACCAGCGCCTTGGTGAAGGCCAGCGTGCCGGCACTGCCACCCAGGTCGCCGGTGCGCACCTGGTCCACGTTCAGTGTCTCGTCGATGGCGGTGCGCAGGCGCCCGGCCAGGTCGGCGCGCTTCACGTGGTCGAGCATCTGCGCCGCCGCCAGCATCAGCGCGATCGGGTTGGCGATGCCCTTGCCGGCGATGTCGGGCGCCGAGCCGTGCACCGCCTCGAAGATGGCCGCGTCGTTGCCGATGTTGGCGCCCGGGGCCATGCCCAGCCCGCCCACCAGGCCGGCCACCAGGTCGGACAGGATGTCGCCGAACAGGTTGGTCGTCACCAGCATGTCGAACTGCCACGGGTCGAGCACCAGCTTCATCGCGCAGGCGTCGACGATCATGGTCTGGAACTCGAACTTGCCCTGGTACTCGGCCGCGTACAGCCGCTCGGCCGTCTCCAGGAAGATGCCGGTCAGCGCCTTCATGATGTTGGCCTTGTGCACCACGGTGACCTTGCGCCGCCCCTGGGCGATGGCCGTGTCGAAGGCGTAGCGCAGGATGTGCAGGCAGCCCTGGCGGGTGTTGATGCCTGTGGCCATGGCCACGGCGTGCGGGTCGTCGTCGATGCGGATGTAGTGCTCGTGGCCGATGTACAGGCCCTCCAGGTTCTCGCGCACCACCAGCAGGTCGATGTTGTCGAAGCGGCCGCCGGGGACGATGGTGCGCGCCGGGCGCACGTTGGCGAAGAGCTGGAATTCCTCGCGCAGCCGCACGTTGGAGCTGCGGTAGCCGCCGCCGGAGGGCGTCTCCAGCGGGCCCTTGAGGGCCAGGCGGGTCTTGCGGATGGAGTCGAGCGTGGCCTGGGGCAGCGGATCGCCGGCGGCCTTCACGCCGCCCAGGCCGGCGATCTGGGCGTCCCACTCGAAGGGCGAGCCCAGGGCGTCGAGCGCGGCCAGGGTCGCCTCCATGATTTCGGGGCCGATGCCGTCGCCGGAGATCAGGGTGGCGGGGATGCGGGAGGTGGTCATGAGCGCGGTCCTTGTGTCGATGCGGCGCGGGCAGGAGTACCCCCGGCCGAGGCGCGGAGCATACGCCGTGCCGACGGACGCCCGGCAAAGCCCCCGCCTAAAATGACGGCCCCCGGCGCCCTGCCCCGCGGCACCTCGGCCGCCCCTGCCCGCCCGCCAGACAGCCTTCCTTCCCGCCCCATGCCCGCTCCGCGCAAGCTCTTCGTCACCACCGCCCTGCCGTACGCCAACGGCAAGTTCCACATCGGCCACATCATGGAATACATCCAGGCCGACATCTGGGTGCGCTTCCAGCGGATGACGGGCGCGGAAGTCAACTTCGTCGGCGCCGACGACGCGCACGGCGCGCCGATCATGATCGCGGCCGAGAAGGCCGGCAAGACGCCGCAGCAGTTCGTGGCCGACATCGCCGCCGGCCGCAAGCCGTACCTCGACGGCTTCCACATCGCCTTCGACAACTGGCACTCGACCGACGCGCCCGAGAACCACGAGCTGGCGCAGCAGATCTACCTGGACCTGAAAGCCAACGGCCTGATCGAGACGCGCACCATCGAGCAGTTCTTCGACCCCGAGAAGAACATGTTCCTGCCCGACCGCTTCATCAAGGGCGAGTGCCCGCGCTGCCACAGCAAGGACCAGTACGGCGACAACTGCGAGGTGTGCGGCGCCGTCTACGCGCCGACGGACCTGATCGAGCCCTACTCGGCTCTGTCCGGCGCCAAGCCGGTGCTCAGGAGTTCGGAGCACTTCTTCTTCAAGCTGTCGGACCCGCGCTGCGTCGCCTTCCTGGAGGAGTGGACGCAGAACGGCAAGCACGTGCAGCCGGAGGTGGCGCGCAAGGTGAAGGAGTGGTTCAGCGTGCGCGAGAACCCCGACGGCACCACCAGCGAGGGCCTGGGCGACTGGGACATCAGCCGCGACGCGCCCTACTTCGGCATCGAGATCCCCGACGCGCCGGGCAAGTACTTCTACGTGTGGCTCGATGCGCCGGTGGGCTACCTCGCCTCGCTCAAGAACCTGCTGGACAAGGCCCGCATCGAGACCGACATCGACGACGACACGCCCGCGCCGGCCGCCATCACCTACGAGCAGTACATGGCCCAGCCCGAGCTGGAGCAGGTGCACTTCATCGGCAAGGACATCGTCACCTTCCACACGCTGTTCTGGCCGGCGATGCTGAAGTTCAGCGGACGCAAGACGCCCGACCGCATCTGCGTGCACGGCTTCCTCACCGTCAACAACGGCGAGAAGATGAGCAAGAGCCGCGGCACCGGCCTGGACCCGCTCAAGTACCTCAGTCTCGGCATGAACCCCGAATGGCTGCGCTACTACCTGGCCGCCAAGCTCAACGGCCGCAACGAGGACATCGACTTCAACCCCGACGACTTCGTCGCCCGCGTCAACGCCGACCTGGTGGGCAAGTACGTCAACATCGCCAGCCGGGCGGCCGGCTTCATCGGCAAGCGCTTCGGCGGCGCGCTGGGCGAGCCGACGGCCGACGGCCGGGCGCTGCTGGTCGCGCTGCGCGCCGAGGCCGACGGCATCCGCGCCCTGTACGACGGCCGCGACTACGCCCGCGCGCTGCGCGAGACCATGGCGCTGGCCGACAAGGTCAACGAGTACGTGGACGCCAACAAGCCCTGGGAGCTGGCCAAGCAACCGGATTCCGAGGCGCGCCTGCACGACGTGTGCACGGTGTGCATCGAGGCCTTCCGCCTGCTCACGCTCTACCTCAAGCCGGTGCTGCCGGCGCTGGCGGCGAACGTCGAGGCCTTCCTGAAGATCGCGCCGCTGCAGTGGGCCGACGTGGACGCGCCGCTGCCCGCCGGCCACGCCATCGGCGAATACAGGCACCTGATGCAGCGGGTGGACGCCAAGCTGCTCGACCAGCTCTTCGAGCCGCCGGCGGCCGAACAGCCGGCTGCCGCCGCGGCAGCGCCGAAGAAGGCGGCCAAGGCGGCCGCACCGGCCGCCGACCCCGGCGCCCCCGGCGGCGAGGCGCTGGCCCCCGTCGTCGGCATCGACGACTTCGCCAAGGTCGACCTGCGCATCGCGAAGATCCTCGCCTGCGAGAAGGTCGAGGGCTCCACCAAGCTGCTGCGCCTGACGCTGGACGTGGGCGAGAAGGGCGAGGACGGCCAGCCGAGGACGCGCAACGTGTTCAGCGGCATCGCCTCCGCCTATCAGCCCGAGCAGTTGGCCGGCAAGCTGACGGTGATGGTCGCCAATCTGGCGCCGCGCAAGATGAAGTTCGGCCTCAGCGAAGGCATGGTGCTGGCCGCCAGCCACGCCGACGAGCAGGCGCAGCCCGGCATCTTCGTGCTGGAGCCCTGGCCGGGCGCGCAGCCGGGCATGCGCGTGCGCTGAGGCGCTGCCCCGGCCCTATTCGGGCCGGATGTTGCCCGCCTTCACCACCTTGCCCCAGCGCGCCAGGTCGGTGACCAGGAAGCTGCGGAAGTCCTCGGCCGTGCCGCCCCATGCCACCATCGCGTTCTGCCTGAGCGCCTCCAGGAAGGCCGGCGACTTCAGCGCCCGGTTGGCGTCGGCGTTGATCTTCTGCACCACCTGCGGCGGCATGCCGGCCGGCCCGAGCAGGCCGCCGTAGACGGGGAACTCAAAGTCCGGGAAGCCTGCCTCCGCCATGGTGGGCACGTCGGGCAGCAGCGGCAGGCGCTTGTCCGAAGTGATGGCCAGCACCTTGATGGTGCCCGTGTTCACGTGCGGCAGCAGCGCCGCCGCCGAGGTGAAGTAGGCCTGCACGTGCCCGGCGATCAGGTCGTTGAGGGCCGGCGCGGCGCCCTTGTAGGCGATGTGCGTGAGCGCCATGCCGGTCTGCTGCTTGAGCATCTCCATCGCGAAATGGCCGCTGTTGCCGATGCCCGGCGAGGAATAGCTCAGCGGCGTGCCCGCCCGCTTGGCGTAGTCCACGAATTCCTTGAGGTTGTTCACCGGCAGCTTGGCGTTGACCGCCAGCGCGTGCGGCGCATCCACCAGGTTGACGATGGGCGTGAAGTCCTTGAGCACGTCGAAGGGCAGCTTCTGCAGCGACTGGTTCATGGTCGTCGGCCCCGCCGTGCCGAGGCCGAGGGTGTAGCCGTCGGGCGCCGACTTGGCCACCTGCTGGAAGGCGATCGCGCCGTTGGCACCGGGCTTGTTCTCGACCACCACCGACTGGCCCCAGGCGTTGGTCAGCTCGGTGGCGATCAGCCGCGCGATGATGTCGTTGGCACCGCCGGGCGCGAAGCCGACGACGATCTTCACCGGGCGGGCCGGGTAGTCCTCGGCCAGCGCCGGCGCCGCGGCCAGGGCAGCGCCCAGCGCTGCCGCCGTCAGCCATCGGCCGGCGAGGTGGAACGGGTTCTTCATCGTTTGTCTCCTTTGTTGTTCCGGGTCGGGCGCGCCAGTGCGCGCTTCAGGTCTTGTTGGTCGTGTCGCGGATGCGCAGCAGCAGGGCGCGCGCCCCGCCTTCGGCGCGGATGGCGCGGCTGTCGGCGCGGCCGATGGAGAACACGTCCAGCCGCTCCATCTCGACCGGCCGCTCGTTCCACAGCACCACCGGCCGGCCCTCCAGCGCGACGAACACCTCGCGGCAGTCGCTGCCCGGCTGCGTGCTCGACTGTCGGCCCGGCGCGACCTCGAGGAAGTCGATCTCCAGCGTGTGCGGCGTGCGCAGCGCGGCGCGCGGGTCGCCGGTGGCGACCAGCCGGCGCAGCAGCAGTCCGCCGACCGGCTCGGCCCGCAGGTCGGCGAAGCGCGCGATGTGGGCCGCCTCCACTTCCTGAGGCGAACTGTCCACCAGGTCCTCGGACACCTCGAAGTCCAGCGGCAGGCCGGCCGCGGCGTCCGCGGCGGCGATCTGCGGCGTCACCTTGATGCCCTTGCGCGCGTCCTCCAGCGTGGTGTCGAAGACCGACAGCATCTGGCTTTCGCGCGGCGCATGCTCGGTGGCCTCGAACTTGCGCAGCACGTTCAGCGGCAGCGAGAAGGCATCGTAGGTGTCCAGCCGGGCGCGGTGGCGGCCCTCATGGCCGTAGTCCACGAAGTAGCCCGAACGCACCGGGATGAAGATCTCGGGATAGTCGTGCGCGTGCAGCGTCGGCCCGTTGCCGCTGGACGAGTCGATGGAGCCGATCTGGAAGTTGTGGCGCACCCGCACCGGCGCGTTGGGCGCGCGGCTGATCATGCGGATGATCTTGCGGCGCCGGCCCTCCTCGCTCACGTCGGAATAGGCGGCCCGGTCCCAGTCGAGGCTGGCGTGGCGCGCGAAGGCGCCTTCGGGCAGGAAGTCGGGCACGGGAAGGAAGTCGTGGGTCTGTGGCTGGGTCATGTCGGAGTCTGCATTGCTAACATGGGACGGAAGAAGGAAGACGGCGCGAAGCCTGGAGACGAACTGGATCGATGCGGAAGCTGGACCTCCATGCGTTGAGATGCCTGTGCGTACTGGTCGAGCAGTCCCACGTCTCCCGGGCGGCGGAGCAGCTGGGCATCAGCCAGCCGGCCATGAGCACGGCCCTGGGCCAGTTGCGCGAGGCCTTCGGCGACCCGCTGCTGGTGCGCACGGGCAGGGGCATGGCGCCCACACCCAACGCGCTGCGGCTGGCGACCAGCGCCCGCGCCGCGCTGGACCTGCTGCACGAGGCCGTGGCCATGACGCAGGCCTTCGATCCGGCCACCGCCGAGACGGTGTTCCGCATCAGCGCCACCGAGTCGGTCGGCTTCCTGCTGATGCCGCGGCTCACGCGGGCGCTGCAGCGGCTCGCGCCCTCGGTGCGGCTGGTGCTCAGCCCTTCCGAGCCGGCGCGGCTGCGCGAGCAACTGGAGGAAGGCCGCGCCGACCTGGTGGCCGGCTTCCTGCCCGATCCGCCGGGCGCCCTGTACGAGGCCACGCTCTACGAGCAGGAGCTGCGCGTGGTCGCGTCGCGCGGGCATCCCCGCATCCGCGGCTCGCTCTCGGCCGAGCAGTTCCTGGAGGAGCGGCACGTGCGCTACCAGCCGCTGCATGGCGAATCGACCATCGAGCGGCGCGTGGACGAGGCCTTCTCGGCGCAGGGCCGGGTGCGCCGCGTGGCCGTGACGGTGCCCTCCGCGCTGGCCTCGGCGCCGATCGTCGCCGCCTCGGCCCATCTCGCCACGCTCACGCGCGCGGTCGCCGAACACGCCGCCCGCGCCGACGCGCTGCAGGTGCTGGTGCCGCCGCTGCCGCTCGGGCCGGTGCGGGTGTCGCTGTTCTGGCACGAGCGCACGCATGCGAGCGCCGCTCACGTCTGGCTGCGCCGGGTGATCCGGCGGCTGTTCCATGGACAAGGGACATCGGCCAGGGGAACCATCGCCTCAGGCTGAGAGCTGCGAGGCGAGGAACTGCACGATGCTCTCGAGCCGGCGCCCGGCCGGATTGAGATGCCCGCCCGGGTAGACCAGCATGTGCTTGTCGGTGCAGGCCAGCGCATCGAACAGCTCGAACTGGCCCTCGCGCGTGAAGACCTCGTCGTCCCACTGCAGCGAGAACAGCGTGGGACAGCGCACCTGCCGGGCATCCGCCGCCAGCCGCGCGCCGTGCACGCGCGAGGTGCCCCACATGCCGATGGCCGCAGCGCGGATGCCGCCGCACGCGGCCAGCAAGGGCAGCCCGTACGCCGTACCCATCGACAGGCCGTAGTAGCCCACCCGATCCGCATCCACCTCCGGCAGCGCACGCAGCGTCTCCAGCGTGCACAGCCAGTCCTCGACCATCGGCTCGACGCTGCCGCCCTGCTCCCACAACCGGCGGAACTCGTCGCGCACCTCGAGCGGCGCCGCGGCGTCGCGGCGCCGCTCGCCGTGCACGGGCCCGTCGATGGCGGCCACGGCGAAGCCGCATCGCCCCACGAGCGTGGGCAGCACGTCGGTGACGAAGGCGGACCGCTTGTCGCCGGAGCCGCCGTGGCCCACCAGCACCAGGGGCCGGCCGAGGGCGCGCGCCGGCAGCCACAGGGCAGCGGGCACGCTGCGCCCGGCACTGGAAACGACGAGCGAGCGCTCGACGATGTCGAAGGCGGGGGCGCGGGAGGAACTGGCAGGGCCATCGCAGGGCATGGACGCATCATTGCGACGCGGCCCCGTCCGGACAAGGCGGCAGGCGCGATACGGATATCCGCTTTTCCCGATAGCGCGGAACGCCTCCGCCGCCACGAGCACAATGCGGGCCCATGCCTTGCGCTCCCCTTTCCCGTCTCCGCGGCTTCGCCCTAGCCTGCTGCATGCTGCCGGCGTTCGGCTCGCTCACCGGCTGCGCCGTCGTCACGGTGGCCGGCGCGGCGGTGAGCGTGGGCGCCGGCGCCGTCGGCCTGGCGGCCGATGCCGCCATCGGCACCGCGAAGCTCACCGGCAAGGCCGTGGGCGCGGCGGTCGATGCCGTCAGCGACAAGGACGACCACAGCGGCATCAGCGTGCGCTTCCGCGAGCCCACCGCGGCCGACCGCGAGAAGCGCCGCCTGGCCGAGCAGCAGGCCGAGGAAGAGGACCGCCGGGCGGCTGCACAGCAGCAACAGCAACAGCAGATGCAGGAAGAACGGCAGCCATGAGCACCCGCGGCCCGGTGCGCGTCGCCGACATCGGCGCCTTCGACGCACTCATCGACGCGCGCTCACCCTCCGAGTTCACGCTGGACCACATCCCCGGCGCCATCAACTGCCCGGTGCTGGACGACGAGGAGCGCCGCATCGTCGGCACGCTCTATCACCAGACCGGCGCCTTCGAGGCGCGGCGCATCGGCGGCGCGTTCGTCGCGGCCAACCTGGCGCGGCACCTGCGCGAGCACTTCGCCGACCGGCCTGCGAACTGGAAGCCGCTGGTCTACTGCTGGCGCGGCGGGCTGCGCAGCGGCTCGATGGTGGCGTGGATGCGCCTGGTGGGCTGGGACGCGCAGCAACTCGCCGGCGGCTACAAGAGCTGGCGCCGCCACGTCATCGACCGCATTGCCGAACGCTGCCCGCAACTGCCGCTGGTGGTGGTCTGCGGCGCCACGGGCAGCGCCAAGACGCGGCTGCTGCACCGGATGGAGACCCTGGGCGCGCAGGTGCTGGACCTGGAAGGCATGGCCCGGCACCGCGGCTCCCTGCTCGGCGCGTGGCGCGGCGTGCCGCAGCCGTCGCAGAAGCACTTCGAGACGCTGCTGGCCGGCAGGCTGGACGGCTTCGACCTGGCGCGTCCCGTCTTCGTGGAGGGCGAGAGCCCCCGCATCGGCCGCATCGCCCTGCCGCCCGAGCTGGTGGAGCGCATGCGCGCTGCGCCGGTCGTCGAGGTGCAGGCCACGCCCGAGGCACGGCTGGCCTACCTGCTGCGCGACTATGCCGACCTCGGCGAGGACCGCGAGGCGCTGGCCGCGCTGATGGCGCACTTCAAGGAAGCGCAGGGCAAGGAGACGGTCGCGCGCTGGCAGGGCTGGGCGCGCGAGGGCGACATGGCTTCCCTCTTCGCCGAGCTGATGGCGCTGCACTACGACCCGCACTACGAGCGGTCGCAGTCGCGGCACTTCGCCCGCTGGCAAGAGCGTGCCGGCGTGGCGGCGGAAGACCTGTCCGAAGCGGCGCTGCCGGCGCTGGCGCAGCGGCTGCTCGCCGGCCGCTGAAACCCTAGCCGAGCCGCTTTCGCATCAGCGCGTTGTGCAGCGTCACGCCGCGCCGCACCGGCCGCTGGCGCCGCACCACCACGAAGCCGTGGCGGGCGAAGAAGGGCTCGGCCGTGGCGCTCACGTCGGCATGCAGCTCGGCCAGGCCCCGGCGCGCCGCTTCCTCGTGGAGGCACGCCATCAGCCGCGTACCGATGCGCCGGCGCGGGTGCTCGCCCGAGACGAAGAAATGGTCGATGTGCCCGTCGGCCTGAACGTCGGCATAGCCCACGATGCCCTCGTCCAGCACGGCGACGAAGGGCTGGTTGCGGCGCATGCGCTCGGCCCAGGCAGCAAGGTCCGCGTCTTCCGGCGCCCAGGCGTCGATCTGCTCGGGCGTGTAGTCGCGGGCGGCGATCGTGCGGATGGCCGAGCGGTGGACGCGCAGCAGTGCGGCCTCGTCACCCTCGCGAAAGGCGCGGATCGCCAGCACGGGCGGCCTCAATCGACCAACACCCGCGCCGCGCCGGCCTCCATGCGGCCGACCACCGCCGCCTCGCCGAAGCCATCCCGAGCGAAGAGCGCCAGCACCTCGTCCACCGCTTCCGGCGCGCAGGCCGCCAGCAGGCCGCCGGAGGTCTGCGGATCGGTCAGCAGTGCACGCAGCGTCGCGTCGCCTTCGACCTTGCCGTCCACCGCATCGCCGTACGAGGCCCAGTTGCGGCCCGATGCGCCGGTGACGACGCCGCGCGCGGCCAGCGCCTGCACGCCCGGCAGCCAGCGCAGTGCATCGCTGTCGATGCGGGCCGTGAGCCCGGCGCCGCGCGCCAGCTCCAGCGTGTGGCCGAGCAGGCCGAAGCCGGTCACGTCGGTCAGCGCATGCACGCCGCCCAGGCGCGCCAGCTCGGTGCCGGGCCGGTTGAGCTGGGTGGTCGCCCTGATCATCGCGGCGTAGCCCGCGGCGTCCAGTTCGTTCTTCTTCAACGCTGCCGAGAGGATGCCCACGCCCAGCGGCTTGCCGAGCACCAGCACGTCGCCCGCCTGCGCGGTGGCGTTGCGCTTGAGGTGCGCCGGATCGACCACGCCGATGCCCACCAGCCCGTAGATCGGCTCGACGGAATCGATGGAGTGGCCGCCCGCCAGCGGGATGCCCGCTTCGCGGCAGATGGACTCGCCGCCTTCGAGGATCTTGGCGATGGTCTCGTGCGGCAGCACGTTGATGGGCATGCCGACGATCGCCAGCGCCATCAGCGGCCGCGCGCCCATGGCGTACAGGTCCGACAGCGCATTGGTCGCGGCGATGCGGCCGAAGTCGCGCGGGTCGTCCACGATGGGCATGAAGAAGTCGGTGGTGGCGACGATGGCCTGCCGGTCGTCGAGCCGATAGACGGCCGCGTCGTCGGCCGTCTCGCTGCCCACCAGCAGGTCGGGGAAGACCATCGGCGGCAGGCTGCTCTTCGCCAGCAGCGCGGACAGCACGCCGGGCGCGATCTTGCAGCCGCAGCCGCCGCCGTGCGAGAGGGAGGTGAGTCGGGGGGCAACAGGTGTGGTTTCGGAAGTCATGGAAACGGACTACATGAAATTGCGGGTGTGCAGTGCCGACAGGCGCTCGGCCTCGCCGCGCGCGAAGCCCAGGCGCAGCAGCCGGGTGAAGCGGCCGTCGGCCATCTCGCGCATGAGCTGCTGCACGCGCTCGAAGCCCTGGCGCACGGCCTCGGGCGCGAGACTGCCGGCGCCGATGAGGATGAGCGCATCGAACACCTCCTCGTTCAGGCCGGCGGTGCCCGCCAGGCTGTCGTGCCGCTGCTCCACCGCCTGCGCCAGGCGGCCGCGCAGGGCCGGCTCGCCCTGCAGCCGGTGCAGCAGGTGCGACATGCCCAGCGCCACGTGCCGCGCCTCGTCGCGCGCCGCCAGCTTCGCGATCTGGCGCGTCAGCGGGTCGGGCGCGTGGGCCGCGAGGAAGTGCAGCAGGTTGACGAAGGTGCCCTCGCCCAGCACCGAGAGCAGGAAGCCGGCGACGGAGAAATCCGGCTCGTCCAGCAGGCTCTTGAGCGAGGCCTGTCCGCCGGCGGTGGACAGGGCCGGCTCGCCGCCGCCTGCGCGGATGCGCCGCGTGAACACGTCGATGTGCCGCGCCTCGTCGGCCACCTGGATCGCCAGCGCCGCCTGCAATTCCCGGTAGTGCGGGTGGATCTGGCCGAGGAAGCGCGCCGGCACCAGCAGCGCGGCGTTCTCGTTCTCGACCATGTAGGTCATCACCTGGCGGATCGCGGCCTCGACCTCGGGCGGGTGCGTGAATTCGACATCCCAGTCCAGCGCGGTCTCGGGGTCCCACTGCGCGCTCACGGCCTGGGCATAGAGTTCGGCGGCGTTGTCGGCCCAGACCTCTTCCCTGCGGTCCAGCCGGAAGGCGAAGGCCGGCGAGCCGGCCTCGACCCGCGCGCCGCGCGCGGCCAGGCCCCAGGCGGGATCGGCCTGCGGCAGCACGGCGCCGGGCGCGCGCGGGTCGGCATGGCCGGTGCGGGCGGCGTCGCGCCAGCGGCCGGCCTCGGCGCTGCCGCGCGTCACGCGGGCGGCGCCGTGCGCGTCGTCTTCCCACGCCAGCGCATGGCCCTGCGCACGGCACCAGTCGGCGAGCTGCGCCTGCCAGCCGGGCGAGCGGCCCGTCACGCGCAGCGGCTCGCCGTCGGGCAGCGCCGCCAGCGCATGCTTGACCAGCAGGTGCGCGCCGGCGTCGAAGCCCAGCGACTCAATATCGATAGCCGTCGGCGACGATGTTTCCGCGGTCGTCATAGAAGCCCTGCTCGGTGGCCGCGCGCTCCAGCAGCCGGAAGCCGTTGGCGCGGCCGGGACGCCACTGGCGCAGGCCCTCCAGCTCCAGCAGCGGGCGCACCTGCGCGTCGTTCCAGTCCATCGCCAGCAGCAACTCGGCGAAGCGGCGCGACGCCTCGGCGTCCACGCCGGGGCTCACCGTCATCGTGCAGTGGTCGTACAGGCCCGTGGTCGCCAGCACGCGCGTGCCGCCGGCGGGGAGCGTGCCTTCCTTGGCGAAGGCGCGGTGGTTGCCGGCGATCATCCAGCTCGCCGCCACCTCGCCGGCCAGCAGGGCGACGGCCGCGTCGCGCTCGCCGCCGATGTGGTCGCCGTGCTTGCCGCCGAGCACGTCGAAGCGGCGCACCTCGTAGTCCTTGCCCGGCGCGAGGCCGCCTTCGTGCTGCAGGTGGTCCAGCGGGATCAGCGTGGCCTGCGGCGAATCGATGGCGCCGAAGCCCACCACCTTGCCCTTCAGGTCGGCCAGCGACTGCACCTGGCTGTCGGCCTTGACCACCAGCACCGACTGCAGGTCCTGGTCGGTGTCGCGCATCACCAGCGACTGCACCGCCTGACCGCGCGCGCGGGCCATGCGGTCGGCGCGCACCCAGGCCAGCGGCGAGTTCCAGGCGAAGGCGATGTCGCCCTCGAACTGCGCCTCCACCTGCGTCTCGTAGTTGGAGTAGAGGATGTAGTCCATCGCGAAGCCGCGCTCGCCCAGGTAGCTCTTGAAGCCTTCCCAGATGGTGACGACCTTGGGCGCGTAGGCGACGGCGCCGAGCAGGAGGGGTTGGGGCTGGGGCATGGGTTCAGTCCTTCTTGGCGACGGCGTCGCACAAGGCGTTGCCGATGAAGTCGTAGAGCACGTCCGATGTGGGCGCCATGATCGAGGCGGCGCGCGCGTCGCGGAACAGGCGCTCGATGCCGACGTCCTTGCGGAAGGCCGCCCCGCCGCAGATGCGCATGGCGGTGTCGGTCACTTCCAGCGCGGCCTCGGCGGCACTGGCCTTGACCTCCAGCACGCGCAGCATCGTGTCGGCGCGGCCGGCGGCCATGGCGGCGAGCGTGTCGTCGCGCAGCACGCGGGCCTGGTCGGCGCGGATCTGCGCGCGGGCCAGGTAGGCGCGCACGGTCGGCAGGTCCGACACGCTGGTGCCGCTCTCCTCGAAGCGGTTCTTCGTGATGTGCGCCGTGGCGCGCGCCAGCGCGCCGTCCATCGTTCCGATGGAGCACGAGGCGATCAGCGTGGCGAAGACCGGCAGCTCGTCGTTGTTCATCAGCTCGCCGCCGTTGCCGTCCTCGCCCAGCAGGCACGAGAAGGGGATGCGCACGCCCTCGGCCTTGACGGGCGCCGAGGCGTTGCCGCGCAGGCCCATGCCGTCGAACACCGCGGTGCGCGCGAGGCCGGGCAGTTGGCTGTCCACCACCCAGATGCTGGAGGCGCCCTCGCCCTGCGTGGGACGCGACGACCAGACGTACGAATCGGCCTCGACGGCCGAGGTGACCATGCTCTTGAAGCCGTCGAGCACCACGGCGTCGCCCTCGCGCCGCGCCGTTCCCACCGGCGCCCAGAAGTGGCTGCGCGTGCCCACCTCCGACCAGGCCAGCGTGGTGACGTGCCGGCCGGCCGCGATGGCTTCGCGCAGTTCGCGCCGGCCGTACTTCTCGATCAGCACCGTGCCGGCGTAGTGCATGGTCAGCACCATCGCGGTGGAGGGGCAGTCCTGCGCGATGCGCTGCACCGCCTGCGCCGCCTCGGCCAGCCCCAGGCCGAGGCCGCCCACCTCCTTGCTGCTCACCAGGCCCAGCAGGCCGGCGCGGCCCAGCGCATCGAGCGCCGCGCGCGGGAAGCGCGCCTCGCGGTCGGTGGCCTCGGCGGCCGGCGCGATCACGTCGCGGACGATGGGTTCGAGCAAGGACAGGAAGGACATGGCAGACAGGCCTTTCACGCAGATCAAGGGACGTTCGCTGCGGCGCCCTGCAGCGGCGGCCGGCCTCGCGCCCTGGGCATGGAAGGCGCCGACGCGGCCGGTGCGGGGCACGGGCGGCGGCTCGCCTTGCGCGACATCGGTGCAGACCTGCAACGGCGATTCACGAACAGGAAAAGTGCCGCCGAGGCGGCCACGCGGCATTATGCAGGGGCGGCCCCCGCCGCGCGGCATCACGTCGCCGCCGCCACCATCTTCGCCGCCACCTCCGCCAGCAGCCCGCGCAGCCAGCGGTGCGCGGCCTGGTGCTGCGAGCGGTCGTGCCATAGCTGGTAGAAGCGCATGCGCGGAAAGCCCTCGGGCGCCGGCACCGCCACCAGCGGCAGCGTGCGCACGAACTGCATGGCGAAGTGGCGCGCGGTGGTGAACAGCAGGTCGCTGTCGACCAGCAGGTGCGGCGCCACGGTGAAGTACGGCACCACGATGCGCGCGTCGCGCGCGAGCCGCAGCCCGGCCAGGTGCGTCTCGACCACGGCGCGCTGCGAGACGGCCAGCGGCACCGGCACCACGTGCGCGGCCGTGAGGTAGCGCGCCAGCGTCAGCGCGCCCGGCGCGGCCAGCGGATTGCGCCGGCTCATCAGGCACACCAGCTCGTCCTCCAGCAGCAGCGACAGGTGCAGCCGCTCCGGCGGCTCCGGCCAGTTGCCGATGACGACGTCGACCTCGCCCTGCGCCAGCGCGCGCTCGTAGTCGTAGCCGGCGTTCAGCGGATGCACCACCAGCCGCGCCTGCGGCGCCTCGACGCGGAAGCGCGCCACCACGTCCGCCATGAAGCTGGCCGCCAGGTAGTCGGGCGAGGCCACGGTGAAGGTCATCGAGCTGGAGGCCGGCTCGAACTGCTCCGGCCCGGCCAGCATGCGGTCGATCTCCGACAGCGCGCCGCGCGCCCGGTCGCGCAGTTGCAGCGCGCGCTCGGTGGGCACCATGCCGCTGCGCTCGCGCACCAGGATGGGGTCGGCGAAGGCCTCGCGCAGGCGGCGCAGGGCGGCGCTGATGGCAGGCTGCGTCTGGTTCATCCGCACCGCGGCGCGCGAGACGCTGCGCTCGGCCACCAGCGCGACCAGCACGCGCAGCAGGTAGGTGTCGATCGGGTCGCGGACGCGGGACATGGCGGCAGGCGCTGTGGCTCGGGGGACGCGCGGGGCATCACAAACCGTTATGCCGAACATTATGGAAGCCGCGCGCCGGGGCGGCCGATTCTGCCTACATTGCGCCGCAGCGGCGACGGCGCCCGCCCGCCCCCGGCACCGGACGCCCCGCCCAGAACGACACCCAGGAGACAACCCATGACCTCACAAGCCGCAGCCGCCCCCCGGCGCGAGCCGTCCGCCGCCACCGAGCTGGACGGCGTCTATCGCAAGATCATCTGGCGCCTCATCCCCTTCCTCATGCTGCTGTGGGTGCTGGCGTGGATCGACCGCGTCAACATCGGCTTCATCAAGCTCACCATGCTCGACGAGCTGAAGTGGAGCGAGGCGGTGTACGGCCTGGGCGCCGGCATCTTCTTCCTCGGCTACTTCTTCTTCGAGGTGCCCAGCAACCTGCTGCTGCAGAAGATCGGCGCCAAGAAGACGATCATGCGCATCACCATCGGCTGGGGCCTCACGTCCATCGCCACGATGTTCGTGCGGACGCCGGAGATGTTCTATTTCCTGCGCTTCCTGCTGGGCGTGTTCGAGGCCGGCTTCTACCCCGGCATCATCCTGTACCTCACCTACTGGTTCCCGGGCGACCGGCGGGCCAAGGCCTTCGGCATGTTCATGTCGGCCTCGGCCTTCGCCGGGGTGATCGGCGGGCCGCTGGCGGGCACCATCATGAACGGCATGCACGGCGTCAACGGCTGGTCGGGCTGGCAGTGGGTGCTGCTGATCGAGGGCATCCCCTCGGTGATCGCCGGCTTCGTGACCTACTTCTACCTGACCGACAAGCCCGAGCAGGCGAACTGGCTCACGGCCCGCGAGCGCCAACTGGTGCACGAAGACCTGGAGCGCGACGGCCGTGCGCAGGGCCACCGCGAGCACAGCATGCTGGCCTCGCTCAAGAGCGGGCGCATCTGGCTGCTGATCCTCATCTTCTTCTGCGTCATCGCGGCCAACTCCTCGCTCACCTTCTACGGCCCCACGCTGGTCAAGGAGGTCGGCTTCACCAACCCGGCCTCGGTCGGCTGGATCATGGCCGCCGCCTACCTGTGCGGCGCGGCCGGGATGATCTGGAACGGCTTCCACTCCGACCGCCACCAGGAATCACGCTGGCACTGCGGCCTGGCGGCCGCGCTGGGCGCCGTCTCGCTGGTGGTCGTCGCCCTCTTCCTCGGCCACAGCGCGCTGGCTGTGCTGCTGGGGCTGACCCTGGCCATCGTCGGCACCATGAGCGCCATCCCGGTGTTCTGGCAGATGCCCAACCGCTTCCTGGCCGGCACGGCCGCGGCCGGCGGCGTGGCGCTGATCAACTCCATCGCCAACCTGGCCGGCTTCGGCGCCCCCTGGATGCTCGGCCTGATCAAGACGCACACCGGCAGTTTGGCGCCCGGCCTGTACGTGGTGGCGGCGGTGGAGATCTGCGCCACGCTGCTGATCCTGGCCTGCGTGCCCTCCTTCCGCAAGCAGCCGGCGGGCGCCACCGTGCCGGCGCACTGAGCCACCGCCGCCCTGCGACCCACCTTCACCGAAGAACACCGCCCGATGACCGCCCTCACCGCCACCCGCCTGGACCTGGCCGCCCTCAACGCCATGGACCGCGACGCCTTCGTCGCCGCCGTCGGCCCCACCTTCGAGAACGCGTCCTGGATCGCGCAGGCCGCCTGGTCGCGCCGGCCCTTCGCCAGCGTCGACGCGCTGCACGCCGCGATGCTCGACGTGGTGCGCCAGGCGCCCGAGGAACGCCGGCTCGCCTTCCTGCGCGGCCACCCGGAGCTGGCCGGCCGCGAGGCGCAGGCCGGCACGATGACCGCCGAATCCACCGGCGAGCAGAGCAGCGCCGGGCTGGACGCGCTCAGCCGCGAGGAGCTGGACGAAATGCAGCACCTGAACCGCGTCTACCGCGAGCGCCACGGCTTCCCCTTCATCATCGCCGTGCGCCGCCACAGCCGGCAGCAGATCTTCGAGGCGCTGCGTGCGCGCGCCGCGGGCAGCACGGACGTCGAGCGCCGCACCGCGCTCGAGCAGATCGGGCTCATCACCCGCGGGCGCATCGACGCGCTGGTCGGCGGCTAGCCCCGCTGCCCCCATCCCAGGTTTCGTGCCGGCCGCGCCTGCGGGTGCCGGCCCGGCGTTCCACGCCCCCAGCGGGCACATGAAGGAGACGCGCTCAATCGCCGCCGACCGTTCACGCTGAGCCTGTCGAAGCGCCGCGCCCGGCTTCGACGAGCCCGGCCCGAACGGTGGCGACCGATCGAACGCAGATCCGCATCACAACTCGGAGACAACCATGCCAAATCAAGTCGTATCCCGCCCCGCGCGCAGGCAGTTCGCGCTCTCGGGACTGGCCCTGGGCGCGGCGGCGCTGGCGCCGCACGGCGCGCTGGCGCAGGCCGCCAAACCGGCCGGCCCCGCGCAGGCCAGCGGCCCGATCGTGCTGCACGGCGTGAGCCCGCGGCTGACGGTGCACGCGCTCGACACCTTCCACGGCGCGGCGGCCACCGGCCTGCGCATCGATTTCTCGAAGCTTGAAGGCGGCCAGTACAAGCTGCTGCGCAGCATCGTCGTCAACGCCAACGGCCGCTCCGACGACCCGCTGCTGCTCGGCGAAACCTACCAGGCCGGCGACTACGAACTGCTGCTGCACGTGGACGACTACTTCGCCGGCAAGCAGGCCAGGCTGCCCACGCCGCCCTTCCTGACCAAGCTGCCGGTGCGCATCCGCGTGGCCAACACCGCCGAGCGCATCCACCTGCCGATCCAGTTCGGCCCGTGGAGCTACACCTACTCGCGCGGTAGCTGAGCACCCTCGCCCGCCTCCTTCTTTCTCCCCGCACTCACGAAAGGAACCGCCATGACCGGCATCACGACGCACGTGCTCAACATCACCAACGGCCGCCCGCTGGCCGGCCTGCAGGTCGACCTGTACGACGTGGCGACCAACCCGCCCACGCGCATGAACACCACCCGCACCAACGCCGACGGCCGCACCGATGCGCCCATGCTCGCGGGCAAGGACGCGCGCACCGGCCACTTCGAGCTGCGCTTCCACGTCGGCGACCACTTCAAGGCCTCCGACGGCCTCTCGGACGTGGTGCCGGTACGCTTCTCCATCTTCGACGCCAAGCAGCACTACCACGTGCCCATGCTGTGCGCGCCCTGGTTCTTTTCCACCTACCGCGGCAGCTGACCGCAGGAGACCCCGACCGATGACCCACCCCGATCCCAACGCAGAGAAGTACCTCGTCGACGCCATCCGCGCCGCGATGCGCAACGTGCGCGAGCGCAGGACCTGGCCCTTCGGCGCCGTGATCGCGCGCGGCGGCGAGGTGATCGCCACCGCCGTCAACGAAGTCGATGCGCTGTGCGACCCCTCGGCCCACGCCGAGATGCAGGCCGTGCGCGCCGCCGCCAAGGCGCTGGGCACCACCGACCTCGCGGGCACCACCGTGTACGCCAGCGGCTACCCCTGCCCCATGTGCCTCACGGCCATGTACCTGGCCGGCGTGAGCGAGGTCTACTACGCCTACTCCAACGAGGACGGCGCGCCCTACGACCTCTCGGCCGAGCGCGGCTACGTCGAGATCGCCCGCCCGCCCGAGCAGCGCGAGATGAAGCTGCACGGCCTGCCCGCCCGCGACAAGGACGACGAGGACCTCTACGAAGCGTGGAAGCGCGTGGCGCCTGCGGCCTGAGCGCGCCGCAGGGAGGGCGCGCGGGCGCGGCGGCAGTCAGCGCTGCGCGAACTCCCTGAACCGTGCCATGTCCGTCACCTCGATGGCGCCGCGCGCGGTGCGCAGGTAGCCCTGGGCCTCGAACTCCTTGAGAAGCTGGTTGATCGTCTGGCGCGACATCGACAGCATCGTGCCCAGGTCGTCCTGCTGCACGCTGATGAGGCGCTGGTACGGCCCCTGCCAGGCCGCGTAGCCGTACGCCATCGCCACCAGCCGCTGCGCCAGGCGCCGTGCCGGCGACAGCAGCGCATGGCCTTCCAGCGCGCCCAGCGCCAGCCGCAGCGAATGCGCCAGCAGCCGGCCGAAGGACTTCCAGTGCTGCGGGTAGCGGCCCAGGAAGGCCAGCGTCTCGGCCTGCGGCAAGTGCAGCAGCCGGCTCTCGTGCGCGGCCCAGGCGTCGTGCGCGCGCGGCGCGCCGTCGAACAGGCCCGCCTCGCCGAACCACTGCGGCGCGCGGGCCACCATCAGCAGCGACTCGCGCCCGTCCTGCGCCAGGCTGCCCACGCGCACCGCGCCGCTGACGACGAAGTGCATCCCGTCCGGCGCATCGCCGCGCACGAACAGCCGCGCGCCCGCCGCCAGTTCGTGCGGGCGCACGTTCTCGGCGATCCATTGCGACAACTGGGGCGGCAGGTGGGCGAACCAGGGGCTCGCACCCAGCACCTGCAGCCGTTCGGCGGGCGAGTCCAACCAGGGAGGCATCCCCCGGTTTCTACCGCTTAAGTCGGCCGGCCGACACAGGGTTGGCGCGCGTTCTGGGAAGATGGAACCGGCCGCCGCCTCGCGGCCTCCCTCTTGTCTTCCCGCCAGCCAGCCAGCCCACGGAACCGCGCCCCATGACCGCCGCCGCCGACGCCAAGCCCCATCCCTACAAACGCGACCTGCCCGCCGCCTTGCGCGCCATGCGCGCGCTGCTGCGCGACCCCAACGACACGGCGCAGGTGTTCGTCATCATGCAGTCGCTCAACGGCCCCTCGGCGCCCATCAACTTCGACCGCCTGATGCGCGCCGAGGGCGGCCCGAAGCAGGCGTATCGCCGCGTCGAACTGGCCGAGCGCTTTTCCGACCCCGCCTACATCGCCGGCTTCGCGCCCGGCACCGTCGGCGCCGCGTACCGCGCCTTCCTGGAACAGACTGGCTACTCCGCCGCCGGCCTGGCCGACGTCTCCAACCCCGAGGGCCGCCCGCTGGTGGAGCACCCGCACGCCTGGATGGCCCGCCGCATCCGCGACGTGCACGACATCTGGCACGTGCTCACCGGCTACCAGGCCGACGAGCCGCTGGGCGAGGCGGCGCTGGTCGCCTTCAGCTACGCGCAGACCAAGGGCCTGGGCTGGGCTTTCATCGCTGGCGCCGCCGCGCTGAAGAGCCTGCGCGTGTCGCGCAGCGCCGCCTTCGCCCGCGCCGTGCTCGAAGGTTGGCAGCGTGGCCGGCGCGCGGCGTGGCTGCTGGGCGAGGACTACGACGTGCTGCTGAACGAGCCGCTGGAGGCCGCGCGCGCCCGGCTGAACATCGGCCTTGCGCTGGCCTACGCCAAGGCGCAGGACGAGTTGGCCGCCCTGGACAGCACCGACGGCACAGCCACGGCGTAACGCCGCATGCGGCTGGCGCCCGCCAAAAAAGTCCTGTCCCGATGCGACAGGACGGAAATTTGAATACCAACGTCTACTGGCCTGATCTGTAACGCCAACTTACATTTACTCTGCAGATCCGAAGAAGGAGGCAGGAGATGGGATGGCGAGAGGTCATCGGCGCGGTGCTCGATGAGGAGCCGCGGCCGGCCAAAGTACGACGCCAGCAGCCACCACGACGTAGTGAGCCACGCGCGGATGCGCCGGCCGAGCCGCCGGAGCGTGTGTGGAGCGGCAAGGTCTTCGATCAGATCGAATGGCGCCGCTTCGAGGCCGTGTGCGAAACCCTCTTCGCGCAAAGCGGCATGCGCGCGGAAAGCCAATCGCACGGTGCCGATGGCGGCGTGGACATCTGGCTCTGGTCCGCCCATAGCGACAAGCCGCTGATCGTGCAATGCAAGCACTGGAAGAAGCGCGTGGTGGGCGTGAAGGAAGTGCGCGAGTTCTATGGCGTGCTCAAGTCGCACGATCTCACGTACGGCACCTTTGCCACCAGCTCCAGTTTCTCGAATGACGCACTGGACTTTGCACGCGCCAATCGCATCAACGCACAGGACCGGAACGGTCTGCTTCGCTTGATCGCCGGACGCACTCAGGAGCAGCAGCGTGCATTACTTCAGACCGCCTATGAAGGCGAGTACTGGAAGCCGACGTGCGTGAAGTGCGGGGTGAAGATGGTGCTGCGGCAGAAGAAGGATGGCTCGGCCTCATTCTGGGGTTGCGCGAACTACGGGAGAACGCGGTGCAACAGCATGATGAAGATCGCTTGAAATCCTTGAAGTTGATCTAAACCGATTGGTCTTTTCAGACTGAATTCACATCTTCGCCAATCAGGAAAAAAGGGACGACTTCCGACCCGAAGCCGACGGCGCTCACCATTCTCCAAATCAGGCATTCATTCGCAACCCGGCTTGCTCACGCCCCGAAACGTGACGTCGAAAAAAGGCCCTCTTGCTTGCAAGCCATAGTTTGGTTAGCCGACGCCTGCCGGGTTTTCGAGGAATTCCTGAAGTTTGAACAGCCCTGCGGCAGCAAGCCAATTTTAGGAGAAGTCAATGCCTGAGTATTTCGCACGGCCCATTTTATCCCGCAGATTCTGTGATCTAAATTACGTTAAGCGATAAGGAGACAAAAGTGAAAATCAGCGAAAAATTCAATTTGGAAGCCACTCAATTTGAACTGGATTTTGTTGATATAGACACAGACGCCGATACGCCACTGTTCGTAGACCCATTTTTTCTTGGCTGCCGCACCGACTCTTGGTCCGTAAACGCAACCCGAACACTTCGAAGTTTCTTTCAAGCTTTTATTAACTTCATTCGAGATGGAGAAACAGATCGAGCAAGGGCTCTTTTTGACTATCTACACGAACCTAATGAAACGTGCTTGGGTCTGTCCAGCGGCAGGCCTCGTGGCAATGCGATTGGATCCATCGACAGTGAGAAGCTTTTTAATAGCATTGCTCAGAGTGAGGCTGTGGCGACTGGCATTGTTGAGGATTTAGAAGATTTTCGTCTTTTTATTGACGGCATCGATAAAGACAAAATATCAGATATGACCACAAATATAATTCGTGGTCACCTTGTCACTTACACGCAGGAGCAGTGCAAATTATGGGGAATTGCATTACATCAAAATGTCCAGTCTGGGTTCTATTGGGATCGAGCCACACACACCTGGAATAATCGATATGAATCGATGCTAATTATCGACGGGAGAAAGATACTGTTGACTCCCAAAGGCATTGTTTCCTACTCCAACAAATACACGCCTCAGAAATATTACAATCAATTCATTCTCGAATACCTGCAGCACGAACATCTTCGAAATTATTCGGCTCTTGTCCAATACCGTGTAGACGGTACGCCCTATGTGACAAAGAAATCTTTAAAGGAATCACAGGAATCAGCATACTCCAAAGAATTTCTTGCCTCTTTTACAGACGATCATCCCGAAGTATTTCGGGGTTTCAAAGAGTGGATTCAGCAAACGGCCTCAGCGATCTCCAATGAGGAAATAGATGATAGCGATCCCGTGCTTATTGCGCAGTATCTAATCACCAAACTTGGAGAGATTGCCCCGGGCGGGGAAGGTGCAACTAAATATCATAGATTGGCCGTTGGTATTCTTGAGTTTCTTTTCTATCCTGATGTTGTCTCGCCTATAGTTGAGAATGAGATCCATGATGGAAGAAAGCGAATAGATATCACTTTCGACAATTCCGCAAACAAAGGATTTTTCCATCGACTACATACTACCTATCAAACTCCAGCTCAATTCATTTTTGTGGAGTGCAAGAATTACTCTCGTGAAGTTGCCAATCCTGAGATAGATCAACTTTCTGGTCGATTTTCAATGAATCGAGGTAAGTTTGGGCTGCTCCTGTGTAGATCGGTAGATGACATGGATACGTTATTAGCGAGATGCAACGACACATATGTGGATGGAAGGGGCATTATGCTTCCAATAGTTGACAATGATTTGGTCGCAATGCTCAACAAGATCGCAGAGGGTGTTGCAAATCCACATGAAGAATTTTTAACCCAAAGATTCCGGGCTGTGGCATTAAATTGAATACACCTAACAATGCCATCAACGTGGACGCTTTTTTTTCGCTTTGCTCATTACAAATGCGCCCGTTACGGCAGGCATTGAGCGTTCGCTTTCGTTAGCCGCCACCGGCAGTTTCTAGCCGATAGCGCCCAACAGACTACGACCGCCGCAATACCGAAATTGCCCATCGCGTCAAGACAGACGCTCGATAACTCAGTGCCTGCGCTGTAAACAAGTAGCCGGGCTTTCAGTTCGTCCTTTGTGCATTGGCGGAAAGCAGCCGGAGTCGAACCGACCAGGAAGCGGCTGGCGCCCCCTACCGGGTTTGAAGCCCGGGCGCACCACCGGGTGCGTTTGCCTTCCTCTTGAAGAAGAGATTCTTCGTGCCTGTCCAAAGGCGCGGGGATTCTAGGGGCCGGTGACGGGGCCCTCCTCTTTCGTCCAGCGCGTGTTCGGCCGCGGCAGGTGCGCGTCGCCCACGCGGCGGGTGTAGCCGATGCGGTCGAAGAATTCGAGGATCTGGATGGCGCGCTTGCGGCCGAGGTGGGCGGCATCGCGGAAGGTGCGGGCTTCGACGGCGCCGGGGGGCGGGCCTTTGGGGGAAGCGGCGGTACCCGGCTTCGACAGGCTCAGCCCGAACGGGTGGGGGGTGTCGGAGGCCGATGGGGCGGTGGCGTCGGAGGCCGGCGAAGCCTTGGCGATGGCTGCAGCGGCATCCGGCGTGTCGGCCGTACTCAGCGCAGCAAAGGTCTGCGCCAGCTCGGCCATGCGCTCGGCCGGGTAGAACAAATCCTTCACCACCTGGTACAGCGCGCCCAGCCGGGCCTGCTTGCGCAGCAGGTCACGCACGGCGTCTTCGCGCACGCCGGTTTCGCGCGCCAGGTCGCGCACCCAGGGCGGATCGTTGCCGCCGGCCAGCAGCAGGGGGTGCAGGCGCTCGGCCAGGGCCTGCTCGGCGTCGCTCAGGCTGACGCGGTGGCCGGGCAGGTGCAGCCAGTGGCCGGTGCGCTCCAGCACGGGGCGGCCCTCGGCGTCGCGTTCGGCCAGCAGGCGCTCGATCCAGGCCTGCCAGCCCTGGGCGGGCAGGCGCGCGAAGCTGGCCTGGGCGCCGCTTTGCGCGGGGAAGGCCATGCGTTGCAGGCGGGCGCTGTTCAGGCCGGGCTCGTCGGGGGCGCGGGCGTGATGGCGTTGCAGGGCGTCGGTGATGCGCTCGCGCACGGCCGCCCAGGCGGCGGGGGCCAGCCACAGTTCGTCGGCATCGCCGCCGGTGCCGGGGGCGCCGAGCATCGATCCCGCGAGCGGGCCGGGCTGGCCGATGGGAAACGAGGGTGCATCGTCGCCGGCCCAGCCGGGCGCGGGCAGGCGGCCCAGCAGGCGCGCCAGCGCGCTGCGGGTGAGACCGGCCGGCGCGGCGGCCAGCAGCGGACGCGCGTCGCCGGTGGCGACCAGGGTGTCGAGCGCGTCGAGCCACTGCATGCGCTCGGCGCTGCGGCGCCGGCGCTCGGGCGCCAGCGGGTCGAGCACGACGCCGCCGCCCACGGTGCGCGTGCCCTGCGCGTTGCGCACGATGAAGCGGTCGCCGGGCACGACGAACACGGGCGCATCGAAGACGAGCTGCACGCGCGCCTCGGCATCAGGCGCGAGGGTGTCGGCCTGCAGCGGCACGGCGTGCGCCTGCCGGTGCGCGGCGCCCAGATGCACGTGCAGCGGCGCCCACGAGCCGAGCGGCGCGGCGCCCGGCAGCAGGCGCAGGCGCGCGTCGATGCGCTGCGTGGGCTGCAGCACGCGGGCGTCGGCGATCCAGTCGCCGCGGGCGATCTCGTGCTTGTCGATGCCGGCCAGGTTGAGGGCGACGCGCTGGCCGGCGCGGCCGACTTCGGCGGCGCGGTTCTGCGCATGCAGGCTGCGGATGCGCACGCCGCGCCCGGTGGCCGAGTGGGTGAGCGTGTGGCCCGCCAGCACGTGGCCGCCGAAGACGGTGCCGGTGACGACGGTGCCGCGCCCCGGCAGGGTGAAGACGCGATCGACGGCAAGGCGGAACAGGCCGCCGCCGCGGCGCCGCTCGCTCGCTTCTTCTTCCCAAGCGCGGGCCTGGGCGAACAGGTGCTCGCGCAGCGCGTCGATGCCGAGGCCGGCAGCATCCACCTCGGGCGCGATGGCGGTCTCGAAGACAGGCGCGTCGCGCAGCGGCGTGCCGGCCAGCAGCGCGGCGACCTCTGCGCGTACGGCGGCGATGCGTTCGGCATCGACGCGGTCGCACTTGGTCAGCGCCACGGTGCCCTGGGTGATGCCGAACAGCAGAGCGATGGCCAAATGCTCGCGGGTCTGAGGCATCACGCCGTCGTCGGCGGCCACCACCAGCAGCGCGTGGTCGATGCCCGAGGCGCCGGCGGCCATGGTGTGGACGAACTTCTCGTGGCCGGGCACGTCGATGAAGCCCAGCACGTTCGCGACGGCCGTTGCCTCACCGCCATTGCCCTGCCGGCCTTCGGACGGCACGGGGATGTAGGCGTAGCCCAACTCGATGGAGATGCCGCGCGCCTTCTCTTCCTTCAGTCGGTCGGTGTCCACGCCGGTGAGCGCGCGCACCAGCGTGGTCTTGCCGTGGTCGATGTGGCCGGCCGTGCCGATGATCATGGCCGGGCGGCGAGCGCGGCCTGCAGCGCAGGCAGTTGCGCGGTGAAGGCGGCCTCGTCGTGCGCCTCCAGGCAGCGCAGGTCCAGCCACAGCGACTGGTCGGCGATGCGGCCGATGACCGGGCGCGGCAGGCCGCGCAGCGCGGCCTCGAGCCGGGCGAGCCGGCGGCCGGCGCGCCTGGCTTCGCGCGGCGCGATGCGCAGGCCGGCGCTGGGCAGCGTCTCCACGGGCAGCGCGCCGCTGCCGATCTGGCTGGACATCGGGGCAACGCTCGCCTCGAAGTCCGCACCCAGCGCCTGCTGCACGGCGGGCAGCAGGCGCTCGGCCTGGGCCTGCATCTGCTCGCGCGGGCGGGTGAAGAGGCGCAGCGTGGTCAACCGCTCGGCCAGGTGCTCGGGCGCGAGGTAGAGGCGCAGCACGGGCTCCAGCGCGGCCAGGGTGAGCTTGCCCACGCGCAGGGCGCGCTTGAGCGGGTTCTTCTTGATCTTCGCGATCAGGTCCTTGTGGCCGACGATCAGGCCGGCCTGCGGGCCGCCGAGCAGCTTGTCGCCGCTGAAGGTGACGAGGTCGGCGCCGGCGGCCACCACGGCGCGCACGGTGGGCTCGTGCGGCAGGCCCCATTGCGCCATGTCGACCAACGTGCCGCTGCCCAGGTCGACTGCCAGCGGCAGGCCGCGCTCGTGGGCGATGGCGGCCACCTCCGCCTCGCTCACCGTCTTGGTGAAGCCGCTCACGGCATAGTTGCTGGTGTGCACCTTCATCAGCAGCGCGGTGCGCGCCGTGACGGCCTCGGCATAGTCCTTGGCGTGGGTGCGGTTGGTGGTGCCGACCTCGACCAGCTTCGCGCCGGCGCGCGACATGATGTCGGGGATGCGGAAGGCGCCGCCGATCTCGACCAGCTCGCCGCGCGAGACGATCACCTCCTTGCGCGCCGCCAGCGCGTTGAGCGTGAGCAGCACGGCGGCGGCGTTGTTGTTGACGACGGTGGCGGCCTCGGCGCCGGTCAGCTCGCGCAGCAGGCCGTCGACGAGGTCGTCGCGGTCGCCGCGGCCGCCGGTGGCGAGGTCGAACTCCAGGTTGGCCGGCGCGGTGAGCGCGCGCAGCACCGACTGAGCGGCCTCGTCGGGCAGCAGCGCGCGGCCCAGGTTGGTGTGCAGCACGGTGCCGGTGAGGTTGAACACGGCCACCAGGCGCGGCGCGAAGCGCGCGGCCAGGCGGCGCTCGCAGGCGGCGGCGAGGGTGTCGTCGGCGATGGCCTCGGCAGTGAGCTGGCCGGCCAGGGCTTTCGGGCGCAGGGCGTCGAACTCGGCGCGCAGGGCGTCCGTCAGCGCGCCCTGGCCGTAGCGCTCCGCCAGCGCCTGCATGGCCGGCGCGGCGAGCGCGCGGTCGACCGAGGGCAGGCGAAGGGCGTGGGGAACGGCGGACATGCTTCGGATGTTCCTGCTGAAACTGAACACACCTCGTTCACGCTGAGCTTGTCGAAGCGCTGCGCAGGGCTTCGACAGGCTCAGCCCGAACGGTCCGGGACAAGCGCAGCTCGATGGCGCGCCGCATCACACCGCCAGCGGCTTCTCGATCGCCAGCAGCGGGTTGCCGCTGGCCCGCGAGAACGCGGTCTCGCCCATCAGCAGGTCGAGCGTGAGGCTGGCCAGGTCGTCGGCCAGGGGTTCGGCATAGGGGTCCTGCTCCTGGTTGACGATCTTGCGGTAGGTGTGGCACTGCGTGCAGGTCTCGGCCAGGACGACCTGGTCCTTCACCTTCGCGGCGTCGCCGGCCTCGGCCTCCTCCACACCCTGGTAGCGCACGCCCTGCGTCGATTCGCAGTGGCTGCACTTGACGCGCACCATGTGCCATTCGGTGGCGCACAGGCCGCAGTGCAGGTAGCGGTGGCCGCCGGCCTCGCCGCCGATGCGCAGCACGCTGGCCACCGGCGCGCTGCCGCACACGGGGCAGACGGTGGCGGGCTCGGTGTAGGGCATGCTGCGCTCGTCCTGCGCCGCGGCGCGGGCGGCGAAGACGACCTGCAGCGCGGCCATGACCAGCGTCGCGGCAGCGATGTCCTCGCGGCCGAGGTTGTCGGCCAGCGCCTGGCGGGCCAGGGCGTCGAGCGCATCGTCGTCATGCGCGGCCAGGCGGTCGAGCACCGGGCGCAGCACTGCGGGTACGGCGGGGTCGGCCTGCACGTCGGCGACCAGCGCGCGCAGGGTGGCGCGCCAGCCGGCGGGCAGCGCGTCGGAGGCCGGCATGAGCGGCATGCCGTTGGCGCTGGCGCGCTGCACGGCGTCGGCCGGCAGGGCCTCGGCGGCGGGCGCCTGCGCCGCCAGCCGCTGCTGCGCCTCGACCAGCCGCGCCGCGAAGCGCAGGTAGTCGGCGATGGGATGGCCTTCGGCCAGTTGCCGCATGCGCGCGGCGCGCTCCTGGAACAGCAGCGCCGGCTGCGGCAGGCGCACGCGCGGGAAGCTCACGCGGTCGAGGGCTTCGATGTCGCCGGGCTGGAGGATGCGTTGCACGGTGCGAGGAAAGCTGAGGGGCCAAAGAGAAGCGCCGGGACGGACCCGGCGCTCTGGATGCAGGTGGGCTGCGGCAAGTCTATGCCAGCCCCCGGTCGATCGGCATGGGAAGAAGCCTCATCCCCTGGGCGCCGCGCGGTCGCGTGCCAGCGCGCTTTCGCGCTCGACCACCTCGCCGTACCAGCCCCGGTGATGACGCCGGGCCCAGGCGTAGCTCACCGTGCCGCGGGTCATGGCCTTGATGGAGCCCTTGACCCAGATCGCCGCGTAGATGTGGACGATGATGGCGCAGACGATCACGAAGCCGAAGAAGGCGTGCAACAGCGAGGCCAGCCGGACGATGCCGATCGGGAACAGGTGGCTGAAGTACGCGCGCCACATCACCAGCCCCGTGAGCAGCAGGCACAGCATGCTGATGACCAGCACCCAGAACAGCAGCTTCTGCCCCGCGTTGTAGCGGCCCACCGGCGGCAGGCGCTCCTCGCGGTTGTTCACCACGTCGCCGGTCTGCCGCAGCCACTGCCGGTCGTTCGCGTCGAGGAAGTTGTGGTGCCAGAAGCGGATCACCAGCACGAGGAACGAGACGAACATCACCACGCCGATGAAGGGATGCAGGATGCGCGTCCACGGCCCGCCGCCGAACAGCGCCGTCAGCCAGTACAGCGCCGGGTGGAACAGCGCCAGCCCCGACAGCGCCAGCAGCACGAAGCAGATGGCGGTGATCCAGTGGTTGCTGCGCTCGTTGGGCGTGTAGCGCTCGATGGCCGGGCGGCCCTGGTTGTCGAGCACGAAGTCGGCGTGCGTCGGACGCCTGGCCTTGCTGCTGCTCATGACCGCACCTCCTGTTCGCGCTGCGCCTCGGGCGGCACGCCCGCATCGTCGCGCCGGGCCAGGGCGTTGGCCTCGGCGTCGATCTCTTCTTCCTCGCTCACCTCGTTGGGGCCGACGCGGGTGTAGTGGAAGAAGCCGGCCAGCGCGGTGAGCGCGATGCCGGCCAGCGCCAGCGGCTTGGTCACGCCCTTCCACAGGCCGACCATCGGGCTGATCGTCGGCGCCTCGGGCAGGCCGCTGTACAGCGAGGGCTTGTCGGCATGGTGCAGCACGTACATGACGTGCGTGCCGCCGACGCCCGCCGGGTCGTACAGGCCCGCGTCCTTGAAGCCGCGCTCCTTCAGGTCGGCGATGCGCTCGGCCGCATGCTCCTTCATGTTCTCCTTGGTGCCGAACACGATGGCGCCGGTCGGGCAGGTCTTGACGCAGGCAGGCTCCTGGCCGACCGCGACGCGGTCGGAGCACAGGGTGCACTTGTAGGCCTTCTTGTCCTTCTTGGAGATGCGCGGCACGTTGAAGGGGCAGCCGGTGATGCAATAGCCGCAGCCGATGCAGGCTTCCTCGTGGAAGTCGACGATGCCGTTGGCGTACTGCACGATGGCGCCGGGCGAGGGGCAGGCCTTCAGGCAACCCGGGTCCTCGCAGTGCATGCAGCCGTCCTTGCGGATCAGCCACTCCAGGTTGCCGCTTTCCTCGTTCTCGTACTCGGTGAACCGCATGACGGTCCAGGAGTTCTCGGTGAGGTCAGTCGGGTTGTCGTACACGCCGGTGGTGGTGCCTACCTCGTCGCGCAGGTCGTTCCACTCCATGCACGCCGTCTGGCAGGCCTTGCAGCCGATGCACTTGGAGACGTCGATGAGCTTGGCGACCTCGCCCGCATAGGCGCTGCGCTGGCTGGGCGCGGGCGTGGTGGTGGCCGAACGGCGCTTGATGTCCAGGGATTGCATCGACATGGCGCTACACCTTTTCCACCTTGACCAGGAAGGTCTTGAACTCGGGCGTGTTGGTGTTGCCGTCGCCCACGAAGGGGGTCAGCGTGTTGGCCAGGAAGCCCGGCTTGGTCACGCCCTTGAAGCCCCAGTGGATGGGCACGCCCACGTGGTGCACCGTCTTGCCCTCGATGGTCATGGGCTTGATGCGCTTGGTCACCACCGCCACGGCCTTGATGTAGCCGCGCTTGGAACTGACCTTGACCATCGTGCCGTTGACGATGCCCAGGCTCTGCGCCAGGGCTTCGCCGATCTCGACGAACTGCTCGGGCTGCGTGATGGCGTTGAGCAGCGCGTGCTTGGTCCAGTAGTGGAAGTGCTCCGTCAGCCGGTAGGTGATGCCCACGTGCGGGAATTCCTCGGCCTTGCCGAAGGTGTCCCAGATCGGCTTGAACACGCGCGCCGCGGGCGAGCTGGTCGCCTTGGCGTTCTTCGGGTACAGCGGGTTGTAGCCCAGCGGCGTGTCGAAGGGCTCATAGTGCGTGGGGAAGGGCCCCTCGTTCAGCCCCTTGCGGGAGAAGAAGCGCGCCACGCCCTCCGGGTTCATGATGAACGGGCCGGCGCCGGTGGCCGGGGCCAGGGTCGGGCCCATGTCGGGCACGTCGGCGCCGCCCCAGGACGCGCCGCTCCACTTGACGAGCTGCCGCTTCGGGTTCCACGGGTTGCCCGCCGGGTCGCACGAGGCGCGGTTGTAGAGCACGCGCCGGTTGGCCGGCCAGGCCCAGGCCCAGTTCAGCGTGTTGCCGATGCCGGTCGGGTCGGAGTTGTCACGGCGTGCCATCTGGTTGCCGGCCTGCGTCCAGGCGCCGGCATAGATCCAGCAGCCGCAGGTGGTGCTGCCGTCGTCGCGCAGTTCGCCGAAGCCGGCCACCTGCTCGCCGGCCTTGCGCAGCACCTTGGCCGGGTCGGCCGGGTCCTTCAGGTCGGCCAGCGCGCGGCCGTTGTACTCCTTGGCCAGTTCGGCCGGCGTGGGCTCGTCCGCCCGTGCGTAGGGCCACCACAGGTTGAGGATGGGATCGGGGAACTTGCCGCCCTGCTTGGCGTACATCTCCTTCATCCGCAGGTGCAGGCCCGACATGATGCGCACGTCGGTCCAGGCCTCGCCCGGGGCGTCGGCCGCCTTCCAGTGCCACTGCAGCACGCGCGAGGAACTGACCACCGCGCCCTCCTCCTCGGCGAAGCAGGTGGTGGGCAGGCGGAACACCTCGGTCTGCACCTGCGCCGTGTCGATGTCGTTGTGCTCGCCGAAGTTCTTCCAGAACTCGGAGGTCTCGGTGGCCAGCGGGTCCATGATGACCAGGAACTTGAGCTTGGCCAGCCCGTCGCGCACCCGCCGGCTGTTGGACAGCGAGGCGATCGGGTTGAAGCCCTGGGCGATGTAGCCGTTGACCTTGCCCTCGTTCATCAGCTCGAAGATCTGGAGCATGTCGTACTCCTTGTCGAGCTTGGGCAGAAAGTCGTAGGCCCAGTTGTTCTCGGCCGTGGCGGCCGGGCCGTACATGGACTTCATGAGGCTGACGTGGAACTTGGGATAGTTCTGCCAGTAGCTCATCTGGTTGGCGCGCAGCGGCTTCTGCGTGCGCGCGGTGATGTAGCCCTGGTAGTCCTGTTCCCCGTCGCGCGGCAGCGTGAGGTACCCCGGCAGGCTGGACGAGAGCAGCCCCAGGTCCGTCAGGCCCTGGATGTTGGAGTGCCCGCGCAGCGCGTTCATGCCGCCGCCGGCCACGCCGATGTTGCCGCACAGCAGTTGCACCATGGCCGCGCAGCGCAGCGTCTGCGCGCCGGTGGAGTGCTGCGTCCAGCCGAGCGCATACATGATGGTGGCGGCGCGGCCCGGCACCGCCGTGGAGGCGAACTGCTCGCACACGTGCAGGAACTTCGCCTTGGGCGTGCCGCACACGCTCTCCACCTTCTCGGGCGTGTAGCTGGCGTAGTGCTTCTTCAGGAGCTGGTAGACGCAGCGCGGGTGCTGCAGCGTCGGGTCGGTCTTGACGAAGCCGTCATCGCCCAGCTCGTAGTCCCAGCTCGTCTTGTCGTAGAGGCGCTTTTCCTCGTTGTAGCCCGAGAAGTAGCCCTCCTCGAAGCTGAAGTCCTCGCGCACGATGAAGGTGAAGTCGGTGTACGCCTTCACGTACTCGTGGTGGATCTTGTCGTTGGAGATCAGGTAATTGATGATCCCGCCGAGGAAGGCGATGTCGCTGCCCGAGCGGATCGGCGCGTAGAAGTCGGCCACCGACGCCGAGCGGTTGAAGCGCGGGTCGACCACCATGAAGTGCGCCTTGTTGTGCGCCTTCGCCTCCGTCACCCACTTGAAGCCGCACGGGTGCGCCTCGGCGGCATTGCCGCCCATGACCAGGATCACGTCTGCGTTGCGGATGTCGACCCAATGGTTCGTCATCGCTCCACGGCCGAACGTCGGGGCAAGACCTGCCACCGTCGGGCCGTGTCAGACACGCGCCTGGTTGTCGAATGCGAGCAGGCCCCAGGAACGGGCGACCTTGTGGGTGATGTAGCCGGCTTCGTTGCTGGAGGCCGAGGCGGCCAGCATGCCGGTGGAGATCCAGCGGTTGACCTTCTTGCCGTCGTCCGTGGCCTCGATGAAGTTGGCGTCGCGGTCGGCCTTGAGCAGCTTGGCGATGCGGTCCAGCGCCTCGGGCCAGGACATGCGCTTCCACTCGTTGGAGCCGGGCGCGCGGTACTCGGGGTACATGAGCCGGTTCGGGCTGTGGACGATGTCCATCAGGCTCGCGCCCTTGGGACACAGCGTCCCACGGTTGACCGGGTGGTCCGGGTCGCCCTCCACGTGGATGAGCGAGGAGCGCACGTTCTTGGCGCCGTCGCCCAGCGAGTACATCAGGAGGCCGCAGCCGACCGAGCAGTAGGTGCAGGTCTGGCGCGTCACGGTGGCGGCAGCGAGCTTGTACTGCCGGACCTCTGCCAGCGCGGTGGCCGGCGAGAAGCCCATCAGTGCCAGACTCGAGCCCGCCAGGGTGGAGCCAGTCACTTTCATGAACTGGCGGCGGGAGAGTTGCATCGTGGTTGCCTTTATCTTTTATAAGTAGTGCGAGCCATTCTAGGGACGCACCCCAATAGTGCAATACCGGCCCGATGCCCTTTGCAAACGGCTCGCTGCACTGCACCATGACGCCATGTCCGCTCCATCGCTGATGCCCTTCCGCCCCCGCCTGCTCGACGTCCTGCGCGACTACGACCGGGACCGCTTCGCCAGGGACGTGGGCGCCGGTCTCACGGTGGGCATCGTGGCGCTGCCGCTGGCGATGGCGTTCGCCATCGCCTCGGGCCTGAAGCCCGAGGCCGGCATCTGGACGGCCATCATCGCGGGCTTCATCATCTCTGCGCTGGGCGGCTCGGCGGTGCAGATCGGCGGACCGGCAGGCGCCTTCATCGTCATCGTCTACGGCATCGTGGACCGCTACGGCGTGGCCAATCTGCTGATCGCCACCGCCGGCGCCGGCGTGATCCTGTTCGTGGCCGGGCTGACCGGGCTGGGGCGGCTGGTACGCTACGTGCCGCTGTCCATCGTGGTGGGCTTCACCAACGGCATCGCGGTGCTGATCCTGCTGTCGCAGCTGCGGGACGTGCTGGGCCTGGCGGTGCCGCACATGCCGGCGGACTTCTTCTCGCAGATCGGCACGCTGTGGCGCCACGCCGCCACCTTCAACCCCTACGCCTTCGGGTTGGCGCTGGCCTGCGTGCTCGGCCTGTTCGCCTGGCCCAACGTGGCCAGCGGCGGCTCGCGCATCGGCATGGCGCTGCACCGCGTGGCCGGCCTGGCCCGCGCGACGCGCGCCTTCCGCCTGGGCATGCGCCTGCCGGGGCCGATCGTGGCGCTGGTGTCGCTCACGCTGGTGTCCTGGGGCTTCTCGCTGCCGGTGGAGACCATCGGCACGCGCTTCGGCGGCATCCCGCGCGGGGTGCCCGCCTTCGCGCTGCCGGACTTCTCGTGGGAGAGCGTCAAGCAGTTGGTGACGCCGACGCTCACCATCGCGCTGCTGGGCGCCATCGAGTCGCTGCTGTGCGCTCGCGTGGCCGACCAGCAGAGCGGGCAGGCCCGCCACGACCCCAACCAGGAGCTGATGGCCCAGGGCGTGGCCAACTTCGTGGTGCCCTTCTTCGGCGGCATGCCGGCCACCGGCACCATCGCGCGCACGGTGACCAACATCCGCGCCGGCGCCACGTCTCCGGTGGCAGGCATGGTGCATGCCGTAACGCTGCTGGTGGTGGTGCTGGCGGCCGCGCCGCTGGCGCAGCACGTGCCGCTGGCGGTGCTGGGCGGCATCCTGCTGCACGTGGGCCTGAACATGGGCGAGTGGCGCGAGTTCAGCCCCACGCACCTGCGGCATTTCAGCAGCCACTACCGCACGCTGATGCTGGGCACCTTTTTCCTGACGGTGGTGTTCGACCTGACGGTGGCGGTGCAGGCCGGCATCGTGCTGGCCTGCGCGCTGTTCATCCGGCGCATGAGCCAGCTCTTCTCGGTGGAACTGGTGTCGCTGCAGCCGCCGGTGCTGACCTACCGGCTGTACGGCGCCCTGTTCTTCGGCGCCGCCGCCAAGCTGGACGAGGCGGCGCAGGCGGTGGAGCGAGCGCCGCGCGGCATGACGGTGGTGCTGGACGCCACCCACCTGATCTCGCTGGACGCCACCGGCGTGGACGCGCTGCGCCAGCTGCTGCGCACCGTGCGCGCCAAGGAGGGCAGCCTGCGCATCGAGTCGCTGCAGGGCCAGCCGCGCGAAGCGCTCGAGCGCGCCGGCCTGCTGGACGAACTGGCCGGGGGCTAAGGGGCTTCGACGCTGCGATCGGGCGAAGAGCCGCTGCGCAGCACGTACTGCTGGTCGTTCAGCACCGCCGTGAAGACCATGGCCGTGTCGGGCGGCTGCAGCCAGCGCCACTCCCACTCCGTCTCCTGCTTCAGCGCATAGCGTGTGACCTTGGCCGGCTTGCCCAGCAGCCTGCGCAGGTCCTCCATCGGCATGCCGGGCTGCACCCTGGCGAAGTTCTCGGGCGTGAGCACCTGGCGCAGGGCGCTCATCTTCCCGTCCGCGCCGATGGTGATCATGTAGTTCTTCTGCCCGGCCGGCTGGCGGTTGTATTCGAGCACGCGGCCGCCGGGCACGTCCCATACGGCCTCGGGCTCGCCGAACTGGGCGCGCACGTCGGCCTCGGTGGACACGCCCTCCTCCAGCCGGTCGATGCGCTGCGGATCGCAGCCGGCCAGCAGCGCCAGCAGGCCCGCCAGCCCGGCGCCGGCCGCCAGCCATCCCATGCGTCGTCCCTTCATGCCATCTCCCCGTCGGTAAAATCCGGGCCTGGAACAGACCCGCCATGCCCATCTTCGCACGCCCCCACTACACCTCCGACACGACCCAGTTCATCGAGCAGATGCGCAAGGCCAAGCCGACGCTCGAGGCCGAGCAGCGCGCCGGCCGGGCCCTGCTGTGGGACAAGGCCATCGACCGCGAGGTGCAGGCCGAGTTCCAGGCGGCCGAGGTGCCCCAGCAGCCCTACGTCTACCAGACCCAGGCGTCCTGAGCCTTCATTCATGACCGGTCCTGAAGCGCCCGCCGCACGCGGCGGCGGCCACGGCGAGGAGGACGCCGACACCGTCGTCGCCGCCATGCCCGAGGTGGTCGACCAGGTGGCGCTGGCGCGCCTGTACGGCGAGCCGCTGTTCGCGCTGCCACAGGACCTGTACATCCCGCCCGACGCGCTGGAGGTCTTCCTCGAGGCCTTCGAGGGGCCACTGGACCTGCTGCTCTACCTGATCCGCAAGCAGAACTTCAACATCCTCGACATCCCGATGGCCGGCGTGACGCGCCAGTACCTGGTCTACGTGGAGGAGATCCGCACCCGCAACCTGGAGCTGGCGGCCGAGTACCTGCTGATGGCGGCGATGCTGATCGAGATCAAGTCGCGCATGCTGCTGCCGCCCAAGAAGACGGCCGACGGCGAGGAGGCGGAAGACCCGCGCGCCGAGCTGGTGCGCCGCCTGCTGGAATACGAGCAGGCCAAGATGCAGGCCGCCGCGCTGGGCGCCCTGCCCCAGTACGGCCGCGACTTCTGGCGCGCCCAGGTCTACATCGAGCAGTCGCTCAAGCCGCGCTTCCCGGAGGTGAGCCTGGACGACCTGCGCGGCGCCTGGGCCGACATCCTCAAGCGCGCCAAGCTCGTGCAGCACCACAAGATCTCACGCGAGGAGCTGTCGGTGCGCGAGCACATGAGCATCGTGCTGCGCACGCTGCAGGGCCGCCGCTTCGTGGAGTTCGAGGAGCTGTTCGACGCCTCGCGCGGGGTGCCGGTGATGGTGGTCACCTTCATCGCCCTGCTGGAGCTGGCCAAGGAAACCCTGGTCGAGATCACGCAGGCCGAGGCCTTCGCCCCGATCTACGTGCGCCTGGCCTACGCGCCGGCCTGAGCGCCGCCGGCGCCGATCTCCGCGCCCGGCTCGCGCTCCATCAGCGCCCGCACGGCATCAGCCGGGGCGAGGCGCCCGTCCAGCAGCGCCACCACACCCTCGGCGATGGGCATGTCCACGCCCAGGTGGCGGGCCCGCTGCACCACGGTACGGGCGCAGTAGACGCCCTCGGCCACGTGGCCCAGCGACTCGACCGCCTGCGCCAGCGTGCGCCCTTCGGCCAGCAGCAGGCCCACCCGCCGGTTGCGCGACAGGTCGCCGGTGGCGGTGAGCACCAGGTCGCCCAGGCCGGACAGGCCCATGAAGGTCTCGGGCCGCGCGCCCAGCGCCACGCCCAGCCGCGTCATCTCGGCCAGCCCGCGGGTGATGAGCGCGGCGCGCGCGTTCAGTCCCAGCGCCAGCCCGTCGGCCAGGCCGGTGGCGATGGCCAGCACGTTCTTGACCGCGCCGCCGACCTCCACGCCGACCAGGTCGTCGTTCGCGTAGACGCGCAGCGTGGGGCCGTGGAAGGCCGCGACCAGCGCGTCGCGCACGCCGGCGTCGGCGCTGGCCGCCACCAGCGCGGTGGGCTGGCCGCGCGCGACCTCCTGCGCGAAGCTGGGGCCGCTGAGCACGCCGCAGCGCAGTCCCGGCGCGACCTGCGCCTGGACCTCGTGCGCCAGCAGGCCCTGCCCGGCGCCGCCGGCCGGCTCCACGCCCTTGCACAGCCAGGCGACCGGCATGCGCAGCGCGTGCAGCGCCGCCAGCAGTTCGCGCAGCGCCGCCATGGGGGTGGCGACGATGACCAGGTCGGCCGCCTGCGCGAGCGCCTCGGGCGCACCGCCGCGCACCTCGAGCGCCGCCGGGAAAGGGATGTCGGGAAGGTAGCGCGCGTTGCTGCACGCCTGGGCCATCGCGGCGACCTGCCGGTCGTCGCGCGCCCAGAGGGTCACGCCGTGCGCCGCCGCGGGGTGGCTGGCGGCGCTGATGGCCATCGCCGTGCCCCAGGCGCCGGCGCCGAGCACGCAGATGCGCATCGGCGTCGTGGAAGCGGGGTTACTGGGCGTTGGCCGGCACGCCCTCGCCGGCCGCCTGCGCCTGCTGCTGCTCGTACATGGCCTGGAAGTTGATCTCGGCCAGGTGCACGGGCGGGAAGCCGCCGCGCTGGACGACGTCGGCCACGTTGCCGCGCAGGTAGGGGTAGACGATCTGCGGGCAGGCGATGCCCAGGATCGGGCCCATCTGGTCGTCGGGCAGGTTGCGGATCTCGAAGATGCCGGCCTGCTTGGCCTCGACCAAGAACACGGTGCGGTCGTCGATCTTGGTCTGCACGGTGGCCGAGACGCACACCTCGAAGATGCCTTCGGCCACGTTCTGCGCCTCCACGCCGAGCTGGATGTCGACGGTGGGCTGGGTCTGTTCCAGCAGGATGGCCGGGGAGTTCGGCTGCTCCAGCGAGAGGTCCTTCAGGTACACGCGCTGGATCTGGAATACGGGGTCTGCGGCTTGCTGGTCGGCCATGGTGTGTCTGTGTCGGTCGGTGGGATCGGGACGCGGCAGCCTGGGGCTGCGCGGCGCGCCCGAAGAAGGGTGAATCGCGGATTATCGCCTGCGGGTCTCAAGAAGACGCCGGGCCGCTCCCGAGTCTTCTTGTCCCCCTCGGGGGGCGGGCCGGGCGCAGCCCGGCCCTGGGGGCGCTCAGGCCGCGCCGCCCTGCAGCAGGGGCTCGAGCCCGCCGCGGCCGTCCAGGGCGATCAGGTCGTCGCAGCCGCCCACGTGGGTGTCGCCGATGAAGATCTGCGGCACGGTGCGGCGGCGGGTGAGCTCCATCATCTGCTGCCGCGCGGCGGGGTCGGCGTCGACGCGGATCTCCTCGATCTGCTCCACCCCCTTGGACTTGAGGATCTGCTTGGCGCGGATGCAGTACGGGCAGACCGCGGTGGTGTACATCTTGACGGATTGCATGGCGGCTGGGCTCTCAGGTGTTCTCGATGGGCAGGTTAGCCTCTTTCCACGCCTTGAGTCCGCCGGCCACGGCTTGGGCCTTCTCGTAGCCCAGCTTCTTGGCGATGGCCACCGCGCGCGACGCCCGGTTGCCGCCGGCGCAGATCAGCAGCAGCGGCACGCCCTTGTTCTTGACGGCGCCGGGCAGCTTCGCCTCGAACTGGTCCAGCGGCAGGTTGCGGGCGCCCACCGGGTGGCCGGCGGCATATTCCTGGGGATCGCGTACGTCCACCAGCACGCCCTTCTCGCGGTTGATGAGCTGCACCGCGCCCTGCACCGACAGGCTGCCCTGGCCGGCGCCGCGCAGCATCGGCCAGAACAGCATGCCGCCGGAGCTCAGGGCGATGAGGATCAGGACCCAGTTGTCGACAAGGAATTTCACAGGGGGCGCTCGGGAGTGGCAAAGCCGGCAATTCTAAAATGCCGCGTTTTCCCTTCCTCCAACGAAAAGGCCTCCATGCACAAACTGGTGCTGATCCGCCATGGCGAGTCGACCTGGAATCTCGAGAACCGCTTCACCGGCTGGACGGACGTGGACCTCACGCCCACCGGCATCGAGCAGGCCAGGCAGGCCGGCCGGCTTCTCCTGGCCGAGGGCTACGACTTCGACGTGGCCTACACCAGCGTGCTCAAGCGCGCCACGCGCACGCTGTGGCACGTGCTGGACGAACTGGACCGCACCTGGCTGCCGGTGATCCATTCCTGGCGCCTGAACGAGCGCCACTACGGCGCGCTGCAGGGCCTGAACAAGGCCGACATGGCCAAGGAATACGGCGACGAGCAGGTGCTGGTCTGGCGCCGCAGCTACGACACGCCGCCGCCGGCGCTCGAGCCCAGCGACCCGCGCAGCGAGCGCGGCGACGTGCGCTACGCCAAGCTCTCGCCCGAGCAGGTGCCGCTGACCGAGTGCCTGAAGGACACGGTGGCGCGCGTGCTGCCGTTCTGGAACGAGTCGATGGCGCCGGCCATCCGCGCCGGCCGCCGCATCGTGGTGGCAGCGCACGGCAACTCGATCCGGGCGCTGGTGAAGTACCTGGACGGCATCTCCGACAGCGACATCGTGGGCCTGAACATCCCCAACGGCATCCCGCTGGTCTACGAGCTGGACGACGACCTCAAGCCGCTGCGCCACTACTACCTGGGCGACGCGGCCGCCGCCGAGAAGGCCGCCGCGGCGGTGGCGTCGCAGGGCAAGGCCTGAGCGCCGCCCGGCCGCCCGAAGGCGCTCGCACCGCAGCGCGTCGGCGCGAAGGTTGTCCAATGAGCCGCCCGCCAGCGTCCGACTGCCGCGCGGGGCTACGGAACCGGGGCCGCGAACTTGTTTCCAAGCTGTGTATATTGACCTGAACAGGTCGCCAGAAGGAACCCCATGGGCCAGAAACTGAAGATCACCGGCTGGGTCGCCGCAGGCGCCGTGGCCGGTGCGCTGACCACCGTATCGCTGCAGACGGTGGCGCGCGGCGCGCTCGCGCCGCTGCCGCTGGAAGAACTGCAGCAGCTCGCCGCGGTGTTCGGCATGATCAAGAGCGACTATGTCGAGCCGGTGGACGAGAAGAAGCTCATCTCCGACGCCATCTCCGGCATGGTCTCCGGGCTGGACCCGCACTCGCAGTACTTCGACAAGAAGGCCTTCAAGGAATTCCGCGAGGGCACCACCGGCCGCTTCGTCGGCGTGGGCATCGAGATCACGCAGGAAGACGGCCTGGTCAAGATCGTCTCGCCCATCGAGGGCTCGCCGGCCTTCCGCGCCGGCCTGAAGACGGGCGACCTGATCACCAAGATCGACGACACCGCGGTCAAGGGCCTGACGCTGAACGAGGCCGTCAAGCGCATGCGCGGCGAGGCCGGCACCAAAGTGCTGCTGACCATCTTCCGCAAGGACGAGAGCCGCACCTTCCCGGTGACCATCACGCGCGAGGAGATCCGCACCCAGTCGGTGCGCGGCAAGGTGATCGAGCCGGGCTACGGCTGGATCCGCCTGTCGCAGTTCCAGGAGCGCACGGTCGACGACTTCGTCAAGAAGGTCGAAGAGATCTACAAGCAGGAGCCCAACCTCAAGGGCCTGGTGCTCGACCTGCGCAACGACCCGGGCGGCCTGCTCGACGCGGCGGTGGCGGTGTCGGCCGCCTTCCTGCCGGCGCAGTCCACCGTCGTCACCACCGACGGCCAGCTCGCCGAGAGCAAGCAGGTCTACAAGGCCATTCCCGAGGACTACCAGCGCCGCGCCGGCTCCGACCCGCTGCGCGGCCTGCCGGCGGCGCTCAAGACGGTGCCGCTGGTGGTGCTGGTCAACGAAGGCTCGGCCTCGGCCAGCGAGATCGTGGCCGGCGCCCTGCAGGACCACAAGCGCGCCACCATCATGGGTAGCCAGACCTTCGGCAAGGGCTCGGTGCAGACGGTGCGCCCGCTCGGCCCCGACACCGGCCTGAAGATCACCACCGCCCGCTACTACACGCCCAGCGGCACTTCGATCCAGGCCAAGGGCATCGTGCCGAACGTGCTGGTGGACGAGAGCGCCGAGGGCAGCCCCTACGCCGCGCTGCGCATGCGCGAGGCCGACCTGGAGAAGCACCTGTCCAGCGGCCAGGGGCCCGAGGTGAAGGACCCGGAGCGCGAGAAGGCCCGCGACGAGGCCCGCAAGCGCCTGGAGGAAGAGGCCAAGAAGCCGCCGCAGGACCGTAAGACGCCCGAGTTCGGCACCGACAAGGACTTCCCGCTGATCCAGGCGCTGAACCAGCTCAAGGGCCAGACGGTGGTCGTGAGCAAGACGCAGGTGATCGTCGAGAACAAGGAAGAGAAGAAGGACAACTGAGGACGGCCCGCCCGCGCCGCATCGGCCTCCCCCGGGAGGCCGATCGCGCTTTGAGGACCCCGCGCCGCGCAAGGCCACCATGGACGACGAGCAACTGCTGCGCTATTCGCGCCACATCCTGCTGGAGGAATTCGGCATCGACGGCCAGGAGCGCCTGGCCGCGGCGCATGTGCTGGTGATCGGCGCCGGCGGCCTGGGCTCGCCCGTGGCGCTGTACCTGGCGGCCGCGGGCGTGGGCCGCATCACGCTGGTGGATGACGACGAGGTCGACCTGACCAACCTGCAGCGCCAGATCGCCCATGCCACCGCCCGCGTGGGCCAGGCCAAGGTCGCCTCGGCCGCCGCCGCCATGGCCGCCATCAACCCGGCGGTGCAGGTCGCCGCCGAGGTCGCGCGCGCCGACGCCGCCTTGCTCGAGCGGCTGGTGCCCACGGCCGACGTGGTGCTGGACTGCAGCGACAACTACGCCACCCGCCACGCCATCAACGCCGCCTGCGTGCGCCACCGCAGGCCGCTGGTGGCCGGCGCGGCGATCCGCTTCGACGGGCAGTTGAGCGTGTACGACCTGCGCGACGACGCCTCGCCCTGCTATGCGTGCCTCTTTCCGCCCGACGCCGCCTTCGAGGAGACGCGCTGCGCCGTGCTGGGCGTGTTCGCGCCGGTGGTCGGCACCATCGGCACGCTGCAGGCGCACGAGGCGCTGAAGCTGCTGGCCGGCGGCATCGGCGAATCGCTGGCGGGACGGCTGCTCATGTTCGACGGCCGCGGCAGCCGCTTCGAGACGATGCAGGTCGCGCGCGATCCCGGCTGCCCGGTGTGCGGACACCGGCCCGCGGGCTGAGGGGAGATCAGGGGTTCACACCCACGGCCGGGCTGGCGCCGGCCTCCGCGGCCCCGCTCAGCCAGCGCAGTTCGGCCGGGCCCGCCTCGCCGTGCATCACCACGACGGCGGCCAGCAGCGCCAGCGCGCTGGCGAGGACGAAGATGCCGAACCCTTTCCTCATCACGGCTCCTGGGTGGATTGGAACGCCATGGACGGACACGCTTTCCGTCCCATCCGGCTGAGCCTACCCGGATCCCGGAGCCCGCGTTGTCGGCGGTCTCCTACGACTTCAAGCCATGCGCGCTTGCATTGCAACCCGGCAGGGCCTCGGTAGCATCCACGCCATGTGTTCTCGGTGGTGGCGATGGGGTCTTTCTGCGTACCTGAAGAGGAAATCAGCACCGGAGCGCGTGCCATGATCGGGCGGCTTCACACGTACATCGTGGAAGACAACCAGACCATCCGCGAGAACCTCGTGGGCACGCTGGAAGAGCTGACCCACGTCAGCGCCATCGGCTTCGCCGAGACCGAGCAGGAGGCGCGCCGCTGGCTCGACGAGAACGCCGGCACCTGGCAGCTGGCCATCGTCGACCTCTTCCTCAAGCAAGGCAGCGGGCTGGGCGTGCTGCAGGCCTGCATGGGCCGGCAACCCAGCCAGAAGGTCGTGGTGCTGAGCAACTACGCAACCCCGGACATCCGCAGGCGCTGCGCCCAGCTGGGCGTGGATGCCGTGTTCGACAAGTCCAACGAGATCGACGCGCTGGTGGAGTTCTGCCTCGCGCATGGCCAGGGAAGCCCGTCGCCCGACACGGCCCGGGGCGCCGACGCCTGAAGGCCGGGAAGACGTGCGGTGCCCCGCGTCAGTCGATCAGCTTGTTCTTCAGCGCGTAGTAGGTCAGGTCGCTGTTGGAGGAGAGGTTCATCTTCTCCATCAGCCGCGTGCGGTAGGTGCTGACCGTCTTGACCGACAGCGACAGCGTCTTGGCGATCTCCCCCGCCGTCTCCCCCTTGGCCAGCTTGAGGAAGACCTGGAACTCGCGCTCCGAGAGCTGCTCGTGCGGCGCCGCGTCGTCCTTGCGCTCCAGTTGCCGCGCCAGCAGCTCGGCCACCGCGGGCGTGATGTAGCGCTTGCCCAGCGCGATGGTGCGGATGGCGTTGACGATCTCGATCGGCTCGCATTCCTTGTTGAGGTAGCCGCTGGCGCCCTGGCGGATCAGGTTCATGGCGTAGTGCTCCTCGGGGTAGGCGCTGAGGATCAGGATGCCCACGTCCGGCGCCTTGGCGCGGATCATGGCCAGCGCGTCGATGCCGCTCTGGCCGGGCATGGACAGGTCCATCACCAGCACATCGAGTTCAGTGTTGCGCACCAGGTCGATGGCCTCGCGGCCGGAAGCCGCCTCGCCGGCGACGCGCAGATCCACGTGTTCCGAGAAGAACTGGCGCAGGCCGGAACGCACAATCGCGTGGTCGTCCACAATGCCGATCTTGATCATGTGTCGCTCTCGTCGTTGCGCGGCGCACCCAGGCACCGCAGAAATGTTACGGGTCTGGAAAACATTATTGATTAACTGAGAAACCGAGCAAGGAGCGGCGGCGGCCGGCGAGGGCGAATGCACAGACTGTTCTCTTCCAAGTGGCTCTGGAGCCTGGTGCTGGCCGTGCTGGCGGCGCTGGTGCTGGTCGGCATCAACGAGGCCGGCCACCGGCAGTCGAGCAAGGCGCTGGCCGACATGGAGCGCGCCCAGCAGGCCCGGGTCGCGGTCGACCTGCTGCTGCAGGCCATGCTCGACGCGGAAACCGGCCAGCGGGGCTTCATGCTGACCGGCGACGCCAACTACCGGGAGCCCTACGACCAGGCCCTCAAGGAGATCGACCTCCATCTGGCCCGGCTGCGCCTGCTGTACGCCGACCGGCCGACGCAGGCCGCGCAGGTGGGGCAGCTATCGAACCACGTGGCGCGCAAGCTGGCCGAGATGGAGATGAGCCTGCGCCTGATGCGCGAGGGCAACGAGGACGCCACCCGCTTCGTGCTGACCACCGACGTCGGGCGCGAGGAGATGACCCGCATCCGTGAGCAGGCCGAGAGCCTGGCCGAGGCCAGCGCACGGATGTGGCTGGCCGGACAGCAGCAGATCGACCGTTCGCTGCAGTTCGCGCGCGTGGGCATCGAGGCGATCGCCCTGGTGGCGCTGCTGGCCTTCGTGCTCTACCTGCGCCAGAGCCAGGCCCTGCAGCGCGCCGGCGAGCGCCAGCAGCTGGCGCTGCAGAAGGAGCGCAACTCGCTGGAGATCGAGGTGCGCGAGCGCACCGCCTCGCTGGCCGAGCTGGCCACTCACCTGCAGGAAGTGCGGGAGAACGAGCGCGGCTACCTGGCGCGCGAGCTGCACGACGAGCTGGGCGCCCTGCTCACCGCCGCCAAGCTGGACGTGGCCCGCCTGAAGTCGCGCCTGGCCGACGCGCCCGACGCGACGCAGCGGCTGGCGCACCTGACGGAGCTGCTGAACTCCGGCATCGCGCTGAAGCGGCGCATCATCGAGGACCTGCGGCCCTCCTCGCTGTCCAACCTGGGGCTGGTCGCATCGCTGGAGATCCTGGGGCGCGAGTTCGGCGAGCGCTCGGGCATCCAGGTGGACATGGTGCTGGAGCCGGTGACGCTGGACGAGGCGCGCCAGCTCACCATCTACCGCATGGTGCAGGAAGCCCTGACCAACGTGGGCAAGTACGCGAAGGCCACCGAGGCGACCGTGGTGCTGAAGAACTACGACAACCACGTCACGGTGGACATCAGCGACAACGGCAGCGGCTTCGACGTGCAGCAGGTGCGCCCCTCCACCCACGGGCTGGCCGGCATGCGCCACCGGGTCGAGGCCGCCGGCGGCAAGCTGAGCGTGGCCTCCACCCCGGGCCAGGGCACGCATCTGCACGCCATGCTGCCGGCGCGGTCGCCGCGCACGGAGGCGATTCGGCCCGTTCCTACGTACCCTGCCCCCGGGCCGCTGACAGGCCCGGCCAAGGACGTCGCCTAAGCTGGGGCATCGGCCACGCCGAAGGCGGCCGGCATCGTCCGGCCCCGGTTCGTGATCTTCGCCATTGCGCAGGCTGCGGACTTCATCGCAGAGATGATGCGGCGCGGCGCCGGCGAGCTAGCATTCCGTTTGCCGCAAACAGTTTCTTTTCCAGCCCAAAGGACGTTGTCACCATGAACTCCACCGCCAAAACCCCTTCGCAGATCGCCGACGACCTGCGCAGCACGGCCCAGGACGCCGTCGAAAGCACCCGCGCATACGCCCAGAACGCCGTGGACGCGGCGGGCCAGAAGGTGCGCCATCTGCGCAGCGACATGGAACCTGCGGTCGAGCAGATCGCCTCGCGCGTGCAGCAGGCAGTGCAGCGCGGGCTGGAGGCGGCCTCCAAGACCGGCGTGCGCGCCCAGGAGCGCTTCGGCGAGGCGGCCCAGGTCACCAGCCGCTACATCGCCGACCAGCCGGTGCGCTCGGTGCTGGTGGCCGCGGCCGCCGGCGCTGCCATCACCGCGCTGCTGGTGCTGGCCACCACCCGCCGCCGCGACGACTACTGATCGCGGGCCGCACGCCGGCCATGCGCCAACCGCTCCCGCCGACGGCGCCGAGGCATCGGCCCGTCGGCGTTTCCTCTTCTGCGCAGCGCCCCGCCGAAGCCGGCGGCGCGACGGAATCCTGGCCGCCTTTTTCTCCGCTGGCCGTCGGCATCGCGCGGCGCTGGTGGCGCCGGCACCCGGTGCACGCGGCCGCCCAACTGGCCCGGCCGGTGCTCGGGCACTATGCCCGCACCCGCCCGACGCAGTTGATGCTCGGCTCGGCCGCGCTGGGCTCCGCCCTGGTGCTGCTGCGCCCCTGGCGCCTGCTCTCGGCCGGTGCGGTGCTCGCGCTGGTGCGCCAGAGTTCCGACGTCGCCGATGTCGTGAACACCCTGCTGGACCCGCGCGGGCCGTTCAGGCGCTGACGATCCAGCCCTCCAGCGGATCCATGCCGGCCGGCAGGCCGTAGCCAGGCCCAGGCGTGCCGCTGCGCGCGGCGCCCCAGGCGGCCTCGACCAGGCACAGGGCGGCATCCAGCCGGTCGCCCTGCGCGTCGGCCGCCAGTTCGGCGGACTGGGCCGGCGACAGTTCGAGGCGCAGCCCCAGGCGCGGACTGCCGCGCTGCAGCGCCCCCAGCAGGTCGGCCCGCGCCGCGGCGCGCTCGGCGGTCTGGCGCTGCGGGTCGTCGCTCTTGTAGCTGCGGCGGCCGATGAGTTCGCGCGCCAGCAGGCCCGGATAGCCCTCCAGCGCGACGCGGGGCGACCCCGCCCGGCCTCCCAGCCCCGGCAGCCGGGCGCCCGCGTCCAGCAAGCGAGGCACGCCGGCATGGAGCATCCAGGCCACCGGCGGGTTGACCCATTTCATCGAGGGACTGGCGCCGGCGGGCCCGTCGGTCGCACGGTGCGCGAACTTGCCGCCGGCCGGACGCGCCGCGCAGAAGGCGGCGAAGGTGCTGCGCAGCTCGGCTCGGCCGAGGCCGGCATAGTGCCGCACGCAGGCCTCCCAGGCCAGCGGCCAGCCCAGCGCCTGCACCAGCTCGCGCGGCAGGCCGAAGGGGAAGTCGAAGGCGCCCACCCAGGCCGGCTGGGCGGCCAGCCACTGCTGCCAGCCGTCGAGGGTGGCGAAGGTCTCGATGCGGTCGAGCCGGACGGCGTCGCCGCCATGCGCCCGGCCCACCGCCACCACGACCGGCTTGCGCCGCGTCGGAGCACTGGAGAAGTCGCAGCCCAGCAGCACCCGTGCGCCGCGTCGGACGGGGCGATCAGCAGCGCCCGACGATGGCCGCGGTGGCCATCAGTTCCTCCAGCAGCGCCAGCGACACCTGGCCGGAGACCGCGTACGGGTCCAGCGTGGCCTTCTCCGAATACTTCAGCAGCGTGGAGGCGTTGAGCTTGCCCAGGTTGACCTGGCCCATGGTCCAGCTTCCGAAGCGGCGCTCCAGGATCTCCTCGTAGTGCAGCAGCACCACGTCCTTGTGGCGCGCATCGCGCTGGATATGGCCGTACAGCTCGTTGACGGCCATGCGCCCGCCCTCGATGGCCTGCAGGAAGGTGCCGGCGCCGTAGCACAGGATGCCGGTGATGCCGTTGGCCGTGTTGTGCGTGCGCGCTTGCGCCAGGATGGCCTCGATGGTCTGCGCGCTGGTGTCGGTGGCGCGGCTGGCGTAGAGCAGGCGGACGAGCATGATCAGTCCTTCCGGCGGGGCAACAGGGACAGGAATTCGCGGCGCAGGCTCGGGTCCTTGAGGAACACGCCGCGCATGACCGAATTGATCATCTTGCTGTCGGTCTCCTTCACGCCGCGCCACTGCATGCAGAAGTGCTCGGCCTCCATGACCAGGGCCAGGCCGTCGGGCTGGGTCTTCTCCTGGATCAGGTCGGCCAGCTGCACCACGGCCTCCTCCTGGATCTGCGGCCGGCCCATCACCCACTCGGCCAGGCGCGCGTACTTCGACAGCCCGATCACGTTGGTGTGCTCGTTGGGCATCACGCCGATCCACAGCTTGCCCATGATCGGGCACAGGTGGTGCGAACAGGCGCTGCGCACGGTGATCGGGCCGACGATCATCAGCTCGTTCAGCCGCTCGGCATTGGGAAACTCCGTCAGGCCGGGCGCGTTCACGTAGCGGCCGCGGAAGACCTCCTGCAGGTACATCTTGGCCACGCGGCGCGCCGTGTTGGCGGTGTTGTGGTCGTTCTCGGTGTCGATCACCAGGCTGTCGAGCACGCCGCGCATCTTGTGCTCGACCTCGTCGAGCAGGGCCTCCAGCTCGCCGGGCTGGATGAACTCGGCGATGTTGTCGTTGGCATGGAAGCGCTGGCGGGCGGCAAGGATGCGCTCGCGGATCTTCACGGAGACGGGCGTACCCTCGTCGTCGGGGGCCTGCGGTGCGTCGTTGGCGCCCGCGGCGGCTTCGGCTTTCCTCAACATGGCGGTCATCGTAGCAGTGCGCCTGGCGCAGGGTTCGTCATTCCACGGCCAGCTCGGCCACCAGCGGCAAGTGGTCGGACATGCGGCCCCAGATGCGGCCACGCGGCACCGTCAGCGACACCGGCTTCAGGTGGCGGGCATAGACGAAGTCCAGTTGCGTGAGCGGCAGCCGCGAGGGATAGGTGGGCGTGCGCCGGCCCTGCAGGTCGGCCAGGCCCATGGCGTTCATCGCGTCGCGCAGGCGGGTGCCCCAGTCGTTGAAGTCGCCGGCCACCACCAGCGGCTCGTCGGGCGGCACCTCGCGCGTGATGAAGTCGCCGAGCTGCGCGATCTGGCGCACCCGGCTGCCCTTGATCAGGCCGAGGTGCACCACGATGGCATGGACCGGCCGATGGGCCACGACCAGTTCCACGTGCAGCAGCCCGCGCTGCTCGAAGCGGTGGTCGGACATGTCCTCGTGCCGGTGGCGCACCACCGGCCAGCGCGACAGCAGCGCGTTGCCGTGCTCGCCGTGGCGGGTGTAGGCGTTGGTCTCGTAGACGGCACAGTAGCCCTCGGGGCAGAGGAAGTCCGCCTGCGGCTGCTGCGGCCAGCGGGCGAAGCGGCGCTCGCCCTGGCGGTTGAGCTTGCGCACCTCCTGCAGGCAGACGATGTCGGCGTCGAGCTGCTCGATGGCATGGCCCAGGTTGTGGATTTCCAGCCGGCGCGCCAGGCCGACGCCCTGCACGCCCTTGTGGATGTTGTAGGTCGCCACGCGCAGCGTGTCCATCGAGGCGAAGCCCGAGTCATCGCCGCCGCTGAGCGCGGCCGACGCCACCTGCAAGCCGTGTCGGTCGGAATTCATCATCCTAGGATGGGGTGAATTCTGGCAGCAACAAGATGGCTTCGGCGTTGGAGGGAGAAAAGCAGGCGTCGGCCGCCTCCCGCCAGGGCAGCCAGCGCCAGGCCGTGTGCTCGCGCGGGCTGAGCGTAGGGACCGCCGCCTCGGGCACGCACAGGCCGAACAGGTGCTCCGTGTTGCGCGTCACGCCCGGGGCGTAGCGGCCCAGGTAACGCGGGTAGATGTCGTAGACGTTGGTCAGGGCCCAGTCGCGCAGGCCCGCCGCCAGCGGCGTGCCGGGACGGCAGTCGAAGGCGGTCTCCTCCAGCACCTCGCGCGCGGCGGTCAGCGCCAGCGGCTCGTCCTCCGCATCCTTGCTGCCGGTGACGGACTGCCAGTAGCCGGGCGTGTCGGCCCGCTCGATCAGCAGCACCTCCAGCGCCGGCGTGTGGATCACCACCAGCACCGACTCAGGGATCTTCCAGCGCGGTGCGGCGGCCGCCACGGTGCCCTCCGCCGCCGACGTCAGGCCGGCAGGGGGTTGCGCAGCCGGATGTGCAGCTCGCGCAACTGCTTCTCGTCCACCGGGCCGGGGGCCTGGGTCAGCAGGTCCTGGGCGCGCTGGGTCTTGGGGAAGGCGATCACGTCGCGGATCGACTCGGCGCCGGTCATCAGCATCACCAGGCGGTCCAGGCCGATGGCGATGCCGCCGTGCGGCGGCGCGCCGTACTGCAGCGCGTCGAGCAGGTAGCCGAACTTGAGCTGGGCCTCCTCGGCGCTGATCTTGAGGGCGCGGAACACCTTGCTCTGCACCTCCTCGCGGTGGATACGCACCGAGCCGCCGCCCATCTCGATGCCGTTGAGCACCATGTCGTAGGCCTTGGCCAGGCACTTCTCGGGCGCCGTGTCCATCAGGTCCTCGTGGCCGTCCTTCGGGCTGGTGAAGGGGTGGTGCACGGCGCTCCAGCGCTGGCCTTCCTCGTCGAACTCGAACATCGGGAAGTCCACCACCCACAGCGGCGCCCAGCGGTCCTCGAACAGGCCGTTCTTGCGGCCGAAGGCGCTGTGGCCGATCTTGATGCGCAGTGCACCGATGGCGTCGTTGACGACCTTGGCCTTGTCGGCGCCGAAGAAGATCAGGTCGCCGTTGCGCGCGCCGGTGCGGGCCACAATCTCGCCCAGGGCGTTGTCGTCCAGGTTCTTCACGATCGGGCTTTGCAGGCCCTCGCGGCCCTGCGACCAGTCGTTGACCTTGATGTAGGCCAGGCCCTTGGCGCCGTAGATCTTGACGAACTCGGTGTAGGCGTCGATCTCGCCGCGCGAGAGGCCGCCCTCCCCGCCGCCGCCCGGCACGCGCAGCGCCACCACGCGGCCGCCGGCCATGTTGGCGGCGCCGGAGAAGACCTTGAACTCCACCCGCTTCATCACCTCGGTCAGCTCGGTGAACTCGAGCTTGACGCGCAGGTCGGGCTTGTCGGAGCCGTACTTGAACATCGCGTCGCCGTACGACATGACCGGGAACACGCCCAGGTCGATGTCGGCCGCGTTGCGGAAGACCTGGCGGATCATGCCCTCGAACATCTCGCGGATCTCCTGCTCCTCGAGGAAGGAGGTCTCGATGTCGATCTGCGTGAACTCGGGCTGGCGGTCGGCGCGCAGGTCCTCGTCGCGGAAGCACTTGACGATCTGGTAGTAGCGGTCGTAGCCCGAGACCATCAGCATCTGCTTGTACAGCTGCGGCGACTGCGGCAGCGCGTAGAAGCTGCCGTCGTGCACGCGGCTGGGCACCAGGTAGTCGCGCGCGCCCTCGGGCGTGGACTTGCCGAGCATCGGCGTCTCGATGTCGATGAAGCCGTTGGCGTCGAGGAACTTGCGCGCCTCCATCGTCACCTTGTAGCGCGTCATCAGGTTCTTCTGCATCGCCGGGCGGCGCAGGTCCAGCACGCGGTGCGTCAGGCGCGTGGTCTCGCTCAGGTTGTCGTCGTCCAGCAGGAAGGGCGGCGTGACGGAGGGGTTGAGCACCTTCAGCTCGTGCGCCAGCACTTCGATCTTGCCGCTCTTGAGCTGCTCGTTGGTGGTGCCCTCGGGGCGGGCGCGCACGATGCCCTTGACCTGCACGCAGAACTCGTTGCGCAGGCCCTCGGCGGTGGCGAAGGTGGTGGCGCGGTCGGGATCGCACACCACCTGCACGTAGCCCTCGCGGTCGCGCACGTCGATGAAGATCACGCCGCCATGGTCGCGGCGGCGGTTGACCCAGCCGCACAGGGTGACGGTTTCGCCCATCAGGGCTTCGGTCACGAGACCGCAGTAGTGAGAACGCATGGCCATGATTCGTGTGGGGCGCCCCGCGGGCGCCCGGCAGGGGGTTACTTGTTGGCGAGGGCGGCGTTGCGGCTGGGCAGGCTTGCCGGCCCGCCGGGCACCACGACGCCCATGGAGACGATGTACTTGAGCGCCTCGTCGACGCTCATGCGCAGCTCGATGCAATCGGCGCGCGGCAGCATGACGAAGTAGCCACCGGTGGGGTTGGGCGTGGTGGGCACGTACACGCCCACGTAGTCGCCCTGGAGGTGGTTCACCACGTCGCCGCCGGGCGCGCCGGTGACGAAGGCGATGGTCCACATGCCCTCGCGCGGCCACTGCACCAGCACCGCGGTGCGGAAGGCGTTGCCGCTCTCGGAGAACAGGGTGTCGGAAACCTGCTTGACGCTGGAGTAGATGGAGCGCACCACCGGGATGCGGCGCACCAGCGCGTCGCCCCAGGCCAAGAGCCGCTTGCCGACGAAGTTGCTGGCGACGGCGCCGACCGTCAGCAGGATGGCCAGCGTGAGCAGCACGCCCAGCCCGCGGATGCGCCGGGCCGACAGCCACTGCTGCCATTCCTCGGGCAGCAGCCACAGCGTCTGGTCCAGCGTGCCGATGATCCAGCTGAGCACGCCCAGCGTCACGGCCAGCGGCACGATGACCAGCAGGCCGGACAGCAGCCATCGGCGCAGGGCGGACATGGACGGGGCCGTCTTTCTTCTCTCAGTCGGCCTTGGCGGCCGGTGCGGGCGCGGGCGCAGCAGGCGCCGGCGCAGAGGCGGCCGCGGGCGCGTCGGCCGGCTTGGCGGCACCGTCCGCCGCCTTGCCGTCGCCGCCTTCCACCGGCTTGCCACCGCCCTTGTTGCCGCTGCCGTTGTCGCGGAAGTCCGTGACGTACCAGCCGGAGCCCTTGAGCTGGAAGCCGGCGGCGGTGACCTGCTTGGAGAACGCCTCGGCGCCGCAGGCGGGGCACACGGTCAATGGCGTATCGGAGATCTTCTGCAGGACGTCCTTGGCATGGCCGCAGGCGCTGCACTTGTACGCGTAGATGGGCATGGGGAACGTTGGAGGGTGATGCAAGCGAGCAAGCGGCCGGCGGCCGCTTGCAAAGCCCTCAATTATAGGCCCGTGCCCCCCTTTCAAGAGGCCGGAACGCGGCTCAGCCGCCCTGCCGGGCCGCCTGCCGTTCGCGGTGGCGGCGCCGTTCGCGCGCGGCGATCAGGTAGCTGCTGGCCACCACGAAGACGGCCACTACGGCGATCACCACCGTCGCCAGGGCGTTGACGGTCGGATCCAGCCCCAGCCGGGCGCGCGAGAAGATGACCAGAGGCAGCGTGGTCGAGCCCGGGCCGGAGAGGAAGGCGGAGATCACCACGTCGTCCAGCGAGAGGGTGAAGGTCAGCAGCCAGGCCGCCAGCAGCGACTGGGCGATGCTGGGCAGCACCACCAGGAAGAACACCTGCGCCGGCCGCGCGCCCAGGTCCTGGGCGGCCTCCTCCAGCTTCGGGTCGAGGTCGCGCAGGCGCGCGGCGATCACCACTGTGGCGTAGGCCGTGCCCACCAGCATGTGTCCCAGCCAGATGGTGAGCAGCCCGCGCTCGGGGAAGCCGAAGGCGCGCTGCATCGACACCAGCATCAGCAGCAGCGACAGGCCGACCAGCACCTCGGGCATCACCAGCGGCGCGCGCACCATGGCGCCGAAGAAGCTGCGGCCGCGGAAGCGCGGCAGCCGCTCCATCGCCAGCGCCGCCAGGGTGCCGAGCACCACGGCGCCGGTGGCCGTGGCGGCGGCCACGCGCAGCGAGAAGAACAGGCCGCGGCGGATGTCTTCGTCCTGCGCCAGCTTCTCGTACCAGCGCAGGCTGAAGCCGGCCCAGACGTTGGGCACGGGCGAATCGGTGAAGCTGAACACCACCAGCGCCACGATCGGCAGGTACAGGAAGGCGAAGCCGGCGGCCAGCCAGAGGCGCCCGGTCCAGCGGGCCGTGCGGGTGGGCTTCATCGGCGTGCCTCCTGCGCTTCCTGGCTGCGGTTGAGCAGTGCCATGGGCAGCAGGATCAGCAGCACCATCACCACCGCCACCGCGCCGGCCACCGGCCAGTCGTTGTTGGCGAAGAACTCGTCCCACAGCACCCGGCCGATCATCAGCGTCTCGGGCCCGCCCAGCAGCTCGGGGATGACGTACTCGCCGACACAGGGGATGAACACCAGCATGGCACCCGCGGCGATGCCGCTCCTGGACAGCGGCACCGTCACGCGCCAGAAGGCCTGCCAGGCGGTGGCGCCCAGGTCCTGTGCGGCCTCCAGCAGCCGCAGGTCCATCTTGGACAGGGTAGCGTACAGCGGCAGCACCATGAAGGGCAGGTAGGTGTAGACCATGCCCAGCACCAGCGAGAAGGGGCTATACATCAGTTGACCGTCGGCGGGGATCATGCCGAGGGCGAACAGCAACCTGTCCACGCCCAGGCCGGTCAGCGCCTGGCCGACCCAGCCGGTCTGCGCGTCCAGCAGGCCCTTCCAGGCGTACACGCGCAGCAGGAAGCTGGTCCAGAAGGGCAGCATCACGCCCATCAGCAGGAGCGGCTGCAAGCCGGCCGCGGCGCGCGCCATGAAGTAGGCGAAGGGATAGCCGATGGCCAGGCACGCCACCGTGGTGATCGCCGCGTAGAACAGCGAGTGGCCATAGGTGGACAGGTACAGGCTGTCCTGCAGCAGCAGCGCGTAGGACTGGAGCTGCCCGGCGAAGCGCCAGTGCCCGTCCACCTGCTCGAACAGCGAGCCGAGCTGCACGCCGTCGGACGCGAGCAGGCTGATGCGCAGGACGATCAGGAAGGGCAGCAGGAAGAACACCAGCAGCCACGCGGCCGGGATGCCGACCACCAGCCGCCGGCCCCACGATGCGCGGCGCCCGCGCACCGCCCCTGCCCCGTCCGCCATGGCCGCGCTCACTCGGTGAGGACGACCTGCGAGCCCGGCGCCCACGAGGCCCAGACCGCGTCGCCCAGCGCGAAGTCCAGCTCGCCGTGGCGCTCGTCGTTCTCGACGTTGGCCTTCAGCCGCGCGCCGCTGGGCAGCTCGAGGTGGTACATGGTGCAGTCGCCGAAGTACGAGAAGGCCCGGACCACGCCCTGCACGCGGTTGGCCATCTGCAGCGGCTCCTGCGCGTCCAGGCGGATCTTCTCGGGCCGCACGGCCACGGTGACCGGGCGGCCCTCGCGCCCGGCCAGCGGCTCGGCCAGGCGGTGCACGAGGTCGGCGCAGTGCGCCTCGGCGGCGCCGTCGGGCGCGCGCATCAGGGTGCCGTCCATCAGGTTCACGTTGCCGATGAAGTCGGCGACGAAGCGGGTGGCCGGGTTCTCGTACACCTCGGCCGGCGCGCCGATCTGCAGCAGCCGCCCGGCGCTCATCACCGCGATGCGCGAGGCCATCATCATGGCCTCCTCCTGGTCGTGGGTGACGATCAGGCAGGTCACGCCGATGCTGCGGATGATGTTGACCAGCTCGATCTGCGTGGCCTCGCGCAGCTTCTTGTCGAGCGCGCCGAGCGGCTCGTCCAGCAGCAGAAGCTGCGGGCGCTTGACCAGGCTGCGCGCCAGCGCGACGCGCTGCTGCTGGCCGCCGGAGAGCTGGTGCGGCTTGCGGCGCGCGAAGGGCTCCATCTGCACCTGGCGCAGCATGCCGTCCACCCGCTCGGCCAGCTCATCCTTGCGCACGCCGTCGCGCCTGAGGCCGAAGGCCACGTTGTCCCACACCGTGAGGTGCGGGAACAGCGCGTAGGACTGGAACATCATGTTCACCGGCCGCTCGTAGGGCGGGCGGCCGGCGAGGTCCACCCCGTCCAGCAGGATGCGGCCCTCGGTCGGCGTCTCGAAGCCGGCCAGCATGCGCAGCAGCGTGCTCTTGCCGCTGCCGGAGGAGCCCAGCAGCGCGAAGATCTCGCCGCGCGGGATGTCCAGGCTCACCCCGTCCACGGCGCGGAAGTCGCCGAAGTCCTTGGTGACGGCGTCGATGCGCAGAAAGGCGTCGCCGGCAGGAGCACTCATCGCAGGATCAACGATTGGCTTTGAAATTGGTGAAGGTGCGCGTGATCAAGCGCAGCGTGGCCGGGTCGGCCGTGTCCGGCGCGATCATGGTGGCCAGCGCCGCCGCGTCGGGGAACACCGCCTTGTCGTTGGCCAGTTCCGACTTGACGAACTTCATCGAGGCCTTGTTCGGGTTGGCGTAGAAGACCTTGTTGGTCAGCGACGCGTGCACCTCCGGCTTGAGGATGTAGTTGATCCACTTGTGCGCGTTCTCGGGGTGCTTGGCGTCCTTGGGGATGGCCATGGTGTCGAAGAACAGCAGGCCGCCCATCTTCGGCAGCAGCACCTGCAGGTTCTGCGGCTGCCTGGCGCGGGCCGACTTGTCCTTGGCGATCATGATGTCGCCCGACCACCCGATGACGGCGCACAGCTGCCCGCGCGCCATCTGGTCGATGTAGTCCGAGCCCGAGCCGGCGAAGCGCGTCACGTAGGGGCGCACCGCCTTGAGCATCCTGCCGGCCTCGGCGTAGTCGGCGGCGTCCTTGCTGCGCGGGTCCTTGCCGATGTACTTGAGCGCGATGGGCAGGATCTCGGAGGCCGTGTCCAGGTACGAGATGCCGCAGCTCTTGAGCTTGCTGGCGTATTCGGGCTTGAAGACCAGATCCCACGCGTTGTCGGGCAGCGGCGTGGCGCCCAGCGCGGCCTTGACCTTGTCGGCGTTGATGCCCACGGTGGTGTAGCCCCACATCCAGTCCACCAGGTGGTCGTTGCCCGGGTCCATCTTCGCCAGCTGGGCCTGGATGGCCGGATCGAGGTTGGCGAGGTTGGGGATCTTGGACTTGTCGAGCTTGCGCAGCAGGCCGGCCTGGATCTGCATCTTGGCGAAGTGCGAGCCGGGCACCACGATGTCGTAGCCCGACATGCCGGCCACCAGCTTGGCGTGCAGCGCCTCGTTGCTGTCGAACAGGTCGTAGCGGACCTTGATGCCGGTCTCCTTCTCGAAGTTGGCGATCGTGTCCTCGGCGATGTAGTCGCCCCAGTTGTAGATGTTGAGGACGGGCTCCTCCTCGGCCCGGGCCGCGCCGGTCGCCAGCCCCGTGGCAGCCAGGGCCAGGGCCGCGAGGCGGCACGCAAGTCGTGGAGCGGTGAACTTCATGGAGGTCCTTTCGATGAGGGGCCGGCAGCAGGCGCCGGAAGACGGGATTTCCGGCCGGCGCGGATTATCTCCGCGGCGCGTCAGCCGGAACGCCGCCGCCAGGCGCTAGAAGAGCCGGACCCGGACGACGAACTGCATCACCAGCAGGCCCAATACAAATCCCATGCCACCGTAGACGATGGCCTGCAGCAGCCGGTTGGTGCGCTTCTGCGCCTCCAGCAGCTCGCGCACCTCGCGGCGGTGGTCGGCCGGGCGCTGCTCCAGGTAGTCGTGCAGCAGGCGCGGCAGCTGCGGCAGCAGCTTGGCGTAGCGCGGCGCCTCGGCGCGCAGTTGCTCCCAGAGCTTGCGCGGGCCGATCTGGTCGGCCATCCACTTCTCCAGGAAGGGCTTGGCCGTGTGCCACAGGTCCAGCTCCGGATCGAGCTGGCGGCCCAGGCCCTCGATGTTCAGCAGCGTCTTCTGCAGCAGCACGAGCTGCGGCTGGATCTCGACGTGGAAGCGGCGCGAGGTCTGGAACAGGCGCATCAGCACCATGCCCAGCGAGATCTCCTTGAGCGGCCGGTCGAAGTACGGCTCGCAGACGGTGCGGATGGCGCCCTCCAGCTCGTCCACCCGCGTGCCCTCGGGCACCCAGCCGCTTTCCAGGTGCAGCTCGGCCACGCGCTTGTAGTCGCGCCGGAAGAAGGCGGCGAAGTTCTGCGCCAGGTATTCCTTGTCCGACTCGGTGAGCGTGCCCACGATGCCGAAATCCAGCGAGATGTAGCGCCCGAAGGTCTCGGGCGCCAGGCTCACCTGGATGTTGCCCGGGTGCATGTCGGCGTGGAAGAAGCCGTCGCGGAAGACCTGCGTGAAGAAGATGGTCACGCCGTCGCGCGCCAGCTTGGGGATGTCCACGCCGGCCGCGCGCAGGCGGTCGAGCTGCGCGATGGGCACGCCCTTCATGCGCTCCATCACGATGACTTCCTCGTGGCACAGGTCCCAGAACATCTCCGGGATCAGCAGCATGTCCAGCTCGGCCATGTTGCGGCGCAGCTGCGCGGCGTTGGCCGCCTCGCGCACCAGGTCCAGCTCGTCGTGCAGGTACTTGTCGAACTCGGCCACCACCTGGCGCGGCTTGAGGCGCTTGCCGTCGGCCGAGGCGCGCTCCACCCAGCCGGCCATCATGGCCATCAGCTCCAGGTCCTTGTCGATCACGCTGCGCATGCCGGGGCGCAGCACCTTCACGGCCACCTCGCGGATGCCGCCGTGCGGGTCGCGCAGGGTGGCGAAGTGCACCTGCGCGATGGAGGCGCTGGCCACCGGCGTGGCGTCGAACTGCTCGAAGATCTCGTTCACCGGCCGCCGGAAGGCGCGCTCGATGGTGGCGATGGCCACCGCCGAATCGAAGGGCGGCACCCGGTCCTGCAGCCAGGCCAGCTCGTCGGCGATGTCGGGCGGCAGCAGGTCGCGCCGGGTGGACAGCACCTGGCCGAACTTGACGAAGATGGGGCCGAGCCGCTCCAGGGCCTCGCGCAGGCGCTGGCCGCGCGGGGCGTCCAGGTTGCGGCCGACCGAGATCATGCGGCCCAGCGCGCGCAGCCAGGGCTTCTGGAAGCTCGTGAGCACGAGCTCGTCCAGGCCGTAGCGCAGCGCGACCCAGACGATGACGACGCCGCGGGCGAAGCGCCTCATTCAGTGCCGCCGTCGGCTGGAGGTCGTGCGGACGGGGCCGTGCGCGCTGCCTTGTCGATGAACTGGCGCAGCGCCGCCGCCACCTTGCGCGCGGTGCTGCCGATGGCGTGGGCCGGCGCGTCGCCGATCAGGCGGGCCAGGTCGTCCTCCACGTCCCAGCGCACGTGGTCGGCCAGCCAGTTGATCTCGGCGGCGAGCTGCACGTCGCCCTCGATCTCCACCTTCGGCTTGTCGCCGCGCAGCGTGGCGCCGGCGATGGCGAAGGGCGAGGGCTCGGCCACGGTGAGGGTGAGGTCGGGCTGGGCCGTCTCGGGCGCCAGGTCCAGCAGGCCGGCCGGCGTGGCCACCACGCGCATGTGGAAGTGGCGCCAGCGGAACAGCGCCACCCTGCCCTGCTGGCGCGCCAGGCGGTCCTGCGCCTCGGGCTCCTGCTGCAGCACGTGGTTGACGAAGAGGATCGCGCGGTGCTGCATCTCGTGCACCGCCCAGGCGGGCGGCTGCAGCTTCTCGCCGATGCGGCCGAGCAGGTCTTCCAGAAACGCGAAGGGGGACGATGGTGTGGTGGCCATGTCCCCCATTATCCCGGCGGCGGCGGCCCGAAGCGCCGCTGCCGCGCAGACCGTGCAGCTTTATTGCAGCGCCTGCACCCCTGCCACCAGCCAGCCGCCGCCCGACACGGGCTTGCTCATGTTCCACACCTCGCGGAAGGGGCTGGGGCCGGCCGAGGCGTCCTCGCGGATCATGCCGGAGAACTCCACGCTGGCCAGCCAGGCGTCGGGCAGCTCCTCGATGCCCAGCAGCTTGGCGTCGAGCATCACCACCTCGGTGGTGTTGGGCTGGCCGCCGGAGCTGCGCTCGCGCTCGGCGAGCTGGGCCTGGATCTCTGAGGTTACCCCTGAAAAGTGGAGTTCTTAACCCTTGTTGAAAATACCGACGAGGAGTTGAGCAATGAGTGACAAGCAGGTGCGTGCGCAGTACACGCGTGAATTCAAGCTGGAGGCGGTTCGACAGGTCCGCTCGGGTCGGGCGATTGCGGTAGTGGCCAAGGTGCTGGGCATTCCCAAGGCCAGTCTGGGGAACTGGGTGAGGCTGGCGGCCAAGGGCGAGCTCGGCGGCGCTGATGGCGGTGACAAGGTCGCCAAGGTGTCTGCCGAGCAGATGGAGATAGCGCGGCTGCGCG
>NZ_JQKD01000037.1 GCF_000745855.1 Xenophilus azovorans DSM 13620
ATTTCCACGTCCAGCTTCGCTTCGGCCAGTTCCCTGCGCAGGCGGCTGTTCTCAGCTTCCAGCTCACTGACGGGGCGCCGGGCGGGTGAATCACCCGACGCTACCGTACCGCCGGTGGCGGCCGAGGCAACACCGCGCCTGGACCAGTTTCCCACCGTGGCCACCGGCACGCCCAGGCGCCGCGCTGCCTCGTGGCCGCCCACCGAGGCCGCCAGCCTGACGGCCTCGGCCTTAAATTCCTCTGTGTACTGCCTCTTGGGCAGCCTGCCTTCTTTCATCTCGATTCTCCGTACCTTTGAAGTTTCCAACTTCTTGCTGTACGTGAAATCTAGGCAGGGTCACGCACCGATCCGGCTGGACTTCATCGAGCCCGGCGGCGCAACCACTGGCCGGCTGTTGCCGGCGGGCGGGGTGCGCACCCGGCTGGATATACCGGGTGAGACCGGGCTGGAAATCTCCGCGGTCGATGCGGCCAATGCGTGCGTGTTCGCGAAGGCCTCGTCGTTGGGGCTGCTCGGCACGGAGCTGCCCGACGCGCTTGAATCCGACGTCGGTGTCATGCGCCGCCTGTCCGCCATTCGCAGCCATGCGGCTGTCGCCATGGGTCTGGCGGCATCGGCGGAAGAGGCCGCACGCAACCCCGCCGTTCCTTTCATCGCACTGGTCGCGCCGCCGGCCGAATCGTTCCACCTCGACGGCGAGCGCCGGTCGTCGCACGAGATGGACCTCTCGGTGCGCGTGCTGTCCAACGGACGCATCCATCGGGCGCTGCCGCTCACCATTTCGTTGTGCACTGCCGTTGCCGCAGCGATCCAGGGCACAGTCGTGCACGACGTGGTGCACCTGGCCGGACGCCGTCCACAGGAGGGCGAGGCGCTCCGGCTGGGCATGCCTTCCGGCGTGCTGTCGGTCGGCGCGCATGTGGAGCGCGACGGCTGCGGCTGGCGCGCGCGGCACGGCTCTTTCTACCGGACGGCGCGCCTGCTGTTCGACGGCTACGTCCACTACTGATCTCATTTCGAAGGAAACGCCATGAAGACCACCCACCCGATCACGTCCATCTCCTTGCGCAAGGCCGCCGTCAACACCGAGGACCGGGACGGCCTGCCCAATGTGCACGGGCTTCACCACTGGGCCTTCCGCTGCCGCGACTCGGAAGAGACGCGGCATTTCTACGAAGACATCCTGGGCCTGCCGCTGGCAGCGGCCGTGTTCCACGAGCGCGTGCCGAGCACACAGGAGTACTGCCCCTACTACCATATCTTTTTCGAGCTGGCCGACGGCTCCTATATCGCCTTCTTCGATCTCCTGGACGGCAAGTCCTACATACCGGACCCGGACACGCCTTCGTGGTTGCACCACATGGCGCTCGAGGTCGATTCGAGGCAGTCGCTCGAAGATGCCAAGGCGCGTCTGGAGGCGGCTGGCGTCGATGTGTTGGGCATCGTGCCGCATGGCTGGTTCGACTCGATCTACTTCTTCGATCCGAACGGCATGCGCATGGAGCTGGTCCACCGGACCGCATCGCTCGACGCGATGAAGGACAAGGCTCGACAGGCGCGTGAGCTGCTCGCTCACCGCCCGGCCAAGATCGCGGAACTGAAGGCGCGCGCCGCAGCATGATCGAGCGGCACCACATCTCACTGCCGGTGCCGCTCGGGGCTGCGTTCGAATCGCAGTCAGGGCTGTTCACTTCCAACCCCCGCATCTACGGCGTGCTGGCCGGTCCGCCGCGGGGCCGGATCGGCGCCATCGTCATGCACCCGACCAGCAACCTGATGGGTCACTATCTCCTGGAGCCGCTGGCGCAGCGCGGTGTCGGGCTGCTGGCGCTGAATTCGCGTTTCGTCGGCAATGACAGCGTGCTGCTGATGGAGCGCGTGATCCAGGACCTGGGTGCCGGCGTGAAGTACATGCGCGAGCATTTCGACAAAGTCATCCTGCTTGGAAACTCGGGTGGCGCTTCGCTGACGGCGTTCTACCAAGCGCAGGCGGAGAACCTGACGATCACCGAAACGCCCGCAGGCGACCCGATCAGGCTCACTCCCGAAGAGTTGCCGCCGGCGGACGGTATCGCGTTGATGGCGGCGCACCTCGGGCGATCGGAGCTGATGCTGCACCAGCTGGATGCGTCGGTGACGGATGAGCGTGACGGCCTCTCGTGCGACCCCGCGCTGGACATCTACGATCCGCGTCACAAGCCGCCCTTCAGCGCCGATTTCGTGCAGCGCATCCGCGACGGCCAACACGCTCGCAGCCAGCGCATCACGGCCTGGGCCCTGGACCGACTGAAATACCTGCGTGGACTTCCTCAGCCGATTCAGGACGAGGCTTTCGTGGTCTACCGGACATATGCCGATCCGCGCTTCCTGGACCTGACGCTGGATCCCAACGACCGCAAACCCGGAGGCAACCGCGGCAGCAACCCGCGCGAAGTGAACTACAGCGTGAACAACCTGGCGCGCTATACCGCGCTGACCTCATGGCTTTCGCAGTGGTCGCTGCTCTCGCGGGCGCGCGGCCCGGCCAACCTGGCGCTCACGACGGTGCCGGTGCTCAATCTCGAATACACGGGCGATGGCTCGATCTTTCCGGCCGACGTGAAGAAGTGGTCCGACGCCTGCAAGGGCCGTGAGAGCTTCCATAAAATCGAAGGCGCCACGCATTACCTGAAAGGTCAGGACGCATTGATCGCACACGTGGCCGACCTCACCGCCGCCTGGGCGGACATCACTACCGCAAGGAAACCATGAAGCCGCGCATCCTCGTTTTTTCAGGCAGCCGCCGCGCCCAGTCGTTCAACGCTCGGCTGGCGAAGTTGGGCGCCGCGGCGGTGGACAAGGCCGGCGGTCAGCCGACACTGATCAGCTTGGACGACTACGTGCTGCCGATCTACGACGGCGACGAAGAGCAGGCGAGCGGCATCCCCGCCGCCGCCATGGCGCTCAAGCAATTGTTCAAGACGCACCACGGCATCCTGATCGCCTCGCCCGAATACAACGCTTCGATTTCGCCGCTGCTCAAGAACGTGATCGACTGGGTGTCGCGTGCTACGCCGACCGAGAGCGGCAAGGTGCCCTACAAGGGCAAGGTCGTGGCCTTGACGGCCGCGACAGCCTCCGCTTTCGCCGGCTCGCGCGCCTTGACCCACCTGAGGCAGATCCTCAGCGGGCTCGGCGCTTGGGTGGTGCCCGACCAACCGGGTATCTCGGGTGCGGCCCAGGCCTTCGCGGAGGACGGCTCTCTGAAGGATGCCGGCCAGCAGGCCTTGCTGGAAGCACTGGCAGCCAGCCTGGTCGCAGCCGCCGGCAACATCGGGGCCGTCACGGAGCCGCAGCACTAGAACTGGTGAGCGACACCGCTCGATACACGTCCTCATGGCAGCGGACATTCACCGCGCTGATGTGGCCAAGTGGGCGGGCTCTTCGCGCTTTCGGTACTTCGACAGCCGCAGTTCGATCTCTTTCGCCGTTGCGCGCAGGTCATCCACGTAATCTATCTGGGCCTGCTCGATCTTTTTCGCCTTCTTTGAGAAAACGATATTGAGACAGGCCTGGACGCGGCCCGCGTGCCGGATCGGAACCGCCAACGCGCCGAACCGCGGTTCCCTGACCCACTCTCCGTCATTGATGCCGTAACCGCGCATGCGCGTGGCATCCACCGACTTCCTGACGGTCCGTGCATCGCGCGCAATTTCGCCCTGCAACCCATCTTCCTCGCGAAGCATCGAGAGCACGAGTTCGCGCTCGGCGTCGGTGCAGAACGCCAGGTATGCCCACCCCGCTGCGGTGGGGAGAACAGGGAAGCGGCTTCCCACGGCACCCGGGTGGAACGACAGCGGGCTGAACGCATGCGTCGAGTAGCGGATCACCATGTGATTGCCTTCCAGCGTCACCAAGTCGCTCGGCCAAAGGACCTTTTCCGTCAGCTGGGTGAGTAGCTGTCGGGACACGGTGCAGAGTCCCGTCTCGTCATTGAACCCGTCGCTCAACTGCTGCACACGAAATGTCAGCCGGTAGTTCTGGCCGTCGGCGAGTCGATTCACGAATCCGGCGGCTCTCAACGTTTCGAGCAGGCGCTTGACGGTGCTGCGGTGAAGCGTCGTGAGCTGGCTGAGTTCAACGGCAGTGGCCGTCCCTGCGCGTTGCTTGTTGAGTTCGCACAGGACCGCGAGCCCCCGTACCAGCCCTTGGACGTGATGGTAGTCGCCTGTCTGAGGGTCGTCATCGGTCATGGTGAAGTGCTTTCCTGCTCGTTTTGTCGGTTCAGATTGTGAACGGAAAGCAGAAATGAGTGGGGATACTGAGGCCATTTAACTAAGCTTCATTCCTGCACCGCCTCGTGGATCGAAGAATTCCAGGCGGGCATTTGGACTATTCCGGAGACAAAACATGCTGCCCAAATTCCTCAGACTCATTGCAGTCTTTTCCTGCATCGCCGCGAATGTGGTGATTTCCGCGGAGGCACAGGATGCATATCCCGCAAAACCCTTGAAGATGATCGTCCCGTATGGGGCCGGAGGTCCTATCGATGTGCATGCCCGCATCATCGCGCTGCATCTCAGGGACCTGCTGGGCCAGCCTGTCATCGTCGAGAACAAGCCCGGCGCGTTGACCAGCATCGGCAACCGAGCGTTGTCGGAAGCCAATCCCGATGGCTACACCTTCGGCTGGCTGACGCTTTCTGCCGTGGTGTTGCCCATCACGATGAAGGAGTACCAGATCGATCCGGTGAAAGGCTTCACACCGATCACCCAGTACAACTTCGGCGATTACTCCATCGTTGTCAACAACAAGGTCCCGGTCAACAACTTCGCCGAGCTGGTCGCTTATGCCAAGGCCAACCCGAAAACGTTCAACATCGCGACGTCTGGCGGGCATCTCGACATGGTGATCGCGCTGCTGGGTGAGCAGACAGGCGTCAACTGGTCGATCATCCGCTACAAGGGGCTCGCAGAAGCCCGCACCGCGCTGCTGGCCGGCGATGTCGATGCCGCCATCGATGTCTTCGGCTTTGCCAAGGACCAAGCCGCCGCGGGCAAGATCAAGTTCATTGCCGTGACAGGTCCGGAGCGAAATCCTGACGCACCAAACGTGAAGACCGTTGCAGAGACCTCGCTGCCCGGATTCAAGGCCGGATTCTGGTGGGGCTTCGGAGGCCCGCCTGGCATGCCGCCCGCAGCCGTCGAAAAGCTGAACTCGGCATTGCGAAAGGCGGTGGAACTGGCCGATGTCCGAACCGCGCTGCGCCGCGACGGCACACGCGCTGCCACCGGATCGCCCGAAGACTTCATACGCTTCATCACGGCCGAGAACAAGCTGTGGCGCGATGTGGCGAAAGCCAACAACATTTCATGGGACATCAATCGTTGATGCCCGCAGCGGCCCCGTTCAAAGAAAGATGAGCAGATCCATGTTGCTGAGAGATTACATCGGTCGCTGTGCGGCGACCTACCCGGACGAAATCGCCTACGTCACCGGCGACTTGCAGCGCACCTGGCGCGAGACACATGCGCGCACGGACCATCTTGCAGGGGCTTTGCAGCAGCTTGGTCTAATGAAGGGGGATTCCGTCGGGATTCTGTCCCACAACCGGATCGAGATTGCGGAGCACTGGCTTTCATGCCTGAAGGCAGGGATGGTCCGCTGCGGCATCAACTGGCGTTACTCGGCAAGAGAGATCCTGCACGCCATCCGCGACAGCGACTGCAAGGCGATCATCATCCAGTCGGAATGTGCGGATGTCATCGCTCCGTACCTGGACGAACTCCGGGCCGAGGGGCGCATCTTCATCGGATTCAGCCGCGGCCATGAATTCGAGCAGGACTACGAATCCCTCATCGCACAGGAACACGCCGCCGTGTACCCGCCGCTGACCCACGGCGACCGTGCGCTGATCGGCTACACCTCTGGCTCAACCGGCCTGCCCAAGGGCGTCATCCTGACCCAGGGCAATGTCTTTTCGAACGTCACCAATCTCTGCATCGGCTGGGGCTTTTCGTACGAGGACGTGCGCCTTTACTGCACGAATCCCGCCGGCGTGAATGTCTTCATGACCTGCATGAACATCGTCACGGGCATGAAGACCGTGATCGAGGATTTCGAAGCCGCAACGTTCTTCGACCTGGTGGCGCATCACAAGGTCACGCAGGTGACGCTGGTGCCCACGATGCTGCGCCGGGTGATCGATCTGCAACGCAGCGGACACCATGACGTTTCATCGCTCAAGCAGATCCTGTATGGCTCGATGCCCACATCGCCCGCGATGATCCGCCAGGCCTACGACACGCTCGACTGCAGCTTTGCCCAGATCTACGGCACGTCGGAATCCGGGGGGCCCATCACCGTCCTGAGGAACGCCGACCACCTTCGGGCCCTGCGCACGGAGCCGGAATTGCTGACGTCGGTCGGCCGGATTCTTCCGCATGCCCTGGCGTCCGTGCGAGACGACGAGGGCAACATCGTGCCGATGGGCGAGACGGGAACCGTCTGGCTGGGCGGCGACTGCGTGATGGCCGGCTACATCAACCGGCCCGAAGAGACGGGAGAAGCGCTCGTGGACGGATGGCAGCGCACGGGCGACTTCGGCCGGATGGACGATCGCGGCTACATCTTCCTCGGCGACCGCAAGAAGAACATGATCATTTCCGGCGGAATGAACGTTCACCCCCTGGGTATCGAGAACGTTCTCGCCGAGCATCCTGCGGTGAATCAGGCCGTGGTCGTCGGCGTGCCGCACCCGGATTGGGGCGAGGCGGTGGCGGCCGTCGTCACCCTCGTGGCCGGCGCGACAGCGACGGAAGCTGAGCTGATCGCGCATTGCAAGACATCCGTGCCGCGCTGGGAAGTCCCCAAGCACATCGCCATCTCTGCCAGCCTCCCGCAGGGCTTCACGGACAAGCTCGACAAACGCGCCGTCCGCGATTTGCTGATCGAGTCGGGCCGACTCCCATGGACGCTCACGACATGAACTACGAAGGACGTACCCCCATGATCCCCGTTCTGGAAAGCCGCACGCTGCGGGCAAGCCCCCCCCTCGACTACGCCAGTCTCGTTCACGCGGACCGTGTGCACGGCTCGCTGTACTCGCTCCCTCAGGTGTTCGACGACGAGATGGACGCGATCTTCCACAAGGGCTGGGTCTATGTGGGACATGAAAGCGAGATTCCGAAGCCGGGCGACTACGTGTCGCGCCGGATGGGCAAGCAGTCGATGATTCTCACCCGCGGCGCGGACCAGGAAATCGCACTCCTGTACGACCGCTGTCCGCATCGCGGTAACAAGATCTGCCCCGCGGACCATGGATCGGTGCAGAGCTTCGTCTGCGTGTACCACGGCTGGGCATTCAAGCCGAATGGCGAATTTCTCATGATGCCGGCGCCCGAAGGCTTTCCCGAAGGCTGCGACAAGGCGGCGCTCTCCATGGCGCGTGCGCCCCGCCTGGAGTCCTACGGCGGCTTTGTCTTCGCAAGCCTCGCGCCGCAAGGCATTTCGCTGGACCGGCACCTGGGTCGTGGCAAGACGATGATCGACATGCTGAACGGCCTGTCGCCCGAAGGTCGCGTGCGCCTCGACGCCGGATGGATGAAGCATCGGTTGCACGGCAACTGGAAGGGGCTCGTCGAGAACCATGTCGACGGCTACCACCCGCAGATCGTCCACGGCTCTCTCTTGCGGGCGAACAAGCCGTTCGCCGGCGTGCGCGACCGCAAGGACACTTCCGCATCGCGTGTCCGTGATCTGGGCAACGGGCATGCGGAACTCGATTTCGCTGCCGATTTCCGGCAGCGAAATGTCATGCTCGGATGGACGGGTGGCGTCTCTACCGAACGGCTACCCAACTATGTCGATGCCATGCGGCAGGCCTACGGCGAAGCCGAAGCCAATCGCCGGCTCATCGACGGTCCCCCGCATGCCGCGATTTTCCCCAACCTGCTGCTGGCCGAAATGAACATCATGTTCATCGAACCCCTGAGCGAGAAGGAGACGCTGCAACAGACGACGGCCGTGATGATGGAAGGGGGTGCCGAGCTGAACCCCAGAACCCTGAGGCGTTGCGAGGGCGCCCTCGGCCCGGCGGGCTTCCTCATTTCGGATGACGCGGAGATCACCGACATCGTGCAGCAGGGGGTGTCCAACACCCTGCCCGAGTGGCTGTTGCTCAAGCGCGGCATGCACGACGAGGTCGTCGAGGAAGGCGGAACCCGTGCCGGGGGCCTGAAAGACGAAACGACCCAGAGGGCCTTCTGGTCCCACTACAAGAACGTCATGGCGTGAGGACCGACATGAACATGCAAGACATCCGCTCCTCCGAGCCGACCGTCGACGAAGCGGCGGTGCATAAGTTCCTGTACCTCGAAGCACGGCTGCAGGACGAACATCGATATGAACAATGGGAGTCCCTGTGGCTCGACGACGGGCTCTACTGGGTGCCCGCCGGGAGCGACGACACCGACCCCGAGCGGCAACTCTCCTTCATCTACGACAACCGTGCTCGCATCGCGGGACGGGTGCGGCAGTTGATGACCGGCCGGCGGTATGCGCAGAGCCCCCAGTCCCGGCTGCGGCGAGTCGTGGGGAACATCGAGATCGAATCGGTCGATGAAAAGGGCGTCCGGGTGGCATCGAACTTCATGCTGGCCGAGTCCCGCCGCGGCGTGGTCAGGCACTGGGCCGGGCGCACGGTCCACATTCTGAAGCCCGGCGGCGACGCAGGGTTCCGGATGGCGATGAAGAAGGTGCTGCTCGTGGACAACGATGCGCCCATCGAAACGCTGGCCTTTCTGATCTGAAGCGTCGCGTCTGGCATGCCGTCCCGAGTGCAAGCTGTCGTGTCCGGTCTGGGAATGGCCGGCCTTTCCAGATCGCAACCGTTTTCTGCGGGAGAGCTTGCGCTGGAAGCCATCGATCTGGCCATCGCCGATGCGGGTTTGCGGCACGAGGAGGTCGATGGCCTTCTCATCAGCCGCAGTCCTGTCGCGATCGATCGCGGCGTGGACCTGCGGCTTCGCCAGGCCTGCGGAATTCCCGATCTGAAGTTGTTGCAATTCATCGATGGTGAAGGCACCGGTGCGCTGCAGATGGTGCAAACCGCCGCAGGGGCGGTCTCGATGGGTTTGGCGCGGCACGTGGTCTGCGTCTTTGCGGATGCGCCGCTAAGGGGTGGCCGCCGCGGCTCCGAAGCGTTCGGGACTGTGAAGTCGACGACCGGGATCGACGGGCTGCGCTACAGCAGTGGCCTGTTCGGCGCGCCCGCGCTGTATGGCCTGGCCGTGCGCAGGCACATGGCGCTGTACGGAACGACCGTCGAAGAACTTGGTGCGGTCGCAGTGACGGGCCGTCGCTGGGCGATGCTCAATCCACGCGCGGTATACCGGACCCCTCTGTCGCTCGACGACTATCTCGCATCGCGGCTTGTTGCGGATCCGATCCGGTTGTACGACTGCGCGACGCCCGTGGACGGTGGCATCGCGGTCGTCGTCAGTACGGCCGACGCGTGTTCGGATCTCGCGCAACCGCCCGTCCACGTGCTGGGGATGGGGCAGGGCCACCCACGGCGGCCCCGCCAGCGCCCGTACGAGAACGAAGTGTCGACGGGGGCGCATGAGGCGAAGCGGACCGCCTTTTCGATGGCGGGCATCACGAGCGATGACATCGACATGGTGCAGTGCTACGACGCCTTCACGTACATGACCTTGCTGGCGCTGGAGGACTACGGCTTCTGCCAAAAGGGCGAGGCGGGTGCGATGGTTGCCGCGGGCCATACCGCGCCGGGCGGCCGGCTTCCGACCAATACCGGCGGCGGGCACCTGTCCGGCTACTACCTGCAGGGCATGACGCCTTTGTCCGAGGCCATTGTCCAGATCCGGGGCCAGGCCGGGGAGCGGCAGTGCCCGCGGCACGAGGTTGCGCTGGTGACCAACGAAGGCGGCTTCTTCGACTACCACGCGTGCCTGGTCCTGGGAGCGCAATCCCATGCTTGACAGCCGAATGTCCACGGCGAAGCCGATGCCCGAAGCCGATGCGGCGACGCTGCCGTTCTTCGAGGCGCTGTCGCGCCAGCTGCTGCAGGTGCAACGCTGCACGCGCTGCGGCGCGTCCCAGCTCGGTGAACGCCGGTGCAACCAATGCCGCTGCGACCGCCTCGACTGGATTGCGGCGAGCGGCCGGGCCCGCCTCTATTCGTTCGTCGTGATCCATGCGGCCTATCACGCCGCGTTCCCGCCGCCCTACAACGCGGCGATCGTCGAACTGGAGGAAGGCCCCCGGATCTACTCGAACGTGATCGGGTGCAGCGACGCGCAGCTGCGCATCGACATGCCGCTCCACGTTGTCTTCGAAGCGCAGGGTGGGACCTGGCTTCCTGTCTTTCAACCCGCCTGACCCGAGGCATCCGACGATTCAAGAATGACAGCCACGACACGAACACCCAGCATCTGGCAGGACCTGAGGGAAACATCGTTTTCCCAGGGATGGATGGATGCAGGCGGTTATCGGACGCGCTATCTCCATGCGGGCGACGATTCACTGCCGCCGCTCCTTCTGCTGCACGGCATTGGCGGCCATTGCGAAGCCTACGCCCGCAACCTCGACCGGCACGGCGCGTACTTCGACACCTGGGCCATCGATCTCATCGGCCACGGCCGCAGCGCCAAACCGGACCATCCCTACGAGATCAGCCACTATGTGGACCACGTGTTGCGCATCATGGATGCACGCGGCTGGAACCGCATCCACATCAGCGGCGAGTCGCTGGGCGGCTGGGTCGCGTCCCGGCTTGCAGCCGACCACCCGGATCGCGTCGATCGCGTCGTGCTCAACACCGCAGGCGGATCGCAGGCCGATCCGGTCGTCATGGACAGGATCCGCAGCCTGTCCATGCGCGCCGCGGAAAATCCCGAGTGGGATTTCATCAAGGCGCGCGTCGAGTGGCTCATGGCGGATGCGAAGGATGCGACCGAGGACATCGTCGCCTGCCGTCAATCGATCTACAGCCAGACCGGGTTCGCCGAGGCGATGAAGAATGCCATGGTGTTGCAGGACATGGAGGTGCGCAAACGCAATCTGATGCTGGCCGAAGACTACGGGCGCATCGAGGCGCCGACGCTCGTGCTCTGGACGTCGCACGATCCGACGGCGGATGTCAGCGAAGGACGAAGGATCTCCAGCATGATCCCTGGCTCCGTGTTCGAGGTGATGCAGGGGTGCGGTCATTGGCCGCAGTGGGAGGATGTGGACACGTTCAACCGCATCCACATCAATTTCCTCCGCGGTCTCCCCCTCGACGCACCTCTGTCGGCACCATGACGCACGATCTCGCGTTCCTGGGAATGTCTCACACGCCGCTCTATGGCCTCAATCCCGTCGCGCCGGAGGTGGAGGCGGGACTGAAGCAAGCTCTGGCCGATGCGCGCGCGGCGGTCCATGCCTGGCAACCCGATCGTGTCGTTCTGATCGGTGCTGATCACTACAACGGCTTCTTCAACGAACTCATGCCCCCGTTCTGCATCGGCACGAACGCCACCGCGGTCGGCGATTACCTGACACCTGCTGGCCCGCTGAACGTGGCCGCAGACGCGGCACTGGCGCTCGTCACCCATCTGATGGATGAAAACTTCGACATCGCGGTGTCGCGCCGCATGCAGGTGGACCACGGCTTTGCGCAATCGCTGCAGTTTCTCTGGGGTGGGCTGGACACGCCGCCGGTCATCCCGCTTTTCGTCAACGCGGTCGCGCCGCCGACCATTCCCAGGCTGTCGCGCTGCCGCGACCTCGGCGCATCGATCGGCCGGTTCCTCGAGAAGCTTCCTGGCCGCACGCTGCTCATCGGATCGGGCGGGCTGTCCCACGAACCTCCGGTGCCGACGCTCCAGCACCCGGATCCTGCAGTTCGCGAACGGATCACACGCAAGCAGGAATCGACGCCGCAGGAGCGACAGGCGAAGACCGCGCGCGTCATGGCCGCGGGCATGGCGCTCGCCGCCCGAGACCCGGCGTTCAAGCCGCTGAATCCCGAATGGGATGCCGTCTGGATGGACGCGATACAGCAGGGTGAGCTTGATACCTTGCTGAACCGCAGTGAAGACAGCATCGCCTTCGAGGCTGGCCTGTCCGCCCATGAGTCCAAGAGCTGGCTGATCGCGCGCGCGGCCCTGCCAGCACGCCCTTTGGCTGACGGCGTGCGCTTCTACCGCGCCATTCCCGAGTACATGGCGGGCTTCGGCTTGTTGTTCGGAGAGCCGGCATGAAAGTTCAAGTCCGCCGCAGGGTCGATGAAGCACGGGACGTCGTTGCGCTTGAACTGGGGGCGGTCCAAGGGGAGTTGCTGCCGCCATTTTCGGCAGGAGCCCACATCGACGTGCGGCTGCCCAGCAACCTGACGCGCCAATATTCGCTGTGCAACAGCCCGGCCGACCGCACGCGCTACCTGATCGGTGTCCTGCTCGATCCCGCGTCGCGCGGCGGTTCGAAAGCCATGCATGCAGTCAGGGAGGGCGAGATCCTCGAGATCAGCGAGCCCCGGAATCATTTCCCGCTGCATCCTGCGGCGCATTCCGTCCTCCTGGCCGGGGGCATCGGGATCACGCCGATCCTGTGCATGGCGGAGCAGCTCGCGCATGTCGGCGCGAGCTTCGAACTGCACTACTGCGTGCGTTCCGACGACCGGCTGGCCTTTCGCGATCGTTTGGCTCAATCTGATTTTTCCGGCCGCGTTCACACCTACGTCGACGCGCTGCCCGGGGGGCCGCACTTCGACCTGCAGACCGTTCTCGCCAATCCCCTGCCGGAAAAGCATGTGTATGTCTGCGGGCCAGGTGGCTTCATCGACGCCGTCGTGCAGACGGCGGCCGCATTGAACTGGGCCGAGGGGTGTGTGCACCGTGAATACTTCGCAGGCACCGAGCCGGTGAAGGAGGGCGAGCGGCCATTTCAAGTCAGGCTCGCGAGCAGCGGTCAGTGCATTCCGGTCCATCCCACGCAGTCCATTGCCCAGGCGCTCATGGCGCACGGCATCGACGTCCCACTGTCCTGCGAGCAGGGTGTCTGCGGCACATGCCTGACGAGGGTGCTCAAGGGCGAGCCCGATCACCGCGACCTGTATCTCTCGCGTGCCGAGCGGGAGGCCCATGACCAGATCCTGGTTTGCTGCTCGCGCTCCAGATCCGCCGAACTGATTCTCGATATCTAGACTCTTGCACTGGAGACAAAGCCATGGACAACACAGAACGCGCCGCCGTCGCGCTGCGGCAGGCACGCCGGGACAGGCAGCCGATACCGCCGGTCTCTCAGACGCATGACATCGCGGGGCTCGACGCTGCGTACGAAGTGGCCGGAAGCAATGTGCGTGCTCGCCTGGCCGAACCCGGCCGTCGCATCGTCGGGATGAAGGTCGGCCTGACCTCCCGCGCGGTCCAACAGCAGTTGGGCGTGGACCAGCCCGACTTCGGTGTGCTCTTCGATGACATGGAGTACCTGGACGGGGATGCCGTGCCCATGAGCCGCCTGATCCAGCCCAAAGTCGAGGCGGAAGTGGCCTTCATCGTCGCAAGCACGCTTTCCGGCGAGTCGCCGACCTGGTCCGAATTCCTCTGCTCGATCTCGTATGCGCTGCCGGCGCTGGAAATCGTCGACAGCGCGATCGCGGATTGGAAGATCAGCCTGGTCGACACGGTGGCCGACAACGCCTCGTCCGCGCTGTATGTACTCGGTCATCAACCCGTCGCGCTGGGTCGGCTGGACCTCGGCGAGTTGGGGATGCAGATGAGCATGGATGGCGAAGTGGTGTCGGTCGGTACCGGCGCCGCCTGCTTGAGCCACCCGCTGCGCGCGGCGTACTGGCTCGTACGCACGATGGCCGCGCGCGGCAGGCCGCTGCAGGCGGGGCAGGTGATTCTTTCCGGCGCGCTGGGCCCCATGGTGCCCCTGAAGGCGGGGAACGTCGTCCATGCGCGCATCGGCGCGCTCGGCAGCGTCGGCTGCCGCATGGTTTGAGGGACGGACATGCGGAAAATCAAGGCCGTCATCATCGGCAGCGGCAATATCGGAACGGACCTGCTGATCAAGATTCAGGGGCAGGGGCAGGAGCAGGGTCTGGAGGTCGTCGCGATGGTCGGTATCGACGCCACATCCGATGGTCTCGCGCGCGCGCGGCGCATGGGCGTGGCGACGACCGACCAGGGCGTCGAAGGACTGGTCGGCCTGCCGGTCTTCGACCACATCGACATCGTGTTCGATGCCACCAGTGCGGCAGCGCACGTCAGGAACGATGCCTTCCTGCGCCGTCACAAACCCGGCATCCGGATCGTGGACCTCACGCCTGCCGCCATCGGCCCATACTGTGTTCCCGTGGTCAACGGCGAGAAGCATCTGGACGCACTCAATGTCAACATGGTCACCTGCGGCGGCCAGGCCACCATTCCCATGGTGGCGGCGGTCGCGCGCGTCGCACCGGTGTACTACGCTGAGATCGTGGCCTCCATTGCCAGCAAGAGCGCCGGACCCGGGACCCGCGCGAACATCGACGAGTTCACCGAGACTACCTCGCGGGCGATCGAATCCGTAGGCGGTGCAGGCCGGGGGAAAGCGATCATCGTGCTGAACCCCGCAGAGCCGCCACTGATCATGCGCGACACCGTGTACACGTTCAGCGCGCTGGCCGACGAGATCCTGATTGCCGAGTCGGTCGACCGCATGGTGGCGGCGGTACGCGGGTACGTGCCGGGCTACCGATTGAAGCAGCAGTTGCAGTTCGATCGTTTGACGGACCTCACCATTCCGGGGCTCGGGAGCGGCCTTTCTGGGCTCAAGACTTCCATCTTCCTGGAAGTAGAGGGCGCCGCCCACTATCTTCCGGCGTATGCAGGCAATCTCGACATCATGACGAGCGCTGCGCTCGCGACGGCCGAGCGCATGGCGACGCGAATGGCCGCCGATGCCGCGGCCGTGTAAGGGAACGACATGACGGGCAAGAAAATCTACATTTCGGACGTGACGCTGCGAGACGGCAGCCACGCGATCCGCCATCAATACACAGTGGCGCAAGTGCGCCAGATCGCCTCGGCGCTCGATGCGGCGCGTGTGGACTCCATCGAGGTTGCTCACGGCGACGGGCTTCAGGGCGGCAGCTTCAATTACGGCTTCGGCGCGCACACCGACCTGGAGTGGATCGAGGCGGTGGCAGGCGTAGTCAAGCACGCCAAGGTGACAACGCTGCTGCTGCCTGGCATCGGCACCGTGCACGATCTGAAGGCTGCGTATTCGGCAGGCGCGCGCGTCGTGCGCATCGCAACGCATTGCACGGAGGCCGACGTCTCACGTCAGCACATCGAAGCGGCACGCGCCCTTGGCATGGACACGGTTGGCTTTCTCATGATGAGCCATATGACGGATGCAAAGCGCCTGGCGAAGCAGGCCCGATTGATGGAGAGTTATGGCGCAACCTGCGTTTATGTGGTGGACTCGGGTGGAGCGCTGGGTATGCAGGACGTTCGGGATCGCTTTCGCGCGTTCAAGGAGGTGCTGTCCCCCGAGACGGAAACCGGAATGCATGCACATCACAACCTCAGCCTCGGTGTGGCGAACTCCATCGTCGCGGTTGAGGAGGGATGCGATCGCGTGGATGCGAGCTTGGCCGGAATGGGGGCCGGCGCGGGGAATGCGCCGCTGGAGGTGTTCATCGCTGCCGCCGAGCGGATGGGGTGGAACCACGGTTGCGACCTGTACAAGCTGATGGACGCCGCCGACGACATCGTCCGCCCGTTGCAAGACCGGCCCGTACGCGTCGACCGGGAAACCCTGGCGCTTGGCTATGCGGGCGTGTACAGCAGTTTCCTCCGACATTCCGAAGCGGCGGCAGGCAAATACGGCTTGAAGACAGTCGATATCCTCATCGAGCTCGGCCGTCGGCGGATGGTCGGTGGGCAGGAGGACATGATCGTGGACGTCGCACTCGATCTCCTCGAGCGGCGGAACGCAGACCGCGCCAGCAATCAACGGAGACCCGGACAATGATCCAGCGCCGTCAAGTTCTCCTGGCCGCCCTCGGCCTGCCGGCGGCGTTCACAGCCACGCCTTCGGCGCTGGCGCAGGTCGCCTATCCGACCAAGCCGATCCGGCTCATCGTGATGTATCCGCCTGGCGGCCCTTCGGACACGATGGCCCGCTCCGTCGCCGAGATCCTTGCCGGCCGGCTGCGCCAGCCGGTGCTGGTGGAAAACAAGCCGGGCGGCGGCGGCCAGATTGCGGCGGCAGCCATGCTGCAGGCGCCGGCCGACGGCCACGCCCTGATGCTGGGCGACAGCGCCGCCTTCGCGGCCAATCGCTTTCTCTACAAGGGCTTCGCCTTCGACACGCAGCGAGACATGGCGCCGGTGGCGCCGCTGATGGCCATGCCGATGGTGCTGTGGGTGCAACATGGCAGCAGCGTCAATTCGATCCGCGACCTGATGGCGCTGGCCAAAACCCGGACCGTGAGCTTCGCCTCGCAGGGGCCGGGATCGGCTGGCCATCTGCTCGGCGAGATGCTCAAGGGCGCCAGCGGCGCCGACCTGAACCACGTGCTTTACCGCGGCTCGGCGCCGGCGATGGTCGACCTTCTGGGCGGCCAGGTCGACTGCCTGTTCGACGGCATCGGCGCCGGTCTGCCTTACCTGCGCGACCAGAAGCTCAAGGCCATCGCCACCGCCACGTCGTCCCGCCTGGCACTGGTGCCCGAGGTCCCGACCACCGCGGAAGCAGGCTTTCCAGCGGTGAAAATCAACATCTGGTTCGGCCTCGTCACGAACGCCGGCACGCCGGCCGCAGTGGTTACGAAGTTGAACGAGGAAGTGCGTCTGGCCCTGGCCACCCCGCAGGTGGCCAATCGCTTCAAGCCGCTGGGCTTCGACTTCATGGCGATGGACCAGGCGGCTTTCGACCAGTTGATCCGGCAGGAAACCGAACTCCTCGGCAACGTCGTCCGCAGCCGCGGGATCACCGCGGATTGACCGGCGGCAACCTGCGACGCCGCAGGCGCCGGTGTCGTAGGTCGCGCGCGGCCCGCTATCAGAGAGTTGAGGTGGCGCCTGGGCGTATATGGCGGCGTTGGACGTGCAGCGGATCACGCTGGCGGTCATCGGCACCGCGTCGTCCACGATGCGGGAAAAACTCGGGCCGTTGCTTGGAACGCACAAGCGCCTCGGGACAATGCGGAGCATCACAGATGAGGACCGCATGACCTATTCAAACCTGCTCGTCGAACAGTCGGGCCCCGTATGCCGCATCTGGCTCAACCGCGAGCCCGTGCGCAATGCCCAGAGCCAGCTGCTGCTGGACGAGCTCGACGCTGCGCTGACGCGCGCGCGCGACGACGCCGACACCCGCGTGGTGGTGCTGGCGGCCAAAGGCAAGCACTTCTCCGCCGGCCACGACCTCAAGGAGGCGCAGGAGAAGCGCGCGGATTTCAGTGTCGAGGAGCGCTGGGCCTATGAGGAGAAGCGCTACTTCAACTACTGCATGAACCTGTGGGACTTCCCCAAGCCCACGGTCGCGCAGGTGCAGGGCGCATGCGTCGCCGCAGGATTCATGGTGGCCAACATGTGCGACCTGATCGTGGCCTCGGAGGATGCCTTCTTCTCCGATCCGGTCACTCATACCATGGGCGCAGCGGCCACCGAGGTGCTGATTCATCCCTGGGTCATGAGCCTTCGGGCAGCCAAGGAGTTCCTGTTCATGGGCGAGCGGGTGAGCGCCCGGCGCGCCTACGAGCTCGGCATCGTCAACAAGGTGGTAGCAATCGGCGAACTGCCCGATGCGGCGATGCAGGTCGCCCAGCGCATCGCGCAGGCGCCGCCGTTCGCAATGCGCATCCTGAAGAAGTCCTTGAATCGCGTCGCCGATGCGCAGGGAATGCGCCAGGCGCTGTCGGCGCATTTCGACCTGCACCAGCTCAGCCATGTGAGCAGCGAATACCTGCGCACCCGCGATGCAGGCCTCGCGAAAGCCATCCAGAAGGGCGCGACGCATGGTGCATAGGCTTGACCCGCTGCTGCGCCCCCGGTCCATCGCTTTCATCGGCGCCAGTGCGGATGCGGCGCGCATCGGCGGCATGCCGCTGGAACTGCTGAACCACTTCGGCTACCAGGGCAAGGTGTTTCCGGTGAACCCGAAGTACCAGGAGGCGTTCGGCAACCGCTGCTATCCGGACATCGAGTCGGTGCCGGAGGTCGCCGACCTTGCCGTGCTGGCGGTGGCTGCAGCGGATGTCACCGCGATGCTGCGCCGCTGCCACGCCCGTGGCATACCGGCCGCGATCGTTTACGCCTCCGGCTTCGCCGAGGCGGGTGCCGCCGGGGCGGCTCTGCAGGACGAACTCGAGGCCTTCGTGCGGAAAAGCGCAATGGTGGTGGCGGGGCCGAACTGCATGGGCTTCGCCAACCTGAACCACCATGCGTACACCGCTTTCGCATCGATTTTCAAGAAGGTGCCCGCGCAGCACGAGCCGGGGCGCGTGAGCCTGGTCACCCAGAGCGGCAATGTCTGTTCGGCCGTGTTCGCACAGGTGCGGCAGCAGGGCGTCCCGGTCAGCCATTTCATCAACACAGGCAACGAGGCGAGTCTCGAATTCTCCGAGTACCTCGAGTTCCTTGCCGCGGACGACGAAACCGACACGGTGGTCGGCTACATCGAGCAACTGCGCGACGGCAAGCGCTTCGTGCGCGCCGCACTCGAGTTCGCGCGCCGCGGCAAGCCGCTGATCCTGCTCAAGGCCGGCGAGTCGGACAAGGGCTCGGAGGCGGTTCGTTCTCATACCTCCGCGCTGGCGGGCAAGCAGGCGCTTTACAAGGCGGCCTTCCGTCAGGTGAACGCGATGCAGGCGGACGATTTCGCGCAGATGGGCGATCTGGCCTGGCTGGCCGGCTTCCGGCAGCGCCGGGGCGGCCGACGGGTGGCGATCCTCTCCATTTCCGGGGCGCTGGGCGCGATCATCGCCGACAAGCTGATCGCCGCGGGCCACGAGGTGCCGACGCTGCCGGCCGCGCTGCAGGAAGCCCTGCGCCGCGGCATCCCCGACTACGGGATGGTGGCGAATCCGGTGGACCTCACCGGCAACATCGTGAACCAGCCCGGCTTCGTGCGCACCATCTGCAGCCTCCTGGCGAGCACCGATGCGATCGACACGGTGCTCGTCTACGCGCCGGGCTACCTGATGGACCGCATGGCCGACGCCCTGTCGCAGACATGCGCCGAGCACCAGCGCTTGTTCGTGGGCATCGACACCGGCAGCGGCTCCTGTCATGCGCGCCTCGCGCAGGCCGGCGTTCCCGTGTTCAATGATCTGGGCCGTGCGCTGCGCGCGCTGGCGCCGTTCCTGCACTGGATGGCGCGGCGTGACGAGGTGGGGCACTGGGCGGCACTGCGGGCGCAAACCGCGGCGGCGGAGCCCGCGACCGAGGCGCGCGGCATGAACGAGCTGCAGATCCGGCAATGGCTCACGCGCTTCGGATTGCCGCAGATGGCCGAGGCCGCGGCCGCAGATGAAGACGCCGCGGTGGCGGCCGCCGAGCGCCTCGGCTATCCAGTAGCGCTCAAGATCCTTTCGGCCGATATCTCGCACAAGACGGAAGCGGGCGGTGTCCGGCTGGCGCTGACGGATGCCGGCGCGGTGCGTGCCGCTTTCCGCGAGGTGGTGGCGTCCGCCGGCCGGCATGCGCCGCAGGCACGCCTCGATGGTGTCCTGGTGCAGCCGATGACCAGTGGGGTCGCTGAGCTGCTTCTGGGCGTCTCGATCGATCCGGTCTTCGGCCCGGCGCTCGCGGTGGGCCTGGGCGGTGTGCTCACGGAAATCTATGAGGACGTGAGTCACCGTCTGCTGCCCGTGGACGGAACGATGGCGCGCGACATGCTGCGGGACCTCAAGGCGGCGGCCCTGCTCGATGGTTTTCGCGGACGGCCGAAGGCGGACGTGGAGGCCGCATGCGACGCCATCGCTTCCTTCTCGCGAGCCGCCCTGTCGCTGGCCGCGGCGGGCCTGGAAGGCGAGATCAATCCGCTGCTGGTTCGGCCGCGCGGCCAGGGCGTGGCGGTGCTCGACGCGCTGGTGCTGCCGGCCGGCGGCGCCGGAACCGAGGTTGCCGAATGAATCTGTGGTTGTCCGAGGAGCAGGAATTGCTGGCCTCCAGTGCCGAAGCCGTGCTGGCGAAGGAACATGACTTTCAGTCGCGCCGCCGCAGCGGCGCGGCGGGCGATTCGGCGCTGTGGCCCCTGTTCGCCCAGATGGGCTGGCTCGGCCAGCCGCTCCCCGAGTCTTCAGGCGGCTTCGGCGGCGACGCGCTCGGCACCGGCCTGCTGCTGGAGGCCATGGGCCGGCATCTGGTGACGCAGCCGTTCCATGCCTGCATGGTCGCGGCGCGGTTGCTCTCGGGGCTGGGCACCAGTGCGCAGCAGCAGGACTGGCTGCCCGCCATGGTGGAGGGCCGGGAGCGGCTCGCTCTGGCGCATGAGGAGGCGGCGTTCGAGTCTCCCTGGGCAGCCCCTGCCACTCGCGCAGACCGGGCGGGCGATGGCTGGGTGCTGCACGGCCGCAAGCTGCTGGTGGTGGGTGCACCCGGTGCGCGCGCCTTGCTCGTGACCGCAACGGTGCCGCGGCCCCACGGTGGCGTGCGCATCTTTTTGGTGGAGCCATCGGCCGGCGGTCTGTCGCTCATGCCGTGTCGTACGGTGGACGGACTGGAGGCCGCAGATGTCCGGCTCGATGGCGTGCAGCTGGGCCGCCATGCGCTGGTGGGTTCCGACACGGATGCGACCGCGGTGCTCCACCGCGTCCTTGCCGAAGGATTGGTGGGCGCGTGCTGGGACGCATGCGGCGCCATGACGGCGGCCTACGAGCAGACGGTGGCGTACACGCGGCAACGCGTGCAGTTCGGCAAGCCGCTGGCCGAGTTCCAGGCGGTCGCCCACCGCCTGGCCGAGATGGCGGTGTGCTGCACCGAGGCGCGCGCCGCCTGCGAGCTTGCCAGCCTGCGCCTCGAGCGCGGGGACGACGAAGACGTCGTCGCGCTCGCCGCCATGGCCAAGAACAAGGTCGGGCGCTGTGCCGATTTCGTCGCCAAGGAGGCGGTGCAATTGCATGGCGCGATCGGCACCACCGAGGAACTGCCCATTTCGTTTTGGTTCCGCCGCCTGATGGCCTTCAACGCACGCGGCGGCGCGCCGGAGTGGCATGCGCGTTTCCTGGGGCAGCGGCATGTTTCCGGCAAGGCCTGGCGCGAGAGCCAGACCTTGCCTCCTGCCAGGGTCACCGCATGAACCTCGAACTGCAGCCGGAAGAACAGAGGTTCCGCGAGGAAGTGCGTGCCTTCCTCCGCGATCATCTGCCAGAGGAACTGCGCCGGGCGCAGAGCCTCAACACCGGGATCTATCCGGAGCCCGGGGTCTCAGGGCCGTGGCAGGCGGCATTGGCGCGCAAAGGCTGGCTGGCGCCTGCCTGGCCGGTGGAGCACGGCGGCCCAGGCTGGACACCGGTCCAGCGCTTTGTCTTCGAGACCGAATGCGCGCTGGCCGGCGCGCCGCTGGTGCATCCGATGGGCATCCGCCTGGTGGCGCCGGTGGTGATGAAGTTCGGCACGACGCAACAGAAGGCGCTGCACCTGCCGCGCATCCTTTCGGGCGAGGACTACTGGTGCCAGGGCTTCTCCGAGCCCGGCGCGGGCTCGGATCTGGCGGGCCTGAAGACACGCGCCGTGGCGCAAGGCGAGGACTATCTCGTCAACGGCTCCAAGATCTGGACCACGCACGCCCACCATGCCAACCGCATGTTCGCGCTGGTGCGCACGGGCGCGGACAGCCGCAGGCAAGACGGCATCAGTTTCCTGCTGATCGACATGCAGGCGCCCGGAGTCACCGTGCGGCCGATCGCCACCATGGGCGGCGATCACGACGTCAACGAGGTGTTCTTCGACAACGTGCGCGTGCCGCAGTCCTGGCGCATCGGCCCGGAGGGCGGCGGATGGGAGTGCGCCAAGTACCTGCTGGAGTTCGAACGCGGCGCCGGCATGTCCAGCCCACGCCTGCGCGCGCAGCTCAAACGGGTCGGCGATGCGCTGCAAGCCATGCGCCGCCGCGGGCTCGAGCCTTCTGCGGCGGTGGAGGCGCGCTTCGGCGAGGTCTGCGCCGATCTCGATACTTTCGAGATGCTCGAGCTGCGCACGCTCGCGCGTGTGCAGCCGTTGCAGTCACCGGGCCCGGTGGCCTCCATTCTCAAGCTGCGCGCCAGCCGCCTGCGGCAGGCGATCGCGCAGCTCGGCGTGCAGGCGAGCGGGCTGGAGGCGACCCGCTGGCCTCGGCAGGAGGCGGAGGCCGACGAGGACGACGCACTGCTCGGAACCCTGCTGCCCGACTTCCTCAACAGCCGCGCGTTCAGCATCTTCGGCGGCGCCGCCGAAGTCCAACTGGGGATCATCGCCAAGACCGTTTGCTTTTCAATTCCTTGACGGCGCCGGAGAGCAGGGCGGCGAGTTCGGTTCGCCGTGCGGGCGTGAAGCGTGGCGTGATGGTGCCGAAGCTGAGGGCCGCCGGGATGCGCAGCGAGGGCGGGAGTGTCTGCCCCAGCCCTGCCACGCCGGGCGTGATCGTCTCGATGATGATGGCCGAGCCGGTCTTGCGGGTTTCCCGCACAGCTCGCCACAGCGTCGCCCGCGGCAGGCCGGCGGCTTCGTAGGCGACCTTGTTGCGCGCGAAGACGTCCTCGATCTCCGCATCCTCCAGCGCAGCCATCAGCGCCAGCCCGCCGGCCCCGATCCCGAGCAGGCGGCGCCCGCCGATGTTGATGGTGAACACCTTGATCGGGTACGGCCCCTCCTCGCGGTGCAGGCAGACGACCTCGTCGCCGTCGCGGGCCACGAAGAACACGGTGTCGCCCGAGATGCGCGCCAGCCGCTGCATGATCGGCCGCATGGTATCTACCAGCGGCATCTTCCGCACTGCCGCAGAGCCGAGCTGCATGGCGTCGATCCCGAGGCGGTAACGCTTGCTGCGTTCGTCTTTTTCCGCGAATCCTTCCTCGACCAGGCAACTGAGAAGTCGGTGGGCAGTCGATCGTTCCAGCCCGGCCAGTTCGATGGCATCCGACATGCGAATGCCCTGTTTCTGGTTTTGAGCAAGCAGCCGAAGCAGGTGAAGTCCGCGGCGCAGCGCCTGGGCGCCGGGGGTGTGGGGCAGGTCGTCCATATTGTGGGAATTCTAGGCACTTTCCCTCTGCCGAACACGCCTGGCCGACGAACATGAATGCGCCGTTTCGCACTCGAATGAAGGAGACACTCATGATCCATCGACGCCACTTCCTCGCTGCGGGGGCGGCCGGCCTCGTCTCGCTGCAGGGCGCCTACGCCGACACCTATCCCTCGCGGCCGATCCGCTTCATCAACCCCTACCAGGCCGGCAGCAACGGCGACGTGGCGCCACGCATCGTCATCGACAGGGCCGCGGGCGCGCTGGGCCAGCCGTTCGTGATCGAGAACCGCGTCGGTGCGAGCGGGCTGCTGGCGACCCGTTTGCTGGCGCAGGCGAAGAACGACGGCTACACCGTCGGCCTCGGGACCACCGCGACTCTCATCACCGCCCCGCTGACTTTCAGCAATCCGGGCTTCAATGCGCAGACCGATTTCGACCCGGTCACGCCGATCTGCGACGTACCGTTCGCGCTGGCCGTCACCAACGGTCTGCCGGTCGGGAGCGTGAAGGAACTGGTCGCCTACGGCAGGGCCCATCCCGGCAAGCTCAGCTACGCCTCCGACGGCAACGGCACCACGACCCACCTGGCTACCGAGATGCTGCTGCAGGCGGCCGGCGTGAGCGCGGTGCACGTCCCCTACAAGGGCGGTGCCGGTTCCTACACCAGCGATCTGGTTTCCGGCCGCATCCACTTTGCGATCGGCGGCATCGGCGTGCCGCTGGGGCTGCACCGCAGCGGGCAGGTGCGCATCGTCGGGGTCACCAGCGCCCAGCGCGTCCCGGTTCTGCCGGACATCGGCACGGTGGCGGAGCAGGGCTATCCGGGCTTCGAGGCAACCAGCCTGTTCGGCATCTTCGGCCCGCACGGCATGCCGGCGGAGGCCATCAGCCGGCTCGGTGCCGAACTGCGCCGCGCGGTCGAGACCAAGGAGGTGGCCGACAAGCTCCAAGCCAGCGGCTTCACTCCCATGACTGCCACACCGGCCGAATTCCGGACCCAGTTCGCCAGGGAACAGCTGAAATGGGCCGAGGTGGCGCGCAAGGCCAACATCCAGAAGGAGTCCATCTGAATGTCCGCCGCTCTCGAATTCGATCCCTATTCCCCGGAACGCCTGGCCGACCGGGCGCGCATCCAGGACATCATGCTCAGGTGGTGCCGTGCGGTGGACCGCCTCGACCTGGCAGTCATGCCGGAGCTCTTCCACGAGGACATGCAGGACAACCACGGCTCCTACCGCGGCGACCGCGCCGGCCTGATCCGCTGGATCGGCGAGCGGCACCAGTCGATCACCTTCTCCATGCATTTGGTGAGCAACATCCTGATCGAGTTCGCGAACCCGGATCTCGCGCTGGTGGAAACGACGATCCTCAGTGTGCAGCGCTACGCGCCCGAGGCGCGCGAGAGCCTGGCGCAAAGCTCCGGCGGCAAGCTGGGCGAGCCCGGCATGGCCACCGACGTCACGGGCTCGGCGCGCTATGTCGACCGTTTCGAGCGCCGTGATGGAAAGTGGAAGATCTCGCGCCGCACCGTGGTGTTCGGCTGGAAGCGCATGGAGCCGGTGCCTGCCGATGGGCCAGCGCCGCTGCCCGCATGGGAGATCCAGCGCCGCGACGGTTCGGACTTCATCTTCCGCGAACGCGCCGCGCTCGGAATCGGCTGAGGCGCACGGTGCGCGGCGCAGGCGTGCCCCGCCGCGCTCGCCTTACACCGGCGCGCGCTCGCGCACACCCGACCAGCGGAGATTGCGCGGATGCGCGCCGTGATAGGGCGTCGCGCGGTGCATGGTCCAGCTGTCGTCCCACATCAGCAGGTCGTTGGGTTGCCAGTCGTGCGAGTACACGAACCGTGGCTGCGTCGCGTGCGCCATCAGCCGGTCGACCAGCGCGCGCCCCTTGTCCACCGGCCAGCCGGCGACGTGAGAGATGTGGGCGGCGAGATACAGGGCTTTTCTTCCCGTTCGCGGGTTGTGCCGCACCAGCGGATGCTCCTGCGGTGGCCGCGAATTCAGCGTGTCCTGGCTGAACTGCTCCTGCGTCATGCCCAGCTTGGCGCGGGAGTGGTAGTAGCTGTGTTCCCCTCGCAACCCGTCGATCTCCTGCTGCAGGCCGGCGGGCAGGGCGTCCCACGCCGCGCGCATGTCGGCGTACTCCGTGGGCGGAGGCACCGGAGGCAGCACTTTCGCATGCAGGCAGGACACGCGCGTCGGCGGCTGCATGGGGGAGCCGTCGGTGTGCCACAGCAGGTTGGCCAGCAGGAAGCTTTCCTTCGCGCCGCCCGGCGGGAACGGTATCCCGTCCTCGTCCACGGTCCCGATGTCGTAGAAGTGCGGATGCCTGCTCTTGATCTCCTTCAGGTTGGCGACGACCGGAGGGCCGAACTGCTCGATGAACGCCTGCTGGGCGTCGTCGCCATGGCACTGGTTGCGAAGCACCAGCACGCCGAAGCGGGCCAGTCCGTCCTCGACGCTTTCGATCTGCTCGGGCGCGACGCCGACGCCGATATGCAGACCCCTGACCTCGGCCGCGAAGTCGCCTCGAAGGGGGATGAATTCCATGGGCATGAGTGTTCCTCGCAGGGCGCTCGCAGGCCTCAGTCTTCCCAGGAGAAGCCGGGGCAGCGCAGGTTGTAGTAGAGCCCGCCGTCCTGCAGGACGAGCGACTTCATCATGGCGGGGCCGCGGTTGTGATGGGAGTGCACGGCCAGCGGCGGGGTCACCATCACGCCGGCCGCGATCCAATCGAAGCGCTGCCCGCCCACCATGGAGTGGACGCCCTCCACCTGGATTCCCAGGGTCAGCGCCGCCGCATTGTGGCGGTGGGGACGCTGATTGCCGCCGGGCTCCAGCGTGTTCATGCCGGCACTCATGGCAGGCAGCAGGCTGACCACGCGCGCGGAGGCGGACGTGAAGAAGTTCACCGCCTTGCCGGCCGACTTCTGCGGCCCTGTCCTTCGATGGATCAGGTCCAGCTGCGCGTCGATGCTGGCGGCACTGAAATGGGCCGGCTTCACCGCCCGGTTGGCCGCGGCATCCGGCGCCGGCACGCAGAGCATGGCGAGCAGAGGCTCGTCGGTGACGCACAGCAGGATGCTGTCGGACGAGGCGCGATGGCAGGTGTTGGCGGCGCCGGGCAGCACAAACACGTCGCCCGCCTTCCAGACGATGCGAACGTCATGGCTCTCGGTTTCGCCCTGGCCGCGAATGACGTAGTGGACCTCGCCCGTCGCACTGAATTCATGCGCCACGTGCTCGCCGGCCCGCACCAGCACGTAGCGCGCCAGCATGGCTGGCGTGGTGGCCGGCCCGGCGAGTCCGAGTTCGGCGGAGAGGTCGAGCGCGATCAGCCCGCTCGGCCGGCCGGGGGCCAGGGCAAGGTTGCGCTCCCGCGCGAACAGATGCGCGGGCACGTCCGGCAGGCCCCGCTTGAACGCGGCCTCCGGCGCATTCAGCACCGCGTTGGCCGCCGGCGGGCCCGGCTGGCGCAGGGTCTCGACATCCGACATGTGCTTCTCCTTCGCCCTGGCGGCTATTGCTTCGCCACGCCGGCGTTGGCGGCGACGATGGTCCACTTGGCGCGCTCGCGCGCCATCTTTTCCTTCAAGGCCTCGCTGCTCGAGACGAGCGGCAGGAAGCCGGCCTCGGAGAGCCTGGCCGACACATCGGGATGCTCGACCGCCGAACGCAGCTCGCGGCCCAATCTGTTGAAGGCATCTCGCGGCACGCCGCGCGGGGCGAACACGGCGAACCAGCTGCTCGCGTCGAAGCCGGGGAACCCCTGCTGCGCCACGGTGGGAATCTGCGGCAGCGTCGGAACGCGCTTGTCGCCGCAGACCGCGATGATGCGCAGCTGGCCGCTGCGATGCAGGCCCAGCGGCACGCCGATGCCGCCGATGGCGAAGTGGATGCGCCCGCTCACGAAATCCGTGGTGTAGCCTCCGGCGCCGCCCTTGTAGCTCACGCCCTGCGCCACCACGCCCGCGGTCTGCAGCAGCAGCTCGGCCGCCAGATGGGTGGTGGCGCCGACGCCGTCGTAGGCGTAGTTGAGCTTGCCGGGGTTGGCCTTGCCGTAGGCGATCAGCTCCTGCACCGAGTTGACGGGCAGGCTGTTGGTCACCGACAGCACCAGCGGCGTCTCGCAGATCAGGGTGATCGGCTCCAGCTGCTCGACCTCGAAGCCCGGATCGCGCATGGTCAGAAAGCCGGTGATCACGTTGCCCGGCGTTCCCAGGCCGACGGTGTAGCCATCGGGCCTGGAGGCGGCCAGCGTTCGCATGGCCAGCATGGCGCTGCCGCCCTGATGGCTCTCGATCACGAAGGGCTGGCCCAGGGTCTCGGCGGCGCGCTGCAGCACCAGGCGGGGCGCGGTGTCGCCGTTGCTGCCGGCCTGGAACGGGTTGAGAAAGCGGATGGGCTTGGTGGGGTAGCTCTCGGCCCGGACGCTGTTCACCAAGGGCGCCAGCAGCGGCACGGAAGCGGCTGCCAGCCATCGACGTCGTCGAATCATATGGGTGTCTCCTTGTTTGCATCGCTGCCGCAGAGGGCACCGTTCAACTGTCGGCCTTGCCTGGCACGCGCGCTGCCGCAAGCCGCATTTGTTCCCACAATGTGATCGCGCGGAGTCTCCCTTCAGGCCCTCGAGCACGTGCGGCGAGTGAGCTGCACCCGCGGCTCACAGCGCATAGGCTGCCCGGTGTCCCTGCTCCACGGCGTCGACGATCATTCCCGGAACGTTGCCGTCGCCCACCACATGGATCTCCGGTACCAGCCCGGCCAGCTCGGCGCGCAGCGTCGCGTTCGGCTCGCGTTGCGCGATCACGATCACGTTGTCCGCCGGCAGCAAGCGGGCCGCGCCGTCGCGCGTGACGAGGTGCACACCTTCGTCGGAGATGCGTTCGTAGCGCACGCCGTGCAGCAATGTGGTGCCGCGCTGCGCCAGCCATTGCAGCAGCCGGGTGCGGTGGATTTCAAGCAGCCCGGTGCCCAGCTCGTCCGCCATCTCGGTCAGCGTGACCTGCCGGCCGCGCTTGACCAGGAACTCGGCCAGCTCCGCGCCCTGCATCAAGCCGCCGATCAGCACCACCCGCCGGCCCAGGGGCAGCCAGGCGCGCGTCGCATGCTCCAGTCCGTGCGTGCCCAGCAGCCGCAACGGCCAGCGCACCTGGTCGAGCAATTGCGCGGCGGTGCGCACCTTGCGGTGGTCCAGGCCGGCGATCACCGGCGTGCGCAGGCTCGCGCCAGTGGCCAGCACCACTGCATCGGGCTTCAGGCCCGCGATCAATCCGGGCGTCACCTCGCGTCCCTTGATCACGCGCACGCCGAGTTGGTCGAGCTGGCGCACCAGATAGCGGACGAACTGCGGCAGTTCTTCGATCTCCGTGCCCTTGATCAACCCCGCCAGCGGCACGAGGCCGCCGAGCATCGGGCTCCTCTCGTAGAGCGTGACCGCATGGCCACGTATCGCGGCCACGCGCGCGGCCTCCATGCCGGCCGGTCCGCCGCCCACCACCACCACGTTCTTGCGGCGGGCCGCGGGTGGTGCGGTCTCGAATTCTTTCTCCTTGGCGAAAGCGGTGTTGACGCGGCAGCGCTCGTGCACCGAGCGGCTGAGCGCGTCCACACAGGTCATGCAATGGGTGCAGGGGCGGATGTCCCGGTGCTTCCCGTCGCGCACCTTGTTCGGCAGCTCGGGATCGGCGATCAGGGCGCGGCCGAAGGCCACCAGATCGGCGCGCCCGTCGCGCAGCACGCGCTCGGCGCTGTCGACGTCGAGCTTGCCGACGGCGATGACCGGGATCGAGACGGCGCGCTTCATCGCCTCGGCCTCGGCCACCAGTGGCTCGCCGCGCCGCACCGCGCGGCCGAAGGCGGCCATCCCGCGCGGCAGCGAAGGGAACAGCCCCTGTTCCGGGAACAGTACCCATTCGAAGTCGTTGTACCCGTAAGCCGTGACGTTGAGCAGGTCCACCCCGGCGTCCTCGAGCATCAGCGCGATGCCGGCCGCTTCCTCGTGGGTGAGGCCGTCGCCGTGCCGGGCGCTGTACTCGATGGCGTTGGTGCGCGCGCCGACGATGAAGCGCTCACCCAGGCGCTGGCGTACCGCGCGCACGATCTCCACGCCGATGCGCGCCCGGTTGGCAAGGCTGCCGCCGTATTCGTCATCGCGCTTGTTCCAGGCTCGGGAGAAGAAGCTGTTGACCAGGAAGCCGGTGGCGAAGTGCAGCTCCACGCCGTCGAAGCCGGCCTCGGCCGCGCGCTCGGCCGCGCGGGCGAACATCTCCACGCAGTCGGCGATCTCGTCCTTCGAGATGCCGCGCGGCAGGTTGCGCCGCGGCCCGGGCAATTGCTCGGGGGTGAGCGTGGAGGCCGACTTGGCCTGCAGCTTCTCGGGCTCGCCCACCGACCAGTGGCCCAGCATGCCGGTGGAGTAGGAGGGCCCGGCATGGTGGATCTGCATCAGGATGGGAACGCCGTGCCGGTGCACTGCGGCCGCGAGCGAGGCCTGGCCGGGAATGAAACTGTCATCCCAGATCTGCATGCGCGGCGAGCCGCTGACGCCCATGGGCTCGACGGCCACCGATTCGGTAATGAACAGGCCCACGCCGCCGCGTGCGACGGTTTCGTAGTGCCACGGGCCCGTGTCCTTGACGTAGCCGCGCGCATCGGCGCTGGTGGAGCTGTAGGGCGCCTTGACGATGCGGTTTTTCAGCAGCAGGTGCTTGAGCGGCAACGGCTGCAGCAGGTGGGTGTAGCGCATGTGCCGGTCAGCCGTAGCGCCCCAGCAGCCAGCCCAGCGCGAAGCATGCCAGCGCGGGCAGCGCGTACCGCAGGAAGTGATGCGCCAGGCTCCGTCCGACCACGTTGCCCAGGTCCAGCGGCTGCACCTCGCCAGGCTGCGCAGGCGCCGGCGGCGCTGTGGCGGCGCTCGCTGCCGACGCGGCCATCGGCGCATCCGGCGACGCATCCAATGGCCGTGCGGGCGCGGTGGCCGGAACGCGGGTCTGCAGCACCTGCTGCAGGTTGCCGGTGAACTGGCCGACCAGCCGCTGCGCGATGTCCGCGATGATCGGCCCGCCGAACTGGGCCAGCCGGCCGGTCATGGACAGATCGGTCTCCACCGCGACCTGGGTGCGCGCCGGATCCGCCGCCGCCAGCCGGGTCTCGATGGTGGCCGAGGCCGCCCCCTTGCCGCCGGCATCGCGCGCGGCGCCGCGCATCACCGTGCGGTGGCTCGCGCCGTCCCTCTCCAGGAAGCTCACGGTACCCTGGAAGTCGGAGACGATGGCGCCGATCTTGACCTTCATCGACACGCGGTGCTCGTCGCCTTCGCGGCCGAGGTAGGCAGCCCCGGGCATGCAGGGGATCACCGTGTCCAGTTCGTCGAACAGGGTCCACACCTGTTCGAGCGGCGCTTCGACGACGAAGCTGTTGTTCAGTTTCATGGGGGATTCGATGGCTGCGCGCAGGCCTCGGCCAGCACGCGTTCGAGCAGGGTGCGGGTGGCGCTGCGGCGGTACGCCTCGGAGGCGAAAGGGTCCGAATGGGGATGGATGGCGGCGTCGAGCGCTTCGCCGGCGGCCTGCAATGCGGCAGGGGTGCGGCCCCGCTGCCGCAGCACCTGCTCCACCGCGTGAAGCCGCAGCTGCTGCGAATGCACGCCGAAGCAGGCCACCGCGACCGATTCCAGCGCGGAGCCGGCGCCGGGCGTCAGCGCCACCGCCACGCCGGACATGGGAAAGCCGCCGCGCAGCCGCGTGATCTCGCGGATGGCGAAGCGCTCGGTCGCCGGCCGGACGGGGAACTCCACCGCCACCAGCAACTCGTTGCCGCGGCGCGCCGTCATGTACGGTCCCTGGAAGAAGTCCGCGGCGGCGACCACGCGCGTGCCCTCGGCCGAATGGAGGTGCATGCGCGCCTCCAGCAGCAGGGCCACGGCCGGCAGCTCCGAGGCAGGGTCAGCCTGGCACAGGTTGCCGCACACGGTGCCACGGGTGCGCACGGCCGGCGTGGCGATCAGCTCGATGGACCGGGGCAGGCCCGGGCAGCCCTCGCGCACCTCGGCCGAACGCTGCACCGCCGTGTAGGTGACCCGCGCGCCGATGTAGAGGCTGCCGCCGCGACGCTCGATGCGCTCCAGCGGCCCGCCCAGGCCGCGCAGCGAGATGAGGTGCGCCGGCTGGGCCAGGCGGAAGCGCATCAGGGGCAGCAGGCTCTGGCCGCCTGCGAGCACGGCCGACTCGTCGCCGTGCTCGGCCAGCAGCGCGAGGCATTGCGCCAGCGTCTCCGGCGCGTGGTACTCGAATCGCGCCGGCTTCATTGCGGTGCCTCCGCGGACTGGGCCGCCTTCCGCCCGAGGGCCCACAGTGCGCCGGGGAAGAGCGGGATCTCCGTCAGGTCCACGGCGCCTCCGAAGGCGTCGATGATGGCATTGGCGATCGCCGGCGCCACGCCGGCCGGCACGCCTTCGGTGATGGTGCGCTTGTGGCCGTAGACCGTGGCCGCGGTCGGCGTGTCGTGGTGATCGATGATCAGCTCGAGCGGCATCTCGCCGGCCGTGAGCATCGCGTAGTCCTTGAGATTGGAGGTGACCAGCTGGCCGTTCTCGTCGTAGATGTAGGCCTCGTGCGTGGTGTTGCTGATGCCGGTGGCGATGCCGGCCGTGATTGCCGTCGCCAGCCCCTTCGGATTCAGCACCTTGCCGCAGTCGCCGACGAAGCCGTAGCTCAGGATGCGGATCTTGCCGATCGCCTCGTCCACCTCCACCATCGCCGCATGGGCGGCAAAGCTGGTGGGCGCGTACGGCGCCTCGAGGTACGCGGTTTCCTGCAGGTCGGGCGTGGCGCCGTCCGGCAGCAGGAAGGGACGCATGATCGCGGACCAGGCGATCTCGCGGAAGCTCAGCGTGCGACCGTCGGGCGTGTAGGTGAGCTGGCCGCGGCGGCAGTCGAAATGCTCGTTCACCGGCTCGACCTTCAGCAGGTGGGCGGCCACGCCGATCACCTTCCTGCGCAGCCGTCGCGCGGCGATGGCGCAGACCGAGGTCACGTCGGTGTTGGAATTGGTGACCGGGCTCAGCAGCGTGTCGCCGGTGTAGACCTCGATCGCCTCCAGGTCGCAGCCCAGTTCGCGTGCCGTGATCTTGGCCATCGTGGTGTGGCGCATCTGGCCCTGCGGCGCGTCGCCCGACATGATCGACACCGAGCCGTCGGGGTACATCCGCAGCGTCACCGCCGCGTACTGGGGCTGGTTGTAGAACAGCGCACCGCCGAAGGAGCAGAGCGGCCGGCAGACTTCCACGCAGGCGGCGAGGCCGACCCCGATGCGCTTGCCTTGTGCGCGCAGCTGCCGGGCCTGGCCGCGCCGGTCCTCGAACTGGAACACATCGAGGAGCTTGCGCATCGTGCCGAGGTAGTCCGAGTCGCTCAACACCGCGCCCAGCGGCGAGGTATAGGGGAACTTCTGCACGAAGTTGCGCATCCGGATCTGTGCCGGGGAGAGGTTCAGCCGTTGCGCCGCATCGTCCATCAGCCGCTCGATCGCCCATACGGCGGGCATGCGGCCGGCTGGCCGGTTCACGCCCATCGGCGCCTTGTTGGTGATGGCGCAGCGCAGGTGCGTGCGCATCCATGGAATGTCGTAAGGGAAGGGCAGCGTGGCCGACATGCGCGCAGGCAGCAGGCCGTACATGTCGACCAGCACGCTGCCGACATCGGCAATCACCTCGGACTGCAGGCCCAGCAGCTTGCCGTCGGCATCGAAGGCCGCCTTCATGTCCCAGATCTGGTCGCGCTCGTGTACGCCTTTCTTCAATGCCTCGGTGCGGTCCTCGATCCAGCGCACCGGACGGCCCAGCTTCATCGCCAGCCAGGCGATCACCGCGGTCTCGCGGTACATCGGCGACTTCCAGCCGAAGCCGCCGCCGATGTTCTGCGGAGCGATCACCCGCACGCGCGAGGCCGGGATGCCGAGGATGTCGGCGAGTGCAATGCGCAGGATCTGCGGCCGCTGGATGGTGGACCAGACGGTGAGCCGCCGGTTCTCGTACTGCGCCACCACGCCCAGCGCCTCCAGCGGCGGATTGCCGCTGCGGTTCATGCGGTATCGGCGCTCCAGCACGAGGTGGGCGGAATCGAACAGGCTGCCGGCCTCGTCCTTCGAGCCGAAGCGTCCTTCCAGCGCCATGTTGCCCGGCACGTCCTCGAACAGCTGTTCGCAGCCGGGCGACAGCGAGGCCTCGGGATCGAGCACGGGCACCTGCTCCTCGCAGTCGATTTCAAGCATCTCCACCGCGTCCTCGGCCAGGTAGCGATCGGCTGCGACGACCACGGCGAGCGCCTCGCCTTCGTAGTGCAGCGCGTCGGGAGGCAGCAGGTGATAGGACGGCAGGTTGAACTGCTCCGGGGCGTGCTCGCTGGCATGCAGAACCATCGACGCGCGCGGCAGGGTCCGGGCCACCGCATCGCGGATGTCGGCGCCGGTGGCGACGAAATGAACGCCCTCGGCGGCAAGCGCGGCTGCGCGGTCGATCGCGCGGATCCGGCCACGCGCGATCGGGCTGCGCGCGAAAGCGGCATCCAGCATGCCCGGCAGCCGGAGGTCCGCGATGTAGGCGCCCTTCCCGGTGAGCAGGGCGACGCCGTCGGCGTTGTAGACGAACGGATCGGTCTGGCCGAGATCGGGTTCCTCGTCCCGCTGCGCTGCGTCGCTCGCGGTCCACAAGGCGCCCGCAGGCGTGCAGTTGTTCATTGGAAAACCTCCGTGCTGCGGATTGCGGCGCAGACCTGAGCGGGAGCGGCCCGGCGCGGCTTCATGCGCGCGGCTCCTGCTGCGCCACTGACAGGATGGCGTCGATGATGGGCTCGTAGCCGGTGCAACGGCAGATGTTGCCGCTCAGGCCTTCACGCACGGCGTCGCGATCGGTGGCGAGCCCCTGGTCCAACAGGTGCTGGCCGACCATCAGGAAGCCCGGCGTGCAGTAGCCGCACTGAAACGCGCCATGAGCGAGGAAGGCCTGCTGCAGCGCACTCAGCGCGCCGTCCTGCGCGAGGTCTTCCACGGTACGGATCGCCACGTCCTGGGCTTCCACCGCGAGCGTGAGGCAACTGACCACCGGCTCCCCGTCGATGTGCACGGTGCACGCGCCGCAGACGCCCTGTTCGCAGCCGAGGTGCAGGCCCGTGAGCCCGAGCTGGTCGCGCAGCAGGTCGGCCAGCGTGTGGCGCGGATCGACGGCGAGATGGTGGCGGCAGCCGTTGACCAGCATCGAGATCGGGATCGTCCGCCTGGCAGTCGTTTCAGCCATGTCTTCTCCTGCTAGGTGGCGCCGAAGCCGTACAGCCGCGCGGCCTCGCGGCGCGACTCCTCGCTCGGCGACTGGTACAGGCCGAGGCGGCTCGGCTTCATGCCGCAATGGCGCGCCAGGTGGCCCATGCCTTCGGCGATCTTGATGGCCGTGGGATAGAGGTCGATGACGGTCGCGCTCAGGATCTGCGTGACGCCGGCGTGCGCAAGGATGGTCCCGATGGGGCCGGGCACCAGCAGCACGTCGGCGCCGGCCGCCACCAGCGGGCGACAGGCGGTCTCGACTTCCTCCACCACCTTGGCCGCTTCGGCGCGGTCGTCGAAGGAGGCGTCGAGGTCCGCGGGGCGCATGACTTTCAGGCCGCCGACGCCGGCCAGCTTGGGCCCGAGGCCGTAGCCTTCGATCAGCCGGCTGTAGGCGAGGCCGAATTTCGCGTTGGTCGCGACGACGCCGAGCCGGTCGCCCAGCGTCATGGCGGCGGAGCACGCCACCTGGAAGGCGGAGACGACGGGGATGTCGAGCAGTTCCCGCAGCGCCTGGAGCGCGGGATCGAGCGAATTGCCCATCACGTAGACGTCGTAGCCCTGGCCCATGACGTGCTGGTGCATCAGGTGAAGGATGTCGTGGGCGTCACAGTGCAGGTAGATCGCGTGCTGGTCGCCAAGCGCGCCGTGCGTCGTGCCGCTCACAGTCACCCGGGTGCCGGGATGGGCGGCGCGGTCGCATTGCGCCTGGCACTCCTGCAGGAAGCGCGGAAGGCGGCCGGCGGAGGCCACGAGCTGGAGCCAGATCTTCATGGTGTTTCCGTTGTGTGTGAGGGCGTGCGACTCAATGGCCGCCTTCCTTCTGCGCCCGTTCGTGGGAGTCCGCGATGTCGAGGCCTTCGAGGGCCAGGCCGTAGCCCACCATCTCCAGCATGCGACGGCGCAACTCGTGGGTATTGAGGATCCGGGTGTGGCGCAGCACCATCGGCTTCTGCTTCTTGAGCTGGCGCGCCAGCGCCCACGCCCGCGGCATCAGTTCCTCGCGGGTGGTCACTTCGTTGACGAGGCCGAGGCTCTTCGCCTCCTGCGCCTTGATGATCTGGCCGGTGAGGTGGAAGTAGCGCGCGCGGGTCAGCCCCATCACCAGCGGGGTGATCACGTTGATGCCGTCGCCAGGCGTGAGGCCGTCCGGGAAGTGGGCGGAATCCTGGAACTCCGCGTTGTCGCTCGCGATCACGATGTCCGACAGCAGCGCCAACTCGCAATGCCGTACCGCCGGGCCGTTGACGGCGCCGATCACGAGGGCCTGGATCGCGAGCAGGCTGTCCATCAGCTCCATGCCGTCGGCATGGAGGTGCTCCCAGGCCTCCGGGCGCATCGCGTGGAAGCCCTTCTCCACGCCTTCGGAGGCGCGCGGCCCGGTGAACTCGTCGCCCACGCCTGTCAGGATCATCACGTGGTTGCCCTGGTCCTGGGCGATGGCGCGGAAGGCCTTGCTCAGCTCCATGTGCGGCTTGAAGCCCCAACGCAGCGGGCCGCCGTCGGTGTGCAGCTGCAGTTCCAGGATGCCGTCTTCGCGGCGCATCCTGATGTGCTCGAAGCGGTTGGCGTATGTCTCGAAAAGATCCATCTGTGTTTCCTTGCTCAGGTGCGGGAGGGGAAGAAGTGCGCGTGAAGGTTTGCGGCGGCCCGGTTGGCCACCGCCTGGTATGCCTCGAAGGTGGAGCCGCCGTGGTGCGCCTGCAGCACGACCTTGTCGCTCTCGATCAGCGCCTGTGGCACGTGCGGTTCGTGCTCGAACACGTCCAGCCCGGCGCCGGCGATGCGGCCCTGCTGCAGCGCGCGCACCAGCGCCGCCTCGTCGACCACGGTGCCACGGCCGACGTTGACCAGCATGCCCTGCGGGCCAAGCGCATCGAGGACGTGCTCGTCGACGATGTGGTGCGTCTCGGCGCCGCCGGGCAGGGCGGCGACGAGGAAGTCGGCCCAGCGGGCCAGCTCCAGCAGGTCCGGCATGTACCGCCAGGCCACGCCTTCGGCCGGGCGGCGCGCGAAGTAGGCGATCTCCATGTCGAAGGCGGCTGCGCGGCGGGCGATGGCGCGGCCGATCTCGCCGAAGCCGAGTATGCCGAGGCGCTTGCCGCTGACGCGGCGCGTGATCGGTGCGCGTTCGATGGGCCAGCGTCCGGCCCGCACATGGCGATCGCCGGCGACCAGGTTGCGCCCGGCTGCGAGCATGAGGCTGATCGCCAGCTCCGCGACGTCCGGCGCATTGGCCCCGGCGCCGTTGAGAAAGCGGATGCCGCGTTCCCGCACCGCCGCGATATCCACGGACTCGCTGCCGGAGCCGAGGTTGACGACGATCTCCAGCCGCGGCAGCAGCCCGATCAATGCACGGGTCGTGTCGAGCCCGTGCGTGTGGGTGATGATGCCGCTCACGCCGGCGGCGTGGGTCGCGAGGTAGGCCTGCGGGTCCGCCTGCTGCCACATCGGCAGCAGCTGGAAGCGCGGGTGCAGCGCCTCCTGCAAGGCCTCGGCGAGCCAGGGTCCCAGCTGCAGCAGAGGAATTGGAACGGGGGCTGTTTCGGCGATCTTCTTATCGGTCATGGGTTGCATTGCCTGGCCAGCCGCGCGCTGTCGAGCGCGGCTATTCCTCCACCTGGATGTTCAGGTCGCGCGCGAGTTGCGCCCAGACCTGGTTGTCTTTCAGGATCACGCTGCGGAACTGCTCCGGCGTGCTGCCGACGACCTCGTAGCCTTGCGCCTCCAGCTTGGATTTCAGCGCGGGGTCCTGTACCGCCTTCGCCAGTTCGGCGCCCAGCCGCTGCACCACATCCCGAGGCGTGCCGGCCGGCGCGACGAAGCCCCACCAGGAGCGGAAATGGAAGCCCGGGAAGCCTTGCTCGGCGACGGTGGGCAGGTTCGGGTCAGGTGCGCTGCGCTTCTCGCTGCAGGTGCCCAGCGCCACGATACGGCCCGACTTCACGTGCTCCACCGGGCCGGGCACGCCTGTGAAGGCGCAGTCGATTTCACCGGTGAGCAGGCCCTGGATGGCGAACGAGCCTCCACGGTAGGGCACGTGAACGATGTCGATGCCGGCCTCGCGCGCCAGCTGCGCGCCGGGAATGTGCGTCAGGCTGCCGACGCCGTCGGAGCCGTAGGTCAGCTTGCCGGGGTGGGTCCGGGCATGGTTCACCAGGTCGCGCACGTTGCGGAACCCCGTCGCGGGCTTGGCCACCAGCCAGAGCGGTGCGGACTGGCCGATGAAGGTCAGTGGCTCGAAGTCGCGGGTCGGGTTGTAGGAAAGCGGTGTCTTGCGCAGGTGATGCAGCGACGCGAGCTGCGACAGGGAAGCCAGGCCGATCACGTAGCCGTCGGCGCGCGCACGGGCCACTGCGCCGATGCCGACCGCGCCCGCGCTGCCGGCCTTGTTGTCGATGACGATCTGCTGCTTCAGCGCCCGGCTCGCGATCTGCGCGATGTCCCGCGCCAGGATGTCGGCGTTGCCGCCCGGGCCAAACGGGACCACCGCGGTGATCGGCCGGGATGGCCAGACCTCCTGCGCCCGGGCGGCCAGTGGTGCGCAGCCCAGGGCCGAGAGCAGCAGTCGTCTTTGCTTGTCCATGCGTTGTCTCCTTTGCCGGGTGCCATGGTCGGGTCAGGACCAGCGGGCGCCAACGCAATCGCCGCCAGGCTCCCACAATGTGGACTTGGCGCCAGCCCCCGATGCATCTCCCATCATGTGGACGGATGGCCGCACCTGGCGAGCCTGGCATGGCGGTCGCGCGCGAGAATGCGTGCCAGCTTCCGAGGAGACCCGATGGATTCGAAGACTCGCCAGAGCCCGCCGCCGGAGCTCGCCTGCTCGCCGCAAGAATGGGCCACCCGCGTCGAGCTCGCCTGCGCCTACCGTGCCGTGGACGCACTGGGATGGAACAAGAGCATCGTCTACAACCACATCACCGCCCGCGTGCCGGGCGAACATGATCACTTCCTCATCAATCCGTTCGGGCTGCGCTATGCGGAGGTCACCGCCTCCAATCTGCTGAAGGTGGACCTGGAGGGCAACAAGCTCTCGGCATCCGAATGGCCGGTGCTCAAGCAGGGTTTCGTGGTCCACAGTGCGGTGCATGCGGCGCGGCCGGAGATCGCCTGTGTGATCCACACCCACACCCCGGCCGGCGTTGCGGTGGCCTGCCAGAAGGAAGGCCTGCTGCCGCTGAACACCACGTCGATGCTCTTTACCGATCGCATCGCGTACCACGACATCGAAGGGCTCACCGACGACCTCGACGAACGGGGGCGCCTGGCACGAAGCCTCGGCGAACGCGACGTGATGATCCTGCGCAACCACGGGCTGCTCGCGTGCGGCCGGAGCGTCGCAGCGGCGTTCTCCGAGATCCTGCTTCTGCAGACTGCCTGCGAGAACCAGGTGCTGGCCATGTCCGGCGGCGCCGCGGGCCTGCTGTTCCCGCCGCGCGCCGTGTCGGAACGCGTCGCGGGCCAGTACGACCGCAACGCACGCCATGGCCCGGAGGCTGGCGTGCTGTGGGCAGCGATCAGGCGCTGGATGGAGCAGCTGGATCCGGGGTTCGCCGGATAGGGAAGCGCCAGTCATGGCGCGCGGGGCCGCTCGAATTGTTTCGGCCCGGCTGGCGGCTCTTCGTTGTTGGTCATGCTGGTTCTTGTGTGCTGCGACACAACTTAGACGCAATCGGCGTGCGCAAGGGAGGGAGAAAGCGCGTGCGCTGGCCTATTCATCACATCCCTGATGAACGTGCCCGAGGGCTTCCGAGTGGCGCAAACCATCGGGTCGCGCTTTACGATAGACCATCGCGAACTACGCGTTGAAACGCTGGAGATCGGATGGAGCGCATCGGCACGGTCGAGACGAAGACACGGGTTCGCGTCTTCGATGAGGGAAACTTTCGTGGCTACACGGAATACCTGATCGAGAGCGAGCCCGGCGCGCGGCCGGCGCCGCAGGCCTTCCTGGTGCACCAGCAGCCCGGCTGGGTGCTACCCGTCCATTTCCATCTGGAGGAGCAGTTCCAGGTGGTGACCGCCGGCGGCGGCACGCTGGGCCGGCACGCACTGGGGGCGATCACCGTCCACTACAGCACGCGCGAAGCGGGCTACGGACCGCTGACCGCCGGCCCCGAAGGCCTGGACTATCTCACCCTGCGCGCGGTAACGGACCCCGGCGCCTGGTACCTGCCGGAGTCGCGCCCGAAGATGCGCACCGGGCTCCGCCGGCGCCACGTGACGGTGGGACCGCTCGCGATGCTCGGCCCGTCCGAACTGGCCGCGCTGCCCCGCCTCGAAGTGCTGGAAGTGATCACCCCCGACGCCGAAGGGTTGGCGGGCTGGCTGCTGCGCCTGCCCCCCGGCGAACATTGCACGGCGCCGCCGCAGATGCGCAGCGGCGGCCGATTCCACGTGGTGGTCGGGGGAGCGCTGGCGGAGGACACGCGCGTGCTCGCACGCAACGCCTGCATCTGGCGCGGCAGCGAGGACGCGCCGATGGAACTGCGCTCCGGGCCCGATGGCGCCGAGGTGCTGGTGCTTCAGTATCCCGAGGCGGCGCTGGAGCCCGAGCCGCAACGGACGTAGGAGTCGCGTTTTCAACACGCATATGCGGAATAGCGGGGCGGGCTTGGAGGCGCGGCAAGGCCCCCCTAGGATCGCCCCAGAGAAACACAGGAGACAGCCTCATGCGTACCACCACCAGCCGCCGCGCCGCGATGGCAGCGATCGTGACCACGATTGCGGCCATGGCGCTGCCGGCATCGGGGCAGGGCGACTACCCGAACAAGCCGGTGAAGCTCGTCGTCCCGTACGGCGCCGGTGGCGGCACCGACCAGATCGCACGCCTGATCTCGAACAAGCTGTCGCAGCGCCTTGGCCAGCCCGTCGTCGTGGAGAACAAGCCTGGCGCCGGCACGGTGCTCGGTTCAGACTACGCTGCCAGGCAGCCCGCCGACGGCTACACATTGCTCCTGACAACCTCCGGCCTGACCAGCGCTCCCTTCATGGTCGCGAAGCTGTCTTTCGACCCCGTCAAGGATTTCACGCCCGTGGCGCCCCTGGCCATCATGCTCATTTCGCTGTCCGCCTCGAACAGCGTGCCGGCGAACACGGTGCAGGAGTTGGTGGCCTACATGAAGGCCAATCCCAACAAGCTGAACTACGCCTCTTACGGCGTGGCCACCACCAACAACCTGGTCATGTCGCTGTTCAACCAGCGCGCCGGCGTGCAGTCGCTTCACGTGCCGTACAAGGCGGGCGCTCAGGCGCTGCCCGACCTCGTGACCGGACAGGTGCACCTCATGTTCGACTCGATGCAGACCTCCGGTCCGTTGATCAAGGCGGGAAAGCTCAAGTCGCTGGCGCTCGCCACCTCGAAGCGCTCGTCGCTGATGCCGGGGACGCCGACGGTGGCCGAGGCCGGATTGCCGGGCTTCGAGTTCGAGCCCTGGTTCGGCATCCTGGGGCCGGCCGGCATGCCACCGGCCATCGTGCAGCGCCTCAATGCGGAGATCAACATGGTCATGAAGGAGCCGGAGGTGACCGAGGCGATGCGCGTGCAGTACCTGACCCCGATCCCCGGCAGCGCCGACGACATGCGCGAGCTGGTCCGCAAGGATCTCGTGTACTGGGGCAATGCCGCCAAGGTGGCCGGCGTGAGGCCGGAGTAGGGTGCGGATGACCCAGGCAGCGCCGCTGCGGCGGATCTCCACCGGCCTGACGCTGGGCGACCTGCTCGAGCGCAACGCCCGCTTCGTCGCCGACGGCATCGCCTACGACGACGGCACGCGCCGGCTCACGCACGGCGCCTTCCTCGGGCGGGTGCGCCAGCTGGCCGCGGCCCTGGAGCAGCGGGGCTGCACGCACCAGGACCGCGTGGCGATGCTTTCCATGAACGCCATCGAATACTTCGAGTTCTACGGCGCTTGCGAACTCGCCGGCTTCATGGCGGCGACCGTGAACTACCGGTTGGCGTTGGCGGAAATGCAGGTCATCGTCGAGAGCGCCGCGCCCGCGGCCTTCCTGTTCGAGGCGCAGTACGCCGAGGCCGCCGCGCAACTGCGCGAAAGCTTGCCTGGCGTGCGCAGCTGGATCTGCGTGGGTGGCCCGGCACCGGCTTGGGCCGAGGACTACGAAGCCGTGCTCGCCGCGGCGCCGGCCGGCGGTCCGCGCGGATGCGCGAGCGAGGACGACGTCGCCCACCTGATCTTCACCAGCGGCACCACCGGCAAGCCCAAGGGCTGCATGCTCGCGCACCGCGACAGCGTGAACAAGGCGCAGATGCACGCCGCGGAAATGGGCATCTCGCCGCAGGACCGGGTGCTGCTGGTGATGCCGTACTTCCACGTCGGCGCCAAGGGCATCCAGAGCGGCGCCACCTGGCGCGGCGCGACGGTGCTGGTGCACCGCAGCTTCGACCCGGCGCGCGTGCTCGACGCGATCGAGCGCGACAAGGCCACCATCCTGCACCTCGCGCCGAGCATGGTGCAGACGGTGCTGGAGCAGCCCGGCATCGCGCAGCGCGATCTCTCCTCGGTGCGCGTGGTGTGTTATTCGGCCGCGCCGATGCCGATCAACGTCCTGCGCCAGGGCCTGGCGCTGATGGGAGACGTCTTCCACCAGGTCTACGGCCAGACCGAGGGCGCCGTGAGCGTGCTGCTGCGGGCCCAGCACCGTCCCGACGGAAGCGAGCGGGAAAGGCGGCGCCTCGAATCGGTGGGCCAGCCGCTGATCGGCACGGAAGTGCGGCTGGTCGCGGACGATGGCGGCGACGCCGCGCCAGGGGAGGCGGGCGAGATCGTCTATCGCGGCGGCGTGATGTTCCGCGGCTATTGGAACGACATGCCCGCCACGCTCGCGACGCTGCGCGACGGCTGGGTGCACTCGGGCGACATCGGCCGCTTCGATGAGGACGGCTTCCTGTACATCGTCGACCGCAAGAAGGACATGGTGATCTCGGGCGGCGAGAACATCTATTCGCGCGAAGTAGAGCAGGCGCTGGTGAGGCATCCCGCCGTGATGGAGGCCGCCGTCATCGGGGTGCCCGACGCCCGCTGGGGCGAGGCGGTGCGCGCGGTGGTGGTGCTGCGCCGCGGCCGGACGACGACGCAGGAGGAACTCATCGCCCACTGCCGGACGCTCATCGCGAGCTACAAGAAGCCACGCAGCGTGGTGTTCGCCTCGGAGCTCCCGAAGCTCAACAGCGGCAAGATCGACAAGAACCGCATCCGGGCGCTGCATGGCAGCGCTTCTCCATTGAACCAAGGAAAGACATGAACTACGACAAGTACGAATATCTGCTGGTGGACGTCGACGCCGAGGGTGTCTGCACGGTCACCATGAACCGGCCTGAACAGCTCAACCCGGCCGGCGGAGCCATGCATCCGGAGCTGGAGCGCATCTGGGGCGACATCAACGAAGACCCGCGCGTCAAGGCCGTGGTGTTCACCGGCGCCGGCCGGGCGTTTTCCGCCGGCGGCGACCTCAAGGGCATGGCCGCGCGCGTCGGCACGCCGGAGAACTTCCGCCACGCGCTGCAGGCGCCGGCGCACACGCGACGGCTGTGGCAGAACATGCTGGAGCTGCGGCCGCCGCTGGTGGCAGCGGTCAACGGCGACGCGATGGGCCTCGGTTGCACGCTGGCGCTGTTCTGCGACATCACGGTGATCTCCGAGACGGCCCGCATCGGCGACACGCACGTCAAGGTCGGCCTGGTGGCCGGCGATGGCGGCGCGGTGATCATGCCGCTGCTGATCGGCATGGCCAAGGCACGCGACCTGCTCTTGCGCGGCCGCGTCCTGTCCGGCAAGGAGGCGCAGGAGATCGGCCTGATCACGCACGTGCGTCCCCAGGACCAGGTGCTGGCGGAAGCGAAGGCCATCGCGCGCGAACTGGCGGCGCTGCCCCACAACGCGGTCGCCTGGACCAAGCTGTCGGTCAACAAGTCGCTGAAGGATCAGCTCAACCTGGTGATCGACACCTCGATGGCCTTCGAGATGCTCACGATGCTGAGCAATGACCACGCGGCGGCAGTCAAGGCCTTCGTCGAGAAGCGCAAGCCCGAGTTCAAGGGCGACTGAACCGCCGTGGCGACCGACTGGAATGCCTTGGCGGACACCGAGTTCCGTGCGCTCGCCGCGCGGTTCTTCGACGAGCACTGCCCGCGCGAACTCCGTTTCACGCCCCGCCGGCTGCGCTGGTCGGTCGTTCAGCCCTGGTTCCTGGCGCTTTCGCGGCAGGGGTGGGTGGCCCCCTCGTGGCCGGTGGAGTGGGGCGGCATGGGGCTGTCGCCCGTCAAGCAGGTGATCTACATCGAGGAATACGAGCGCAGTGGCGCACCGGTGATGCAGACGCAGTCGCTCACCAACCTCGGCCCGATCCTGATCGCGCGCGGCAGCGAAGCGCAACGCCGCAAGTACCTGCCGAAGATCCTCTCGGGGGAGCACGTGTGGGTGCAGGGCTACTCGGAGCCGAATGCCGGCTCCGACCTCGCGAACCTCCGCACCGAGGCGCGGCTGGAAGGCGACGAGTTCGTCATCAACGGCCAGAAGATCTGGACCACGATGGGCTTCGACGGCACCCACATGTTCGCGCTGGTGCGCACCGACAGGTCGGTGAAGAAGCAGGCCGGCATCAGCTTCGTCATGTTCCCGATGGACCAGCCGGGCATCACCGTGCGGCCGATCCGCGACATCTCGGGCGCCGAGGAGTTCTGCGAAGTGTTCCTGCAGGACGTCCGGGCGCACCGCAGCGACCTGGTCGGCGAACTCAACGGCGGCTGGGAGATTGCGAAGACCCTGCTCGGTTTCGAGCGGGTGTGGTCGGGATCCCCGCGGCAGTCGCTGATTGCGCTGGCACGCCTCGAGAAGGTGGCGCGCGCCAACGGCAGCTGGGAGGAGGGGGCCTTCCAGGACCGCTACACCCAGCTGGTGTTCGATGTGCAGGACCTCGCCGCGATGTACGAACGCCTGGTGCGATCGCTGTCCGTGGGCAAGGGCTTCGGGCTGGAGTCCTCGCTGCTGAAGATGACGGCCACCGAGACCTGCCAGCGCGTCACCGAGCTGCTGGTGGAGGTCGCCGGCGCCGATGGTGCGCTGCAAGGCGACGTGGAGATCGATGGCGAGCGCATCGACGTGCTGACGCCCTTCCTCGAGTCCCGCGGGCCCACCATCTACGGCGGCTCCAACCAGATCCAGCGAAACATCCTGGCCCGCCAATGGCTGGGCCTTCCGGGCTGAAAGCGGATGACGACCGAGACACAAGACCTCACAGCGATGCTGCGCGAGAGCGCGCGCGATTTCACCGCGCGGGAGCAGGACCTGAGGGCCTACCGCGCCCGCATGGGGCAGCCGCCCGGCCACGACGCGGCGCGCTTCGGCAAGATGCAGGAGCTCGGCTGGCGCGGCGCGCTGGTGCGCGAGGAACTCGGCGGCGCCGGCATGGGGCTGCGCGAGGCCGCGGCCATCGCCGGGGAACTCGGGCGCGGGCTGGTGGGTGACGTGTACCTGGCGACCAGCGTGCTGCCGGCATTGCTGCTGGAGGACCACGCCGCTCTTGCGGCGGCCGCGCCGTTGCTGCAGGCCATCGCGGATGGCAGCGCCGTTGCCGCGCTGGCCTGGCAGGAGCGGCCGGATGCGCTGGATCCGGCCGCCATCGAGACGCACGCCACACGGCAAGGCGGCGAATACGCGCTGCGCGGAGCCAAGCGATGGATCGCAGCCGGGCAGGCTGCGTCGTCCTTCCTTGTCAGTGCGCGGCTCGACGACGGCATCGCCGTGTTCCTGGTGCCGCGCACCGCGACAGGTGCCGTTGTCGAGACCCAATGGCAGGTGGACGGCACCGCCGCCGCCGCGTTGCGCCTGGAAGATGTGCGGGTCGGCGCGGATGCTTTGGTCGTCGCGCCGACCGAAGGCGCAGCGGCCCTCGGCCGGGCCCTGGACGCGACCGCAGTCGCCGCCAGCGCGGAACTGCTGGGGGTGGCGAGCGCGGCGTTCGACATGACGATCTCGTACATGAAGACGCGCGTGCAGTTCGACAAGCCGATCGGCAGCTTCCAGGCGCTGCAGCACAAGGCGGTGGACCTGCTGGTGCAGCGCGAACTCGCCGCCTCGGTGCTGGAAGAGGCCGTGGAAGCGTTCTCCGCGGCCGACGGGAACGACGCCGCGCGCAGCCGCATCGCGGGCCGCTGCAAGGCGCGCTGCAGCGACGCGGCCCTGCGCATCACCCGCGAGTGCATCCAGCTGCACGGCGCGATCGGCTACACGCACGAGTACGACCTGGGCCTTTACGTGAAGCGGGCGCTGGTGCTCGCGGCGTGGCTCGGGAACGGGGCCCAGCACCGCGCGCGGCAGCGCAACGCCTGACCCCCGGCCCTAATCAGCGCGGCACCTGGTTCATTTTCGTGAGCGGCTTGAACGTCGCCTCGATGCCCGTCACGCCCAGCGGCGGCAGCCCGCCCGGGAAGGACTCGCGCAAGCCGCGCGCGAGCTCGTCCACGTCCCAGGAATCGCGCGACAGCACCGGCATCATCACGGCCGGATGGCTCATGAGCTGGACCTGCTCGCCGTGCACGCGCAGCACCTGGCCATTGAAATCCTTCGCCGCATCCGACAGCATGAAGGCCACCGCGGGCGCGTTGGCGGCGGGGTCCACATAAGGGCGCGTGCCTTGCAGCTGCCCGAGCGAGCGCAGGTATTCGTCGGTCACCTTGGTCATCGCCGTCGTGGCCACCGGGCTCAGGGCGTTCACGCGGATGCCGTGGGGCGCAGCGTCGATCGCCCAGGCATAGGTGAGCGCCGCCACGCCGCCTTTCGACGCCGAATAGGCGGCGCCGGCGGCCATGCCGGCCTGCGTGCCCGAACTCACGTTCACGATGGAGCCGCTGCCCTGCAGCTGCATCTGCCGCAGCACCTGCACGCCGACGTAGTAGGTGCCGAGCAGGTTCACCTCGATCAGCCGGCGCACCCGGTCTTCCCCGTCTTCCTCCCACGGCTTGCCCAGGTACACCACGCCGGCGAATCCGGCGAGACCGTCGATGCGCCCGTGGAGGTCCAGGCAACGCTGCACCAACGCCGCGCAGTCGCTCCAGACGGAAACATCCATCTGCTGCCCCATCGCATCGTGGCCGGCCTGGCGTAGCGCGGCGGCGGTGCGTTCCACGCCTGGGCCGTCGATGTCGGCCAGCACGAGGCGAGCGCCCTCGCGGGCCAGGTACGCGGCCACCGCCGAGCCGATCCCGCCGGCAGCGCCGGTCACGATCACTGCCTTGTCCTTCAATGCATTCGCCATATCGGGTCGCTCCTGTTCATATCTTCAGACCGAGGCGATCGACGACGTCGCCCCACTTCTTCTTGTCGCGCGCCATGATGGCCGCAACCTCGACGGGACCGCCGGGGTGCGCGAGAAAGCCGGCGCCCGTGATGCGGGCGAGGTAATCGGCATGCGCAGTGGCCGTCCGCGTGGCGCCGGCGAGCGTGGCTACGAGTTCCGACGGCGCGCCGGCAGGCAGGAACAGCGCGTACCAGCTCGACGCATCGAAGCCCGGCAGGTTGCCGGCCTCGGCGATGGTCGGTGTCTGCGGCAGGAAGGGCAGGCGCTGCTCGGAGGCAGTGGCCAGGACGCGGATCTTGCCGGCCTCCGCCAGTGCCAGTTGCGAGCGGGCGCCCGCAATGGCGAGATGGACCAGCCCGTTGCCCATGTCCGCCGCATAGGAGCCCTTGTACGGGACATGGACCATCTGGACCCCGGTGAATTGGCAGAACATCTCCATCGCCAGGTGCGTGCTGGTGCCGATGCCGTCGCTGGCAAAAGACAACTTGCCCGGGTTGGCGCGGGCGTATTCGATCAGCTCCGGCACGGTCTTCACCGGCAGGCCAGCCCACACCACCAGGACCAGTGGCACGCCGCACAGCATGCCGACCGGCTGTGTCTCGCGGATGGCGTCGACCTTGGCGTCCTTCGTGACCAGCGCCGTGATGATCTGGGTCGAAGGCGTGCCCAAGGCGATGGTGTAGCCATCCGGCCGCGCGCGCACCAGCTCGTTGAGTGCGAGCAGGCCGCCGGCGCCGGGCTTGTTGTCGATCACGATCGGCTGTCCCAGCGAGCGGGTGAGGCCTTCGCCGGTGGTGCGCGCGATCATGTCGGTGTTGCCGCCTGCGAAGAACGGCACGATCATGCGGATCGGCCGGTCCGGGAACTTCTGGGCGCGCGCCGCCGGCAGCGCCAAGCTCGCGGCGGCGGCGAGTAGAGCGCGCCGGTTCATGTCCATCGATGTCTCCTCTGATTTGAATCAGTGCCGAGAGGCTAGGCACATAGCCCGCGAGGGACAAGCCGCGACGCGAAAGCATCACAAGCGTGTTGATCGCCTCGCGGTGGCGGCCCCTACCATCGGAGGATGACGATGAACCTGCAGGTCCGTCTCCGCAGCCTGCCGCGCGAGGCGGTTGAGGAAGGCCACTTCGAGCTCCGTGAGGGCCCGGTGCCGAATCTCGCCGCCGGCGAGGTCCTGATTCGCAACCATTTCCTGTCGCTCGACCCGTACATGCGCAAGCGCCTCGCCGACGCGGTTGCCGGCCGTGTGCCGTTCGGCCCTGGCGACCTCATGATGGGCCGGACCGTGGGCGAGGTGATCGAGTCGCGCGACGCTCGCTTCCGTCCGGGCGAACATGTGCTCGGCTGGGGCGGCTGGCAGCAGTATTCGGCCGAGCCCGCAGCGAAGCTGGAGAAGGTCGTCGACGCCGGTGGGATGCCGCTGTCCGTGCACCTCGGCGTGCTCGGACGGCCCGGCATCACCGCCTGGCTCGGCGTCGTCCACGTGGCGGCAGTCCGGCACGGTGAATGCTTCGTGGTGTCTTCGGCTGCCGGCGCGGTCGGCAGCCTCGCGGGCCAGATGGCGCGGCACCTCGGCGCGCGGGTCGTCGGCATCGCCGGCGGCCGGGCGAAGTGCGATGCCGTGACAGGGGAACTGGGCTTCCACGGCTGCGTCGACTACAAGTCCGCCGGCTTCGAGCAGGCGCTGCGCGACGCGACGCCGAAGGGCGTGGAGGTCTGCTTCGAGAACGTCGGCGCCGCGGTGCTCGATGCCACGCTCGGCCGCATGAACGAGAACGGCCGCGTCGCGGTGTGCGGCCTGCTGGGGCAGTACCACTCGGGTGCGCCCTACGCCTTTCGCAATTTTCCGCGGGTGCTCGACCGCGCCCTGCGCGTGACGGGCTTCCGCATCGACGGCAACACGGATCTGCACGAGCGCGCCCGCGCCGACCTGCGCGCCTGGCTGGAGGGCGGCGTGTTCCGCAGCTGGGAAACCGTTTCGCAGGGGCTCGAAGCCGCGCCTGCCGCCTTCGTCTCCATGCTCGAGGGCCGGGGCCGGGGGAAGACGCTCGTCCGGCTCGCTTGAGAAGTCCCAGAACATGCCGCTGTCCCCACCCCGTTCCCGTTCCCCCGTCACTGCGCGCGCGATCCGCTGCGAGGGCTTTCGCCGCGACGATGGCCTGTGGGAGGTGGAGGCCCGCCTTGCGGACACGCGCAACTACGAGGCGCCGACGCCCTGGCGCCCGACCGTCCCCGCGGGTGAGCCGTTCCACGAGATGTGGCTGCGCCTCGCTTTCGATGATCGGCGAGAGATTCGCGAGATCGAGGTCGCGATCGACAGCCATCCCTTCCCGGAATGTCCTTCGGTGCAACCCAACTTCCAGCGGCTGGTGGGACTTCGCATGGGTGCGGGTTTCGGCAAGGAGGTGCAGGCTCGCGTCGGCGGCGAGGAAGGCTGCACCCACGTCCTCACGCTGATCACCAACATGGCGACCGTGGCGGTGCAGACCCTGGGCAGCCAGATCCGCTGGGACGACCGCGCCAGCGCGGAGCGCGTCTATGGGCTCGACAAGGATGGCAAGCCACCGGTGGTCGGGGCCTGCCGCGGCTACGGCCGCAGCGGCGACATGGTGCGGCGGATCTATCCGGAGTTCTACGAGCCGAAGAAGAACTGAGGAAACGCTGATCCAAATCCGCCGGGACCGCGCTGCCGTCAGCGCTTGTACGGCAGTTCGAACTCTCGGGCCTGCCTGCGGATCTTCAACTCGTCGAACCGGTTTATTTCGTCGACGAGATCGTTGGTCCACAGGGCAGAGCCATCGACCTTGCCCACGACCCCGGCGAACTTCAATTCCTCGTCGATCTCCTCCTGCTTCACATAACCCCACTTCCTGATGGCGGGGTCGTAGTGCTTGTAGAGGGCCGCGCGCTTCTTCATGGCCAGCAGCAGGGCATTCACCTTCTCGGGCAGCGTCATGTTCATCGGAGCCATTTCGGGATAAAGCATGAGGAAGAGATAGGCCGCCGCCTCGGGATTCTCAAGGATGAAGATGTTGGCCTTGGCCACGGACCGGCCGAAGGCAACCGCATGCCGCCTGTAGTTCGCGTCGCCCAGGCGGTCGGTTGCGGCGCCCAGCCATTGCCCTCCGACTTTGGGCACGTTGGACGGCAGCGTCAGGTAGCGAAGCTTCAGCCCGGCCCCTTCGATCACGGCCAGTTGGCTGTCATAGGTGAAGAGGGCGTCGATGTCGCCGCGCTGCAGAGCCAGGCCGCCCGGGATGCCTTCCCCGGTGGCGATCCATTGCACGTCCTTCTCGGTGAGGCCCACTAGGGCGAGCACCCCCTTGCCGACCTCGAAGTCCGCGCTGCCGAAGAAAGGGATGCCGATGCGCTTGCCTCTGAGCTGTTCGAGCGCGTTCAGGCTCGATTCCGGCTTGACGGCCAGGCTCCACTTGAAGGGGTAGGTGTACTCCATGAAATTCACGATCGGCAGCTTCTGGCCCTTGGCGAGCAGGGGCAGTGTGACCATCGCCGCGACGGTGCCGAAGTCCAGCGTTCCCGTGCGCAGGCCTTCGAGCACGACCGGATAGGTGCCCACCGGAAGGATCTCGATGCCGATGCCTTCTTCCTTGTAGTAGCCGAGCGGCTCCGGGATGGCCATGCTGACCGTCGCCGTGTTGATGTTCTTGCCGCCATAGCCCCACTTCAGCTCCTTCCTCCCGTCCGTGGCACCCGCCTGCGCCAAGGCGCGGGTCGCGCCGGCCAGTGCCAGGCTCCAGGTGCCGGAAGCTACGAATCGTCGGCGCTGCATGAGTTCACCTCGGGAAGTGGATCAGGAGCGCCCATCTTATATAGCTGACTCTGTTGTCAACTGAGTGTTTTCCCAGAGAACGCCGGATGTTGCAAGGGTAATCACTGGCTGGGAAAGCCACATCATTGACTTACGAGTCAGAGACAGAACTTCGTAGAATTGCGATTGGGTCCCCCGCTGGAGCACGCCTGATGCAAGTTCGCCGCCTGTCCTTTCCAATCGGGGCCGAAGTCACCGGCCTGGATATCACCCGCCCGCTGTCAGGCGCGGACCGCGAGGAACTCGTGCGGCATTGGCACGAGCATCTGATCCTGCTGTTTCGCGGCCAGCCGCTCACGCCGCAGCAGCACATCGCGTTCACGCGCAATTTCGGCGAGGCCGATACGCATGAGGCGAACCCGGATTTCCGCCTGCCCGGCTACCCCGAAGCGATCGAGGTCACCAACAGGACCGTCCACGGCAAGCCTTCGGCCACCCGCGAGGTGGGCCGCGCCTGGCATTCGGACATGGAACACACCATCCTGCCGCTCAAAGGTTCGCTGCTGTGGTGCGGCGAACTGCCGGGCGTCGGGGGCGACACGATGTTTGCCAACATGTACGAGGCCTATGAATCCCTCTCGCCGGGCATGCGGGCGATGCTCGAGTCGCTGGAAGCCGAGCATGACGTCATCGCCAGCTTCTCGGACAAGTACGTGGCGCCCGATCCGGCGCATGTCGCTCGCCTGCGTCTCACCGCGCCGCCAGTGGCCCACCCGGTCTTGAGGGTGCACCCGGAAACCGGTCGCAAGTCGTTGTTCCTGAGCGAGCGCGTGCGCCGGTTCATCGGCTTCACCGATGCGGAAAGCGCACCGCTGCTGCGCTATCTCTGCGAGCATGCGACCCAGCCCGAGTTCGTCTACCGGCACCAGTGGCAGCTGCACGACGCCCTGCTGTGGGACAACCGTTGCGTGATCCACCAGGCGCTGGCCGACTACGACCGATCACAGGTGCGCTATATGCGCCGCACCAGCATCGTCGGAGAGCCCTGCGGCCGGCCGGCTCCCCAGGCTGCCGCCTGAGGCGGCCCGTCCTGATGCGCAGCGGGAACAACCCGTGCGCACCCCTGAAAAGATCATCCTCGAGCCCTGGCGGGCGCCGCGCGGAAGGCCGGGCCGTAGGCGCGCTGGATGCTGGTCAGGGTCGTCGCATAGGCCGTTTCGACGGCCGCGAAGCTGCCGCTCGCCCAGGTCAGCCAGCCGACCTGATGCAGCATCCCCACGATCTGCACGGACAGGTCGAGCGTCGGGGCTTCCGGGAGGAGTTCGCCGCGCGCCTTGGCGAGGTTGACCGCCGCCCCGTAGTAGGACTGCTGCTCGCGGGCCGCGCTCTTCATGATCGTTTCCATCACGGGAGTGAGCAGGTCGAGCTCCTGGTAGAAGCGCGCGAAGAGGCTCCAGGGCCGGTCGCCCTTGCCGCGCGCGTTGTAGAAGCGATAGCGCTCGCGCGAGGCGTCGAGCGAACGCTTGAACTTCTGCGCGAGGGTGGTTTCGGGATCGAGCCAGTTCTCCTGGGAGCGCGCGATGCTGATGCGCGCGTAGTCTTCGAGCACCGCTTCAGCCAGTCTTGCCTTGGTGCGATAGTAGTAGTGGATGGACGGACGGCTCATGCCCAGTTCCTCGGCGACCATCCCGAGCGTCATCTTGATGAGGCCGTGCCGGATGAAGAGATCCTGCGCCACGCGCTTGATCTCTTCGCGGATTCGGGCTGCGTCCGGGCGCTCTTCGGGGTCGGGCCGGCGGGCTGTCAGGGATGCCATCGAAAGAGAAGGAGGATGCCTCGTCACAGTGTAGCCAATTGTTCCGGCGTCCTTCCCTGCCTGCCGTAGATCAAGGGCGCATCGCGCATGGCCGTTTCCAACCCGCCGAAGTCGCGCACCCCATCGCTGAGCAGCCACAGCCTGAGCATCAGGCGGTCGCGCGCGGGGTCGGGCCAGTTCTCGAACTCCGTGCGGCTGTGCAGTGTCGTGTAGTTGTTCAGGAACTGGATGTCGCCCGGTTCCATGTACGTGGCGTGGCAGATGTCGCGCCGCCGCGCGGTGGCCTCGACGAAGTCGAGCGCCTCTTCCTGCAGGCGCGTGAGCTGCTGGCCCGCGGATGCCATGCCCCGCTGCATCATGCTCGCGTTGAAGCGGCAGCTCACCATGCCGCCGGCCTGCGTGAACACCGGGACGACCGCGCTGTAGGCTGCCTCGCCGGGTCCTTCCTCCCCGTTGCGCGACCAGTGGAAACCGGCGGCGAGCGCATCGAGGTACTCGGGGTGCAGCTCCAGCATCTCGTTGTAGATGGTGAGCGAGCTCGCGGCCAGGCTTTCGCCGCCCGACATGCCGCGTCGCACGCACAGCAGTCCGACCAGGTCGGCCAGATCCACGTGGAAGCGAAGGGCGGCCCGGCTCTGGTAGCCGCGGTTCTCGCGCTTGCCGTCGCCGCGGTCTCGCACGAAGCCGATCAGGTCGCCCGAGCTGCTCTGGCTCACGCCCTGGCCAAGGAAGGAGCCGATGCCCCAGAAGGCCAGCGCGCATTGGCGCTCGCTCATCGCATCGACGGGCACGCCGCGCAGCAGGGCGATGCCCCTGCCTTGCAGCAGCTCGTGCCTCACCCGGGCCATGAGCGGCGCCAGCGATGCAAGCGAATGGCGAAAGGGAATCGACGGGAACTCGGCCTCGCCAGCCTCGAAGCCGCGCGCGAGATCGAGGATCTGCTGCGCCTGGGTGGGCGTGAGCGCATGGATGGTTTCGGGTCCGATGTCGGCCGTCCGCCAGACCACCGGTCCGGTGGCGGGCGACGGCGAAGTTGCTGTCATCAGGGCTTGTCCTCCTGCCGCTCGCCTATTCGATCTTGATCGGCACTGTCTTCAGAAGCTGCGCCCACTTGGACGTCTCGGCCTCGAGAAAGGCCGCGAATGCCTCGGGGCTGGACGGCGTCGCCGGGACGTCCAGGCTGTTCATGCGTTCCCGCAGGGCCGGCGTTTCGAGCGCCGCGACCATCGCGCCATTGATCCGCTGGATCACCGGCGCCGGAGTGCCCACCGGCATGAACATGCCGACCCACGCCGTGGCGACCGCTTCGGGGTAGCCCGACTCGGCTGCTGTCGGCACGTTCGGCAACGTGGCGGAGCGCTGCGGCCCGAAAGTTGCCAGCATGCGGATCTTGCCTTCGCCGATCTGCTGCGGCGCCGAGGTGTAGGCGATGGTGCTGGAGTCGGCGCGCCCCGCCAGCAGCTCGATGACGATCGGCCCGTCTCCCTTGTAGGCGACGTCGAGCGTTTCGATGCCGGCCGCGCGCTTGAACATCTGCATCGCCAGGTAGCTCAGGCCCGGGGCGCCCGTGTGCGCGTAGTTCAGCTTGCCGGGCCGCGCCCGGGCCAGCGCGACGAATTCACGAAGGTCCCTGGCCGGCAAGTCGCCGCGCACCGTCAGCAGCAGGTTGGCGGCATAGACCTGCCCGACGGGCGCCAGGTCGGAAGGCTTGTAGGGCAGCTGTGGATCGAGGACGGGCGAGACCACGAGCGGCGCCGGCGAGACCATGATCATGGTGTAGCCGTCGGCCGGCTGGCGGGCCGCGTTGCGGACGGCGACGGTGCCGCCGCCCCCAGGCTGGTTGTCCACCACCACGGGCTGGCCGAGGTTCTTTTCCATCTCCCTGGCGAGCAGGCGCCCCACGGTGTCCATCGGGCCGCCGGGCGCGAAGGGCACGATCAGCTTGAGGGGCCTGGTCGGAAACGTCTGGCCCCGCGCCGGCACGACCGCGGCCGCCGCCAGCGACAGGGCCGCGGCGGCGAGCACCCTGCGCGAGATGTTCATGCCTTCTTTTCCGAGGTGTTGCCGCGGAACGAGAAATCCTTTTCCTCGTTGGTGATGAACTCGAGCAGCGCGGGGCGACCCTCCTGCGTCTGGCGGCGGGCGCGGGCCAGCGCGGCGGCGATCTCGCCCGGGTCCTCGACGCGCTCGCTCCAGCCGCCCAGGTCGGCGGCCAGGCCGGCGTAGTTGCCGCCGATGTCGCGCGTCCTGTACTTCTGGTGCGAGAGCATCATGCTCTTCGTTTCGATCGCCATGGTCGAGTTGTTGAACACCACCGTGAGGATGGGGGCCGAGACGCGCGCCGCGGTCTCGAAGTCCAGCCCGGTCATGCCGAACGCTGCATCGCCCATGAAGTTGACGCAGAACTTCGAGGGATCGGCGAGCTTGGCACCGATCGTGAGGCCCATCCCCGTGCCCAGCGCATGCGACTTGCCCCAGCCCAGGTAGCCGCGCGGCCTCGTGGCCTTGTAGAACGGCGTGAGCTGGTCGCGCGGGCTGCCCGCGTCGTGGGTCACGATGGCTTCGGCCGGGTCCACCGTCTTCATGAACTCGCGAACCACCCGGTACGGGGTGATGGGCTTGTCCGACGATGCGAGCTTGTGCTCCCATTCGCCGAGCCAACGATCGCGGATTTGCACGGCCTGCCTGCGCCGCGCGCCGTCCACCGTCTTCTTCCCGAGGCGCTGCTTCGCTGCTTCGATGAGGCGCGACAACACGAGCTTGGCGTCGCCGACGATCGGCAGCTCGATGTCGTAGCCCTTGTACAGGTCGCGCGAGTCGCTGGTGGCGTGGATGATGCGCTTGCCCTTGGGCACCGGCGGCGACTCGAGGTTGTGGGGCGTGAAGCTCGTTCCTATGCCGAAGAGCACGTCGCTGTTCGTGATGAAGTGCCTGGCGTGCCCGGTCACCACGATGCCGCCGGCGCCCAGCGACAGGTCGTGGTCCTCCGGGAAGCCGCTCTTGCCATTGATGGTCGTCATGACGGGGATGTCGAGCAGCTCCGCCAGTTCGACCAGTTCGGCGCTCGCTTCGCTGTACAGCACGCCCTGGCCGGCCTGGATCATCGGCAGCCTGGCTTCGATCAGCATGCGCGCCGCTTCGTCGATGTCATGGTCGTTCGGTGCCGACACGGTGGTTCGCACGGGGCGATAGGCGGCGAGTTCGTCGTCGATCTGCGCTTCGGCGATGTCGCGCGGCAGTTCCACCGCCACGGGACCGAGGCGGCCGTTGCGCAGCTGCGCAAAGGCGCGGCGCATGACGGCCGAAATGTCGGCGGGCTTGATGAGCAATTCGGCCGACTTGGTCACGCGCTCGAGGCCGCGCGTGGCGGAAAACATCTGGAACAGCTGCGCGGTGGACTGGTAGTGGCCCAGCGGCAGGAGCAGGATCGGCGTCGAATCGGAAAACGCGGTGGCGATGCCGGAAAAAGCGTTCTCGACGCCCGGGCCGTATTGCATCGCGAAGACCGACGGCGGCTTGCCGTTGCGCACGCGTGCGTGCCCGTTGGCCATGTCCACGCCCACGCGCTCCTGCCGACACAGTATGGGGCGTATTCCCGCCGCGGCGCAGGCTTCGATCACCGGCGTGGTGGGGTAGCAGAAGAGCGTCTCGATGCCCTCCTTCTTGAGAATGTCGGCGACCGCTTCGATGACTTGCATGATGGGCTTTCAGTGGGTGGCTTCACTGTTTGTAGGGGAGCACGAATTCACGTGCCTGCTTCCTGACCGCTTCGGCATCGAAGCGGTTGATCTCTTCGACCAGCTCGTTCGTCCAGAGGTCGGCGGGCTGTACCTTGCCCTCGACCTTGTTGAAGCGGATCTCCTCGGCCATCTCTTCGGGCTTGGTGTAGCCCAACTGCTTGACAGCCGGGTCGTAGGGCGCATAAAGCGGCGCGCGCTTCTCGATGAACTTCAGGATCGACTGCACCTTCTGCGGCAAGGTTTGCGCCTTGGGCGCCGTCTCCGGATAGCGGCTGACGAAGAGGTAGGCGGCTGCCTCGGGGTTCTCGCGCACGAAGATGTTCGCCTTGGCGACCGCACGGCCGAAGCCGATGGCCCATTGGCGGTACTCGGGGTCACGCAACCTGTCGGTGGCGGCGCCCAGCCACCAGCCGCCGACCTTCGGAACGTTGGCAGGCAGCGGGATGTAGCGCACCTGGATGCCCGCAGCCTCGATGGCCGCCAGATGGGCGTCGTAGGTGAACAGCGCGTCCACTTCGCCCTTCTGGATCGAGAGCCCGCCAGGCACCCCTTCGCCCACGGCGACCCATTGAAGGTCCTTGTCGCTGTCCAATCCGGCAAGCGCCAGCACCGACTTGCCGACTTCGAAGTCCGCGCTTCCGAAGAACGGGATGCCGATCTTCCTGCCTCGCAGGTCGGCCGTCGTCCTGACGGGCGAATCCGGCTTGACCGCGATGCCCCATTTGAATGGGTAGGTGTACTCCATGAAGTTCCGGATCGGCAGCTTCTCGCCCTTGGCCAGCAGCGGCAAGGACACCGCCGAGGTGACGGTGCCGAACTCCAGCGTGCCCTTGCGCAGGCCGTCGAGCGTGGCCGGATAGCTGCCGAGCGGAAAGAGCTCCAGCCGGATGTTTTCATCCTTGTAGTAGCCGAGATCCTCCGGGATCACCATGTCGATGATGGCGAAGTTGATCAACTTCCCGGCATAGCCGTAGCGCAGCACCTTGCGGCTGTCCGCCGGCCCCTGCGCGGCCGAAGGAGCGACGAGTGCCAGCAGGCAGGCGCACAGCAACACCCCCTGCATGATCCGCCTGATGTTCATGGCACGTTCTCCTATGGCATGGGTCGAGCGAAGGCGCCTTCGGTCAGGCCGTGCGCAGCTTGCGTCCCGCCCGCAGGGCCTTGTCGACGGAATTGGCCGAGTCGATGGAGGTCGTGCGCTGCATCACGCGCCGGTGCCTCTGGTCGTCGAACGGCCGGGCGCGGTGCATCGTGCAGCGGTTGTCCCACATCACCAGGTCGCCGGCGTCCCAGCGGTGCGCGTACACGAAGCGGGGTTGCGTTGCGAAGGCGATCAGTTCCTGGATCAGTGCGCGCGAGCGCTCCACGTCCTGCCCCACGATGTGCGAGGCGTGCGACGCGAGATACAGCGAACGGCGGCCGGTCTGCTCGTGGACGCGCACCATCACCTGGTTGGCCGGCGGCCTGAGGGCGGCGATGTGGTCGTTGAATTGGGATTCGGTGAAGCCGACCTGCTCGCGCGAGCGGTAGATGCTGTGGGTGATCACCAGTTCCTCGAAATCGCGTTTGCGCTGCTCGTCGAGCGCACCGTATGCGGCGCGCATGTCCGCGAACTCCGTGTTGCCGCCTTCCGGTGCGACCTCGGTGGCGTACAGCAGCGACAGCATCGAGGGGATCTGCTGGAAGGTCCCGTCGGTGTGCCAGAGCCGGTCGCCCAGGTTCATCGCCCGCTGGCGGTCATCGGGCTTGAGCAACTGCCCGTCGGGCCCGATGTTGGAGATGTCGGCGATCTCGTCGGACGCGAAGCGCTCCTTTTCGCGCGCGTAGGAAGTGCGCTTCTGCAGGGGCCCGAACATGCGGCTGAAGCGCAGCTGGTCTTCGGGTTGCAGGTCCTGGCCCTTGAAGACGAGCACGCCGTGGATCCAGAACGCCTTCGCCACCAGCTCGAACTCCGCCGGCTCGATCGTCGCCAGGTTGACGCCGTGCACCCGCGCCCCGATGGTAGGGTGCAGAGGCTCGATTTCGGGCGGCCGCGCGGCGCTCACTGAAGATCACCTTCGGCTGCGGTGCGAGCGCCTTCGGGCGGCCGTGCGGCGCTCATGGAACCTCCTGCGTTTCGGCGGTGCTCGACCAGAACACCGCCCGCCGCTGCAGCGCGCGCATCGATTCCAGCAGCAGGCAGCCGAGTGCCGCGAGCAGGACGAGGATGGAGAACACGCCCGCGGTGTCCGACACGGGGTGATCGTCCTTTTCGTGCAAATTGGTGCGCTTCGAAACGGAAGCACCTTAAAAATCAACAACTTAGGAATATCTGAATTTCTCGCGAGTCGTCCTTCTCGTGAAAATTGGTGCGGTTTGAGGGTTGCGGCTCCAGTTTCACCAGATGGCCCTGCCATCGATCCACTGGGCTCAGTTCGGATTGACGGCATATGCCCAAATTGGCATAATCGCCTCCAATGCCCCAACCGCCGCGCAAACCGCTCAAATGGGTTGGCTCGGCCAAGCGGGATCTTGACGGAATGCCTGAGGACGTCCAAGACGTGTTCGGTCATGCGATTGACCTGGCGCAAGCCGGCGGCAAGCACCCGGACGCCAAGGCGCTGAGCGGATTCGGTTCCGCCGGCGTGCTGGAAGTGGTCGAAGATTTCCGCAGCGACACGTTCCGGGCGGCCTACACGGTCAACTTCGCAGGCTGGGTCTATGTGCTGCACTGTTTCCAGAAGAAGTCCAAGAGCGGCATCAAGACGCCAAAAGAGGACCTGGACCTGATCAAGGCTCGCCTGAAGGCCGCGGCGCAGGACTTTGAGGCTTGGCGAGCAAAGCAAGGAGTGAAGCGATGAGCCAGAGCAACCACATCACCATCGAAGAAGGCAGCACCAACGTCTACGCGGACCTTGGCTACGCCGACGCCGCCGAAATGCAGCGAAAGTCCCAGCTCGCGGCCGAGATTGCCCGCGCCCTCAAGGCCCGGCGCCTGACCCAACAGGACGCCGCCGCATTGCTAGAAATCGACCAGTCCAAGATCTCACGCATCACGCGGGGGCAGTTCCGTGGGGTCAGCGAGGCGAAGCTGCTGCAGCTGGTCGCAAAGCTGGGACATGACGTGAAAATCGTGATCGGCCCGGTACGACGGCGTGCCGGAAAGATTGAGTTGCAGTTCGCCTGACGCCGCAGCTTCAGGATGGCCGAGCCGCGAATGCATCGCCAATCTGCCGCGCCCGCTTCACTTCGTCGCCGTGAAGGTAGATCGAGGTCGTTGATATCGACGCATGCCGTAAGTTGTCGCGGACGGTGGTCAGTTCGGCCCCGCGAGCCAGTGCATGCGTGGCATGGGTGTGGCGCATCCAGTGCGGGCTGGCACGGCGCAATTTCTCAGCTGTAGCCGGGCTGTCCTTCTCGATGACTTCGGCGACCTTCGTGAAAAAGCGTCGCATCACACTCCACAGCCGCGTCGCGGTGATGCCCGCTGTACTCTCTTGATCGAGGCTGCCAATGAGCGGTGCCAGCGGATCCCATCGCGCGGGCGTGATCGGCAGCTTGCGCTGCATCAGATACCGGTCCAGCGCCGCACAAGCCAATGGCGGCAGCGCCACCTTGCCGGCCTTACTGCCCTTGCCCACCAGGTGCAGCCAGCGATCACCATGCGCATCGGTCTCGATCTGTCCCAGCGTGGCACCGACCAGCTCCCCAATGCGCAGGCCCGTGGCGTAGGCGAAGTCCAGCACGAAGCGCAGGCGCTGCGCCGCCGGTGCCTGCCATCCATGTCCCCATTCCAGGCCTTCGGCGACCGCTTGGATCACTGACCATTCGCCTTCGCCAAAGACCCGGGTAACGGCCAGCGATTCGGAGCGCGATGCGCCGCGCACCTTGATGCCGGCGAACGGGTTGGCCAGCAGGTAGCGCTGCTGGATCAACCAGCGGAACATGGCGCCCACCACCGACAGCGCGTAGGCCACCGATCGGGCTGACAGTCCACCGGTGAACGGCCGCCACTCGGGTGACGAGCGCGGCCGCGCCGGGCCGATCCAGCGGGCCCTGGGCGCCGGATGCCGCAAGAAGGCGCGAAAGGCGACCGCGTCTTCTGTGGTGAGTGAGGACAGCGCCCGGCCGCGCTCGACAACTGCCCAGAGAATCAGCCGCTCGGCCTCCTTGCGGTACGCCCGTTGGGTTGCAACCGACTCGTGCAACGCTAGCCAGGCCTGCGCTGCCTCGTAGTCGTTGTCCGCGTCCAGCGTGCAGGTCGCCTTGGGTGCGCGAAACGCGCCGCGCGAGCCATTGACCTCATCGGGCACACGCAGCCTTTCCCAGGGCACCACGTCATCCTGGGCGCCGATGGGCACCAGCGCGCGGGCTTGCTGCGTCAGGTGCGGGTGCGCTGCGAAGAAGGCTTCGATCTGCCTGGCGCTGGCCGCGCCCAGGCCGGGAATGGCCGTCCACCAGCGCCGGCGCCGAGGAATTCGCACCGTCAGATCGGCCAGGGTGTTGAAGCCATGGGCTTTGATGGCGCCGGCGGCGCGCACCGGCAGCCAGCGATCGACATCGTCCGTCACGAGCGGCGCTGGCGCCGGCAGATGCCGCAGCGTCTCGATCGCATCCAGGACCGCGCGGGCTCGCTGCGCCCGCTCAGCGGCCGGGTGTTCGAGGAGGCTGGCCAGATCTTCCCGGTGCCGCCGGCGCGCGTGCTTGACCAGCTGGCGGCGGACATCGCCCAGCATTGCGCGAGAAGACTGGCCGCTCGCCTTGTCGTGCCCGAGGTACTGCGCAACGGCCGCTCGCGCGCTCAGGCCCGCGTACCAGGCGCGCAGTGCCGCCAGGGCAGCTGTGCCGGGGAAATCCTTCTCCGCGTTCGCTGGCTTGGAGACTCGGGTACTTTTCACGATCGCCAGTTTAGCGGATCAACACGACTATTGCGATAAGAATACTTATCGCCATAGCATTCTCTGCGAATGGTTGTTCACGCGGGTTCGAGGCGTGCGACGGCGGCTCTGGACCAGGGTGGACGTGCCATCTTCGTCATTAATAGGCGCCCGCTGGGCAGTTTGCTCATCGCACTCGCCGAGTTTCGACCTCTGCAAGGATCGCGATGCGTTTGGCTCTTCGCGCGCCGAGCAAGAGGCTGAGAGCAGCCTTTATGCGCGCACGCTTCCGAGGCAGCAGCAGACAGGAGATCGCTGGATGCTGCTCAGCTGTTACTTGCTGAGGGGCGGCGTAACCGGGAATCCATCGCAAGATGGATCCATGCAAATTGTTGTCTTCAAACTTGTCCGCCTGGCAATGCGTGTTCCCATCTCCGACCACCTGAAGGACAAGGTGTGAACCGCCCCGGCTTTCGCGGAGGCTCCCTCGTTTGAGAAGATGGAGCCATCATGAGGAAGTCAGTGAAGTTTTCGCCGGAAGTGCGCGAGCGTGCGGTGCGCATGGTGTTCGAGCATCAAGGAGAGCACGCGTCGCAATGGGCGGCGGTCGTATCGATCGCCGGCAAGATCGGCAGCACGCCGCAGACGCTGCTGAACTGGGTGCGTCAGCACGAGCGTGACACGGGCCAGCGCGAAGGCGCGACCACGGCCGAGGCCAAGCGCGTCAAGGAACTGGAGCGCGAAGTGCGCGAGCTTCGCCGCGCCAACGAGATCCTCAAGCTGGCCAGCGCGTTTTTC
>NZ_JQKD01000038.1 GCF_000745855.1 Xenophilus azovorans DSM 13620
CGGTTGCGCGTCAGGTACATCTCGCCGGTGATCTGGTGCAGCAGCAGGATGTTGACGACCGCATGCAGGTCCGGCCGACGCTTGAGTTCCTCGTTCTCGATGACGATGAAGTCGTTCGAGAAGTCCACGTTGGAGCGCCCCTCGAAGAAGCGTTCGTACTGGCCACCCCGTGCGTACGGGTTGAGCATGATGGCCAGATCTCGGATGCGCTGGTCGCCCCTGACACCGAGCTCCTCGATGGTCCCGGTCTTGAAGGCATCGCGCAGGGCCGTGATCGTGAGGTCCTGGCCGTGCGCCTTCCAGAGCTTGAGCACCATCGCGGACACCGCCTTGTACTGGACCTCCTCCAGCTGGTGCTGCATCGAGCACATCTTGGCGATGCCCGGCACGAGCATGTCGATGTCCTCATGGATGTCGCGGACGATGCTGAAGGGGTTCAGGCAGATATCGACATCGGGGCGGAACTCCAGGTAGGTGCCGCGCGCTTTGCGGCACAGCTTCTCGAAGCTGCGGCCCAAGGTCCCGGAGAAGGCACTCTTCACGCGTGGTACACGCCCGCCGGCGAGGTGGCGAGCTCCAGTTCCATTCTGTGGAATGGTGGGATTGTGAAGCGGTGGGTTCTACCCCAGCATCCGAGTAACAAGCACATCCTCTGGAGACAACGTGAACTCGATCCTGTCGGCACTCGGACGCGGTGCAGCGTTCTTCCTCTCGATAGCCGCTATGGCATGCGCGCATGCCCAAACCTATCCTGGGCGCCCCGTGCGGGTCGTGGTGCCGTTTGCAGCAGGAGGCACCCTCGACGGGCCGGCGCGCATTCTTGCAGTTCAGATGTCCAAGCTGGCCGGGCAACAGTTCATCATCGACAACAAGGCAGGCGCAGGGGGAACCGTTGGGACGGCGGAGGTTGCGAGAGCACCCAGCGACGGATACACCTTGTTGGTGACATCGAGCGCGCTGCCCATCTCCCAGGCCACCTACCGGAGCGTGCCGTTCGATTCCTCGAAGAGCTTCCGGCACGTCGCGATCTTCGCCAGCCTGCCCTCGGTCATCGCGGTGAACGCGACCCAATCGAAGGTGCAGACGCTGGCGGAACTCGTCCAGCAGGCGAAGGCACAGCCTGGCCGCCTCAGCTACGCTTCACCCGGCGCTGGGACGGGGGCGCATTTCGCCGCGGAAATGTTCAAGGCGCATGTCGGTGTGGACCTGCTCCACGTTCCCTACAAGGGGGCGGCGCCGGCGGTCACGGACCTGCTGGGCGGGCAGGTCGACTTGATCGTCGCCGGCCAGTCGTCGGTGATCCAGCAGATCAACGCAGGGAAGCTTCGCGCGCTCGCTGTGACGACGACGGAGCGATCGCCTCAACTGCCCAATGTGCCAACCGTAGCGGAGCTGTTCAAAGGCTACGAATCCATGACGTGGCTGGGCATCGCCGCGCCCGCGCAGACTCCCGATGCTGTCCTGAAGCGGCTCGCCGCACTGATCCGGGAGTCACTGGACGATCCCTCGATCCGGCGCCAGCTGGCCGATGGCGGCGTCAATCCGATGCTTCGCGTCGACGCGGCCGCCTCCGACTTGGTCGCTCGGGATCTGCTTTCCTACAGCACTCTGGCGCGCAAGGCAAACATTCGCGCCGAGTGAAGTCGATTCATCGCTTTGGGCGTGTGCGGCCTGGTGCCGCGATGACCCTGGAGGAGCCCATGAACATGACGGGAATGCGCTGCGTGTGCACACGCTTGATGGTGGCCCTCGGCATCGGCCTGTCGCTGACGCCGCTCGCGCGAGCTCAGGCGCAGTCGACCGAAGCACCCGCCCGGCCGGCTCACGTCCAGACGATCGCCGTAGGCGAGGTGCAGTTGACGAGCATCCTGGATGGCCAGCGTCCCATCTCGGCGAAAGCGGCGCTCCGGAACATCGGCGAGGCCGATCTGCAGCGACTGCAGGCCAGGCATGGCGAAGCCGACGATGTCGAGACCTCGTTCAACGCCTTCCTGCTGCGGTTCGGCAGTCGCCTGGTGCTGGTGGATGCTGGAGCAGGACGACTGTTCGGTGCTGAGCTGGGTAAGGCGGTCGACAACTTGCGCGCTGCCGGGATCGATCCGTCGCAGATCAGCAGCATTCTCTTGACCCACATGCACGTCGATCATGTGGGCGGACTTGTCGCAGAGGGTAGGGCTGTCTTTCCGAATGCGACCGTGTTCGCCAGCAAGGCGGAGGGCGATTTCTGGCTCTCGGAATCCGCCATGCAGGCGGCCCCATCGGCGATGCAACCCTTCTTCCGGAATGCGATGGCAGCGCTGGCGCCGTACCGCTCCGACGGCCGGTTCAAGACGTTCCTGCCCGGCGAGGAAGTTGTGCCGGGCGTCCGGTCGTTGCCTCTCCCAGGGCACAGCCCGGGACACAGTGGGTACCTGGTCGAATCCCAGGGCCAGACCTTGCTCCTGTGGGGCGATATCGTGCATCTGGGGGGCGTCCAACTGGCACGTCCAGCCACGGGCTTTCGCGCGGACGTCGACGTCGACGGTGCCGCAAAGACGCGGATGGATTTGTTGGCGAAGCTGGTGCAGTCGAACGCCCTTGTGGCCGGTGCACACCTGCCCTTCCCGGGCGTCGGCCGGCTTGCAACTGAAGAAGGCGGCTACGCATGGCGGCCGCTGCGCACCGACGAGACAGCTCGGCAGACTTCGAAGTAGCGGGTCGGCCCTGCGGCGGACAGGGGAGGACGGGGAAGGGTACGGTGCTCCCGAGATGCGCCAAACCCTCTCGGCGCCGGGGCGTTTTCCGGTGGCGGCACGCGGACGGGCGGATCTTCGGGCGCATATCACGAGTTCCGCAACCCCGCATCGATCCGCTCCGTGAGCTGTCCCAATGTCTGCGCCAGTTCCTCGACCAGGTCGCCCATCGGCCGACCGCCGATCAGGACGCTGACGTTGCAGGCATGTCCGACAGCCAGCCGCAGCGGTGCTGCGACTGAGACGATACCGGTCTGCCAGACTGCGGCGCAATAGCCTTGAGTGCGGCACATCGTGATGGCGGCGAGGATCTCCTGGCATCGTGCAGGCCACAGCGCCGGGTGCCTGGCCTGCAGCTGACACAGGGCTTGCTCCAGATCAGAGGCACCTAGCGTGGACAGGTAGGCGCGGCCGAGCGCAGTGAGCGCCATCGGGATGCGCGAGCCCGCAGTGACATGGCGGAATACCTCGCTGCGACTCCCGCGGATCGAGTCGAGGTAGACCATGTCTGTGCCGTCCGGCACTGCGATCCCGACGTTGATACGTCTGCCCTCGGCGACGCCACGCATCAGCGGCCGCGCGAGGCGGGACACCTCGGAGCCCTGCTGCATCGCCAGGCCAAGGCTGAGCAACGGCGCTCCAAGCCGGTACACGCCTTCCTCGGGAAGCCACTCGAGAAAGCGCTCCTGCACCAGTGTCTGCGTGAGCCGACTCACGGTAGAGCGCGGTAGTCCGACACGTTCGGCAAGCTCGCTGTTGCTGAGGACGGCCACGCCGGGGACGAACGCGCGCAGCAGGTGCAAGCCCCGCACGAGTGATCGATTGTTGTGTTGCTGGCGCCTAGGGCCTTCCAGGCCATCGCTGGCAGAGGTGCCCGAGGATCGTGGAAGGCGGGCCATGTCGGGCTTCCTGACGCCTGTGACGCTGCGGCGCGTCGGGGGCTCGGCTGGGTGTGCGGATCGGGTGCCTCCGCGCTACGTGCACCTGTGCCTGCGCTGCTGAACCAGGCACCCCTCCAGTCAGGCGGCCGCCGCTACGGGACGGCGCAGCGAAGGGTCCAGGCGTCTCATCGCGGACTCTGGATATCGCTCGCCAGCGGGCAGGATGCGCTCCAGTGTCTGAAGGAGTTCGTCGCCCAACTGTAGCGACAACGCGCCGAGGTTCTCCCGCACCTGCGCAGGGGTAGTTGCGCCCACGATCGGCACGGCCTGGCGCGTGCGCAGGATCCAGGCGATTGCGAGTTGGGCGGGAGTGGCGCCGAGTGTGGCGGCTTGGGCGCGAACCTCGTCCACTAACTGCAGGTTCTTTTGGAAGTTCTCGCCCATGAAGCGCGGGTACTCCTTGCGCTGGTCGCCATCGGGAATGTCGGCCGGAGACTTGATCTGGCCGGTGAGGAAGCCGCGGCCCAGCGGTGCATAGCCGAAGAAACGGATCCCGTGCTCACGGCAGGCAGAGAGCGTGTCGTACTCCGGGTCGCGGCTCCAGAGCGAGTATTCGCACTGGATCGCGCTGATCGGGTGTACGTCCATCGCCGCCTTAAGCGAGGCGCGGCTCACCTCGCACAGACCGAGCGTGCGGACCTTTCCCTTCTCGACCAGCCGCTTCATCGCGCCCACCGTTTCCGCGACAGGCACCTTGGGATCGACGCGATGCAGATAGTAGAGATCAATGTGGTCGATGCCCAGGCGCTTGAGGCTGGCATCGCACGCCGTTTCGATCCGCTCGGGCCTCGCATCGAGACCGCGCTCATCGGAGCGAACACCGAACGTGAAGCCGACCTTGGTGCACACCTGTACGGCATCGCGACGTCCGCGGATCGCCTCGCCGACCAACACCTCGTTCTCGCCGTCGGCGTAGAGATCGGCCGTGTCGACCCAGGTCTGTCCGGCGTCGAGGAAGGCCTGAATGGTGGCGATGGCGTCGGCACGCGCCACTGCGCCATAGCAGCCGGTCATAGCCATGGTGCCCAAGGCTAGCGAATGATCGGCCGGTGTGTGTTCGTTCATGGAGTCTCCTTGAGGATGCAATCGAAGCGGGATGCGTGAGATCCGCGCTCAGGTTCGGATCGAAAACGGGTCGTCGTCGGTCTCTGCGGTGTCGACCATCACGTTCTGCACAGTGAGGTAGGCGCGCAGACCTTCGGAGCCGCGCTCGCGGCCGAAGCCACTTGCTTTTCGTCCGCCAAACGGTGCCTGCACCGCGCCCACGCGGTAGGTGTTGATCCAGACATTGCCGCATTCAAGGCGGCCTGCCACGCGGTGACCGCGAGCGATATCGCGCGTCCAGATCCCGCCAGCCAGGCCGAATTCCGAATCGTTGGCAATGCGGATCGCTTCGTCCTCGTCCTCGAAAGGCAGCACTGCGAGCACCGGGCCGAAGACCTCGTGCCGGGCGATGTCCATGTCGTTGCGCACGTCGGCGAACACCGTAGCCGGCACGAACAGGCCGCGGCCCGGCACCGTCTGGCCCTCGATGCCGGGCCCTGCGACCATGCGCGCTCCACCGCCCCGCGCCTGCTCGATCAGGCCGAGAATGCGCGCGTGCTGTGGCGCGTTGGCCACCGGACCCATCTGTGTGTCGGGCTGCATGGGATCGCCCTGGCGGATGAGTCGGGCGCGCCGCCCCAGTTCGTCAACAATCTGCTCGTAGACCGGCCTCTGCACCAGCAGCCGCGAGCCAGCGATGCAGGTCTGCCCGCCAGCGGCGAAGATCCCGGCGATCGCACCATTGACCGCGCGCGAGAGATCGGCGTCGGCGAACACGATGTTGGGCGACTTGCCACCGAGCTCCAGAGTGACCGGAACCTGCCGCTGCGCGGCCTGTTCCATCACCTTGCGTCCCCCTGCGTTGCCGCCGGTGAAGCTGATCTTGCGAACCTTCGGATGGTTGACCAACGCCGCACCGGTATCGCCGGCACCAGTGACCACGTTGACCACGCCGGCCGGAAAGCCGGCCTCCTTGAAGAGCTGCGCGAACTCCAGCGTGGTGACGGGCGCAAACTCCGAAGGCTTGACCACCGCGCAATTGCCGGCCGCCAGTGCCGGCGCGAGCTTGTTCGACAGGATCGCCATCGGGCTGTTCCACGGTGTGATAAGCGCGACCACGCCGAAGGGCCGGTAGACGGTGAAGTCAACGATGCGGGGGTTGTCCAGCGGCAGGTACTCGCCATGGATCTTGTCGGCATAGCCCGCGTAGTAGCGGTAGCTGCGCGCGGCGAATCGCATCTGCGTCAGCGTTTCCTTGTAGAGCTTGCCGTTGTTGCGCGTCTCCAGCTCGGCGAAACGCTCGGCTTGCGCGTCGAGCAGGTCCGCCAGTCGGTTGAGCAGGCGGCCTCGCTGGTAGCCGCTGGTTGTCGACCATGCGGTTTCGACGCATTGTTGCGCCGACAGAACGGCCCGATCCACATCGGACGCGTCGGCCTGGGCCACGCTGCCCCATTGTTCCTGCGTGTATGGATTCATCACTGGCAAGCGCGGCAGCGTGCTCTGCGCTGCGATCTCTTCATGGCCGATCCACAGGCCTCGATCAAAATTCATGGTGTTGCTCCTCGACGAGTTCGCAAGAATGCGAAGTTCATAGCGGCTGCTCTTCAGCACGGCAAGGCTTCAGCCCTCAGATGCTTCGGGGCTACGGAATAGTGCTGTAGGTTGCAGGGACGGGCAACCTGTCAATTCCGATCAGTGGAATTCGTGCGAGGCCGGCAATGTCTGCCTGCGCGACGCCGGGCAGGATCCGTGCCGTCGCGGCCTGCGTCACGCTGCGTGGGCCCGGCGGTGCGGCGACGTCGGAAGGTCGGAAGGTCGGAAGGTCGGAACGCTGCGGCGGTGGTCCAGCATCGCCAGCGGCACCGTCCAGCCACCCGGCGGAGCGTCCGCTCAAGTCTTCTGACGGGCGATGTCGATGATGCGGCGTCACCCGGCAGGCAAACGATGGTGGTGCGCCGGCTCGCGCCGAAGGGCAGGGGCCCAGAGTGTCGGGCCGAGAGACGTTTCGGGTTTTCGGGCTACGGAGGCGAGACCGACACTGTCCGCAGCACGGAGTCGATCATGAACTCCTGCCAGTGCTTGGTGGTCTCCGGGGCCTCGAGATCCTCCCCCAGGAAGGCAGACAGGGTGAACCTGTTCGACTGGTAGAAGTAGCTCATGGAGACGATCATGAGATAGATGTCTCTTGCCACAATATTCTTGCGAAAGACACCGGACGCCGCGCCGCTCTTGAGCAGGCCGTCGAGGATGGAGATCCCGCGGTACGAGTACTCCCGCGCTCGGGACTTCGATACGTGCTTGCCGCGGTACATGTTCTCCGTGTTGAGAAGGGTGATGAACTCGCTGTTCTGCCGGTGGTAGGAGAACATGAAGCCGATCACTGCCTTGAGGGATTCAACCGGCTTGTCCGTGGGGAGATCGATCTTGAGTTCCGCCTCGTCGAACTGGCGATATGTCTCCTCCAAGACCGCGATGAACAGCCCCTCCTTGCTGCCGAAGTAGTACGGGATCATGCGCTCGTAGGAGCCGGCCGCCCGTGCGATCTTCTCCAGGCTGCCGCCGTCGAAGCCATGCTTGGCGAACACCTTCGTTGCGGCGCGGATGATCTTCTCCCGCGTGGCCTGGGCCGCCGCTTCTCGCGTGCTCGAACGTCCCGTGGATATGCGCTTGGGCGTGGTACTCGATGAAGACCTGTTGACCATCTTGTTTTCTCTGTGCTGGAGGCCAGCGTGCCGGCAGAAGAGATGCTAAGCGATGTCCTCCTGCCGCTCGGTGCCGGCGACATTCAGGCGGTGCCGGCCAAAGCGCGAAGGCAGCGAGCTGGGCCGGTGAACGCGGCAGCTCGAGCGCCTTTGGCAGTTGCCACCGGCCGCCCTGGACATTGCCGGCACAGTGGCGACGGGTCTGGTTGACGGAGCTGCGCGCGTCTCCTGGACCAGGCAGCGCCCGCCGCCCCGTGTTTACCCTGATCGCAAGGACGGGCGAGGTCCATACACTTTATTCATGTTTTATTTAAAACATGAATTAAATAGCCAAATTGAGGCTGCCTGTCCCGCAGGCTCGTCTGAGCGGGCCAGGCAAGAAGGAGACTGCAAATGAATATCGAAATACGCCGGGTGCTCACCCACGTGGAGGACATCCGTCACGAGTTCGGCCCGCTCGCCGCCCAGCCGCTGCGAAAGGGCTACGTGGCGGCCGTGCTCACCAATCCGTTTGCCGGGCGCTATGAGCCCGACATTCTTCCGATGATGGAGGCGCTCAACGAGGTCGGCGTGGCCATGGCGCGGACGCTGCGAAGCGCGCTGGCGGTGTCGGTGGACCGTATCGAGGGGCACGGAAAGGGAGCCATCGTGGGTGCTGCGGGGGAGCTGGAGCACGGTGCGCTGTGGCATGTCCCCGGCGGCTATGCGATGCGCGAGCTGCTGGGATGGAAAGGCAGCCGCGCTGCCTACACGCAGGGCACGGAGGATGGGCAGAAGGGGCAGCCGGGAAACGGTCTCTCCATCGTGCCCTCGACCAAGAAGGTGGGCCCGCCGGGAGCGACGCTGGACGTCCCGCTCACGCACATCAACGCCAGCTATGTGCGAAGTCACTTCGATGCCATCGAGGCCAGTGTGCCGGATGGTCCGCAGGAAGACGAACTCGTGGTCATCCTGGCCATGAGCACCGGGCCACGCATCCATGCGCGCGTGGGTGGCCTCAGGGCTGAGGACATCTCCAAGTGGGACGGCCTGCGCTAGAGCTTCCATGTACTCCGAAGGCAAGAACATGAAATCAGAGATCCGAAAGCTCGTCGTCGAGGTCGAGGACCTGCGCATCCATGGCGGGGTGGCCCTTGTGGCGCCGAGGCGGCGCGCGCTTGCCATCGCGGTCGTGGCCGCCCCTGCGGGCGGCACCGACCTGGAGGCGCTGCGCGCCATCGGCTCCGAGATCGGCGAGGTGCTCCACCATCGATGCGCAGAGGCGCTGGGACTCAAGCCATCCCGAGTGCTCGGTGATGGAGGTGCCGTCCTGATGGGCGAGGGTGTTCGGCCAGAGCTGGCTCAGGCCGTGCTGCATGGGCTGGCTGGAGCTGCCGCCGCGGTGTCGGATGTTAACTCGGTCTCCGCGGCCGGTACGCTCGGATCGACGCTCGAGGTCCCGCTGTATCGCCTGGCGCCCACCACGGGGGACCTGGAGGTGATGGATGCGCGGGTGAACGATGCGCCGAGGCGCGGTGAGCTGATAGTGGCCCTGATGCGCGCCGAAGCGCGGCAATGAGTCCGGCGTGAACCCATGAGCTTCTCCAGCTTCATTGTCCAACTGCTCAATGGCCTCGCCGGAGCATCCTCCCTCTTCCTCGTCGGGGCCGGGCTGTCGCTCGCGTTCGGAGTCCTGCGGATCGTGAACTTCGCGCACGGATCCTTCTACATGCTGGGCATCTACATCGCGTACTCCGTCACGGACGCAATGGGAGGCGGGGCATGGTTCTGGCCCTCCCTGCTCGTGTCCTCGCTCATCGTTGGGTTACTCGGAGCGGTGGTCGAGATCGTGCTCCTGCGAAGGATCTATCGCGCGCCCGAGCTGTTTCAACTGCTGGCAACCTTTGCCGTGGCCCTGGTGATCAAGGACGCAGCGCTGTGGCTGTGGGGGCCCGAAGATCTCTTGGGCCCGCGGGCGCCCGGATTGTCCGGCTCGGTCGCCATCCTGGGGCACCAGTTCCCGACCTACGACCTGATGCTCATCGCCGTGGGGCCGATCATGCTTGCGTTGCTCTGGCTGTTGCTCACGCGAACCCGCTTCGGCACCCTGATCCGTGCAGCGACCCAAGACAGGGAGATGGTCGGCGCACTGGGCGTGAACCAGACATGGCTGTTCACCGCCGTCTTCTCCCTGGCCGCCGTGCTGGCGGGGCTGGGTGGCGCCCTTCAACTGCCGCGCGAGCCGGCCAGTCTGGCGCTCGACCTGCTGACCATCGGGGACGCTTTCGTCGTCGTGGTCGTGGGTGGCATGGGCTCCATTCCGGGCGCCTATGTCGCGGCCCTGATCATTGCCGAGATCAAGGCGATCTGCGTCGGCATCGGGTCCGTCGAGCTGTGGGGTCTTACACTCCAGTTCTCCAAGTTCACGCTGGTCGCCGAGTTCGTGGTGATGGCCTGCGTGCTGGTGGTGCGGCCTTGGGGACTGTTCGGGCGGCCGCAGCCCCTGAGCCGCCGCGGCGGCGTGGCGGAGCGACCCCTGGTCCCGGCGGACCGCCTTGTCAAGGCTGGCGGGCTCGCGCTGCTGGCGGCGCTGGTCACGCTGCCGCTGCTCGCCTCCGAGTCGCCCTACGCGGTCGTGCTCGGCATCGATCTGCTCACAGCGGCCCTGTTTGCTGCCAGCCTGCACTTCATCATGGGCCCCGGCGGCATGTCCTCCTTCGGGCATGCGGCGTACTTCGGGCTGGGAGCCTACGGTGCCGCGGCGCTCGTGCGCTACCTGTCCGTGCCGATGGAGGCCGCGCTGATCCTGGCACCGCTGACGGCCCTGGCGGGCTCGGCGATCTTCGGGTGGTTCTGCGTGCGGCTGTCGGGCGTGTACCTTGCCATGCTCACGCTCGCATTCGCGCAGATCGTCTGGTCCGTTGTGTTCCAGTGGGACGACTTCACCGGCGGCAGCAACGGGTTGACGGGCGTGTGGCCAGCGAGTTGGCTGGCCGACAAGACGCGCTACTACTTCCTGACACTGGCATTCGTCGCCGGATCGCTGCTGGCGATGCGCAGGATTCTCTTCTCGCCCTTCGGCTATGCGCTGCGAGCCGGTCGGGACTCCCTGCTGCGCGCGGATGCGGGCGGGATCGACGTGAAGACGATGCAATGGGCAGCGTTCGTGGTCGCTGCGGTATTCGCCGGACTGGCGGGTGCGCTGTTCGCGTTCTCGAAGGGAAGTATCTCGCCCGAGACCCTGGCCGTGGGCCGCTCTTTCGATGGACTTTTCATGGTCCTCTTGGGCGGCGTGCAGACCCTGTCGGGGCCCGTGGTCGGCGCCGTCGTCTTCACCTGGCTGCAGGATGTCGTGGCCCGGAGCACGGACTACTGGCGCGCTGTGCTCGGTGCCGCGGTGCTGCTCTTGGTGCTGGTGTTCCCAGAGGGCATCGTCGGCTACCTCCGGCGGCGCTTGCAGTGGCTTGGGCGGAGGCCGGCATGAGCTTGCTCACAGTCAAGGGGCTGGGAAAGTCCTTCGGTGGCGTCAGGGCGGTCGACGGCATCCACTTCGAGTTGCAGTCCGGAGAGTTGCTGGCACTGATCGGCCCGAACGGCGCGGGCAAGTCGACCACGTTCAACATGGTGAACGGGCAGATCTGCGCCGACTCCGGCTCGATCACGCTGGACGGCCGCGAGTTGGTAGGCATGCGTCCGCGAGACATCTGCAGAGCCGGCGTTGGTCGCACCTTCCAGGTCGCGGAGACCTTCGCATCACTGACCGTGGTGGAGAACGTCCAGATGATGCTGCTGTCCGCCGATCGCGCCCAGTGGTCGATTTGGCGCCGCGCGGCGGACCACCGACGTGTCGACGCCCTGCAACTGCTCGGCATGGTCGGCATGGCCGAGCATGCCGAACGGCCCTGCAGCGAATTGGCCTACGGCGACGTCAAGCGTGTGGAACTCGCCATGGCACTCGCGAGCCGACCGAGGCTGCTGCTGATGGATGAGCCGACCGCCGGCATGGCGCCGAAGGAGCGGGTTGGGCTCATGGCGCTGACCAAGAAGCTCGTCGTCGAGTCCGGCATCGCCGTCCTGTTCACCGAGCACAGCATGGACGTGGTCTTCGCCTATGCCGACCGGGTGATCGTCCTCGCGCGCGGACGCCTAATCGCAGCTGGCACGCCCGCGCAGATCAGGGAGCATCCCAAGGTCCAGGAGGTGTATTTCGGAAGCGGGAAGACGTTCGAACATACGAGCGCCACCGCGGCGCCGGAGCTGGAGGGGGCGCTGTGATGACTAATGGTCCTGGGGAGGTTCTCCTGACTTCGCGGAGCCTCAGCGCATGGTATGGCGCCGCGCAGGTCCTGTTCGACGTCGAGATAGAGGTGGGCCGGGGCGAGGTCGTGGCGCTGATGGGGCGCAACGGGGCAGGGAAGTCGACCACCCTCAAGGCACTCATGGGCATGCTGGCAAAGCGAAAGGGGACGGTCCGCTTTCTGAAAGAGGACATCTCACGGCACCGGCCTTTTCAGGTCGCACGCATGGGCCTGGGCTTCGTGCCCGAGGACCGGCGCGTCTTCAGCGACTTGACGGTGCTCGAAAACCTCCAGGTCGGCCGTCAGCCGGCGCGCCAGTGGGCCGACGGGAGCCCCGCGCCGCACTGGACCCTCGAGGAGCTGTTCAAGCTCTTCCCCAATCTTGGCGAGATGCCGGCGCGCCCCGGTGGAAGGATGAGCGGTGGCGAACAGCAGATGCTCACGGTCGCCCGCACGCTGATGGGCAATCCCCTCCTGGTGCTGCTCGACGAACCGTCCGAAGGCGTCGCCCCCGTGATCGTCGACCAGATGGTCACCATGATCCTGCGGCTCAAGTCCGCCGGCGTCAGCATTCTTCTCTCGGAACAGAACATTCACTTCGCCCAGCTGGTGGCGGATAGGGCGTATGTGCTCGAGAAGGGGCATATCCGGTATAGCGGGACGATGCATGAGCTGCAGCGCGACGAGGATGTTCGGTGCGCCTACCTGAGCATCTGATCGCATCCCAACAGATTGAAGGAGAAGTGGAAAGTCTATGGACACAGTGGTAGCGCAGAGCGTCGCGTCGGACCGCACCGGAGCCGGTGGTCATGGCGAGCACGACATTGAACTGTCGATCGATGGGCCGATCGCACGGGTGGTGATTGCGCGGGAGCACGACGCGAATCGCCTGACGCCCGCTTCCCTCGCCAGATTGAAGGACATCGCCGCGGAACTGTCCTCCAGTACTTCCGTGCAGGTCCTGGTGATCACGGGCGAGGGAGATGCGTGCTTCTCGATGGGGCTCCTGACGCCCGAGCTGAAGTCGAAGATGGCGAAGGACGAGATCCTGTCGCTCATCCGGCTCGCCAACGAGACATACGACGCCATCGAGGCATTGCCGCAGATCGTGGTCGCGGCAGTGCGCGGGTTCGCTTGGGCCGGCGCCGCCGAGCTGATGCTCGCCTGCGACATTAGACTTGCTGCATCCAGTGCCCGGTTTCGCATGCCCGAAGCTCTCTGGGGCGGGTTCCCGGGCGTCGGCGGGCCGGTACGGCTGCCGCAGATCGTCGGCTACGGGCGAGCCCTCGAGCTGGTTGCGAGCGGACGTGAGTTCGACGCGGAGGAGGCCTACCGAATGGGCCTCCTCGAACGCGTGGTTCCCGCGGAACGCTTCGACCAGGAGGTCGGCACCTTCCTTAATGGCGTTGCACGGAGCGGCCCGCTCGCGTTGCGAGGAGCCAAGCGTGTGATGCGGGTGCGGCAGGAGCCGGGCTTTCGCGCCGCGCGCGAGCTGTCGGACGCGCTCCGCCACGCGTTCGAATGGACCGCGGATGCGGATGAGGGCATGGCTGCGCATCTGGAGCACCGTACTCCCCGGTTCGCAGGTCGATAGTCGAATCGGCCAGCTCATCCTTGGATCAACAAATCATCAGGAGACATACACATGAAGTCCATCGTCATTGCTGCCTCGCGGGTCTTGGCGGGTGCCTCGCTTGCTACGCTGGCGTTCGCCGCGCACAGCCAGGGTGTGATCCGATTCGGAGAGGTCAATAGCTATAAGGCCCAGCCCGCGTTCCTCGAGCCTTACCGCAAGGGACTGGAGCTTGCCGTCGAGCAGATCAACGCCTCGGGAGGATTGCTCGGGAAGCGGGTCGAGCTGGCGATTCGGGACGACAACGGCAACCCCGGTGATGCTGTTCGAGCAGCCGAGGAACTCATCACCCGCGAACGGGTGGACCTGCTGACCGGCACCTTTCTATCGCACATCGGCTTGGCCGTGACCGACTTCGCCAAGCAAAGGAGGATCTTCTTTCTTGGCGGGTATCCCCTCACGGACAAGATCGTGTGGCAGAACGGCAACCGCTACACCTACCGGCTCGGCCCCTCGACATACATGCAGGTCGCGATGCTGGTGCCCGAGGCCCTGAGCCTCAAGAAGAAGCGCTGGGCCATTGTCTATCCGAACTACGAGTACGGTCAGTCGGCTGCCGCGACGTTCAAGAAGCTCATGAAGGCCGCGCAGCCCGACATCGAGTTCGTGGCCGAGCAGGCACCCGCCCTGGGGAAGATCGAAGCAGGTGCCGTGGTGCAGGCGCTGGCGGATGCGAAGCCCGACGCGATTTTCAACGTCCTGTTCGCCACCGACCTAGCCAAGTTCGTGCGGGAAGGGACGACGCGCGGCCTGTTCGGCGGCCGCGAGGTCGTTAGCCTGTTGACCGGACAGCCGGAGTACCTCGATCCCCTTCGGGCAGAAAGCCCGGTGGGATGGATCGTGACGGGCTACCCGTGGTATGGCATCCAGGGAGCGGAGCACCAGGCGTTCCTTTCGGCCTACCAGAAGAAGTTCAGCGACCACCCGCGCTACAGCTCGGTGCAGGGCTATGCGGCCATCATGTCGCTGGCCGCAGGCATCAGGAAGGCCGGCTCGACGGAGAGCGAAAAGCTTGTCGAGGCCTTCAAGGGATTGGAGGTCGATACCCCGCTCGGCCGCATCCACTATCGGGCGCAGGACAACCAGTCGACCATGGGAACCTTCGTCGGGCGCATCGCCGTGCGAGACGGAAAGGGCGTGATGGTCGACTACCAGTACCGCGACGGTGGCAGCTTCCAGCCGACAGATGCTGAGGTCAGGGCAATGCGTTCCCAGGACTGATACAGCGTCCGATCCTCGATTCGTTTCCCATTTCTTGGAGAATTCAATGCAGGCGTATGTGATGAGAGCCGACGGCAATCAGTCGGTTGTGGATCTCGTGGAAAAGGAAGTCCCCGAGCCCGGAGAGGCGCAGGTACTGATCCGCGTGCGTGCAGCAGCGCTGAACCGCGGTGAGTTCATTCCGGGTCCCGGCCTGCACGGCCAATCGGCCACTCCCAAGGCCCTGGGCATCGAGGGCGCTGGCGAGGTGGTCAAGCTGGGCGCTGGCGTGACGGAGGTTGCCATCGGCGCGCGGGTGATGGCCAGATTCCCAGCGGCCTTCGCGGACTACGCCATCGTCGATCTACGCGAACTCATCGAGGTGCCTGACAGCCTGTCCTGGGAGGAGGCGGCTTCGGTCCCCCTGACCTTCATGGTCGTCTACGACATGCTGGTTAGCCGTGGGCACTTGGCGGCCGGCGAATGGGTGCTGGTCACAGGTGCCTCGTCGGGCGTGGGAGTTGCCACGCTGCTGACGGCCAAGGCGCTGGGCGCAAAGGTCATCGGAATCTCCGGATCGGCGGAAAAGATCGCCCGACTGAAGAGCATTGGGCTCGACGTTGGCCTGCAAAGCCGCGCTGATTTCCATGCACAGGTGCTGGCGGCCACCGATGGAAAGGGCGCCGACTTGGCGATCAACGCGGTGGGTGGGTCACAGTTCGGTGAATGCTTGAAGTCACTGGCGTTCCAGGGGCGGATGGCCATCGTGGGGTACGTCGACGGGGTTCTGAAGAGCGAGATCGACATCGAGGCAGTGCACGCCAAGCGCCTGAATCTATTCGGCGTTTCGAACAAGCACCGCTCGCCCGTCCAGCGGGCGGAGCAGGTGCCGGGATTCAGGGCGGATGTGCTGCCCCACATCGCCGCCGGCAGGATCCGACCGACTGTGGACCGCGCATTCGACTTCGAGCATCTTGCGCAAGCGAAGGCCTACATGGAGTCGAACCAGCATCTGGGAAAGATCGTCCTGCGCGGGCGAACCTTCTAGGCCAAATTGGCACTCAAGCAGCCCCGAGCGCTAGGGAGGCATGGTGAGAGGGCTCGCATGCTGGCGGCTTGCGGTCGTGAGGACGCGGGGCACTGCTGGGTGCCGATTATGCTCTGAACCCGCCTCTGAATGTCGAGCGTGCGCGGGAGTTCCGGAGGGGATATCGTGGTGAGTCGCTCAGGTAGTTTCGTCGCACTGCTGACGGTCGAAGCGTGAGCGATCGAAGCTGCCGGCGAGGGAGGGTGCATCGGTCCGTTCGGGTGAGGTCGATCGGACCTTCTCACACGAGGCTTGGTGTCTGTGGCTGGCATTGCGCGAGACTCCGGACTGGAGATGAATCGGATAGGATGTACATCTCTATTTCTTGGCAGTACCCAGCATCTGATTCAGAGCAATGTATCCTGCTCGTTGCATTGCAGAGTTACTGCAGCAGTCGGCTTTCTACAGCTCGCTGACAGACGTGCAGCGCGACCGGATAAGTGCCGATCTCAGCTATCGCGAACTCGAGGTCGGTGCCCATGCCTGCACCCGAGGCTTGCTGGCAGCCCATTGGATTGGTGTTGCTTCGGGAGTCATCAAGATCGCCAATGTCTCGCGCGATGGCCGGCCGACGACCCTGACGAATTTCAGTGCCGGATGCTGGTTCGGTGAGGGATCCCTGCTGAAGGGTGGGGCGTGGCCGTACGACGCCGTCGCGGTGGAGGGCAGCGCGATTGCGCTGATGCCACTAGCGACCTTCGACTGGCTCCTGGCATCGAGCTTCAGTTTCAATCGATTCCTCCTCGACCAACTCAACGCCCGGTTGGGTCAGTTCGTGGAGCGCTGCGAACACATCCGGCTGCATGACATTGATCGGCACGTTGCACATTGCCTGGCCGAATTGGTTGATCCCCGCTTCAACCCTCGCGTTCAGGGAACGATAGCGATGTCCCAGGAGAGTCTCGCGCGCCTGGCTGGCGTCTCGCGCTCAGTGGTCAACCGGGTGTTGCAGCAGCTGGAGCGTGATGGCCTAGTGGAAGTCGCATACGGATCCATCACCCTCTTGGATGTGGATGGCCTGCGCCGCTTCAGCGACGAATAATGTGCTGCAACGCGGGCTTGCCGCTATCGACGCTCCGGCACTCCCCCAGGGGCGGTTGCAATCCGCTGTGGGGTGCCGGAGATCAGCAGTATCTCAGTAGCGTTGCCAAGTGCCGGCGGCCGCTTCTTGCCCGACGCCCGGCTTTGTCCAATCGCATACGCCCTGCGCGAAGATTCCTCGCAGGCGATCTGCCTGCGCCTGGCTGAAGGGAACGTGGTAGTCGGCGATGTCGACAGGTTTGAGCTGGCACTTGAGGGCATCTGACGCAACGCTCGCTCCCGCCTCGATCCTGACGGTCGAGTAGATCGGAAACAAGGAATTGCACACGCTGCTCGCACTGCGCGTCGCTGGCTCGTGGTGCTCCGTGCCGTCGGCTTCCCAGCAGCTGTCGACCAGCGATGCGGGCTTGTTCTTGATGACCTTTGAGGCGTAGCTCTCTGCAGAGGAGTCGGCGTACATCCTCTCCAGCCATTCGTTGTGTGCGATCAATGCCTTGCGAGTCAGGTTCGTCGTTCCGCTGTATCCCGACGCTCCCTTGCGGGCGGTGATCCAGTTGACCTGGTTCGCTGCCGTGCCGTTGGTGACGACCAGGCGATCGATCATGGAAAAGGTCCGGATCCGCGTGTGGATGTCGATGGCATCGTCGGTATACACCCTCGCGTCAATCACAGGGAGGGTCATGTTGGCGCCTGACGAGAGCACGCCGGATCTGTATGCATTCTTGATCCCTTCAAGGTCGCCGGAGGTTCGACTCGGAATGTAGTTGCCGTCGACGTCCAGTCCGCCGATGTTCTGGTTGATGTCGAGAAACTCATCCACGGAGATGGTGCCCCGCTGGAGTGCGTTGAGCCCATACTGCACCCCGACGTTGTCGTAGACCATCCGCGCGAAGCCGGTGTTCGGATCGATTCCGAAGACATTGACCATCCCGGCGGTGAAGCCACCGCGCAGACCCGTTGGGTTCGTCGACGCGTTGTAGATGGCGCTCGCGGGAACCGCGGGGTCGAAGCCGGTCGTCGGGGTGACCCATTGATGGGCATACTTGTCCCAGCTCGCGCAGGTCGTGGCGGTGCCGGCGGCATTTGCCAAGTATCCGTCCACTTGGCTGCGGCGCGAGGCGGGCCAGTTGGCACCGGCGGTGTTGAAGTAGTGCGTCAAAAGGCCGCAGTCGGTCACGTCTGGAATGATGGAGACGAGGTCCGGAAATGAGAGGGTAGCGGTGATCGCATCCAGCAGGCCCGGGTAGTTCTGCGCGATGAAGTGCTGCTGCATAGAGCCGCCGGAGCCACCGGTGCCGATCGTGAACTTCGGCAGCCCGTATTGCTCGACGAAGTATTCCTTCAACATCGCGCTGGTCTCGGCGGAGATGACCAGGTCGCATCCGTTGCCCAAGGTCATCCGTGAGGCGAATGCGACGGCAAAGCCGAGGCCGAGAGGGTCGATGCCGAACTCGGTGCCGGCCGGAAACATGTTGAGAATGTCAGTGAGGTTGTTCCGCCCGGACCTGTACCCCACGTTGCACGAGCCACCGTAGGTTAGATTGAGCTTTCCGTTCCAGCCGGCTCCCGGCTTCTTGCCCTGGGCGGACCAGGGATCCGAAATCGGCTTGGTGGGGTCGTCGATGATCGCGATCCGATAGATGGACTGGTCGATCGTTCCCGATTCCACCCGGACGATGAAGTCGACAACCTTGCCGTCGATCGTCGTGGTCTGCGTCAGGTCGGCGGGGTAGGGCCGCGACAGGGATGGAAGCGGCTTGAAGGTCGAGTCGCTCGCGTAGTAGAACCAATCGAAACGCTTGGCCACGGTACAGTGCGCATCCGACGACGGTCCCAGCCCCGATGCCTCCGTTTCGCATACCCAAGGAACCTGGTGCGGGCCCGCGAAAATCGGTCCATGGGTGGGATGGTTGGTGATTTGCAGTTCCCGCTGTGCTCCGGTCGTCGCGTCCACCGCGCTCAAGGTGTTCCTGCCTTCGGCCAGGCCCGTGATCCGCCCTCTCAGCCGATCCGGCTGATCCGCGACGAGGGAGGACGTAATGTCGATGCCATTGAGCTTGACTGAGGTCTTGGCCGTGCCGCCGGGAACCTTGACCTCGATGACCGCATCGCCGCCACTGGCCATGTCCTCGCGCGAGGAGAGCGTTCGCATCTGTATCTCGGTAGGGGAAGCTCCCCCTGGCGGTGGCAAGACTCCACCATCGTTCCCGCCACCACAGGCGAGCAGCAGCGAGACGGACGCCACGGCGCAGGCAGTGCCTGCAAGTATTCGCTTCATGATTTGTCTCCTTTGGAATGGCTTTTCTTCGGATCTTGGTCCGTGATCGTCGATCTGACTGTGCATGCGTGAACAATGTCGGATTAGGAGTAACCCGCGTCTCCCATCCGCTCAGGATTGGTTTCTCCAGCGTGATCTCCAATGGCACCCGTCACTCGGCCATCCGGCAGCATGGGAGTCGCCGATCCCGAAGGTCAGGCGCAGCGTCAGGACCACGCGGGCGTGCAGCGAGATCGGGGCAGGTCCCGAATCACGAGCGCGGCTCCGCGATCCAGCGATGAATGTCCTCGGCGCGCCATGCCGTGATACCGGCGGACAGGCGGACCGGCTTGGGGAACAATCCGGCGTTGACCCGTCGCCAGAGTGTCGACTTCGAGAAGGGCACAAATCGCAGCAAAAGGCTCTGCCGAACAAAGCCGGTGCTCGGCAGGATCAACGGAGCGGGGTCCTGGCGTGTGGGGAGAGAGGGTTGAGGTGCGCTGGCCGCCTGCATGACTAGTCCTTTCATGGCATTTGCCATTGGGAGGAGGGCACGACCGGCTCTGTCGCGGCGGATAGGGTCTGATGGCATCGGCCGCCAAGGAACGCAATGCTGCTGCCCCTCGGCACGCGTTCCGGGTGCAGAGGTGGAGGTGTTGTGGACTGGTAGGCGCGCGGGAGGTCAACGCGCCGCGGGCGGGACCTCTGAGTGGTTCACAGGCAAGTTGGCCTGCAGCGCAACAGGCAGCGGCTGAGGCGCTGCCATAGGCAGGTGACGACTGCGACGCGCCCGCTGCCGGGCGGATTTGGGGCGGAGACTGCTCTGCGGCCCTTCCGTGTCACTCTACCGTGCTGCGGGACCGTGGATGGCATGCGCTTGCACGGGCCTCGACAAAGGGCAGTAGTGGCGTCCGGTGTCGCGTGGCGATATCAGGCAGCTAGGCTGCGGCCCGTGGTGTTGCACTGGCCTCTGGCCGTTCGTGTGGCGGGAGCGAGGCGTCTTCAACATCCTCCTTGGCGCCCGCGTCCTCCAGTCCTGCCTGGATCGCTTCCGCCGGTTCACTCTGGCCCGTCGCGGAGGAGCCGGGGTCTTGGGGGACGGCGGTCGAACCGGATTCACCAGGTGCCTGGCGCGCGTCGAGGGTGTTCATCTCGCGCCGCATGCGGGTCGCTAGGTTGCGCGCGGTGTTCGCCACGTCCCGGACCTTCCGTTTGAACGCCGCCCGCTCGATGTCGACAGCCTGGGCGGTAATGACTTCGTGGATCTCCAGCGTCTGCAGAACGGGCATCAACTGGTCGAGTTTGCCCAGGATCTCGAGATACCGACGGCTGCTCGACGACAGCACGCCCACCTCGAGCTCCAGCGGCACGGTGTCGTACGTGGCGGCACTCGAGATTCCGTTGGCTTTGAACAGCGCCTCGGCGCCATCGAGTGCGCGGTTCAGTTCTTCCGCCACCCGTTCCATCTGGGTGCGGATGTGCCCTTCGACCTTGGCCACGTCGTCATGGCTGAGTCGGGTTCGCGCGATGACCGAGATGAAGTGAATGCCCAGCTGAAAGGTGTTGAAGTACCGGATAAAGAGGCGTTTGCCTTCTGCGCTCGCGAAGCTCGCCTTGAGCTTGAGGCTGGCGGCCTCGACCCGGCGGAAGTCGGCCTTGCTCTCCCTGGCGAGGATGCGCGCGTTGACGCCGCCCTGATCGTGTTTGACGAAATCCGAGTCGGCCATGATCAATTCTCCTTGGGACGTTCAACCCCAAGGAGATGATCAAGAAGTTCAGCCCGCGTTGCCAAACGAAACGCCCACAAACTCAGGCCGCTTTCGCCATTGGCAGGTGTACCCGGGGTCGCGGCACCGCGGCCCGTGAAGCGCACGCATGCAGAGCGACCGGAGGGCGGCGCACGAAACTACGATAGGCTCACTGGGCGCCTGAGAGTATGCCGGCGGCCTCTGACTCGGCCGGCGGCGGTGCCCTGTGTACGCTGAACCAGAAGACCGCCAGGCCGGCCACCGTAAGCGCAAATCCGGCCCAAACTGTCGAGAGCAGGCCGAGGCCGCTCCCAATCGCCGCGCCGCCGGCCCATGCGCCGATGGCGTTGGCAACGTTCAGCGCGGCCATGTTCATCGCGCCCATCAGTGTTGGAGCCGAGGGGGCCAGTTTGGTCAGTCGGACCTGGATGGTGGGAATCGCCGTCATCGTGGTCAGCCCGACACCGAACAGCGATGGCATCAGGATCCACCGGTCACTGCCGCCAAGGCCGAGTACGGCGAGTACCGCCAGCGCCAGTCCAAAGCCGACGACCAAGCCGCGGTGGCGGTAGCGATCTGCCAGCCGGCCGCCGACGATGTTGCCGGTCGACATGCCGATGCCAAACAGCGCAAGGGCGACCGGCACCTGGGCCGGCGGGAGTAGCGCCGCGTCCGTCACGAAAGGTCCGATAAAGGTGTAGACGGCGAAGATGCTGGAGACCGCCAGGGCAGCGACGGCCATCATCGTCCACACCCGCGGCTGGGCCAGGGCAGCCAGCTCTTGCCGGACCGGGCTGCCGCGCAGTGCCTCCGAGCGTGGCGTCCAGGCCCAGAGCGCCGCCAGCGCGAGAGCGCCCAGACCAGCGACTGCCAGATAGGTGTTGCGCCAGCCCAGGTGCTGCCGCAGAAAGGTCGCCAAGGGAGAGCCGACGATCATCGCGACGGTCAGTCCCGACACCACCAGCGAAAAGGCCTTGCCCGCGCGGGCCGCACCGACGATATGCGTGGCCACCACCGCGCCGGCGCCGAAATAGGAACCCTGCGCCAGTCCGCTCACGAAGCGGGCCGCCGCTAGCGAGGCAATGCCTGCCGCCATCGAGGACAGCAGGTTCCCAGCCACGAACAGCGCCATCAAGCCGAGCAGCAGGGCGCGCCGGTTGAGGCGGGCTGCGGCCAGGGTGATGACCGGAGCGCCGACGACCACGCCCAGCGCGTAGGCCGTGATCGCGTTCGTCGCGACCGGCACGTCGATGCGCAGCGCTTCGGCGAACAGCTGCAGTATCCCCATGCTGGCGAATTCGGACGTGCCGATGGCGAAGCTGCCGAGCGCCAGCGCAAGAAGTGCAAGGCCGTTGCTGCGCGAGCCGGTCTCACCGGGCTCCAAGGTCGACGTTTCGGACATTTCCGCGGCACCCATCATGCGAAGTCGGTGCTGAGCGCCAGCTTGCGCCACGTTGCGAGCTCCTGGGCGACCTTCGCGTTCTTGGCTTCCACATGGGCGACCGTGTCGCTGCCGAACTGGATGCGCAGCGGGGGGGTCGACGCTTTGACCACGGCCACCACGCCCTCGGCCAGCTTCTCCGGGTTGCCAGGTTGCGCATGGTTGGCGCCGGCCGCGAAGTCGCGCATGGCGCCTGCCGTTGCCGCGTAGTCGGCGATGCTGTTGGGGCTGAGCGCCAGCGAGCTGGCATCCAGGAAGTCCGTACGGAAGAAGCCGGGTTCGACGACGGTGACCCTGACGCCCAGCGGGGCGAGCTCGAGGGCCAGCGCTTCAGACAGACCCTCCACGGCGAACTTGGTCGAGGAGTAGACACCCCAACCCTGGAACGCGCCGTAGCCGCCAATCGAGGAGAGGTTGAGCACGTGGCCCGAGCGCTGAGCGCGCATCTGCGGCAGCACCGCGCGGGTCACCTTCAGCAGGCCGAAGACGTTGGTGGCATAGAGCCGCTCGATCTCCTCGGCCGTGGCCTCCTCGACGGCGCCCAGAAGGCCGTAGCCGGCGTTGTTCACCAGCACGTCGATGCGGCCGAACCGCTCCACGGCCGCGGCAACCGCACGTCGGGCCTGATCTTCGTCCGTGACGTCCAGGGCAACCGCGAGTAGCTTGGGATGGCCCTTGAGGTGCCCGGGGAGCTGCTGGGGATTCCGTGCCGCCGCGACGACGTTGTCGCCTGCCGCAAGCGCCTTCTCAGCGATCAGCGCGCCGAACCCGCGGGAGGCGCCAGTGATGAACCAGGTATGCATTTCGTTCTCCGGAAGTTGTCGGCACTGCATGCGCCTTTGACCTGGGTGAATCTACGTGCGAACCGACGGTTCGATAAGCGGCTGAAGTCGACAAGCCCTTTGCTGGGTTGCTTCAGAAACCGGTGCGGAGGGGACTTATGGAGAGGGTGGGCCACGCCGCACGCGAACGCGGAGCAGCACGCAGGACGCGGCCGCTGCCGCCGCCGCCGCCCCTGTGCCCGAAGCGGAGCGACATCGAGCAGGCGACAGGAGCTCCGCAGCCGGCAGGACCTGAATCTCGGGCCTCAGAGGATCAGGCAAGATTTAGACAGGATCGGACTCACGCGCCGGCGCCGCTCGATCGCATCATCGGTGCCACAGGAGGCCTCCCTGCAGTGAAGCCTCATCGGGGACCCAGGTCCCTTTCAACGGCCTCGCAAACAGGAGCGCACATGAGCAGCAACCCGATCAATCAGCACATTTCCCATCCCGGCGAGTTCTTCGTCGGAGGCGACTGGATCGCGCCGTCCTCGGGCGCCAGGATCGATGTCATCCAGCCTGGCACAGAAGAGCTCTACCTGTCGGTCGCCGAGGCGAAGGCCGCCGACGTCGACAGCGCGGTGCTTGCGGCGCGGCGGGCGTTCGATCTCGGCCCGTGGCCTCGCATGTCACCGTCGGAGCGTACTGTCTACCTGCGGCGGATTGCCCAGGCGATGGCGAAGCACAACGACGCGTTCGCCACGCTCTGGAGCGCGCAGACCGGCCTGGTGCACTCGCTGTCGAAGGCCATCATCCCGTCTGCAGCGCAGACCTTCGAGTACTACGCCGGCTTGGGCGACAGCTATCCATTCATCGAGCGCCACGCACCACGAGCCGGTGGCAATTTCGGTCTGCTCGTGCGCGAGCCGGTGGGCGTCGTCGCTGCAATCGTTCCCTGGAACGCGCCACTGCCTTTGCTCTGCTTCAAGGTCGCGCCTGCGCTGATCGCGGGGTGCACCGTGATCGTGAAGGCGTCGCCGGAGGCGCCCGGCGAGGCGCTGTTGTTCGCCGAGGCGGTGAGGGAAGCTGGGCTGCCCGAGGGCGTGGTCAACATCATCACCGCGGACCGCGAGGTCTCGGAGCTCCTCGTGCGCAATCCCGCCGTGGACAAGGTGACCTTCACGGGGTCCACGGCCGCCGGCAAGAAGATCGCGGGCATCCTCACCGACCGCGTGGCACGCGTCTCGCTCGAGCTGGGCGGCAAGAATGCCGCAGTCATCCTGGACGACTATGACCTGACCGCCGCGGCGCAGACGCTTTCGGCGACGGCGCTGTACCTGAGCGGGCAAGCATGCGGCGCGCTCACGCGTGTCATCGTCGAGCGGTCGCGCCACCACGCCTTGGTGGAGGCCCTGAGCGGCGTGTTCTCAGCCCTCAAGGTGGGTGACCAGTTCGACCCCGACACCCAGGTCGGGCCGCTCGCGACCGCGCGACAGCGCCAGCGCGTGGAGGGCTACATCGCAAAGGGCAAAGCGGAAGGCGCGGTCCTCGCGGCCGGCGGCGGCCGCCCGCGGCACCTGGAGCGCGGCTTCTTCGTCGAGCCGACGGTCTTCGGCAACGTGGACAACAGCATGGTGATCGCGCGCGAGGAGATCTTCGGACCGGTGATCTGCGTCATCCCGTCGGACAGCGATGCGGACTCGATCCGCATCGCCAACGACTCCGACTTCGGCCTGAACGCCACCGTCTACACGAACGATTTCGACCGGGCCTATCAGGTGGCCAGGCAGATCCGTTCAGGGACGGTCGGACACAATGCCATGCGTGGCGACTTTGCCATCGGATGGGGTGGCTTCAAGCAGTCCGGCATCGGCCGGGAGGGCTCCATTCCCGGGTTGCAGCCGTTCCTCGAGTCGAAGACCATCATCCTGGATGGTGAGCCGCCGCAACTGTCGAAGAGTTGAGTCCGCGCTGCGCGCCAGGGACCGAACTGCAGGTCAGGCGCTGTCGGCAACTGCCGGGCTGGCGGCTGGGTTGTTCTACCCCCCTGGCCCCACCACTATGCATTGATGAGACCGCGTGATGTTGGCGAAGAATGAAGAGATCGACCGTTCGGAGGAGATCCGCCTCGCGAGGGCGGAAATCGCGCGCATCGTCGATCGTTACTGCGCGACGCAGGGCGATGGACCGACGCCCGTTCCCGGTCTCGCGGTGGGGCGTGCAACGGCCCCCATCCCGCCGACCTCGTACGTCTTCGAGCCGAGCCTGTGCATCAGCGCACGCGGGAGCAAGCGCGTCCGCCTGGGACAGGAGACCTTCGTGTACGACGAAGACAACTTCCTGCTCACCACCTTCGGCTTGCCCAGCATCATCGAGGTGAGCCAGGCCAGCGACGCGACACCCTATACGGCGCTCCAGATCGAACTGGACCTGCCAATGGCGCGGCAGGTCATCTCGGACCTGGATGTGCGGGGCATCGTGTCCCACCCGGGCGGGCCCGGCATGGCGACCGGACCGGTCGACGCCGACTTGTTGGATGCCGTGGTGCGTCTGGTCCGCCTGCTGGAGAGGCCCGGGGACATCCCCTTTCTTCAGGCCCTTGTCCATCGCGAGATCCTCTACCGCATCCTCCTAGGGCCGACAGCGGCGCGGCTGCGCCAACTGGTCCAGATCGGCACGCAGACTAGCCGCGTCGCCAGAGCCATCGAGCGCCTCCGACGGGACTTCACCAAGCGCCTGAGCGTGGACGAACTGGCCGAAGAAAGCGGCATGGGCGTGTCGACGCTGCATCACCACTTCCGCGAGCTCACGACGATGAGCCCGCTGCAGTTCCAGAAGCAACTGCGGCTGCACGAGGCCCGACGGCTGATGCTGAACGAGGACGCAGATGCCGCCTCGGCCGCGTTCCAGGTCGGGTACGAGAGCGTGACCCAGTTCAGTCGAGAGTACCGGCGGCAGTTCGGTGCACCTCCTGCGCGCGACATCAAGGCCATGCGCAGCGCCGTCGCGGCGGACCAGCAGAGCCGCACAGCCCGCGAGGGGCGCACGGGACTGCACTGAGCCATCCCTGCCCCAGGTCAGCAACAAGGCCGCCGCTACTGCTGTGAGATGGCCAGTTTGATCGCGAGTGCTAGGAACACCAGGCCGGCCGACCAGTTGAGCGCCCGCTGCAATCGGGGTGAACGCATGAAGTTCGTGCCGAACGCACCCGAGAACCAAGCGATGGCCGTGAAAGACACGAACGTCGCGGCGGTGAAGGCCAGTCCGAGCACCAGCAGCTGCACCGCCGGGCTGGTCCCGCTGCGCGCCACGACGAACTGAGGCAGGAAGGCCAGGAAGAAGATCACGACCTTCGGATTCATCAGGTTCATCAGCACGCCCCTGACATAGGCGCGCCGCGCCGGCTCTCTCTCGGAGGCGGAGCCGACCTGGGAACCCACGGGCGCCCGGAACGCCTTCCACGCAAGGTAGGCCAGGTACAGCGCGCCCGCGATCTTCAGGATTGTGAACGCGAGGGTGGACGCGGCCAGGACCGCTCCGAGGCCCACGGCGACCACGGTGGTGTGGACCAGGAGGCCTGTGCACAGCCCGAGAACGATCACCGCCCCGGCGCGAGCGCCGTGCATCGCCGACTGCAGCAGAACGAACACATTGTCTGGTCCCGGCGTCAGGGCCAGCAGCAGGGAGATGCCGAGAAAAGGAATGAGCGTTTCGATGGCAGGCATGGCTTGTTGTTTGAGCTCTGATCTATCCTGGCTTGCGTCTAACGAGTGATACGATGGTCGCAAGCACCAGTGGCCGCACCTCACGATTGTCCTCGCTGCAGGCCCTCGCCGCACAGGCCTTCGAGGGCCTACGGGGCCTGAATGGCTTGATCTCCCAATGCTCAGAAAAGACGGCATTGCTTGCGCCTCAGAAGATCAGGCAAGTATTCAAGCGAATCGTGCTAACGGAGCCATGCGGTGCCGCCCTATGCTCGAGACACTGAGCCTACTTTGGAAGCTGGAATGCCGCACCAAACCCCGACCCCATCGACGCCGCCGGAACAAGATACCGGCCCGCGTGACCCTTCGGCGTTCCGCGACGCTCCGAGGGTCGCTGTTGTCGGCGCGGGACCCATGGGCGTCGTGACCGGCTACCACCTTCACCTCGCGGGCGCCTCGGTGAGCTTCGTGGTGCGCCCGGGACGCTCGCGATTCATTCCGCAGCGGTTCACCCTGTACTCCTATGATGACGCGTCGCTGCAGAACTTCGAGGCGTTCGGCGTGGGGGAAGACGTGTCCGTGCTGGAGACTACCAAGCCCGACGCTGGGCCTCTCCACGCTGGTCACGGCGCTCAATAACCGCAAGCCCGCTGGGTGCACGGAAGCGACCGTCTTCGGCCCCCTTTTACGTCGAGGGCTCCCCGCGGTTCGAACTTGGATGCGGTATTCGGCGTGCGCTCGGCGCTGATCGCGGACTGGGTCGAGCGCCCCGCGGGTCCGACTCCCGACGGTGGAAAAAGCGACACGCCCTTCTACACGCTTCACTTCGAGTTCATCCTCAATCCGATCGGCCCCGGCTCAGGCAGCAGCTTGCGCCCCCGCGGCCGAGAAGCTGCCCTCATCCGCCGCGGCAATGAGCGTGCGCAATTGGTCGATTGAAAGTGCGTCGAGCATCTATCGGTCCTGAAGATGGAATTCTCAAGGACCTATAGCTTACTGAGAAAATTGCCGGGACCGGAGGGGCTGCCGCCGTTTTGCTTTCGCGGCCAGCGCGTCGGGCCGTGCAGACCCGTGGACGCCGGACCAGGCCTGGGCGGCCGCTTGACGGGTGCCCGGCAAGCCTCACGATGCCGTGCTGACCGGCAGCCGCGCGGACGTCTCGCAGTCCGCGCTCGCTCCGTTCGTGGCCGCGGCCGCCTGCCGTCGTCCGATGACTTCGACCAGGTACTGTGCGTCGTCGGCGACTCCCAGGAACCGGCCCGACCCCCAGGTGTTGAGCCAGGGCAGGCCCACGAAGTACAGGCCGGGCACCGCCGACACGCCGCGCTCGAAGCGCGGGTGTCCGCGCCCGTCGAAGGCGGGCAGGTCGATCCAGCGGTAGTCGGCGCGGAAGCCGATGGCCCACACCACGCTGGTGATGCCGGCAGCGGCAAGATCCAGGGAGGTCGGATCGCTCCCGGGGGCCCACGCCTTGTGGAAGGGCGGTTCGGCCGGCGCATCGATGCCGGCCTTGGCGATGTAGTTGTCGATGTCGCGGCGGATGCTGCAGTACACCTCGTCCGCTTCGTCCAGGTTCCTGGCGAGGTCGGGCCGGAAGCTGACTTCGGTGCCGCGGATGTCGTCGAGCGTGCCGTACAGCCGCACGCCCTCCAGGGCGAAGCGGCGCAGGTCGATCTCGTGGCCGCCGTCGCGCCCGGTCATGTAGTGGTTGGTCTTGTGGCGCGCCTCGTCGCCCAGCGGATGGCGGTCCACGGTCAGGTTGTAGAAGCCCATCTCGTGCAGCCATTCCGTCGATTCGCGTCCGCGGTACATGCGCGGCGACCGCGGCGCCGAGCCGACCGCCAGGTGCACCTTGCGGCCCGCCAGGTGAAGGTCTTCCATGATCTGCACGCCGGACTGGCCGGAGCCGACCACCAGCACTTCGCCTTCGGGCAGTTGCTGTGGATTGCGATAGGCCACGGAGTGCACCTGGGTGACCGAGGGCGGCAGGCTGTGCGCGCAGGGCGGCACGATCGGGATGTCGTAGCCGCCGGTGGCGACCACCACGTGGTCGGCCAGGCAGGTGCCGAGGGTGGTGTCCACTTCCAGCGCGCCGCTCACGTGGCGGCTGACGCGCCGGACGCTCACGCCTTCGATCACGGGCGGCTGGGTCTTGCGGGCAAAGGCTTCCAGATAGTCCACGATCTCGTCGCGCAGCATGAAGCCCTTGGGGTCGCCGCCCTGGTAGGGGAAGTCCGGCAGGCGGCATTGCCAGTTGGGCGTGACCAGGCAGAACGTGTCCCATCGCTGGTGGCGCCAGGCGTGGCCGATCTCGCGCTTCTCCAGCATGACGTGGGCGATGCCGGCCTTCTTCAGGCAGTGGCTGGTGGACAGACCGGCCTGTCCGCCGCCGATGACGACGACGGGGTAGCGGGGCGCAAGGGGGGTGGGGGTGCTCATGGGAGTCTCGCTGGGTGGATGTGGATGGAAAGGGGCGGGGCGTCAATCGGCCGGGCCGAAGCCCAGGACCTCCACGCGCGCGCCGGGCAGGGACGAGAAGCGGGCGGCCAGGGCCTCCAGGCTGCGCAGTTGATCGCCTGCGCGCGAGCACGCGAAGCCGAACTTGGCCCGCACCCGCTCGTTGGCGATGTCCGTGGCTTCGCGCAGCCTCGACAGGAATTCGTCGAGCGCGTAGGACTGCCCGGGCTGGAAGTAGTCCTGGATCACCAGCGAGGGCGAGTAGGCGGCGGTCTGGCTGGCATCGGGCCAGCGCAGGGTGTAGGTCATGGCAGGCATGGCAGGGGTCTTTCGGAGGTGGGGTGCGTCGCCAGCACGCCCTGGTAGATGTGCAGGTGCGCCCTGGCGCTGCGCGGCCAACTGTGCGCGTGGCACACCTCGGGCGCGGCCGGCAGGCGCGGCCGGGCCCAGGCATGGGCCAAGCCGAGCGCGATGCTGGCGTCGTCCAGCGGCTCGCACCACGTCACGCCGGCTACGCCTTGCAGGTGTTCGGTGAAGGGGGCCCGGCGCGAGACCAGGACGGGCGTGCCGCAGGCCAGTGCTTCCAGGGCCACCAGGCCGAAGCCTTCGTTCAGCGAGGGCAGGGCCAGCAGCCGGGCGCGGCGCATGAGGGCGGGGATGGCCGGGTCGGGCAGGGCGCCGGTGCGCCAGACGCTCGCGCCGGCACCTTCGCTCAGGCCCGTCTCGCGCAGCACGGCTCGCCAGTGCTGCTGCTCCGCCCCGTGCTGCAGCAGGCTGGCGCCGCCGGCCACGACCAGCCGGGCCCGCGCCGCCGCCGGCACCTCGTGGCGCAGCCGGGCGAAGGCGCGCAGCAGCCGCGCGCTGTTCTTGCGCTCTTCGACGCCGCCCACGGCGAGCACGATCGGCGCGTCGTCCAGGCCCGCGGCGCGCAGCGGGGCCAGGGCGCCTTCGTCATCTGCGCCACGGCCCGGATGAAAGCGTTGCAGGTCCACGCCGTTGAAGACGCGGAAGATCGGCGGCACATCGACGTTGGCGCGCAGATGGCCGAGCCACAGGTCGCTCACGCAGCACACGGCGCGGGCCGAGCGCCAGCCCGTGTCCTGCCAGCGGGCCAGCCGCGGGTCGGCGAAGGCGTCCAGGTGATGCACGGTGCGCAGCCAGGGCACGGCGGGCGAGAGCTGCGCGAGGGCTGCGCCGTTGAGGCTGTCCTGGGCATGCAGGACATCGACGCCCGAGGCCCGGATCGCCGCGGGCAGCGCGCGCATCAAGGCGCCGATGCGCTGGCCCACCTGGTCGCCCAGGTCTTCGCCCTGCGGGCGCGGCATCGCCAGCGGATGGAAGCGCAGGGGCAGTCCGGCGGGCAGGGCGCGAAAGAGCGACTGGCTGGGCTCCACGGGCGCCATCACCGTCACCCGCGTGCCGGCGCGGGCCAGCGCGATTGCCAGCTCCAGGGTGTGGACCACGCCGCCGCGCGGCAGCACGCTGTGCATCAGCAGGCCGACGTGCGGGCCGGAGGCTTCTTCATGCATGGCACGGCTCCGCGGCGCGGGTATCGCGCGCCAGGATGAAGCCCTCGTCGGCCAGGTCCCAGAGCGTGGCCTGCGCATCGCCCAGGCTTACCCGCAGCCGGGTGCCGCGCTCGACCTCGCCGACGTCGGCGCAGGCGATGTCGTGCGCGGCGAAGCGCCGGAGCACTTCGCCGGCATGGGCCGGCCGCACCGCCAGCACATGGCCGTAGCTCGGGAAGGCGCTCAGCCAGCGCAGCCGCGCGGCCTGCGCCTCGGGGGCCGGGTCGTGCCAGCCGCGCCAGCCGGCCTCGGCATCGGGCACGGGCAGCGATTCCAGCCGAACCTGCGCGCCCTGGCCGGAGCATTCCAGCAGCATGAGCAGCGTGCCCAGCACGCCGGCCATGCTGATGTCCTTGCCGGCGTCGCACAGGCCGTCCTCGGCCAGTTCCGCCATCAGCGCCAGGTCGGCCTGCAGCCGCGCGGCGGGTGCACGGGTGCTGGCGTTCCAGAAGGGCGCGGCGCCTTCCCATTGGCCGCGCAGGTCCACCGCCACCAGCAGCCGGTCGCCAGGCCGGGCGCCGAAGCTGGAGATCAGCCGCCGCGCGTGGCCCAGCACCGCGACGGCGAGCTGCGCGCCGTCGCTGCGCAGGTTGGTGTGGCCGCCCACCAGCGGCACGCCGTACTGGCGGCAGGCCGCCTGCATGCCGCGGATCACCTCGCCGGCCGAGTCGGCGTCGGCGCTCCACAGCGCATCGACCACCGCCGTCGGCCGGCCGCCCATGGCGGCCACGTCGCTGAGGTTCACCATCACCGCGCTGTAGCCGGCGAACCAGGGCATCTGCTGCACGAAGTCCGGCATCAGGCCCTCGATCGCCAGCAGTTGATAGCCGCCGCCGGGCAGGGGCAGGGCGGCGCAGTCGTCGCCGTTGGGGACGGCCGTGCGCGCGGCGCCGCTGTCGTCGGCCTGCAACTGCTCCATGACGCGGGCGATGTCGCGCTTGTGCGCGAAGCCACGGCCCGCGCGCAGCGCATCGGCCAGCGAGGCCAGGATGTCCGGCGCCGCGCTCATTGGATAACCTTGTATCTTTGGATCTCGGACCGATTCACGCAGCCCGAGATAACCAAGGGATGCAGATCAAGCCCGTCACGGAGCACATGGCGCGTGAATTGGACCGTCTTTCTTGAGCCCGAACGGTTGCCGGAACCCTCAGTTCGCATAAACAAGGATGGGAGTAGAAGGACATGTCCGATTCGATCTTTATCGGTATCGATGTATCGCGCGACACTCTGGAGGTTGGCAGCACCGCGCAGCCGGCCACTTGGAGTCAGCCCAACACCACTGAGGCCATTGAGGCGCTGAGCACTCAACTGCTGGCACTTGGCCCGGCCCTGGTGGTACTGCAGGCCACGGGCGGCTATGAGTTCGAGGCGGCCTGCGCGCTTCAAGCCGCGGGCCTGGCCGTGGCGGTGGTCAACCCTCGCCAAGCACGCGACTTTGCCCGTGCCATGGGTGCGCTGGCCAAGACCGACAGCCTGGATGCACGCATGCTGGCCGAGTTCGCCCGCGTGCTCAACCAGCATCCGAAGCGCGAGCGCTTTGTCAAACCTTTGGCCGACGCTCAGCGCCAGCGCCAGCGCCAGCGCCTGCAGGCGCTGGTGCTGCGCCGCAGGCAACTCGTGGACATGCTCACTGCCGAGCGGCTGCGCTTGCGCACCTCGCACGCCAGCGCGCGTCCCAGCGTCGAGCAAACCATCGAATTCCTCAAGGCGCAGTTGGGGGATATCGAGCGTGACTGTGCTGAGCATGTCAACGCGCGTCACGCTGAGCTGGCCAGCGCTCTTGGCAGCGTCAAAGGGGTAGGTACGGCCACTACGGCTGTGCTGCTGGCGCTGCTTCCTGAGCTGGGCACGCTGTGCCGCAGGCGCATCGCCGCGCTGGTGGGCGTGGCGCCGCTCAATCGCGACTGCGGCCTGATGCGAGGAAAGCGCACCATCTACGGCGGGCGAGCAGATATCAGGCAGGTGCTGTACATGGCTGCGCTGGTGGCCGTGCGTCATAACCCAGTGTTCAGGGCCTTCTACGAACGCTTGCTCGCAGCGCGCAAGTCCAAGAAAGTGGCCCTGGTGGCCGCCATGCGCAAGCTGCTGGGCGTGCTCAACGCCATCGCTCGATCCGGCAAGCATTGGGACGACTCGCTTCATTTGGCTTGACAACCAAGACGGTTGCTCCGTGCTTCGCACTGCGGTGCGAGCCCCCTTCGGAACGGCCGGGCGGGGGCTCATGCCGCGCGCCCTCCGGCCAGCACGAAACCCGACTCCGGGTGGCGGCAGGGCGGGTAGTGCCGCAGGTCCGCGCGCATCAGCGCGTGGGGCATGCCGGCCAGTTCGGCCACGCTCTCCTGCTGCCAGTGCAGCCGCTCGAACAGCGGCACGTTCTGCATCTGCACATGGGCCAGGAACTCGCGGCAGCCGCGCGCATGCGCGCTGCCCACGGCCAGGCGGATCAGGCCGGTGCCGAGCTGCGCATGGCGGCGCCAATGCGCGGCCACCGCCAGCCGCGAGCCCCACCACTGGCCCGGCGCGCCCTCGTGGATGCGCACCGTGCCGACCACCTCGTCCGGCAGGCCGGCCAGCGTGGAGCAGGCCACCAGCAGCCGGGTCTGCGGCGCGTCGTCGATGGCATCGCGGTCGTCGCGGTCGAACAGGCGCTGCTCCTCGCAGAAGACCTGCCGGCGCAGCGCCAGCGCCTCGCGCTGCATCCACGGGATGCCGGCCCACTGGATGCGGAAGGCGCTGGTCGCCGCGGGGGCGGGCAGCGCCGCGGCATCGGGCCAGGGCAGGGCGTCGAGCAGGATGTTCATGGGACGGGCTCCTCGCGTTCAGGCGATTTCGGCGGGCGCCTCGGCGCCCTCGAACACGGACAACGTCGAACAGGCGGCGCACTTGCCGCAGCCGGCCTTGATGTCGCTGGCGCGCAGCCCCGCCTCGCGCACCATCGCGCCCAGCGGCTGCAGCACCGACTGCATGAAGCCGGCGCCGGGCGGCGGGTGGTCTTCCAGCGGCGTGCCACTGATGGGCACGAAGGGCACCACGAAGGGATACACGCCCAGCGCCAGCAGGCGCTCGCTGGTCGCCAGCAGCGTCTCGCGGCTGTCGCCCAGGCCGGCCAGCAGGTAGGTGCTCACCTGGCCGCGGCCGAACACGGCCACCGCGGCCTCGAAGGCCTCCCAGTAGCGCGCCATCGGCACCTCGGTCTTGCCGGGCAGGATCTGTTGGCGCAGTTCGTCGCCGATCACCTCGATGTGCATGCCCAGCGTGTCGGCGCCGGCGTCCTTCAGGCGCTGGAACCAGGCGTCGGTGTCGGGCGGCTCGCACTGCACCTGCAGCGGCAGGTCCACCGCCGCCTTGACCGCCTCGGCGCTGTCGCACAGCACCTGGGCGCCGCGGTCGCGCGTGGGCGGCGTGCCGGTGGTCATGACCATGTGGCGCACGCCGTCGAGTTCGACGGCGGCCCTGGCGACTTCGGCCAGTTGCGCGGGCGTCTTGTGGGCGATGGTGCGTCCGGCCGCCAGCGACTGGCCGATGGCGCAGAAGCGGCAGGCCTTGCGGCGGCTCTCGTAGCGGATGCAGGTCTGAAGCACCGTGGTGGCCAGCACGTCGGTGCCGTGCAGCGTGGCGATCTGCTGGTAGGGAATGCCGTCCGCCGTCTGCCGCGCATAGAACTTCGGCGTGCGCGGAAAGCTGATCTGCGCGATGGGGATGGTGCCGTGGCGCAGCGTCGCCAGGCCGTCGGCGCCGGGCGCGTCGGCCACGAAGGGCGAGTCGAAGGCGCCGTGCGTGTGCACCGGCACCATCAGCGTCACGCCGTCCACCGTCACGGCCTTGTGGTCGGAGGGGCCGGCGCCGCCGCGCCGGCTGGCGGCGCCGGCCTGCGGCGCCTGCAGGCGCAGGCCGCGCGTCTGCAGCTCGGTCATCAGCTCGCGGGTGCCGGCGTTCATGCGGCCTCCGTGACCTGGGGAAGGTCGTTCGCCGCGGGCGCGGGCGCCGCGTCGGCGGGTTCCAGCGCGCGCGTGGTGGATGCGGCGTCGCGGCGGATCGCCAGGCTCAGCAGTTCCGGGCGGGCATAGTGGCCGACCGAATCCATCATCCGCTTGCGCTTGTCGATCAGCGACAGGTCCAGGTCGGCGATGACCAGGCCTTCGCCCTCGGTGAGCGGCTCGGCCAGGTACTTGCCTTCGGGCGACACGATGGCGCTGTGGCAGCCGCCGCGCAGGGCGCCCTGCAGGCTCTCGTCGGGCATCAGCCGGCGGATCTGCGCCTCGTGCAGCCAGCCGGTGGCGTTGACGACGAAGCAGCCGGACTCCAGCGCGTGGTGGCGGATCGTCACGCCCATCTGCTCCGCGAAGATGGGGCCCACCAGCGAGCCCGGGAACTGGGCGCAGTGGATCTCTTCGTGATCCGCCATCAGCGCGTAGCGCGCCAGCGGGTTGTAGTGCTCCCAGCAGGCGAGGGCGCCGACGCGGCCGACGCGCGTGTCCACCGCCTTCAGGCCGCTGGCGTCGCCCTGGCCCCAGACCATGCGCTCGTGGTAGGTCGGCGTGATCTTGCGGCGCTTGAGCAGCAGGCGGCCGTCGGCGTCGAACAGCACCTGCGTGTTGTACAGGCTGCCGTGGTCGCGCTCGTTCACGCCGAGCACCACCACCATGCCGGCCTGGCGCGCCGCGCCGGCCACCGCGTCGGTCAGCGGGCCGGGCACGGTGGGCGCGCGCTGCATCAGCAGCAGGTGGTCGGCGCCCTGGCGCGCCGGCGGCTGCACGAAGGAGAAGTACGGGTAGTAGGGAACGAAGGTCTCCGGAAAGACGATCAGCTCCACCCCCTGGCGCGCCGCCTGCCCGATGGTCTCGAGCACGCGCGCCAGCGTGCCGTCGGCGCTGTCGATGTCGGGCGCGATCTGCGCGGCGGCGGCGCGCACGGTCTTCCTCGTCGTGGTGGCCATGGTCGGTGCTCCGGCGCCGCGTTCAGAGCGTCCAGGTGTCCAGGATGAAGGCGCCCTGCTTGCGGTGCAGCAGCACGATGTCCAGCACGTCCAGCGGATTGATCGGGCGCACGCCCTCGATCAGCGCGCCCTCGCCGTGGCCATACAGCGCCTGCAGCGCGAAGCGGCAGGCGTAGACCTTGCCGCCCTCGGCGATGAACTTGGTGATCTGCTCGTTGAAGTTCTGGTGGCCGGGGAAGGCCGAGTCGCCCAGTTTCGGAAAGCCGCGCTTGACGCCCAGCGTCACGCCGGGGCCGTACAGCAGGATGGAAGTCTCGAATCCCTTGCGCTGCAGCCGCGTGGCCTGCAGCAGGTTGACGAAGCCGATGGAGCCTTCGAAGGCCACCGTGTGGAAGGTCACCAGGGCCTTCTCGCCCGGTTCGGCCTTGACGTCCTCGAAGACCTTCTCTTCGTAATCGACCAGGAAGTCGCCCTTCTGGGCGGCGGGATGGGTCACTTGGGGCATGGAAACCTCGTTGGTTGCTGGGTTGCGGTAAGGGAGCTGGATGCAATCTCCGCCGATGCGATCAGCCATCCAGGGAGTGCCTCGCGCGGCGGCGCCAACTGCATTGCGAAGGTCGTACCCGCTGCCCGCGGTCGCGTCCAATCAATGGCCGATCAAGACCGTTCTGCGTGCGCTGGAGCCCTCCGGCAAGGGCGGCCGTGGCCGCGCGCCGCGACCGCCTGCCGCACCAGAGGCGGCGCGTGCAGATGCGATCAATGCATCCGATCAATGACGCGATGCACCGAAACAAGGCCCCGCGCGGCTGCCGCGGTAGGCACGGTTTGCGCTTGGCTCCGGGGATCACCGACCCGCTCCCACTGCGCTGTTTCCCCGCCATGCCCTTCACGCACTGGATCCCCCGACTGCAGCACAGCGAGCTGCCGGCCTATCAGCTCATTCCCGACCTGCTGGTCGAGGATCTGCAGCGCGGGCGGCTGGCGCCGCGCGACCGTCTGCCGCCGCTGCGCGACTTGGCTCAGGTGCTCGGCCTGAACTACACGACGGTGGTGCGCGGCTTCGCGCAGGCGCGTGAGCGCGGCCTGATCGCCTCGCGGCCCGGCCTGGGCTCCTATGTGCGCGGCTCCTTCATCGGCCTGCCGCTGAGGGCTGGCACCGGCGCAGAGATGACGATGAACATGCCGCCCGAGCTGGCGGCGGACCACCCGCTCGCGCGCAGACTCCAGGAGGAGGCCGCCGCCCATCTGGCCGAAGCCGCCCTGGGCGACCTGATGCGCTACCAGGATTTCGGCGGAACGCCCGCCGACCGCGATGCGGCCGCGCGTTGGCTGCGCCAGTGGGTGCCACAGGCCAGCTCAAAGTGCACGCTCGTGGCGCCGGGCATCCACAGCATCCTGCTGGCGCTGCTGAGTCTGTTGGTCAAGCCGGGACAGGGCCTGGCGGTGGAATCCCTGCTGTACCCCGGGCTCAAGGCGATCGCCACGCAGCTGGGCACCCGGCTGCAGCCTTTGCAGTGCGATGAGGAGGGCGTCCTGCCGCAATCCTTCGAGCATGTTTGCAAGAGCACGCCGATCGGTGCACTGTACCTGTGCCCCAATCTGCACAACCCGACCACTGCGACGCTGTCCCTGGCGAGGCGCGAGGAGCTGGCGGACATCGCTTCGCACCACAGCGTGCCCATGATCGAGGACGACGCCTACGGGATGCTGCCGCCCGCGATACCGCCGCCGCTGGCGGATTTTGCCCCGGGCCTGACCTACTACGTCAGCGGCACCTCCAAGTGGCTGGGCGCCGGACTGCGCAACGCTTTCGTCTTGGCTCCTTCGGAAGCGGCCACCCAGCGGCTGGCCGGGGCGCTGCGGGCCACCACCGTGATGGCCCCGCCCTGGACCGCGGGGCTGGTCACGCGCTGGCTCGAGTCGGGCTTGGGCGCGCAGGTGCTGGACGCGATGCGCTCCGAATGCACCTGGCGCAGTGCGCTGGCGCGCGAGCTGTTGGGCGACCTGGGCCTGCGCGCCCATCCGCAGGGCTTCCACTTCTGGCTGCCGCTTGCCGAAGACGAAGGCAGGCGTTGCGTGAGCGCCGAGCTGTCCCTGCGGCTGCAGGGGCTGGGCGTGGCGGCCGTGGCCAGCCAGGCCTTCTCCACCGACCGCATGCCGCCGGAGGCCCTCCGCCTGTGCCTGGGCGGTCCACTCACGCGCGAGGACTGTGGGCGCGCCTTGCGCGCGGTCAGGGATGCCGTCGAGCAGCGCCCCTTGTGCACATGAGACGGCCTGGGCAGGACGGGCCAGCTGCAGACGGACCCGATAGCGGTCGAAGCCGCCCCGGCGAGCCGCTCAAGCCTGTGCGTCGGCACCGTTCGCGTCGGCGGCGCAAATCGCCTTGTCCAAACGTGCGACAAGGTCGAGGAGGTGCGGTGCAAGCTCGCGCGCTACGCTGGACATCGGTTCCGGCGTGGAAACGCTGACGTTGACCACGAAGATTGAAGACGCATCGGCCACGATCGGCGCTGCGAGAGCGACGACCTCGGGCTGCCACGAGGCGACGCAATACCCCTTCGCGCCCACGTGCTCGATGGACCGCTTGATTTCCGCGGACAACGAGGGCCAGTCGGCGCGCCTGCTCTTGAACAAGGACAGCAGCGTCTTGCGCCGGGCCTCGTCCGCCGCTGCAAGGTAGGCGCGGCCCAGGGAGGTGAGCTCCATCGGCACGCGCTGACCGGAGACGACGTTGCGCAGTGACACGCGGCGGTTGTAGCGGATGGACTCCAGGTACACCATCTCGTCCCGGTCGGCGGCCGCCAGGCCGACGTTGATCTTCTGCTGTTCCGCCAGCGCGCGCATCATCGGGGCTGCGAGATGAAGCACGGTCGACCCGCTGCGCATTGCATGTGCCAGGCTCAGGACGGCGGGCGCGAGCCGATAGCGCCGAAGGTGAGGTTCCTGTTGCAGCATCCCGACGCCGACCAGCGTCTGCGTCAGTCGACTGACCGTCGAACGCGAGAGACCGGTGCGCTCGGCGAGCTCGGCGTTGCCCAGCAATTCGGAGCCCGGACGAAATGCCCGCAGGATCTCGACGCCGCGTTCGAGCGATCGGTTCGCCGGCGATATCCCGGGTTTCTCGTCGAGTGAGGGCGTCATTCGGGACATCGGCGGCACACTCAAGATAGGCGCTCTTCTTCCATTGCTTGGAATTCGAGTGTATCCGGGCGGGTCTCGGCACGCTCGGATCGGCCATGTCCATGCGCCCCTGACAGACGGGTTGTCAGCGTCGAGCAGTGTCCGTAGCACGTGAGCTTCTAGCCCCATCGCTCGTGAACCGGCACCAGGGCGGCGGGGCTGCGCGCCCTTGTCTTGCCAACTTGCGACGCCCCGGGGCGCGGATACGCCACTCGAGAAGTGCACACGGGTGCCGGTCCGCGGCGGCTCCAGACGGGCTTGCCGCGCCGCAAAAGGTGGGCGAACGATTCCATACATTGGAATTGAAGAGATGCCTTTCCGGGCGCCGCCATCTATGCTCGGTTCGAAGAGATCGCTGCCTGGCCGGCATATGCCTCCGGCCTCCGATGCCGATCCGAAGCGTCCTGCAACTTCGTGGAGACAAGAAAGTGACCAGCACCATTCCGTCAACAAGAGGTCCGCTCCGCAGAGCGGTGGTCGGACTGCTCCTGGCGAGCACCATGTGTGGCCTGCAGGTCGCGTCCGCCCAGAGCTTTCCTCTCAAGCAGCCGATCCGCATCGTGGTGCCGTTCGCGGCGGGAGGCGGGACCGACCTCATCGCGCGCGTGCTTGGCTCCGGCATGGCCCAGGACTTGGGCCAGACGGTGATCGTCGACAACAAGCCGGGCGCGGGAACGGTGATCGGCACCGATGCGGTCGCCAAGAGCGCACCCGATGGCTACACGCTGGTGATCGCGACCTTTGCGCACGCCGTCAATCCGACCCTGCAGGCCAAGCTGCCCTATGCGCATGCGACAGCCTTCACGCCGGTCAGCCTGATCGGCCGTTCGCCCAACGTACTCGTCGTCCGCCCGGACCGGTCCTTTCGGACCGTGGCCGACCTGGTCGCAGAGGCCAAGCGTACGCCGGGCAAGCTCACCTATGGCTCCTTCGGCAACGGCACGTCGGCGCACCTCGCCGCGGAGCTGTTCAAGAGCATGGCCGGGGTCGACCTGACCCACGTGCCGTACCGAGGAGCCGGTCCCGCCATCACGGACCTGCTGGGCGGCCAGATCGACATGATGTTCTCCACCGCGGCCAGTGTCGCACCCTACGTCCACAGCGGGAAACTGCGGGCGATCGCCGTGACGTCGGCGCAGCGCTCGCCCGCCATGCCGACGGTGCCGACGATCGCCGAGAGTGGCGTCGCGGGCTACGTCGCCGAGAGCTGGTACGGCATCTACGCGCCGGCGGGAACGCCGGCCGACGTGGTGGCCCGCTTGAACGGTGCCATCAGGAAGGCGGCCGCCAGCGACACGTTCAAGAAGCGGGTCGAGAACGAGGGCCTGGTCATCACCGCCTCGGCGCCAGCCGAATTGACCCGCTACGTCGATGCGGAACAGGCACGCTGGCAGAAGGTGATCCGGGACGCCCGCATCACGGCGGACTGACAGTTGCTGCAACCCCAACGAGTATTCACAACCATGACCTCCACCTACATCGAACTGCGCGTCGACGACGGCGTCGGCATCCTGACCCTCAACCGCCCGGACGTGCGCAACGCAATCAACGACGACATGCGCGCCGAACTGATGGACGCGCTGGATCAGCTCGGCCGCGACAACGCGGTGCGCGCCGTGGTACTCACGGGCAACGGCAAGGCCTTCTGCGCCGGTGGCGACATCCGCGCCATGCAGCAGCGCATGCAGGCGCCTGCCGGCGAAGTGGCCTTCAACGGCTGGTCGCGCCAGCAGCGCACCCATCACGCGCTCACGGCCCTGCACACCCTGGCCAAGCCGACCATCGCCGCGGTCAACGGCGCGTCCACCGGCCTCGGCACGGACCTCGCGATGGCCTGCGACTTCGTGATCGCCAGCGAGCCGCACGCCAGCTTCGCCTGGAACTACGTGCTGCGCGGGCTCATTCCGGACGGTGGGGGCATGTACTTCCTTCCGCGCCGCGTGGGGCTGGTCAAGGCCAAGGAACTCATCTTCACGGGGCGGACCGTGCGGGCGCCCGAGGCGCGCGAACTCGGCATCGCCGATCGGCTGAGCGCGCCCGAGTCCCTGCTCGCCGATGCCGTCGCGTGGGCGCGTGAGCTCACCGTCGGATCGCGCACCGCCCTGGCGCTGGGCAAGACCATCCTCAACCAGAGCTTCGAGCTGCAGTCCGAGCAGGTCTTCGGCATGGGAAGCCAGGCGCAGGCCATCTGCTACAGCTCGCAAGAGCACCGCGAGGCGGTCAACGCCTTCCTCGACAAGTCCGCCAAGAAGGAATGAACGCCATGACCGCCATCCACTCCACGAGCGCCGCGACCGGCCCGGACCGGGTCGCCCGTCTGCTGAACCCGCGCAGCGTGGCCATCATCGGCGCCTCGGCGGACCTGAACAAGACCTCGGGGCGCCCGGTGACCTATCTGCAGAAGCACGGCTTTCAGGGCCGGATCTATCCGGTCAACCCGAAGGTGCAAAGCATCGCCGGACTGACCTGCTACCCCGACGTGGGCGCGCTGCCCGAGGCACCGGATGTCGCCATCGTCCTGCTGGGCGCAGAGCGTGCCCACCTTGCGGTGCGGGATCTGGCCCAGCGCGGCACCAGCGCAGCGATCATCCTGGCCAGCGGCTACGCCGAGACCGGCCCAGAGGGCCAGGCGCGCCAGGCGCAATTGCTTGAGGCGGCCGGCCCGATGCGCCTGCTCGGCCCCAACACCATCGGGCTCGTGAACCTGACCGACCACATCACCTTGTCGGCCAGCGGCGCGCTGGAAATTGATCAACTCGCCAGGGGGTCGATCGCGGTGGTCTCGCAAAGCGGTGGCATTCTGGGTTCGCTGCTGTCCCGCGGCGCGGCGCGCGGGATCGGTTTCTCCAAGCTCATCTCGACCAGCAACGAGGTGGACCTGGACATGGCGGACTTCATCGACCATCTCGCCGACGATGACGCGACTCAGGTGATCGCGCTGTACATGGAAGGCGTGCGCGATGTCGCCAAGTTCCGTGCCGCGGCCCTGAAGGCCGCGCGCGCAGGCAAACCCCTCGTCGTCTTTAAGATCGGCCGTTCCGAGTCGGGCGCCAGCGCCGCGGCGTCGCATACGGGGGCGCTTGCTGGCGCGGACCGCATGTACGACGCCCTGTTCCGCGAGGTCGGTGCCATCCGGGCCGGGACGTTCGCCGACCTGTTGGACATTCCCGCTGCTCTGGCATCGGGGCGCCGCCTGCGCGGCCGCCGCGTGGCCATCCTCACCTCCACGGGCGGTGCCGGCACGCTGGTCGCCGACAGCCTGGGGGTCGCCGGCTTCGAAGCCCCCCCGCCGGATGCGGCGACCGCACAGCTGCTGCGCGAGCTGCAAGCGGGCGGCCCTTCCGTGCTGGACCGCAATCCCATCGACGTGACGCTCGCGGGCCTGCAGCCCGACCTGTTGCGCGCCGCGATCCGGGCGCTGCTGGCCAGTCCAACCTACGACGCCGTGGTCGTGATCGTGGGTTCCTCGGCGCTGGCGATGCCCGATCTGATGGCCGATGCCATCCACGACTGCCTGCCGGGGTCGGACAAGCCGGTGCTGGCATACGTGAGCCCGCATGCGCCAGAGGTGGCCGCGCTGCTCAACCAGCGCGGCGTGCCGGCCTTCGCGGCGCCCGAGAGCTGCACGACCGCGCTGGTGGCCTTGCTCGACAGCGGCGCCAACGTGCAGCAGGTCGACGATGAGGCGGGTGCGCCCGTCGACATCGGTGATCTGCCGGCCGGCTCGCTCGACGAGGCCGAGGCGAAGTCCCTGTTCGCCCGCTTCGGGGTTCCCGGGGTGCGCGAGGTGTCCGTGGCCGATGGCGACGAGGCACAGCGCGCCGCGCAGTCGCTCGGCGACAAGGTCGTCCTGAAGATCCGCTCGCGCGCGATCACGCACAAGACCGAGGTCGGCGGCGTCGCCGTGGCGGTCCCGGCGGACCAGGTGCGCCAGCGCTTGGCGGCGATGCGCGACGAGGTGCGCGAGAAGGCCGGTGCCGCTCCGAACGCCTACCTCGTGCAGGAGATGGTGTCCAGCGGCACGGAGCTGATCCTGGGCATGCACCGTGATGCCCTGGGCACGGCCGTGCTGCTGGGCATGGGTGGCGTGACCGCCGAACTGATCAACGACACCGTGCTGCGGATGGTGCCTGCGGGCGGCGCGCTGACCCGCGAGGGCGCGCGTGCCATGGTGCAGGCGCTCAAGACCTACCCCTTGCTCGACGGCTACCGCGGACGGCCCAAGGCCGACGTTGAGGCGTTGATCGACGCGGTCGTCGCGTTCTCCCGCATGGCCGGGCATCTCGGTGCACGGCTGGAGACGGCCGAGATCAATCCGCTCTTCGTGCTCCCGGAAGGGAAGGGGGTCCGCGCAGCCGACGGCGTCGTGGTGCTGGCGCCCGCCGAGACGGGGGAGGCCAGCGGCTCCGTCCCCTCGGCACAGCCGGCGTTCGCCTGAAGGCAGGCCGCGATGAGCCAATCCCCGGTGGTGCGCTGCGAGCGCGAGGGTGAGGTCCTGCTGATCCTGATCGACAACCCTCCGATCAACGCCGGGTCGGCACCCGTGCGGGCCGGCCTGGTGGACGCCGTCGCGCAGGCGGAAGCCGACAGCGAGATCCGCGCGGCGGTGATCATGGGCGCCGGCAATACCTTTGTCGCAGGCTCCGACCTGCGGGAGTTCGGCCAGCCCCTGCAGGATCCACAGCTGCCGGCCGTGATCGAGGCGATCGAGCGGTGCGGCAAGCCCATCGTCGCGGCGTTGCACGGTGCGGCGCTCGGCGGTGGCTTCGAGTTGGCGCTGGGCTGCGATGCGCGCGTCGCGCTGCGAGGGACCGTCGTGGGGCTGCCGGAGGTCACGCTGGGGATCATCCCGGGGGCGGGCGGCACGCAACGCCTGCCGCGCCTGGTGGGCCGACCCCGCGCTCTGAAAATGATCTGTAGTGGCGAGCGTGTCGGCGCCGCGGAGGCGTTGGTCTCGGGAATCATTGACGCGGTCGTTGACGCCGACCTGCGCACAGCAGCCCTGCGCTACGCGAGCGAGATGGGCGCCAAGCGCCGGGTGCGCGATCTGCCGGTGCCGGCCGATGACGCGGCGGCCTTCGAGGAGGCGGCCACCAGGGCCCTGAAGGCCGGGAGGAACCGGCCGAACGTCGCCGCAGCCATCGTGGCGGTCCGCTCGACGGGCGCGAGGGACTTCGATGAGGGGCTGTACCAGGAGCGGGAGGCCTTCCAAGCCCTGCGCGTGGCGCCCGATGCGTTCGCTCTTCGCCACCTCTTCTTCGCCGAGCGGCAGTCTGCCCGGCCCGCACCCCTCGAGGGCACGGACCCGAAGGCCGTGCACAGCGTGGCCGTCATCGGCGCGGGCACCATGGGCTCCGGCATCGCGATCGCCGCGCTCGACGCCGGCTGCCAGGTGCTGCTGGTGGAGCAGGACGCCGATGCCCTGCAGCGCGGTACCGATCGTGTGAACAAGCACTACGCATCGCGCGTGGCCGCCGGCAAGCTCGCGAAGGAGCGGGCGGCCGATTGTGAGCAGCGGATGGCGCCGACCCTGGACTGGGCGCGGATCAGGGAGGCCGACCTGATCATCGAGGCCGTGTTCGAAGACTTGGCCATCAAGCGCACGGTCTTCGAGCGACTCGACGGCGTGGCGCGACCTGGCGCTGTGCTGGCTTCGAACACGTCCTACCTCGATCTGGATGCCATCGCCGCGGCCACGGGGCGTCCGCAGGACGTCATCGGATTGCACTTCTTCAGTCCTGCCCAGGTGATGCGCCTGGTCGAGGTCGTGGGCGGCGCGAAATCCTCCGCGCAGGCGCTGGCGACCGGCGTACAGCTGACCAAACGGATGGGCAAGCTGCCGGTGCTCACGCGCAACGCGTTCGGTTTCATCGGCAACCGGATCTATGCGGCCTACCGGCGGCAGTGCGAGTTCATGCTGGAGGAGGGTGCCTACCCGCGTGATGTGGACGCGGCGCTCGAGGCCTGGGGCTTCGCGATGGGGCCCTTCGCCGTCGCCGACATGTCCGGCCTGGACATCGCCTGGCGGATGCGCCAGGCGCAGGCCGCGCGCCGCGATCCGGCAGCACGCTACGTGGAGATTCCGGATCGGTTGTGCGAGCGGGGCCGCCTGGGGCGCAAGACAGGTCTGGGCTACTACGCGTATCCCGAAGGCGGTGCGCGTCCGCAGGTCGACGCGGCGGTGCACGCGCTGATCGACGAGGCAAGCCGCGCGAAAGGCCTTGTGCGCCGAAGCCTAGCCGCGGAGGAGGTCCAGCGCCGAGCGCTGCTGTCGATGGTCAACGAGGCGGCATTGCTCGTGGCCGAGGGGGTGGCCTTCCAGACGGCCGACGTCGACCTGGTGCTGGTCAACGGCTATGGCTTCCCGCGCTGGCAGGGCGGCCCCGTCTGGTGGGCACGTCAGCGAGGGCGCGAAGCGCTGCGCCAAGAGCTTGTCTGGCTGGCGGGGCTCAGCGGGTCAGGCTTCAAGGCCGGCGACCCCGACGTACTTCTGGACCCCAAGCAGGGATGAACACGATGACCCGACATGCTTTCATTTGCGATGCCATTCGCACCCCCTTCGGCCGCTACGGCGGTAGCCTGGCGTCGGTTCGTGCCGACGATCTCGCCGCAGTGCCGCTACGCGCCTTGCGGGAACGCAACCCAGCGGTGGACTGGCAGGCAGTCAGCGATGTGATTCTCGGGTGCGCCAACCAGGCCGGCGAAGACAACCGCAATGTCGCGCGCATGGCCGCGCTGCTCGCCGGCTGGCCGGTCGAGGTGCCCGGCAGCACGGTGAACCGCCTGTGTGGCTCGGGCCTGGACGCTGTCGGAACGGCTGCGCGCGCGATCCGCAGCGGCGACGCCGGCCTGATGGTAGCGGGCGGCGTCGAGAGCATGAGCCGTGCGCCATTCGTGATGGGCAAGGCCGAGCAGGCGTTCGCGCGAACGGCCAGTCTGGAAGACACCACCATCGGCTGGCGTTTCATCAATCCGGCGATGAGGGCGGCTCACGGCGTGGATTCGATGCCTCAGACGGCGGAGAACGTGGCGGTCGACTACCGCATCTCCCGCGAGGACCAGGATCGCTTCGCGGCGGCCAGCCAGGCCAAGGCGCTCGCGGCGCAGGCGAGCGGGCGCCTGGCCCGGGAGATCGTGCCGGTCGCGGTCCCGCAGCGAAAGGGCGAACCCGTTCTCGTCGCCCAGGACGAGCACCCGCGCGCCACCACGATCGAAGCGCTGGCGAAGCTCAGGGGCGTGGTCCGTCCGGACGGCACCGTGACCGCGGGCAATGCGTCCGGAGTGAACGACGGCGCCTGCGCGCTGCTGCTTGCCGACGAGGCTACCGCCGCGCGCCATGGCCTCACGCCGCGCGCGCGTGTCCTGGGCATGGCAGCCGCCGGCGTGCCGCCGCGCATCATGGGCATTGGACCCGCGCCGGCGACCCGCAAGGTGTTGGCGTTGACGGGCCTCAGCCTGGACCAGATGGACGTGATTGAACTCAACGAGGCATTTGCTTCGCAGGCGCTGGCCGTGCTGCGCGAGCTGGGCGTTCGCGACGACGATCCACGCGTCAATCCCAACGGCGGAGCCATCGCGCTCGGCCATCCGCTGGGGGCGAGCGGCGCGCGCCTCGTCACCACGGCGGTCGAGCAGCTGGGGCAGTCCGGTGGGCGCTACGCCCTGTGCACCATGTGCATCGGGGTCGGACAGGGCATCGCGCTGGTCATCGAGCGCTGCTGAGGGTCATCTGGCGCCACCGCATCGGTGGCGCGGACAACCGCCACGCGTCCGCGGCGTGACGCGTGGCACCGCTGCCCGCCATTGATAAGGTTGCCTTCATAGCCTTTGCGGCGAATAGGCCTTGGCAAAGGGGCGACGCACCGCGAGCATCGACAGCCAGCAGGCCCCTCTCAGGGCGGGCGCTCCCGCTCCGCACTGCGGCTTGCCACCCATTCCTCCACCGATCGTTCCTGTGCGTGAGCGCGGGCCCATCAAGGATGTGCGTGCAGTCCTCTCGTCTTCCGATCAGCCGCAGGGCCGCGATCGCCGCGGTAGCGCTCCTGGCGGCCGGCAGCCAGATGCCTGCCACCGCGCAGCAGAACGCCGGCTCCCGTGCGCCCAACCCGACCAAGCCGTTCGTCGAGTCGGCGGTCGCGACCTTCGATTCGCCCTGGGCGCTGGCCTTCCTGCCCGACGGTCGGATGCTCGTGACCGAGAAGGCCGGGCGGCTCTTCCTGGTGACGCAGTCCGGTGCGAAGCGCCAGGTGGACGGTGTGCCACAGGTTGCGAACGTGGGCCAGAACGGCTTGCTGGATGTTGCCGTCTCGCCGCAGTTCGATCGCGATCGATCAGTCTATCTGACGTATGCAGAACCTGGTACCCAAGGCAGCGGCCTGGCACTCGCGCTGGCACGCCTGGGCGAGAATAGCGGCAGGGTCGGGCTCGACAGCTTGCGCGTGATCTGGCGCCAGTTGCCCAAGGGCTCAGGCGGCCAGCCGGGCGGCATCATCGCCTTCTCCCCGGACGGGAGGCACCTCTTCCTGACGTCTGGCGACAGGATGCGGCCCGCCACGGCCCAGGATCCCGACCAGGCACTCGGCAAAGTGCTTCGGCTGAATCTCGATGGCAGCGTGCCCAACGACAACCCTTTGGCCAGTCAAGGCGGCGTGCGGGCCCAGACATGGACCACGGGCCACCGCAACCCCTATGGACTTGCGTTCGCACCCGATGGGCGCCTGTGGCTGCACGAGATGGGCCCCTTGGGCGGAGACGAACTCAATCTCATTCGGCCGGGCCTCAACTATGGCTGGCCCTTGGTCTCGAACGGGGACAACTACGACGGCACGCCCATCCCAAACCACAGCACCCGGCCGGAGTTCGAGGCGCCGCGCATCTACTGGAACCCGGTGATTGCGCCGGCAGGCCTCGCCTTCTATGCCGGACAGGCATTTCCCGACTTCAACGGCTCGGCCCTCATCGGCGGCCTTCGCGCCCAGGCGCTCGTGCGCATCGCGTTCGATGATGACGGCCGGGCGCGCGAGGCCGATCGCTGGGACATGGGGCACCGCATCCGCGATGTCGCGGTGGCCCGCGACGGTGCCATCTGGCTCCTCGAGGACTCGAACGAGGCGCGGCTGCTGCGCTTGACGCCGCGATCGCGGCCGTGAGAGGCCATGAGCCTTCCATTGGACGGCGTGCGGCTTCTTCCTCACGGCATTGAGTCGCCGGCAAAGGCAGGCCGACGTGCATCCGCTCCATGGGGCGCCTCCAGGGCCCGGATGTCCCGCCGGGCGGGTACTCCGGAAGGTGTTCCATGCAATGGAATTGCTGCCTTGTGAAGACGAGTTACAGGTAGCAATACTCGATGCCACCTAACAAGACCTACAGAAGGAGACGACATGAAAGACAAGCTGCTGACCGCTCCCTTTGCGGCACTCATGGCCCTTGCGGCGCTGACGGCGAATCTCGTGCTCGCGCCGGCGGCGCGCGCGGACATCACGGGTGATGGCGTGAAGATCGGCGTCCTCACCGACATGTCCGGTCCATTCGCGGACTCCACGGGCAAAGGCTCGGTCGAGGCCGCCAGGATGGCGGTCGAGGACTTCGGCGGCAAGGTGCGGGGCAAGCCCGTCACGGTGGTGGTGGCGGACCACCAGAACAAGCCCGACATCGCCGCGGCGGCTGCCCGGCGCTGGTTCGACGAGGACGGCGTGGACGTGGTGACAGACCTGGTGGGCTCCTCGGTCGCGTTGGCGGTGAATGAGGTGGCCCGACGCGCCAACAAGGCAACGCTCGTGACCTCCTCCGGCAGCCCGGCACTGGTCGGCGCCTCGTGCTCTCCCAATTCGGTCCTGTGGACCTTCAACACGCGCGCCCAGGCCGGCGCGCTGACCAAGGCGCTGGTCGACCAGGGGGCGAAGAAGTGGTTCTTCATCACCGTCGACTATGCCTTCGGCCATGCGCTGGAGGCCGACACAACCGCACTCGTGCAGAAGTTCGGCGGCCAGGTGATGGGGCGGGTTCGCCATCCGCTCAACACCACCGACTTCTCGGCGCTGCTGCTGCGCGCACAGGCGTCCGGTGCCGACGTCATCGCGCTGGCGAACACCGGTGCCGACACGGTGAACGCGACGAAGCAGGCCCAGGAGTTCGGTATCGGCCGCCAGGGCAAGCAGCGCCTCGCGACGCTCATCCTGCACTCCAACGAAATCCATTCGCTGGGCCAGGAGAACGTCGAGGGCCTCCTCAAGGGCTCCGCGTTCGAATGGAGCCTGGGCAAGGAGCGCACGGACTGGTCGCGGCGCTTCTACAAGCGCGTCGGGCTGATGCCCTCCCAGAACCATGCAGGAACCTATTCCGCCGTTCTGTCGTACCTCAAGGCAGCCGAAGCCGCCAACGCAGACACCGGCACTGCCGTGATCGACCAGATGAAGCGTATGCCGGTCAACGACATGTTCGCGCGGGATGGCCATGTGCGTGCCGATGGCCTTCACGTGCACGAGATGTACCTGGTGCGCATCAAGCCGAAGGCGCAGGCGAAGGAGGAGTGGGACTACTACGACCTCCTCGCGACCATTCCCGGGATCGAGGCCTACGGTGCGCCCGAAACGTCGGAGTGTCCCGCCGTCGCCGGCCAAAAGCGCAGCTGAATGCCGAGGCCTGACCAGTCAACGAAGGGCTGCGCGCCGATGGCGGCAGCTTGCAAGGACGCATGATGCAGCGCTACCAGCTTTACATCAACGGCGAGTGGGTCGATCCCGCAAGCGGCGCATGGCTCGACAGCACCGACCCATTCAGCGGTGACGCCTGGTGTCAGATTCCGCGCGGCGGGGCTGCCGACGTCGACGCTGCGGTCGAGGCCGCCCACCAGGCGTTCGCCAGCGGGCCGTGGCCGCGCATGTCGGCCACGCAGCGCGGCGCGATCCTGCGGCAGCTGGCGGCGCTGCTGGAGGCCAACGCCGAGCACATCGGACGCATCGAGCAGCGCGACAACGGCAAGCTGATCACCGAAGTGCTCAACCAGGCGCGTGGCGCGGCGCAATGGTTCTACTACTACGCGGGACTGGCGGACAAGGTGACGGGCCAGGTCGTTCCGATGCCGAATCCGGAGACCCTCAACCTCGTGAAGTACGAGCCACTGGGCGTCATCGCCGCGATCACGCCCTGGAACTCGCCACTGACCTTGACGTCTTGGAAGGTGGCGCCCGCGCTGGCTGCGGGCAACGTCGTCGTCATCAAGCCCTCCGAGTTCACGTCGGCGTCGCTGCTGGAGTTCGCGCGGCTCTGTGGCGAGGCCGGCCTGCCGCCCGGTGTGGTGAACGTGGTCACGGGCTACGGCGCGGAGGTCGGCGAGCCCTTGGTGCGCCACCGCCGCGTGGCCAAGGTGGCCTTCACCGGAGGGGACGCGGCGGGCCAGAGGATCAACGAGATCGTCGCCTCAGACCTCAAGAAGGTCACGCTCGAACTCGGGGGCAAGTCGGCCAACATCGTCTACGACGACGCGGACATGGAGCAGGCGGTGATGGGCGCGGTCGCCGGCATCTTCTCCGCAGCGGGGCAGACCTGCATGGCGGGCTCCAGGCTGCTGCTCCAGGACAGCATCCATGACGCGTTCGTGGCCCGGTTGCGCGCCGTGGTGGAGGATGCCCGCATCGGCGATCCCCGCGATGCGCAGACGCAGATCGGGCCGATCGCGACGCGCCCGCAGTTCGACAAGATCCTCTCGTACATCGACATTGCGACTTCGGAGGGTGCACGCTGCATCGCCGGCGGCGGCGCGCTGACCGGCGAAGGCTTCGGCCAGGGGCAGTTCGTCGCGCCTACGATCTTCGTCGACGTGCTGCCGTCGATGCGGATCGCGCAGGAAGAGGTATTCGGCCCGGTGCTGTCGGTGCTGCGGTTCAAGGACGAAGAGGAGGCGGTGCGCATCGCCAACGACGTGCAGTTCGGCCTGGCCGGCGCGGTCTGGACGCGCGATCTCCATCGGGCGATGTGGACTGCGGACCGGCTGCAGGCCGGCACCGTGTGGGTCAACAACTACCGGGCGACCAGCTTCACCACGCCGTTCGGCGGCTACAAGCGCAGCGGCATCGGGCGCGAGGGCGGTATCGACGCGATCAAGGAATACCTGCAGACCAAAAGCATCTGGGTCACGACCCAACCCAAGCGGAAGAACCCCTTCGTGATGGGCGGGTAGCGGGACGCGCCGCGCAGGACATGCCAACTTTCTCACAGAGGTAAACGTGAACGTCTCGGTCCAGGACAAAGTCTTTCTCATTACCGGCGCGGCCGACGGCATCGGCCACGCGATCGCGCGCCGTATGGTCGCGGAGGGCGCCCGCGTCGTGTGCGCGGACATCAACAGCGACAAGCTGCACGCCGCCGTGGCCGCGTTGGGGCCGAACGCGCGAGCGGTGCCGTGCGATGTGAGCCGAGAGGACCAGGTCGATGCGATGGTCGCCTTCGCGGACGCCGAGTTCGGCCGCGTTGACGTGCTGATCAACAACGCGGTTTGGAACATCGCGGGCCATCTCGTGGACATCGCGGCGGACGACTGGCGCCGCATGCTCGACGTCAACCTCACCGGGGTGTTCCTTTCCACCCGCGCCGTGCTGAAGGGCATGATCGCGCGCGGCGAGGGCATCGTGATCAACATGACTTCCGGCATGGCGGTGCGGGGCGTCGCGAACCAGGTGCCGTACTGCGCCATCAAGGCCGCGATCAACAGCATCACGAACACGCTCCATCAGGAGGTGTGCCCGCTGGGGGTGCATGTGCACGCCGTGTCTCCGGGCGTGGTCGATACCGCGCACGCGCGCCGCTCGGTCTCGCAGGAGCACATGCAGCGGGCGGCGCAGGGCTACCCCGGTGGCAAGCTGGGCGAGCCCGAGGACATCGCCGACCTCGTGCAGTTCCTGGCCAGCCCGGCCGGACGCAACATGGCCGGCGGGACGGCCATCTACATGAAGCCCTGACCCGATGGCAACCCCTACCTCCGGACGGCCGCGGATCGCGGTGCTTGACGACTTTCACGGCGTGGCGGGCGAGCTCGCCGATTGGGGGGCAGTCAGAGACCGCGCGGACGTCGACTTCTACGGCGACCATGTGGAGGGCGAAGCAGTCGCCGAGCGCCTCGCTTCCTACGATGCCGTGGTGCTGATGCGCGAGCGCACCGCCCTGGGACGGGCGCTGATCGAGCGTCTGCCCAAGCTCAGGGCCGTCTTCACGACCGGTGTTCGCAACCTTGCGATCGACCTCGAGGCGGCGCGCGAGCGCGGCATCGTGGTCTGCGGGACGGATTCGGCGAGTTCCACGGCCGAGCTGGCTCTGGGGCTCATGATCGCCCTGTCGCGCCAGATCGTCGCCGAGGACCGAGCGGTGCGTGCCGGGCGGTGGCAGACCGTGGTTGGCAGTTCGCTCCAGGGCAAGACGCTGGGCATCGTCGGGCTCGGCAAGCTCGGCGCGCAGGTCGCCGGCTACGGCCGGATGCTGGGCATGCACACCATCGCCTGGAGCGAGAACCTCACGCAGGAGCGTGCGGTCGGCCTCCATTGCGAGCGCGTCGACAAGCGAGCGCTGTTCACTCGCGCCGACGTGGTCAGCCTGCACCTGGTGCTGTCCGAGCGCACGCGCGGTGTCGTCGGCGCCAGAGAGCTGTCTTGGATGAAGCGCGATGCCCTCTTGATCAACACCGCGCGCGCTGGCCTCGTCGACATGGATGCGCTGGTGTCGGCCCTGCATGACGGCCGGATCGGCGGTGCGGCGATCGACGTCTTCGAGCGCGAGCCGCTGCCGCCGGATGCGCCGATCCTGAAAGCGCCTCGCACGATCTTGACGCCCCACCTCGGATACGCCACGCGCGACGCCTTCGGCGTCTATTTCCCCCAAGTGGTCGAGGCCATCGACGCGTGGCTGGGGGGCCGCATGATCCGTCCGCTGCAGGGGTGAGCGAACGCAAGACGAACGCACAGGCGCTTCGGGGACACGGAGCCAACAGAAAGGAGACAGCTTGCTTCCAGAAGCACCAACAGCCTCAGCGCAACACGCCGGGGTCCAACAGGCCGAGCCGGCCTACGCGATCCGCGCCGAGGGCCTTTGCAAGTCCTTCGGCCTGATCTCGGCCGTCCATGAAGTGAACCTGTCGGTGAAGGGGGAGACCATCCACGGCCTGATCGGTCCCAACGGTGCGGGAAAGACGACCGTCTTCAACCTGCTCACGAAGACCTTGCTGCCGACGAAGGGCCGCATCTTCTTCCACGGGCGGGATATCACCACCCTGAGCCCGGCGGACGTTGCCAGGCTCGGCATCGTGCGCTCATTCCAGATCTCGGCGCTGTTTCCCCACATGACGGTGCGCGACAACCTGCGCATCGCGCTGCAGCGGCGCGCCGGCCTGGCGACGCAGTTCTGGCTGCCGATGCGGTCGTTGAACCGCTTGGACGATCGCGCCGACGAACTGATCGCGACCGTCGGCTTGGGCAAGTTCGCTGAGCGCCAGGCGGTGGAGCTGCCGTACGGCCGCAAGCGTGCGCTCGAACTGGCCACGACCTTCGCGCTGGACCCGGCCGTGATGCTGCTCGACGAGCCGATGGCCGGCCTGGCGCACGAGGACATCGAGCCGATCGGCTCGCTCATCAAGACGATGGCAGCCGGCCGCACCGTCGTGATGATCGAGCACAACCTCAATGTCGTGGCGCGGATCTGCGACCGCATCTCGGTGCTGCAGCGCGGCGAGATCATCGCCGAGGGCAGCTACGACGCCGTCAGCGCCGATCCGCAGGTTCGCCTGGCCTACATGGGGAACGAAGATGACGAGTGACGCGGCCATCGAGATCGCCGAGCTCGACGCCTGGTACGGCGAAAGCAAGGTCTTGCACGGCGTGGGGTTGCGGGTCCCTCCGGGGGCCACCGTGGCGCTGCTCGGACGCAACGGCGCCGGCAAGACGACGACACTGCGCGCCATCATGGGGATCGTGCGCCGGCGCAGCGGCGCGATCCGTGTGCGCGGACGCGACGTCATGCGGATGCCGCTGCACCACATGGCATCGCTGGGCATCGGCTACGTGCCGGAGGAGCGAGGGATCTTCGCGGGGCTCACGGTCCAGGAGAACTTGCGGCTTCCCCCGAAGGTCGGGGGCGGCGGAATGTCGGATGCCGACATCCATGCGCTGTTTCCGAACCTCGCCGAGCGGCTCACGAGCGAGGGAACCAAGCTCTCGGGTGGCGAACAGCAGATGCTCGCGATCGCGCGTGCGCTGGGCTCGGGCGCCGACATCCTGCTGATGGACGAGCTCACCGAGGGACTCGCGCCGGTCATCGTGCAACGCATCAGGGCGCTGATCCAGGAGCTGAAGTCCCGCGGGAAGACGATCGTCCTCGTCGAGCAGAACTTTCGCTTTGTCAGCAAGCTCGCGGACCACTTCTACGTCATGGAGGAGGGGCGGGTCATCGACGAGTTTCCGCAGTCCGCCGTGGCTGCGCGCAAAGAGCAGCTGAACCGGCTGCTGAGCCTCTGAGGTCGACGTATGAACGTGTTTGAACTGACGCCCCAGATGGTCTCCGGTCAGCTGCTGGTCGGGCTCATCAACGGCTCCTTCTACGCCCTGCTGAGCCTCGGCCTGGCGCTGATCTTCGGCATGTTGCGGGTGATCAACTTCGCCCACGGCGCGCTCTACATGCTCGGCGCCTTCGTGGCGTGGTGGCTGCTGACGGAGCTGGGTGTCCCCTACGGGATCGCCTTGGTTCTCTCACCGTTGATCGTCGGCGCCTTCGGGGTGCTGCTGGAACGCGTGTTCTTGGCGCGCTTGCAGGGCAAGGACCCGCTCTACGGGTTGCTGCTCACCTTCGGGCTGGCACTGATCGTGGAGGGCTCCTTCCGGCATTTCTACGGCACCTCGGGCAAGCCCTATCCGATGCCCGAGGCCTTCCGCGGCGCCTTCGACCTGGGCTTCATGGTGCTGCCCTACTACCGCGCCTGGGTCGTGGTCGCCTCGCTGGCCGTGTGCATCGGCACCTGGTCCATGATCGAGAAGACCACGTTCGGTGCCAAGCTCCGCGCCGCCAACGCGAACCCGACATTGGTACAGGCGATCGGGATTAACGTGCCGCTGCTCATCACCTTCACCTACACGCTGGGGGCCGGGCTCGCGGCCCTGGCGGGGACGCTGGCCGCGCCGATCTACCAGGTCAGCCCCCTGATGGGGCAGCACATGATCATCGTGGTCTTCGCCATCGTCGTGATCGGTGGCATGGGTTCGATGCTCGGCGCGATCGCCGCCGGGTATCTGCTTGGCCTGTGCGAGGGCGTGGCCAGGATCTTCTATCCAGAGGCGGCCGGGGTGGTGGTGTTCCTGATCATGGCACTGGTCCTGCTGCTGCGGCCGACCGGCCTGTTCGGCCGCCAGTGAGGCGGCATCGTAGGTTCAAAGGCGTGGCCCGGCCGACAGATCGACCGCCGGCCGCTCCGTTCGAATAGGCAATCATTTCCTGGGGTGCTCGATGACTTCCAACAAGACCTTCCTGCTGAGCGTGGCGCTCGCGATCGTGGCACTGGCGGTGCTGCCGGCCTTCGTGTACCCGGTGTTCCTGATGAAGGTCATGTGCTTCGCGGTCTACGCCCTCTCCGTCAACCTCCTGCTGGGGTACGTCGGTCTGCTGTCGTTCGGACACGCGATGTTCTTTGGCGGCGCCGCCTACATCTTCGGCTGGCTGACCAAGGAGCAGGGATTGACACCCGAGCTGGGCCTCGTGGCTTCGGTGCTGTTCGCGAGCGGCCTCGGAGCCATCGTTGGACTGTTGGCGATCCGCCGGCTGGGGATCTATTTCTCCATGATCACCTTGGCGCTCTCGCAGCTCGTGTACTTCTTCTTCGTGCAGGCGCCGTTCACCGGAGGCGAGGACGGGCTGCAGGCCATCCCGCGCGGCGCGCTGTTCGGTCTGATCTCACTGGAGGAGACCGGCAGCCTCTACGTCTTCGTGGCAACGGTCTGCATGCTAGCGTTCCTGCTGGTCTGGAAGATCGTCTACTCGCCTTTCGGGAACATCTTGATGGCCATCCGGGAGAACGAGGTCCGGGCGGTTTCGCTCGGCTACCGTGCCGAGCGCTACAAGCTCGGCGCGTTCATCGCCTCCGCGGGTTTCGCCGGGCTGGCGGGCGCACTGAAGGCGATGGTGTTCCAACTCGCGTCGCTGACCGACGTGACCTGGCAGATGTCGGGTGAGCCCATCCTGATGATCGTGCTGGGTGGCGTGGGCACGATGCTGGGGCCCATCGTTGGCGCCGCCGTGGTGACCAGCCTAGAGCAGTACCTGGCCAGTTCGTCGCTTCCCATCCCGGTGGTGATCGGGACGATCTTCGTGGCCTGCGTCATGGCCTTTCAACGGGGACTGGTGGGCGAGGTCAAGGCTGCGGCCGAGGCCGCCAGGCGCTGGAGGCCCTCCGTGCGCGGTGGCCGCGGGGAGGGGTTGAGGCATGGAGATGGCGCATAGCAGGCGAGAGGTTCCGGTCTCGGCCGCCCCATCCTCCCAAGCCTAAGCGACGTCCGCAGGGCTCAAGTCGGCACTAGGCACCCGGTCCGCCGCTGGAATTTATCAGCCGATCGGATGGATGTCATCGAAGAAAACTGGCTTCCGAGGACGAGCCTCAGCGAGTATGGTCAGGTGACGCCAACGCCTCTCAGCGCCCGAGCCTTGCCTCCGTGTTCTCGTCCTCTCAGATCGATGGGGGGCGCGCGCGTCGAGGTCAAACCGCGGGTCATGACGCGTCTTCTGGCCGGAGGATTCGGAAGGGGCGAGCGGGCCCGGTGGTCATGCGGCGATGGCGCCTGCAGCTCGGCGCTTCACGGCCATCGAACAAGCGATTGCAGCACGCGCGCGACGGCATGTCGCACGGCTCCTGTATCAAGCGATAGCGATCGCCCCGCGTTGCATCGGATGCGATGCCGAAATGCCCCCAAATCCAATGCGATTTCGGCTGGCGCGGACATGGGAGTTCCTACAGCATGCGCACATGCCATGACTCGCAATGAAAGGGGCGCGCGGACGTGCAAGAGCAAGGACTCTCCGACGATCCTAGATGCGCGCTGCCGTCCTGGGATGTGTCTGTGGCAATGCTCCGCGCTGTATTGGACGGTGCGACGTACGACGTCGTGGCCGCCGCTCACGATGTCACGCGCACGGCTGTCGAGCGGCGCATCAAGACGGTGGCCATCCACCTTGCCGGCATTGCCAGCGTCGATGGTCTGAACATCAATGGGGCTGCATTCGTGCGGAGGCTGCGCCTCCATCGCGAAGCGCTGCACACTGCGCTTGAAAGTCTGGAACCTCCCGCCGCAGCCACCGCACGGAGCATCCGCATCCTGAACGAGGACGAAATCGCCGCGGGTGCGCAGCGGATCCGGCGGCGCAGCCAGCAGCCGCTGGAGGATCTCGCCCTGTACTACATGCTCTTCGCGATCGGCGCCCGGCCGCTGGAGATCGCGCGGCTCGAGGTGCAGGACTACCTGGACGTCACCGGCAGCGTGCGCCGTCTCTCGCTGATGCGCGCAGAGGTGGCCATCACCTGCCGCGCGCGCCCGCTCTACTTCCGAAGTGGCAGGCTGGACGACGCGCTGGATGCGTATCTGGCAGAGCGGGTTCGGCGCCGGGCGGGGCTGGGTGTGGAGGGCCAGTTCCGTGGCCTGGACCCTTCGAGCCGGCTGTTCCTATCGAGCAGCGGCAGGGGCTTCGAGATCGTGCCCTATGGGGAGGCCGGTCAGCGACGGTTTCGCTGCAGGGGAATCCAGGAAACGTACCGCAAGCTGCTACGGTACGCGGAGCTCGACAGCGTCACCGCGCTCACGGCACGGCACACCGTGGCCGATCGGCTGTACACCCGGGGGGCGGACGAACTGCAGGTCGGCTTGCTCCTGGGTATTGCGGAGCGCAGCGCCGTGCGAGAGCAATTCCCCCGCCGCCAGCCCACACTGGATGAGCTGACACGCGATCTGGTATAGCGGCGATGAGCGAAGACGTCTACGAGACCGAGTCCGAGGGGCAGCGCTTCGCCATCCGAGGCGGCGTCTTCATGGCCAGTGATCCCGGCCTGCAGGAGTTGCTTGCCGCGATCCACGATACCGCGGAGCGGCCGCGTTGCCTGTGCGTGCCGGGCGGCGTCGAGATGTATGTCGCCCGGCATCGACGATACGTGGTCAAGCGCATGCCGGAGACCGGCGGAGACCACCATCCGTCCTGCCCGTCGTACGAGCCCGAGGGTGCCTTCTCGGGGCTGGGGGAGTTGGTTGGTGACGCGGTGCTGGAGCCCGAGCCCGGTCGGACCGAGCTGCGTGTGAACTTTCCGTGGACTCGCATGGCGGGGCCATCCGTCGCTCGCGGAGAAGCAGCCCCTTCATCGGAGATCGCGGTGCCGCGCCGGCGCATGTCGCTGCGCGCAGTGATGCACTTTCTCTTTGAGCGCGCCGGCTTCAATCGCTGGACGCCGGCGATGGCAGGTCGCCGCAACCAGGGGGTATTGCACAAGTATCTTGTCGCCGCAGCCTCGGAGATCGAGGTCAAGGGGATTCCTCTGGCCGACCGACTCTATGTCCCGGAGCCGTTCAGTGAAGGCGCGAAGGCCGACATCGCAAAGCGCCGCAGAGAGAAGCTTGCGATCCTGCAACCCCATGACGGACAGGCACCCTTGGCCCTGGTCGTGGGGGAGTTCAAGGCATGCGATCGGACCGACCATGCGTGTCGCATCTGGATTCGGCACATGCCCGACACACCCCTGTTGATGCCGGCACGGAGCTGGGAGCAGATGGCCCGCGTGCACGCGCCAATGCTCGAGGCTCGCGATGCCGACAGCGGGCATCGCGTCCGTCTCATGATGGCCGCCTTGATTCGCGCGCGCCGCGAGTTCACCTACGAGATCGATACGGCCAGCCTGATGCTGGTCAGCGCGAACTGGATTCCGCTGGAGGGCATCCACGAGTCGCCCTTGCTGGATGAACTGGTGTCGCGACAGCGGAGGTTTCTCAAGCCTCTGCGCTACGACGCCTTGCACACCGCAGTGTTTCCGAGCGTCCTGCTGCTGGATGCTGGCCCGCAACCCATCCCCCTGCACATCCTCAGTCCGTTCGCTGGCGCGAAGGAGCGGGCAGCCAAGGAGAGGGCGATTGCGACTGCGGGTGCCTGGGCGTGGCGGATGGACCAGCCCATGCCCGAGCTGCCGGCTTTGGCTTCCTGATCCATTGGCGCGAACTGCGGGTGGGCGCTGAAACGGGCGGGCTGCCCGAGCCGGCCGGGGAGGTCCTGCACCGTGGTACGCGCAGCGACCAAGGGCTTGAACGCGTCTGATGCTGCGCGACCATGAATCGTCGATTTGGACTGTTCATGAAGGAGCGCCACATGACGAATGCTGTCGTTTCGGTGCAAGGCGGACCGCTCGCTTTGCCCTCGCTGTTGGGCCAATCCTCGGCCCGTATTCCCACGGGAGGCAAGATCCGGCCCGGCATCATGGTCTTGACTCGCATGACCCTGCCTAGATTTCACGTACAGCAAGAAGTTGGAAACTTCAAAGGTACGGAGAATCGAGATGAAAGAAGGCAGGCTGCCCAAGAGGCAGTACACAGAGGAATTCAAGGCCGAGGCCGTCAGGCTGGCGGCCTCGGTGGGCGGCCACGAGGCAGCGCGGCGCCTGGGCGTGCCGGTGGCCACGGTGGGAAACTGGTCCAGGCGCGGTGTTGCCTCGGCC
>NZ_JQKD01000039.1 GCF_000745855.1 Xenophilus azovorans DSM 13620
TGAAGCGCTGGGGCGAGCTCACGCACTTCGTCGACGACGGCGACGTGCCGATCTCGAACAACTGGGTGGAGAACCACATCAGGCCCATCGCCCTCGGAAGGTCGAACTGGTTGTTCGCCGGCAGCCTGCGCGCGGGCAAGCGCGCAGCAGCGATCATGAGCCTGCTGCACTCGGCGCGCATCAACGGGCACGAGCCCTATGCGTACCTCAAGGACGTGCTGGAACGACTGCCGGCCCACCCGGCCAGCCGCATCGACGAACTGCTGCCGCACCGCTGGTCGCCTTCCGCTTGAGGGCTGTCACCGGCGACGCACTGGCGGTCAAGGTGACTTCGCCGGACGCATACGCTTCGCCTGCCTTCGTATACGGAAGGTAGTACTTGTCGAACTCCGTCGAAGCGCCCGTGCCCGCATAGAAGCGAGCCAGGCCATAGGCATCCTGGGTGAGCGGGTTCAGCACCACGGCGCCGACCATCGGCACCCACGCCAGGCGCCACCAGGCACTGCGGCGCGGGGGATGCCGCCTCACCAGCCGATAGACCCCGTAGCTGAGCGCCCCCACCAACAGGAGGCCCAGCGTGCACGCCACGATCAGCTTCCAGTAGCCGCCGACGCCAGCGTTGCCGACATCGTGCAGCAGCGTGAAGACAACCGCTTCCGTGAGACCCTGCGCGGTGAAATGCGTCATCGCCGCACGGGTGATGCACAGCACCGCATAGAGAAAGCTGGCGACAGCGAGCCAAAGGGCGGTGCGACGTCCAGGGTGTCTCCACAGCAGGCCGACGCTCACCGCGAACAGCAGCAAGGAAATCATCGTGTATTTCATCGAACCATGACGTGCGTCATGCGCCCGATGCATGGCCCAGGCGCCTATACATTATCGATGACAGTTGGATGACAACCTCTGCTTTACTCTTCCGGTGCCCATGACCTCCGAAATCGACACCCTCTTCGAAGCCGCCCAGGCCAACGCCAAGCTGCTGCCCGCGCGCCCCGACAACCCGACGCTGCTGAAGATCTATGCGCTGTACAAGCAGGCGACCGAGGGCGACAACACCGGCAAGAAGCCCAGCTTCAGCGACATCGTGGCTCGCGCCAAGTGGGATGCGTGGACGGCACTCAAGGGCACGTCGGCGGAAGACGCCAAGCAGAAGTACGTCGACCTGATCGAGTCGCTGCGCAGCGCGTGAGCCCGGCGCCGCGGCGCCCGCTCGTTCAACCGAGATCGCCGTCCACGTAGTACCAGCGCCCGCCCTCGCGCACGAAGCGGCTGCGCTCGGCCAGGCGAGACGCGCGTCCGGAAGCATGGCGCATGCGTGCGACGAACTCGACCTGCGCATGCGACGCGCCATCCGGCAGGTGAGCCCTCACCTGCAGGCCGAGCCAGCGCAGGCCCGGCTCGAAGTCGAGCGCCGCCGGGCGGGTGGATGGGTGCCAGGTCGCGAGCAGGTAGTCGGCCCGCTGCAGCACGAAGGCGGTGTAGCGCGAACGCATGAGCGCCTCGGCATCGGGCGCCGGCGTGTCTTCGAAGTCCTCGACGAAGCGGCCGCAGCACTCGGCGTACGGCCGGACGCGGCCGCGCGCGCCGGTGCGGCCGCAGGGGCAGTCACCTTCCATCAGGCCAGCGCCCGGGTGATCAGCAGCTTCTGGATGTCCGACGTGCCCTCGTAGATCTGGCACACGCGCACGTCGCGGTAGATGCGCTCCAGCGGGAAGTCGCTCACGTAGCCGTAGCCGCCCAGCGTCTGGATGGCCGCGCTGCACACGCGCTCGGCCATCTCGCTGGCGAAGAGCTTGGCCATGGCCGCCTCCTTGAGGCACGGCCGGCCGGCATCGCGCAGTGCGGCGGCATGCCAGATGAGCTGGCGCGCCGCCTCGATCTGCGTGGCGCACTCGGCCAGCCGGAAACCCACGGCCTGCTGGTCGAAGATGGGGCCGCCGAAGGCGCTGCGCTCCTTGGCGTAGTTCACCGCGAACTCGAAGGCGCTGCGTGCCATGCCCACGCTCTGCGCCGCGATGCCGATGCGCCCGCCCTCCAGCGCGCCCAGCGCGATCCTGTAGCCCTCGCCCTCGGCACCGATCAGGTTTTCAGCGGAGATGCGGCAGCCGTCGAACTGGATCAGCGCCGTGTCGCTGGAATGCTGGCCCAGCTTGTCCTCCAGCCGCGCCACGGTGTAGCCGGGTGTGTCGGTGGGCACGAGGAAGGCGCTCATGCCCTTCTTGCCGGCGGCCTTGTCGGTCATGGCGATGACGATGGCGACCTGGCCGTTCTTTCCGCTGGTGATGAACTGCTTGGTGCCGTCGATCACGTAGCCGTCGCCGTCGCGCCGGGCCGTGGTGCGCAGGCTCGACGCATCGCTGCCCGCCTGCGGCTCGGTCAGGCAGAAGGCGCCGAGCATCCGGCCCTGCGCCAGCGGCTCCAGCCACTGGCGCTTCTGCTGCGCGCTGCCGTAGCGCATGAGGATGGCGTTGACGGGACAGTTGGTGACGCTGATGGCGGTGCTGGTGCCGCCGTCGCCGGCGGCGATCTCCTCCAGCACCAGCGCGAGCGTAAGGTAGTCCAGCCCGGCGCCACCGTGCTCCTCGGGCACGCAGATGCCGTAGGCGCCCAGCGCCGCCAGGCCCTGGTGGGCCTGCTTCGGGAAGGTGTGTTCGCGGTCCCACTGCGCCGCGTGCGGCCACAGCTCGGCTTGCGCGAACTGGCGCACCGCGTCGCGGATGGCTTCCTGGTCGGTGGTCAGCAGCATGGCGGGGTCTCCGGCCGGGTCGGCCTCACCTGCCCTGCGCCAGGTCCATCACCAGCCGCACCGACATGTACAGGCGGCGCGGGATGGCACTGATGTCCACGTACTCGGCCTTGTCGCTGTGGTAGCCGAAGCCGGGCAGGCCCAGGCTCTCGATCACCGGCTTGCCCGCCAGCGCCGCATAGGCCGCGTCGGTGCCGCCGCCGGTGCGCTCGACCACGCCGACCTCGCCGCCGGCCTCCTTGTAGAAGGCCACGGCCTTGTCGACCAGCACCTTGCCCGCCTCGCCGGCGTTGAAGGCCGGGCGGCCGCGGGTGACGAGGATCTTCACCTCGGCGTCGGGCAGCTTCTTCTTCTGCGCGCGCTCTTCCAGCACCTTCATCGCGGCCTCGAAGTCCTCGTTCTTCGCATAGCGCACGTCGGCGTTGAGCGTGGCGCTGTCGGGGATGATGTTGCTCACCGCGCCGGCCTTGGCGATGGTCCAGTTGAAGCGCAGGCCCTTGGCCTTGTCGTCGATGTCCATGGTGCGCTGCACCAGGTCGGCGGCCTCCACCAGCGCGTTGACGCCCAGCTCGGGCGCGGCGCCGGCGTGCGAGGCCTTGCCCTTGATGTTGGCCTGCACGTAGGCGATGCCCGAGGTGCCGAGCGAGAAACCTTCCTTGCCGGCCGAGGTGGGCTCGTAGGAGAGCACGTAGTCGGCCTTGGCAGCCTCGGCCTGGATCAGGTCGCGCGAGCCGAAGGAGCCTTTTTCCTCGTCGGTGTTGAACAGCACGGTGAGCGTGCCGAAGTCCTGGAAGCCGCGCGCCTTGAGCAGCGCCAGCGTGTGCAGCACCACCGCGTTGCCGCCCTTGTCGTCGGCGATGCCGGGGCCGTAGGCCTTGTCGCCTTCCACGCGGAAGGGCGCCTTGGCCAGGATGCCCTTGAGGTAGACGGTGTCCATGTGCGAGATGAGCAGCACGTTCTTGCCGCCCTTGCCCTGGAGGGTACCGACGACGTTGTCGCCCACCACCATGCCGGCGGCCTTGTGGCGGGTGACGGCATAGCCCAGGGCCTTGAGCCGGTCTTCCAGGTACTGGGCGGCCGCGGCCATGCCCTCGGCGTCGCCGGTGCCGGTCTCGATGTTGACCAGTTGCTCCAGCGTCTTGACGACGGCCGGCTGCTCGTCGGTGGCAGCCTTGAACAGCGCCTCGTCGCGCTGCTGGGCGAAAGCCGCGGGCGCGAGGGCGATCGCCAGCAGGCCGGCGAGCAAATGACGTTGAATGCGTGGTGAGGACATGGCGCTTCTCCCTTTGAGCGGCATCGTGGAAAGGAAATCAGATCAGTTCGATGGCGACGGCGGTGCCTTCGCCGCCGCCGATGCACAGCGTGGCGACGCCGCGCTTCTTGCCGCGGGCCTGCAGCGCATGGATCAGCGTGACCATGATGCGCGCGCCGCTGGCGCCGATGGGATGGCCGAGCGCGCAGGCGCCGCCGTGCACGTTGACCACGTCGTGGGACACGCCCAGCTCCTTCATCAGCGCCATCGGCACCACGGCGAAGGCCTCGTTCACCTCCCACAGGTCCACGTCCTTGACGCTCCAGCCGGACCTGGCGAAGAGCTTGTGCACGGCGCCCACCGGCGCGGTGGAGAACCACTCGGGCTGCTGCGCGTGCGTGGCATGGGCGACCAGGCGGGCGATGGGCCTGGCGCCGATCTTCTTCGCATGCGATTCGGTCGCCATCACGAGCGCGGCGGCGCCGTCGTTGATCGACGAGCTGGAGGCGGCGGTGATCGTGCCGCCCTCCTTCTTGAACGCGGGCCTGAGCGTGGGGATCTTGTCCAGCTTGACCTTGCCCGGCCCTTCGTCGATGGCGATCACCGTCTCGCCGGCGCGGCCCTTGACCGTGACCGGCGCGATCTCGGCCTTGAACAGGCCGTCGCTCGTCGCATGCTGCGCGCGCTGCACGCTGGCGATGGCGAAGGCGTCCTGCTCCTCGCGGGTGAAGCCGTACTTGGCGGCGCAGTCCTCGCCGAAGGTGCCCATGCTGCGGCCGGGCTGGTAGGCGTCCTCCAGGCCGTCGAGCATCATGTGGTCGAAGATGCGGTCGTGGCCCATGCGGTAGCCGCCGCGGCCCTTGAGCAGCAGGTAGGGTGCGTTGGTCATGCTCTCCATGCCGCCGGCCACCATCACTTCGTGCGTGCCGGCCAGCAGCAGGTCGTGCGCCAGCATCGCGGCCTTCATCGCCGAGCCGCACATCTTGCTCAGGGTGACGGCGCCGGCGCTGTCGGGCAGGCCGCCCTTGTACGCGGCCTGGCGCGCGGGCGCCTGGCCCTGGCCGGCCATCAGGCAGTTGCCGAACAGCACCTCGCCCACCGCCTCGGGCCGGACGCCGGCGCGCTCCACGGCCGCGCGGATGGCCGTGCCGCCGAGGTCGTGCGCCGCCAGCGAGGCGAAGTCGCCCTGGAAGCTGCCCATGGGGGTGCGCGCGGCACCGAGGATGACGATGGATTCGCTCATGATGGACTCCTCTTGCTGTAACGATGAAAACGAGGGACGGCCCGCGGCTCAGGGCGCCTCGCGCTGGCGCCGCGGCTCGATCGCCACCGGGTCGCCACCGGCGGGCTTGCTCCACTTGAAGCGGATGCGCTGCACCGCCGCCTTGTAGATGGATTCGAGCGGCTGGCTGCCGTCGACGCTGATCTCCAGGTCCTGCAGCAGGCCGTCGTGCACGCCGAAGGCCCAGCCGTGGATGGTGACCTCCTGGCCGCGGCTCCATGCATCGACCATCACGGTGCTGACGGCCACGTTGACCACCTGCTCGGCCACGTTCAGCTCGCACAGCGCGTCGGCGCGGACCTCCTCCGGCATCGATTCGAGCATGACGTGATGGCGGTCGCGCACGTCCTGGATGTGGCGGATCCAGTTGTCGGCCAGGCCCACGCGCGTGCCCTCGAGTGCCGCCTTCACGCCGCCGCAGCCGTAGTGGCCGACCACCATGATGTGCCGCACCTTGAGCATGTCCACCGCGAACTGGATGGCCGACAGCGCGTTGAGGTCGGAGTGCACCACGATGTTGGCCACGTTGCGGTGCACGAACACCTCGCCCGGGTCCAGCCCGGTGATCTGGTTGGCCGGCACGCGGCTGTCGGAGCAGCCGATCCACATGAACTTGGGCGTCTGCTGCTTGACCAGGCTGGTGAAGAAGCCGGGGCGCTCGCGCTCCATGCGTTCGGACCAGGCGCGGTTGTGGACAAAGAGATCGTCGATGGAGGGCATGGTGGGGAGAGTGGGTGATGCGGTGGGGATGTCGGAGGATGCCGGCGGCGTTCGCGGATGCGCAAGTCAGCGCGCGGCGGCGGCCCGGCTCGGCGGCGGACTGCGTCGCCGCGGCGGCGGCGTGGGAGCGGCGGTGGAGCGGCGCGCGCGGGCCAGCACGGCGCGGGCCTGCGCCTCCTGGGCCCGGACTTCGTCCAGGTTGGCCTGCAGGTCCGCGAGCTGGGCCTCCAGCCGCTGCCGGTGGCTGCCCAGCACGCGCAGGAATTCCTCCAGCTGCGCCGCGGTGTCGCGCGGGCTGTCGTACATGTCGAGGATCGCCTTGGCCTCGCTCAGCGTCAGCCCGAGGCGCTTGGCGCGCAGCGTCAGCGCCAGCCGGGTGCGGTCGCGCGCGGTGTAGACGCGCTGCACGCCGCTGCGGGCCGGCGCGAGCAGGCCCATGTCCTCGTAGAAGCGGATCGCCCGCGTCGTGAGCTCGAACTCCCGGGCGAGTTCGCCGATGGTGTAGGTGGTCGAGGGCATGGGACGGTGGCGGGACTTTGCGCAGGCGACAGCACGTTGCCGGGCGGCTGCCTACAATGAAGCGCCACCCATGACGTTGACGTAAACGTCAACCCCGGCATCATAAGATGAATCTGCTCGAACGCGAACTCCACTATCCGCTGGGCGACCAGCTTCCCGCCCCCGGCGAGACGATCGAGGTCGCGCCCGGCGTGCGCTGGATCCGCATGCGGCTGCCCTTCGCGCTGGACCACATCAACCTGTGGCTGCTGCGCGACCGCATCGACGGGCGCGAGGGCTGGAGCGTGGTGGACTGCTGCATCAGCCGGCCGGAGGCGCAGCAGCAGTGGGAACAGGTCTTCGAGACGCAGCTGCGGGGCCTGCCGATCCTGCGCGTGATCGTCACCCACATGCACCCGGACCACATCGGCCTGGCGCACTGGCTGTGCGAACGCTGGCAGGCGCCCTTGTGGATCAGCTCCACCGACTACCACGTGGCGCGCGTGCTCAGCACCGCCGGCGACACGCTGGCCGGCGGCGAGGCGGCGGCCGCGTTCTTCGCCGCGCACGGCCTTGCCGACCCCGAGGCCCTGGCCACCCTGCGCGCGCGCACCAGCTACTACGCCAACATGGTCCCCTCGGTGCCCGACCGCTTCGTGCGCATGATGGACGGCGACGTGCTGGACATCGGCGGGCGCGCCTGGCGCTGCATCGCGGGCTACGGCCACGCGCCGGAGCACATCGCCCTCTATTGCGAGGAACTGAACGCCCTGCTCGGCGGCGACATGATGTTGCCGCGCATCTCCACCAACGTGAGCGTGCATGCCGGCGAGCCGGAGGCGAACCCGCTGCGCCTGTTCCTCACCAGCCTGGAGCGCTACCGGGAGCTGCCCGAGGACGCGCTGGGCCTGCCGGCGCACGGCAAGCCCTTCCACGGCGTCCACACCCGCGTGCGGCAGTTGCAGGACCACCACCGCGACCGCCTGGCCGAACTGCTGGCCGCCTGCACGCAGCGCCCGCACACCGCGGCCGAGGCGCTGCCGATCCTCTTCAAGCGGGCGCTGGACCTGCACCAGATGACCTTCGCCATGGGCGAGACCATCGCGCACCTGCACCTGCTGTGGTTCAGCGGCCAGTTGCAGCGCCGCCTGGGCGAGGACGGCGTGTACCGCTTCGGGGTATGAGCCCACCCCCGTTTCTCCCGGACTTCGTTCCGGTCGAATCCCCCCTCAAGGGGGCACACCCTGCGGCCTGGCAGAGCCAGTTCCGCGGGTGTTCCCGCATGGCCTGCTCCGCGGCCGTCTGAATCGTTGCCTGCCGGGTACGGTTTCATGCAAGGCGGAGTGCGCGCAGCGCCATCGGCAACGGATACCGCACTGGGCGACCTGCGCGCCGGCCGCCTGCGCGGCGCGACGCGGCTGCGCCTGGCAGGCGGGCTGAGCACCTTTCCCGACGAGATCTTCACGCTGGCCGACACGCTGGAGGTGCTCGACCTCTGCGGCAACGCGCTCGACGCCCTGCCGCACGACCTGCACCGGCTGCGCCGCCTGCGCGTGCTGTTCTGCTCGGGCAACCCCTTCACCGTGCTGCCGCCGGCGCTGGGCCGATGCGAGGCGCTGGAGATGGTCGGCTTCAAGGGCTGCCGGCTGCGCGAGGTGCCCGCGCAGGCCCTGCCGCCGCGGCTGCGCTGGCTGATCCTGACCGACAACGCCATCGAGACGCTGCCCGCCGCCCTGGGCGGCTGCACGCGGCTGCAGAAGCTGATGCTGGCCGGCAACCGGCTGGCGGCGCTGCCCGGCACGCTGGCGGACTGCGGCGCGCTCGAACTGCTGCGCCTGGCGGCCAACCGCTTCGAGACGCTGCCGCCCTGGCTGGACGCACTGCCGCGGCTGGCCTGGCTGGCCTGCGCCGGCAACCCGCTGTGCGAGCCCGCTGCCGGCGGCACGGCCGCCGTCGACGTCCCCTGGACCGCACTGAAGCTCGGCGAGCGGCTGGGCGAAGGCGCCTCCGGCGTCATCCACGCCGCGCACCGGGCGGGCGACGCACAGCACCTGGCCGTCAAGCTGTTCCGCGGCGAGATGACCAGCGACGGCTGGCCCGCCAGCGAGATGACTGCGCACCTGGCGGCCGGCACGCACCCGGCCATCGTGCCGGTGCTGGGCCGCGTGCAGGGGCATCCCGACGGCGCGCAGGGCCTGGTCATGCCCCGGCTCGGCGCCGAGTGGCGCAACCTCGCCGGGCCGCCCGACTTCGCCACCTGCACGCGCGACGTGTACGCGGCCGGCCTGCGCCTGCCGGCCGCGGCGGCGCGTGCCATCGCCCGCGACGTGGCCTCGGCCGTCGCCCACCTGCATGCGCGCGGCCTCGTGCACGGCGACCTGTACGCGCACAACATCCTCTGGCGGCCCGCGGGCGACGGCGGTGCGCAGGCCCTGCTGGGCGACTTCGGCGCGGCGGCCTGCCTGCCCGAAGGCCCGGTGCGGCCCATGTTGCAGCGCATGGAGGCGCTCGCCTTCGGCCACCTGCTGGGCGAACTGCTGGCGCATGCGGATGACGGCGCGGATGCCGGGCTGCTGCAGCCATTGGCGGCGCTGCAGGCGCGCTGCCTCGCCGCGCCCGAGGAGCGCCCCGCGTTCGGCGCCATGGCCGACGCGCTGGCACTTTCGCGACCGCGGCGGAACGCGGCTTCGACTTAAGCTGCGGCCTGCCGGCGCCGCCGCGCGCCACGAGCCTTCCAACGCAGCACCCAGGAGACGCATCCCGTGGACACCCAGAACCTCTTCTCGCTCAAAGGCCGCACGGCCCTCGTCACCGGCGGCTCGCGCGGCATCGGCCGCATGATCGCCGAGGGCTTCCTCGCCGCCGGCGCGCGCGTGTACATCTCGGCGCGCAAGGCCGAGGCCTGCGACCGCGCGGCCAAGGAACTGTCGGCCCTCGGCCACTGCGTCTCGCTGCCGGCGGACGTCTCCACGCTGGACGGCATCCAGGCCCTGGTGGCAGCGTATGCGAAGCACGAGGACTCGCTCGACATCCTCGTCAACAACGCCGGCGCCGCCTGGGGCGCGCCGTATGACGAGTTCCCCGAGAGCGGCTGGGACAAGGTGGCCGACCTGAACATGAAGACGCCCTTCTTCCTCACGCAGGCGCTCACGCCGATGCTGAAGAAGGCCGCCACCGACCACCTGGCCAAGGTGATCCACGTCGCCTCCATCGACGGCATCAGCGTCAACCCGTGGGAGACGTACTCCTACGCCGCCAGCAAGGCCGGCCTGATCCACCTGACCAAGCGCATGGCGCTGCGGCTGGCGCCCGAGCGCATAGTGGTCAGCGCCATCGCGCCCGGCCCCTTCGCCTCGGACATGAACAAGGACGCGCGCGACCACGGCGACGAGGTGGCCGAGCGCGTGCCGCTGGGCCGCATCGGCACGCCGGAGGACATGGCCGGCGCCGCCATCTACCTGGCCTCGCGCGCCGGCGACTACGTGGTGGGCTCGACGCTGGTGGTGGACGGCGGCACCGCCTGGGGGCGGTAGCGACAGCAGCGCTTCATGCGAGACGGACGGCGCGCTGCTCGGCGATGACCAGCAGCCCGTCCATGATCAGCGACTCCACCAGCTCGAAGGGCGTGGCCATGGCAGGCGCCATCTTCCAGCCGGCGCCGCCGGTCATGTAGCACACCGGCTCGGCGCCGCAGCGGCGGCGCAGGTGCTGCACCATGCGCTCGACCGCGCCGGCGATGGCGTAGGTGCCGCCGCTGGTGAGCGCGTCGCTGGTGTTGGTGGGAAACTCGCGCACCTCGCCGGTGGGCACGTGCAAGCCGGCGGTGCCCGATTCGAGCGCGCGCAGCATGATGCCGTGGCCGGGCAGGATCAGCCCGCCCAGGAAGCGGCCCTCGGCGTCGACGGCCTCCACCGTCACGGCCGTGCCCACCATCACCACCACCATCGGCCGCGGCCCCGCGCCGGCGACGCGCTGCGCGGCCAGCATGCGGTGCCGCGCACCGATCATCGCCACCCAGCGGTCGGCGCCCAGGCGGGTGGGATGGTCGTAGCCGTTGACCAGGCCCGCCTCCTCGGTGCTGGAGACGACCCAGCTCGCCGGCAGGTCGAAGGCCTCGTCGATCTGTTCCTCGGCGCGGCGGCGCACGTGGTCGCCCGCGACGACACAGCCGATCATGGCCGCGGGCCGCACCGGCAGGCCGGCCCATTCGCCTTCGCCCAGGCGCTCGATATGGTCCAGGAACTCGGCGCCGCCGGCCAGCGGCCGCGCGCCCGGCGCCGCCCGGTCGTACAGCGTCCACTTCAGGCGCGTGTTGCCGATGTCGATGGCGAGCAGGGCGTGGGCGGGGGCACTCATGCGGCGCATTATTCACGCGGCCGCGCCGGCCGCGGCGCCGCTCAGTTCTGCTTCCAGGGCAGCCCGCGGCGGCGCCAGCCGCCCTGGTTGCCGCGGTGGCCGTCGGCATCGGCGTTGCCCTCGAAGCCTTCCAGGATGTTGTAGGCCTCGATGCCCAGCTCGGTGGCGCGCTTCGCGGCAGCCACGGAACGCACGCCGCTGCGGCACAGCAGCACCACCCGCCCGCCCGGCGGCACGGCGGCGCGCAGGGCGGCGTCGAAGTCCGGGTTCATGGCCATGCCGGGCCACTGCTTCCAGGCCACCGGCACGGCGCCCGGCACGTAGCCGACCCATTCGCGCTCGGCGTCGGTGCGCACGTCCACCAGCACGGCCTGGCCGCCGGCCAGCCACGCCGCGGCGGTCTCGGGGGTGACGTCGCCGGCATAGCCCTCGGCGGGGCGGACGTCGGAGGAAGAGGAAGAGGAGGCATTCATGGCGTGATTCGTCCTTCGGTTCCGTACGGTCTTTGGCGCGATGCTGCGCTGCAACCAGCAGCGAAGCGCCGCCACGGGCACCGGCGATTGTCCTCAGACAGTGAAAACCCTCTTGGCTGCGACGGCTCGCGCCGTGAAAAGTCTGCGCGCTGGATGAAATTTCGTTCAGCGTCATAAACAGACGGACAGCACAGACGGAGACGAACCAATGACGGACAGCAAGACCTCGACCCGCCGCCGCGGGCTGCTCAAGGGTGCGGCGGTGGCCGCCGGCGCCATGTCGGCGCCGATGGTGAGCACGGCCCAGACCACCAGCCTGCGCTTCCAGAGCACCTGGCCGGCCAAGGACATCTTCCACGAGTACGCGCAGGACTTCGCCAAGAAGGTGAACGACATGGCCGGCAACCGGCTGAAGATCGAGGTGCTGCCCGCCGGCGCGGTGGTGCCCGCCTTCCAACTGCTGGACGCGGTGGCCAAGGGCACGCTCGACGGCGGCCACGGCGTGATCGCGTACTGGTACGGCAAGAACTCGGCGCTGGCGCTGTGGGGCTCCGGCCCGGCCTTCGGCATGGACGCCAACATGATCCTGGCCTGGCACAAGTACGGCGGCGGCAAGGAACTGCTGGAAGAGGTCTACAAGAGCCTGAACCTGGACGTCGTCTCGTACCTGTACGGCCCCATGCCGACGCAGCCGCTGGGCTGGTTCAAGAAGCCGGTGGCGCGCGCCGAGGACATGAAGGGCCTGAAGTTCCGCACGGTGGGCCTGGCGGTGGACGTGTTCACCGACATGGGCGCGGCGGTGAACCCGCTGCCCGGCGGCGAGATCGTGCCGGCGCTGGACCGCGGCCTGATCGACGCGGCGGAGTTCAACAACGCCTCCAGCGACAAGGTACTGGGCTTCCCGGACGTGGCGAAGAACTGCATGCTGCAGAGCTTCCACCAGAGCGGCGAGCAGTTCGAGGTGCTGTTCAACGGCCCGAAGGTGCGCGCCCTGCCGGCCGAGCTGCGCTCGGTGATCGAGTACGCCGCCGAGGCCGCCAGCGCCGACATGAGCTGGAAGGCGATCGACCGCAACTCCAAGGACTACGAGGACCTGAAGAAGTCCGGCATCAAGTTCTACAAGACGCCCGACCCGATCCTGCGCGCGCAGCTGGCCTCGTGGGACAAGACCATCGCGAAGAAATCCGAGGAGAACCCGACCTTCAAGAAGGTGCTGGACTCGCAGCGCGCCTTCGCGCAGCGCGCCGGGCAATGGCAGAACGACTACTCGGTCGACTTCAAGATGGCCTACAACCACTACTTCAGCCGGCAGGCGAAGAAGAGCTGAGGCGGTGAGCCGCAGGCCCTGAACCGGCGCAGGGCGGTGCCGCGAGGTGCCGCCCTGCTTTTCGCACCCACCTTCCTGCCTCCCGGCCGCGCCTGCGGCCCGCCTCCCATGCAATCCTTTCTCCTGGCGGTCGACCGGCTCTCGACCTGGGTCGGCAAGACCTTCGCGTGGTGCGCGCTGGCGCTCACGCTGCTGATCAGCTGGGAGGTGTTCTCCCGCTACGTGCTCAACCGGCCCCATGCCTGGGTGCTGGACGCGCAGATCATGCTGTACGGCGCGCTGTTCATGGGCGCCGGCGCCTACACCCTGGCCAAGAACGGCCACGTGCGCGGCGACGTGCTCTACGGCTTCTTCCGGCCGCGCACCCAGGCCACCGTGGACCTGGTGCTGTACATCGTCTTCTTCCTGCCCGGCATCGTGGCCATGACCTGGGCCGGCTGGATCTACGCCGGCGAGTCGCTGGCGATCCGCGAGCAGACCTTCTCGGCCGAGCCGCTGCCGCTGTACCCGTTCAAGTTCGTGATCCCGCTGGCCGGCGTCACGCTGCTGCTGCAGGGCATCGTCGAGATCATCCGCTGCGTGCAGTGCATCCAGCGCGGCGCCTGGCCCTCGCGCGAGGAGGACGTGCAGGAAGTGGACGTGGACAAGCTCAAGGAGATGGTCCACGTGAAGGACGAGGACATCGCCGCGCTGGACGCGGTGGTGGTGGCGCAGGAGAAGGGGCAAGCATGAAGGTGCGCAAGGAACTCTGGTTCGGGCTCACCTTCATGGCCCTGATCGTGGTGCTGGCCGCCACGGTGCTGCTGCGCGCCGAGACCATCACCCACGGGCACCTGGGCCTGCTGATGCTCTCGCTGGTGGTGGTGGCGATCATGCTCGGCTTCCCCACCGCCTTCACGCTGATGGGCATGGGCATGCTGTTCACCTGGCTGGCCTACGACCGCGACATCACGCGCACGCTGGACCTGATGGTGCAGGCCGCCTACAAGACGATGGCCAACGACGTGCTGATCGCCGTGCCGCTGTTCGTCTTCATGGGCTACCTGGTGGAGCGCGCCAACCTGATCGAGTCGCTGTTCAGGAGCCTGCACCTGGCGATGGCGCGGCTGCCCGGCGCGCTGGCGGTGGCCACGCTGGTGACCTGCACCATCTTCGCCACCGCCACCGGCATCGTCGGCGCGGTGGTCACGCTGATGGGCCTGCTGGCGCTGCCGGCCATGCTGCGCGCGGGCTACAGCGTGCCGCTGGCGGCCGGCTCGATCACGGCCGGCGGCTGCCTGGGCATCCTGCTGCCGCCTTCGGTGCTGCTGATCGTCTACGGCGCGACGGCGGGCGTGTCGGTGGTGCAGCTCTACGCGGGCGCCTTCTTCCCCGGCGTGATGCTGGCATCGCTGTACGTGCTGTACGTGATCCTCATCGCCAAGCTCAAGCCGCAGTGGGCCCCGCCGCTGACGGCCGAGGAGCGCCGCGTGCCGCTGCCGCCGCTGACCGAGCGGCTGGCCGACAGCCCGCAGGCCAACGCCCTGCTGCGGCTGCTCAAGGGCCGGCGCAACGCCGACGTGCCGATCGGCTATCTCGCGCGCCAGAGCTTCATCCTGGCGCTGCCGGCGCTGCTGTTCCTGCTGCTGGCCTTCGGCACCTTCCGCGCGGTGACGACGGTGCCGCCCGAGGAGCACTACGAGATCCAGGAGATCGGCGCCGCGCGCAGCGGCGGCGGCGCCGACACCGGCCTGGCCGAGCCCGGCGGCCTGCAGGAGCCCCCGACGGAAGGCGGCCTGCAGGAACCGCCCACCGAGGGCGAGGACGGCGGCGGCGCACTGGCCGAACCGCCGGGCGCCGAGCCGGCATCGGGCGGCGTCGCCGAGCCGCCGGGCGCACCGGCCGCCGCCGCGCAGGCCGACGCCGGCACCGCCGACCAGCCCACGACGAAGCCGGCGCCGGCCTGGTGGTGGGTCACCTTCGCCGTGCTGGGCTGCCTGGTCGCGCTCTTCTATCTCTTCGCCAGCTTCGCGCGGCTGGAGATCTTCAAGATGCTGCTGGCGTCCTTCTTCCCGCTGATGCTGCTCATCCTGGCGGTGCTCGGCTCCATCGTGATGGGGCTGGCCACGCCGACCGAGGCGGCGGCCATGGGCGCGCTGGGCGGCATGCTGCTGGCGGCGGCCTACCGGCGGCTGAATGTCGCGATGCTCAAGGAGTCGGTCTTCCTCACCGCCAAGACCTCGGCGATGGTGTGCTGGCTGTTCGTCGGCTCGGCCATCTTCTCGGCCGCCTTCGCGCTGCTGGGCGGGCAGGAACTGGTCGAGAGGTGGGTGCTCTCGATGGACCTCTCGAAGGTGCAGTTCCTGCTGCTCAGCCAGGTGGTGATCTTCCTGCTCGGCTGGCCGCTGGAGTGGACCGAGATCATCGTGATCTTCATGCCGATCTTCATCCCGCTCCTGGACCACTTCGGGGTGGACCCGCTGTTCTTCGGCCTGCTGGTGGCGCTGAACCTGCAGACCGCCTTCCTCTCGCCGCCGGTGGCGATGGCGGCCTTCTACCTCAAGGGCGTGAGTCCGCCGCACGTGACGCTGAACCAGATCTTCCTGGGCATGCTGCCCTTCATGGGCATCCAGGTGCTGGCGATCTTCCTGCTCTACATGTGGCCGCAGATCGGGCTGTGGCTGCCGCAGCTGCTGTACAAGTAGGCGGGCAGGCGCGCGCCGCCGGGCAATGGCCCCGCGGCGGCGCGCGTGCCGGAGGCTGGGTACAGTGCCCTGTCCCCGGCCACGCCAGCGCCCTGCCATGCCTCCCTCTTCTTCCTCCTCCTCCTCTTCTTCTTCCTTCGACTTCGACCTCTTCGTCATCGGCGGCGGCAGCGGCGGCGTGCGCGCCGCACGCATGGCCGGCCAGCGCGGCGCCCGCGTGGCGCTGGCCGAATGCGCTGCGCTGGGCGGCACCTGCGTCAACGTGGGCTGCATCCCGAAGAAGCTCTACAGCTACGCCGCCGGCTATGCCGAGGCCTTCGAGGAGGCGCCGGGCTACGGCTGGACGCTGCCCGAGGCGCCGCGCTTCGACTGGGGCGTGCTCAAGGCGAACCGCGCGAAGGAGATCGCCCGGCTGAACCGCGTCTACCAGGGCCTGCTGGACGGCGCCGGCGTCACGCTGCTGCAGGGCTGGGCGCAACTGGTGGACGGCCACACGGTCGAGGTGGACGGCCGGCGCCATACGGCGGAGCACATCCTCGTGGCCACCGGCGGCATGCCGGTGCTGCCCGAGCTGCCGGGCGCCGGGCTGGGCGTGGTGTCGGACGCGGTGTTCGACCTCCCCGCGTTCCCGCAGCGGCTGGTGGTGGTCGGCGCCGGCTACATCGCCTGCGAGTTCGCCTCCATCTTCCGCGGCCTGGGCGCACAGGTGACGCAGCTGGTGCGCCGGGCCCACCTGCTGGACGCCTTCGACGAGGACGTGCGCGAGTTCCTGGCGCGCGAGATGGGCAAGGCCGGCATCGACCTGCGCATGAACACGCAGGCCGAGACGATCACGCGCGACGAGACGACCGGCCGGCTCTCGGTCTCGCTGGCGCGCGGCCAGGTGCTGGAGGCCGACACGGTGCTCTTCGCCACCGGCCGCCGGCCGAACACCGAGGGCATGGGCCTGGAGGCGGCCGGCGTGAAGCTCGACGCACGCGGCGCCGTGGTGGTGGACGGCGAGTACCGCAGCAGCGTGCCCTCGGTCTTCGCGGTGGGCGACGTCTGCACGCGCCTGCAGCTCACACCGGTGGCGCTGGCCGAGGCGATGGTGGTGGTGGACGGCCTCTTCGGCGACGGCCGGCGCCGCATGGACTACGACTTCGTGCCGACCGCGGTCTTCACGCACCCCAACGTCGGCACCTGCGGCTACACCGAGGCGGCAGCGCGCGCGAAGTTCGGCGAGGTGCGCATCTTCGCCACCGACTTCAAGCCGCTGCGCCACACGCTGTCGGGCCGCGAGGAGCGCACCTTCATGAAGCTCGTCGTCGATGCGAAGAGCGACCGCGTGGTCGGCCTGCACATGGTCGGCTCCGAGGCCGGCGAGATCGTGCAGGGCTTCGCGGTGGCGATGCGCGCGGGCGCGACCAAGGCGCAGTTCGATACGACCATCGGCATCCACCCGACGGCGGCGGAGGAGTTCGTGACGATGCGCGAGCCGACGGTGGGGTGAGGAAGCTGGCAGGTGCTCACCCCCAACCGTTCACGCTGAGATGCTCACCCTCCACCGTTCACGCTGAGCCTGTCGAAGCGCGGCACCCGGCTTCGACAGGCTCAGCCCGAACGGTAGGGGTTGATCGAAGGCATCCCGGCTTTCAGCCGAGGGCACTCCGCGAGCGGGCGCCCTCCGCCAGCAGCCAGTCCCTGAACGCCGCGAACGCCGGCAGGTGCGTGCGGTCCGGCCGGAAGCACAGGAAGTGCCCCTGCTCCACCGCCACCGGCGCGCCGCAGGGGCTGTGCAGCGCCCCCTCGGCCAGCTCGTCCTCCACCAGCACGCGCGGCACCAGGCCCACGCCGAGGCCGCTGCGCGCCGCCTGGATCAGCGCCGAGTACTGCGCGAAGCGCGGGCCGGCCGACACGTGGCCCTCGGGCACGCCGTGCTGCGCCGCCCACTGCGGCCAGGCGGCGGTGGCCTCCTCGTGGTGCAGCAGCGTGTGGCCCAGCAGGTCGGCCGGCGCGCGGATGCGGTGCTGGCCGCCCGCCAGCGCGTCGGAGGCGATCAGCACGAACTCGCGGCCCGCGATGTACTCGGCCACCACGCCCGGCCACTCGCCGGGGCTGTAGCGGATGGCCGCGTCCACTTGGGGCGGGATGCCGTCCGAGGGCTCCAGGTGCCGGCTGAAGCTCAGCGTGATCTGCGGATGGCGCCGGCGGAAGGCGGGCAGGCGCGGGATCAGCCAGCGCGTGAGGAAGGTCGGCACGCTGGCCAGCGTCAGCAGGCCCACGTCGCCGCCGCCGGAGCGCGCCTCGTAGGTGGCTGTCTCGATGGCGCGCAGGCTGCCCGCGATCTTCTGCCAGTAGGCCCGCCCCTGCGGCGTGAGCTGCACGCCGCGCCCGTGCTTGCGCAGCAGCTTGACGCCGAGGAAAGCCTCCAGCCCCGCAAGCTGCTTGCTCACCGCGCTGACGGTGATGCACAGCGCGCCGGCGGCCTGGGTGAGGCTGTCGCAGCGCGCCACGGCGTCGAAGGCCAGCAGTTCCTGGATGGTGGGGCAGTCGCGCTTCATCGGAGGCTTGAGCGGGGGAGGACGGACATTTTCCATCTGCTCAACGGAAGTCATCCAACTTTCACGCATCGGCGCCGCATGTCTCCCTAGAATTTTCCGGCGCCGGCATCATGCACAGTCGCTGCCGGAAAGTGTCGCGGGGGCACTCGCACAACGGATTCGGAGACATGGTTCGCGGCATTTCCCTCGTCTACGGCCTGTACCTGCTGCTGCCGATGGCGCTGCTGGTGGTGGGCAGCTTCGGCCAGAACTGGACCAACACGCTGCTGCCCTCGGGCCTGACCGGCCACTGGTATGCCGACCTCTGGGCCGACCCGTCCTTCCGCAAAGCCTTCGTCAGCAGCCTCACGGTGGCGCTGTCCGCCTGCGCCATCGACGCGGTGCTGGCGTTGCCCCTGGCCTATTCGCTCTACCACGGCGCGCGCCGCGGCCACGCGCTGGCCTCGCGCATCGTCAGCGCCATGCCGGTGGCCGTGCCGGCGATCACGCTGGGCTTCGGCTACATGATCGTGTTCAACACCGACGCCATGCCCTGGCTGGGCAGCACGCCGCTGCTGGTGGCGGCGCACGCCATCGCCACCCTGCCCTACCTCACCAACACGCTGCTGACCGACCTGCGCCACCTGGGCCTGGAGCGGCTGGAGCAGGCCGCCGCCACGCTGGGCGCGACCGAGTGGCAGCGCTTCACCGGCATCGTGATGCCCAGCCTGCGCCAGAGCCTGCTGTCGGGGCTGGTGATGGTGGCGGCCCTGTCGATCGGCGAGTTCAACCTCTCCAACCTGCTGGCGGGGTTCCAGAACCGCACCTACCCGGTGGTGCTGCTGCAGGCCTTCTACGGCGCCACCGGCTTCGCCTGCGCCGCCACCGTCGTGCTGCTGCTGCTGGCCTGCCTGGCAGCCTTGCTTTCCTCTTCCGCGTTGCGCAAATCGTCATGAGCCTCGTCTTCGACCGCGTCAGCTACCACTACCCCGGCAGCAGCCAGGGCCTGCACGACGTCTCCTTCGAGGTGGGCGACGGCGAGCTGGTCGCCGTGATCGGCCCCAGCGGCTCGGGCAAGTCCACGCTGCTCAAGCTGGTGGCCGGGCTGGAGACCGGGCACAGCGGCCGCATCGCGCTGGGCGGGCACGACATGGCCGGCACGCCGGTGCACCAGCGCGGCATCGGCATGGTGTTCCAGAGCTACGCGCTGTTCCCGCACCTGTCGGTGCAGGACAACGTGGCCTACGGCCTGGCGCTGCGCGGCCAGCCGGCGGCGCAGCGGCGCGCACGGGCGCGCGAGCTGCTGGAGGTGGTCGGCCTGGCCGACTACGCGCAGCGCGCCATCGCGCAGCTCTCGGGCGGACAGCAGCAGCGCGTGGCGCTGGCCCGCGCGCTGGCCATCGACCCGCGCGCGCTGCTGCTGGACGAGCCGCTGTCGGCCCTGGACGCCAGCGTGCGCGGCCACCTGCGCGACCAGATCCGCGCGCTGCAGCGGCGCTTCGGCGCCACCACGCTGCTGGTCACGCACGACCAGGAAGAGGCGCTGGCGATGGCCGACCGCGTGGCCGTGCTCAAGGACGGCCGCCTGCTGCAGATGGCGACGCCGCGCGAGCTGTACGAGCGGCCGGCGCAGCGCGCGGTGGCCGAGTTCGTCGGCCTCTCGACACTGCTGCCCGGCCGCGTCTCGGCGCCCGACCGCGTGGACCTGGGCTTCGCCGAGCTGGCTGCGCCGACCGAAGGCCGCACCGCAGGCCAGGCCGTGCACCTGCTGGTGCGCCCCGAACACGTGCAACCCGACCCCGCACCCGGCACGCCCAACCGCCTCGAAGGCCGCGCCGGCGCGGCGCGCTATCTGGGCTCGATCACGCGCTACGACTTCGAGGTGGCCGGCGCGCCGCGCCCCTTCCTCGCCGAAGGGCACGCGCCCGCCGCGCAGGCCATCGCCGTCGCCCCCGAGCACATCCGCCTGCTGGACGACTGAAATGTGTCCACCCCCGTTTCTCCCGGACTTCGTTCCGGTCGAATCCCCCCTCGAGGGGGCGCACCCCGTGGCCCGGCCAAGCCGGCTCCACGGGTGCACTGGCCTGGCCTGCTCCGCGGCCTTCGGACCTCGCCCCGTCCGTCCTCGGATTTCGCGTGCCGTGGACCGCTGAGCAGTCAGTGCAACTTTTCTCCCTCTCTTCAAGGAGCCTCGCATGCAACGCAGACAACTGATCCAGGCCGCCGGCACGCTGCCGCTGACCGCGCTCGCCGGGCGCGCCCTCGCCTTCGACGGCCCCGAGCTGTACGCCGGCGAGAAGGCGCTGTACGAGGAGGCGAAGAAGGAGGGCATGTGCGTCTCCTTCGACACCGGCCCCGAGTGGGCCAACTGGAAGTCGCTGTTCCGCGACTTCAAGAAGCGCTACCCCGAGATCGAACTGACCTACAACGACCTGGGCTCGGCCGCCACCGTGGTGGCGCTGGAGAAGATGCGCCGCCGCCCGCAGGCCGACACCGCCTACTACTTCGCCGCCTCGGCCGTCGACGCGGTGAAGAAGGACGTGGTCGCGCCCTTCAGGCCGGTCAACTTCGAGAAGCTGCCCGAGGTCTTCCGCGAGGCCGAGGGCCGCTGGTTCACCATCCACACGCTCAACATCGCCTTCCTGGTCAACAAGAAGCTGGTGAAGAACGTGCCCACGGGCTGGGCCGACCTGCTCAAGCCCGAGTACAAGAACACCGTCACGTATCTCGACCCGCGCAGCACGGGCGTGGGGCAGGTGCTGGTCTTCGCCGCCGCCTACGCCAACGGCGGCGGCGTGGACAACGTCAAGCCCGGCACCGACTACCTGGGCCGCCTGCACGCCGCCGGCAACGTGCAGCGGGTGGAGGGCACCACACCCTACGCCAAGTTCCTCAAGGGCGAGATCCCCGTCTGGATCAGCTACGAGAACGACGGCCTGAAGGCCAAGCATGTGGACGGCATGGGCGACGCCTGCGAGGTGCTGATCCCCAAGGAGGCCAGCGTGGCCGCGCCCTACGGCATCAGCCTGGTGAAGAACGGCCCCAACCCCAACGCCGGCAAGCTGTGGCTCAACTTCATCATGAGCACGGCCGGGCAGCAGCTCTTCGCGCAGGGTTATGTGCGGCCCTCGGTGCCGGGCATCCAGTTGCCCGCCGACGTGGCGGCCAAGATGCCGGCCGCACCGCAGATCCGCCCGCTGGACGTGGTCAGGGCCTCGGCGCGCAAGGCCGAGGTGGACCAGCTCTGGGCGCAGGCCACGCTGACGAAGTGACTGCCGCACCATGATCCGCCGCTTCGGCGCCTGGCCCGCCTGGGCCTTCATGCTGCTGTTCTTCGCGCTGCCGCTGGGCGCGCTGGTGCCCGAGGCCTTCGGCGGCGAGGGCAAGGCCTTCGCCCGCCTGTTCGCCAACCCGCTGCTGCCCGGCGCGCTGCGCAACACGCTGGCGCTGGGGCTCACGGCCGGCGGCGTGTCGGCCCTGGTGGGCACCGCAGTCGCCATCGAGCTGGCGCGCCAGCCCGAGGGGCGACGGCGCTGGATGATGACGCTGCTGGGCCTGCCGCTGGCCTTCTCGGGGCTGGTGATCGCCTACGGCTTCATCCTGGCCTTCGGTCGCGCCGGCTTCGTCACGCAGCTGCTGGCGATGCTGGGCGCCGACCCGGCGCGCGTGGGCGGCTGGATCTACGGCGCCGCCGGGCTGGGCTTTGCCTACGCCTACTACCTGGTGCCGCGGGTGGCGCTGTCGCTGTACCCGGTGTTCGCCAACCTCGACCTGCGTCCGATGCTGGCGGCGCGCACGCTGGGCGCCACGCGCTGGCGCGCCTTCCGCGACACGGTGCTGGCCGAGGTGGCGCCCTCGGTGCTCGCCAACGCCTGCCTGGTGGCCGCCATCGCGATGGGCACCTACGGCACGGCGCTGGCGCTGGTGGGCACGCAGCTGAACATCCTGCCGCTGATGCTGTATGCGCAGGTGGGCGACGGCGGCTCGGATTTCGGCGTGGCGGCGGCGCTGTCGCTGCTGCTGATGGCGCTGTGCGTCATCGTCATGGGACTGGGAGATGCGATTGCACGCAGAAGAGAACGCGGCCCCGCCGCGCATTGACGACTACCCCGCGCCGCTGGCGCAGGCCCTGGCGCGCCTGGCCGAGCGCCAGCGCGGGCCGCGCCGCCACCGCCGGCCGGTGGGCATCATCGGCCCGGGCGACGGCGACGCCGCGGTGTGCGAGGCCGCCCGCGAGGTGGCGCGGGCGCTGGCGCTGGCCGGCATCGCCATCGTCTGCGGCGGCCGCGGCGGCGTGATGGCGGCCGCCTCGCGCGGCGCGCGCGAGGGCGGCGGCATCGCCATCGGCATCCTGCCCGAAGAGGACGAGCGCCACGCCAACGAGTGGCTCAGCGTGGCCATCGCCACCGGCATGGGCGAGATGCGCAACGCGCTGGTGGCGCGCAGCGCCGTCTGCCTGGCGGCCATCGGCGGCAACATGGGCACGCTGTCGGAAATGGCGCTGGGCCTGAAGTGGGGCACGCCGGTGTTCGTGATGCACGGCGACGTGGCGCTGCCCGGGGCGGTGCCGGTGGCGGATGCGCAGGAGATGCTGGCGGCGCTGGTGGAGTGCTTGCTGGCGGGTTGATCCGACGCCGCGTCCGGCTCACCCCACCACCCGTTCGGGCTGAGCCTGTCGAAGCCGGGTACGCGCTTCGACAGGCTCAGCGTGAACGGGGCGGAGCATTGAACGGCGCGCTCAGCGCCCGGTGAACCGCGCCGGCCGCTTCTCCTTCCACGCCAGTTGCCCCTCGCGCAGATCGTCCGACGCCAGCGTCCGCAGCGTCGCCTCGCGCACCGCGCCCTCGAGCAGCGTGCCGCGCGCGATCTGGTTGAGGTGGCGCTTCATGCCCAGCAGCGCCAGCGGCGCCATGCCGGCCAGCTGATCGACCAGCGCCTGCACCGCGCCGTCCAATGCCTCCGGCGCCACCAAGTGCGTCAGGAAGCCGATCTCGCGCATCGCCCGCGCGTCCAGCGTCTCGCCGGTGAGGAACAGGCGCTTGGCCGTGTCCAGCCCCAGCCGCTCGACGTACCGGCGCAGCCCGCTCTCGTAGAAATGCAGGCCCAGCCGCGCGGCCGGCATGAACATCTGCGCCGCCTCGCTGCCGACGCGGAAATCGCAGGCCAGCGCGATGTCGGTGGCGCCGCCGTACACGCCGCCCTGCACGGCCGCGACGGTGACGGCACGGCAGTCCTCCAGCGCGTCGACCATGTCGCCGAAGCCGGCGCCCTCCGCCTGGCTGGCCGCCATGTCGGCGATGTCGAAGCCGCTGCAGAAATGGCGGCCCTCGGCGCGCAGCAGCAGCACCAGCACGCCCTCGGCGCGGTTCACGGCGTCGACGTGCGCGCGCAGCACCGGCAGGTCGGCGGCCGCCAGGCGGTTGGCGACGGCCGGACGGCGCAGGGTGAGGGTGGCGACGTGGCCGTCGATGGCCAGCGCCGGCGCCTGGCCGGCGGAACGGGGTGCGGGGTCCTTGCTCATGGTGCGCCACTGTAGGGCCAGCGCTGCCACGCGCTCGCCATCGCGCCCATTGCACAATGCCGCCATGCCCTACATGCCCCCCTTCGTCGCCCCCGTCCGCTTCACCGATCCGGCCGCCGCGCTGGCGCAGGTGCAGCGCATCTACGACGAGGGCCTGGCCCACCTGCGCGACGCCATGCAGCGCTTCGTGGCCGGCGAGACGCTGCCGGGCCGGGTGCGCGCCTGCTACCCCTTCGTGCGGGTGCACACGCACACCAGCACGCGCAACGCCACGCCCGCCACCGCCGGCCTGAGCTACGGCTTCGTCGCCGGCCCCGGCCGCTTCGAGACCACGCTCACCCGCCCCGACCTGTTCGCGCGCTACTACGAGAACCAGTTCCGCCTGCTGCTCGCCAACCACCGCATCGAGCTGGAGATCGGCACCAGCACCCAGCCGATCCCGGTGCACTTCTCCTTCGCCGAGAACGACCACATCGAGGGCACGCTCAGCCCCGAGCGCCGCGCGCTGATGCGCGACGTGTTCGACCTGCCCGACCTGGCCGCCATGGACGACGGCATCGCCAACGGCACGCACGTCACCCGGCCCGGCGAGGCGGAGCCGCTGGCGCTGTTCACCGCCTCGCGGGTGGACTACTCGCTGCACCGCCTGCGCCACTACACCGGCACGGCGCCGCACTGGTTCCAGAACTTCGTGCTGTTCACCAACTACCAGTTCTACATCGACGAGTTCGTGCGGCTGGGCCACGAGGCGATGGCCGACGAGGCGAGCGAGTACATCGCCTTCGTGGAGCCGGGCAACGTGGTCACGCGGCGCCACAACCTGAAGCCGGAACAGGCCGGCGCGCTCGCCGACGCACTGGCCGCGCTGCAGGGCACGCCGCCCGGCCGCCTGCCGCAGATGCCGGCCTACCACCTGGTGCGCGAGGACTGCAGCGGCATCACCATGGTCAACATCGGCGTGGGGCCGGCCAACGCCAAGACCATCACCGACCACATCGCCGTGCTGCGCCCGCACGCCTGGATGATGCTGGGCCACTGCGCCGGGCTGCGCAACACGCAGCAGCTGGGCGACTACGTGCTGGCCCACGCCTACGTGCGCGAGGACCACGTGCTCGACGAGGAGCTGCCGCTGTGGGTGCCGCTGCCCGCGCTGTCGGAGATCCAGCTCGCGCTGGAGCAGGCGGTGGCCGACGTGACCGGCTGCCGCGGCGCCGAGCTGAAGGCCATCATGCGCACCGGCACCGTCGCCAGCACCGACAACCGCAACTGGGAGCTGCTGCCGGGCAACGAGCCGCAGCGCCGCTTCAGCCAGAGCCGCGCGGTGGCGCTGGACATGGAAAGCGCCACCATCGCCGCCAACGGCTTCCGCTTTCGCGTGCCCTACGGTACCTTGCTGTGCGTGTCCGACAAGCCGCTGCACGGCGAGATCAAGCTGCCCGGCATGGCCAACCACTTCTACCGCGAACGGGTGGAGCAGCACCTGCGCATCGGCATGCGTGCCATCGACATCCTGCGCGCCGAGGGCACCACGCGCCTGCACAGCCGCAAGCTGCGCAGCTTCGCGGAGGTGGCGTTCCAGTAGCGCCGGCGGCCATGCGGCTTCCTGCACGCTGGGCCGCCCTGGCACTGTCGCTGGCCGCGGCGTCGTGCCCGGCGCAGACCATCCCGTTCATCGACGCGCATGCCCACCTGAACGACGAAGGCCTGCAGCTGGACATGATGGAACGCTTCGGCGCCGAGCGCGCGGTGGTGTTCTGGGGCGGACGCAGCAGCAACCGGTCGGTGGCCGAGGCGGCGCGCCGGCATCCGCAGCGCTTCATCGCCTTCGCCTCGGTCTCGCCCGAGCGGCAGGCCTACCGCGCGGCCTGGAGCGGGGACGAAGCCGCGGCCTCCGCGCTGCTGGCCGAACTCGACGCGCTGCTGGCCGGCGGCGACTACCACGGCATCGGCGAGATCAACGCGGTGCATTTCGCCTCGGCCGGCTTCGGCGAGATGGACCACGACCTCGACGGCCCCATGATGAACGGCATCATGGCGCTGGCGCGCAGGCACCGCGTGCCGGTGCTGCTGCACGTCGAATCCACGCGCATGGACGGGCTGTCGCGGCTGCTGGACCGCTTTCCCGACGTGCCGGTGATCTGGGCCCACGGCGGCTACACGCCCCTGATCCTGGCGCGGCGCATGCTCGAGGCGCATCCGCAACTGACCTACGAACTGAGCGCACGCACCTGGCCGCGCCATCCGCGCTCGCCGGAGTTCACGCTGCTGCGCGACGGGCAGCGGGTGTGGCCCGAATGGCTCGCGCTGATCGAGGCCATGCCCGAGCGCTTCGTCGTCGGCACCGACGCCAGCCACCGCAGCCGCGCCAGCGAGGAGATGAAGTTCGCCAGCGTGCAGGACTTCCTGCGCCAGCTCAGCCCCGGGGCGCAGGCGAGCGTCGGGCGCACGAACCTGCTGCGGCTGCTGCGCATGGACGCGCCCGGGCGCTGATGTCAGCCGCTACGCCGGGCCGAACAGCCCGGGCGCCTCGCGCCGCGCCTTCGGCGTCACGGTGACGGCCCGCCCGTCCAGCTCGCGCCGCAGCCAGCCACGCCGCAGCGCCAGCTGCAGGCAGGCCGCGCCCAGCGCGCCGCCCAGGTGCGGGCGGCGCTCGCTCCAGTCCAGGCAGGGGCAGGCCAGCCGGCGCCGGCTGCGCAGCACGGCGGCCAGGTCCAGGCCCAGCCCTTCGAGTCCGCGCTCGCCGGCTTCGGTGAGCGTGTAGGCGCCGCTGCGCAGGCCCGCCAGCCAGCCCTGCGCGTGCAGCCGGTCGTGCAGCGCGACGCCGGCCATGCCCGCCAGGTGGTCGTAGCAGGTGCGCGCGGCGCGCAGGCGGGCCGGCGTGCTCGGGCGGAAGGCCGGGCCGGCGGCGGCGCCGGCCACCACCATCAGGCTTTCCAGCGCGGCGGCCACGTCTTCGTCGGCCAGGCGGAAGTAGCGATGCCTGCCCTGCGTCCACAGGCTCACCAGGCCCTCGCGCTGCAGCCGCGCCAGATGCGCGCTGGCGGTGGAGGCCGCCACCTCGGCAGCCGCAGCCAGTTCGGTGGCGGTGCGGGCATGCCCGTCCATCAGGCAGCTCAGCATGCGGGCGCGGGCCGGCTCGGCGATCGCGCCGGCGAGGCGGGCCAGCCGCGTGTCGGGGTCGGGCAGGGGCATGTCCATGCGCCGCATGCTACGGCGGCGGCGCGGCCGACGCTTCGATGCCGGGCGAAGCGAGGACGCCCGGCACGGCCGACAGTGGCGCCATGAACGCACCCCACCTGCCGCCGCCGCGCGACGCCGTCGCCGCCGTCTCGCACCCCGATCCGTACCCCTGGTACGCCGCCCTGCGCGACGGGCCGCCGCTGCAGTTCGATGCCGCGCTGGGCCTGTGGGTGGCCGGCCGCGCCGACGTGGTGTGCCGGGCGCTGGCGCATCCCGCGCTGCGCGTGCGCCCACCCGGCGCGCCGGTGCCGCCCGGCCTGGCGGGCACGCCGGCCGGGGCGCTGTTCGGCCAGCTCGTGCGCTGGAACGACGGCGCCGTCCATGCCGGGCACAAGCCGGCGCTGCAGGCGCTGCTGGCGGCCTTCGACGCCGCCGCCGTGCGGGCCGCCACCCTGTGTGCGGCACGCCTGCTGGGCCGCCGGCCGCTGGACGAACTCTGCTTCGCGCTGCCGGTGGCGTCGCTGGCCGCGCTGCTGGGCTTCGGCGACGACGCGCTGGAGGCGCTCGTGCACGCCACCCGCCGGCTGGCCGAAGGCCTGTCGCCCGCATCGACGCCCGCGCAATGGGCGGCCGCCGGCGCCGCGGCGCCGGCGCTGCAGGACGCGGCCGGCACGCTGCGCGCGGCGGTGGGCCGGTCGGCGGTGTTCCGCTCGAACCTGGCCGGGCTGCTGGTGCAGGGCTGCGACGCCGGCGCCGCGCTGCTGGGCAACGCCCTCGCCGCGCTGGCGCGCCGGCCCGATCTGCACGCCACGCTCGCGGCCGATCCCGGCCGCCTGCCCGGCTTCGTCGCCGAGGTGGCCCGCCACGATGCACCTGTGCAGAACACGCGCCGCTTCGCCGCCGAGGCGATGGCCTTCGAGGGCGCGCGCCTGGCGCCCGGCGACGGCCTGCTGCTGGTGCTGGCCGCCGCGCAGCGCGACCCGGCGCTGCATCCGGTGCCGGACCGCTTCGACCTCGACCGCGCGGAACGTCGGCTGCTGTGCTTCGGGCACGGCATGCATCGCTGCCCCGGGCAGTCCATCGCCTTGGCGATCGCGGCAACGACGCTGGAATGGCTGCTGACCCGCGCCGGCGGAGGCATGCTGGCGCTGCCGGCCGGCTGGCGGCCTTCTGCCAACTGCCGCATTCCCTTTTTCGACCAGGAGACCTCCCGATGATGGCCGTGATCTTCGAAGTGCAGCCCGCGCCCGGGCAGCGCCAGGCATATCTCGACACCGCGGCGGCGCTGCGGCCGCAACTGGAACGCATGGACGGCTTCCTCTCCATCGAGCGCTTCCAGAGCCTGAAAGATCCCGACCGCCTGCTGAGCCTGAGCTTCTGGCGCGACGAGGCCGCGCTGGCCGCCTGGCGCCGGCTCGAATCGCACCGCCGCGCCCAGGCGGCCGGCCGCGACCACGTGTTCGCCGGCTACCGGCTGCGGGTGGCGGCGGTGGTGCGCGACTACGGCATGGACGCGCGCGACGAGGCGCCCGAGGACAGCCGCGCCGTGCACGGCTGAAGGCGTTCCGCGTCAGGCGATCGCGTCCGCGAAGCGTTCGCGGAAGGCCGCGCAGAAGGCGGGCGTGCCGACGACCGACAGCGTCCAGGTGCGCCGCGGCGCGGGGCCATGCCCGTCGTCCTCCACGTGCAGGTCGGCGTCCCATTCGCCGCCCGCCTCCACCGGCGCGCGCCGGCCGGGGAAGGCTGCCTCGGCCCACGCCAGCACCTGGCCGATCTCGGCCTCCACGGCAGCGGCACGCACCGGGGCGACGCTGGCCATGGCCTCGAACAGGCCGACGCCGTCGTCGCCCTCGCTGTGGTCGAAGAGCAGGTAGTCCATGCTGGCGGGCGATTGTCCTTCGGCGCGCGGCCGGCGAAACACAGTGTTCGCCGAGGCGGCGCCGGCGCCGCGGCGGCCTTTGCCACAATGCCCCGGTGCCCTCCGCCCCGCTCCTCCAGGCCCGCCACCTCTTCAAGCGCTACGGCGACACCACGGTGGTGGACGACCTCTCCTTCGAGATCGCACCCGGCGAATGCCTGGGCGTGATCGGCCCCAACGGCGCCGGCAAGACCACCACCATCCGCATGTGCCTGGGCCTGACGGCGCCGGACGCGGGCGAGATCGTGGCGATGGACGGCCTGGCCATGCCGCGCGACGCGCGGGCGATCAAGGCGCAGCTCGGCGTGGTCAGCCAGTTCGACTCGCTCGACCCGGACTTCAGCTGCGCCGAGAATCTGGTGGTCTACGCGCGCTACTTCGGCTTCTCGCGCCGCGCCTTCGCGCCGAAGGTGCCGCAGCTGCTGGACTTCGCGGCGCTCTCGCACAAGGCCGACGCCAAGCCGGGCGAACTCTCCGGCGGCATGCGCCGGCGCCTGTCGCTGGCGCGCGCGCTGGTCAACGACCCGAAGCTGCTGCTGCTGGACGAACCCACCACCGGCCTCGACCCGCAGGCGCGCCACCTGATGTGGGAGCGCCTGCAGACGCTGCTGCAGCAGGGCAAGTCGATCCTGCTGACCACGCACTTCATGGACGAAGCCGAGCGCCTGTGCTCGCGCCTGCTGGTGATCGACCACGGCCGCAAGATCGCCGAGGGCCGTCCGCGCGAGCTGATCGCCGAGCACCTGGAGCCCGACGTGGTGGAGGTGTACGGCAACGGGGCGCTGGCTTTGGCCGCGTCGCCGCTGCGCCAGTTCGCCGCGCGGGTGGAGGTGAGCGGCGAGACCGTCTTCTTCTACACGCAGGACGCGCGCCGCCTGCTCGATGCGCTGGCCGCGCACGGCGGCCTGCGCATCTTCCACCGCCCGGCCAACCTGGAAGACCTGTTCCTCAAGCTCACCGGAAGGCAGATCCGTGAAGACGGCTGATCCCTCGCCCTGGCGCCCGCCCGCCATCACCACCCGCTGGTGGCCGGTGTTCCTGCGCAACCTGCTGGTGTGGCGCAAGCTGGCGCTGCCCAGCCTGATCGGCAACATCGCCGAGCCGCTGATCTGGCTCGTGGCCTTCGGCTACGGCATGGGCGCGCTGGTGGGGCAGGTGCAGGTGGACGGGCGGGCGGTGCCCTACATCCTGTTCCTGGCCAGCGGCTCGATCTGCATGAGCGCGATGAACGCGGCCAGCTTCGAGGCGCTGTACTCGGCCTTCTCGCGCATGCACGTGCAGAAGACCTGGGACGGCATCATGAACGCGCCGGTGGGCCTGGACGACGTGGTCTTCGCCGAGATGGCATGGGCCGCCTTCAAGTCGCTGTTCACCGTCACCGCCATCCTGCTGGTGATGCTGGGGCTGGGCATCAGCCACAGCCCCAAGCTGCTGGCGGCCTGGTTCATCCTGGCCGGCTGCGGCATCGTGTTCTCCAGCATCGCGCTGATCTTCAACGCGCTGGCGAAGAGCTACGACTTCTTCACCTACTACTTCACGCTGTTCATGACGCCGATGATGTTCCTGTCGGGCGTGTTCTTCCCGCTGGAGCAGCTGCCCGACGCGGTGCAGGCGGTGGCGCGCTGGCTGCCGCTGGCCAACGCGGTGGCGCTGGTGCGGCCGCTGTTCATGGACCAGTGGCCCGCCGCCTGGCTGCAGCCGGCGCTGACGCTGGCGGCCTATGCGGTGGCCGCCTTCTGGGCGGCGCTGGCGCTCACCCGGCGGCGCTTCGCCGCCTGACGAACGGTCGGGCGGCCGGGTCGGCCGGCGGGCGAAACGTAGACAATGGCATTAACAACAAGAACGCCCGCCGCTGTCCGCCCACCCCGTCATGAAGCACATCCTCCGCTCCTGGACTTTCTGGATCCGGCTCGAACTGGGCGATGAATGCCGCGAGTACCTGGACCGGATCACGCTGCCCCGGCTGCGCGGGGCGCCCGGCAACCTCTATGCCACCGCCCTGTTCCGCGGCCTGCCGGACGGCACGCTCGAGGTGGTGGTCGCCTCGGTGTGGGAGAACCTGGAGAGCATCCGCGGCCACGCCGGGGAAGACCTGCTCCAGCCCTCGGTCGAGCCGGAGGTGCGCGCCAAGATGGTGGACCGCGACATCGTGGTGCGGCACGCGCTCATCGACCCGATCGACCCTGCCGCCGGCGTCCCCCCCGAAACGCTGAGGGGTGGGCTCAGCCAGTTGCCCGCGGCCTGACGCGCGAGGCCGCCTCCCGGGCGTGGCGGCGCGCCGTCTCCACGTCGTCCGCATGCGCCAGCGCCACGCCCATGCGGCGCCGGGCGAAGCTCTCCGGCTTGCCGAACAGGCGCAGGTCGGCGCCGGGCACGGCCAGCGCCTCGTCCACGCCGTCGAACACGATGCCCACCGCATCGACGCCGCCGTAGATGACGGCGCTGGCGCCGGGGCTCTTCAGCGCGGTGTCCACCGGCAGGCCGAGGATGGCGCGCGCATGCAGCTCGAATTCGCTCTGCCACTGCGTGGCCAGCGTCACCAGGCCGGTGTCGTGCGGTCGCGGGCTCACCTCGCTGAACCACACCTGCTCGCCCTTGACGAACAGCTCCACCCCGAAGATGCCGAGCCCGCCCAGGTCGGCCGTCACCTGCCCGGCGATCTCCTGCGCGCGCGCCAGCGCCGCCGGGTGCATGGGGTGCGGCTGCCAGCTTTCCACGTAGTCGCCGTGGGCCTGCAGGTGCCCGATGGGCTCGCAGAACCGCGTCTGCACAGCGCCGCCCTCGCCGCGGGCGCGCACCGTCAGCAGGGTGATCTCGTAGTCGAAATCGATGAAGCCCTCGACGATGACGCGGCCGGTGCTCACCCGGCCGCCGGCCATGGCGTAGTCCCAGGCCCGGCGCACGTCCTGCGGGCCGTCGATGCGGCTCTGGCCCTTGCCCGAACTGCTCATCACCGGCTTGACGATGCAGGGGTAGCCGATGCCCTCGTCGATGGCGGCCTGCAGCTCCTCCAGCGAGTCGCAGAAGCGGTAGGGGCTGGTCGGCAGGCCCAGCGTCTCGGCCGCCAGGCGGCGGATGCCCTCGCGGTCCATGGTCAGGCGGGCGGCGCGGGCGGTGGGGATCACCTTCACCGTGCCGGCGGCCTCCAGCGCCTCCAGCACCGGCGTGGCGATGGCCTCGATCTCGGGCACCACCAGGTCGGGCTTCTCCTGCTCGATCAGCGCCCTGAGCTGCGCCGGGTCGCTCATGACGATGGTGCGCGCATGGTGCGCCACCTGCTGGCCGGGTGCGTTCTCGTAGCGGTCGACGGCGATGGTCTCCACGCCCAGGCGCTGCAGGGCGATGAGCACCTCCTTGCCGAGCTCGCCGGAGCCCAGCAGCATCACGCGGGTGGCCTGGGGGGAAAGGGGGGTGCCGAGACGGGTCATGGCGGACAGGTGCGAAGTGGAAACGGGACGACCCCGCACTGTAAGGCCGCCGCCGGCAGCCACTTGGCACAAGCCCGCCCGCCCCGCGCCGCCTAGAGTGGACGGCCCCCGCCCGCCACGCCCCCGCAGCAGGAGACCGCGACCATGCACTACACGCACGAGCACCGGCAGATGCAGCAGACGCTGCGCCGCTACATCGACGAGCACATCAACCCGCGCGTGGACGAGTGGGAAGCGGCCGAGATCGCGCCGCTGCACGAGATCTTCAAGGGCCTGGGCGCGCTGGGCCTGCTGGGCCTGAACAAGCCCGAGGCCTACGGCGGCGCGGGGCTCGACTATTCCTGGGCCATGGCGATGGCCGAGACGCTGGGCCACGTGAGCTGCGGCGGCATCCCGATGGCGATCGGCGTGCAGACCGACATGTGCACGCCGGCGCTGGCGCGCTTCGGCAGCGACGAGCTCAGGCGCGAGTTCCTGGCGCCGGCCATCGCGGGCGAGCAGGTGGGCTGCATCGGCGTGAGCGAGCCCGGCGCGGGCAGCGACGTGGCCGGCATCCGGAGCGTGGCGCGCAAGGACGGCGGCGACTACGTCATCAGCGGCCAGAAGATGTGGATCACCAACAGCCTGCAGGCCGACTGGATGTGCATGCTGGTCAACACCGGCGACGGACCGGCACACAGGAACAAGTCGCTGGTCATGGTGCCGATGGACCGGCCCGGCATCGAGAAGGCCGGGAAGATCCGCAAGATCGGCATGCACAGCAGCGACACCGGCCTCATCCACTTCGACGAGGTGCGCGTGCCGCAGCGCTATCGCATCGGCGAGGAGGGCCAGGGCTTCGTCTACCAGATGCAGCAGTTCCAGGAGGAGCGGCTGTGGTGCGCCGCCAGCGCGCTGGTGCCGATGGAGGACTGCATCGCCCAGACCATCGGCTGGGCGCAGGAGCGGCGCCTGTTCGGCGCCACGCTGGCCGACCAGCAGTGGGTGCAGTTCAAGCTGGCCGAGCTGCAGACCGAGGTGGAGGCGCTGCGCGCCCTGACCTACCGCGCCTGCGACCTGTACCTGGCGGGGCAGGACGTGCTGCAGCTCGCCTCCATGGCGAAGCTCAAGGCCGGCCGCCTCACGCGCGAGGTGGCCGATACCTGCCTGCAGTTCTGGGGCGGCATGGGCTTCACGCTGGAGAACCGCGTCTCGCGCCTGTACCGCGACGGCCGCCTGGCCTCCATCGGCGGCGGCGCCGACGAGGTGATGCTGGGCATCCTGGCGAAGACGATGGGGATCGCGAAGCGGCCGCCCCGCTAGCGCGGCCGGCGCCGCGACGCCAGGCGTTCGCCGACCTGCCTGACGGCCTCGGCGAATTCCCGCAGCACCGCGGGCGGGTCGGCGCGCCCGCTGCGCGTGTACAGGCCGAAGGACGGCAGGCCCATGGCCGGCGCGACCGCCACCCTGCGCACGCCGCCGCGGGCGATCTCGTCGATGGCCTGTTCCAGCCGCACCGCGCACAGCAGCGACGGGTCCATGCGCAGCACGGTGCCGATCGTCACCGACGACATCACCTCGACCACCGGCTCCGGCGGCGTCGCGCCGTCGTTCAGGAAGGCCGTCATGAAGGCCTGGCGCACCAGCGTCTCCTTCGGCGGCACCACCCAGGGCGCGCCGCGCAGGTCGGCCCAGCGCAGGCCGCGGCGGGCGGCCTGCCGGTTCGACGACGACGCCATCACGCACAGCTCGTCGCCCAGCAGGACTTCCGGGCGCAGCAGCGGGAGCGTGTCGCCCGACAGCAGCTCGGGGGTGACGGCGGCGAACACGCAGTCCAGCTCGCCGTCGAGCAGGCGCCGGAAGAGTTCGTGGACGCGGCCCTCCCGCACGTGCACCGCGGCGCCCGGCAGGCGCTCGCGCAGCCGGATGATGGCGGCCGGCACCGTGGCGGTGACGGACGGCGCACCCACCCGCAGCACGGCGGCCACGCCGTCGCGCAGGGCGTCGACGTCCTCCGTCGCGCGGACCAGTTCGTGCAGCACCGCCCGGGCGCGGTAGACCGCGGCCCTGCCCAGGGCGTTGGCATGGATGCCCTGGTGGCCGCGCTCGAACAGCCGGTCGCCGAAGCAGCCCTCGATCTCTCCCAGCATCTTGCTGATGGCCGGCTGGCTCAGGTGCAGCCGCGCGGCCGCGCCGCGCATCGTCGGCGTGTCCGCGAGCGCGACCAGCAGCTCCAGATGCCTCAGCCGCAGCTTGCGCACCAGGCGGTCGGTCTTGGCGTCCATGTCGAATCCCTCCGCGCTCCAGGCGATCACCGATTGTGATCGACACCTCACGAATATCGAATTTTCAAGAATCGCCGGCGGGGATAAGGTCGCCGGCAATGGATACGGAACAACAGCAGGAGACGCCCCGGCCCGCCGCGCCGCTGAAGGGCGTGCGCGTCATCGACCTGGGCCAGTACATCGCCGGCCCGGGCGCCGCCATGGTGCTGGCGGAACTCGGCGCCAGCGTGGTCAAGATCGAGCCCCCGGGCGGCGACCAGGCGCGGCACATCGGCCGCTACGGCGAGTCGATGCTGCGGGCCTACAGCCGCGGCAAGCAATCCATCGCGCTGGACCTCAAGAGCGAGGCCGGCCGCGAGATCGCCTGGCGCCTGATCGCGCACAGCGACGTCGTCATCCAGAACCTGCGCCCCGGCGCGGTGGAATCGCTGGGGCTGGGCCCCGCCGCCGTGCGCGGGCGCTTCCCGCGGGTGGTCTACCTGTCGATCTCGGGCTTCGGCGACCGCGGCCCCTCGCGCGAGCGCCCCGGCTACGACATCGCGGCGCAAGCGGAGAGCGGCCTGATGTCGGTCACCGGCGAACCCGACCGCCTGCCGCAGAAGGTGGGCGCGCCGGTCATCGACGCGGCCGCGGCGCACCTGGGCGCGCAGGCGGTGCTGGCCGCGCTCTACGGCCGCGAGAAGACCGGTATCGGCGAGACGCTGCACACCTCGCTGCTGGAGGTGGCGATGCACCTGCAGGCCACCACCTGGTGCGACTACCTGGGCGGCGCGCCGGAGCCCACGCGCATCGGCGACGGACAGCCGCACAACGCGCCCGCCGCCGAGGTGGTGCCGACGCGCGATGGCCACATCGTGCTGTCGGCCTACGCGGACGAGCACTGGGCCCGCTTCTGCCGCGTGATGGGGCGCGAGGCGCTGGCGACGGACGCGCGCTTTCGCACCAACGCCCTGCGCGTGCAGCACCGCGACGCGCTGCGGGCGGTGCTGCGCGAATGCCTCTCGGCGCTCACGAGCGACGAATGCGTGGCCCTGCTCGGCCGCCACCAGATCGTCGCGGGCGCCGTGCGCAGCTACCGGCAGGCGCTGCACAGCCCCGACGTGCAGGCCAGCGGCATGCTGGTCGACGCGGTGGCCGCCGACGGCAGCCGCTACCAGGCGCTGGCCCTGCCCTACCGCCTGGGCGAATCGCCGCGCGCCACGCCGCCCGCGGCGCCCGCCTGCGGCGCCGACACCGCCCGCGTGCTGGCCGAGGCCGGCTACGGCGAGGACGAGATCGCCGCACTGCGCCGCGCCGGCGCCGTGACCTGAATGGAAGCCAGCATGCCTGCCGAGACGCCCTCCAGCCCGACCGCCGCCGAGCAGGCGGTGATCCAGACCCTGCCGCTCTTCGAGATGATGCGCATGCGCGCGGCCACCACCGCGCGCCGCCATCCCGTCCTGGGCTTCGCCTCTCAGGACCGCGGCGCGACGCTGCGCTGGGTCAACCAGTTCACCCACACGCACCGCCGGCTCGGCCCCGAGGACCGCGAGGTCGTCAGCCCGAACAACGACACCGTCTACAGCAACGCCTGGCTGGACCTGTCCGAGGGGCCGGTCGTGATCGACACGCCCGACATGGGCGAGCGCTACTGGACGCTGGGCCTGCTGGACGCCTGGACCAACCCCTTCGCCTACGTGGGCCGCCGGACGACCGGCAGCCGCGCCCAGCGCACGCTGGTGCACAGTCCCGCCTGGCACGGCACGGTCCCCGACGGCATCACGCGGACCGTCGCCGCGCCGGGCGACGACGTGTGGATCATCGGCCGCATCCTGGTGGACGACGACGGGCCCGATGCGCAGCAGGTGCGCTGCCTGCAGTCCGCGATGCGGCTCGTGCGCCCGGACGGCAGCGACGCGGCGATGCGCGTGGACACCTGGATCGACGGCCGCGACACGCGTGTCCCGTCGCCGGCGCCCTACCGCTCGATCGTCGACACGGCGCTGCAGCGCAACCCGCCGCCGCCGGAGGAGCCGCTGTCCTGGCCGCCCGCACCCGACGCCCTCGCCCGCGCGCTGCCCGCCGTCTACGACCGGCTGCGCACGGGCGGCCAGCCGCACGACCTGGGCGGCGGCTGGGCCATCCCGGTGGTGGTGCGCACCCACTGGGGCGGCGACCACCTGACGCGCGCCCGCATCGCCCGCAACTTCATCGGCGCCCTCGGCATCGACGAGGCGATGTACCCCACCGCCGAGGTGGACGCCCATGGCGCGCCGCTCGACGGCGCGCGGCGCTACGAGCTGCGCTTCGCGCCGGGCGCGGGCCCGAAGGTGGGCGCCTTCTGGTCGCTCACCATGTACCGGCGCAGCGACTGCCTCTTCGTCGCCAACCCCATCCACCGCTACTCGATCGGCGACCGCACGCCGGGTCTGCGCCACGACGCGGACGGCAGCCTCGCGATCCGGCTGCAGGCCGACGACCCCGGGCCGGGCTTCAACTGGCTGCCTGCCCCGCAGGGCGAGCCGTTCTACGTCGTGCTGCGGCTCTACCAGCCCCATGCCGACCACCTGGAGCGGCGCTTCGCCTATCCGCCCATCCGGCCGCTCTGACACCCGCACCCAAAATCGAACGGAGACACACCATGACACTGAACCGCCGCCGCCTTCTCGCCGCCACCGCCGCCGCGCTGGCGCTCCCGTGGGCCGCTGCCGCCCGGGCCCAGGCCTGGCCCGCACGGCCGATCCGCCTGGTCTCGCCCTACGGCGCCGGCGGCTCCAACGACATCCTGACGCGCGTGCTCGGCGACTTCCTGTCGCGCCGGCTCGGGCAGAGCGTCGTGGTGGAGAACAAGGCCGGCGCGGGCACGCGCATCGCCAACGAGTACGTCGCCAAGGCGCCGGCGGACGGCTACACGCTGCTGCACGCCGCGGCGCCCATCGCCATCGGCGAGGCGCTCTACAAGGACCTGCCCTACGACGTGCACAAGAGCTTCACCGCCATCGGCAGCACCGCCATCGCGCCGCTGTTCCTCGTCGTGAACGCCGAGGCGCCCTACAAGACGCTGGCCGAATTCATCCAGCACGCGAAGGCCGACCCCAAGGGCGCGACCTTCGGCTCCCCGGGGCCCGGCTCGGCGCCGCACCTGACGGCCGAACTGCTGCTGCGCAGCTCCGGCACGCCGGGCATCGTCGTCCAGTACCGCGGCGACGCGGCGGCCTATACCGAGCTGCTGGCAGGCCGCATCGACGCCACGCTGACCGCGATCTCGACCGCCGTGCCGCACATCCAGGCCGGCAAGCTGCGCGTGCTGGGCGTCGCCAACGAGGCGCGCACGCCGCTCTATCCGCAGGCGCCGACGCTGCGCGAGCAGGGGCTGCCCACCGTCGTCGGCTACGGCTGGTACGGCATGCTCGCGCCGGCCGGCACGCCCGCCGCCGTCGCCGAGCGCCTGAACGCCGAGATCCGCGCCGCCGTGGCCGATCCCGAGGTCCGCCGCAAGGCGGAGGCCGCGGGCCTGGAGCTGCGCGGCGGGCAGCCCGCCGAGTTCAGCGCCTTCATCGCCGCCGAGACGCGCAAGTGGGCGCAGATCATCAAGGCGGCCAACATCACGGCGGAATAGGGAAGAGGCGCCGCGGCGTCATCGGCTATCGTTCGCTGCGCCCTCCCTGCGCAGCCCCATGAACCCCGACGACCTCCAGCGCCTCACCACCCTCCCGATGCCCTTCGGCAAGCACAAGGGCACGCTGATCGCCGACCTGCCGGGCAACTACCTGGCCTGGTTCGCGCGCGAGGGATTTCCGAAAGGGGAGATCGGCCGGCTGCTCGCGCTGATGCACGAGATCGACCACAACGGGCTGCGGCCGCTGCTGCAGCCGCTGCGGCCGGACCGCGGGAGCGGCCGGCCGTAACGCCGCGTCAATGGGTCGCGATACTGCGCGACACCGGGACCGGCCGCGTCATCATGACACCGGAGGCCGCGGAGCAGGCCATGCGCGAACACCCGCGGAACTGGCTTGGCTAGGCCGCTGGAGAGGCCTTGCAGGCCGCGCCGAGCCAGTGGCTCGGCTCTTCGCCAGTCATGAAAGGTCCACTGGACCTTTCATGTACGGGCTCAGCCCCCTGGAGGGGGTTGGCGAAGCGGAACGAAGTCCGCGAAGACTGGGGGTGTTCACTTCATGCCGCGCCGTCGGTCTTGCGCAGGATCTGATACAGCTCGTCCTTGAGCGCCAGCTTCTGCTTCTTCATCGTCTCGATCTGCATGGGCGTCGAGGGCTCGGCGAAGGACTCCATGTTCTTGATCTTCTGGTCCAGGTCGTTGTGCTTGTCGAACAGCCGCAGGAAGTGCGGGTCGCTGGCCTTGAGCCGGGTGATCAGGTCGCGGTATTCGGGAAACATGAGCGCACAGCCTCCTTCGATGGCGCGGCCGGGCCCATCCCGGCCGCCACCCCACTGTAGCGCCCCCCGGGCGCCGGGCCTCACGGCCCGGCCCTTCACTCGATGGTGGCGCCCGAGGCCTTCACGATGTCCTTCCACTTCAGGTAGTCGGCGGCGAGCAGGTCGGCGAACTGCGCCGGCGTCATGGCCTGGAACTCGGCGCCCTGCGCGTGGATGGCGGCCTGCACGTCGGCGCGGGCCAGCAGCTTGTTGACCTCGGCGTTGAGCCGGGTCACCACCTCCTTCGGCGTGCCGGCGGGCGCGAACAGGCCGTACCAGGTGCTGACGTCGAAGTCCTTGCCGTAGCCCAGCTCGGCCACCGTCGGCACGTCAGGCAGCGAGGTGCTGCGCCGCGCGGAGGTGACGGCCAGCGGGCGCAGCTTGCCGGCCTTGAGCTGCCCGATGGCCGAGGGCAGCGAGGACACCATCAGGTCCACGTTGCCGGCCAGCACGTCCATCATGGCCGCGTTGCTGCCCTTGTAGGGCACGTGGCGGATCTGCACCTGCGCGGCGCTCTTGAAGATCTCGCCGGCCAGGTGGATGGTGGTGCCGTTGCCCGGCGAGCCGAAGGTGACGGCGTCCGGCGCCTTGCGCGCGGCCTCGACCACGTCCTTGAGCGACTGGAACTTCGACTCGGTGCGGGTGACGATGACCACCGGCGTGTAGGCCACGTGGGCGACGGCGGCGAAGTCCTTGACCGGGTCGTAGCTGAGCTTCTTGTACAGCCACGGGGCGACGACCATGTTGTCCTTCTGCCCCATGACGATGTCGTAGCCCGTGGGCTGGGCGCGCGCCGCCTCGGCGATGCCGATGGTGCCGCCGGCGCCGCCGCGGTTGTCGGGCACCACCGTCCAGCGCGTCACCTCGGTGAGCTGGGTGGCGATCAGGCGCGAGAGGATGTCGGTGCCGCCGCCGGGCGGGAAGGGCACGATCAGGCGGATGGGCTTGGCGGGCCAGGCGGCCTGCGCGAGGGCGGGGCCGGCGGCGGCGCCCAGGGCCAGGGCCGGCAGGGCGCGCAGCAGGGCGCGGCGTGGGATGTCGTTGTGCATGGGGTCCTCGTGTGTCTCTGTCTCCGCAGGGGGGCGCGGGCGGTGGTGGGCGGGCCGTCGTCGCGGCGCCGGGGGCGCCAGTGTGCCCAAGCGGCCGCGCGCAGGGTTTTCCGGCTCGCGAGGGGTGGCTTGCCGAGGGCAGAAGGCCGGCTCGCCGCTGGCCGAAGGTCGCTACTTTTTCAATAGCGAACAAGCTCCATCCTCATTGAACGTAAGCCCATTTTCCTCACCCATCGTACGCACTATTCCGTAGCTTCCGGTCAGCCACGGGTCAGCCTCGTCGCACGACCCTCGCCGCCTCGACAACCAAGGCGGAGACTTATGGCGATCAAGAGCCAGGCTGACTTTTTCTCGGGTGTGATGTTCATGGTGGTCGGCGGCGTGTTCGCCATCGGCTCGACGAACTACACCATCGGCGACGGGGCCCGCATGGGGCCCGGCTACTTCCCGCTGATGCTCGGCATCCTGCTGGCGCTGCTGGGCGCGGCGATCGTGTTCCGGTCGCTGGTGGTGGAAACGCCCGACGGCGGACGGATCGCCCGCTGGGCCTGGAAGCCTCTCGGCTTCGTGCTCGGCGCCAACCTGCTCTTCGGCGTGCTGCTGGGCGGGCTGCCCAGCATCGGGCTGCCGGCGATGGGAATGATCATCGCCATCTTCGCGCTGACCATCGTCGCGAGCATGGCGGGCAGCCAGTTCCGGCTGCGCGACTCGGTGCTGCTGGCGGTGGTGCTGGCGGTGGGCAGCTACGTGGCCTTCATCCTGCTGCTGAAGCTGCAGATCCAGGTCTGGCCGACCTTCATTTCCGGCTGAAGAAGAAAGCGGACCATGGATTTCAATCTCTTCCAGAACCTCGCCACGGGCTTCGGCGTCGCCGTCTCGTGGGTCAACCTGCTGTATTGCCTGATCGGCTGCATCCTGGGCACGCTGATCGGCGTGCTGCCCGGCATCGGCCCGGTGGCCACCATCGCCATGCTGCTGCCGGCCACCTACGCGCTGCCGCCGGTGTCGGCCCTGATCATGCTCGCCGGCATCTACTACGGCGCGCAGTACGGCGGCTCCACCACCGCCATCCTGGTCAACCTGCCGGGCGAGTCATCCTCGGTGGTGACAGGCATCGACGGCTACCAGATGGCGCGAAGAGGACGGGCGGGGCCAGCGCTGGCGGCCGCCGGCCTGGGCTCCTTCTTCGCCGGCTGCGTGGGCACCATCATCCTGGCCGCCTTCGCGCCGCCGCTGACCGAGCTGGCCTTCAAGTTCGGCCCCGCCGAATACTTCAGCCTGATGGTGCTGGGCCTGATCGGCGCCGTGGTGCTGGCCTCCGGCTCGCTGCTCAAGGCGATCGCGATGGTGGTGCTGGGCCTGCTGCTGGGCCTGGTGGGCACCGACGTCAATTCCGGCGTGGCGCGCTTCTCCTTCGACATCCCCGAGCTGACCGACGGCATCGGCTTCATCGCGATCTCGATGGGCGTGTTCGGCTACGGCGAGATCATCGGCAACCTGTCGCAGCCGGACACCGAGCGCGAGATCTTCACCAACAAGGTCAAGGGCCTGTGGCCGACGGGGGACGACTTCCGCAAGATGATCCCGGCCGTGCTGCGCGGTACCGCGCTGGGCTCCTCGCTGGGCATCCTGCCGGGCGGCGGCGCACTGCTGTCGTCCTTCGCGTCCTACGCGCTGGAGAAGAAGCTGAAGATGGCGCCGGGCGAGCTGCCCTTCGGCAAGGGCAACATCCGCGGCGTGGCCGGCCCCGAGTCGGCCAACAACGCCGGCGCCCAGACTTCCTTCATCCCGCTGCTCACCCTGGGCATCCCGCCCAACCCGGTGATGGCGCTGATGGTCGGCGCGATGACCATCCACAACATCCAGCCCGGCCCGCAGGTGATGAGCAGCAACCCCGAGCTGTTCTGGGGCCTGATCGCCTCGATGTGGCTGGGCAACCTGATGCTGATCATCCTGAACCTGCCGCTGATCGGCATGTGGATCAAGCTGCTGAAGGTGCCCTACCGGCTGCTGTTCCCGGCCATCGTGCTGTTCTGCGCCATCGGCGTCTACACCACCAACAACAACACCTTCGACGTGTGGATGGTCGCCATCTTCGGCTTCGTCGGCTACGTGTTCCTCCAGTTCCGCGTGGAGCCGGCGCCGCTGCTGCTGGGCTTCATCCTCGGACCGATGATGGAGGAGAACCTGCGCCGCGCCCTGCTGCTCTCGCGCGGCAGCTGGAGCGTGCTGGTCACGCGGCCGATCTCGCTGGGCCTGCTGATCGGCGCCCTGGCGCTGCTGGCCATCGTGCTGCTGCCGTCGGTCAGCGCCAAGCGCGAGGAAGCGTTCGTCGAGGAATGACGCAGCCCGCTCCCGCCACGGCGGGGGCGGCTGACCCTACCCCCAGCGCGGCGCCGGCTCGTCCTTGAGCACCTGGCGCCGCTGCGCGTAGTCGGGCAGCACGCGCTCCACCTGGTCCCAGAAGCGCGGGCTGTGGTCCATCACCCGCAGGTGGGCCAGCTCGTGCACCACCACGTAGTCGATGATGTCCAGCCGGTAGTGCACCAGCCGCCAGTTCAGCCGGATGGAGCCGTCGGCGCTGGCGCTGCCCCAGCGCGTGGCGGCGTTGGACAGCGACAGCTTCGTCCAGCGCACGCCCAGCAGCGGCGCGAAATGGTCGAGCCGCTCGGCGAAGATGCGCCGCGCCTGGCGCATCAGCCAGGCCTGGGCCGCATCGCGGATCTGCGCCACGCCGGCCTGCTGCGGCAGCGCCAGCCGCAGCACGCGGCCGGCGGCGCCGTCCTCGCCGGCATCGAGCACCGCGCCGGCCGCGGCGAAGCCGTGCGCCGGGTCCAGGCGCAGGTGCACGGGTGCGCCGAGGAAGGGCAGCACGGCGCCGTCGCGCCAGTCGATGCGGGTGGCCTCCTGGCGCGCCTCGCGCTGCTGCGACTCGGCCAGCTTGCGCAGGATCCAGGCCGACTTCTCCTGCAGCGCGGCGTCCACGTCGCGCAGCGCCACCCAGCGCGGCGCGCGCACCGACAGGCCGTCTGCATCCACCACGAAGCCGATGGTGCGGCGCCGGCCGCGCGCGAACTCGTAGGCCACCAGCGCATGCCCCAGCCGCGCCTCGCGGCTGGCGCGCGGATGCGCGAAGCGCACCGGCGCCAGTGCGTCGTTGAGCGGCACGCCGGGCAGGGCATCGTCTGCGCGGGTTCTTTCGGGCACCGGCCTGGGCTTGTCCGGCCGCGGCGGCGGCGCCGCGAGCAGCCCGTCGAACAGGTCGAGCGTCAGTTGGACCAGGGGCCGCATGGAAGGCCCTTCAGGCCGCGACGCGATACGCCTCGGGGTCGAGGCGCCGCATCTCGGCCTCGATCCACTGCTCCACCTCGGCCATCAGCTCGTCGGCCCTGCGCCCCTGGCTGGAGATGGCCGGGCCGATGGACACGTCCACCACGCCCGGCCGCTTGACGAAGGCCTTGCGCGGCCAGCACTTGGCCGAGGTGACGGCGATGGGGATGACCGGCACCCCGGTCTCGATCGCCAGGCGCGCGCCGCCCGTCTTGTACTGGCCCTGCCGGCCGCGCTGCGTGCGCGTGCCCTCGGGGAACATGATGACCCACACCCCCTGCGCCAGCAGCCGCTTGCCCTGCGCCACCACCTTGTGGAAGGCCTGTGCGCGCTGGCTGCGGTCGATGTGCACCATGTCCAGCCGGCCGAGCGCCCAGCCGAAGAAGGGGATGTGCAGCAGCTCGCGCTTGAACACGTAGGCCAGCGGATGCGGCATCAGCGTCGGCAGCAGGAAGGTCTCGTAGGTCGACTGGTGCTTGACCAGCAGGATGCAGCCGGCGTGGCGGTCCTGCGGCAGGTGCTCCATGCCCTGCACGCGATGGCGGATGCCCAGCATCCAGCGCCCGCCCCACAGCGCCACGCGCAGCCAGCCGACGGCGAACCAGTACAGCGGCGCGCCGCGCACGAAGATGGACGCCAGCACCAGCACCGTGGCCCAGGGCAGCACCGTGACCAGCATCCAAAGCAGATGCAGCAAGGAACGAAGAAATGCCATCAGACGGCGACTTTCAGGCTTTCGCGTTCCTCGCGCGCCAGCAGCCAGCGGGCGAAGGCGGCCAGATCCTCGTGCACCACGGTGCCGGGCGGGTACTCGGGCGGCAGCGGATGCACGCCGCGGCAGGCCTCGCCCATGCCGGTGAGCAGCAGGTGCGGCTCGCAGCCGGCGGCGGCGCCGGCCAGCAGGTCGCGCAGCGAATCACCGGCCGTGGGCACGCCGGCCAGGTCGATGCCGTAGCGCTCGCCGATCTGGTGGAACAGGCCCGGCTTGGGCTTGCGGCAGTCGCAGTGCTCGTCGGGGCTGTGGGGGCAGTAGAAGATGGCGTCGATGCGCCCGCCCATGGCCGCCAGCATCTTGTGCATCTTGGCGTGCATGGCGTTGAGCGAGGCCACGTCGAACAGGCCCCGCCCCAGGCCCGACTGGTTGGAGGCGATCACCACGTGCCAGCCGGCCTGGTTGAGCCGGGCGATGGCCTCCAGCGCGCCGGGCAGCGGCGTCCACTCCGTCTCGCTCTTGACGAAGTCGTCGCGGTGGACGTTGATGCTGCCGTTGCGGTCGAGGATGACCAGCTTGAACGGGGCGGTGGGCATGGTGCGAGTATCGGCGCGGCGGGCTCAGCCAGCCAGCCGCTCCAGCAGCGCCACGCGGTTCATCGCGCGGTGCAGCGAGTCCAGCAGGCCCAGGCGGTTCAGGCGCAGGTCGGCCTCCTCGGCGTTGACCATCACGCCGTCGAAGAAGGCATCGACCGGCGCGCGCAGCGCGGCCAGCGCCTGCAGCGAGGCGGTGTAGTCGCCGGCATCGAACTTCGCGTCGGCGTCGGGCACGATCTTGCGCATGGCCTCGTACAGCGCCAGCTCGGCCGGCTCGCGCAGCAGCGCGGTGGTGACGTGCGCGTCGGCCTCGGGCGACTTCTTCAGGATGTTGCCGATGCGCTTGTTGGCCGCGGCCAGCGCAGGCGCCTCCGGCAACTGCGCGAAGGCGCGCACCGCCGCCAGGCGCTTGGGCACCTCGGCCAGGCGCTCGGGGCGGGGGCCCAGCACGGCATCCACCTCCTGCGCGCTGGCGCCCTGCTCGCGCAGCAGGCCGGCCAGGCGGTCGTAGACGAAGTCGAGCAGCTGGCCCTGCGCATCGGCCTGCGTGAGCAGCGGGCCCATCGCCTTCGCGGCGATGCCGACCAGCGCGGAAAGCCGCAGCGGCAGGTCGCGCTCGATCAGCATGCGCACCACGCCCAGCGCATGGCGGCGCAGCGCGAAGGGGTCGCGGTCGCCGGTGGGCAGGTTGCCGATGCCGAACATGCCCACCAGCGTCTCCAGCTTGTCGGCCAGCGCCACCGCCAGGCCCACCGGGCCGCGCGGCAGCTCGTCGCCGGCGAAGCGGGGCTTGTAGTGGTCCTCGATGGCGTCGGCCACCGGCGCCGGCAGGCCGTCGTGCAGCGCGTAGTAGCGGCCCATGACGCCCTGCAGTTCGGGGAACTCGCCCACCATGTCGGTCACGAGGTCGGTCTTGGCCAGCAGTGCGGCCTGGTCGGCCTGGGCGATCAGGTCCGCGCCGCCCATCTCGGCCGCGATGGCGGTGGCGATGGCGCGCACGCGCTCCACCCGCTCGCCCTGCGTGCCCAGCTTGTTGTGGTAGACCACCTTGGCCAGCTGCGGCACGCGCGAGGCCAGCGTCTTCCGGCGGTCCTGGTCGAAGAAGAACTTGGCGTCGGCCAGGCGCGGGCGCACCACGCGCTCGTTGCCGCCGGTCACGGCGCTGGCGTCCTGCGGGCGGATGTTGCTGACGACGAGGAAGCGGTTCGTCAGCCGGCCCTTCGCATCGAGCAGCGGGAAGTACTTCTGGTTGGCCTTCATCGTGAGGATGAGGCACTCCTGCGGCACTTCGAGGAACTCGGCCTCGAAGCCGCACACCAGCACGTTGGGCCGCTCGACCAGCGCCGTCACCTCGTCCAGCAGCGCGTCGTCCTGGATCGGCTCGGCGCCGCCGCCGACCTGCTCGGCCGCCAGCGCGAGCTGGCGCGCGATCTCGGCGCGGCGGGCCTCGAAGCCGGCGATGACGGCGCCCTCCTCTTCCAACTGAAGCGCATAGCTGTCGGCGTTCTTCAGCACCACCGGGTCGGCGGCCGCCTCGAAGCGGTGGCCGTGCGTCTCGCGCCCGGAGACGAGGCCCAGCGCCTGCACCGGCACCACCTCGCCGCCGTGCAGGGCCACCAGGCCGTGCGCCGGGCGCACGAAGCTCACGCTCGTCCAGCCGGGCAGCTCGCAGCCGCTTTCGAGCTGGTAGCTCATCACCTTGGGGATGGGCAGCTTCGCGATCGCCTCCAGCAGCGCCTTCTGCAGGCCGTCGGCCAGCGTGGCGCCGGGCAGCACGCTCTCGTAGAACAGCGCCTCGGCCTTGCCGTCCTGCGCACGCTTGAGCGAGGCGGCGGCGGATGCGTCGGCGCCCAGCGCGGCCAGCTTCTTGACGAGGGCCGGCGTGGCGTTGCCCGCCGCGTCCAGGCCCACCGACACCGGCATCAGCTTCTGCGACACGGGCTTGTCGGCCGCGCGCGGCGCGACGTGCGTGACGTGCGCGGCCAGCCGCCGCGGCGAGGCGTAGGACGTGAGCAGCGAGGCGGCATCGGCCAGCCCCTGGGCGCGCAGTTGCGTCAGCAGCACCTCGCCGAAGGCCTGGCCCAGCTTCTTCAGCGCCTTGGGCGGCAGTTCTTCGACGAAGAGTTCGACGAGAAGATTCGGATGGGTCATCTCAGGCTGCCGCTTTCTCTTTCTTGGGGATCTGCGCGACCCATTCGCGCGGCGCCATCGGGAAGCCCAGGCGCTCGCGGCTGTCGTAGTAGCTTTGCGCCACGCTGCGCGCGAGGTTGCGGATGCGGCCGATGTAGGCGGCACGCTCCGTCACGCTGATGGCGCCGCGGGCGTCCAGCAGGTTGAAGCTGTGCGCGGCCTTGAGCACCTGCTCGTAGGCCGGCAGCGCCAGCTGCGCCTCCATCAGGTGCCGGGCCTGCTTCTCGTGCGCGTTGAAGGCGGTGAAGAGGAAGTCCGCGTCCGAGTGCTCGAAGTTGTAGGCCGACTGCTCCACCTCGTTCTGCTTGTAGACGTCGCCATAGCTCAGGCCTTCCGTCCACTTCAGGTCGTAGACGTTCTCCACGCCCTGCAGGTACATGGCCAGGCGCTCCAGGCCGTAGGTGATCTCGCCCGTGGCGGGTCGGCAGTCGATGCCGCCGACCTGCTGGAAGTAGGTGAACTGCGTCACCTCCATGCCGTTGAGCCACACCTCCCAGCCCAGGCCCCAGGCGCCCAGCGTGGGGTTCTCCCAGTCGTCCTCGACGAAGCGGATGTCGTTCTTCTTCAGGTCGAAGCCCAGCGCCTCCAGCGAGCCGAGGTACAGCTCCAGGATGTTCGAGGGCGCCGGCTTGAGCACCACCTGGTACTGGTAGTAGTGCTGCAGGCGGTTGGGGTTCTCGCCGTAGCGGCCGTCCTTGGGGCGGCGGCTGGGCTGCACGTAGGCGGCCTTCCACGGCTCGGGGCCGATGGCGCGCAGGAAGGTGGCGGTGTGGCTGGTGCCCGCGCCCACTTCCATGTCGTAGGGCTGGAGCAGCGCGCAGCCCTGGGCGTCCCAGTAGGACTGCAGCGTGAGGATGATCTGTTGGAAGGTCAGCATGATGGGCCCGAGGCAGGGGGCCGGCGGGCACGGCAGGGTGCTCGCGGCGAACCGGGGATTCTAGGAGGCTGTCGGGCTTGGGCATGGCCCTGCGTTGAGCGAAACAGCCCGCAGGCAAGACGCCCAGCGCAAGCTGCATGATGTGCAGCGAGCATGAGCAACGCGGCCTGCGGGCAGTGTCGCTCAACCCTTCGGGCCGCCGCCAGGGGCATGCCCAAGCCCGACAGCCTCCTACAAGCGCGCTGCCGCGCGGCGCCTGCGCCATGCCGCGGCAGCGCCGGCCGCCGCACCCAGCAGCGCGAGACCCCACAGCGGCGCCAGGCCCGCGCGCGACACCCACCACGCGTAGGGCGTGATGCCGCCGCGCCCTTCCACCTGCGCCTGCAGCACGCCGCGCGTCAGGCGCGGCAACTGGTGCGTGACCACGCCGCGGTGGTCGATCACGGCGGTGGCGCCGGTGTTGGTGGCGCGCAGCATCGGCCGCTGGAACTCCAGCGCGCGCATGCGCGAGATGGCCAGGTGCTGGTCGATGGCCACGGTGTCGCCGAACCAGGCGATGTTGCTCACGTTCAGCAGCACCGTGGGCGCCGCGGCGGCATCGCGGAAGCCGGCGCCGATCTCCTCGCCGAAGAGATCCTCGTAGCAGATGTTCAGCGCGATGCGCTGGCCCTGCCAGGCCAGTGGCGCCTGCGGCAGCGCGCCGCGGTGGAAGTCGCCCAGCGGGATGTTCATCATGCGGATGAACCAGCCGAAGCCCGGCGGGATGAACTCGCCGAAGGGCACCAGGTGGTGCTTGTCGTAGCGGTAGGCGCCCTGCGGCTGCGGCAGCAGCGCGACCACGCTGTTGGCGTAGCGGCCCGACGCATCGACCAGCGGCAGGCCCACCAGCGCCGCCTGCCCGCTGCCGGCGAAGCGCGCGGCCAGCGCGGCCCAGTAGCCCTCCGGCAGCTGGCGCGGCAGCAGCGGGATGGCGGTCTCGGGCGTGACGACCAGCGGCGCCGACGACGCGTGCAGCTGCTCGGCGTACCAGCGCAGCGCGACGCCGATGCCGGCGCCGGGCACGAACTTCTCGTCCTGCGGGATGTTGCCCTGCAGCAGCGCGACGCCCAGCGTCCCGCGCGACTGCGAGGCGCCGCCGTCGTCGTGCAGGACACGCAGCCCCAGCGGCGCCAGCGCCAGCACGGCGACCGCCGCCGCCGGCGCCAGGACGGCACCGGCGCGCGCGGGGCGCCCGACGCGCATCACCCGGCCCAGGCAGGCGGCCAGCGCCGCCGCCAGCGCGCCGATGCCGTACACACCCACCCAGGGCGCATAGCCGGCCAGCGGCCCCTCGACGTGCGCATAGCCGCCCGCGCCCCAGGGGAAGCCGGTGAACCAGTGGCCGCGCAGCAGTTCCGCCAGCGTCCACAGCGCCGCGAACAGCAGCACCGCGCCGGCCGGCCGCGCCGGTGCCCAGGCCACGTAGGCGGCGCAGGCCGCCGCGTAATACAACGCCAGCGCCGCCGCCAGGGCGAGCACCGCCAGCGCCGCCAGCGGCGCGGGCAGCCCGCCGTAGGTGTGCATGGAGATGAACAGCCACCAGAAGCTGGCGGCCAGCCAGGCGGTGCCGAACAGCCAGCCGCACAGGCCAGCGCGCCGCCAGCGGGCGCCGGCGGCGCGTTCGGCATCGAGCAGCGCGCACAGCAGCGCCAGCGACAGCAGCTGCAGCCACCACAGCGGGCGACCGCCGACGGGCCAGGCGATGGATGCGGCCTGCAGCAGGCCGGCGACGAGGAAGCCCAGCGTGCGCAGCGCGGCCGTCCTCAATCCGCGGCGTCGTCGCCGCGCGCCGGCGACACCTTGAACCAGCGCACCGCGCCGCCGCGGGTGTGCATCACGACGAAGTCGAAGCCGCCCACCGCATGCCGCTCGCCGCGCTTGGGCACGTGGCCCATCTCGTGCGCGACCAGGCCGCCGATGGTGTCGAAGTCCTCGCTCTCCTGCTCCTCGGTGAAGCGGATGCCGAAGGCCTCGGCCACGCGCTCCAGCGGCGTGTCGCCGCTGACGCGGTAGGTGTGGTCGGCCAGGCCGAAGATGTCGCCCTCGTCCTCCTCCTCGTCGAACTCGTCCTCGATCTCGCCGACGATCTGCTCGAGCACGTCCTCGATGGTGATCAGGCCCGCCACGCGGCCGAACTCGTCGATCACGATCGCCAGGTGGTTGCGGTTGCCGCGGAACTCGCGCAGCAGGTCGTTCAGGCCCTTGCTCTCGGGGATGAAGGCGGCCGGGCGCAGCAGCGCGCGGATGTTCAGCTCCGGCGAACGCTGCAGCTTGAGCAGGTCCTTCGCCAGCAGGATGCCGATGATGTTTTCCTTGTCGCCTTCGTACACCGGGAAGCGCGAGTGCGCGGTGTCGATGACCAGGTGCAGCAGCTCGTCGTAGGGCGAGTCGATGTCGATCAGGTCCATGCGCGGCGCCGCCACCATCACGTCGCCGGCCGTCATGTCGGCCATGCGCAGCACGCCTTCGAGCATGACGCGGGACTCGGCGCCGATGACCTCGTTGTCCTCGGCATCGGCCAGGGTTTCGATCAGCTCGTCGCGGGAATCGGGACCGGGGTTGATGAACTCGACGAGTTTCTGCAGGAAGCTGCGCTTGTCCTCCCGGACCGGTCCGGGCGCGCGCTCAGGGTGGGGGTCTGCCACTGCGGGGGGCGATAGTTGCGGAAGGACAAGGATACCGGATGGCCGGCGGCCGCCGCCACCGCGCCCGCTGCCCGCGCCTCAGGGCGAGGACTGGTCGCGCGCGGCGCGCACGCCGCTGCGCACTTCCTGCAGGCCGGCCAGGAAGGACCAGAACTGCTTGGCGCGCGTCTTGAGCTGGTAGTCCACCTCGGCGAAGTGGTCCAGCGCGATCTCGTTCATGCGGCTGTCGAAGGTGGCCTCCGGCAGCTTGAGGAAGGCCTCGGACTCGGAACCGCTGCGCTCCACGGTGGCCCCCGCGTTGCGCGCGATCTTCAGCATCGCGGTGTTCTCGCTCAGCGCGTGGATGAAGAGCATCTTCACGCCCTCGTTGCGCGCCGAGACCACCGCGCGCTCGAACAGCCGCGCGCCGAAGCCGCGCCCGCGCGCGTGCTCGGAGACCGACACGCCGAACTCGGCGCAGTCGCGGTGCGCCTCGTCGGGCGAGAAGGCCAGGTGCGCCATGGCGATCAGGTCCAGGCGGCGGTTGTAGATGCCGAACAGCTCGTCGCGCTCGAAGTCCAGCCCGCTCACGTAGCGCTCGATCTGCTCGTCCGAGGCGGCGTAGCCGAAGCGCAGGTAGCGGTCGCGCTCGGACAGGCCCAGCAGGTGCTGGCGGATGCGGCCGCGCTCGCGCGGCCCGATCGAGCGGATCGGCACGAGCACCGGCGCCGGCGCGCGTGCCGGTGCGGCGGCGGGCTGCGCCGCCACCACCGGCGGGCGCAGGAAGCCGCCGACGCCCAGCGCCGTGCTCAGGAAGGTCCGTGCAGAAAGCATGGGGGGAATATAAGGGTTTTCCCTTAACCTACAAGCCGAAGTGCCATCGATATGTCACCGCAGTGCGTGCTTTTACCGGCTTGCGGGCCGAAACACCATGGGCCGTGGCGCCTGCGCAACCCTCGCGGCGAGGCTCAGACGGGCACCGCGGTGGTGGCCTTGACCCGGTCGAGCACGAAGCTGGTCTTGCAGTCCTGCACGCTGGGGTGCTTGAGCAGGGTGTCCATGATGAAGCGGCTGTAGTGCGCCATGTCGGCCACCACGACACGCAGCAGATAGTCCATTTCGCCGGTGAGGGCAGCGCATTCGACGACTTCGGGCCAGGTCTGTACGCTGGCGCGGAACAGGTCCATGGGGTTGCGCTTGTGGGTTTCGGTGTGCTTTTCCAGCCGCACGTTCAGGTAGGCCGTCAGGCCCAGGCCGACGGCTTCGGGCTTGACCAGCGCCACGTAGCGGTCGATGACGCGGCTTTCCTCCAGCCGCCGCACCCGCCGCAGCACGGCGCTGGGCGACAGGCTGACCTGCTCGGCCAGTTGCTCGTAGGTGGCACGGCCGTCCGCCTGAAGCATGCGCAGAATGAGGCGATCCTGCTTGTCAAGTGCATCCATTCGATGGATTTTGCACTTTTTCTGCTTTCAACCTCGAAAACAGGCTTGAAAACGCAGAAAAACTGATCCCCAGCGCCCCTACAGTCCTGCCATCCCCTTTTTCATCCCTTCCATCCGCGCGACGCAGGAGACAGCCCCATGAGCGACACCACCCCCGCCTTCCAGCCCTGGGACAACCCCATGGGCACCGACGGCTTCGAGTTCATCGAATACGCCGCCCCCGACCCGGCCGCCATGGGCAAGGTGTTCGAGCGCATGGGCTTCCGCGCCGTCGCGAAGCACCGCCACAAGAACGTGCTGCTCTACCGTCAGGGCACGATCAACTTCATCGTCAACGCCGAGCCGGACTCCTTCGCCCAGCGCTTCGCGCGCCAGCACGGGCCCAGCGTGTGCGCCATCGCCTTCCGCGTGCAGGACGCCAAGGCCGCCTACGAGCGCGCCGTGTCGCTGGGTGCCTGGGGCTTCGCCGACAAGGCCGGCCCGGGCGAGCTGAACATCCCCGCCATCAAGGGCATCGGCGACAGCCTGATCTACCTGGTGGACCGCTGGCGCGGCAAGAACGGCGCCAAGCCGGGCGACATCGGCAACATCGGCTTCTACGACGTGGACTTCGAGGCGCTGCCGGGCCTGACGGCCGAGGAGGCGCTGGCGCCCGAGGGCAACGGCCTGACCTACATCGACCACCTGACGCACAACGTGCACCGCGGCCGCATGAACGAGTGGGCCGACTTCTACGAGCGCCTGTTCAACTTCCGCGAGATCAAGTACTTCGACATCGAGGGCCAGGTCACCGGCGTGAAGAGCAAGGCGATGACCAGCCCCTGCGGCAAGATCCGCATCCCGATCAACGAGGAAGGCAAGGAGCAGCCCGGCCAGATCCAGGAGTACCTGGACATGTACCACGGCGAAGGCATCCAGCACATCGCGATGGGCTCTGACGACCTCTACAGGACGGTCGACAAGCTGCGCGAGAACGGCGTCACGCTGCTGGACACCATCGACACCTACTACGAACTGGTCGACAAGCGCATCCCCGGCCACGGCGAAAGCGTGGAGGAGCTGCACAAGCGCAAGATCCTGATCGACGGCAAGAAGGACGCGCTGCTGCTGCAGATCTTCAGCGAGAACCAGCTCGGGCCGATCTTCTTCGAGTTCATCCAGCGCAAGGGCGACGACGGCTTCGGCAACGGCAACTTCAAGGCGCTGTTCGAGAGCATCGAGCTGGACCAGATGCGCCGCGGCGTGCTCAGCGCCGCCAAGTGAGGCGGGCGGCCCGGCCATCACCATGAACACCGGCAGCCCGACCCCGGCCGTCTACGGCGAATCGGAGCGCCCGCCGCGCGGCGACTACGCCCGCGGCGGCCAGGTGCAGGCGGACTACACCTGCCCGCAGGACTACGCGAGCTACACGGACGCCGACCACGACACCTACCGGCGCCTGTACGAGCGCCAGGCGGCGCAACTGCCGGGGCTGGCCTGCGACGCCTTCATCGCGGCGCTGCCCTCGCTCGGCGTCAAGGACCGCATCCCGCGCTTCGAGGACATCAACGCGCGGCTGCGGCAGGCGACGGGCTGGGAGATCGTGGCCGTGCCCGGGCTGATCCCCGAGCTGCCCTTCTTCCAGTTGCTGGCGAACCGCAGGTTCCCCGTCACCGACTGGATCCGCCGGCCCGAGGAGTTCGACTACATCGTCGAGCCCGACGTGTTCCACGACTTGTTCGGCCACGTGCCGATGCTGTTCGACCCGACCTTCGCCGACTACGTGCAGCGCTACGGCGAGGGCGGCATCAAGGCCCACCACCTGGGCGCCGGCGAGAAGCTGGCGCGCCTGTACTGGTACACGGTGGAGTTCGGCCTGATCCGCCAGCCGCAGGGCCTGCGCGCCTACGGCGCCGGCATCCTCAGCTCGGTCGGCGAGCTGCAGCATGCGGTGCGCAGCCCGCAGCCGCACCGCCTGCCGCTGGACCTGGTGCGCACCATGCGCTCGCGCTACAAGATCGACAGCTACCAGAGCACCTACTTCGTCATCGACAGCTTCGACCAGCTGTTCGACATGACGGCGCCGGACTTCGCGCCGCTGTACGAGCGGCTGAAGTCCGAGCCGGACATCGAGGCCGGCGCGCTGCTGCCCGGCGAGCGCAGCCTGGGGCTGGGCTGAGGCCCTGGCCGCCGCGCGCGATCAGAACCGGTACTTCATCGTCAGGCTGGCCCGGCGCGGCTCCATGTAGGTGAGCTGGCCGTAGGCCTGGAACGTGTCGTAGTGCTTCTTGTCCGTCGCGTTCTCGATGTTGAGCTGGGCGGACAGGCGGTCGTTGAAGTCGTAGCGCGCCATCAGGTTGACCAGGGCGAAGGCGCCCTGGTCCACACGCTGGGTCAGCCCGAGCGGATTGGCGGCGTTCCCGTAGGTGCTGCTCTGCCAGCTCACGCCGCCGCCCAGGGTCAGGCCGCTCAGCGCACCCGACAGGCGGTAGGTCGTGAACAGCCGCAGCGTCTTGCGCGGATAGATCGTGTTCACGTCCTGGCGGTCCGCGTCCTTGAGACTGAACTGCGTGTAGCCGGCATTGAGGTTCCAGCCGCGCGCCAGTTCGCCTGACACCTCCAGCTCGAAGCCCTTGCTGGTGGCGCCGTTGGAGGCGCGGTAGACCGCCTCGGGCAGGCCGCCAAGGCCGGGGATGGTCTCGCCCGTCTCGACCGCCAGGTTTTGCTGCTTGATGCGGAACACCGCGGCCGAGGCGTTCAGGCGGCCGTCGAAGAACTCGCCCTTGACGCCGACCTCCGTGCTCTTGCCCTTGATCGGCTCGATGTAGGTGCCGTTGATGTCGCGCGCGTTCTGCGGCTGGAAGATGTCGGTGTAGCTGGCGTAGACCGACAGTTCCTTGCTGACGTCGAACACCAGGCCGGCATAGGGCGTGACCTCGCTGCCGTATTTCAGCCGGTAGGGGTTGCTGTAGACATCGTCGCCGCGCCGCTGGTAGTTGGTCACGCGTGCGCCGAGGATCAGCTTGAGCGGATCGGCCAGGCTCAGGCGTGCCGCGCCGTACACCGCCTCCTGCCGCGTGTAGCTCTTGCCGTAGTACGACAGGCCGCTCCAGACGGGCTCGGGGTAGTCGGCACCCAGCAGGTTGAAGTTGCCGAGCGCCACGAAGGAGTTGGTCAGCGCCGAGCGGCTGTAGGCGTTGAACTTCTGCGTGGAACTCGCATAGCCGAAGGCTGCCTCGTGCTCGCGGCCGAACAGGCGGAAGCCGCCGCTGCCCTGCACGCTGAAGTCGTGCTGGCGCGTGCGCACGTCGTAGGAGGCCGGGAAGGCGAACATGCCTTCGCCCGTGAGCAGGCTGGGATAGCCCGAGGCGTAGGACAGGTACGAGTCGGCCTTGCGGTCGCCGTGGTTGTAGCTGAGCTTGAGCTTCCAGTCGTTGGCGAAGCGGTGCTCCAGCGAGAGGAAGTAGGTGTTGTAGGCCGTGTTCCAGCGCGTCCAGCTGGCAGTGGTGGACTTGGAGCGGTCCCAGTTGGCGAAGACGCCCTCGGCGTACCAGACCGGCAGGCCGCCCCACATCGGCCCGTTCGAGTCGGTCTTCTGCCGGCTGACGCCGGCCGTCAGCAGCGTGCGCGGGCCGATGTCCGCCTCGAAGGCGGCCAGGAAGGTGCCGTTCTCCTTGCTCAGCCGATCGATGTAGCTGTCGGCCTTGGCGTATTCGCCGACCACCCGCGCGCGCACCGTGCCGGCCTGGTTGAGCGGCGTGCTGAGGTCGAACAGGCCGCGGCGCTCGTTCCAGGAGCCGACGCCCAGCTCCACGTTGCCGGTGAAGACCTTGCTGCTGGCGCGCTTGCGCACCAGGTTGATGGCCGCCGACGGATCGCCCGCGCCGGTGGTCAGGCCGGTGGCGCCGCGCACCACCTCGACGCGGTCGTACATGGCCAGGCTGGTGAAGATCTCGCCCGAACTCCACGGCTGCTCCCAGGTGGTCGGCACGCCGTCGATCAGCAGGTTGTTGATGTTGAAGCCACGCGCCGTGAACTGCCCGCGGCTGGTCTCGTACTGGTTGAGGTACACGCCCGTGGTGTTGCGCACCACGTCCGAGATGGTCTGCATGCCCTGGTCCTCGATGCGCTGCTGCGTCACCACCGACACGGACTGCGGCGTCTCGCGCAGGCTCAGGCCCAGCGGCGTGGCCGTGCGCGACGGGCCGGGCGTGGTGTACGAGCCCGTGCCCTCGGTGGTCTCGCTCTGCCCGGCGGCCTCCACCTGGACGGCAGGCAGGGTGTCGGTGGCGGCGGCGGCCTGGGCCATCGCCAGGGCGGGGATGGCCATCGCGATGCCGGCGGCCAGCGCCTTCAGCGCGGCAGGCGCCGCGGCGTGCGGCAGTGTGTGGACCCTCTTCTTCATTGCGGCTGTTCTGCGGTGTGGTGGATGTGGAAACGGAAGGCCGCCCCCTCTGCAAGGCAGAAAGAGCGGCCATGTGAACTAATTGTAAATGATAGTGATTTTTATTTGAAAAGAAACAAAAAAAGAGATCCGCTGCCATGGGACAACGGATCTCTTCCGGGCCAGGCGGCCGGCGGCCGCCGTGGCGATGCGATCTACCCGCGCGCCGGCGAAGGCGGCATGGCGGTGGCCTGCGGCACGCTCAGCGGCCGGCCGCGGCCAGCGCCTGGTCCAGGTCGGCCAGCAGGTCGTCGATGTGCTCGATGCCGACGCACAGGCGCACCGTCTCCTCGCTCACGCCGGCCTTGGCCAGTTCCTCGGGCGAGAGCTGGCGGTGCGTGGTGGAGGCCGGATGCGTGGCCAGCGAGCGCACGTCGCCGATGTTGACCAGCCGGGTGAAGAGCTGCAGCGCGTCGAGGAACTTCGCCCCCTCCGCCCGGCCGCCACCGATGCCGAAGGTCAGCAGCCCGCTCGCGCGGCCGCCCATGTACTTCTTCGCCAGTGCATGGTCCGGGTGGTCTTCCAGGCCGGCGTAGTTGACCCACCGCACCGCCGGGTGGGCCTTCAGATGGCGGGCCACGCGCAGCGTGTTGTCGCAGATGCGGTCCATGCGCAGCGCCAGCGTCTCGATGCCCTGCAGGATCAGGAAGGCGTTGAAGGGCGAGATCGCGCCGCCCGTGTTGCGCAGCGGCACCACGCGGGCGCGGCCGATGTAGGCCGCCGGGCCCAGCGCCTCGGTGTAGACCACGCCGTGGTAGCTCACGTCGGGCTCGTTGAGGCGGCGGAAGCGCTCCTTGTGCTGGGCCCAGGGGAACTTGCCCGAGTCGACGATGGCACCGCCCACGCTGGTGCCGTGGCCGCCCAGGTACTTGGTGAGCGAGTGCACGACGATGTCGGCGCCGTGCTCGATGGGGCGCAGGAGGTAGGGCGAGGGCACCGTGTTGTCCACGATCAGCGGCACGCCGTGCTGGTGCGCGATGGCGGCGATGGCGGCGATGTCCGTGATGTTGCCGGCCGGGTTGCCCAGCGACTCGACGAACACCGCCTTGGTGCGCTCGTCGATCAGCTTGCCGAAGCTGGCCGGGTCGCGGTGGTCGGCGAAGCGCACGTGGATGCCGAACTGCGGCAGCGTGTGCGCGAACAGGTTGTAGGTGCCGCCGTACAGCGCCGTGCTGCTGACGATGTTGTCGCCCGCCTCCGTGATGGTCTGGATGGCATAGGTGATCGCCATCTGCCCCGAGGCCAGCGCCAGCGCGGCGATGCCGCCCTCCAGCGCAGCCACGCGCTGCTCCAGCACGTCCTGCGTGGGGTTCATGATGCGCGTGTAGATGTTGCCCGGCACCTTCAGGTCGAACAGGTCGGCGCCGTGCTGCGCGCTGTCGAAGGCATAGGCCACCGTCTGGTAGATCGGCGGCACGACGGCCTTGGTGGTCGGCTCGGGCGAGTAGCCGGCGTGCACCGACCGGGTTTCGAATTTCCAGTTCTCGGACATGGGAAAGCCTTTCACTTTCTAGCTATCGGAAAGAGAAGAACGGGGCCCGCGCCACGCGGCTCGGCCCCGCACCGCGCAGCGGCCCGCCTTCAGCGGCCTTGCGCCAGTTGCTCCAGCGCCGCGCGGCGGCCGAGCGTACGCGCCTCGACCAGCCGCTGCAGTTGCTCCGGCTTCGGCCGCGACTTGCCTTGTTCCCAGAGGTAGATCGTCGCGCCGCTCATGCCCACCAGCCGGCCGTAGTCGGCCGCCGACAGGCCCAGCTTGGCACGGTGCGCAGCCAGGCGCGCCGCGCTGAAGCGCCGCGGCGTTCCCTCCGTCGCGCCGCCGCCGCCACCGCTGGCGGCCGAGGCGCGCGAGGCGTTGGCCACCTGCCGATGCGCCTGCTTGAGCTGCCTGTGCAGATCGGCGACCTCCCGCCGCAACTGCGCGATCGCGCTGCGGTGCTGCGTGCTCGCCCGCTTGAGACTCTCGAGCTCCGCGCGGACTTCCTTGCGCGCCACGCGCGCGATCTCGGATTTGAGAACAGATGCGATGTTGGCCATAGGGGGCCATTTTGGCTTGATTGCCGGAGAAGCCGGCACGACCCGGCCAAGTGCCTGCGCCATGTTCGAGACGAACGAGCAAGAAAACGCCCCGGGAGCCGAAGCGCCTAGGGCGTTGATTTCACTGCTGATCTGCCGGAGGCAGAGCCGGCCACCACCGTCGCCAGCATCGCCCGGCGCCCGTCCAGGCGCCAGTCGCGCAGCTGGCGCAGCACCATGACGTCGAGGTTCTCCATGCTCAGCGCTCAGGCTGGCGACGGACTCAACGGTTGTCTGCCGCTGCGGGATTGCTGCCCCATGGATTGCCGTCGCCCGCACCGCCGTAGGGATTGAACTCCGCGCCTCCTCCGCTGTTGATTTCCATCCAGAACTGACCCACTTGGCCCGGTAATTTCCATCCAAATCTGACCCACGTAAGAACCCTAACCTGCTGCTTTTGGTGGCAGGAGCAATAGGAGTGATTGACGTGGCGACACTGAGTGTCATCAGACGTTGGGCCTTGCGCGAGCAACTGTCCATCCGCGAGATAGCCCGGCGCACGGGCCTGTCTCGCAATACCATCAAGAAGTATCTGCGCGCGGAGGCGGCCGAGCCGCGCTATGCCAAGCGTGTGAGTCCGAGCAAGCTTGACCCCTATGCCGAGAAGCTCTCGGCCTGGCTCAAGAGCGAAGCATCCAGGTCTCGCAAGCAGCGGCGCACCCTCAAGC
>NZ_JQKD01000040.1 GCF_000745855.1 Xenophilus azovorans DSM 13620
CGGCGACGTGCCGATCTCGAACAACTGGGTGGAGAACCACATCAGGCCCATCGCCCTCGGAAGGTCGAACTGGTTGTTCGCCGGCAGCCTGCGCGCGGGCAAGCGCGCAGCAGCGATCATGAGCCTGCTGCACTCGGCGCGCATCAACGGGCACGAGCCCTATGCGTACCTCAAGGACGTGCTGGAACGACTGCCGGCCCACCCGGCCAGCCGCATCGACGAACTGCTGCCGCACCGCTGGTCGCCTTCCGCTTGAGGGCTGTCACCGGCGACGCACTGGCGGTCAAGGTGACTTCGCCGGACGCATACCTTCGACATGCGGCTCGTTCCAATCTCGGTGGCAGACCTGCACCCACTCTGCCGGCATCTCGACAACGACGCGACGCCGCTTCATCAGTCGTACTTGAGCAGATTCCGAAATACACATCTGGTCTCGCTTCTTGCAGGCCAATGGAATCCTGAAGCTTATTCGCCTCTGCGGGAGCGTGAATCGCAGAGGGCTGCAGCGGCACGTGCTTGGTACGAAACGGTAACGACCAACCCCGTTGGTCTTGGACGTCGCATTGCTAGAGTCCTACGGGAGCTTGACGTTGACGCCCAGCATGAACAAACGATCGAGTCTCCTCATGGGCGCGTTCGTGCGGACGTTCTTGTCACGCGCAATATCGCTCAACCGCCAAACGTGCTTGTCGAATTAAAGGCGTATTCCGCAGAGAACACCATGCCCTCGACGATCTGCAATGCAGTGCAAACCACTTTGCGGCGTCATGCACATTTTGCTGGTTTCCTTCAACGCCAGTAGGGTATGAGTGAAGGCCAACAGGTCGATCGACGCGAACGTCCATCAGCTGGCTTCACCGCCCTACCATCCGTCGATCATTTTCGGCTTTGAGTACTACCTTTCCTCGCTGCACCGTTCGCTTTTGGCTGCTAGGTGTCGTTTGATCGGCGGATTTGGCGGGCCGTGTCTAGGCTGAAGCGGCCTCCGCTACCCGTCAGCTAAGCCCTCCGCTCATCCCTCAACACCACCTCCCCCGTCCGCGGATTCGTCAGCGTGACGTTCTCCAGCGCCTGGATGCGCCACTCGCCCGCCCGCCGCGTCAGCACGGCGAGGATCAGCGTGTCGACGGCATGCGGGCCCGCGGGATGGGCCTCACCGACCGTGAGCCGGCTCCAGAAGTGCACGACCGCCGCGTCGGTGCCGATGGCCGTCGTGTCGATGCGTTCGTTCTCGAGTGTGGAGTCGCGGTAGATGCCCGCGTGGATCGGCGTATGCATCTCCACGATGGCCTCGACGCCGCGCACGTAGTGGCCGAAGCGGTTCACGAAGGTCGCGTCCGGATGGAACAGCGCGCCGAGCGCGCGCATGTCGTGGCGGTTCCAGGCGGCCTGGAATGCGTGGGGCGCGTCTTCGGGTCGTTCCATGGCCGGGATTCTCCCGGAACGCGGCCGCGGCGGGGCCGGCGCCGGCATCCAGCCCGCTACGGCCGGCCGGCCTGCTGCACGGCCGCGGCGGCGCTCCTTTTCATCGCCGCCCCGAGCGCCACCACGGCCAGCGCCAGCGGCACGAACGACACCCACAGCACCGTGTCCCAGCCGTAGGCGGACAGGAGGCCGCCGGAGGAGAACGAGCCGACCGCCATCAGGCCGAAGACGATGAAGTCGTTGAGCGACTGCACGCGCGTCTTTTCCTCGGGCCGGTGGCATTCCAGCACCAGCGCCGACGCACCGAGGAAGCCGAAATTCCAGCCCAGGCCCAGCAGGACCAGCGAGGCCCAGAAGTGCGGCACGTCGATGCCTCCCAGCCCGACGACGGCGGACAGGCCGGTGAGCGCCAGGCCCACCGTCGCCAGCCGGCCGGCGCCGAAGCGCGCGATCAGGCTGCCGGTGAAGAAGCTGGGCGCGTACATGGCGATGACGTGCCATTGCAGTCCCAGGTTGGCGGACGCCTGCGAGTGGCCGCACAGGCGCATCGCCAGCGGCGCGGCCGTCATCAGGAAGTTCATCAGCATGTACGACACGGCGCCGCAGATGGCGGCCGCGACGAAGCGCGGCTGGCGCACGATCTCGGCCAGCGGCCGGCCGCCGGCGATCTCCTCGGCGGTGGGCATGGGCAGCTTCACGCCCAGCAGGACGAGCGCCGACACCGCGGCGACGGCGGCCTGCACCACGAAGGTGGCCGCGAACATGTGCGGCGGCCACATGTCCATCGTCCAAGTCACCAGCTGCGGCCCCAGCACCCCGGCGGCCACGCCCCCGGCCATGACGAGCGACAGCGCGCGCGGCCGCCGCTTCGGCGCCACGCCGTCGGCCGCCGCGAAGCGGAAGGACAGCACCACGGCCGCGTAGCTGCCGCCGAAGAAGCCCGCCAGGCAGAACAGCCAGAACCACGACATGACGACGGCCAGCGTGGCCAGCAGGCCGGCCAGCACGCCGGCGCCCGTGCCCGTCACGAAGGCCGCGCGCCGGCCGTGCCGCCGGGCGATGGCGCCCACCGGGAGGATGCACGCCGCCATGCCCACCACGAAGATGGAGATGGGCAGGGTGGCGAGCATCGGCGTCGGGGCCAGCATGTCGCCGACGATGGCGCCGGTGGCGTAGAACACCACCGTGTTCGCCCCGGCCAGCGCCTGTGCGATGGCGAGGCGCCAGATGTTGCCGCGCTGGATCGTCTCGGGCAGCAGGGCAAGGGCGCCGCCTGCCGCGGCGAGGGTGTGTTCGGTCATTCTTCTTCGATCGAAAGGGCTGGCTCGTGCGGGCGTCCCATCGCCAGCACCATGCGGTATTTGACCCGACATCCGGCTGCGGCGTTTTCCGCGTCGCGTACCGGCGGAAAACGCTGGCCTGCCCAGGGGGCGGATGTTCCGGGCTGGCTGCTGCGGGAGGCCGCCTCGGACGGGCCGCCCGCCTTCACGGCGCCACGCCATACGGCGTGAACCGGCTCTGGTTCTCGTCCACGTCCAGCGGCCGGCCGACGAAGGGGAAGGCGCGCTGCGGGCAGTCCGGACGCTCGCAGACCTTGCAGCCCATGCCGATGGGCGTGGCGGCCTCCGGGTCGCGCAGGTCCAGCCCCTTCGCGTAGACCAGCCGCGGCGCGTGCCGGATATCGCAGCCCAGCCCGATCGAGAACACCCGCCCGGGCGCGCCGTAGCCGCCCGGGCGGCTGGCCACCGTGCGCGCGATCCACAGGTACGAGCGCCCGTCCGGCATGCGTGCCAGCTGCGGGAGGATGCGCCCCGGCTGCGCGAAGGCCTCGTACACGTTCCACAGCGGGCAGGTGCCGCCGGTGCGGCTGAAGTGGAAGTGCGTGGCCGACTGCCGCTTGGAGATGTTGCCCGCCCGGTCGACCCGCACGAAGAAGAAGGGCACGCCCGGCGCGCCCGGCCGCTGCAGCGTGCTGAGCCGGTGGCAGACGGTCTCGAAGCCGACGCCGAACTGCTGCCCCAGCAGGTCGATGTCGTAGCGCAGCCGCTCGGCCGCCTGCAGGAACGGCGCATAGGGCAGCAGCAGGGCGCCCGCGAAGTAGTTGGCCAGCCCGACCCGCGCCAGCCGGCGCGAGGGCTCGTCGCCGTGGAAGGGGGGCGCGTCCACCAGCGCATCGATCAGCCCGGCGTGCTCGATCAGCGCCAGTTGCGTGCCGAGCTGGAACACCTGCTGCGCCGCGTCCAGCGACGCCGACAGCCGCAGCGTGCGCCGCGCCGGATCGAACTGCCGCTTGCCCTCGTGCTCGCCCGTGCCGGCCAGCACGCGGACCTTGTGGCGCTGCTGCAGGCGCTGCACCAGCCAGTCGGCCAGCGTGCCGCCTGATGCGCCGGCCTCGGCCGCCAGGGCCTCCGCCTGGCGGTCCACTTCGTCGAAGTGGTTCTGGTGGGCGAAGAAGAAGTCGCGCACCACCTCGAAGGGCATGGCGCGCGGCGCGGCGATGCCTGCGCGGTCGTCGCCCATGCGCAGGGCCATGGTCTCGATCTGCTCCTGCGCCGCGACGGTGCGGCGATGCAGGGCGATCAGGGCGCGGCCGAGCGCCGGCATCTGCGCGGCCACTTCCTTCAGCTCGGGCAGCGTGACCGGCTCGGGCGCGTCGGCCAGCGCCTCGCGCAGGCCAGCCACCAGGCGGGCTTCCTCGTCCTCGGAGAACTGCTGGATGTCCACGCCCAGGGCCCGGTGGATCCTCAGCAGCACGGCCACCGTGAGCGGCCGCTGGTTCTGCTCCAGTTGGTTGAGGTAGCTCGGCGACAGGCCCAGCGCATGCGCCAGCGCCACCTGCGACAGGCCGCGCTCGGCGCGCAGCTTGCGCAGGCGCACGCCCATGAAGGTCTTCTTCACCGGCGGGCTCCTGCGCAATCGGGCCATGAGTTATTCGCAGAATTCGCAATTCGCAGGTTTTTCATTCGCAATCTTTCGCCATTTCAGTCATGGGCGGAGGAGTGGATTTTGCGTAAATTGCGAAGCATGACAACACCCCCAGGCACAGTCGAGCTGCGCGAGCTGGTGATGCCCGCCCACGCGAACCACCACGGCACCCTGTTCGCCGGACAGGGCCTGCTGTGGATGGCCGGGGCCGCCTTCCTGGCGGCGCGCGGCCTGGCGCAGCGCGAGGTCGTGATGGCCGGCGTGACCGGCGTGGACTTCCTCTCGCCCATCCCCGTGGGCAGCCAGCTCGTCCTGCGCGCCTGGGTCAGTCGCGTGGGCCGCAGCTCGATGACCGTGTGCGTCACCGGGCTGGCGGATCAGCCCGGCGTGCCCGCCGAGGAAGTGTTCAAGGGTGTCTACGAGATGGTGGCCGTGGACGCCGCCGGCCGCCCCACCTGCATCGACCGCTCCTGCCTGGACAAGGAAACGACATGACCATCGCCACCGCCACCGAGACGGCCGCCTTCAGGCCCAAGAAATCCGTCGCCCTGTCGGGCGTCGCCGCCGGCAACACCGCCCTGTGCACCGTCGGCCGCAGCGGCAACGACCTGCACTACCGCGGCTACGACATCCTCGACATCGCCGAGGTGTGCGAGTTCGAGGAGATCGCCCACCTGCTGGTGCACGGCAAGCTGCCCACGCGGGCCGAGCTGCGCGCCTACAAGAACCGGCTGAAGGCCATGCGCGGTCTGCCCGTGAGCGTGAAGGAGGCCCTCGAAAGCCTGCCCGCCGGCGCGCACCCCATGGACGTGATGCGCACCGGCGTCTCGGCCCTGGGCTGCGTGCTGCCGGAGAAGGAGGACCACAACCTGGCCGGCGCGCGCGACATCGCCGACCGCCTGATGGCCTCGCTGGGTTCGATGCTGCTGTACTGGTACCACTGGAGCACGCACGGCAAGCGCATCGAGGTCGAGACCGACGACGACTCCATCGGCGGGCACTTCCTGCACCTGCTGCACGGGCGCAAGCCCTCGCAGGCCTGGGTGAGCGCGATGCACACCTCGCTCAACCTCTACGCCGAGCACGAGTTCAACGCCAGCACCTTCACGGCGCGCGTGATCGCCGGCACCGGCAGCGACATGTACTCGTCCATCGCCGGTGCCATCGGCGCGCTGCGCGGGCCCAAGCACGGCGGCGCCAACGAGGTGGCCTTCGAGATCCAGAAGCGCTACGACAACCCCGACGAGGCCGAGGCCGACATCCGCCGCCGCGTCGAGGCCAAGGAGGTCGTGATCGGCTTCGGCCACCCCGTCTACACGGTGAGCGACCCGCGCAACGTCGTCATCAAGGGCGTGGCCCGGCGGCTGTCGGAGGAGGCCGGCTCCACCAAGATGTTCGACATCGCCGAGCGGCTGGAGTCGGTGATGTGGGAGGTCAAGAAGATGTTCCCCAACCTCGACTGGTTCAGCGCCGTGAGCTACCACATGATGGGCGTGCCCACGGCCATGTTCACGCCGCTGTTCGTCATCGCGCGCACCAGCGGCTGGGCCGCCCACGTGATCGAGCAGCGCGTCGACAACAAGATCATCCGGCCGAGCGCGAACTACACCGGCCCGGATGACCGGAGCTTCGTGCCCATCGACCAGCGCGCCTGATGTCCATCCCTGCCGAGCATTTCTCCCGAGAGCTTTCCATGTCTTCCCCCATCTCCAACATCCGTCCCGACTACGACCAGGTCATCCAGGACATCGTCGACTACGCGCTGAACTACGAAGTCACGTCCGAACTCGCCATCGAGACTGCGCGCCACATCCTCATCGACACGCTCGGCTGCGGGCTGGAGGCGCTGGAATACCCGGCCGCCTGCAAGCTGCTCGGCCCCGTGGTCAAGGGCACCGTCGTGCCCCACGGCGCCAAGGTGCCGGGCACGCAGTTCCAGCTCGATCCGGTGCAGGCCGCCTTCAGCATCGGGCTGCTCATCCGCTGGCTGGACTTCAACGACACCTGGCTGGCCGCGGAGTGGGGCCATCCCAGCGACAACCTGGGCGGCATCCTGGCCGTGGCCGACTGGCTCAGCCGCACCGCGGTGGCCGCCGGCAAGCCGCCGTTGACGATGATCGAGGTGCTGCGCGGCATCGTGAAGGCGCACGAGATCCAGGGCGTGATCGCGCTGGAAAATTCCTTCAACAAGGTGGGCCTGGATCACGTGCTGCTGGTCAAGGTCGCCTCCACCGCCGTGGTCGGCAAGCTGCTGGGCCTGACGCGCGACGAGGCGCTGGCCGCCGTGTCGCTGGCGTGGGTCGATGGGCAGAGCCTGCGCACCTACCGTCACGCACCCAACGCGGGCAGCCGCAAGAGCTGGGCGGCGGGCGACGCGACCAGCCGTGCCGTGCGCCTGGCGCTGATCGCGCAGACCGGCGAGATGGGCTGCCCCAGCGCGCTCACGGCCAGGACCTGGGGCTTCTACGACGTGCTGTTCAAGGGCCAGCCGTTCAAGTTCCAGCGCACCTATGGCAGCTACGTGAGCGAGAACGTGCTGTTCAAGATCAGCTTCCCGGCCGAGTTCCACAGCCAGACCGCCGTCGAGGCCGCCGTGACGCTGCACCGGCAGTTGCGTGACGCGGGCAGGAGCATCGACGACATCGAGAAGATCACCATCCGCACGCACGAGGCCTGCATCCGCATCATCGACAAGCAAGGCCCGCTCGACAACCCGGCCGACCGCGACCACTGCATCCAGTACATGGTGGCCGTGCCGCTCATCAAGGGCCACCTGACGGCCGCCGACTACGAGGACGAAGCGGCAGCGGACCCGCGCATCGACGCACTGCGCGCGCGCATCCACTGCGTGGAAGACGTGCAGTACACCCGGGACTACCACGACCCCGACAAGCGCAGCATCGCCAACGCGCTCACCGTGCAGTTCAAGGACGGCGGCACGCTGCCCGAGGTGGCCGTCGAATACCCCATCGGCCACAAGCGCCGCCGCGCCGAGGGCATTCCGCTGCTCGAAGCCAAGTTCCGCACCAACCTGGCGCGGCGCTTCCCGAAGAAGCAGCAGGACGCCATCCTTGCCGCCTCGCTCGACGCGCACGCGCTGACGGCGATGCCGGTGCACGAGTACGTCGATCTCTATGCGATCTGATGGACCGCGAGCAAGCGCCATGTCCACACGCAAGCAACTCAGGCAACTGGCCGAAGCCCGCCGCGGCGTGCTCGTGCCCGGCGCGTTCAATGCGCTGTCCGCCAAGGTCATCGAGGACCTGGGCTTCGAAGCCATCTACGTCACCGGCGCCGGCGTGACCAACATGTGGTTCGGCCTACCCGACCAGGGCTTCATGGGCCTGGCCGAGATCGCCGACCACACCGCGCGCATCCGCGACGCAGTGAACCTGCCGCTGATCGTGGACGCCGACACCGGCTTCGGCAATGCGCTGAACGTGCGCCACACGGTGCGCACGCTGGAGCGCGCCGGCGCCGACTGCATCCAGTTCGAGGACCAGGTGGCGCCCAAGCGCTGCGGCCACTTCTCGGGCAAGGAAGTGATCTCCACCGGGGAGGCGGTCGCCAAGATCAAGGCGGCCGTCGATGCGCGGCAGGACGCGGACCTGCTCGTCATGGCCCGCACCGACGCCGCGGCCACGCACGGCTTCGAGGCGGCGGTGGAGCGCGCGCAGCAGTTCGCGGAGGCGGGCGCCGACATCCTCTTCGTCGAGGCGGTGACGAAGGAGGAGGAGGTGCGCGCGCTGCCCCGGCGCCTGGGCAAGCCGCAACTGATGAACATGGTGATCGGCGGGCGCACGCCGATCTTCAACGCGCAGCAGCTCGGCGAACTGGGCTACGGCATCGTGCTGTACGCCAACGCGGCGCTGCAGGGCGCGGTGGCGGGCATGCAGAAGGCGCTGACGGTGCTGCGCGACGAGAAGGAAGTGCGGGAGGACAGCGGCCTGGTGACGCCTTTCGCCGAGCGCCAGCGCCTGGTCGGCAAGCCCGCGTGGGACGCGCTGGAGAAGCGCTACACCTGACGCGCCGCCGCCGGCTGCCGCGCCTGCTCGATGAAGGCCCGGAGGTAGTCGGTGCCGAGGTCGGCTTCGCGTGCACCCAGGAAGATCTGCTTGGCGATGCCGCGCGGCCCCAGGCGCACCGGCACGACCGCCATCTTGTCGGCGTATTCCTCCACCAGCCAGCGCGGCAGCGCCGCCACGCCGCGGCCGCTGGCCACCATCTGCAGCATGATGTCCGTGGTCTCGATGGTCTTGTGGCGCTTCGGCGCGATGCCCGCGGGCGAGAGGAAGTCGGTGAAGACGTCCAGCCGCTGCGGCTCCACCGGGTAGGTGATCAGCACCTCCCTCGCCAGTTGCCTGGGCTTCACGTGGGCGGCGCCGGCCAGCGGGTGGCTGCGCGCCACCACCAGCACCTGCTCGTAGTCGAACACCGGTTCGAAATGCAGGCCCGGCTTGAACAGCGGGTCGGGCGTGACCAGCAGGTCGATCTCGTAGCCGAAGAGGGCGCCGATGCCGCCGAACTGGAACTTCTGCTTCACGTCCACGTCGACGTCGGGCCAGGCGGCCAGGTAGGGCGACACCACCTTCAGCAGCCACTGGTAGCAGGGATGGCACTCCATGCCGATGCGCAGGGTGCCGCGCTCGCCCTGCGCGAACTGGCCCAGCCGCTCCTCGGCCAGATCGAGCTGGGGGATCACGCGGTTGGCCACGGCCAGCAGGTACTGGCCGGCCTGCGTCAGGCGCAGGCTGCGGCCCTCGCGCAGCCAGATGTCGGTGCCCAGCTGCTGCTCCAGCTTGCGCATGCTGTGGCTCAGCGCGGACTGGGTGACGTGCAGCACCTCGGCGGCCGCCGTCAGCGAGCCCTGCCTTTCGACTTCCCTCACCACGGCGAGGTGGATGCGCTCCAGCATGATGAATGAGCAGTGCTCATGGATACGTGAGATAAAACCATTTTACTTCATCGAATCCCCTTCCTAGCATTCGTCCCCTTGTGTATTGACTCCCGCACGGCAGACCGGATGACCACCACCCACAACCTCGGATTCCCCCGCATCGGCGCCAGGCGCGAACTGAAGTTCGCCCTGGAGTCGTACTGGAAGGGCGAGTCCTCCCGCGACGAACTCCAGGCGCTCGGCGCGCAGCTTCGCCAGCGCCACTGGAGCGACCAGGCCGGCCTCGACCTCGTGCCGGTGGGCGACTTCTCGTTCTACGACCAGGTGCTGGACATGAGCTTCACGCTCGGCAACCTGCCCGAGCGCGTGCGCGGCTTCCACGGCGACGCGCTGGACAACTACTTCCGCGTGGCCCGCGGCCGTTCCGCGCAGACGGCCGAGGAACACGCCGGCTGCTGCGGCGGCGTGGCGGCCGGCGAGATGACCAAGTGGTTCGACACCAACTACCACTACATCGTCCCGGAGTTCACTGCCGGCACGCAGTTCGCGCTGGACGCCTCGCGCCTGCTCGACCAGATCGCGGAGGCCAGGGCGCAGGGCGTGAAAGCCAAGCCGGTCATCGTGGGCCCCGTCACCTACCTCGCCATCGGCAAGGCCAAGGACGACTCGGACAGGCTCGCGCTGCTGCCGCGGCTCCTGCCCGTGTACGCCGAACTGCTGGACACCCTGGCGGCGCAGGGCGTCGAGTGGGTGCAGGTGGACGAGCCGATCCTCGTCACCGAACTGGACGCCGACTGGCAGCACGCCTTCAACACCGCGTACCACCAGCTCAAGGGCTGCCGCGTCAAGCTGCTGCTGGCCACCTACTTCGGCCAGTTGCTGGAGAACCAGTACCTGGCCGCCAACCTGCCGGTGGCGGGCCTGCACGTGGACGCGGTCAACGGACGCGACGACGTGCTGCCCCTGCTGGGCATGCTGCCGGCGCACAAGGTGCTGTCGCTGGGCGTCATCAACGGCCGCAACATCTGGAAGACCGACCTGAATGCCGTGCTGGACTGGCTGGAGCCGATCGCCGAGCGCCTGGGCGATCGCCTGTGGATCGCGCCCTCGTGCTCGCTGCTGCACGTGCCGGTGGACCTGGCGAGCGAGCAGAAGCTGGATGCCGAGGTGAAGTCCTGGCTCGCCTTCGCGCTGCAGAAGCTGGACGAACTGAAGGTGCTGGGCCGCGCGCTGCGCGAGGGCCGCGAGGCCGTCGGGGCCGAGCTGGACGCCAACCGGGCCGCGCTCGCGGCGCGCCGCGCCTCGCCGCGCGTGAACAACCCGGCGGTGCAGGCGGCCGTGGCCGGCATCGGCAGCCACCTGGGCCGGCGCGAGAGCGCCTATGCCAGGCGCGCGCCCAAGCAGGCGGCCTTCCTGAAGCTGCCCAAATATCCGACCACCACCATCGGCTCGTTCCCGCAGACGGCGGAGATCCGCCATGCGCGTAGCGAGTTCAAGGCGGGCCGGCTGGACTATCCCGCCTACCAGGCCGCCATGCGGGCCGAGATCGAGCGCAGCGTGCGCGAGCAGGAGAAGCTGGGCCTGGACGTGCTGGTGCACGGCGAGGCCGAGCGCAACGACATGGTCGAGTACTTCGGCGAGCAGCTGGAGGGCTATGCCTTCAGCCAGTTCGGCTGGGTGCAGTCCTACGGCTCGCGCTGCGTGAAGCCGCCGATCCTGTTCGGCGACATCAGCCGTCCGCGGCCGATGACGGTGGAGTGGATCACCTACGCCCAGTCGCTGACGAGCAAGCCGATGAAGGGCATGCTCACCGGTCCGGTCACCATCCTGAACTGGTCTTTCGTGCGCGACGACCAGCCGCGCTCGGCGTCGTGCAGGCAGCTGGCGCTGGCCATCCGCGAGGAGGTGCTGGACCTGGAGAAGGCCGGCGTGCGCGTGATCCAGATCGACGAGGCCGCGCTGCGCGAGGGCCTGCCGCTGCGCAAGTCGCAGTGGAAGGCGTATCTCGACTGGGCCGTGGAGAGCTTCCGCATCACCGCCAACGGCGTGCGCGACGAGACGCAGATCCACACCCACATGTGCTATTCGGAGTTCAACGACATCATCGCGTCGATCGCCGAGATGGACGCCGACGTGATCACCATCGAGACCTCGCGCTCGGACATGGAGCTGCTCGACGCCTTCGACGACTTCAAGTACCCCAACGAGATCGGGCCCGGCGTGTACGACATCCACTCGCCCAACATCCCGACGCAGGAGCACATCGTGCAGCTGATGAAGAAGGCGGCCGAGCGCGTGCCGGCTGAGCGGCTGTGGGTCAACCCCGACTGCGGCCTGAAGACGCGCCAGTGGCCGGAGGTGATCCCGGCCCTGGCCAACATGGTCGACGCCGCCAGGACGCTGCGCGCCGGCGCCGCCTGACGGCCCCATCCGGCCGGCAGGCCCTTCCTAGAATGCCTCGCTCCACACGAACAGGAGACGAGGCATGCAGGAAGACAGCATCGAGTTCGCTTCGCGCGACGGCATCCGCATCCAGGCCTGGCGCTGGGCGCCCGAGGGCACGCCGCGGGCGGTGGTCCAGGTGCAGCACGGGCTGGGCGAGCACGGCGGCCGCTACCGCCGCTTCGGCGAGGCGCTGGCCGCGGCGGGCTACCTCGTCTACGCGCCCGACGGCCGGGGCTCGGGCCGCACCGCTGCCGGCCGCTACGGCCACTGGGGGCGGGACGGCTGGCCGGGCTGGGTCGACGACCTGCACCAGCTCGACCGCCGCATCCGCGCCGACCATCCGGGGCTGAAGCTGGCGCTGGTGGGCCACAGCATGGGCTCCTTCGCGACGCAGCAGTACCTGCTGGACCATTCGGCCGAGGTGGACGCGGCCGTGCTGATCGGCTCCAGCGAACCGTCGGGCATCGTGGATGCGCTGACCGCGCCGGGGCCGGTGGACCTGAGCGCGTTCAACCAGGCCTTCGAGCACCGCACGGGCTTCGAGTGGCTCAGCCGCGACGAGACGGAAGTCGACAGGTACTGCGCCGATCCGGCCTGCGGCTTCGCGCCCGAGCCCTTCGAAGGCATCGAGACCCTGCGGCGCGCGGCCGATCCGAAGGAACTGGCGAAGATCCGCGCCGGCCTGCCGCTCCTGATCCTCTCGGGCGACGCCGATCCGCTGGCCGCCGGCGGCGCGGCGCTGCAGCTCGTCGCGCAGCGCTACCGCGACGCGGGCCTGCGCGACGTCGAACTGGTGCTGTACCCCCAGGCGCGCCACGAGCTGCTGAACGAGACCAACCGCGAGGAGGTCACGGCGCGGATCGTCGGCTTCCTGGACCGCACCGTCGGCGCCTGAGCGCCGGCGTCGGCTCAGCCCTCCTGCAGTTCCGCCACCGGCACGCAGCTGCAGAACAGGTTGCGGTCGCCGTAGACGTTGTCCACGCGGCCCACGGGCGCCCAGTACTTCGCCTGCTTGAGCGAGGCCAGCGGGAAGCACGCCACCTCGCGCGAGTAGGGGTGCTTCCACTCGCCCGCGGCCAGCGCGGCGGCGGTGTGCGGGGCGTTCTTCAGCGGGTTGTCGTCCTTCGGCCAGACACCTTCCTCGATGCGGCGGATCTCGCCGCGGATGGCGACCATGGCGTCGATGAATCGGTCCAGCTCGGCCCGCGGCTCGCTCTCGGTGGGCTCGACCATCAGCGTGTTGGCGACCGGGAAGCTCAGCGTCGGCGCGTGGAAGCCGTAGTCGATCAGCCGCTTGGCGACGTCCTCGGCCATCACGCCGCTGGTCTCCTTCAGGCCGCGCAGATCGAGGATGCACTCGTGCGCCACGTGCCCGTTCGGGCTGGCGTACAGCGTCGGGTAGTGCCCGGCCAGCCGCGCGCTGACGTAGTTGGCGTTGAGGATGGCCGTCTCGGTGGCGGCCGTGAGGCCCGTGGCGCCCATCATGCGGATGTACATCCAGCTGATCGGCAGCACGGCGGCGTTGCCCAGCGGCGCCGCCGACACGGCGCCGACGGCGGCCGGCTCGCCGGCCGTGGCATGGCCGGGGAGGAAGGGCACCAGGTCCTCCACCACGCACACCGGGCCGACGCCGGGGCCGCCGCCGCCGTGCGGGATGCAGAAGGTCTTGTGCAGGTTCAGGTGGCTCACGTCGCCGCCGAACTCGCCCGGCGCGGCCACGCCGACCAGCGCGTTCATGTTGGCGCCGTCCACGTACACGCGGCCGCCGTGGGCATGGACGATCTCGCACAGCTCCTTCACCCGCGTCTCGAACACGCCGTGGGTGCTGGGGTAGGTGATCATCACGCAGGCCAGGTCGGCGGCGTGCTGCTCGCAGGCGCGCCTCAGGTCGTCGATGTCGACGTTGCCCTGCGCGTCGCAGGCGGTGACGACCACCTGCATGCCGGCCATCTGCGCGCTGGCCGGGTTGGTGCCGTGCGCGGAGGAGGGGATCAGGCACACGTTGCGGTGCGCCTCGCCGCGGCTGGCGTGCCAGGCCTGGATCGCCAGCAGCCCGGCGTACTCGCCCTGCGAGCCGGCGTTGGGCTGCAGGCTGATGCCGGCGTAGCCGGTGGCCTCGCACAGCCAGGCGCGCAGCTGCTCGTCCAGCAGCCTGTAGCCCTGCAGCTGCTCGGCCGGCGCGAAGGGGTGCACGTTGGCGAACTCGGGCCAGGTGATGGGGATCATCTCGCTGGTCGCGTTCAGCTTCATGGTGCAACTGCCCAGCGGGATCATGCTGCGGTCGAGCGAGAGGTCCTTGTCGGACAGCGCGCGGATGTAGCGCAGCATCGCCGTCTCGCTGCGGTGGGTGTTGAACACCGGATGCGTGAGGAAGGCGCTGGTGCGGCGCAGCTCGGCCGGCAGGCGCGGCTGGGCCTCGGCGGCCAGGTCGTCGAAGCGCGGCAGGGCGGCGCCGGCCGGCGCGAACACGGCCCACAGCGCCTCGACGTCGGCGCGGCCGTGGGTCTCGTCCAGCGTGATGCCCAGGTGCTGCTGCAGGCGGCGGCGCAGGTTCATGCCGGCCTGCTGGGCGCGGTCGTAGATGGCCTGCGTGTCCTCGCCGGTCTTCACGGTGAGCGTGTCGAAGGCGGTGTCGTGCACCAGCGCGCGGCCCATCGCTTCCAGCCCGCGCGCCAGCACGTCGGTGAGCAGCACCACGCGCTGCGCGATGCGCGCCAGGCCCTCTGGGCCGTGGTAGACGGCGTACATGCTGGCGATCACGGCCGGCAGCACCTGCGCCGTGCAGATGTTGGAGGTGGCCTTCTCGCGCCGGATGTGCTGCTCGCGCGTCTGCAACGCCAGGCGGTAGGCGGGCGCACCGTGCGCGTCCACGCTCACGCCCACCAGGCGGCCGGGCAGCGAGCGCTTGAAAGCGTCGCGGCAGGCCAGGTAGGCGGCGTGCGGGCCGCCGGCGCCCATCGGCATGCCGAAGCGCTGCGTGGTGCCGCAGACGATGTCGGCGTCCCACTCGCCGGGCGGGGCGAGCAGGGTGAGCGCCAGCAGGTCGGCCGCCACGCAGAACGCGGCGCCCTTCTCGTGCGCCATGCCCACCAGCGGGCGCAGGTCGTGCACGCGGCCGGTGGTGCCGGGGTACTGCGCCAGCACGCCGAAGAACTCGCCGCTGGCCATCAGGTGCGGCAGCGTCTCGTTCAGCGTGCTGACCTTCACCTCGATGTCCATCGGTGCGGCGCGGGTGCGGATCACCTCGATGGTCTGCGGGTGGCAGTCGCCGGCCACCAGGAAGACGTTGCTTTTGCTCTTCACGCTGCGCTTGGCCAGCGTCATCGCCTCGGCCGCGGCGGTGGCCTCGTCGAGCATCGACGCGTTGGCGATCGCCATGCCGGTGAGGTCGCACACCATGGTCTGGAAGTTGACCAGCGCCTCCATGCGGCCCTGCGAGATCTCGGCCTGGTAGGGCGTGTAGGCGGTGTACCAGGCCGGGTTCTCCAGCACGTTGCGCAGGATGACGCCCGGCGTGTGCGTGCCGTGGTAGCCCTGGCCGATGAAGTTGCGCGCCACCTTGTTCCTCGCGGCGATGGCCTTCAGCTCCGCCAGCGCCTCGGCCTCGGTGGCGGGCGTGGGCAGCTTCATCGCACGGCTGCGGCGGATGGCCGGCGGCACGATGCCGTCGATCAGCTCGGCGCGCGAGGCCGAGCCGACGGCGCGCAGCATCGCCGCCTCGTCGTCGGCCGTGGGGCCGATGTGGCGGGCGGCGAAGGCGTCGGCCCGTTCGAGGGCGGCCAGGGGAGGGAAGGGGGCGGGCATGGTCATGGACGCGGCGGGCAAGGACGGAGGTGGATCAGGACCCTTCGGTGAACTTGACGTAGTCGGGCTCGTCCATGAGCTGGTCGAACTCGGCCATGTCCTTCTCGGCGATGAGCACCTTGAAGAACCAGCCCGCGCCCATCGGGTCGCTGTTGGCGAGCGAGGGGTCGGCGCGCAGCGCCTCGTTCACCTCGACGATCTCGCCGGACACGGGCATGTAGATGTCGGCGGCGGCTTTCACCGACTCGACCACGCCGGCCACCTCGCCCTGCTTGAAGGTCTTGCCCACCTCGGGCAGGTCGACGAAGACCACGTCGCCCAGCGCGTCCTGCGCATGCAGCGTGATGCCCACGGTGGCAGCCTCGTGGTCGGCGATCTCGATCCACTCGTGGTCCTTGGAGTAGTGCACGGTCATGGGAGGGTTCCTGAAGAAAGAAATGGAGGGAAAGCGAAGTATGGGGGCGCTGGCGCGCCCGGATTCAGCCGCGGTGGTAGCGCGCGGGCACGAAGGGCATGGGCGCGACCTCCATCGGCACCGGCTTGCCGCGCACCAGCGCGTCGATGCGGGTGCCCGGCGCGGCCAGGGCCGGCGGCACGTAGCCCATGGCGACGGGCTTGTCGAGGCTGGGGCCCAGCAGGCCGCTGGTGACGCTGCCGACGGCCTCGCCGCCCGGCACGTGCAGCGCCGCCGGCTCGCGCACCGGCACCCGCTCCAGCGCCGCCAGGCCGACGCGCTTGCGCTGCACCGGGATGGTGCCGTCCAACTGCCCCAGCACGCGATCTGCGCCGGGGAAGCCGCCGGCGCGCTCGCTGCCGCTGCGCCGCACCTTCTGGATCGCCCAGGTGAGCGCGGCCTCCACCGGCGTGGTGGTGGCGTCCAGGTCGTTGCCGTACAGGCACAGGCCGGCTTCCAGGCGCAGCGAGTTGCGCGCGCCCAGGCCGATGGGCTGCACCTCGGGCTGCGCCAGCAGCAGGCGCGCCAGGCGCTCGGCGTCCTCGGCCTTGACGGAGATCTCGAAGCCGTCCTCGCCGGTGTAGCCGCTGCGGGTGGCGAAGGCCGGCACGCCGCCGATCTGCACCGCGCCGCCGGTCATGAAGACGAAGCGGCCGATGCCGGGCGCGAGGCGTTCCAGCACCGCCGCCGCCTGCGGGCCCTGCAGGGCGAGCAGGGCGTGGCCAGGCATCGGCAGCACCTGGCAGCGGCTGCCGATCTTCTGCCGGATCAGGGCGATGTCGGCCTGCTTGCAGGCGCCGTTGACCACCACGAAGAGGCTGTCATTCCCTTCGTTGAAGAACATCAGGTCGTCCAGGATGCCGCCCTCGTCGTTCAGCAGCAGGCCGTAGCGCTGCTTGCCGGGCGCCAGGCCGATCACGTCGACCGGCATCAGCGTCTCGAAGGCGGCGGCGGCATCGGGGCCGGCCAGCCGCAGCTGGCCCATGTGGGAGATGTCGAACAGGCCCGCGGCGGCGCGGGTGTGGCGGTGCTCGGCGATCAGGCCGGCGGGGTACTGCACCGGCATCGAGTAGCCGGCAAAGGGCACCATGCGCGCGCCCAGCTCGACGTGCAGGTCGTACAGCGGGGTCTTCAGCAGGGCGGCGTCGGCGGAGGGGGCAGCGGCCATGAGGGGCTCCAGGGGCGGCAGAAGGGCAGTCCGAATTCCACGACACGCAGGTCGTGGGCCACCCCGGCTGTCCCTGGTGCCTGAGAGATTCGCCTTCCGCGATGGGGGCTTGCTCCTTCGGCGGACGCCATCGGCGGATGCCGCCGGGCGCCTCTCTCCAGCCAGGAAACGCCCGCACGAGGCGGGCGCTGCGTCAGTCCTTTTGCCTGAGCGTTCGGATGTTTCCTGCGCCTTCGGCGGCCCCGCGAGGGGGCTCTCTCCTGACCGGCCGGAGTGTAGTGGATCAGTGCACCGTTTCAGCGGGCAGCAGGCGCTCGATGCGTTCGCGGATGGAGGCGGCGCGCTCCTCGCCGGCGGCCAGCGCGATCTCGCCGAGCATCGACTCGGCGACGGCCAGCATCGCCTCGCGGTCGCGCGCCTCGCGCAGCGCCGCACGCAGGCGCTCGGCCCGCGGCGGATCGCGCCGCACGAACATGCGCTCGCACAGGTCGAACAGGAACATGCGGGTGGTGGCCAGCGAGCGCTTGCCGTCGAAGGCGTCGGCCGCCACGGCCGGGACGGGCGCGGGTTCAGGCTCGGGCGCGCGTTGGGGCGGCGGGGCCTCGGGAGCCAGGTAGCCCTGGGCGACCAGCTGCTGCGCGACGCGCTCAGCCTCGTCGCGGCTGCCGCCGAACAGCGCGCCGAAGTCGGTGAGCGAGTGCTGGCCGCCGGCCAGCAGCAGCAGGGCGCGCTCGCGCTGGCTCAGCGAGCGCCGGCCCGGCTGCAATTCGTCGCGCGCCTTGTCGGTTCGGATGAAACGCATGGGAAGCCACCGCCGGGAAAAGGCGGCAGCTTCGCCGGCGGCCGTGACACCCGCGTGAAAGCGCCGACCCGGGGCCCGCCGGTCAGCGTGCGTACACCAGATCCCGCAGCCCGAGCGACAGCGCCGGCACGTAGGTGATCACCATCAGGCAGCCCAGCACCACCAGCACGAAGGGGACCAGGCTGGTCACCATGCGGTCCAGCGAGATGCGCGCCACCGTGCAGGCGGCGAACAAGTTGACGCCGAAGGGCGGGGTGATCATGCCCAGCGCCAGGTTCACCACCATGATGAGGCCGAAGTGCACCGGATCGATGCCGAAGTGCTGCGCTACCGGTGCCAGGATCGGCGCCAGCACGATGATCGCCGCGCTGGTCTCGATGAACATGCCGATGATGAACAGCGCCGCGTTCACGCCCAGCAGGAACATGCCGGGCGAGCGCAGCACCTGCTCCAGCCAGTGGCCGATGGCCTCGGGCACGCCTGCGCGGGTGATGAGGAAGGCGAACAGCCCGGCGTTGGCGATGATGAACATGATCACCGCCGACGAGAGCGCCGACTTGCGCAGAACGGCGTAGAGGTCCGCGATGCCGATCTCGCGGTAGATCAGCATGCCCACCACCAGCGCGTAGAACACCGCCACCGCCGAAGCCTCGGTGGGCGTGAACACGCCGCCGTAGATGCCGCCGAGGATGATCACCGGCATCAGCAGCGCCCAGCCGGCCTGCCACAGGGCCTTGAAGAAGGGCATGCGGCCTTCGCCGTCGTGCTTGCCCCAGCCCTTCCACTTGCAGTAGATCCAGACGAACAGCATCAGCGCGCCGCTGATCAGGATGCCGGGGCCGAAGCCGGCGATGAACAGCTCGCCGATCGAGACCTCGGCGCTCACGCCGTAGAGGATCATCGGGATCGAGGGCGGGATGATCACGCCGAGTTCCGCGCTGGTGGCCTGCAGCGCGGCGGCGTAGGGGGTCGGATAGCCGTGCTTGATCAGCGCCGGGATCAGGATCGCCCCGATGGCGAAGGTGGTGGCCACCGACGAGCCCGACACGGCGGCGAAGATCATGCAGGTGAGCACGCAGGTCATCGGCAGCCCGCCCTGGATGCCGCCGACGATGCTCTTGGCGAACTCCACCAGCCGGCGCGAGATGCCGCCGGTTTCCATCAGGTTGCCGGCCAGGATGAAGAAGGGGATAGCCGCCAGCGGAAACTTGTTGATGGCGCCGAACATCTCCTTGGCGGAGATGAGCATGTTGGCGCCGGAGACCTGGATGCCGAGCACCGAGGCCAGGCCGATCGAGACGGCCACCGAGATCGACAGTGCGAAGCACAGCACCATCGTGCCGATCATCACCGGCGTCATAGGCCCCCCTCGCTCGGCACTGCGTGTCCTCGCTGTCCCTCGAGGGAACGGCGGGCCTGCTTGGGGCGGTTCGGCGCGGCCCTCATTGCGCGGTCTCCAGTTCGAGCCGCTTCGGATCGAGGTAGTTGCCGATGATGCCGAGGATGGAGAACAGCGCACCCACCGGCAGCGCAAGGTATGCCCAGACCATGGAGAGGCTTTCCAGCCCGGCCATGCTCTGCACCCGGCCGCGCATCGCGTAGTCGAAGCCCCACCACAGGATCACCAGGATGAGCGCCAGCGCGGCCGCGGCGACCACCGCGTCCAGCACCCGGCGGATCTTCGGACGGCTCCAGCGGTACAGCACGTCCACGCTGACCATGGCACCCTGCCGGAAGGCCATCGGGATGCCGAGGAACACCATCCAGATCAGGCTGACGCGGATCAGGATCTCGCTCCACTCGGCGGGCTGCTCGAGCACGAAGCGCGTGACGATCTGGAACAGGCCCAGCGATGCGGCGATCACCAGCATCAGACAGGCCAGCGCCATCGACAGCGCCGTCGTGAGGCGCTCGAAGGCCAGGAATTTGTCTTTCATGTCGGTACGGTGGTCCTCAAACGAAAAGGCCCGCCAGTGCGGGCCGATGGGGCAGGGCGGGCGCGGGCGGCCTTCGCCCGTGCCCTGTCTGCTCACTTGTAGTTGCGGATGCGGTCCAGGTTGGCCTTGCCGAATTCCTTCTCGAACTGGGCGTTGACGGGGGCCAGCGCGGCCACGAACTTGGACTTGTCGACGTCGTCGATCACCGTCATGCCCTTGGCACGCAGATCGGCGACGCCCTTGGCGTCGTCTTCGTCCACGCGCGCGCGGTTGGCCTTCGTGCCTTCCTTGGCGGCTTCGATGAAGGCCTGCTGGTCGGCCGGCGAGAGCTTGTCGAAGACCGCCTTGTTCATCACGAAGACGCAGGGCGAGTAGACGTGGCCGGTGAGCGTGAGGTGCTTCTGCACCTGGTCGAACTTGGCCGAGATGATGACGGGCAGCGGATTCTCCTGGCCGTCGACGGTGCCCTGCTGCAGCGCCGTGAACACCTCCGGGAAGGCCATCGGCGTGGTGATGATGCCGAAGCCCTTGTAGGCGGCGATGTGCACCGGGTTTTCCATCGTGCGCATCTTCAGGCCCTTGAGGTCCTCCGGCGTCTTCACGTCACGCTTGCTGTTGGTCATGTGGCGGAAGCCGTTTTCTGCCCAGGCCAGGGCCTTGAAGCCCTTGGCATCGAATTTCTTGAGCAGGTCCTGGCCGATCGGGCCGTCGAGCACCGCCCGGGCGTGCGCCTTGTCGCGGAACAGGAAGGGCACATCGAGGATCTTGGTTTCCGGCACGAAATTGGGCACCGGTCCGGTCGAGGAGAAGGCCAGTTCCTGCGTGCCCAGTTGCACCGCCTCGATGGATTCGCGTTCGCCACCGAGCGCGCCGTTGTAGAAGGTCTGGACCTTGTAGCGGCCGTTGGTGCGCTTCTCGATCTCCTTGGCGAAGGTATCGATCGCGACACCCTGATGCGAGTTCTGCGCGGTCGAGATGCTGATCTTCATGGTGGTCTGCGCCAGCGCGGCGCAGGCCATGCCGAAGCCGAGAACCAGGCCGACGGCCAGACGGTTCAACTTCATGAGGGGGTCTCCTTGGATGATCACGCGGCGCCGGAACGGGCCGCAGGCAAGGGCATGACTATGCACGCACGGGCAGTTGCACTGCGTCGGGATTTTCACGGACGTAGGCGCGGATCGCTTCGTCGAAGCTGGCGTCCGCCTGCAGGCCCAGCGCCGCGGCGCGGCGCGCGTCGAAGCGCCCGGGCCAGGTCTGCACGATGCGCATGATGGCCGGATCGGGCGTGCGGTCGAGCAGGGCGAGCGTCGCCGGGCCGGCGACGCGGCCGAGCGCGGCCGCCATCTCGCCGACCGTGGTCGCCAGCGAGGGCAGGTTCAGGGCGGTGCGCGGCCCCCATTCGGCCTCGGAGGCCTCGGCGGCGCGCACGATGCCCTCGACGGTGCGCGCGGGCGAGGCCAGCGCCACCGGCGTGTCGTCGGGCACCGGGCAGGGCGCGCGCAGGCCGGCCAGCGGCTCGCGGATCATGCCGCTGAAGAAGCCCGAGGCCGCTCCGTTGGGCCGGCCGGGGCGCACGCTCACCGTCATCAGCCGCACGCTGCGGCCGCGCACGAAGCCCTTGCGGGTGTAGTCGGCCACCAGTTGCTCGCCGATGAACTTCTGGATGCCGTAGCTGGTCTGCGGCGTGGGCAGCGTGTCGTCCTCGATGACCGGCGGCAGCGGCTGCCCGGGCGCGGCGCCGAAGACCGCCAGCGAGCTGGAGAACACCAGCACCGGCCGCGTGCCGGCCGCGCGCAGCCGCTCCAGCAGCGCATGGGTGGCGGCGAAGTTGCTGCGCATGCCCAGGTCGAAGTCGGCCTCGCATTCGCCGCTGACCGCCGCGGCCAGGTGGAAGACCGCATCGGCCTCGGCCCAGAAGGCGGCGCCGGCGTCGGCCAGCTGCTGGTTCAGGTCGCCGGTGGCCTGGGCGATGCGCGGGTCGGCTGCCAGGTCGGCCGGCGCGGGCGCGCGGTCGGCGAGGGTGATGCGCTCGATGGCGCGCGCCGGCTGGCCGTCCAGGGCCAGGCGCCCCTGCTGGAGCAGCGTGCGCGCCAGGCGGGCGCCGAGGAAGCCGGCGCCGCCGGTGATGACGATGTGCATGGTCTCGGGTCTCCTTGGTCCCCGGAGCATAGCGGCGCCCCGCAAACGACGAAGGCGCCCGGAGGCGCCTTCCCGCGGCCGCGGCAGCCGCCGCTACATGCCCACGTAGTTGGGGCCGCCGCCGCCCTCGGGCGTGACCCACACGATGTTCTGCGTCGGGTCCTTGATGTCGCAGGTCTTGCAGTGCACGCAGTTCTGCGCGTTGATCTGCAGGCGCTGCGCGCCGGCGTTGGCCTCGTCGGGCACGAACTCGTACACCCCGGCCGGGCAGTAGCGGCCCTCCGGCCCCGCGTACTCGGGCAGGTTGATGCGGGTGGGCACCGTCGCGTCCTTCAGCGTCAGGTGCGCGGGCTGGTTCTCCTCGTGGTTGGTGTTGCTCACGAAGACCGAGCCCAGCCGGTCGAAGGTCAGCTTGCCGTCGGGCTTGGGGTAGGCGATCGGCTTGTGCTGGCTCGCCGGCTCCAGCAGGGCGTGGTCGGGCTTGTCGCGGTGCAGCGTCCACGGGACGTGGCCGCGCAGCACGAACTGCTCGAAGCCGTTCATCAGCGTGCCCACCGTCAGGCCCTTCTTGAACCAGTTCTTGAAGTTGCGGTCCTTGTTCAGCTCGGTGTACAGCCAGCTCTTCTCGAAGGCTTCGGGGTAGGCCGAGAGCTCGTCGCCGGCGCGGCCGGCCATTACCGCCTCGAAGGCGGCGTCGGCCGCGAGCATGCCCGTCTTGATGGCGCTGTGGCTGCCCTTGATGCGGCCCACGTTCAGGTAGCCCGCGTCGCAGCCGGCCAGCGCGCCGCCCGGGAACACCGTCTTGGGCAGCGACAGCAGCCCGCCCGCGGTGATGGCGCGCGCGCCGTACGACAGGCGCTTGGCGGTGACCTCGCCCTGGTCGTTGGTGAGGTACCAGCGGATGCGCGGGTGCGTCTTCCAGCGCTGGAACTCCTCGAAGGGGCTCATGTACGGGTTGCGGTAGCCCAGCCCGGTGACGAAGCCCATGGCGACCTTGTTGTCCTCCAGGTGGTAGAGGAAGGCGCCGCCGTAGGTCATCTCGTCCATCGGCCAGCCGGCCGTGTGCATGACGAAGCCGGGGGTGTGGCGGCTAGGGTCGATCTCCCACAGCTCCTTGACGCCGATGGCGTAGCTCTGCGGGTCGCTGTCGGCGTCGAGCTTGAAGCGGCTGATGAGCTGGCGGCCCAGGTGGCCGCGCGCGCCCTCGCAGAACAGCGTGTACTTGCCGTGCAGCTCCATGCCGAGCTGGAAGTTCTCGGTGGGCTCGCCGTCCTTGCCGACGCCCATGTTGCCGGTGGCCACGCCCTTGACCGAGCCGTCCTCGTTGTAGAGCACTTCGGCGGCCGGGAAGCCGGGGAAGATCTCCACGCCCAGTTCCTCGGCCTGCTGCGCCAGCCAGCGCACCACGTTGCCCAGGCTCACGATGTAGTTGCCGTGGTTCTGCGCGAAGGGGGGCAGGAACATGTTCGGCACGCGCACGCCGCCGGTCTCGCTGAGGAAGACGTACGCGTCGTCGGTGACGGGCTGGTTCAGCGGCGCGCCCTTGTCCTTCCAGTCGGAGATCAGCTCGGTCAGCGCGCGCGGGTCCATCACGGCGCCCGAGAGGATGTGGGCGCCGGGCTCGGAGCCCTTCTCGAGCACGACGACGGAGATCTCCTTGCCGTTCTGCTCCGCGAGCTGCTTCAGGCGGATCGCCGCGGAGAGGCCGGCGGGGCCGGCGCCTACGATCACGACGTCGTATTCCATGGCCTCGCGCGGGCCGTACTGGGCCAGGATTTCGTCTGGGGTCATCGGGGTCTCTGCGTTTGGAGTGAAGGGGCGTAACAATCCATTCTATTCAGCCGCCCCCGGCAGGCCATTCCCCTGAACGACACCGACGCCCATGAAGATCGAGATCCCCGAACGCAAGAAACTGGTCTACGAAACGGTCATCCCCATCCGCTGGGGCGACATGGATGCCATGGGCCACCTGAACAACACCACCTACTTCCGCTACCTGGAGACGGCCCGCATCGACTGGATGCGTTCCATCGGCTTCCAGCCCGACCCGGAAGGCGAGGGCATGGTGATCGTCAACGCCTTCTGCAACTTCTACCGCCAGCTCGAATACCCGGGCGACGTGCTGCTGAAGATGTACGTGAGCGACCCGGGCCGCACTACCTTCGAGAGCTGGGGCACGATGGAGCGCACCGACATGCCCGGCGTCATCCATGCGGCCGGCGGCGCGACCACCATCTGGGTCGACTTCCCGAAGCAGAAGGCCAGCGAGCTGCCCGGCTGGCTGCGCGAGCTGGTGACGGTGCCGGACTGACGGGACGAACCGACGCCCTTCGGGAAGCGCGCTCAGTCGCCTCGCGCGCAGGCTGCGGCCCGGCGGAACCCGGCCTCTTCGCGCAGGTCGTGATGCTCCGGCGGCTTTCCTCGTTCCTGTTGCACGACGGCTCGATGCCCGGCCTGCTGCAAGGCCCGCGCAAACCCGGTCTGGAGCGCGAAGGGGGTGATCGTGTCGCGTGGATCGCCGAGCACGTGCACCGTCCGCCGCGCGTCGCGCACCACGCCGTCGAGATGCGCCAGCGGGTCGTACATGGCGCGCGCCAGGGCCTGCCCCCGCTGCACCGACGGCGCCGGCCCGCCCCGGGTGCGGTTGATGCGCCAGCGCTCCAGGTAGTCGAAGGCGGCCGAGGTCAGCACGGCGCACCGGACATCGCTGCGGCCCATCGTGAGCATGGCGGCAGCGGCCGTGGCGCCGCCGCTGTGCCCCCAGAGCACCAGGCGGTCGATGCCATGGCGCTGCCGGAGCAGATCCAGTGCGGCGTACAGCGGTACGAATTCCTCCGCCAGGCGCCGCCGCAGCCGGTGGTCGCCCGATGAGCCGTAGGTGCCGGGGCGCGCCAGCATCACCACCGGCACGCCGGCCTGGCGCGACAGGCGCTCCATGCGGGCCGTCTGCGCCCGGGCGGTGTTGCCCGGGATCCGATCGGGCGGCAGCCGGAGCAGCCGGTCGCGGTCGCCCGTGAGGTAGACGATGACGGTGCGGGCGCCATCCAGACCCGCCGGCGCGAAATAGCGCAGGCAGGCGTTGCCGCCGGCCAGCGGCAGCCAGAGGTAGCCGTCGCTGTCGGGGCATTCGGCGCGGCTGGCGCCCTGGCTCCAGGGCAGGGGCGCGTCGGCGGCCCGCAGCGCCAGCGCGCTGCCGGGGGCCAGGCAGGCCAGCAGGGCGGCGCCGGCCAGGCGAAGCAGCGGCCGCAGGATGGGTTTCATGGCCGGGGCGACGCCCGGCACAGCGCCTGCAGCCGGGGAAAGACTTCGCCGAAATCCGAGTCGCGGCGGGAGCCCTTGATCAGCAGCGCATCGCCGTCCTGCAGATGCGCGTGCAGCCACCGGGCCATCGTGTCGGCGCTCTCGAAATGCGGCCCCAGGCGGTCGGGCGGCAGTTCGGCGCGCAGATGCGTCATCTCCTCGCCATGGGTCAGCACGCGTTCGATGCCGCTTTCGAGAAGCGGCCCGGCCAGGCTGCGATGCAGTTCCGGCGCCATGTCGCCCAGGTGCACGATGCGCCCGAGCGCGGCCCACTTGCGGTTGCCGGGCTTGAGTGCCAGCACGCCGAAGGCGTGGACCATGGAGGCGACCTCGGCGTTCCAGCTGTCGTCGAGCACCTCGGCGCGGCGGCCGTCCCAGGCCAGGCTGTGCCATTGCAGCCGGCCCAGCGAGGCGGCCATGCCGGCCAGCCGCGCCATGCCGGCCTCCACGTCGCGGCCCATCGCATGCAGCACGGCCGCCACCGCCAGGGCGTTGGCCACCATGCCTGCACCGGGCATGGGCACGTAGAAGCGGCAGGTCCGGGCGCCGACCTGCACGGTGGCCCAGGAGCCGTAGGCGCTGGCCTGCACGTCCACCAGCCGCAGCTCGCAGTCGCTGCCGCGGCCGTAGACGATGCTGCGCCGCGCGTGCCGGCGCGCCTGCGCCCGGACCTGCGCCAGGTGCGGCAGGTGATCGCCGAAGACCGCAACCGCGGCGCCCTCGAGTCCGTCGAACACGCGCGTCTTCCACTTCACCACGTCTTCGATGGAGCGCACGCGGTGCTGGGTCTGCGAATGGCCGATGGCGGTGATCAGCGCGATGGTCGGCCGCACCTGCCGCGTGATCGGACCGCGCTTCATCCACAGCGCGCTCTGGGCCACCTCGATCACCGCCGCCTCATGCTCCGGTGCCAGGCTGGCCAAGGCGGTGGGTGCGCCCACGCGCGAGTTGTAGTTGTCGATGCTGCCGAGCACGTGTTCGGGGCCGCCCAGCGCCTGCACCAGCATGTTCAGCGTGCTGGACTTGCCCACCGTGCCGGTGACGGCGACGACCTCGCCGCGATAGCGGGCGCGCGCCGCGAAGCCCAGCTCCATCACGGCGCGGATCGGATCCTCGACCTGCAGCAGCGGCAGCCGGGGCGACAGCCCGCGCACCCGCCGCGAGACGATGGCGCCGGCGATGCGGTCTTGCAGGCCGGCCAGCAGATCATGCCGGTCCAGCGGGCGGGCGGGCGGCTTCGTGTGCTGCTCGTGGCGGCTGCGCTGGGCGTCGTCGTTGGCCACGAAGAGCACCGGGCCCTGCCGCAACGCCACATGCTTCGCGCCCGAGACCACCGAGCGCACGAACCAGCCCGGCGGCGGCTCGACCAGCCAGCGGCCGCCCGTGATGCCCGCCAGCTGGGCGGCGTCCCAGGTCTGGCCGGGCACGCTGCGCAGCAGGGCCTCGTCGAAGTCCGTGCGGTAGATCGGTGGCGCAGCGGCTTGCGTGGGGCCGGACGGCACAGGCGCCCGGGCGTCCGGCCGGCCGGGGATCGCCACGTCGACGAAGCAGTCCAGATCCTGCACGTGCGACCGCTCGCGTCCCTGTACCAGCGCCACCTGCAGTTGCAGGCGGCCGTTGGCGATCTCGCCCAGCGGCGGCGGGCGCAGCGGGCACAGGTCCACATGGATGTGGCCGGGCTGCCAGCGGGTCGTGGGCCAGAGCCAGTCGCAGGGATCGTGGTCCATGCCCAGGCCCCACGGCTCGCGCGGCGCCGCGGCCAGCGGCACGGCGCGCAGGTCCAGCCGCAGGTCCTGCGGCACCGGCGCGTCGCAGCACCAATAGCTGCGCACCCAGGGGCTTTGGCGCGTCGTCAAGGGCGTCTTCGGCTCGACGGCCAGGCCCAGCAGCCGCAGCGGCCCCAACTGCAGCGGCCGGGCCAGCCGCGCTTCGGGCGGGACTTCCTGCACCCGTGCATCGGCGGGCATGGGCAGCGGCGCGCGGATGGCGCGCAGGTCGCAGCGCAGGGGCGGCGGCAGCGCCGGCGTGGCGCGTGCGGGCCGCACGGGCGGTGCCAGTTCGAGCGCGGCCGTGCCGTCCTCGCGCAGCGCCAGCGGCGTGCCCAGGTCTGCGCATCGCTCGGCATAGCGGCGGGCCGCCGCGCTGCGCGCCTCGCCCTGCAGTTCGAGACTCTGGCCCAAGCCGACCTGAACCGGCACGAAGACCACGCGCTCGACGCCGTGCGCGCTGACCTCCAGCTCGAAGACGCCGCCCGCGCCGCCGTCGCGGCGCTTGGCGTCGAAGAGCAGGTCGCCCGCGTCGTACACGATGGGCCGGCCCTGGTGCGTGCCGAGGCCCTGCAGCCGGTGTGCCGACGCGCCCAGCACCGCATCGGCGCCCGCTTCGATGAGCGCCCGGCCCAGGGCCACCTGCGCGGCCGAGGGCCGTTCGCTGTGGTTGCCGCCCCAGTGCACGGCCACCAGCACCAGGTCCGCGCGCTCGCGCGCCTGGGCGATGCGGGGCGCGAGCGCGGCGGTCCAGGCGCCGGGGTCGGCCGGCGGCAGGTACGCGCAGCCGGGCGAGTCCGGGCCTGCGGCAAAGCGCGGCTGGGTGCTGTCGACGCAGAACAGTGCCACGGCGAGCGGCCCGGCCGAAGCCAACGCCGGCTGCAGCGCCTCGTCGGCATGGCGCCCGCTGCCGGCCTGCGCGATGCCTGCGCGCGCCAGCCACTGCAGATGCTCCCGCACGGCCTGCGGGCCATAGTCGCCCGAATGGTTGTTGGCCGTGCCGACCATGCGCACACCCGCCGCGGTGAGCACCTCCAGCATCGCGGGCCGGGCGCGGAAGTAGTAGGGGCCGCCTTCGCCCTTGGCCACGGCGCGCTCGCCGCCGGTGGCCACCACGCATTCCAGGTTCACGATGCTCAGGTCGGCCCGCGCGATGGCGCGCACCGGCGCCAGCACGCGCGCCACGCCCAGGCGTTCGGCGATGTGGTGCTGGCGGCGGCCCAGGTTCACGTCGCCGCCCCACAGCACCACGGGGCCCTTGCGCGATGCGCCGGCGGCGCGAACCGGGCCTTCGCGGTACTGCAGGTAGGCGATCAGGCCCGACAGGTAGTGCTCCACGTCGTCGATGCGCACGCGCCAGCCGTGATGGCGGATGAAGAAGCTGCCGACGATGCGCGCCGGGTTCTTGAAGAACATCGCCAGCTCGGGCCAGAAATGGCCGTCGAGCAGGTAGCGTGCGCGGTGTTCCAGCGCGCGGTGGAACTTGTCGAGATCGAAGCCCTGCAGCAGGCCCGCATGTTCGGGGTCGGCCTGCAGCCGCACGATCATGCGCTCGGCTGCCGTCATCAGTTCCAGCAGCGTGGGGAAGGTGGTGATGCGCCCGAGCACGAAGTCCAGGTGGTCGCGCACGTTGTCCAGCCCGAAGCGGTAGTAGCGCGCTTGCGGGCGGTACAGCGTCAGCTCGTTCACGCAATAGCCGAGCCAGTGGTCGTGCGCGCGCCAGTGCCCGGCGGCGATGAAATGGTCGAAGGCCCGCTCCACCGCCTGCAGGTAGAGCGGGTTGCGCGTCAGTCCGTACAGGCGCATCAGGCCGAAGGCCGCCTCGCCGTCGTAGTAGATGATGCGCTGCTCCTGCTTGACGCCGAGGTCCGGGTGGTTCAGCACATGCACGAAGCCGCCGGTGTCGGGCTTCTGCATGTGCAGCACGCCGCGCGCCAGCCGGTCCAGCAACGGCCGGTAGGCGGTGCTGCCGGTCAGCTGCGCGTGCTTGGTGAAGGCCAGCAGGCACACGGCGTTGCCGCCGAGCTTGATCTCGTCACCCGTGTCCACCAGGAAGGCGGCCGTGTCGCCGTCGGGCAGCGGCAGGTGGCGGATGGCCTGCGTGGCCAGCCAGTGCAGCGCGCGCTCGATGGCTTCGAACTGCGTGGGGTCCTGCGTGACTTCCCATGCTTCCAGCAATGCGTAGGTCGAGCTGGCGTGACGCAGCGTGTTGTAGGTCGGAATGGGCCGGTCGAAGCAGGGGAACCAGCCGTAGTGGTACCGGCCCGAGGGCTGCACCTGGCGGCCCAGGTGGTCGGCGCCGCGCGCGATCACTTCGCGCACGCAGCGCGGGCCCCATTCGGGCAGCAGGCGGTAGCCGCTCTGGCGGCCTTCGTGCTCGATGACGTGCAGGCCGTCGTGGTCGGCAAAGACGGCGCGGGTGTCGAACAGCCACAGCGGCGTGTCGGGAGATTCGGGCCAGTCCAGCGCGCGGCCGAAGCGCAGGCGGGTGTAGGCGCGCAGGTTGGCTGCATGGGGAGTGCAGGCTTCGTGATCGTTGTCGTAGAGGATGGCGTTGGCACCCAGCTCCTGTTCGAGCAGGGCTTGCCTGAAGTCCGCATCGAAGGCGATGCCCGAGCGCAGGTAGTTGCGCTTGACCTTGCTCAGCAGCGCCTGCAGCTGCGTCCATGTCAGCGGCTGCACCTGTGCGACGCGGTCGATGCGCAGCCAGGCAGGGGGCGCCGTGGATTCGCCGGCCCGGCGCTGCATGGCCTGTTCGGCGGCAGCCCAGGCGCGGTCGAAGCTGTCGGCCGTGATGCAGGCCACCTGCGCTCGCGCCGCAGCGTGGCCGAAGGCGAGGAACAGCACGCAGGCCGGCACGCCGGCCGCCGCAGGCGGCGCCAGGTCCGAGAGCTGTTCCCGCGCCAACGGCTTCAGGCGCGCCAGCAGGGACCACCCTGCGGTCTCGGCAGGCGGATCCGCCGATGCTTTCAGTTCACTCGAGATGTTGTCGCTCATTCCAGCCGCGCGGCATGCTTGCCAGGCGGCTATTCTGGGTTCATCGGAGGCCGGCAGGCAAAGCGCTCGCCATGAGGTGGATCGCGATCATGGCCCGGCTAAGAAATAAGGTTCAAGCCGGCGGCAGCACGATGCGCGCTTCGAAGCCTTGCGGCAGCCCGGCGGGCGGCGAGGCCAGTTCGAGCCGTGCGCCGTGCTGCTGCACGATGGTGGCCACGATCGACAGCCCCAGCCCGTAGCCGGTGCGGTCGTCGCCGTGGCGCACGTGCCGTCGGCGCAGGGTGCCCAGCTGCTCGGGCGTGACGCCGGGGCCGGCGTCGCGCACGATCAGCGTGCAGGGCGCAGCGACCTCCAGCGTGACGCCCGCGCCCTGGCCATAGCGCAGCGCGTTCTCCACCAGGTTGCGCAGGGCGATCGCCAGCGCATCCACGTCGCCGACGGCGGGCGCCGCCGGCGCGTCGGGCACCTTCAGCTCCAGCAGCCGGGCGGCGGATTCGTCCTGCCAGAACTCCTCGGCCACGGTGCCGGCCAGGCGCACCAGGTCCACCGGCGTGCGCGCCAGCGAGGCGCCCGACTCGGCGCGCGAGAGCTGCAGCAGCTTCTCGGTGCGGTGGCTCAGGGTGCGCAGCGCGGCCAGCGCGGCCTCGACCTCGGCGCGGTCCAGCGTGTGCTCCAGCGCGGTCTGCAGGCGCAGGCGCGCCGCCGCCAGCGGCGTGCGCAGTTCGTGCGCGGCGTTGGCGGCCAGCGCCCGCTCGACGTCGAGCGCGTGCGACAGGCGCTCCAGCAGGCGGTTGACGTCGTCGGCCACCGAGCGCAGCTCCTGCGGCAGCCCGGGCAGGCGGATCGGCCGCAGGTCGGCGCCGCTGCGCAGCGCGATCTCGTCGGCCAGCCGCTGCAGCACGCGCAGCTCGCGGCGCGCGATCTGGCGCAGCACCAGCGCCAGCAGCGGCAGCACCGCGATCATCGGCACGATCAGCCCCACCAGCGTGCGGTTGACGGCGTGGCGGCGCTCGCCGATCGGGTCGGCCACCTGCATGAACAGGTCGCGCGTCGGGTGCCGCACGGTGTAGATGCGCCACTCGCGCGTGTCCTGGAAGCCGGGCGCCAGCGGCACGTCGAAGATCTCCGGCGTGGCGTTGGACGAGCGCAGCAGCACCCGCGTGCCGCCGTCCACCACCTGGTAGATCACCTCGTCCTCGATGAACATCGGCGGTGGCGCCACCAGCGGCGCCTGCGGCACCTGGCCGTGCGAGAGCTGGTCGTACTGCTCGGCGGCGATGTCGAACATGCGGTGCGACACCTCGACCAGCTCGTTGTCGAAGTTGAAGTTGATCTCGCGGTCCACGTACCACACCACGCCCAGCACGCAGGCCAGCCACACGCCGCCGACGGACAGGATCAGCGTGCGCGCCAGCCGGGCCGCGAGCGAGCCGGGGCGGTGTTCAGTCATCGTCGGCGTCCGATGCGGCCAGCCGGTAGCCCAGGCCGCGCAGCGTCTGGATGCGCGCGCGCCCCAGCTTGCGCCGCAGGCGGCTGATGAAGACTTCCAGCGTGTTGCTGTCGGCCTCGTCGTCGAAGCCGTACAGCGCGTCCTGCAGCGCCTCGCGGGTGTGGATGCGTTCCGGGCGGCTGGCCATCACGCGCAGCAGCGCCCACTCCTTGCGCGTCAGCGCCACCGGCACGCCGCGGCGGCGCACCAGGTCGTTGCCCAGGTCGATCTCCAGCGTGCCCAGGCGCAGCAGCGCCGACTGGCTGGTGCTGCGCCGGCGTTCCACCGCGCGCAGGCGCGCCAGCAGCTCGGCCGGGTCGTAGGGCTTGATGAGGTAGTCGTCGGCGCCGGCGTCCAGCCCGCGGATGCGGTCCGTCACCTGGTCGCGCGCCGTGAGCACGATGACGATGGGCCGCTCGCGCAGTGCGCGCAGGTCGGGCAGCAGCGCCAGGCCGTCGCCGTCGCCCAGGTGCAGGTCGAGCAGCACGGCGGCGTACTGGGCGGAGCGCAGCGAGGCGCGCGCCTGCGCCAGGCCCGGCACGGCGTCGACCACGAAGGCCTTGGCGCGCAGGTAGCTGCACACCGCGTCGGACAGGGGGAGGTCGTCTTCGACGAGCAGGATGCGCATCGGGGGCAGGATGGTGTTGGCGGCGGGGGCGTGGCCAGTCTACGGGCTGTGCGCTTCAGCCTGCATTCAGGCTGCGCCGCTAGGCTCGCCGCCTTTTGCGCCCATGCGTCCTTCCGTCCCCCTGGCCGCCACGCTCGGCTCCCTGGCGCTGCTGCTGGCCTGGGACGCCGGTGGCGGCGACCTGTGGCTGGCGCAGCAGTCCGGCACGCCGGCCGGCTTCCCGCTGCGCGACGCGTTCTGGCTGGCCTCGGCCATGCACCGGGGCGGCAAGACGTTGAGCTGGGCGCTGGTGCTGGGCCTGCTGGCCATGGTGCGCTGGCCGGTGGGCCTGTTCCGGGAACTGGCGCGCGCCGAGCGCTGGCAACTGGTGCTCGGCACGCTGGCGGCGGTCGGTGCGGTCACGCTGCTCAAGCATGCCAGCCACACGAGCTGCCCGTGGGACCTGCGCGCGTTCGGCGGCACGGCGGCGCATGTCTCGCACTGGGCCTGGGGCGTGCGCGACGGCGGGCCGGGCCACTGCTTTCCGGCCGGCCACGCCTCGGCCGCCTTCGCCTTCGTCGGTGGGTGGTTCGCGCTGCGGCGGCGGGCGCCGCGCGCCGCGGCGTGCTGGCTGAGCGCGGCCCTCGCGGCGGGGCTGGCGTTCGGCATCGGGCAGCAGTTGCGCGGCGCGCACTTCCTCAGCCACACGCTGTGGAGCGGATGGGTGTGCTGGACGGTGGGCTGGGCCGTCGATGCGCTCGTGCGCGCCACGGTGCGCCGCCAGGACGCGAAGCGCGACACCAAGCTGAACGCTGTCTGAGCGGCGCGTTCAGGGGCGTTTCAGTGCCGGTTTCGAGACTGGCGGCATGTCAGCCCTGCCGCCCGTCTTCCTGCCTTCGCGCGCCGCGTCTTCCCGGTTCCCGCCGTTCCTCACCGACCTGACGGCCCGCGCCGTGGCCTGGCTGGACCGCCCGCGCTCGGTGCGCAGCGTGGTGTGCTGGCTGGCCGTGTACCTGCTGCTGGCGGCCAACTGGCCGCTGTGGGCCGAGCTGGCGCGCATCGGCCGCGCGCCCAGCGTGTACCTGCCCGCCGTGCTGGGCATGGCCTGGCTGCTGCTGAGCGGCACGGTGGCGCTGCTGGCGCTCACCGCCTGGTCGCGCTGGATGAAGCCGCTGTGGATGGCGCTGGTGGTGGTCGCGGCGGTGGTGCAGTACTACGCGTTCGCCTACCGCATGGTGATGGACCCGTCGATGGCCGCCAGCGTGCTGCAGACGGACCCCGGCGAGGCGCGCGACCTGCTGAGCCTGCGCCTGCTGGTCAGCGTGCTGCTGGTGGCGGCGCCGGCCGTGCTGTGGCTCGCGCGCGTGCCGCTGCTGCCGGAGCGCTGGTGGCCGCGCCTGTGGCGCAACGCCCTGCTGCTGATCGCGGCGCTGGCCGCGTGCGCAGCCGGCGCGGTGGCGATGTCGCGCGTGCTGGCGCCGCTGATGCGCAGCGAGCCCCACCTGCGCTACATGATGAACCCGCTGGCCGCCGTGTATTCGACCGGCGCCGCGGCGCTGCGGCCGATGTTCCAGCGCAGCCGCCCCTTGCTGCCGATCACCGCCGGCGCGGCGCTCGGGCCGAGCTACGCGGCGCAGGCGAAGCCGCCGCTGCTGGTGCTGGTGGTGGGCGAGACGGCGCGCGCCGACCACTTCGGGCTGAACGGCTATGCGCGCGACACCACGCCCGAGCTGGCGGCGCGCGGCGTGCTGAGCTGGCGCAACGTCCACTCGTGCGGCACCAGCACGCTGGCCTCGGTGCCGTGCATGTTCTCGCACCTGGGCCGACAGGGCTACGAGGACCGCGGCAGCGAGCACGAGAACCTGCTGGACGTGCTGCAGGCCGCCGGCCTGGCCGTGCTGTGGCTGGACAACCAGGGCGGCTGCAAGGGCGTGTGCGAGCGCGTGCCCCATGCGCAGGTGAACGACGCGGCCGCCGTGGCGGCGCATCCGGCGCAGTGCGGCGGCGACGAATGCCTGGATGCATTGCTGCTGGAGGGCCTGGACCGGCGCATCGCCGCACTGCCGCCGGAGCGCACGGCGCGCGGCGTGGTGCTGGTGCTGCACCAGCTTGGCAGCCACGGCCCGGCCTATGCGAAGCGCTCGCCGCAGGCCTTCAAGCGCTTCCTGCCGGAGTGCCGCACCAACACGCTGTCGGAATGCAGCAACGCCGAGCTGATGAACGCCTACGACAACTCGATCGCCTACACCGACCACTTCCTCGCCGGCACGATCGACTGGCTGAAGGCGCAGTCGGCCCGCTACGACACCGGGATGCTGTACATGAGCGACCACGGCGAGTCGCTGGGCGAGTACGGCCTGTACCTGCACGGCATGCCATACCGCCTGGCGCCGGAGGTGCAGAAGCACGTGCCCTTCGTCGCCTGGCTCGACGGCGGCCTGGGCCGGCGCGCCGGCCTCGCCGGCGGCTGCCTGCGTGCCGGCACCGAGGCCGAACTGACGCACGACAACCTCTATCCCACCGTGCTGGGGCTGATGGACGTGAGGAGCCCGACCTACCGCGGTGCGCTCGATGCCTTCGCGCGCTGCCGCGCGGCGGACCCAGCCTGATCCGCGACCACTGCTACTTCTTCTCGCGCGGCACGCGGCCCATCAGATAGAACTCGGGGTTGGGCTGCATGCCGCTGAAGCTGGCCAGCCGGTTCGACAGGCCGAAGAAGGCGGTGATCGCCGCGATGTCCCAGATGTCCTCGTCGTCGAAGCCGTGCGCGTGCAGCGCGCCGAAGTCGGACTCGTCGACCTCGTGCGAGCGCTGGCAGACCTTCATCGCGAACTCGAGCATGGCGCGCTGGCGCGGCGTGATGTCGGCCTTGCGCCAGTTCACCGCCACCTGGTCGGCCACCATCGGCTTCTTCTCGTAGATGCGCAGCAGCGCGCCGTGCGCCACCACGCAGTACAGGCACTGGTTGGCCGCGCTGGTGGTGGTGACGATCATCTCGCGGTCGCCCTTGCTCAGGTTGCTGGTGCGGCCCGCGCTCTCGGGCTCCATCAGCGCGTCGTGATAAGCGAAGAAGGCGCGCCACTCGGCAGGCCGCCGCGCCAGGGCGAGGAACACGTTGGGCACGAAGCCGGCCTTCTCCTGCACTTCGAGCACCTTGGCGCGGATGTCCTCCGGCAAATCCTTGAGTTCGGCGAGGGGGTAGCGGTCGGTCATGGCGTGTCTCCTGGGTCACCTGGGAACGGGCGGGCGTCTATCGCCGCGATGAAGGCAATCAACTTCACGCGCGGGCCCGGGCTTTTTAACATTTGCAGACCATGAAGCTGCTTTCCCGTCCCCGTCGCATCCTCGGCCTGGTCATCAGCGCCGGCGGCCTGGCCGCGAGCGTGTCCCAGGGCCTGTCGCTGCTGTGGCATTGATGCCGACGGCGCCGGGATTGCCGGCGACGTCCCACAACGGCAGCCGGCGCGCCGTGGCACATTGCGGCGGATGCATTCCGCGATCCGCATCCGCACGCTCGCCGGCCTGCTGCTCGCCGCGGCGCCCCTTGCGGCCGCCTGGGCCGACGAGGTGAAGCTGCCGGTGGACAGCGACGACAAGGGCAGCGTCTACGTCGCGCCGAAGCTGGCGCCCACCGAGACCTCCATGCACACCGAGGGCGCCGTCGTCGGCGTCGAGCGCAAGGACGGCAGCGGCCTGTACGGCGGCATGGATACCTCCTTGACGCGGCCGAGCTATTCGATGGGCGGGAGCACCGGCGGGGCCGTCTCGCTCACCGGCGGCGTCGAGTCGGACGGCAGGGAAAGGCACGGCGTCAAGGCCGGCATCCGCATCAGGTACTGATGCCGGGGCCGGCCGGCGCGGGCGCGTCCACCGCCGCGTCCCGGTCGCTCTCGTCCCGCAGTTCCACGCCCGTCAGTCCGCGCCGCAGCGCCTCGCGCACCAGCCAGGCCAGCTTGAAGGCGGCCGCCTCGTAGCCCAGCCCCTCGGGCCGCACGTTCGAGATGCAGTTGCGCTGCGCGTCGTGGCAGCCGACGCGTGGCCCGTGGGTGAGGTAGATGCCCAGGCTGTCCGGCGAACTGAGGCCGGGCCGCTCGCCGATCAGCATCACGGCCAGGCGCGCGCCGAGGCATTCGCCCACCTCGTCGGCCAGCGCCACGCGCGCCTGCGTGGCGATCACGACCGGCGACCAACGCAGGGAGGAAGGCAGGCGGGGCTGCAGCGCCGCCAGCAGCGGCGCCGCGTGCCGCGCCACGGCCAGCGAGGACAGGCCGTCGCCGACCACCACGCACAGGCCCGCCCCGGTGCCGGGCCGGTGTGCGGCGATGCGCCGTGCGTCCTCCTCGTCCAGGCGGCGGCCCAGGTCCGGCCGGCGCAGGTAGGTGGCGCGGTCGGGCGCGCGGCTGTGCACCTGCAGCACGGGCCGGCCCAGCGCCTGCAGGGCCGCCGACAGCGCCGGCACGTCCAGCGCGGCATGGATGGCGTCGCGCGCCATCGCGTGCGCCCAGCCGAAGCGCAGCGTCTCGTCGGTGGGCAGGGCGGCGCCGGCGCGCCCCAGCGCCAGGCGCGCGGGCGTGGCGGCGCGCCATGCCTGCCAGGGGTCGGGCGTGACGAGGGGCGGGGTGTCTCCGCTCACTGGGCTACCCTCCGTGCTTCGCACTGCGGGTGCGAGCGCCTTCGGAGCGGCCGGGCGGCACTCATTGCAGCGCCTTCAGCGCGTTCATCTGGTTCGCCAGCCGCCCGGCGACGGGCGGCGCGAGCCGGCCCTCGGCATCGGTGATGCCCATGCGCTGCAGCCAGGCCTCGAACTCGGGCGCGCGCTTCAGGCCCAGCGTCTGCCGCAGGAAGAGCGCGTCGTGGAAGGAAGTGCTCTGGTAGCCGAGCATCACGTCGTCGGCCCCCGGCACACCCATGATGAAGTTGACGCCCGCCGCGCCCAGCAGCACCAGCAGGTTGTCCATGTCGTCCTGGTCGGCCTCGGCGTGGTTGGTGTAGCAGATGTCGCAGCCCATCGGCAGGCCGAGCAGCTTGCCGCAGAAGTGGTCCTCCAGCCCGGCGCGGATGATCTGCCTGCCGTCGTACAGGTACTCGGGGCCGATGAAGCCGACCACCGTGTTGACCAGCAGCGGCCGGTAGCGCCGCGCCAGGCCGTAGGCGCGCGCCTCGCAGGTCTGCTGGTCGACGCCGTGGTGCGCGTCGGCCGACAGGGCGCTGCCCTGGCCGGTCTCGAAGTACATGCAGTGGTCGCCCACCGTGCCGCGCGCCAGCGACAGCGCGGCGGCGTGCGCCTCGTCCAGCAGCGCGGGCGAGACGCCGAAGCTGCGATTGGTCTTCTCGGTGCCGCCGATGGACTGGAACACCAGGTCCACCGGCGCGCCGCGCTCCATCAGCCGCAGCGTGTGGGTGACGTGGGTGAGCACGCAGCTCTGCGTCGGGATGGCGAAGCGCGAGATCAGCTCGTCCAGCATGCGCAGCAGGCCATCGAGTGCCGCCTGGCTGTCCGAGGCGGGGTTGATGCCGATGACCGCGTCGCCCGCGCCGTACAGCAGCCCGTCGAGCGTGGAGGCGGCGATGCCGCGCGGCGCGTCGGCCGGGTGGTTGGGCTGCAGCCGCACCGCCAGGTGGCCGGGCTGGCCCAGGGTGTCGCGGAAGGCCGCCGTCACGTGGCACTTGCGCGCCACGGCCACCAGGTCCTGGTTGCGCATCAGCTTGGAGACGGCGGCGGCCATCTCGGGCGTGAGGCCGGGCGCCAGCGCGGCCAGCGCCTGCGGCGTGGCGGTATCGCCCAGCAGCCAGTTGCGCAGGTCGCCGACCGTCAGGTGCGCGACCGGCGCGAAGGCGGCCGCGTCGTGCGTGTCGATGATCAGGCGGGTGACGTCGTCCTCCTCGTAGGGAACGAGCGCCTCGTCGAGGAAGCGCGCGAGCGGCGTCTCGGCGAGCACGTAGCGCGCCGCCATGCGCTGCTGCGCGCTGGCGGCGGCGATGCCGGCCAGCGCGTCGCCCGAGCGGGGCGGGCTGGCGCAGGCCATGACCTGCCGCAGGTCCGCGAAGCCGAAGACCTGGCCGCCGAGGGTGGTGCGATAGCGCATGACGCGGACCTGCAGGAGCGGTGCCAGTCCGCCATCGTAGACAAGGAAGCGCGGCGCCGCACGCCGGGCCGCGCACCGGCCGTCCGGCCTAGGGCCTGTTAACCCTATGGAAGGGGATCGCGTTGCTTCGCAAAGGGGCTGGATGCAAGGCGCCCGCGCGCAGCAAGGCTGGCGCCTTGCAAGCGCGGGCAACGCCGCAGACGGCCCCTTTGCGAAGCAACCCGGAGGGAAGCTCATCCCAGCCCGCCCCTCGGCGTTGCGCTCCTTGTGCGTGCGGACGCACGCACGGCGTCGCGCGCCTTGATGGGCGGGCTGGGATGAGCTTCGCGACCCCTTCCATAGGGTTAACAGGCCCTAGCCTTCAGGGAGGAATCGGCCGGCGCGGCATCGGACTATCTTGCTGTCGCACACGAGCTCGAGGGGGTGCGACATGGCGAACGCGGACGACATGGCCTGGTTCAAGCGGAACTTCCACGGGCCGATGGCGCGGGCGGTGCGAGGCACGCCGATCACCGTCGACTTCCTCACCGCGCTGGCCTGCCAGGAGACGGGCGAGGTCTGGCCCCTGCTGCGCAGGAAGCTGCCGGACGTGGACCGGGTGCTGGCCCTGTGCGTGGGCGACACCATCGACCGGCGCTCCGCCTTCCCGGCGAGCCGGGCCGAGCTGCTGGCCGCGCCGCGCGGGCAGGAGATGTTCGCGATGGCCCGCCAGGCGCTGGTGGACATGGCCCGCTTCGTCCAGGGCTACGAAGCCGTGGCGAGGCAGCCGGCCAAGTACTGCCATGCCTTCGGCGTCTTCCAGGTGGACATCCAGCACTTCAGGAAGGACCCGGACTACTTCCTGGACCGGACCTGGGCCGGGTTCGAGGGCACGCTCGATCGCGCGATGGGCGTGCTGCGCTTCGCGCTGAACAAGCGCGGCTTCGAGGGCCGCGCCGCGCTGTCCGACCTGGAGCTGGCCACCGTCGGCATCGTCTACAACACCGGCGGCTTCCGCGCCTCGGCCGGGCTGAACCAGGGCTTCCGGCCGCCCGGCGGCACGTTCTACGGGCAGGCGCTGTTCGACCTCATCCGCCTGGCCCACACCGTGCCCGACCCCGGCGCCGCCGGCCCGATGCTGGCGGTGCCGCCGGCCGGCGAGGCGCTGGTCGCAGCGCCGTTGCCGGTGGGTGCGGGCGGCACGCCGATGAAGGTGACCGTGAGCGAAGGCATGCTGCGCCTGCGAAGCGCGCCGGAGATCAGCGACCCGCCGCAGAAGAACGTGGTGGCGCACCTGCCCGACGGGCATCCCGTGCGCGCGCACTCCGGGCCGGTCAAGGGCTTCTTCGGCATCGAGACCAGCCTCAAGGGCGCGCTGATCCGGGGCTTCGCCTCGGCCCGGTTCCTGGTGGCGGACGCGCCGGATGCGCCGATCGAACTCACGCGGCCGGCGCCGACGCCGCCGGCGGCCGGCATCGTGGCCGTCCACATGCCCGCGAAGGCCGGCCTCGTCACCTGCCGGCGCGACCCGGCCACCGCCCGCTCCGTCGACGAGAAGAACGCGCCCGGGCGCACCGGCACCACGCCCGACGAACTGCGCCGCGAGCTGGCCGCCATCGTGGCCTGGCTGGGCGTGGACAACCCGCAGTTCCTGCGCTACCGGCCCACGCGCACGGCCACCTTCTGCAACATCTACGCGCACGACTTCTGCCGGCTGGCGGGTGTGTACCTGCCGCGCGTGTGGTGGAGCAGCCCGGCGCTGCTGCGGCTGGCGGTGGGCGCGCAGGTCCGGCCGCTGCTGGGCGACACCATCGTCGAGATGCGGGCCAACGACCTGTTCCGCTGGCTGCGCGACTTCGGGGCCGACTTCGGCTGGCGCCAGGCCGGCACGCCGACCGAGCTGCAGGCCGAGGTGAACCTGGGCGCCGTCGGCGCCATCGTGGCGCGCCGCAAGGAGGAGGGCCGCTCCGGCCACATCGCGATGGTGGTGCCCGAGGCTGCCGACCGGCCGGCCCGGCGCGACCGCGGCGGCGCCGTCACCGCGCCGCTGCAGAGCCAGGCCGGCGCCGACAACTTCCGGTACGGCACCGGCCGCGCGAACTGGTGGAACGGCGAGCAGTTCGCCGAGAGCGCCTTCTGGCTGCATGCCTAGGCGTCGATCTCCAGGTTGTCGATGAGCCGCGTGCTGCCGAGCCGGGCGGCGGCCAGCACCACCAGCGGTTCGCCGCCCGCCGGGGGCTGCAGGTCGGCGCGCCGGCGGATCGCCACGTAGTCCGGCTGCCAGCCGCGTGCCGCCAGCGCGGCGGCCGCCCGCGCCTCGATGGCGCCGAAGTCCCGCTCGCCCTCGCGCACGGCCTGGGCGACCGCGCGCAGGGCATCGGGCAGCTCGCGGGCCTGGATGCGTTCCTGCGGGCCGAGGTAGCCGTTGCGCGAGGACAGCGCCAGGCCGTCGGCGGCGCGCTCGGTCGGTGCGCCGACCACCTCGATCGGCAGCGCGAACTGCCGCACCATGTGGCGGACGACCATGAGCTGCTGGTAGTCCTTCATGCCGAACACCGCGAAGCGCGGCTGCACGCAGGCGAAGAGCTTCATCACCACCGTGCACACGCCGGTGAAGAAGCCCGGGCGGAACGCGCCTTCGAGCGTGTCGGCGAGCAGGGGATCGGGATGCACTTTGCAGGTCTGCGGCTCGGGGTAGAGCGCCTTCTCGTCCGGGGCGAAGAGCACGTCGCAGCCGGCCGCGCGCAGCTTCTCGCAGTCGCTGTCCCAGGTGCGCGGGTAGGTGTCGAAGTCCTCGTGCGGCAGGAACTGCAGCCGGTTCACGAAGATGCTCGCGACGCTGACCTCGCCGAGCGTCCTGGCCCTGCCGACCAGCGCCAGGTGGCCGTCGTGCAGGTTGCCCATCGTCGGGACGAAGGCGCTGCGGCGGCCGTCGCCGAGGAGGCTGCGCAGCTCGGGGATCGTTCTTGCGATCTGCATGGTGGAGTCGTTGCGTGGAAAGATGCGGCAGGCGCGCGCGGCGGCTACCAGGCGTGCATGCCGTCATCGGGGAAGCTGCCGTCCTTCACCGCGAACACGTAGGCCCGCAGCGCGTCCTCGATGCTGCCGGCGCCGGCCATGAAGTTGCGCACGAACTTCGGCGGCCTGCCCAGGTGGATGCCCAGCATGTCGTGCATCACCAGCACCTGGCCCGAGGTGCCGCGGCCCGCGCCGATGCCGATGGTGGCGCAGTGCGCAAGCTCGGCCGTGACCGTGCCGGCGAGGGCGGCCGGCACCATCTCGAGCACGAGCATCGCCGCGCCGGCGTCCTGCAGGGCGCGTGCGTCCTCGCGCAGGCGCACCGCCGAGGCCTCGTCGCGGCCCTGCACCCGGTAGCCGCCGAGCGCGTGGACCGTCTGCGGCGTCAGCCCGAGATGCCCGCACACCGGGATGCCCCGTTCGGTGAGGAAGCGCACCGTCTCCGCGGTCCAGCCGCCGCCCTCCAGCTTGACCATCTGCGCACCGGCCTGCATCAGCGCGGTGGCGCTGCGCAGGGCCTGCTCGCGCGATGCCTGGTAGCTGCCGAAGGGGAGGTCGGCGACCAGCCAGGCGCCGCCGCGCACGCGGCGCAGGCCGCGCGCCACGCTGTCGGTGTGGTGGCGCATCGCATCGAGCGACACGCCGACGGTGCTGTCCAGCCCCTGGCAGACCATGCCGAGCGAGTCGCCGACCAGGAGGCAGTCGATGCCGGCCGCATCGGCGACGGCGGCGAAGGTGGCGTCGTAGGCGGTCAGCATGGCGATCTTCTCGCCACGCGCATGCATGTCGGCCAGGCGCGCGAGGGTCACGGCCTTGCGGGGCGCGGCCGCGGCACCGGGGGATTCGGCCGTCTCAGCGATCGACATGGCGGGGACTCAGATCGCCAGCGCCTGCGTGTCGGCGGTCTGGACCGGAATGCCGGAATGCACTTCCTTGACCTTGTTGGCCGCGTCCACGAACACCAGCCGCGGCCGGTGCGCGGCCACGCGCTCCTCGCCGACCAGGCCGAAGGCCGCGATGATGAGCAGGTCGCCCACGCAGGCGCGCCGTGCGGCGGAGCCGTTGACCGAGACGATGCCGGAGCCGCGCTGCGCGCGGATCGCGTAGGTCACGAAGCGCTCGCCATTGGTGACGTTCCAGACGTGGATCTGCTCGTTGTCGGCCAGGCCCGCCGCGTCGAGCAGGTCCTCGTCGATGGCGCAGGAGCCTTCGTAGTGGAGTTCGCAATCGGTCACCGACGCGCGGTGGATCTTGGACTTGAGCAGGGTGCGGAGCATGGGGGCAGCGTCCTCGGGGATGAAAACCGGGGTCAGGCGCCCAGCGGCGCGAGCAGGGTCGGCGCGGCGCGGGGCGCGGGATGCGGGTGGTCGAGGCGGTAGTGCAGCCCCCGGCTTTCGAGGCGGGAGCGCGCCGACTGCACGATGAGGTCGGCCACCTGCACCAGGTTGCGCAGCTCGACGAGATCGCGCGTGACCCTCGCGCTCCCGTACAGGGCCTCGGTCTCGCGCCGCAGTTCGACGATCCGGCCGGCGGCGTCATCCAGGTCGCCGCCGGTGCGCACGATGCCCACGCGCTCCCACATGAGGCGGCGCAGGCCGTCGAGGCGGTCCGCGATGCCGCGCGGATCGGCGGCATGCGCCGATGCGCTCCGGCAGGGCCGGGCGCTGGATGCGGTGCGGACAGGCGTGTCCGCGATCTGCCGCGCCGCCGCGCGCGCGAACACCATGCATTCGACCAGCGAGTTGCTCGCGAGCCGGTTGGCGCCGTGCAGCCCGGTGCAGGCGGTCTCGCCGACCGCGTAGAGGCCCGCCACGTCGGTGCGTCCCTGCAGGTCGGTGACGACGCCGCCGCAGGTGTAGTGGGCGGCGGGCACCACCGGGATCGGGTCGCGGGTGATGTCGATGCCGTACTGCGCACAGCGTGCCAGGATGTTGGGGAAGTGGTGGTGCAGGAAGTCCGCGCGCTGGTGCGAGATGTCGAGCAGCACGCAGTCGAGCCGGTGCTTCTTCATCTCGGCGTCGATCGCGCGCGCCACCACGTCGCGCGGCGCCAGCTCGGCGCGCGGGTCGTGCGCGGGCATGAAGCGCCGGCCGCCCGCGGATGCCGGCAGCCGGAGCACGCCGCCCTCGCCGCGGACCGCCTCGCTGATCAGGAAGGACTGCGCCTCGGGATGGCACAGCGAGGTCGGGTGGAACTGGATGAACTCCATGTTCGACACGCGGCAGCCCGCCCGCCATGCGGCCGCGATGCCGTCGCCGGTGGCGGTGCCGGGGTTGGTCGTGTGCAGGTAGACCCGGCCTGCGCCGCCGGTGGCGAGCACGGTCACCGGCGCGTGGAAGGCGACGACTTCGCCGGTGGATTCGTCCAGCGCGTAGGCGCCGGCACAGACGGGGGCGCCGTACGCCGTGCCGCCGCCCGCGATGAGGTCGACCAGCGCGTGATGCTCGAAGAAGCGGATGCCGGCCGAGCGCCGCGCGGCGTCGATCAGCGTGCGCTGCACCGCCGCGCCGGTGGCGTCCGCCGCATGCACGATGCGGCGCCGGCTGTGGCCGCCCTCGCGGGTGAGGTGCAGTTCGCCGCCTTCCAGCGAGAAGGGCACGCCCAGCTCGCGCAGCCAGGCGATGCAGCCGGGCGCGCCTTCGACCACCCGCCGCGTGGCCGGCAGGTCGCACAGGCCGGCGCCGGCCACCAGCGTGTCGTCGATGTGCGCGTCGATGCTGTCCTGCGCGTCGAGCACCGCCGCGATGCCGCCCTGCGCCCACTGGCTGGCGCCGTCGGACACGGCGCGCTTGGTCAGCACCGCGACGCGGTGCGTGGGCGCGAGGTGCAGGGCCGCGGTCAGGCCCGCGAGGCCGCTGCCGACGACCAGCACGTCGAAGTCGAGCGACGAGGCCATCGTCAGGCCGCCCCGATGCCGGCCGTGATGCCCGGGGCCGTCCCGCCTGCCTTGAGGGCGGCCGTGAAATCGAGCATGCGCGCGATCGGCACCCGGGCGCGCTCGCCGACGGCGGCATCGACGTGCACCTCGTTCGCGCCGGTCTCCAGCGCGCGGACGACGCCCGCCAGGTCGTTCATCGCCATCCAGGGGCAGTGGGCGCAGCTCTTGCAGGTGGCGCCGTTGCCGGCGGTGGGCGCCGCGATGAAGGTCTTGTCCGGGTTGAGCGTGCGCAGCTTGTGCAGCAGGCCGGTGTCGGTGGCGACGATGAATTCGCGCGCGTCCATGCGCGCCGCCGCCGACAGGATGGCGGCGGTGGAGCCCACCGCGTCCGCCAGGGCGATCACGTCGGGCGGCGACTCCGGATGCACGAGCACGCGGGCGCCGGGGTGCTCTTCCTTCAGCAGTTCGAGCTCCAGCGCCTTGAACTCGTCGTGCACGATGCAGGCGCCGTCCCAGCTCAGCAGGTCGGCGCCCGTCTCGCGGCGGATGTAGTCGCCCAGGTGGCGGTCCGGCGCCCAGAGGATCTTGCGGCCCTGCGCCGTGAGCGCGCGCACCACGTCGAGCGCGCAGCCCGAGGTCACCATCCAGTCGGCGCGGGCCTTCACGGCGGCGCTGGTGTTGGCGTAGACGAGCACGGTGCGGTCCGGGTGCTGGTCGCAGAAGGCGGCGAACTCCTCCGCGGGGCAGCCCAGGTCGAGCGAGCAGGTCGCGTCCAGGTCGGGCATCAGCACGCGCTTGCCGGGCGAGAGGATCTTGGCCGTCTCGCCCATGAAGCGCACGCCGGCGACGACGAGCGTGCGCGCCGGATGGTCCCGGCCGAAGCGGGCCATCTCCAGCGAATCGGCCACCAGGCCGCCCGTTTCTTCCGCCAGGTCCTGCAGGTCGGGATGCACGTAGTAGTGCGCCACCAGCGCCGCCTGCTGCTGCACGAGCAGTTCGCGGATGCGCTCCTTGAGACGGGCCCGCTCGGCGCGCGAGGGTTCGGGCGGGACGCGCGCCCAGGCGTGGCGCGTGCTGCATGCGCCGCCCGCCGCGCGCGGCGCGGGCTGCTCGAAGTCGATGCTGACCAGGCCGTCCATCCCTCAGGCCCCTTCGAAGCGCATCGAGAAGTCGATCGCCTTCACGTCCTTGGTGAGTGCGCCGACCGAGATGCGGTCGACGCCCGTCTCGGCCAGCGCGCGGACGGCCTCCAGGGTGACGCCGCCGGAGATCTCCAGCGTCGCGCGCGCGTCGCCCGCGGCATCGTTGATGCGGACGGCCTCGCGCAGCGTCGCCAGGTCCATGTTGTCCAGCAGCACCATGCGCGCGCCGTGGGCGAGCGCCTCGTCGAGCTGCGCCAGCGTCTCGACCTCGATCTCGATGAACTGCGCGGCGCTGCCGGCATGCCGCGCCGCCGCGAGCGCCTGGGCGATGCCGCCGGCGGCCGCGATGTGGTTCTCCTTGATCAGGATGGCGTCGTACAGGCCGATGCGGTGGTTGAGGCCGCCGCCGGTGCGCACGGCGTACTTCTGCGCCAGGCGAAGGCCCGGCAGCGTCTTGCGCGTGTCGACGATGCGTGCGCGCGTGCCCTCGACCGCGTCGACATGGGCGGCGGTGCGCGTGGCGACGGCGCTGAGCAACTGCAGGAAATTCAGCGCCGACCGCTCGGCGGTGAGCAGCGGCCGTGCGCGGCCTTCCAGCTCCAGGACGACCTCGCCCGCCGCGCACCGCTCGCCTTCTCGGCGCAGCCAGCGGATGCCGGCCCGCGGGTCCAGCGCGCGGATGACGGCATCGACCCAGGGCGCGCCGCACAGGACGGCCGGCTCGCGCAGCACGACCCGGGCGCGGGCCCGGGCCTCGGGCGGCACGAGCGCCGCGGTGAGGTCACCGGTCCCGGCGTCCTCCTGGAGGGCACGCTGCGCATCGGCCTGGGCGAGTTCGGGAACGGAAACCGGGGGAGAGACGGGGGAGGGCGAGGCGGGGGAACTGGACATCGGCGCGGAGCGGAAACCGGGGAGGCTGCCCATGCCTGCGGGCAGGCGGGCAAAAAAGTGGGCGGACTCTAGGCGTTCGGCGGAGCCGGTCCAAAGACCGTTTTGTTATTTACGTTATGCGAACTGCCGCTAAAACGCCTTCTTCTTGCGGGAAACCGATTTCAATGCCGGTACGGGCGCGGAAAACCGGTCAACTCCCGGCCGGGTGGCGGCAGTTCGTTACACAAATGTGGCGCCAGCGGATCGGGTGGCGCTCAAGAAGCCCTGCACCGTGGGCGCTGCGCATAATGCCTTCCCCTTTTTTCACCCATTTCCAAGGCATGGCCATCGTGAGACCGTTCCTCGTCAGCACCTTCTTCGCTTCCCTGGCCCTGGCCGGCGCCGTGCACGCCCAGCAGGCCGCGGCGCCCGTCACGCTGCCCAGCGGCCTGGTCTACCAGAGCGTCAAGGAGGGCACCGGCCCCAGCCCCGCCGCCACCGACACCGTGCGCGTGCACTACCGCGGCACCTTCCCCGACAGCGGCAAGGAGTTCGACAGCTCCTATTCGCGCAACGAACCCACCGAGTTCCCGCTCAACCGCGTCATCCCCTGCTGGACCGAAGGCGTGCAGAAGATGAAGGTCGGCGGCAAGGCCAAGCTGGTGTGCCCGCCCGCCATCGCCTACGGCAGCCGCGGCGCGGGCGGGGTGATCCCGCCCAACGCGACGCTGAACTTCGAGATCGAGCTGCTCGCCGTCAAGGGACGTTAAGGGGCGCTGACCGCTGCCGCGCCGGCGCGCCCGCGTCCCAGCATGGTGGCGGCCGCCAGCGCCGCCGCCACCAGCGCGGCGCCCAGCAGCATCGCGCCCGGCACGCCGCTGCCGTCCACCACCCGGCCGCCCAGCGTGGCGCCGGAGGCGATCGCCACCTGGAAGGCCGTCACCAGCATCGCCTGGCCGGCCTCGGGCGCGTCGGGCAGGGAGCGCAGCATCCAGCCCGTGGCCGCGCCCGGCACCATGCCGAAGGCCACGCCCCAGGCCAGCACCACCAGCGCCGCCGCCACGAAGCCGCTGCCGGCCAGCGTGGAGGCCAGCAGCGCCAGCGCCAGCAGCGCGGTGGTCGCCATCATCCCGGCGCGCGCGCTGCGCGCCACGATCAGCCCGACCAGGAAGTTGCCCGCGAAGCCCGCCGCGCCGTAGGCGAGCAGCAGCGCCGTCACCTGCGCGGCCGAGAGCGCGAACACCTGCAGCAGCAGCGGCTTGAGGTAGGTGTAGGCGGCGAAGTGGCCCATGACCATCAGCACCACTGCGATCAGCACCGCGCGCGGCCGGGCGCGGCGCAGCGGCGTCAGCAGGTCGGCCGGGCGGATGGCGCGCGCCGGCGGCAGCGCCGGCAGCAGGCGCCACTGCGCCAGCAGCACCGCCAGCGTGAGCGCCGCCGAGGCGGCGAAGGCGAAGCGCCAGCCGGCCAGGCTGCCCAGCAGCGAGCCGGCCGGCACGCCCAGCACCGTGCTCACCGACACGCCCGCCAGCACCAGCGAAAGCGCCCGCGCCTGGGCGGCCGGCGGCACCATCTGGCCGGCCACGCCGGGCGCGAAGGTCCAGAAGCCGCCCACGGCCGCGCCCAGCATCAGCCGCGCCGCCAGCATGGTCGCGAAGTCGGGCGCCAGCGCCGCGAGCAGGTTGGAGGCGAGCAGCAGCGCCGTCAGCGCCAGCATCACGATGCGCCGGTCCAGCCGGCCCGCGGCCACGCTCAGCGCCGGGCCGGCCAGGGCAGCCACCACGCCGGGCATGGTGACCATCAGCCCGGCCACGCCGTCGGACACCTGCAGGCCGCGCGCGATGTCGGTCAGCAGGCCGATGGGCATGAACTCGGTCGAGACCATCACGAAGGTGCCGACCGCCACCGCGCCGACGGCGGGCCAGGCGGCGCGGGCGTGCGGCGGTGCGGCGGCGGGGGATGCGGCGGCCGGCAGCGCGCCGTCGCAGGTGGGGCAGTGGGAAGACATGGCGTTCCTGTTCTGTCGGGAAAAGGCGGTCGAAACAGCGAACGCCCGAGTGTGTCGGCCGGCGCGGGGCCGACCAAGCCACCCTGCGCCAGTGCAGTGTTTCGCTGGCGCTCACAATGAATGAACGAATTCGGCAGCAAGACCCGGGATGCCCGGAGGCGACGCGCTGCCTACAGTCCTTCCCATCGACACCGAAAGGAAGGCCCCCATGAACATGACGACCCGCTCCGAACTGCAGGCTGCCGCCACCGTCGCCGACCCGCGCTGGGCCGCGGTGGCCTCGCGCGATGCCGAGGCCGACGGCCGCTTCTTCTATTCCGTGCGCACCACCGGCGTGTACTGCCGGCCCTCGTGCGGCGCGCGCATGCCGCGGCCGGAGAACGTGGCCTTCCACGACACGGCCGCGGACGCCGAGCGGGCGGGCTTCCGTCCGTGCCGCCGCTGCCGGCCCGACGCGCTGGCGCCGGCGCAGCAGCAGGCCGAGCTGGTGGCCCGGCTGTGCCGCGAGATCGAGGCCGCCGAGCAGCCGCCCACGCTGGCGATGCTGGCCGAGCGTGCCGGCCTGAGCCCGCGGCACCTGCAGCGCACCTTCAAGGCCGTGACGGGCCTCACGCCGCGCGCCTGGGCCGCGGCGCAGCGCGGCCGGCGCGTGCGCGCGGCGCTCGAGCGCGGCGAGGGCAGCGTGACGGACGCGATCTACGACGCCGGCTACGGCGCGCCCAGCCGCTTCTACGAGGCCGCGGACGACCTGCTCGGCATGACGCCCGGCGCCTGGCGCGCCGGCGGCGAGGGCGCCGACATCCGCTTCGCCATCGGCCAATGCTCGCTGGGCGCGATCCTGGTGGCGCGCAGCGGGCGTGGCGTGTGCGCGATCGCGCTCGGCGACGACCCCGACGTGCTGGCGGCCGAGCTGCAGGCGCGCTTTCCGCGGGCGCGGCTGATCGGCGGCGACGCCGACTTCGAGCGGCTGGTGGCGCAGGTGGTGGGCCTGATCGAGTCGCCCGGCCTGGGCACCGAGCTGCCGCTGGACGTGCGCGGCACCGCCTTCCAGCAGCGCGTGTGGCAGGCGCTGCGCGCGATCCCGCCGGGCCGCACTGCCAGCTACGCGGAGATCGCCGAGCGCATCGGCGCCCCCTCGGCCACGCGCGCGGTGGCGCAGGCCTGCGCCGCCAACCCGCTGGCGGTGGCGATCCCCTGCCACCGGGTGGTACGGCGCGACGGCGGCCTCTCGGGCTACCGCTGGGGCGTGGAGCGCAAGCAGGCGCTGCTGGATCGCGAGGGCGCCGCACGATGAGCGACGAGGCCGCGGCGCAGCGCGTGCAGCGGCGGCTGGCAGCGGTGGACTGGGACGGCGTCGAGCGCGCGCTCGATGCCGAGGGCCATGGGTTGATCCCTTCCCTGCTCACGCCCGACGAGTGCCGCGCGGCGGCGGCGCTCTATGCGCAGCCCGCGCAGTTCCGCAGCCGCGTCGTGATGGCGCGCCACGGCTTCGGCCAGGGCGAGTACCAGTATTTCGCCTACCCGCTGCCGCCGGCGGTGGCGGCCCTGCGCGGCGCGCTGTACGCGCGGCTGGTGCCCGTGGCCAACCGCTGGCAGGCGACGCTGGGCCTGCCGGCGCGCTTTCCGCCGGCGCATGCCGACTTCATCGCACGCTGCCATGCGGCCGGCCAGCTGCGGCCCACGCCGCTGTTGCTGCGCTACCGCGAGGGCGACTACAACTGCCTGCACCAGGACCTGTACGGCGACGAGGTCTTCCCGCTGCAGGTGGTGGTGCTGCTGTCGGCGCCGGGGCACGACTTCGGGGGCGGTGAGCTGGTGCTGACCGAGCAGCGCCCGCGCATGCAGTCGCGGCCCATGGTGCTGCCGCTGCAGCAGGGCGATGCGGCCGTGATCGCGGTGCACCACCGGCCGGTGCAGGGCACGCGCGGCGCCTACCGCGTCAACCTGCGGCACGGCGTGAGCCGCGTGCGGCGCGGCGAGCGCCACACGCTGGGCCTCATCTTCCACGACGCCGCATGAACGGCTCAGCGCCGCAGCGCGACCCAGGCGGCCGTGCCCGCCAGCAGCAGCGCCACGGCGACGTACGGCGCGCCGGGCGCGATGGCGTACAGCAGCGTGCCGGCCAGCGGCCCCAGCACGATGCCCAGCCCCTGCGCCGCGCCCACCGAGCCGGCGGCGGAGCCCTGCTCGTGCGCCTCGACCGCATTGGCCGCCAATGCGGAGAAGGCCGGGAACACCCAGCCCATGCCGGCCGCGGCGACGAAGAAGCAGGCGCCGAGCAGCCAGGCGTCGTGCACCAGCGCCGTCGCCCCGAAGCCCGCGGCCGCCACGAGGCTGCCGATGCGGATCAGCCGCAGCGGCGTCCAGTCGAGCCGGCGCACCAGCAACTGCGAGCCGATCAGCGCCACGCCCACCGAGGTCAGCGCCATCCCTGCCGCACGCGCGGCCGGGCCGCTGGCCAGCCCGAGCTGGTCGATGGCGAAGAAGCCGACCGTGATCTGCGCGATCGCCACGCAGAACATCGCCACGAAGGCCACCGCCATCGGCGCGCGCAGCCGCGCGTCGCCCAGGCCGAGCGTGCGGGGCAGGTCCGCATGCCGGCGCTCGGCGCGCGGCAGGCCCTTCCACAGCACGCCGAAGGCCGCCAGCGGCAGCAGCGCCGTGGCATACAGCGGCAGGCTCAGGCTCGACTGCGCCAGCCCTGCCGCCAGCGCCGGCCCCAGCACCATGCCGACCGCGTTGGCCGCGCCCAGCGAGGCCATCGCGCCGGCACGATGGCCGGGCGCCACGTGGTCGGCCACCAGCGCCAGCCCGGTCGAGGGGATCGCCGCGTAGAACGCGCCCACGGCCCCGCGCGAGACCAGCAGGCCCAGGAAGACCAGCCCGGCGGCCGGCAGCACGTGCAGCGCCACCACCAGCACCGCGCACATGGCCCAGTAGGCCAGGCCGAAGCCGCCCACGCCGGCCAGCAGCACCGGCCGGCGCCCGTGCCGGTCGCTGGCCTGGCCCCAGGGGCGCGACAGCAGCATCCACAGCACGCCGCCCACCGTGACGGCCATGCCCGCCTGCCAGGGCGCCAGCCGGAGCACCCGCGCCATCGGACCGACCAGCGACACGAAGGCCATCATGGCCATGGTGCAGGCGAGGTTGGCGAACAGCAGCGGCCTGAGGCTGAACGCCGGGCCCGGGGCGGCGCCGGCCGGCAGCGCGGCGGCGTGGTCGGGAGAAGAGGGCATGTCGGTTCTGCGGTTGTTGTTGAAATTGAGAATAGTTCTCAATTGATATGGATGCAACCCATGGCGCGCTGCCAGCAGGGTCTGCGGCGCGCCTACAGTGCCGGCCATGACCGCTGAGTTGTTCGACCCCGGAACCGATGCCCTCGCCGCGGCGCCGCTGGCGCTGGAGCCGGGCGCCTGCGTGCTGCGCGGCTTCGCGTTCGACCGGGCCGCGGCGCTGCGCCGTGAACTCGACGCCGTGCTGGCCGCGGCGCCGTTGCGCCATCTCGTCACGCCCGGCGGCAAGCCCATGTCGGTGGCGACGACCAACTGCGGCGCGCTCGGCTGGGTGAGCGACCGCGCCGGCTACCGCTACACCGCCAGCGATCCGCTGAGCGGCCGCGCCTGGCCGCCGATGCCGCCGTCCTTCTATAGGCTCGCCGTGGACGCCGCGGCGCGGGCCGGCATCGCCGCCTTCGCGCCCGACGCCTGCCTGATCAACCGCTACGTGCCCGGCGCCCGGCTGACGCTGCACCAGGACCGCGACGAGCGGCGCATGGACCAGCCCATCGTCTCGGTCTCGCTCGGCCTGCCGGCGGTCTTCCTGTGGGGCGGGCCGAAACGGTCGGACCGCGCGCGGCGCGTGCCGCTGGTGCACGGCGACGTGGTCGTGTGGGGCGGGCCGGCGCGGCTGCACCACCACGGCGTGCTGCCGCTGGCCGAGGGCGAGCACCCCTTCATGGGCGCGTGCCGCATCAACCTGACCTTCCGCTGCGCGGGCTGAGCGGGCGCCTCAGAGCTGGAAGGCCAGCGTCAGCAGCAGCCCTTCCGCCAGATCGCGCATCAGCCCGGGCCGGCGCGGGCGGTAGGCCTCGCCGGCCGAGGCTGTGCGCTCGACCCACTGCGCCAGCCAGTCGATCTGCACCGGGTCGTAGAACACCACCGCCGCCTCGTGGTTGAGCAGCAGGCTGCGCTGGTCGAGGTTGATCGAGCCGCACAGGGCGAGGTCGTGGTCTACCACCACGGCCTTGGCGTGCGCCATGAAGGGCAGCATGCGGAAGGCCACGCCGGCGCGCGCCAGGTCGCGCATCGCGCGGCTGCGCACGAAGTCGGCGAGGCGGTGGTTGGAGCGCCGCGGTATCGCGATCGTGACCTGCACCCCGCGCCGGGCCGCCAGCCGCAGCGCATCGCGCAGGCCGTCGCCGGGCACGAAGTAGGGCGTGATCGCCAGGATGCGCCGCTCGGCGCGGAAGCAGGCGCCGATCAGCAGCGCGGCGGCCGTGTCCTCGGTCTGGTCCGGCCCGCTGGGCAGGAACTGGGCGAGCGCGCCGCCCGGCACGGCCGGCAGCGAGGCCACCGGCCGGGGCGGCTCGCGCGTCACCGAGGTCCAGTCCTGCTCGAACTGGCGCGCCGCTGCCGCGGCCACGTCGCCGCGGATGTCGAAGGACAGGTCGCGCCAGGGCTCGGGATGCGCCGCGTTGCCGCAGAAGTACTCGCCCGCCAGGTTGCGGCCGCCGCTCCACAGCCAGGCGTCGTCGGCGATGGTGAACTTGCGGTGGTTGCGCAGGTTGCGCGGCCCGCTGCGGTGCAGCCCGAAGATCGGGCGGAACACCTTGACCTGCCCGCCGGCGGCGCGCAGCGCCTCGAAGTGCCGCTGCGGCAGCTGCAGCGCGCCGAAGCCGTCGAGCAGCACGCGCACCCGCACCCCCGCGCGCGCCCGCGCCGCCATGCGCTCGATGGCCTCGCTGCCCAGCGCGTCGTCCCCGATGATGAAGGTGCACACGTCCAGCGTGCGGCGGGCGCCGTCGATCACCGCCCACAGCGCCGCGCGCGCGTCCACGCCGTCGGCATGCAGCCGCACGGCGCAGGCGGACGGGGCGGCGAGGCCGAAGGCGTCGATCAGCTCGGCCGCCCAGTGCGGCGACGGCCCGCTGCGCGCCGCCCGGGGCGTTCCTGCCGGACGCAGCTTGCGCCGGCCGAACATCAGGTACATGGGCAGCGCGACGTAGGGCATCAGCAGCATGCCCATCACCCAGGCGATGGCGGCGGTGGGCGCCCGCTGCTCGCGCCGTCCGCGGGTGGTCAGCACGTACACCAGCAGCGCGAGCACCACCGCGAGGAAGTGCTGCGAGATGCTGGGCAGCCAGGAAGCGAAGGAATGGAACATGCGAGGCCGGAGCTTCGCACAGCCTCGCCGCGGCTTGCGTCCAAGCCCCGGGGTGCCGGCGGGGCGCTCGCGCGCCGGCGGACGGGCGGCCTCAGCGTGTCGGCGGCGGCGCGGCGCGGGCCGCGCGGGCGCGGGCCAGGGCGGCTTCCACCACGCTGCGCTTGCGCGCCTGGGCGTCGGTCTCGCTGGCTGCGGCGGCGTCGGGTGCGTCGTCCGGCAGGTCCAGCCGGCGCCGTGCGCGGTGGGCCGCGTAGCGCGTGCGGGCCTCCTGCGCCTGCGCCGCGGACCAGGCCGCCCAGCCGGTCTTGCCGGGGGTGGCCGGCTCCAGGCCGATGCAGTCCACCGGGCATACGGGGATGCACAGTTCGCAGCCGGTGCAGTGCGCTTCGACGACCGTGTGCATGCGCTTGTGGATGCCGACAATGGCGTCGGTGGGGCAGGCGTCCAGGCACTTGGTGCAGCCGATGCACCAGGCCTCGTCGATGACGGCCAGGCTGCGCGGGCCTTCGGCGCCGAAGGCCGGGTCCAGCGGACGCGGCGCCTGGCCGGTGAGGGCCGCCAGCCGGCGCACGCCTTCCTCTCCGCCCGGCGGGCACTGGTCGATGCCGGCCTCGCCGCGGGCGATGGCCTGCGCGTAGCCGGCGCAGTCGGGCCAGCCGCAGCGCGTGCACTGCGTCTGGGGCAGGGCGTCGAGCAGTCGGTCGGCCAGGGTGTTCATCGGGGCGGCGGGGGCGGGCCGGATGGCCCGCAGGGACTCGTCAGGCGCGCGGGCGTTTGCCGCGGCCGGGAGCGGCCACCGGCGCCGCGGAAGGGCGGCGCGCGGCGCGCTTGCGCGCGGTGGCAGGCGCCTTCGACGCCGCCGCGCGGGGGGCGGCCGCGGGCTTGCCGGCGCGCGCGGGCGCATGGATCGTGTCTTCCGCCGACACGCCGTTGCGGCGCGTCGGCCGGGTCTGCGGCGCATCGTGCGTGGCGATGAAGTCGCGCACCTGCGGGTACACGCGGTCGCGCCAGCGGCGGCCGCTGAAGATGCCGTAATGGCCCGCGCCCTGCACCTCGAGGTGGTGCCGGCCGTCGGCGGGGATGCCGGTGCACAGGTCGTGCGCCGCCTTGGTCTGGCCCGAGCCGGAGATGTCGTCCAGCTCGCCTTCGACCGTGAGCAGCGCGCTGGCGCGGATGTCCTGCGGCCGCACCAGCTCGACGCGGCCCCCGGGGTCTTTCACCTCCCAGGTGCCGTTGACGAGGTCGAAGTCCTGGAACACCGTGCGGATGGTCTCCAGGTAGTAGTCCGCGTCCATGTCGAGCACGGCGTTGTACTCGTCGTAGAACTTGCGGTGCGCCTCGGCGCTGGCGTCGTCGCCGCGGATCAGGTTCTTGAAGTAGTCGTAGTGGCTGGTCGCGTGGCGGTCGGGGTTCATCGCCACGAAGCCGGTGTGCTGCAGGAAGCCGGGGTAGACCCTGCGCCCCTCGCCGGGGAAGCCCTGCGGCACCCGGTAGATGACGTTGTTCTCGAACCACTCGAAGCTCTTGTTCGTCGCCAGGTTGTTCACCGAGGTGGGCGACTTGCGGGCGTCGATGGGGCCGCCCATCATGGTCATGGTCAGCGGCACCTGCTCGCCGCGGCTGGCCATCAGCGAGATGGCCGCCAGCACCGGCACGGTGGGCTGGCACACGCTCATCACGTGGCAGTTGCCGTACTCGGACTGCAGGTGGCGGATGAACTCCTGCACGTAGTTGACGTAGTCGTCCAGGTGGAACTCGCCCTCGGCCAGCGGCACCAGCCGGGCGTTCTTCCAGTCGGTGATGTAGACCTTGTGGCCCTGCAGCATGGTGCGCACCGTGTCGCGCAGCAGCGTGGCGTAGTGGCCCGACAGCGGCGCCACGATCAGCACCACCGGCTGGCCCTTGAGCGTCTCCAGCACCCGCTCGTCGTCGGTGAAGCGCTTGAAGCGGCGCAACTGGCAGAAGGGCCTGTCGATCTCGACGATCTCGTGGATCACCACGTCGGTGCCGTCGACATTGACCGTCTTGATATCGAACTCGGGCTTCTCGTAGTCCTTGCCCAGGCGGTAGAGCAGGTCGTACCCGGCGGCCACGCGCTGGGCCATGGGCAGTTGCCTGAACATGGCGCCGGAGGTGAAGAGCTTGGAGGCGGCCTGCGCGAAGTCGGCGAAGGGCTCCATCAGCGAGCGTTGTGTTTCGTAGAGTTGGTACAGCATCGGGGGCGGAGCAGGCAGTTTCGCTGCAGTGCAATATAACGCCGCGTCTTGAAGGCGCGATCCGCACAAGTACCGTTGGCGACGCTCCGGCGCCGGTCCACCGTCTTTCAAATGTGAAAAATGTCACATCTTTGGCACCCCTAGGCTGAATCGACATTCAGGGCGACGAACATGGGAGATGAGACGATACGGGCAGGAGGAAGCCAGCCTGAATGTCTCGCCCGATCCGCTACGAACTGACAGATCACCAATGGAAGCGTCTTGAGGGTTTGCTGCCCGGCAAAGCCTCGGACCCTGGGCGCAGTGGCGCAGACAACCGTGCCTTCGTCAATGGCGTGCTGTGGGTGCTGCGCTCGGG
>NZ_JQKD01000041.1 GCF_000745855.1 Xenophilus azovorans DSM 13620
CACGCTTATCGGCTGTAACTTGTTAACGATCTCGGCAGAAACTTCCGCTTCCACCAAACTCCGCCGCGATCAGCGAAGCCTTAGATTATGACACGCTTTTTGGAAGCCCGTCAAATTTTTGGCCTTCTTCAAGCCCTCAACTCATTCGAATCCGCCGCTTTCGCGCTTGCGGCCCCGAATCAGCCGAGCCAGCGATTATGGCATCTTTTTCGATGCCCCGTCAACTCGTTCCTCGTGGTGTCCAGTGGATCGAATCGGCGGCTTCGTCGCCCCCGGCTTTCCGCTTCCGCATTCAGCCGAGCCCGCCAGTATACATCGGTTGAAAGGCATCAGTCGACTGCGAGGATGCGGGTCATGCAGGCGGCCGCGCGGCGCGGCGACATCGACGATCGCACGGGCGCGCCTCGCGCGCTCCGGATAATCGACGAATGGCACTCATCACTTTGCTGGGCGCGCATCTCGCCTTTGGGCATGTCGCCTTGCTGGATGGCGCGGAGTTCGCCCTGCTGGACAACGAACGCATCGGACTGATCGGGCGCAACGGCGCCGGCAAGTCGTCGCTGCTGCGCATCCTCGCGGGACTGGAGCAGCCCGACGACGGGACGCTGCAACTGCGCACCGGACTTCGGACGACCTACGTCGCCCAGGAACCCGATCTCGCCCCGACCGCCACGGTCTTCGAGTCGGTGGCCGTCGGGCTGTCGCAGGCGACGGCGCTGCGCGAACGCTATCTGGCGGCGGCCGAGGGCGAGGACCTGGATGCACTGCAGTCGGAGATCGAGGCGCTGGACGCCTGGCACTGGGAACAGCGCGTGGATGAGACGCTGCACCGGCTCGGCCTGGACGCGGCGGCCATGATCGGCTCCCTGTCCGGCGGTACGCGCAAGCGCGTGGCGCTGGCGCAGGCGCTGGTGGCGCAGCCGGACGTGCTGCTGCTGGACGAACCGACCAACCACCTGGACCTGGATGCGATCGAGTGGCTGGAGCAGCTGCTGATCGACTTCAGGGGCAGCGTGGTGGTGATCACGCACGACCGCGCCTTCCTCGACCGCATCGCCACGCGCATCGTCGAGCTGGACCGCGGGCAGCTGCGCTCCTATCCGGGCAACTTCGCACAGTACCAGGCGCAGAAGGAGGAGCAACTGGCGCAGGAGGCGGTGATCCAGGCCAAGGCCGACAAGCTGCTGGCGCAGGAAGAGGTCTGGATCCGCAAGGGCGTGGAGGCCCGCCGCACGCGCAGCCAGAGCCGCGTGGCGCGGCTGGAGACACTGCGCCGCCAGCGCGCGCGGCGGCGCGAGGCGCTGGGCAGCGTGAAGATGGACGTGGCCAGCGGCCTGCCCACCGGCAAGATCGTGGCGGAGTTGCAGGGCGTCACCAAGTCCTATGGCGACCGCACCGTGGTGCGCGACTTCAGCGCGACGCTGCTGCGCGGCGACAAGATCGGGCTGGTCGGCCCCAACGGCGCGGGCAAGACCACGCTGCTGCGGCTGATCCTGGGCGAGACGGCGCCGGACAGCGGCACGGTGCGCCTGGGCACGAACCTGCAGGTGGCGTACTTCGACCAGATGCGCGCGGCGCTCGACCTGGACGCGACGCTGGAGGATTTCATCAGCCCCGGCAGCGAGTGGATCGAGATCGGCGCGCAGCGCAAGCACGTGAAGAGCTACCTGGGCGACTTCCTGTTCTCGCCGGCGCGCGCGCAGTCGCCGGTGCGCTCGCTCAGCGGCGGCGAGCGCAACCGGCTGCTGCTGGCGCGCCTGTTCGCCCGGCCGGCCAACGTGCTGGTGCTGGACGAGCCGACCAACGACCTGGACATCGACACGCTGGAGCTGTTGGAGAACCTGCTGCAGGACTACGACGGCACCGTGTTCCTGGTCAGCCACGACCGCACCTTCCTCGACAACGTGGTGACCAGCACCATCGCCTTCGAGGGCGAGGGCCGCTGGCGCGAGTACGAAGGCGGCGTGCAGGACTGGCTGGTCCAGTCGCGCCGCGCGCGCGAACTCGCCCAGGCCGCGGCGCCGCGCGCAGTCGCTGCATCGGCGCCGGCGCCAGCGGCCGCCGCAGCGCCGGCGGCGGCCTCGGCCAAACGCAAGCTCAGCTACAAGGAGCAGCGCGAGCTCGAGGCGCTGCCGGCGCGCATCGCCGAACTCGAGGCTGAGCAGAAGACGATCGCCGAGCAACTGGAGCGCGGCGGCGGCGCCCTGTACGGAGAAGACCCGGCGCGCGCCGCCGAGCTGGCCACGCGCCACGCGCAGATCGAGGAGGCGCTGATGACCGCCCTCGAACGCTGGGACGCCCTGGGCGCCATCGGTTGACCGAGCCTCACGCCATCATGCACCCGCGCATCCTCCTGGACCGCCTGTCCACCGCCTTCGGCCAAGCGGGCATCCTCGGCGCACTGTTGCTCGGCCTCACCGCATGCGCCCAGCTGCCGCAGGACGTGCCGCGCCCGCCCTCCCGCGCCCTGGCCTCGCCCGAAGGCACACCGCTGGGCACCCTGGTGCAGCAGCGCCGGCGCGACGCCGGCGCGCGCAGCGCCTCCGGCTTCCTGCTGCTGGAAGGGCCACAGAGCGCCTACGGCAGCCGGCTGGCGCTCGTCGACGCGGCCCGGAAAACGCTGGACCTGCAGTACTACGCCATCCACGCCGACGCCAGCACGGCCCGCCTGATGCGCGCGGTGCGCGAGGCCGCCGCGCGCGGCGTGCGGGTGCGCATCCTGCTCGACGACTTCCACAGCACCGGGCGCAACGCGCTGGTGCTGCGCCTGGCCTTCGAGCCGAACATCGAGATCCGCCTGTTCAACCCGCTGGCGGGCGCGCGCGCCTCCGCGCTCGGGCGGGTCGTCAGCTCGCTGGGCGACGCCGGGCGCATCCAGCAGCGCATGCACAACAAGCTGTTCATCGCCGACAACGCGATGGGCATCACCGGCGGGCGCAACCTGGGCGACGCCTACTTCGGCCACGGCGACGCAGGCAACTTCGTCGACCTGGACGTGCTGGCCTCCGGCGAGGTGGTCAAGGAGCTGTCGCGCAGCTTCGACACCTACTGGAACAACGAGCGCGCCTATCCGGTGCAGTCGCTCGTCTCGCGCGAGGCGCTGGACAGGCTGCGCGACGAAGTGCGCGCCGAGCGTGAGCGCCGCGACGGCGCCGCGAACGCCCCGCAGCCGCCGGACGGCGAGCCGCGCCCCGTGGACGGCGCGGACCGCGCGCAGGCGGCGGCGCGGCGCGCGGCGGTGTGGAACCAGCAGCCGATGGACCTGGCGGCGCAGCCCTTCGTCTGGGCACCGGCCGCGATGATGGTGGACCGGCCGGCCAAGATCCCGGCCGACGAACAGGGCGCCGGCACGGCCCCGGCCGCGCCGCCCTCGGCGCAGGGCGAGGTGGCCGCCGGCGAGACGGTGGTCGACGGCCTGCTGCAGTTGATCGGCCAGGCGCGCGGCGATCTGCTCATCATCTCGCCCTACTTCGTGCCCGGCCCGGACATGATGAAGGCCTTCGCCGACGCGGTGCGGCGCGGCGTGCGGGTGCGCGTGCTGACGAACTCGCTGGCCTCCAACGACGCTCCGATCGCGCACGTGGGCTATGCCCGGCACCGCGAGGCGCTGCTGGACGTCGGCGTCGCGCTCTACGAGATGCGCAGCGAGCAGGCCACGGTGGGCAGCGCGCTGGGCGCCTCGGGCGCGAGCGTGACGGGCGGCTCGCGCGCCATGCTGCACTCCAAGGTGCTGGTGGTGGACGGGCGCCTGCTGGTGGTCGGCTCGATGAACCTGGACCTGCGCTCGCAGAAGCAGAACACCGAGGTCGCCCTGCTGATCCGCAGCCCGCAGTTGTCGAAGCAGGCGACGCAGTCGATCGAGACGGCGCTGCGCGAGGGCGCCTGGCACGTCGAGCGCACCGACGGCGGCGCCCTGGTCTGGCGCGCGCCGCAGGGCAGCGGGCTGGAGGACGCGCGCCGCGAGCCCGACGCCAGCCTGGGCCTTCGGCTGCTGCTGCAGTTGATCGGGCCGCTGGCGCCGGACGAGATGCTCTGAACGCCGGCGAGGCCTATTCGGGCTGGATGCCGGCCGCCTTCACGATGCGTCCCCACTTCTGCGCCTCGCCCGCCTGGAACTTCGCCAGTTCGTCCGGCGTGGTGGTGAACACCTCGGTGCCGGTGGGCGCGTAGAAGGCGGTGCGGGCCGATTCGCTGCGCGCCGCGCGCGAGAGCAGCTCGTTCAACCGCCCGACCACCTCCGGCGGCGTGCCGGCCGGCGCGTAGGCGGCGAACCAGTAGCCCATCTCGTAGCCCTTGACGCCGGCCTCCGCGATGGTCGGCACCTCGGGCGCGAGCGGCGAGCGGCTGGCGCCGGACATGCCCAGCGCGCGCAGCTTGCCCGCCTTCACCTGCGGCAGCCCGGTGGCGGTGTCGGTGATCATCATGTGGATCTGGCCGCCCAGCAGGTCGGTGACGGCCAGGGTGTTGCTCTTGTAGGGCACGTGCAGCAGCTTGATGTCCGCCATCTGCTGCAGCAGTTCGCCCGCCATGCGGCTGGACGAGCTGCCGCTGCCGAAGCTGTACTTGCCCGGCTCCTTCTTCGCCAGCGCGATGAACTCGGCCACCGTCTTCGCGGGGAAGTCCGGCGTCACCACCATCACCTGCCCACCCTTGCCCAGGCCGGTGAGGGGCGCGAAGTCCTTCACCGGGTCGTAGGGCAGCTTCTTGTACAGGTGCTCGTTGGCCGCATGCGTGGTGTTGGTGGTGATGAGCACGGTGTAGCCGTCGGGCGCCGCCTTGGCCGCCTGCTGCGAGGCGATGAAGCCGCTGGCGCCGGGCTTGTTGTCGATCACCACGGACTGCTTCGTCTCCGCCGTGACGGCATTGCCCAGCGCGCGGGCGATCTGGTCGGTGGCCGTGCCGGCCGCGAAGGGCACGACGAAGGTGATGGGCTTGGCGGGAAAGCCCTGCGCGCCGGCGGATGCGGCGGCGAAGGCCAGGGCCGCGAACGCTGCGCGGGCCAGGAAGCGATGGCGTGTCATGGGTGCTTGTCTCCTTGGTTTGAAGCGGAAGAAAAAGAAGGACGGATCACGCGGGCCCGGCCAGCCGGTGCGCCAGCGCCTGCGGCACCTCGACCTCGAGCGCCAGCAGCAGGTACGACAGCGCCTTGCCGTGGGTGTCGAGGTTCAGCGCGTCGTTGACGCCGCCGTCCAGCACGTCGTCGATCACGAAGTTCATCGCATGCAGCCTGGGCAGCAGGAAGCGCTGCACCCGCGAAGGCCGGCGGTGCGCGAACTGTGCCGCCACGCGCTCGGGGGTGACCTGCTCGACCAGCAGCGGCCACAGGTCCGGGTGCCAGGCGATGACGCTGATGTTGGAGCGGTTGCCCTTGTCGCCGGTGCGGCCGTGGGCCAGGCGGTCCAGCGGGACGCGCAGCATGGTCATGCGGTGCCCTCCACGATTTCGAAGCGCGTGGGCACCGCCTCGCGCGGCAGCAGGCACGAGACGGTGTTCAGCCGCGGCGTGAGCGAGGTGCGCACGCCGCCGCCGCCCGCCGGGCCGCACGTGTAGAGCGCCATGACCTCGCGGCCGACCCGCTCGGCTTGGCCGCGCTCGGCGTGGGCCGCGGCCGCGCGCAGCCGCACGTCGCGCGCATCGCCCGGCGGCGATGCCGCCAGCAGCCGGCCCGCATCGTCCGCGAACAGGCTCAGGGCGCCGACCAGGTCGATGCGCGGCGCCAGGCCGTGGAGGCGCTTGCGCAGGATGTCGGCCGCCAGGCGCGCGCGCGCCTCGGCCCGCGCGCCGGCATAGGAGATCTCCGCCTCGGCCAGCCAGCCGCCCTCGTGGCACACGTTGACCTTGTAGGCCGACGGCCGCGGGTGGCCGCGCACGCCGGCCAGGCGCACCCGGTCGGGGCCGATGCGCGTCACCTCGGCCTCGCCGATGTCGGCCGTCACGTCGGGCGTGAGGTAGGCGGCCGGGTCGTGCACCTCGTAGAGCAACTGCTCCTTCACCGTGGCCTCGCTCACCAGGCCACCGGGCGCCTCGGCCTTGCCGATCACCACGCCGCCGTCGGCGTCGATCTCGGCGATGGGAAAGCCGATCGCCTCCGGCGCCGGCACGTCCTTGAAGCCCGGGTCGGCGAAGTAGCCGCCGCAGACCTGGGCCCCGCACTCCAGCAGGTGGCCGGCCATGGTGGCGCGAGCCAGCCGGTCCCAGTCGTCGTCGGCCCAGCCGAAGTGGGCCAGCGCCGGGCCCACCGCCAGCGACGGGTCGGCCACCCGGCCGCAGACCACGATCTGCGCGCCGGCGCGCAGGGCGGCGGCGATGGGCCCGGCGCCGATGTAGGCATTGGCGCTCACGATGCGCAGCCCGTCCAGGGCCGGCCCGAGCGTGCGGCCGAGCCGTTCGCGCTGCGCGGGCGAGGCGAGTTCGTCGCCCTCCACCACGGCGATGGGCGGCACGGCGCAGCCCAGTTCGCGCGCCATGCGGGCGATGTGCCTCGCGGCAGCGCGCGGGTGGGCGGCGCCGAAGTTGCTCACGATGCGGATGCCGTGCGCGAGGCAGCGCGCCAGCACCGGCCGCAGCATGGCGTCCAGCAGCGGCTCGTAGCCGGCCTCGGGGTCGGCGCGGCGGCGCAGTTGGGCCAGTGCCAGCGTGCGCTCGGCCAGGGTCTCGAAGATCAGGAAGGCGCGCTGGCCGGGGGGCGCATCCGGCGCCGTCAGCCGCGCGATCAGCGTGTCCACCACCGGGCCGGCAGCGTCGGTGCGGTCGCCGGAGAAGCCGGCGGCGCAGCCGATCAGCAAGGGGGCGGGAAGGGGCGGTGCCATGTCTGCGCGTCTCTCGTTTGCGAGAGGCACTGTAGGCACCGCACCTTCATCCGTAAAATCGAAAGTTCGGATCGATTGATCCGCATGGCAAATCAATGGCAACGCCCGACCTCTCGACGCGCGCGATGCGCGCCTTCCTCACGCTGGCCGAGCTGCGCAACTTCACGCGCGCGGCGCAGGCCACGCACCTGTCGCAGCCGGCCTTCAGCGCGCTGATCCGGTCGCTGGAGGACGCGGTGGGCGCGCGCCTGTTCGACCGCAACACGCGCAACGTGCAGCTCACGCCGGAGGGGCGCCTGTTCGAGCCCTCGGCCCGCCAGCTCCTGGCCGACACGGCCCGCGCGCTGGGCGACCTGGCCGACCACGTGGAGCGCCGCAAGGGCCACGTGCACGTGGCCGCGCTGCCCTCGCTGGCCGCCGGCTGGCTGCCCGCCCTCTTCGCCGACTACCGCGCCGCCTGGCCGGGGGTGACGCTGGCGCTGTCGGACCTGCTCTCGGACGCCTGCATTGACCTTGTGCGCGGCGGCCGGGCCGACTTCGCGCTGGCGGCCGCCGGCCTGCGCGCCGCCGATTCGGCCGGGCTGCACACGCGCGTGCTGGGCACGGACCGCTTCCACCTGGTGTGCCGCGCCGACCATCTCCTGGCATCGGAAGCCCGCCTCACCCTGCGCAAGCTGGCGCCCTGGCCTTTCATCCACATGACGCGCAACAGCAGCGTGCGCCAGGCGCTCGAGGCGGCCCTGCACCCGCTGCAGATGAACACGCTGCTGGAGGTGGAGCAGCTCGCCACGGTGATGGGCATGGTCGAGGCCGGCCTCGGCATCAGCGTGGTGCCCACGCTGACGCTCTACCAGTTCCGCCGCGAGACGATCGCCACCCGGGCGCTGCCGCTGCCGCAGTTGCGCCGGCGGATCCTGCTGGTGCGGCGGCGCGAGGGCAGCCTGTCGGCGGCGGCGCAGGCGCTGCACGACATGGTGGTGCAGCGCTTCGACGCGCCGCCGCAGGCGCAGGCCGGCAGAAAGCGCCGGGCGCAGGGTTGAGTGGCAGGTCGCTCCACCATCACCGTTCGGGCTGAGCCTGTCGAAGCCCCGCGCGGCGCTTCGTCCAACGCCGCCCATCGACGGAGCGGTAGGTGCCGCCCGTCGCGCAACAGCCGCCCGCGCCCAGCGCCTGGCGGCCGAGGACGGCGACCACCGCCCCCGGCTCGGCGCGCAGCGACTGGCGCTCGCAGCCGGTGAAGAAGGGATAGGGCTCCGGCGCCAGCACGCGGGTGCCGTGCAGCGCGCCGCGCGCATCGTGCTCGACGCGGAAGACCTCGCAGTCGTGCACGATGAGGTGCACCGGCTGCCCGGCCAGCACGCCGCGGAACACGTGCTCCGGCGGCGCTTCCCGCAGCGCCTGCGCCATCTCGGACTCGGGCGGCGCGCGGTCGCAGCCCGCCAGCGCGAACGCCGGCAGCAGCAGCGCGCCCAGGAAGCGCGGCCTCATGCCTCGGCCGTTTCCGCGCCGGTCATAGCGTGGCGCGCACCCGCACGAAGGTCTTCCAGAACGCCGCGTCCTGTGTCGTCGCGAAGTTGATGCGCATCAGCGTGGTCGGCGCGCGGCGGGCGTGGAACAGCGAGCCCGGCGCGAGCAGGTAGCCCTCGTCCAGCATGCGCTGCGTCAGCGTGTCGGTGTCCACGCCTGTCTGGACCCAGCCGAACAGGCCGGCCGGCTCGGCGGCCAGCGTGCACCCGTGCGCCAGCGCCAGCTTCACCGCACGGGCACGGGCGCCGTCCAGCCGCAGGCGGATGCGCTCGACGTGCCGGCGCAGCTGGCCCTGGTCGATGCACCAGGCCAGCGCCCGCTCGAACAGCGCCGGCGTGGTGAGGGTGGCCAGCAGCTTGGTCTCCAGCAGCCGCTCGACCAGGGCCGGCGAGGCGGTGAGGAAGCCGATGCGCCAGTTGGGCGCCAGGATCTTGGCGAAGCCGCTGACGTAGATGGTGCGCGAGAGGCCGTCCAGCACCGACAGGCGCGTGGCGTGCTCGGGCGCGAGGTGGCTGTAGGTGTCGTCCTCGACGATGTGGAAGTCGTGCTGCTGCGCCATCTGCAGCACGCGGTACGCGCTGGCCGGCGAGAGGCAGTGGCCGGTCGGGTTGTGCAGCACGCTGACGCTGACGAAGAGCTTGGGCGCATGCGCCTCGCAGTAGCGCTGCATCACCTCCAGGTCGGGCCCGTCGGCGCGGCGCGGCACGGGCAGCACGCGCATGCCCAGCGCCTCCAGCCGCGCGAACTCCACCGCCCAGCCGGGCTCCTCCACCATCACCGGGTCGCCGGCGCGCAGCAGGGTGCGGCTGACGATGTCCAGCGCGTGCGTGGCGCCCACGGTGGTGACGATCTGCGCCGGCGGCACCTCCAGCTGGATGCCGGCCAGCTTCTTCGCCAGGCTGCGGCGCAGGCCGGCGTCGCCGGCCGGGTCGCCGTACTGCAGCGAGAACTCCTGCAGCGCCTTCACGCCGGTGACGCGGCGCACCGCGGCGGGCATGAAGCTGCTCTCCAGCCAGTCGGGCGGCAGCACGCCCATGCCGGGCTGGGGCTTGTCGCTCTGGCGGTGGAACATGCCGCGGATCAGCGTGCTGGCGTCGGCCGGCGCGGCGGCCAGCACGGTGGCGGTGGGCGCCGACGCCTCGTCGGCCGCGCCGCGCCCGGGGCGCGCCGGCGCCGCGGCTTCGCTGCGCACGTAGAAGCCGCGCTGGCGGCGCGCCTCGACCAGCCCCTGCGCGAGCAGCTGGTCGTAGGCGGCCACCACGGTGTGCGGGCTCACGCCCTGCTGGCGCGCGCATTCGCGCACCGAGGGCAGGCGCGCGCCGGGCGCCAGCAGGCGGTTGCGGATGCGCTCGGCAAAGCGGTCGGCGAGCTGCTCGGTCAGCGTCTGGGCGGATGTTCGTGTCAGCATGCGTGTGTCGGCGCGGTGACCAGTACAGATGGCCCTCAATGTTCTCGAATCTGTACTGGTTGTGTAATGGTCCTCAGTTTAGAGTGCGTTTCCATGGAATGGCAAGAATTCACGGCACTGCTGGTGCTGGCCACGGCGATGAGCTTCACGCCCGGCCCCAACACCACGCTGGCCACGGCCCTCGCGGCCAACGGCGGGCTGCGCGGCGCGATGCGCTTCGTGGTCGCCGTGCCCTTCGGCTGGAGCCTGCTGCTGCTGCTCACGGCCGGCGGCCTGGGCGCGCTGGTGACAGCCGTGCCGGCGGCGCGGCTGGCAGTCAAGGCGCTGGGCATCGCCTACCTTCTGTGGCTGGCCTTCAAGCTGTCGCAAAGCGGCCGGCTGGGCCAGGCCGACGGCGCGCGCATGCAGGTCGGCTTCTGGCAGGGCGTGGGCCTGCAGTTCGTGAACATCAAGGCCTGGCTGCTGGCGCTGGCGATCGTGGCCGGCTGGGTGGCCGGCAAGGCCGACGCGGCGCAGCGCACGGGGCTGGTGCTGGTGGTGATGCTGCTGTTCGCCTTCGCCAGCAACTTCCTCTATGCGGCGGCCGGCGCGCTGCTGCGCCGGTGGCTCGCGCAGGGCACCCGCCTGCTCTGGTTCAACCGTGCGATGGCGCTGGTGCTGGTGCTCACCGCGGCCTGGATGGCGGTCGCATGACGGCGGCGCACAGGCCGACGCGCGAAGAGACGCTGGGGCTGTGGCTGGGCGTGCTGGGCGTGGCGTTCTTCGGCATCACGCTGCCGGCCACGCGGCTGGCCACCGGCACGGCGGAGGCGCCGCAGCTCTCGCCCTGGTTCGTGACGGTGGGGCGCGCGGCGCTGGCCGGCGCGCTGTCGGCGGTCTTCCTGCTCGCCACGCGCTCGCCGCGCCCGCAGCCGCACCAGTGGAAGCCGCTGGCGATGGCGGTGCTGGGCAACGTGATCGGCTATCCGCTGCTGCTGGCCTATGCGCTGCGCAGCGTCACCGCCGGCCATGCAGCCGTGATCACGGCGCTGCTGCCGCTGGTGACGGCCGCCGTCGCGGCCTGGGTGCTGCACCAGCGCGCGCGGCTGGGCTTCTGGGTCTGCGCGGTGCTGGGCAGCGCGCTGGTGGTGGCCTTCTCGCTGCTGCGCGCCTGGCAGCAGGGGCACGGCTTCGGCTTCGAGTGGGCCGACGTGCTGCTGGTCGGCGCGGTGATCGCTGCCTCGGTGGGCTACATCTACGGCGCGCAGGTCACGCCGGCGCTGGGCGCGGAGCGCGTCATCTGCTGGGTGTGCGTGATGGCGCTGCCGCTCACGCTGCCCGCCACCGTCGCGCTGTGGCCCGACCGGCCGGCGGCCCCCTCGGCCTGGGCCGGCTTCGTCTACCTCGGGGTGTTCTCGATGTGGATGGGCTTCTTCGCCTGGTACCGCGGGCTGGCCATGGGCGGCGCCCTGCGCGTGAGCCAGACGCAACTCCTCCAGCCCTTCTTCTCGATCCTCGCCTCGATCCCCCTGCTGGGCGAGCCGCTGGACGTGGTGACGCTCGGCTTCGCCGCGGCCGTGGTGGCCACGGTGGTGGCGGGCAAGAAGTTCTCCCAACCTGCCGCGGCGGACAGCGCCCGGCGCACGCCCGACACAACGACATCAAGGAGCCCCTCATGACGATGACCTGGACCCTCGCCGCCCGCGCGGAAAAGATGAACCCCTCGGCGATCCGCGAGATCCTGAAGGTCACCGAGCGCCCGGACGTCATCAGCCTGGCCGGCGGCCTGCCCTCGCCGAAGACCTTCCCGGTGAGCGAGTTCGCCGCCGCCTGCGCCGAGGTGCTGGCCACCGACGGCCAGGCCGCGCTGCAGTACGCCGCCAGCGAGGGCTACGCGCCGCTGCGCCAGGCGGTGGCCGGCATGCTGCCGTGGGACGTGGACCCGGCGCAGGTGCTGATCACCACCGGCTCGCAGCAGGGCCTGGACCTGATCGCCAAGGTGCTGCTCGACCCGGGCAGCAAGGTGCTGGTGGAGACGCCCACCTACCTGGGCGCGCTGCAGGCCTTCAGCCCGATGGAGCCGCAGGCGGTGAGCGTGGCGAGCGACCACGAGGGCGTGCTGGCGGACGACCTGCGATCAAAGGCGAAGGACGCGCGTTTCATCTACCTGCTGCCCAACTTCCAGAACCCCACCGGCCACACGATGAGCGAGGCGCGCCGCGCCGCCGTCTCGGCCGTCGCCGCCGAGGCCGGCCTGCCGATCGTCGAGGACAACCCTTACGGCGAGCTGTGGTTCGACCAGCCGCCGCCGGCGCCGCTCACGGCCCGCAACCCCGAGGGCGGCATCTACCTGGGCTCCTTCTCCAAGGTGCTGGCGCCGGGCCTGCGGCTGGGCTTCCTGGTCGCGCCGAAGGCGATCTTCCCCAAGCTGCTGCAGGCCAAGCAGGCGGTGGACCTGCACACGCCCATCTTCACCCAGCGCATGGTGACTGCGGTGATGAAGGACGGCTTCCTCGACCGCCACGTGCCGACCATCCGCGCGCTCTACAGGCAGCAGCGCGATGCGATGGTGGCGGCGCTGCGCCGGGAGTTGCGCGGCCTGGACGTCGAGTTCAACGTGCCCGCCGGCGGCATGTTCCTGTGGCTGCGACTGCCCGAGGGCATCGACACCACCGCGCTGCTGGCGCGTGCGGTGGAGCGCCACGTGGCCTTCGTGCCCGGCGCGCCCTTCTACGCCGGCGAGCCGGACGTGCGCACGCTGCGGCTGTCCTTTGTCACCGCCACGCCCGAGCAGATCGCCACCGCCGTCGCCGCGCTGGCCGACGCCGTGCGCGAGGCGCTGGGGAGGAAGTGAACGCCATGCTGAACATCTGGGGCCGCATCAGCTCGATCAACGTGCGCAAGGTGGTGTGGTGCGCGCAGGAGCTGGGCCTGGACTTCCAGCGCACCGAGGCCGGCGGCAAGTACGGCGTGGTGCAGTCGCCCGAGTACCTGGCGCTGAACCCGAACGCGCTGGTGCCCGCCATCAGCGACGACGGCGGCTTTGTCTTGTGGGAGTCGAACGTGATCGTGCGCTACCTGTGCGCCCGGCACTGGACGCGGCAGCTCTACCCCGAGCAGCTGCCCGAGCGTTTCGACGCCGAGCGCTGGATGGACTGGCAGCAGACCACGCTCAACCGCGTGAGCGGCGGCGCCTTCCTGCAACTGGTGCGCACGCCGCCGGCCGAGCGCGACGCGCAGGTGATCGCGCAGTCGGTCGCCGCCACCGAGCCGCTGATGGCGATGCTCGACGCCCACCTCGCCACACGGCCCTTCATGGCCGGCGAGCGCTTCACCATGGCCGACATCCCCATCGGCTGCGAGGTGCACCGCTGGTTCGGCCTGCCGCCGGCCGAGTACCGGCACCCGAGCTGGCCGCACCTGGAGCGCTGGTTCGCCGAGGTGCAGGCCCGCCCCGGCGCACGCGGCGTGCTGGATCTCCCCCTGGAATGACCACCGTGACCTCCTCTCGCCCCTTCCAGCAAGTCGACGTCTTCACCGGCACGCCCGGCTTCGGCAACCCGCTCGCGATCGTGCTCGACGCCGAAGGCCTCGCCGACGAGGCGATGCAGCGCTTCGCGCGCTGGACGAACTTGTCGGAAACCACCTTCGTGCTGCCGCCCACCGACCCGGCGGCCGACTACCGCGTGCGTATCTTCACGCCCGGCGGCGAGTTGTCCTTCGCCGGCCACCCGACGCTGGGCACCTGCCATGCGTGGCTGCGCGCCGGCGGCCAGCCGCGCCGCAAGGGCCGCGTGGTGCAGCAGTGCGCCGTCGGGCTGGTGGACATCCGCGCCGGCGAGCGGCTGGCCTTCGCCGCGCCGCCGGTCAGGCGCAGCGCGCCGAGCCCGATGCTGCTGGCCAAGGTGGCCGCCGCCCTGGGCCTGAAGGCGCCGCAGATCCTCGCCGCGCAGATGCTGGACAACGGCCCGGTGTGGCTGGGCCTGCTGCTGGCCGACGACGAGGCCGTGCTGTCGTTGCGGCCCGACCACCGCGCGCTGCGCGAGCTGGGGCAGAAGATCGGCGTCGCCGGGCTGCCGGCCTCGCAGGCGTCGCCGTTCCTGATCGGCCGCTCCAGCCGCGAGGCGCGCGCCTTCGGCGGCCGCCAGGACGAAGGCGACGTCGCCGTGGCCGAGCGCGAGGACGCGGTGGACCTGGAAGTGCGCGCCTTCGCCGCGCCCATCGGCGTGGACGAGGACCCGGTCACCGGCAGCCTCAACGCCAGCCTGGCGCAGTGGCTGATCGCCGAGGGCCACCTGGGCGAGCGCTACGTCGCCGGCCAGGGGCAGTGCCTGGGGCGCGACGGCCGCGTCTTCATCGAGCGCGACGCGGAGGGCCAGGTGTGGGTGGGCGGCGACGTCGCGCCCTGCATCGAGGGCCGCGTGGCACTGTGAGCCCCCGCCCGGCCGCTCCGAAGGGGGCTCGCACCGCAGCGCGCCAGCGCGAAGGTATGCCGATGTCCTCGCAGATCGACCACCTCGTCGTCGCCGCCGCCTCGCTGGCCGAGGGCGTGGCCTGGTGCGAGGCGACGCTGGGCGTCACGCCCGCGCCCGGCGGCGCGCACCCGCTGATGGGCACGCACAACCGGCTGCTGGCGCTGGGCGGTGCCGGCTTCCCGCGCTGCTACCTGGAGATCATCGCCATCGACCACGGCGCGCAGCCCACCCGCGCCCGCGGCCTGCGGCGCTGGTTCGACCTGGACGACCCGGTGCTCCAGGCCGGCCTGGAGCACGACGGCCCGCGCCTGGTGCACTGGGTCGCCCGCGTGCCCGACATGCACGCCGCCGTGCAGGCGCTGGCCGCCGGGCCGGCGCCGATCGACCGCGGCGCGGTGCTCGCGGCCTCGCGGCAGACGCCTGCCGGCCGCCTGCAGTGGCAGATCACCGTGCGCGACGACGGCCAGCGCCTCTTCTACGGCGCGCTGCCCACGCTGATCCAGTGGGGCGGCGACGCGCACCCCGCCGACAGCCTGCCGCACGCCGGTGTCGACCTGCTGGACCTGCAGGCGGCGCACCCGCGGCCCGAGGCGCTGCGCCCGGCGCTGGCGGCGCTGGGCCTGCAGGACACCGTGCCGGTGGAGGCCGGCGCCCCCAGCCTGGCCGCGCGGCTGCGCACGCCGCGCGGCGAGGCCACGCTCGCATCGAAAGGACTCTGATGACCGGCCTGCACGAACTGCTGTTCTTCTCCCTGGCCGCCCTGGTGCTGGTGCTCACGCCGGGGCCGAACATGATCTATTGCGTCTCGCGCGCGCTGTGCCAGGGCCGCGCGGCGGGGCTGCTCTCGCTGGCCGGGGTGCTGCTGGGCTTCGTCGTGCACCTGATGGCGGCCTCGCTGGGCCTCACGGCGCTGCTGCTGGCCGTGCCCTTCGCCTTCGATGCGATCCGGCTGGCCGGCGCGGCCTACCTGGCGTGGCTGGCCTGGCAGGCGGTGAAGCCGGGCGGCGCGGCGCCCTTCCAGCCGCGCACCCTGCCGACCGACCCGCCGCGCCGGCTGTTCGCCATGGGCTTCCTCACCAACGTGCTGAACCCGAAGGTGGCGATGTTCTACCTTTCCTTCTTCCCGCAGTTCCTGCACCCGGACCAGGGCTCGGTGCTGCTGCAGAGCCTGAAGCTGGGCGCGATCCAGATCGGCATCAGCGGCGCGGTGAACTGCGCGCTGGTGCTGGGCGCGGCCGGCATCACCGTCTTCCTCTCGCGCAGCGAGGGCTGGCTGCGCGCCCAGCGCTGGGTGATGGGCAGCGTGCTGGCCGCGCTGGCGGTGCGTATCGCCCTGCCCGAACGCAAGTGAGGCCCGCCATGCGATTCACCGCCGACGAGATCGCCGACGCACGGCGCACCGTGCAGGCCGCGCTGCCGCCCACGCCGCAGTACGCCTGGCCGCTGCTGGCCGAGGCGCTGGGCTGCGAGGTCTGGCTCAAGCACGAGAACCACACGCCCGTGGGTGCCTTCAAGCTCCGCGGCGGGCTGACCTACTTCGACGCGCTGCGGCGCACGCAGCCCGGCGTGCGGCACGTCATCAGCGCCACGCGCGGCAACCACGGCCAGTCGGTCGGCTTCGCGGCGCGGCGGCACGGCCTGGCGGCCACCATCGTGGTGCCGCACGGCAACTCGGTGGAGAAGAACGCCGCCATGCGCGCCCTGGGCGTCACGCTGGTCGAGCACGGCGATGACTTCCAGGCCGCCGCCGAGCATGCGGCGGAACTGGCCGAGGCGCAGGGCCTGCATCGCGTGCCGAGCTTCGACCGTGAGCTGGTGCGCGGCGTGGCGACGGCCTGCGTCGAGTTCTTCGAAGCGCTGCGCGACGCACCGCCGGAGGTGCTGTTCGTGCCCATCGGCCTGGGCTCGGGCTTCGCCGCCGCCGCGGCGGCGCGGGCGCACGCGGGGGTGAAGACCCGGCTGGTGGGCGTGGTGTCGGCGCATGCGACGGCGTACCTCGATTCCTGGCGCGCCGGCCATGCCGTGGAGGCGCCGGTGAGCACGGTGCTGGCCGACGGCATGGCCTGCCGCACGCCGGTGCCCGAATCGCTGGAGGTGCTGCGCCGCGAGGCCGACGACGTGGTCGCCGTCACCGACGAGGAGGTGGCCGCCGCCATGCGCCTGCTCTACCGCGCCACCCACAACCTGGCCGAGGGGGCCGGCGCCGCCGCGCTGGCCGCCGCGATGCAGCAGCGCGAACGCTGGGCCGGGCGGCGGGTGGGCGTGATGCTCACCGGCGGCAACGTGGACGCGCCGCTGTTCGCGCAGGTGCTGCGCGGCGCGTAGCGCAGCGCCGTCAGGCGGCGACGACGATCGGGAAGCGCGCCTGCAGCCCGTCGCTGCCGGGCACGAAAGGCACCGTCACCGCCGCGCGGTCTTCCGCGCTCAGGCGGTGCCAGAGGCCGTCGCGGGCGTTGCCGGCGTCGCCCTCCACGTAGAGCTGCGTGGTGAGCAGCTCGCGCGCGCCCAGCTTCACCTTGAAGTGGATGTGCGGCGTGCGCCCGGTGTAGGGCACCGGCCGGATGGTGCGGAAGCGCCAGGCGCCGTCGGCCCGCACCGTCACCCGCCCGAAGCCCTGGAAGGCCGGGTCCGCGCGGTTGCCGTCGCCGCTGTGGTGGTAGCGGCCGCCTTCGTCGCACTGCCAGATCTCGACCTGCGCGCCGGCCACCGGCCGGCCGTCGAGGTCGCTGACCCGCCCCTCGACCCACGCCGGCTGGCCGCCGCCGTAGCGCAGCGTGCCGTTGCGCAGCAGGTCGCCGTCCTGGTCGGCCGGCAGGCGGTCGGGGTAGAACGGGCCTTCGGTCTGGGCGGGCGTGAGGCGGCGGGCGGCGGCCGGCTGCGCGCGGGCGCCCAGCCAGAGCGCGGGCGCCGCGACGGCGGTGGCGGCAGCGGCACGCAGAACGAGGCGGCGCGGAGATGAGGCGACGTCGGGCATCGCCTTCCGACGCCATCCCGGGCAGCGAAGTTCCGGTCGCTGGCGCGACGCCGCCCGGCGTGCGCCTTCGCCAGAATCCGGGGCATGGGAACCCTCTACCTCGTGCGCCACGGCCAGGCCTCTTTCGGCGCCGACGACTACGACCAGCTCAGCGAACTCGGCCACCGCCAGGCCGAACGCCTGGGCGAATACTGGCGCGAACGCGGCATGCAGTTCGACGCCGTCATCACCGGCACGCTGCGCCGCCACCGCGAGACCTGGGAAGGCATCGCCAGGGGGCTCGGCCTGACGCGGGACGACGTCCTGCCCTGGCCCGGCCTGAACGAGTACGACAGCGCCGCGGTGGTGGCGAGCATCCACCCCGAAAAGCTGGAGAAGCCCGACACGCCCGAGCTGTACCGCCAGCACTTCCGCCTGCTGCGCGACGGGCTCGCCGCCTGGATGCAGGGCCGCACCGCGCCGGTGGGCATGCCCAGCTACGTCGACTTCCTCGCCGGCGTGACCACCGCGCTGGACCACGTGCGCGACCGCCACCACGGCGCGAAGGTGCTGGTGGTCAGCAGCGGCGGGCCGATCTCGACCGCGGTGGGCCACGTACTGGGCACCAGCGCCGAGACGACCATCGAGCTGAACCTGCGCATCCGCAACACCGCGGTGACGGAGTTCGCCTTCACGCCCAAGCGGCACATGCTGGTGACCTACAACACCCTGCCGCACCTGGACGGGCCGGCGTACGAGGACTGGGTGACCTACGCCTGAGGCACGCGCTCAGCCCGTCGTCGCCTCGCCCAGCCAGCGCAGGTAGGCCGCCGAGCCGGCGGTGATCGGCACCTGCACGATCTCCGGCACCTCGTAGCCGTGGCGCTCGCGGATGAAGGCCTCCAGCTCGGCGAAGCGGCCGGCGCGGGTCTTGGCCATCAGCAGCCACTCGGGCTCGCGGCGCGTCTCGCCCTGCCAGGCGTAGACGCTGCGCACCCGCTGGATCTGCACGCAGGCGGCCAGGCGTGCCTGCACGATGGCGTCGGCCAGCTGTTCGGCCTCGTCCTCGGTGCCGGCGGTGGTCAGGACGATGCAGGCGGTGTCGCTCATCGGGTGTTCCTTTCAGGCATCAAGAAGAAGCAGCGGCGGCGGGGGCCCTAACCCTGCCACACGCCGTAGCCCAGCGCGCGCAGGCGGATCCCCAATTCCACCTCCATCGCCTGCGCCTCCTTGTAGGTCATCGGGTTGTAGCGCTCGTAGAGCTGCGGCAGCAGGCGCAGGCCGTACAGCAGGACGAAGCGGTTGGCCTGCAGGCCGGCCTTGTGGCGGTCGAAGCGCAGGTCCGGGTCCAGGCCCGTCATGCCCACGTAGACGAAGGGCCGGCCGAGCTGCCAGCCGGGATTGGAGCGGCGGAAGCGCGCGCTGTTCCACACCCGGTCGTCCAGCTCGACGACGTAGACGTGGTGGCGGCGGCGCACGCGCGGCGTGCGGGGCGCGTTCACGCCTGCGCCTCCCCCGGTGCGGTGCCCGACAGGTCGGCCGCCGGGCTGGTCGAGAGCGAGAAGTCGGCCACGATCTGCCGCAGCAGCGTGGACGCTGCCGGCGCCAGCACCCGGCCGTGGCGCGACACCACGTGCACGCGGCCCTGCGACAGCAGCGGGTTCCTCATCGGCAGCGCGACCACGCGCGCGGCGTCCAGCGTGGAAGGCAGCGACATGCGGGTGGACAGCGCGTAGCCCAGCCCCGCCACCACGAAGTGGCCCAGGGCGTTGAAGGAGCTGGTGGTCAGCACCGTGTTCAGCCGCACGCCCTCGCTGATCTCTGCCGCCTCGATGTGCTGGCGCACGCCGAAGCTGTGGTGCAGCGCGACGCCGGGGTACGGCTGCAGGTCGGCCAGCTTCAGCGAGCGCCCCAGCCGGGCCAGCGGGTGTGCGTCGAGCACCAGCGTCTGGATCGGCTGGGAGTGCGAGTGGTGCGAGCGCAGCCGGTCGTCGCGCGGCGGCTGGAACAGCATGCCGATGTGGGCCCGCTCCTCGACGATGCGCCGCACGATCTCGTCGGAGCTGCCCACCGACAGGTCGACGGTGATGCCGGGATGCCGCGCCATGAAGCGGCGCAGGCTGTGGCGCATCAGCCAGTCGACGAAGCCCTCGCCGGCGACGATGTCGATGTGGCCGCGCTCGATCTTCTGGATGCTGTCGAGCTGGGCCAGCAACTGCTGCTTCTGGCTGTGCTGGCGGCGCAGGTAGCCGGCCAGGAGCTCGCCGGCGTCGGTGGGCACCACGCCGCGGCCACGCCGCTCCAGCAGGCGCGTGCCGCAGTCCTGCTCCAGCACGCCGATGGCGCGGCTGACGGCCGACGGGTCCATGCCCAGCACCTCGGCCGCGCCGCGCACCGAGCCGCTTTCCACCACCTGCATGAAGTAGCGCACGCGGCGTGCGTCGAGCCGGTCGTCCATCGCGTTCAGCATGGGGTGGCGCCCCGAGCGTTGCATTTCATGCAACAAATATCCCAACTTCCGGTCATTGATGCAACAGCGCGGCTTGACGAGACTTCGCTGCGCCGGCCCGCCGGCAGCGCGGCCGGCCGGGGTGCGGGCGGCCGCCGCCCTTTTCCTTCCTCTTCTCCTCGCGCCCGCTTCGATCCGTAGGAAAGCCCCCTCCATGAATACCGCCTCGTCCACCTCCCCTGCGCTGTCCGATGCGCCGCTCGCCTCGCCCCTGGCCGGCCGCCTGCGCCTGCTGATCGTCACGCTGCTGGTCGTCGCGCTGGCCGAGTGGATCGGCTCGGCCCAGTTCCAGGCCGGCCCCGGCAAGGTCGTGCTGCTGCCCATGCTGTGGGCGCTGCTGATCGCCGCCGCCTGGGGCACCGCGCAGCGCCGCGTGCCCGCCGCCGTGCGCATCGACACCGGGCTGCAGGGGCTGGCCGGCGGCCTGCTCAACGCCGCGCTGATGCTGTTCGTCGCCAAGCTCAGCCTGACGGTGGGCGGCGCGCTGCCGCTGGTCATGAAGGCCGGCTGGGCGCTGTTCTTCCAGGAGTTCGGCCACGCCTTCGGCACGCTGGTGCTGGGCCTGCCGCTGGCGCTGGTGCTGGGCATCAAGCGCGAGGCGGTGGGCTCCACCTTCTCGGTGGGCCGCGAGGGCAACATCGCCATCATCGGCGAGAAGTACGGCATGGCCTCGGCCGAGGGCCGCGGCGTGCTGGCCGAGTACATCACCGGCACGGTGCTGGGCGCGCTGTTCATCGCCATCCTGGCCGGCTTCGTCGCCAGCCTGAACATCTTCGACCCGCGTTCGCTGGCCATGGGCGCCGGCGTGGGCTCGGGCAGCCTGATGGCGGCCGCGCTGGGCACCATCACGGCGCAGCTCCCGCCGCACATGGTGGAGGAGGTCACCGCCATCGCCGCAGCGTCCAACCTGCTGACCATGGTGGTCGGCTTCTACTTCACGCTCTTCCTGTCGCTGCCGGCCTGCTCGTGGCTGTACGGCAAGCTGGAGCCGGTGCTGGGCCGCCTCACGAAGCGCGGCCGCCAGGCAGTCGAGGAGGCCGCGCCCGACGCGAAGAGCGCCCTGGGCGGCATGCACAGCGTCTCGCTCGGCGACACGGTGCTGGCCTGGGTGCTGATGACCGGCGGCGTGGTGATCGCCAACGCCCTGTCGTACAAGGTGTCGCCGCTGGTGTCGCTGGAGGGCATGCTGATCGTCGTGGCCATCGTGGCCGTGGTCACCGCCGTCAAGCGCTTCGTCCCCCGGCTGCCGCTGGTCATCACGCTGGGCGTGGTGGCCACGGTGGTCGGCATCCCGGGCATGTTCCCCTTCACCGGCACGGTGCTGGAGCTGACCGGCAAGCTGAACTTCATGGCCTTCACCACGCCGGTGCTGGCGCTGGCCGGCTTCTCCGTCGCCAAGGACCTGCCCCTTTTCCGCCGGCTGGGCTGGCGCATCGTGGTGGTGTCGCTGGCCGCGACGGCGGGCACTTTCCTGGGCGCGACATTGATCGCCGAATTCTTCCACTGACCCCACGACGACACGGAAACCCCATGTACCGCGACCCCGAGATCGCCGAAGACATCCGCCAGAGCATGGTCGCCTGGCGCCGCGACATCCACGCCAACCCCGAGACCGCCTTCGAGGAGCACCGCACCGCCAACGTGGTGGCCCACGCGCTCACGCTGATGGGCCTGCCCATCCACCGCGGCCTGGCCACCACCGGCGTGGTCGCCACGCTGAAGCACGGCGAAGGACCCAGCATCGCGCTGCGCGCCGACCTGGACGCGCTGAACATGCAGGAGCTGGGCAGCCACAAGCCGCACATCTCCACCTGCCAGGGCAAGATGCACGGCTGCGGCCACGACGGCCACACCGCCATGCTGCTGGGCGCGGCCGCGCACCTGGCGCGGCACAAGCCCTTCCGGGGCACGGTGCACTTCGTCTTCCAGCCCGGCGAGGAGAACGAGGGCGGCGGCCGCGTGATGGTGGAAGAGGGGCTGTTCGAGCAGTTCCCCGCCGACGCGGTGTACGGCATGCACAACTTCCCGGGCCTGCCGCGCGGGCGCTTCGCCATCCGCACCGGCACCATGACGGCCTACCTCGACACCTTCGAGATCACCGTCACCGGCAAGGGCAGCCACGGCGCCATGCCCGAGACCGGCATCGATTCCATCGTGGTGGCTTCGCAGCTCGTCAACGCGCTGCAGACCATCGTGAGCCGCCGCACCGGCGCCACCGACTCGGCCGTGGTCAGCGTCACGCAGATCCACGGCGGCGACACCTGGAACGTGATCCCCGAGGAGGTGGTGCTGCGCGGCACCGTGCGCACGCTGGACGCCGGCATCCAGGACAGGGTGCAGGCGGCGATGCAGCAGATCTGCGAGGGCACGGCGGCCACGCACGGCGCGCGGGTGGCGCTGAACTACATGCGCGGCTACCCGGGCGTGGTCAACACCCCGAAGGAGACGGCCGCCGCCGTGGCCGCCGCCGCCAGCCTGGTGGGCGAGGACAAGGTGGACACCGGCATCCCGCCCGCCATGGGCTCGGAGGACTTCGCCTTCATGCTGCAGAAGCGCCCCGGCGCCTACATCGCCATCGGCGCCGGCGAAGGCCCAAGCGACCCGCCCGTGCACAACCCCTACTACGACTTCAACGACAACATCCTGCCGCTGGGCGCGGCCTACTGGGTGGCACTGGTCAAGCAGCAGCTCCCCGTCGCATGATGCGCTGATGCTGTCCGCCTTCGACATCTTCAAGATCGGCATCGGCCCCTCCAGTTCGCACACGGTGGGGCCGATGCGCGCGGCGCTGATGTTCGCGCGCTCGCTCGAAGCGCAGGAGCTGCTGGCGCGCGCCGCGCGGGTGCAGGTGGAGCTGTTCGGCTCGCTCGGCGCGACCGGCCGCGGCCACGCCACCGACCAGGGCGTGCTGCTGGGCCTGATGGGCGAGGCGCCCGACACGGTGGACCCGGCCCGCGCCGCCGCGCAGGTCGCCGGCGTGCGGCGCGACAAGCGCCTGCCGCTGCTGGGCACGCACGCCATCGAGTTCGATCCGCAGCGCGACATCGCCTTCCTCGGCGAGCGCTCGATGCCCGAGCATCCCAACGCGATGCGCGTGGCCGCCTTCGACGCGGCCGGCGCGCTGCTGCGCGAGGCGCACTACTTCTCGGTCGGCGGCGGCTTCGTGGTCGAGGGCGGCGCCGAGGCGCCGGCCACGTCGGCGCATGCCGTGCCGCTGCCCTTCCCCTTCGGCACCGGCGACGAACTGATGGCGCACGCCGCAGCGCAGCAGCGCTCGATCGCCTCGCTGGTGCTGGCCAACGAGTGCGCCTGGCGCCCCGAGGCCGAGGTGCGCGCCGGCCTGCTGCGCATCTGGCAGGTGATGCAGGACTGCGTGCAGCGCGGCTTCGGCATCGGCAACGCGCAGGCGGCCGAGCCGCTGCCTGGCGCGCTGCACATGCGCCGGCGCGCGCCCGAGCTGTACCGCAGCCTCTCGGCGGGCGGCGCGGGCGCCGACCCACTGGCGGCGATGGACTGGGTCAACGCCTTCGCCATGGCCGTGAACGAGGAGAACGCCGCGGGCGGGCGCGTGGTCACCGCCCCCACCAACGGCGCCGCCGGCGTGGTGCCGGCGGTGCTGCACTACTACGTGAAGTTCGTGCCCGGCGCGGGCGAGGCGGGCGTGATCGACTTCCTGCTCACCGCCGCGGCCATCGGCATGCTCTACAAGACCAACGCCTCCATCTCGGGCGCCGAGGTCGGCTGCCAGGGCGAGGTGGGCGTGGCCTGCTCGATGGCGGCCGGTGCGCTGGCCGCCGCGCAGGGCGGCACGCCGCGGCAGGTGGAGAACGCGGCCGAGATCGGCATGGAGCACAACCTCGGCCTCACCTGCGACCCGGTGGGCGGGCTGGTGCAGATCCCCTGCGTGGAGCGCAACGCGATGGGCGCCGTCAAGGCCATCAACGCCGCGCGCATGGCGCTGCGCGGCGACGGCAGCCACTACGTGTCGCTGGACACCATCATCCGCACCATGAAGCAGACCGGCGAGGACATGAAGTTCACCTACAAGGAGACTTCGCTCGGCGGCCTGGCCGTCAACGTGGTGGAGTGCTGAACCCGCCCTCCGCCGGCGCGGCCGGTTTGCTTCAGGTCTTCTTGCGGATCAGCCCCCACAGCACCAGCAGGACGATCGCGCCGAGCACCGAGGCGATGAAGCTGGCCGGCTGGCCCGCGGCATACCAGCCCATCGCCTGGCCGAGATAGGTCGCGACCACCGAGCCCAGGATGCCGATGACGGTGGTGACGATGAAGCCGGCCGAGTCGTCGCCGGGCTTGACGGCACGCGCGATCAGGCCGACGACGAAGCCGATCAGGATGGTCCAGATGATGCTCATGGTGTTCTTTCCTCTTGTTGAACGGGGTGATGCGACAGCCGGCGCATGATAGTGGCGCCGCCCTCCGCGCGCCGGTGCATTGTGCGGGCGCGCGGCCGCCGGCGCTGTCTGCCAATGTCCTACAAGCGGGTGGGCGCGGCGCCCGTCCTTTTCAGCCTGCGGGGTCGGGCCCGAGCGCCGACAGCGGCACCCGCGACACCTCCTGCAGCACCTGGGCGAGGCCGCGCGCGGCCGCCTCCACCAGCATGCGCCCCTGCCCGGCGGTGGCGGCGGCGGCATTGCCGGCGGCGCCCTGCGGGTGGTAGTCCTGCATCGCCCAGCCCAGCCGGGCGCTGCGGCCGTTGCCGATCACGGGGTAGTCGGCGGCGCGCTGCTCGGAGGCCGGCCGGAAGTCCTGCGCCGCGTCCATGCGCACCGCGCCGGGCGCGAGCGCCAGCATCATGGCCGTCTCGGACTGGCCGGCGTGCACGTCGAAGCGGTCCAGCGCGATGGGGCGGCCGGCGGCGTCGGCCAGCGGCAGGTTGAACCAGCTCACGCTCCACACCAGCAGGTCGTGCGCCTCGCGCAGCTCGCGGGCGACGATGTCCATCGCGCCGACGTGGCCGCCGTGCGCGTTGAACAGCACCAGCTTCTTCAGCCCGGCGCGGGCCACGCAGGCGCCGATCTCCTTCCACATGCGGATCAGCGTCTCGGCCGAGAGCGTGAGCGTGCCGGCGAAGCGCGCGTGCTCCGGGCTGAGGCCGATGGCCTGCGTGGGCAGGAACAGCACCGGCAGCGCCGCCGGCAGCAGCGGCAGGGCCGCCCGCACGATGCCGTCGGCCAGCACGGTGTCCACCTCCAGCGGCAGGTGCGGGCCGTGCTGCTCGGTGGCGCCCAGCGGCAGCACGGCGACGGCGGCGGCCGGGTCGAGGGCGGCGAAGTCGCGGGTGCCGAGCTGGGCCCAGAAGCGGGGCGGCGGGGAGGCGGTCATGGCGCGATCTTAGGCGCGCCGGCGTGCTCAACGCAGGGAGGTCGTCTCGCGCTCGCGGGACTGGATCTTCTCGGCGCGGGCGATCGCGGCCTCCAGCGCCGCCAGGCTGGTGCTGGCCTCGCCGAGGCGGCGCCCTTCCAGCTGGGCGAGCTGCGAGCCGGCATCGCCGGCCAGGTCCTGCAGCTGCTGCTGCAGCTCGCGCCGGCGGCGCACCATGTCGGCGGTGGAGAGCCCGCGGCCGCGGCGGCGCACACGCACCAGCACGACCGCCACCAGCAGGACGAAGAAGGCGGCCACGATGAGCCAGCCGAGGATTCCTTCAGGCACGTTGATCTTTCCCTGGTCGCCCGGTCCGGAAGGCCGGGCGTTGTCTTGTCGAATGGACGGCCAGTCTAATTCGCCCGCCGGAAAGTAGCGAACTTTTGACTACGTTTTTCCAGATTTCGTCACGTTCGGGTTCAGCGACCGGCCTTCTCCCGCGCCACCCGCCACACGACGTTGCCCACGTCGTCGGCCACCAGCAGCGCACCGCTGCGGTCCAGCGCCACGCCCACCGGCCGGCCCTGCGCCTTGCCGTCGGCCGACAGGAAGCCAGTGAGGAAGTCCTTCGGCAGCCCCTCGGGGCGGCCCTGCGCGAAGGGCACGAACACCACCTTGTAGCCCGAGGGCGGGTTGCGGTTCCAGGAGCCGTGCTCGCCGATGAAGGCGCCACGGGCGAATTCCGGCGGCATGCCGCGCGGGCTGGAGAAGGCCAGGCCCAGCGGCGCGACGTGGTTGCCCAGGCCGTAGTCCGGGCGCACGGCCTGCGCCACGCGCTCGGGCTGCGGCGGCTTCACGCGCTCGTCCACATGCTGGCCCCAGTAGCTCCAGGGCCAGCCGTAGAAGGCGCCCTCCTGTACCGAGGTCAGGTAGTCGGGCACCAGGTCGCTGCCGATCTCGTCGCGCTCGTTCACCACCGTCCAGAGCACCTGGGTCTCGGGCTCCCAGGCCAGCCCGTTGGGGTTGCGCAGGCCGGTGGCGAACAGGCGCTTGGCGCCGGTCTTCGGGTCGACCTCCCAGATGGCGGCACGGCCCTCCTCCTCGTCCAGCCCGTGCTCGCCGACGTTGCTGTTGGAACCGACGGTGACGTACAGGCGCCTGCCGTCGGGGCTGGCCAGCACGTTCTTGGTCCAGTGATGGTTGCGGCCGGCGGGCAGGTCGGTCACCTTGACGGGGGCGCCCATGGCGGCCGTGCGGCCGGGTGCGTAGGGCAGCTTCACCAGCGCGTCGGCATTGGCCACGAACAGCTCGCGGCCCACCAGCGCCATGCCGAAGGGCGAGGTGAGCCCGGCAGCGAAGATGGTGCGCAGCTCGGCCACGCCGTCGCCATCGGCATCGCGCAGCAGGACGATGCGGTCGGGGCTGGGCACGCCGGCGCCGGCGCGCTTCATCACGGCGGCGCTGGCGCGGTCGCGCAGCTTCTGCCACAGGCCGTCGTCCTCGGGTTCACGCCGGGCCGGGCGGTTGCTCTCGGCCACCAGCACGTCGCCGTTGGGCAGCACGTAGAGCCAGCGCGGGTGTTCCAGCCCGCGCGCCAGCGCCGTGACCTTGAAGCCCGGCGGCGCCACCGGCGTGCCGCCCTCGGCCCAGCCGGCCGCCTCGGCGATGCGCACGGTGGGCACCAGGCTGCTGCGCGGCGCGGGCAGTTGCGGGTCCGGGCCCACGCCGGCCTCGAAGGGCAGCCGCGCGGTGTCGCCGCAGCCGGCAACGGCCAGCACGATGGCGGCGGCCAGGGCCGGCAGCCGCAGGCGGCGCGGGGAACGGAAGGCAGAGATGCGCATGGGCCGATGATCCACCATCGCCGGGGGACACCCCGCCGCCAGCCGGCTGGCCGCGGCGTCGGCGTCTACCATCCCGGCATGTCAGACGCGCTTTTCGACACCGCCACCGCCGACCTGTTCCGCACCGACGCCTATTTGCGCGAATGCCCCGCCCGGGTGCTGGGCCTGGACGCGCAGGGCGCGGTGGTGCTGGACCGCACCGTGTTCTACCCGCTGGGCGGCGGCCAGGCCGGCGATGCGGGCGTGCTGGTGCTGGAGGACGGCAGCGAGCTGGCCATCGCCGACACGCGCAAGGCCAAGGACGCCGAGGGCCGGCCGACCGCCGCCATCCTGCATCTGCCCGCGCCGGGGCAGGAGGCGCTGCTCGCCCGCCTGGCGCCGGGCACGCCCGTCACGGCGCGCGTCGACTGGGCGCGGCGCCACCGCCTGATGCGCTTCCACACCGCGACCCACCTGCTGTGCCACCTGGTGCCGCAGCCGGTGGACGGCTGCTCGATCACGCCGGAGCACGCCCGGCTGGACTTCCACATGACCGAGGCGCTGGACAAGGAGCAGCTCGGCGCCGGGCTGGCGCGGCTGGTGGCCGAGGCTCATCCGCTCACGGTCGGCGCGGTGACCGATGCCGAGCTGGACGCCAACCCGCAACTGGTGCGCAGCATGAGCGTGCAGCCGCCGCGCGGCAGCGGCACGGTGCGCACCATCCGCATCGGCGCGGAGGAAGCGCCCGTGGACCTGCAGCCCTGCGGCGGCACGCACGTCGCCAACACGCGCGAGATCGGCGCGGTGGTGGTGACCAAGATCGAAAAAAAGAGTGCCACCACCCGCAGGGTGGTGCTGGGGTGGAACACCCCATGAGCGCAGCGAAGCACCTTTTTGGACGGCGCTCACATCTGCGCCGCCAGGCGCATGTGACGCGCCGGCAAAAAAGAGTGCCACCACCCGCAGGGTGGTGCTGGGCTGGGCCTGACGCCGCGCCGGAACCTTTGCCCTCCGCCTGGCTCCGACCCGCCGTGCTGCGCCGCCTGCTCGCCCCCCTCCTGATCGCCGCCTGCGCCCTGCCGATGGGCGCCCTGGCGCAGTTCTCCGCCAAGGCGCCCGCCGGCCCGGTGGTGCAGACGCCGCACGTGCGCGCCGAGCTGCTGGCCCATGCGCCGCAGGGCGTGGCGCCGGGCGCCACCGTCTGGCTGGGCCTGAAGATCACCCACCAGCCCGAGTGGCACACCTACTGGAAGAACGCCGGCGACTCCGGCCTGCCGACCGAGCTGCGCTGGACGCTTCCGCCGGGCCTGGCCGCCGGCGACGTGGACTGGCCGACGCCGCGCAAGATCCCGATCGGCAACCTGGCCAACTACGGCTACGAGGACACGGTGCTGCTGCCGGTGCCGGTGACGGTGGCGGCGGACTTCTCCGCCGGGCCGGCGGCCGTGCCGGTGAAGCTCTCGGCCTCCTGGCTGGTGTGCCGCAAGGAGTGCATCCCGGAAGAAGGCGAGTTCTCGCTGCAACTGCCGGCGCAGGGTTCCACCGCTTCGCACGGCAGCGAGTTCGACGCCGCGCTGGCGGCCCGCCCCGCCGCGCTGCCGCAGGCCCGCACGCGCATCGAGATCGCCGACGGCGGCGCCGCGCTGAAGCTGCACGTCGAAGGCCTGCCCGACGGCGCCCGCGGCAAGACGCTGGACGCCTATCCCGAGGAAGGCGAGGTGATCCGCAACGGCGCCATCGCCGGCAGGGACTGGACCGGCGCCTGGGACGGCGCCGCCTGGACCGCCACCTTGCCGGTGGCCGAGCAGCGCGGCGCCAGCCCGGCCGCGATGGCCTGGGTGCTGGCGCTGGACGGCACCGACCGCACCAGCGCCGCCGCGGCCGGACGACCGGTCGCCTGGCGCGTCGAAGCGCCGGTGAGCGGCGCCTGGCCCGCCCTGGCCGCGCCCGCCGCGGTGTCGCCCGCGCTGCAGGCCGCGCTGGCGCAGAACGCCGCGGCGGCGCCCGCCCCCGTGGCCGCGGCACCGGGTGCCACCTTCGCCGCGGCGCTGCTGGGCGCCCTGCTCGGCGGCCTGCTGCTGAACCTGATGCCCTGCGTCTTCCCGGTGCTGGCGATCAAGGTGCTGGGCTTCACCCGCGCGGCGGGCGACCGGCGCGGCCATCGCCTGGCCGCGCTGGCCTACACGGCCGGCGTGGTGCTCTCGCTGCTGGCGCTGGGCGGCGCGATGCTGGCGCTGCGCGCGGCCGGCGCGCAACTGGGCTGGGGCTTCCAGCTGCAGTCGCCGGCGGTGGTGGCGGCGCTGGCCGCGCTGTTCACGCTGATCGGCCTGAACCTGGCGGGCCTGTTCGAGCTGCGCATGCTGGCGCCCGCCTCCGCCGCCTCGGCGCAGCTGAAGCACCCGGTGGCCAACGACTTCCTCTCCGGCGTGCTGGCGGTGCTGGTGGCCTCGCCGTGCACCGCCCCGTTCATGGGCGCCTCGCTGGGGCTGGCCATCGGCCTGCCGGCGGCGCAGGCGCTGCTGCTGTTCGCGGTGCTGGGCTTCGGCCTGGCGCTGCCCTACCTGCTGGCCGGCTTCGTACCCGCGGTGGCGCGCCGGCTGCCGAAGCCCGGGCCCTGGATGGAGACGCTGCGCCGCTTCCTCGCCTTCCCGATGTTCGCCACGGTGGCCTGGCTGGTGTGGGTGCTGGGGCAGCAAAGCGGCATCGACGGCGCCGCCGCCCTGCTGGCGCTGCTGGTGGCCGGCAGCGCGGTGGTGTGGGCGCTGACGCTGCGCGGCCGCGCGCGCTGGGGATTCGGCGCCGTGCTGGCGGCCGCCTTCGCGGCACTGGCGCTGGGGCTGGGCCCGAACGTCGTGCGCGAGGCGCCGGCGGCCACGCTGTCGTCCGCCGCCACGGCCTGGGAGCCCTGGTCCGCCGAGCGCGCCGCCCGGCTGCAGGCCGAGGGCCGGCCGGTGTTCGTGGACTTCACCGCCGCCTGGTGCATCACCTGCCAGTACAACAAGAAGACCACCCTGGCCGACGCCGGCGTGCTCGGCGACTTCGCGCAGCGCAACGTGGCACTGCTGCGCGCCGACTGGACGCGGCGCGACCCGGCCATCACCGCCGCGCTGGCCGCGCTCGGGCGCAGCGGCGTGCCGGTCTACGTGCTGCAGGCGCCGGGCCGCCCGCCGGTGGTGATGAGCGAGATCCTCTCCGCCGACGAGGTGCGCCAGGCCCTGGCGAATCTGTGAGGAATAGTGATGCCCCTGCTGCAGAACAGGTTGTCGCACGCACGTGAAAAAGCCGGTCTAAGCTGCGTCCACCAATGAAGATTCATCGCCCGAAAGGAGAACTTCGCACCATGCAGAACGACACCGCGCCGTCCGCCGCCGCCGGCACCCGTTCGCAGCGCGCCGTACGCAAGGTCCAGGCCGCCCGCGCCGCGCTGGACCGCGCTTCGCGCCGCGCCGTGATGGCCGCCGCCATGGCCCTGGGCGCCACGCTGCTGCTCGATGCGCCCGCGCACGCCGCGCCGGCCGTGGGCCAGCCGGCACCGGATTTCGTCGCCGTCGACACCGCCGGCCAGCGCCACAAGCTGTCCGACTTCGCCGGCAAGTACGTCGTGCTGGAGTGGACCAACCCCGGCTGCCCCTTCGTGCGCAAGCACTACGGCAGCGGCAACATGCCGGCCACGCAGAAGGCCGCCACCGCCAAGGGCGTCGTGTGGCTGGCCATCAACTCCACCGAGCGCGCCGCCAGCGACTACCTGGCGCCCGAGCGGCTGGCCGCCTGGATGCAGGAGCAGTCCGCCGCCGCCACGCACGTGCTGATGGACGAGGACGGCATCATCGGCCAGGCCTACGGCGCGCGCACCACGCCGCACCTGTACATCATCGACCCCAAGGGCGTGCTGGTGTATGCCGGCGGCATCGACAGCATCCCATCGGCGCGCGTGGACGACATCAAGACCGCCACCAACTACGTGAACCAGGCGCTGGCCGAGGCCTTCGGCGGCAAGCCGATCTCGGCCGCGAGCACGCGCGCCTACGGCTGCTCGATCAAATACAAGACCTGATCCGCGCAGCGGCCCTGCCCGCGGGGCAGGGTTAGCACGCGCCCGGGCGGGGCGGGGAATGGGTGACGATGCCGCCATCGTCTCTTCCTTCCCCGCGAGCATGGCGCACACCGACACCATCCCCCAGCCCAAGGCCGACCCCTTCATCGGCAACCTGCGCGCCATCGACGGCGAAGCGCCGATCCAGGGCTTCATGCGCCTGGCGCAGACCTACGGCCCGATCTACCAGCTCGACTTCTTCGGCCACCCGCTGGTCGTCGTCAGCTCGCAGGCGCTGGTCGACGAAGTCTGCGATGAGAAGCGCTTCGACAAGCGCATCTCGGGCGCGCTGAAGAACATCCGCGACTTCGCCGGCGACGGCCTGTTCACCGCCAGGACGGACGAGCCCAACTGGGCCGTGGCCCACCGGCTGCTGATGCCGGCCTTCGGCCCGATCGGCATCCGCGGCATGTTCGACCGCATGCTGGACATCGCCGACCAGATGCTGGTGCGCTGGGAGCGCTTCGGCCCCGCCAACGTGATCGAGGTGACCGAGGACATGACGCGCATGACCCTCGACACCATCGCGCTGTGCGCCTTCGACTACCGCTTCAACAGCTTCTACCAGACGGAGATGCACCCCTTCGTCGGCGCCATGGTCGACGCGCTGGCCGAGGCCGGCGCGCGCACGCGGCGCCCCGAGATCGCCAGCAAGCTGCTGCTGCGCAAGCGCCGCGCCTACGAGGACGACCTGGCGCTGATGCGCCAGGTGGCCGACGAGCTGATCGCCGAGCGCAGGCGCGACCCCGACGCGGCGAACAAGAAGGACCTGCTGGGCATCATGCTGCAGGGGCGCGACCCGGTCACCGGCGAGGGCCTGTCGGACGAGAACATCCGCCACCAGATGCTCACCTTCCTGATCGCCGGCCACGAGACGACCAGCGGCATGCTGTCCTTCGCCACCTACTTCCTGCTGAAGAACCCGCAGGTGCTGGCCAAGGCCCGCGCCGAGGCCGACGCGGTGCTGGGCGACGAGATGCCGCGCGTGGAGCACATCGGCCGGCTGAAGTACATCGAGCAGGTGCTGATGGAGACGCTGCGCATCTGGCCGACGGCGCCGGCCTTCGCGCTCAAGCCGCTGCAGGACGTGGTGCTCGGCGGCAGGTACCCCCTCACCAAGCGCGACACCGTGATGGTGCTCACGCCCATGCTGCACCGCGACACCGCCGTCTGGGGCGAGGACGTCGAGGCCTTCCGCCCCGAGCGCTTCGAGCCCGAGGCCATGGCCGCGCTGCCGCCCAACGCCTGGAAGCCCTTCGGCAACGGCCAGCGCGCCTGCATCGGCCGGCCCTTCGCGATGCAGGAGGCGATCCTGCTGGTGGCGATGATCCTGCAGCGCTTCGACCTGATCGAGGACGACCCCTCCTACCAGCTCAAGGTGGCCGAGACGCTGACGCTCAAGCCCTCGGGCCTGCGCATCCGCGTCAAGCGGCGCGGCACCGCCTCCTTCAAGCCGCGCGGCGTGCTGGCGCCGCAGAAGGCCGCCGCCCCCGCGCCGGCGCCCGCCGCGCCGGCCCTGGCGCCGGGCCAGCAGGCCACGCCGCTCCTGGTGCTGTACGGCTCCAACACCGGCTCCTGCGAGGCCTTCGCCGAGCGCATCGCCAGCGACGCCGCCGCGCAAGGCTACGCGGCGCAGGCCGCGGCGCTGGACGACCACGCCGGCAGCCTGCCCACCGAGGGCGCGGTGGTGGTCGTCACCGCCTCCTACGAGGGCCAGCCGCCGGACAACGCACGCCAGTTCGCCGCCTGGCTGGACGCCCTGGCGCCCGACGCGCTGAAGGGCGTGCGCTACGCCGTGTTCGGCTGCGGCAACCGCCAATGGGCCCGCACCTACCAGGCGGTGCCGCAGCGCTTCGACGCCGCGCTGGCCGCCGCCGGCGCCACCCGGCTGCGCGCGCGCGGCGAGACCGACGCCGGCGGCGACTTCTTCGGCGCCTTCGACGAGTGGTATGCGGGCCTGTGGGCCGACTTCGGCCAGGCCCTGGGCAAGCAGGTGCAGGCCGCGCCCGGCGGCGCGCAGTTGCAGGTCGAGCGCATCAAGGACGGTCGCGCCGCCCTGCTGCGCCTGGGCGACCTGCAGCACGGCGAGGTCAAGGAGAACCGCGAACTGGTCGACATGAACTCGCCCATGGGCCGCTCCAAGCGACACATCGAGATCGCGCTGCCCGAGGGCATGAGCTACCGCGCCGGCGACTACCTCTCGGTGCTGCCGCACAACCCGATCGGCGTGGTGATGCGCGCGCTCAAGCGCTTCGACCTGGCCTCCGACAGCCAGATCATCATCCGCAAGCCCGACAGCAGCCTCACCTCGCTGCCGGTGGACCACCCCGTCAATGCCAGCGAGGTGCTGTTCCACTACGTCGAACTGGCCCAGCCCGCCACCCGCGGCCAGGTGGCTGCCCTGGCCGACGCCACCGAAGGCCCGCAGCAGGCCGAACTGCGCGCCCTGGCCGAGGAAGGCGCCTACCAGCGCGACGTGCTGGCCAAGCGCGTCAGCGTGCTCGAGCTGCTGGAGCGCTACCCGGCCTGCGGCCTGGGGCTGGCCGCCTTCCTGGAGATGCTGCCGCCGGCGCGGGCGCGCCAGTACTCGATCTCCTCCTCGCCGCTGTGGAACCCCGAGCGCTGCACGCTCACCGTGGCGGTGGTGGACGCGCCCGCGCTGTCGGGCCGCGGGCGCTACCAGGGCATGGCCTCCACCTACCTCGCCAACTGCGCACCGGGCACGCGCGTGGTGGTGGCGGTGCGCTCGTCCAACGACAACTTCCATCCGCCCGCCTCGCCCGAGGTGCCGATGATCATGGTCTGCGCCGGCACCGGCCTGGCGCCCTTCCGCGGCTTCCTGCAGGAGCGCGCCATGCAGGCGCTGAGCGGGCGCAGCGTGGCGCGCTCGCTGCTGTTCTTCGGCTGCGACCACCCCGACGTCGACTTCCTCTACAAGGACGAGCTGGCTGCCTGGGAGGCGGCCGGCGTGGTCAGCGTGCGGCCGGCCTTCTTCAAGGCGCCGGAGGGCGGCGTCAGCTTCGTGCAGCACCGGCTCTGGCAGGACCGCGCCGACGTGTCCGAGCTGTTCCGCAGGGGCGCGCACGTGTATGTCTGCGGCGACGGCCGCCACATGGCGCCCGCCGTGCGCGAGACCTTCGTGCGCATCTACCAGGAAGCCGTGGGCGCCACGCCCGAGGCGGCCGAGGCCTGGGTCGAGAAGATCGAGCGCGAGAGCGGGCGCTACGTGTCCGACGTGTTCGCCTAGCAGCGCCCCCGGCCGGCGCAGGCATCGGGGCGACAATCCGCCGATGCCTTTCGCCCCGCTGAAGAACGACACCTTCCTGCGCGCCTGCCGGCGCCAGGCCACCGATCACACGCCGGTCTGGCTGATGCGCCAGGCCGGGCGCTACCTGCCCGAATACGTGGCGACGCGGGCGAAGGCCGGCAGCTTCATGGGGCTGGCGACGAACGTGGACTTCGCCACCGAGGTCACGCTGCAGCCGCTGGAGCGCTTCCCGCTGGACGCGGCGATCCTGTTCTCCGACATCCTCACGGTGCCCGACGCGATGGGGCTGGGCCTGTCCTTCGAGGCCGGCGAAGGCCCGCGCTTCGCCCGGCCGGTGCGTGACGAGGCCGCCGTGGCCGCGCTGGCCGTGCCCGACCTGGAGCGGCTGCGCTACGTGTTCGACGCCGTCGCCTCCATCCGCCGCGCGCTGGCCGGCCGGGTGCCGCTGATCGGCTTCTCGGGCAGCCCCTGGACGCTGGCCTGCTACATGGTCGAGGGCGCCGGCTCCAGCGACTACCGGCTGGTCAAGTCCATGCTCTACGGCCGGCCCGACCTGATGCACCGCATCCTGGCAGTCAACGCCGACGCGGTGGCGGCGTACCTCAACGCCCAGATCGACGCCGGCGCGCAGGCGGTGATGGTCTTCGACAGTTGGGGCGGCGTGCTGGCCGACGGGGCCTTCCAGGATTTCAGCCTGGCCTACACGGCGCGCGTGCTGGCGCAGCTCAAGCGCCATGGCCCCGACGGGCAGGACGTGCCACGCGTCGTCTTCACCAAGGGCGGCGGCCTGTGGCTGGCGGAGATGGGCGCGCTGGACTGCGAGGTGCTGGGCCTGGACTGGACGGTGAACCTGGGCGCCGCCCGTGCGCAGGTGGGCGAGCACGGCCCGCGGGCCAAGGCGCTACAGGGCAACTTGGACCCGAACGTGCTCTTCGCGCCCCCCGAACGCATCGAAACCGAGGCCCGGAAGGTGCTCGACAGCTTCGGCGTCCCGCACACCGACGCCGCGTCGCCGGGCCCCGCGCACATCTTCAACCTGGGGCACGGCATCAGCCAGTTCACGCCGCCGGAACACGTGGCGGCACTGGTCGGCGCAGTGCACGCTCACTCACGCGCGCTGCGCGCCGCGCAGGCCGGCCGCTGATTGTGATAGTTTGTAAATTCGGTTTTGCGACGTCGCGATTTGTCAAGACTGAAAACGTGAGGAGCGGCTGACTTATGCACACCGGTACTGCTGCGGCGCGCAAAAATTCCGCTTCGCAGAATGCCGCCGCTACCAAAGCGATAGCGTGCACAAGTGGTTGATTTCAAAGGATTTTCCATCTTTGCCCTTTTTGCGTGCAAAACGGCGGAAGCCTTGATCCATGCGCCTTCGGGGCGCATGGGGCCGCTCTATCAACAAAGTTATCCACATCTTCTTTGGATGAAGCGCAAAGCGCCGTGGAATCAACGACTTAAGGCCGCTTGCTGAGACGGAATGTAGAAATGAGCGGCACATCCGAAGGCCCCGCGGCGACGGTGGTGCAGGTGGCGGTCCAGACCCCGGCGCACGCGGCGTTGGGCGACCTGCTGAGCTACCTGGCGCCGGCGGCCCTGCCGCCCGGCACGCTGGTGCGGGTGCCCCTGGGACGGCGCGAGGTGCTGGGCGTGGTGTGGGAGCCCGCGGCGGCCGCGTCGGAAGAGCCGGGCAGCGACGCCCTCCTTCCTGCACTGCGACCCGTGGCGGCCGTGCTCGACGGCCTGGCGCCCCTGCCGGCCGCCTGGCGCGACCTGGTCGACTTCACCGCGCGCTACTACCAGCGCTCGCGCGGCGAGGTGGCGCTGGCCGCCCTGCCGCCGCAGTTGCGCGACCTGGACGCCACCCAGCTCGCCCGACGCCTGAAGCGGCAGGCGGCCCGGCCCGCCGCCGCGCCGGGCGCCGCCACGGACCTTCCGCCCGAACCCAGCGCCGAGCAGGCGGCCGTGCTGGCGGCCGTGGTGCAGGAGGCCGGCCCCTTCCTGCTCTTCGGCAGCACCGGCAGCGGCAAGACCGAGGTCTACCTGCGCGCCGTGGCCGACGCCCTGGCCGCCGACGGCGCGGCCCAGGCGCTGGTCATGGTGCCGGAGATCAACCTCACGCCCCAGCTGGAGGCGCGCTTCCGGGCCCGCTTCGCGCCGCTGTACGGCGAGGATGCGGTGGTCGCCATGCACAGCGGCATGACGCCGCCGCAGCGGCTGGCGGCCTGGCTGGCGGCGCACCTGGGGCGCGCGCGCATCGTGCTGGGCACGCGCATGGCGGTGTTCGCCGCGCTGCCGCGGCTGGCGTTGATCGTGGTCGACGAGGAGCACGACCCCAGCTACAAGCAGCAGGAGGGCGCGCGCTACTCGGCACGCGACCTGGCCGTGTGGCGCGGCCGGCGCGAGGGCGCCAAGGTGCTGCTCGGCTCGGCCACGCCCTCGCTCGAGAGCTGGCACAGCAGCCGCCCGCCGGAAGGCGAGGACCCGGGCGGCCGCTACCGGCGCCTGGCCATGCCCTCGCGCATCGGCGAAGGGGCGCTGCCCCGGGTGCGGCTGGTGGACATGACGCGCCAGCCCGGCGGCACGGTGCTCTCGCCGCCGCTCCTGGAGGCCATCGGCGAGCGCGTGGCGCGCGGCGAGCAGAGCATGGTCTTCCTCAACCGCCGCGGCTACGCGCCGGTGCTGGCCTGCGCCGACTGCGGCTGGAAGAGCGAGTGCCCTCATTGCAGCGCCTTCCGCGTCTTCCACAAGATCGACCGCACCCTGCGCTGCCACCACTGCGGCTTCACCGAGCGGGTGCCGCGCGCCTGCCCGGCCTGCGGCAACCCGGACATCGCGCCGGTCGGCCGCGGCACCGAGCGGCTGGAGGAGCACCTGGCGGAGCTGTTCGCCGGCGTGGCGCGCCCCGACGGCACGCCGGTGCGCGTGGCCCGCATCGACGCCGACAGCACCCGCCACGAGGGCGCGCTGGAGCGCCAGCTCGCCGAGGTCCACGCCGGCGACGTGGACGTGCTGGTGGGCACGCAGATGATCGCCAAGGGGCATGATTTCCGGCGCATCACGCTGGTGGCGGCCGCGAACCCCGATTCGGCCCTGTTCTCCAGCGACTTCCGCGCGCCGGAGCGCCTGTTCTCGCTGCTGATGCAGTCCGCCGGCCGTGCCGGCCGCGACAGCGCGTGGCTGGCGGCGCAGGGCAGCACGGCCGAGATGTGGATCCAGACGCACCACCCGCAGCACCCGCTGTTCGACGCGCTGCGCCGGCACGACTACCCGGCCTTCGCCGCGCGGCAGCTCGCCGAGCGGCAGGCGGCCGGCATGCCGCCCTTCAGCTTCCAGGCCCTGCTGCGGGCCGATGCGCGCACGCAGGAGGCGGCGCAGGCCTTCCTGCAGGCCGCCAGCAGCGCGGCCGAGTCGCTGCCCGAGGCCGCGCGGGTGATGCGCTACCCGCCGGTGCCGCTGGCGGTGCAGCGCGTGGCCAACGTCGAGCGCGCCCAGATGCTGGTCGAAAGCGACTCGCGCGCCGCGCTGCAGCGCCTGCTGGCCGGCTGGCAGCCGCTGCTGCACGCCCTGCGGCGCACGCCCGAAGGCAAGGGCATCATCCGCTGGCTGGTCGACGTGGACCCGCAGAGCATCTGATCCGATCAGCCCGTTTCGAGCGGGCGCTTGCTCATCTGCACGTAGCGCAGCGGCCCGTGACGGCGGCGCCGGCCGCGCAGCCGCTGCAGCGCCGCCCAGCCGCCGATCGCCAGCACCGCGAGCAGCACGCCCCACCAAAGCATCAGTGTTCCCATGACAAGCCCTCCTGGTCTCGCCGCCCGCCTCCCGTGCACCGGCCGGCCCGGTCACAGACGCCCACTGTGCGGGCCAAATCCGTGCCGAAGGGTCAGCATTTTTACCTACATGCCGACACGACGTCCTGCCCCCGACGAGACAGGGCCCAGAAGCGTGAGGTCATCGCCCGACCGCGCCGCGGCCATCGGCGCCGACTTGTGCGGGGCCGGCGGCGGCGCGGTCTCCCGGTCGGCCGGCCACAGCCACAGCAGGGCGGCGCCGGCGAGCGCGGCGACCAGGGCCACCAGGACGACGCCGCGGTCGCGCCTGCCGGCCGCAGACGGCGACGGCACGGCAGGCTGTGCGTGCGCGGCGGCGGCCGGCGCGATGCGGAGCGCCTCCCGCGGCGAGGCCGGCGGCTGCGATGCAGGGCCGCCGCCCTGCAGGCGCTGCAGGAAGTCGGCGGCGCTGCGCGGCCGGTCTTCCGGCCGCAGCGCCAGGGCGGCGTCCAGCGTCGCCAGCAGCGGCGCGCCACAGGCCGGGCCGGCCAGCCGCGACAGCCGCTGCAGGCGGTCGTCCACCATCCGCTCGGCGGCCGGCGGCGGCGGATGGCCCGTGAGGGCTTCGCAGGCCACCGCAGCCAGCGCATAGAGGTCGCTCCACGGCCCCTGCTCCTGCGCCCGGGCACCGTCCACCTCGGGTGCGGCATAGCGGCGGGCGGCAGCCGAAACGGGGGGCGCATCGCCGGGTCCGCCCAGGTCCAGCAGCACTGGCCCGCGCTCGGCCAGCACGATGTTCCAGGGCGTGATGCCGCGATGCAGGCAGGGCTGCGCGTGGAGCAGCCGCAGCGCGTCGAGCAGCGGCAGCAGCCAGCCGAGGAGTTCCCGCTCGTCCGACGGGCCGCCGCGGCGGGCCAGCGCCTGCGCCAGCGTCGGCCCCTCGTACACGGGCATGGCCTGGTAGGCGGTGCCGTTGGCCTCCCAACGCGCCAGCACCTTGGCCAGCGCCGGGTGGTTCAGGCGCATCAGCACCCGCGCGCCGTCGAGGAAGTGAAGGCGCCCGGCATCGAAGGCCGCCGCGTGCGCGCCGGAGCGGGGCTGCACCCGCTCGGTACCCGCCACGCGCGAGGCCAGCGGCACCGGCAGGTATTCCCTGACGGCGCACTCGCGCCGGCTGGGCGGCTGGTCGGCGCGGTAGACGATGCCGGAGGCGCCCTCGCCGATCAGGCCGAGGAGGCGGAAATCGCCCGCCGGTTCGCCGGCGGGGAGCAGGTGGGCAGACGGCGGATCAGCGGCGGCAGGCGCGGGCTCTGCCGCGCCGCCGCCCTGTTGCAGCGCATTCATGACTGGGTTCTCCCTGAGTTGCGGGGCGAATGTACCAGTCAATGAATACTAAAGAATTCATTTATGTAAGAGGCGTGAGCGCACGCCTGCATGGCGGCACCCAGGCTCAGCGCAGCCAGCCGACCGCCAGCGGAAAGCTGAAGAAGGCCGCCACGGTCGTCCACAGGATGATGCGGGCGATGCGCGCGTTGTCGGCGCCGAAGCGCTCGGCCAGCATCGAGACGTTGCTGGCGCTGGGCAGGGCCGCCACCAGCACCAGCGTGACGAGTGCGCCCTGCGACAGCGGCAACCCCGCGGCGCGCGCGGCGGCGCCCAGCCCGGCCACCAGCAGCGGGTGCGCCACCAGCTTGACCAGCACCACCGGCAGCACGTCCGCCACGGCGCCGCGTCGCGAGGAGGCCCCTTGCGCCCGCGCCAGCAGCGCCCCGCGCGCCAGCACGGCGCCGATGGTGAACAGGGCCGCCGGCGAGGCGGCGTCGGCCAGCATGGAGACGGTGCGGTCGGCCGGCCCCGGCAGCCGCCACTGCGCGGCCGAGGCCGCCGCGCCCAGCAGGATCGACCAGGGCATCGGGTTCAGCACGATGCCGCGCAGCGCCTTGCGCGCCGCCTGCCAGAACGCGGCGCCGCCGGCGTGGCCCGTCGCGTCCAGCCGCGACAGTGCGATGCACAGCGAGGAGGTCACGACCATGTCGAACACGATCGAGATGATCACCGGCCCCGTCGCTGCCGCGCCCAGCAGCGCCGCCAGCAGCGGCACGCCCATGAAGCCGGTGTTGGGGAAGGCCGCCACCAGCGCGCCGAAGGCCGCGTCGTTCCAGCCGATGCGCCCGCGCCGCGTCAGGCGCACCGTGGCCGCCACCACCAGCAGCGCCGCCGCGCCCCACACCAGCGCCACGCTGGCGTCGAGCAGCTGCGCGATCGGCGTGCGCGCCCCGAACTGGTAGAGCATGCACGGCAGCGCGAAGAACAGCACGAAGGCATTGAGGCCCGGGATGGCCTCCAGCGGCAGCAGGCGCGAGCGCGCCGCCGCGTAGCCGGCCGCGATCAGGGCGAAGAAGGGGAAGGTGACGAGAAAGACGGCCAGCACGGCGGCGCATTGTCATGCAGCCGGACGAGCGTACGGGGGCGGCCCGTATCATTGCCCGACTCAGCCCCCGTCCGGAAACGCATGAAACCTTCCGAAGCCCTGGCCTCGCACCGCGCCACGATCCGACGCGTGGTGGAGTCGCATCGCGCCCGCAACGCGCGGGTGTTCGGCTCGGTGCTGCGCGGCCACGACACGGACAGCAGCGACCTGGACATCCTCATCGACCCGACACCCGAGACGACGCTGCTCGACATCGGTGCGATCCGCCACGAGTTGGCCGAGCTGCTGGGCGTGCCGGTGGACGTGCTGACGCCCAACGCCCTGCCCGACACGTTCCGGGACAGCGTGCTCGCGGAGGCCCGTCCCGTATGACCAGCGGCCAGCAGCGCCTTGCCGACTATCTCGCCCACATCACCGAAGCCATCGAGCGCATCGGCCGCTACACCGGGAACATGGATGAAGCCGCGTTCCTGAACACCCCCTTGGTCCAGGACGCCGTGATCCGGAACCTGGAAATCATCGGCGAGGCCAGCAACAACATACAGAAACACCACCCCGAGTTCTCGGCGGCGCATCCCGAGTTGCCGCTCTCGTTCGCCTACCAGATGCGCAACGCTGTCGCCCACGGCTACTTCAAGGTGGACTTCGAGATCGTCTGGAGGACGATCCGCAGCGACCTGCCGGACTTGCACCAGCACGTGAAAGCCGCCGCCCGCGCACTCGCGGGCTGATCCCGCCAAGGGCGTGCCTGCGCTGCCCTTTTCCTTGTCGAGAATCCTTTTCCTTTTTTCGTTCGCATGTCCGCCGGCCTCAACCTCGCCCAGCAGGAAGCCGTGAACTACCTGCACGGCCCCTGCCTCGTGCTCGCCGGCGCGGGCTCGGGCAAGACGCGCGTCATCACGCACAAGATCGCGCGGCTGATCCAGGCCGGGCTGGACCCGAAGCGCATCGCCGCCATCACCTTCACCAACAAGGCGGCGGCGGAGATGCGCGAACGGGCCAAGGGCCTGATCGGCAAGCCCGCGAAGGGCGTGGTGGTGTGCACTTTCCACGCGCTGGGCGTGCGCATGATGCGCGAGGACGGCGCGGTGCTGGGGCTCAAGCCGCAGTTCAGCATCCTCGACAGCGACGACGTGCTGAAGATCCTGAAGGACGCCGGCGGCACCACCGACGCGGCCACCGCCCGCCTCTGGCAGTGGACCATCAGCAAGTGGAAGAACATGGGCCTGAACGCGGCGGCGGCGGAGGCCCAGGCGGCCGACGACAACGAGCGCATCACCGCGAAGATCATGGCGCGCTACGAGGAACGCCTCGCGGCCTACCAGAGCGTGGATTTCGACGACCTGATCGGCCTGCCGCTGCAGCTGCTGCGCAAGCACGACGCGGTGCGCGAGAAGTGGCAGCGCCAGCTCGGCCACATCCTGGTGGACGAGTACCAGGACACCAACGCCACGCAGTACGAGGTGCTCAAGCTGCTGACCGGGGAGCGCGGCCGCTTCACCGCGGTGGGCGACGACGACCAGTCGATCTACGGCTGGCGCGGCGCCACGCTGGACAACCTGAAGAAGCTGCCGGTCGACTTCCCCGAGCTCAAGGTCATCAAGCTGGAGCAGAACTACCGCTCCACCAGCGCCATCCTGCGCGCGGCCAACAACGTGATCGGGCCCAATCCCAAGCTGTTCCCGAAGACGCTGTTCTCCGATCTGGGCGAGGGCGAGCCGGTGCGCGTGGTCGACTGCGACAACGAGCAGCACGAGGCCGAGCGCGCGGTGGCGCGCATCCAGGGCCTGCGCGAGGCCTCGGCGCACAAGGAGTGGCGCGACTTCGCCATCCTCTACCGCGCCAACCACCAGGCGCGCGTGTTCGAGCAGGCGCTGCGCCGCGCCAACATCCCCTACAAGGTCTCGGGCGGGCAGAGCTTCTTCGACCGCGCCGAGATCCGCGACCTGTGCGGCTGGTTCCGCCTGTGGGTCAACAACGACGACGACCCGGCCTTCCTGCGCGCCGTGACCACGCCCAAGCGCGGCATCGGCCACACCACGCTGGCGCAGCTGGGCGTGTTCGCCAGCCAGTACAAGGTCAGCCTGTTCGAGGCGCTGTTCTCGCCTTCGCTGCCCAGCGCCGTGCCCAAGCGCGGCATCGAAGGGCTGCACGAGTTCGGCCGCTACATCAACGACCTCGAATACCGCGCCCGCCACACCAAGGGCGCCGAGGACGCGCGCGCCTTCCTGAACACCTGGCTCAAGGAAATCGAGTACGAGAAGCATCTCTACGACGGCGAGGACAGCGAGCAGGCCGCGGCCGCGCGCTGGACCAACGTGATGGAGTTCTGCGACTGGATGGCCCAGCGCTGCGGCGGCCAGATCGCCGACGCCAGCGGCGCCAACGCGCAGGCCGAGGAGCCCAAGAGCCTGCTCGAGGTGGCGCAGACCATCTCGCTGCTCTCGACCATCAGCGAGCGCGAACAGGACCAGAACGTGCTCACCCTGTCCACCCTGCACGCCGCCAAGGGCCTGGAATGGCCGCACGTGATGCTGGTCGGCGTGAACGAGGGCCTGCTGCCCTTCAAGCTGGACGACGACGAGGGCCGCCAGGAGAAGGTGAGCGAGAGCATCGCCGAGCGCCTGCAGGAAGAGCGCCGCCTGATGTACGTGGGCATCACCCGCGCGCAGCGCACGCTGGCGGTGAGCTGGCTCAAGCGCCGCAAGAAGGGCCGCGAGATGGTGCAGGCCCTGCCCAGCCGCTTCATCGCCGAGATGGCGCTGGACAAGACCACCGCGAAGGAAGACCCGCGCGAGAAGCTCAAGGCGCTGCGCGCCGAGTTCGCGCGCAAGGCGCAGCAGCAGGCCGCGGCCAACGCGGCCGGGTGAGGCGAAGAAGCATGCGTGCGCGCCTCCTGTCCCGCTGGTTCGCCGCCGCCCTGTGCGCCCTGCTGCTGGCCGCCTGCGCGGCGCCGGCGGGGAAAGACGCGGCCTCGTCCGACGCGCCGCCGGGTTGCCCGGCCGACGCGCGGGCGCTGCCGGTCGAGGCACTCTACGGGCGCTGGCTGGCGCGCTTCGACGGCGCGGCGGATGCCGCTTCCGTGGCGCTGCATGCCCACCCCGAATACGCCGGCAGCGTGCGCGGCAGCGTGACGCGCGGCGGCCCGGCTTCCCCCCACACATCCCAGCTCGCCGGCGACGTGACCGACGACGGCATCCTCGCGCTCGACGAATCGCGCGACGGCCGCAGCATCAGCGCGGTCTGGACGGCCGAGCTGGTTCCCGCCTCGTGCGGCAAGGAGTTCAAAGGAACATGGCGAAACGCAGCCGACGACCGCACGCTCAGCTTCGTGCTGACCCGGGCCTCCCCACCCTCCCCCTGACGCTGGCCCTGGCCTGCTCCTGCGCGCTGCCCGGCCTGGCGGCGGCGCAGGTCCGGCCCGACGGCACGCCCGCCAGCCCGCTGGCCGAGGCGCAGCTCACTTGGCAGCAGTGCGCCCGCCTGGCCGACGACAAGGACGCCCGCCTGGCTTGCTTCGACCGCTGGGCGCAGCAGCAGGCGCAGCCCGCAGCGGCCCTGCCGCCGGCACCGCCCGCGCTGGCCAGCGCGCAGCCGCCCGGCGCGCCCGCGGCCGACCGGCCGGTGGACGCCAGCGTGCCCGCCACGCGGGTGATCGCCGTCGGCGACGAGGGCTGCCGCGACCGGCAGTACTCCACGCTCTCGCGCTTCTGGGAGCTGGAGGAAGGCACCGACTGCGGCACCTTCACCTTCCGCGGCTACCGGCCGCTGAACGTGTCCGTCTCGACCGCCAGCCATGCGCCCGAGACGCCCACCTCGCCCTCGCCCGGCCACACGGCCTCGCCGGTGAACTACAAGGCACAGGAGATGCGCATCGGCCTGTCGGTGCGCACCAAGCTCGCGCAGGGCCTCCTCACCCAGGGCAATCCGGTCAAGAAGGATTCGCTGTGGTTCGCGTACTCGCAGCAGTCCACCTGGCAGCTGTTCAGCGCCGACATCTCGCGGCCCTTCCGCACGACCGACCACGAGCCGGAGCTGATGTACGTCTACCCGGTCGACGCGAAGCTGCCCTGGGGCTGGCGCTGGCGCTATGCCGGCGTGGGCATCGTGCACCAGTCCAACGGCCAGAGCCTGCCGCTGTCGCGCAGCTGGAACCGCGTGTTCCTCATGGGCGGCGTGGAGCTGGACAACCGCTTCGCCATCACCGGCCGCGTGTGGAAGCGCATCCACGAGGGCGCGTCCGACGACGACAACCCGGACATCACCAAGTACCTGGGCCACAGCGAGATCACCGGCAGCTGGTACGTGAACCGGGAGAACACGCTGGCGATGACGGTGCGCGGCGCCATCGGCGGCAGCGGCCGCGGCGGCGTGCGGCTGGAGTGGATGCGCGCCCTCGGCGACCCGGCCACCAGCAACCTGCGCTGGCACACCCAGCTCTATCACGGCTACGGCGACACGCTGGTGGACTACAACCGCAAGCGCACCGTGTTCAGCTTCGGCCTGAGCCTGGTGGACTTCTGACGGCCCTCATCCGCCCAGCGCGCCCGGCAGCCCGCGCAGGTGGCGCTCGATCGCCGCGATGGCATGCCGCACCTTGGCCGGCCGGCCGTCGCGCTGCGGCGTGACCGCATAGACCGGCAGCGGCGCCAGCCGCCACCCCGGCAGCACCGGCACCAGCCGGCCGGCGCGCAGCTCGTCGTCGACGTCGGCACGCACCAGCGGCGCGAGGCCCAGGCCGGCCGCGCACATCTGCTGCAGCGTGAGCTGGTTGTTGCTGGTGACGCGCACCGGCACCTCCAGCGCCAGCACCTCGCCGCCCGCGCCGGACAGCTCCAGCCGCAGCAGCCGGCCGCCGCGCGGCGAGGCCACCCACTGCTGCATAGCGAGGTCCTGCGGCGTGCGCGGCTCGCCGGCACGCGCCAGCCAGGCCGGCGCGGCGCACAGCAGCATCTCGAAGCGGCACAGGGGCTGCGCCACCCAGCTCGAATCGGCCAGGCGGCCGACGCGCAGCGCCAGGTCGATGCGGGCGTCGACCAGGTCGATCATGGCGTCGTCGACCAGCAGGCGCAGCTCCAGCGCCGGATGCTGGGCCAAAAGCGGCGCCAGCGCCGGGCCGAGGTGGCGGGCGAAGCCCACCGGCGCGGCCACGCGCAGCTCGCCCTCGGGCGCGTCGCGCGCCAGGTCGAGCTGCGCGCGGGCCTGGGCCGCGGCCTCCACCATGCGCCGGCAGTGCTCGGCGAAGCGCGCGCCGGCCTCGGTGAGCGCCAGCTTGCGCGTCGTGCGGTGCAGCAGCGTGACGCCGTGCGCCTGCTCCAGCGCGCGCACCTGCTGGCTCACCGCCGAGGTGCTGATGCGCAGGTGCCGCGCGGCCGCGCTGAAGGAGCCGCAGCGCACCACCTCGGCGAAGAGGGCCAGGCGGCGGAAGTCGTCCATTGTGAAGTCCAGCTAAACGAAGTTGTCTCGATTCTCGGACTTCTGCCGTGATCGTGAAGCTGGGAGACTTGCCTCATCGCTTTTTTCGATCTTTCAAGGACATCCCTCATGAACGTCGCCCTCATCGGCGCCACCGGCTTCGTCGGCTCGGCCCTCCTGAACGAACTGCTGTCGCGCGGCCACGCGGTGCGCGCCCTGGCCCGCACCCCGGCCAAGCTCGAGGCGCGCCCCGGCCTGGAGGTGGTGCAGGCCGACGTGCTGGACAGCACCCAGGTCGCCCGGGCGGTGGCCGGCGTGGACGCCGTCGTCAGCGCCTACAACCCGGGCTGGAACGAGCCGAAGCTCTACGAATTGTTCATGGCCGGCTCCAAGGCCATCGCCGACGGCGTGAAACAGGCCGGCGTGAAGCGCCTCCTGGTGGTCGGCGGCGCCGGCAGCCTGTACGTGGCGCCCGGCGTGCAGTTGGTGGACACGCCCGAGTTCGCCGGCCAGGTGCCGGCCAACGTGGTGCCCGGCGCCCGGGCCGCACGCGACGAGCTGGCGCGCATGCAGGGCGAGACCGCGCTGGACTGGACCTTCGTCTCGCCGCCGCCGCTGCTCGCGCCGGGCGAGCGCACCGGCCGCTACCAGACCGGCGGCGACGAGGTGCCGATGAAGGCCGGCATCCCCGCCGGCATCAGCAGCGCCGACCTGGCCGCCGCCATCGTCGACGAGCTGGAACAGCCCACGCACATCCGCAGGCGCTTCGTCGCCTGGTCCTGACTAGGCTGAATCGACATTCAGGGCGACGAACATGGGAGATGAGACGATACGGGCAGGAGGAAGCCAGCCTGAATGTCTCGCCCGATCCGCTACGAACTGACAGATCACCAATGGAAGCGTCTTGAGGGTTTGCTGCCCGGCAAAGCCTCGGACCCTGGGCGCAGTGGCGCAGACAACCGTGCCTTCGTCAATGGCGTGCTGTGGGTGCTGCGCTCGGGTGCGCGCTGGAGCGACCTGCCGCAACGCTACGGCAAGTACAAGACCGTGCACAAGCGCTTCACGCGCTGGGCCGCCGCTGGTGTCTGGGAGCGGGTGTTTGCCGTGCTGGTCA